>JAPOZT010000037.1 GCA_026705925.1 Gemmatimonadota bacterium
TTTTGGGCAATAGGGCTTGCTCGCATCCGTATACGCGGTCCCCGCGATGTCCAGGTGTACCCAGGGACGGTCGACGAACTTCTCCAGGAACGCGCCCGCGGTCAGTGCACCGGCCCACCGTCCCCCGGTGTTCTTCACGTCGGCGATATGGCTCTTGATCAGGTCGTGGTAGTCCTTCCACAGCGGAAGCGGCCAGACCCGCTCTCCCGCGGTCTCTCCGGCCGACCGGACCCGGTCCTGCAACCCGTCGTCGTTGCCCATCATCCCCGTCGCGGCGTAGCCGAGGGCAACGACGCATGCCCCTGTCAACGTGGCCAGATCGACCATAGCGGCCGGATTGTACCGCTCCGCGTACTCCAGGGCGTCGGCGAGTACGAGGCGTCCTTCGGCATCGGTGTTGATCACCTCAATCGTCTTGCCCGAGCGGGTCGTGATGATATCGCCGGGCTTGAGCGCCTTGCCGTCCGGGAGGTTTTCGGTGGCGGGAACGAGTCCCACCACGTGCAGGGAAGGTTTCGCCAGGGCGATGGACCGCATCGCGCCGATCACCGCGGCCGCACCGGACATGTCGTGCTTCATTTCCTCCATGCCGCCGCTCGATTGGATGGATATGCCGCCGCTGTCGAAGGTGATGCCCTTGCCGATGAATACCAGCGTATCCGTCCCGTCGGACGCTTCGCCGTGTTCCAGCACGATGAATCGTGGCGGCTCTTCGCTGCCGGCGTTGACGGCGAGCAGGGCGCCCATGCGTTCCTTCGCGATGTCCTTCCGCGTCAGGACACGGCATTTCAGTCCGGATTCCCCGGCCATTTTCCGGGCGGCGGCGGCCAGCTTGCGCGGGGTCATCGCATTGCCGGGCGCGTTGGAAAGGTCCCGTGCCATGGAGGTGCCCTCGGCGCTTATCAGGCCCGCTTCGATCCCGTCCCTGATTTCATAGGCCTGCGCCCGTCGCGGCGTCACGACGGCCACCGACTCGAGCACGGTTCGATCCGTACCACCGGTCTTGAAGCTGTCGTACCGGTATGCGCCCAGCAACAAGCCTTCCACCGTGGCCTGTGCACAGTCCCCGAGCTCGAATCCCGGCGGGCCCGGATTGTCCGAAGCACCCGCCGCGTCCGGACCGTCTGGAGTGCCCGGTCCGTGCACGGTTGTGGACAGTTCGGATACACCGAGCTTCAGCGCCCGTCTGACGGCGATGCCGGATGCGCGTCGCGCCGTTTCAAGGGAGAATTCGCCGCGCGACCCGAGTCCCACGAGGATGATGCGGCCCGGCGGCGCCTGGCCGAGGGGATACAGCACTGCGACTTCCTGGTCTTCGCCCTTGAAATCTCCCAGGGCCTGCACGTCCCGCAGATACCGGTGCAAGGCGGATTCCATGACCGCGGCGTCGCTCTCCTCGAGCCGTTCCTCCTTAAACAACCCGATGATCACGGTGGTGTCGACTTCCGATCCGATCCGTCCGATCTTAACGTCTATTTGCATGCGTTGCTGTCCGTATTGGAACGATCGCGGTCCCTTGTTGCACATCGGGATACCGGCCCGAAAGCGCTGGCGATCAGCGAAGGTGATTCATGGGATACATGGGTTAATGATGGCATCCGCAGCCTGGTCCGCAAGACGAGGAGGGAACAGGTGCCGGAGTGGCCGCGGTAGCCGCGGAGTCTTTTGCCGATACAGCTGTTGCGAAAGTGGAGAACTTCTTGACCACGTCGTCTTCTGAGCACGTGGGACAGGAAACGCTTTCCGATGCGGCCGCGTTCAAGACGAGCATTTCGAAATCCACGTCGCAATGGGAGCAGTGGTATTCAAAAACTGGCATGGCGGGTAACCTCCTATGGGGTTTGCGGCGCCGGGTTCGAACCCGTTCGCCGATGAGCCGGCTACGCTCCGTCAGATTCGGAAAGCTGAACGTTCGCTTCTTCCTCGCGTTTCATGCGGTAGGCCCGGTCAAGCAGTTCCACCGGGTGAAGGACCTCGATCTCCTCGCCGTCCCGGTTTATGCCGTGCCGGATCTGCAGGATACAACCGGGATTGCCGGTGGCCACCATGTCGGGCGCAGCCTGCCTGACGTGGTTCATCTTGCGCGCGAGCAGCCGGTCCGCCATGGCGGGATGGGTGATATTGTAAATGCCGGCGCTGCCGCAGCACCAGTCCGATTCCTCCAGTTCGACGAGTTCGAGGCCGGGAATCATGCCCAGCAGGTTACGGGGCTCTTCGCGTACGCGCTGTCCATGAGCGAGATGGCAGGCATCGTGATAGGCGACCCGTGCCCGGACCGGTCCCATGTCCTCTTTGACGGGTATCCCGGCGAGGAACTCGTGCACGTCTTTGACCTTGTCCGCAAAAACTCGGGCACGGTCGTGGTAGTCGGGATCCCCGGCCAGCAGGTCGCCGTACTCCTTCAACTGCGCGCCGCATCCCGCGGCGTTGATGATGACGGCGTCCACTTCCGCCTCTTCAAAGGCATCGGTGTTCCGGCGGGCCAGTGATTCGGCCGCACCGCGCTCCCCACTGTGTACCTGCAGCGCGCCGCAGCAGGTCTGGGCTTCGGGAAGGACCACGTCGCATCCGTTTTCGTTCAACACGCGGACCGTGGCGGCGTTCACGTGGGTGAACATCTCGTTCATCACGCATCCCGTAACCAGGCCCACGCGGTAGGCCGCGGTCCCCCGTGCCGGGGCGAAGGACCTGAGCTCCGCCTTCATCGAAGCGCTGGGCATGTCGGGCATCATGGCCTCTATGCCGCGCAGGCGGGAAGGAAGCCATTTCGTCAGCCCCATTCTCCGTACGAGTTTTTGAATGCCAAGCGCCTGGTACCAGCGTAATGGCAGGAAAACGACGGCAAGCAGGAAACGGGACGGCAGCAACCGCTCGAACACCAGACTCCGGAAAAGCCGACCGAGCAAGGGTCGCGGCCGCTTTTCGACGATCTCCGCGCGGGCCGCTTCCACGAGGCTGCCGTAGTGTACTCCCGCGGGACAGGCCGTTTCGCAGGCCCGGCAGTCCAGGCACCCGCTGATGTGCGTCTCGAAGTGATCCGTCAGGTCGATACGCCCGTCCGCGTAGGCCCGCATGAGGTGGATGCGGCCGCGGGGGGAGTCCATTTCCACGCCGAGTTCGGTATAGGTCGGGCAGGCGGGAAGACACAGTCCGCAGTGCACGCAATCCAGAAACTTGTCGTATTCGTCTACCAGTCTGTTCTGCGTGCTCATGCTATGCGGATTCCGATCTTGCGCGGGCGGGTGCATCGACCGACCCCTTCGGCGGGATGCATCGTCCGCCTCTACAGCCGGGTGCATCGCCGGTCTTTTCGGCCGGGTGATGTTCGTAGTATAACTATAGTTTAACCGTCTAATGTCAAGCGGTTTATGGCCATTCCGGAAGGTGAAATAACCCTTCCAAAATCTCCCATTCGATTTACCTTCCTCATGATTCACGCACGATTGCGTTGAGGCGCATTGAGGCGCACACTCGCCTGCGCAACAGGGAACATCCGGTCCGCACGGTCTGCCCAGTCCGCACCGTTCGCCAAAAGTCGACCAGACAGGAAGGAGCCGATGGCATGTCCGCGTTCGAAGGTATCCTGCCCGCCATCATCACCCCGATGCACAGCGACGGCAGTTTCAATGAAGAGGCGTTCCGCCGGGTCATGGAATTCAATATCGAGGCCGGTGTCCACGGATTCTGGATCGCGGGCGGGACGGGGGAAAGCATACTGCTCACCGACGAGGAGAACATGCGGATCGCTACGGCGTCCGCGGACCAGTCCCGGGGCCGGGTGAACAACATCATGCATGTCGGCGCCGCGACCACGGAAAGGGCAGCCCGGCTGGCCGAACATGCCGCGGGTGCCGGGGTTGAGGCCATCTGTTGCGTACCGCCTTTTTTCTACGGCCGGACCGACGAAGCGATCGTTGAACACTACCGCGTCGTGGCGGCCGCGGCGGACCTACCCTTATTCGTCTACAACCTGCCCCAGTCCACGGGCGTCGAGATCACACCCGGACTGATGCAGAAGATTCAGGACAAGGTGCCGCAGCTGACCGGACTCAAGCACTCGTCCCCGGTTTTTGCCAACGTGCGCAGCTTCTCGGCCATGGGGCTGAAGTGCCTGGTAGGCAACCACCAGTTGATGCTCCCGGCCCTGACGATCGGCGCTACGGGCTGCGTGGACGGACCACCGGTCATAACGCCGGAATACTGGGTGGAAATCTGGAAGGCCTATCGCGCGGGAGATCTCGGACGGGCAGAAACCGCGCAGGACCGCGCCAGCGGGGTGTGGGCGTCCCTGGGCACGTGCGGCGGCGAGTTCCATTCGGTGGCCAAGGCGGCGCTCAGCGAGCGGCTGGGGATCGATTGCGGGTCGGCGCGGCCGCCGGGAAGAGCCTTGTCGAAGAAACAACGGGACGCACTGCGCGGGACCATGGCCGAACTCGGCCTCGTGTAATGGACCGTCATTCTGCCTATCTGCCGTCGACCGTAATCAATGCCGCGCCGGTCATTTCGACAGTCGCCTCACGATGTCAACGCCTACTTCCACGGTACTCGACCGGCCGCCGATGTCCGGTGTGCGGATCCGCCCTTCGGCGAGGTTCTCCGATACCGCTTCGCGAATGGCCGCTCCGGCCTTTTCTTCACCCAGAAACTCGACCATCATGGCCGCCGCGAGGATCGTGGCGATGGGATTGACCTGGCTTTTACCGATGAGTTCGAAGGCGGAGCCGTGGACAGGCTCGAACATGGAGGGATGTACCCGTTCGGGGTTCAGGTTCGCGCTGGGCGCCAGGCCCATGCTGCCCACGGTGATCGCCGAGATGTCGGTCAGGATGTCGCCGAAGAGGTTCGAAGCCACCACCACGTCGAAATCCTGGGGCCGGCGCACGAAGTCCATGGCCGCGGCGTCGATGAGGAGGGATTCGGTCTCGACGTCCCCGTATTCTGCTTTCACGCAGTCGAAAACCTCGTCCCAGAAAACCATGCCATGGCCCTGGGCGTTCGACTTCGTGATGGACGTGACCTTGCGCCGGCCGTCGCGGCGCCGCGCTTCTTCGAAGGCGTAGCGGATGATGCGCTCGGTGCCGTGCCGCGTGAAGACGGAGGTCTGGACCGCCACCTCCTGGTCGGTCCGTTGATACACCCGCCCCCCGATATCGGCGTATTCCCCTTCGGTATTCTCCCGGATGACCACCAGGTCGATGTCGCCGGCCCCCTTTCCCGCCAAGGGAGACTGCACGCCGGCGTACAGGTAGGCGGGCCGGACGCAGGCATACTGGTCGAATCTGCGCCGTATCGGGAGAATCAGGTTGTTCAGGGTGATGTGGTCCTGCACCTCTTCGTCGCCCACCGCGCCGAAGAATATGGCGTCGAAGGCCGCGAGCCGGTCCAACCCGCCTTCGGGTATGAACCTTCCCGTTCGCTTGTAGCGTTCGGAACTCCAGTCGAAACGGATGAATCGAAAGGCCGGGGTCCCCAGCGCTTCGAGCGCCTTGATGCCTTCCTCGATGACTTCGGGACCGACGCCGTCCCCGCCGATCACGGCGATTTCATAATTTGACATATTTGAATGAACCGATTTGCCTTTCCAGGGTTAGTCGTCAGGGAAGCGTGGAACAGGGGAATTCACTCAGGTCGAGGCGGCAGGGCATGCGGACCATTCAGGCGTCGACGCCCCCGGCGGAGCACTCGTCGCATATCCACGCGGCGCGGGTCATCCCGCCCGCGGGGATCTCCGTCTCGTAGTCCTGCGCAACCGGTACCCGGGTCCTGCCGCAGAAGTCGCACTTGCCGGTCAGCTTCGGATGCCTGGCTGCCTGCTTTTCCTCGCGCATCCGGGACACCGTGTCTTCATTGAGAAACGGTTCGGCGAACTGGCGCGCGAATCCGAGTACCTGGCGGTCCGTTTCGTTGTCCAGCGCGCGGCGGACGATGGGTTCGAAGGCCGGATCGGTGGGACAGCCCCCGTCTTCCAGCGTATGCCAGGCCCGCCGCCGGACCCGGGCGTCTACATCCTCCATCATCCGGTAGAGCGCCTTCCAGACTTCCTCGTTGCGGTGGCGGACATGGCACGGGCACATGTAGGTCGCGGCCACGATTCGGTCGTCGGGATCCCCGCTTTCGGACAGGCGCAGGAGTTCCGCGATATCTTCCCGGCTCACCCGTTCCTCGCCCGGCTTCCGCCAGGCCTTCTGGTGCCGGTTGAGTCCGCTGTTCCGTTTGCCCATTGCCGTATCCTGGTCAGATTGAAGTGTCCCGGTCAGAGTTGCTGGACGGGATTGGAGAGCACGCCGATCTGGGGGGAGGCGATCATCACGATGTCGTCCTCACGCAGTCCCAGGTCGTTCGGCACGATGATGCCCGTGCCCGTGGAAACGACCGTACCTGTCGGGATCAGGTTGTCCCGGTAAAGGTACTCGTTCAGCTCGTCGAAACTGCGCGCCAGCTGCGAAGTGTTGGCCTCTCCCTCGAACACGACGGCGTCGTCCCGCAGAATCCTGCAATGAATGTCGATATCGTAGGGATCGTCGATCTCGTCCGCGGTGACCAGGGCCGGCCCGAGCGCGCAACAGCCCTGGTAGATCTTGGACTGATTCAGGTAGAGGGGATTCGACCTCTCGATATCCCAGGCCGAAACGTCGTTGCACAGGGTGTAACCGACGATCTCGCCTTCGTCGCCCAGCACGTAGGCCAGTTCGGGCTCGGTGGCGGTGAAGCTGGAGTCGCTGCGCACGCATATGGGCGCATTGGGTCCGGAACAACGGGAAGCAGTGGCCTTGAAGAAGGATTCCGGCCGGTCGGACTGGTAAACCTGGTCATAAATGTTCTGCTGGGCGTCGTCGTCCCTGAATTCGGCGCTCCGCTTGTAGGTCACGCCGAAGCCCCACACCTCGGGCGAGAAAATCGGTACCATCAGGTGCGGGACGCCCACGTCCGGCGTAACGTCGATCGATTCGTAGGAAAACCCGGTCAGCTGGCCTTCGTAGTCGTTCATGGCGCGTTCGACGAGTTCGGACAGTGAAAGACGGGCCGCTCCGGATACGTACAGGAGGTCGTTGACGGTCTCCACCTCCGGCATGACCTCCGAAAGGTCGATGACCTGGTCGTCCTGGAAGATGCCCACGCCGGACTCCTGGCCGGGTTCGTAGAATTGAACCAGTTTCATTCGAGATTCCCCATATTTAAGAAGGGTTTCATCCGGATTTCTTCATGTAAAAAACACAGGTAAAGATAGGATTCCAGCGCTTCGTGTAAAGGGAATTCTGGCCCGCGTCTCGGGGCGTAGTTTACGGTTAGTACTTGATCGCATGCACGGCGAACGTTACCATTGGAATAGCTTTTTTGTTGAAGTGAGAAGCGCTGGACGGTGTATACTATTCCGTTTGCAGCGTCGTATCTACAGTCGGTCGAAATCCTAACCCGGAAAGCTCGTCGAGTGTCCTTTTTACTCCGGACCGTCGCCGTTCTGATCATGCTGACCTTCGTGCTCGGCGTGATACTGCCTACGGCCCGCGGGCAACGCACTCCCGAATCTCAACGTACCCCCGATTCTCCCGTTACGAGTTGGCAGAAGCTTGAAACGCGGATGACCGACAACTGCGCCTTATGCCACCAGCGCCTGGGCGAACCCCTCGCCAGGCAGGTCGCCGAGTGGCAGGGCAGCATCCACGCGTGGAACGGCGTCTTCTGCGACACGTGCCACGGGGGCGATCCCACGAGCACCATTCTCACCGTGGCTATGGGCGAGCAGAACGGGTTCATGGACGCACCGCTGCCGGAAGCCGTTCCGGACGACTGCGGACGCTGTCACCCGGAGGCCTTGGAGAGCTTCTGGGAGAGTGCCCACGGAGACCTTTTCGAAGCCAATGACTTTGAACCCGAATGCGTCACCTGCCACAACAGCCACGACGTGACGGAAGTGCACATTGACATGGTGTCCATCACCGCGCCCTGCGGCGAATGCCACGACCAGGACTACATCGACGAGGTCCGCAATCCCCTGGTCGACACGGACGGGAGAATCGAAAGGCTTTACGCACAGATTCTGGCCCTGCCCGGCGACAACCCCAATGCGCCTTATCTCCGCAACCGCCTCGTCCGCGTCCGCAAGGAGTTCCGCGGTTTGGCGCACTACCTGGCCACCAACACCATCGTCACCAAGCGGCAGACCATCGACCGGGAACTCGACTACCTCGAATTCATGCTGCATTTCGATGACAGCACGGTCGAGGGCAAATAGCCGGAAGCCGCGTTCAACCCCCGGTTTACTCCGTTTTAAGTCGCGCCGGGATTTCGCTTCGCCAGGCTTATTTCTGTTGACTTTCCCCCTGGCCATCGCTAATTTTGACAGGCTTTACCCGACACGTTTGCCGAGGTAGCTCAGGCGGTAGAGCAGTGGACTGAAAATCCATGTGTCGACAGTTCGACTCTGTCCCTCGGCATTTTCCTTTTTAAAACGTGTTACCCGCTTCGAAACGGGCCTTCCGACTGACGTAGCCCGCCCAGGCGTGGCCCGCCCAAGCGTGGCCCGCCCGGGTGTGGCCCGCACCGGCGTGGACTGCTCTGACGAGGCCTTTCCCTGCCTGGCGTGGCCCGGCAGACCGCATCCTCCTGCGTACCGTACCCGGTGTGCTCTCCCCTGTCGGCATCAATGATTTCCCCAGTTGCCGCAGACCCCAAAACCCACTTCCTCTGCAACCTTTCTTGATTCGATCGAGTCGAAACGATCGACATCCGCCTGCATGTACGGCCGATCGAGCACGTCGAAAGCGGACCTGATTCGCACTGCCGCACGGACGCGCCGACTCACCCGAGTTCCTGCTCGAGACAGGATACCAAGCGATCATGTTCCGCAACTACCTCACGATTGCCTATCGTAACGCCCTGCGCCACAAAGGTTACGCCGTAATCAACGTCATGGGGCTCGCGGTCGGGATGACCTGTTGCATCCTGATCCTGCTTTATATCCAGGACGAACTCGGTTATGACCGGTACGCGTCCCGCCACGACCGCATCTACCGGCTCACCATGTCGATCGAGACGCCGGACAGGGCGGAAACCCGCACCGCGCGGAGTCCGACGGCGTGGGGGTGGATGCTGACCGACGCCTTCCCGGAAGTCGAAGGGTTCACCCGCATTAAGGCACCGCTGGTCTCCTGGCAGGTCACGTACGTGGATGGCAACAAACGGTTCAACGAGCCGGGTTTCTACTTCGCGGATCCCGGCATCCTGGACCTGTTCGACTTCAACCTGGTACGCGGCGACGCGAACACGGCCCTGAATGCCCCCAATACGGTGGTCATGACCGAATCCACGGCGGCCAGGTACTTCGGAGACGAGGATGCGCTGGACAAGGTGATCCGGATCGACAACACGTACGACTTGACCGTGACCGGCGTCATGGAAGACGTGCCGCGCAATTCCCATATGACCTTCGGCTTCCTGGGGTCCTTCGAAACGCTCAACGTCAACCCCATCTACGGGGGAACGGATTACGGCCGGAATACGCAGAACTTCGGCCCGGACCTGTACACCTACCTGCTACTCGCCGAAGGTTTCCCGCCCCAATCCCTCGATCCGAAACTGGCAGAGTTCATCGAATCGCGCTACGGACCGGCCCTGGACCAGTTCAACGCGCAAATCGAAGCCGTGCTTCAGCCGCTGACCAGTATTCACCTGCACTCGAACCTCGACAGTGAACTCGGCGCGAACAGCGATATCGCCTACATCTACATCTTCTCGGCCGTTGCGTTCTTTCTCCTGCTGATCGCCTGCATCAACTTCATGAACCTGGCGACGGCCCGTTCCGCCGGCCGCGCCCGGGAAGTCGGCATACGCAAGGTGCTGGGGGCGTTCCGCGTTCAGCTGATCGGCCAGTTCATGGGCGAATCCACGATCATGGCGGTGCTGTCACTGGTCGTGGCTGTGGGCCTGGTCTATGCGTTTCTGCCCGCGTTCAACGCCCTGGCCGGCAAGGAACTGGTCTTTGCCTTCGACGATATGGGCATGGCATTCGGCCTGGTCGGCATCGTGGTACTGGCCGGTGCGCTGGCCGGCAGCTATCCGGCGCTGTTCCTGTCGTCGTTCCAACCCGTCGCCGTGCTGAAGGGCTCCTCCAGGGCGGGCGCGGTGAATACGAACCTGCGGAAGATCCTGGTCGTGCTGCAGTTCGTGATATCGGTCGTGTTCATCATCGGCACGGGCGCGGTGGCGGATCAGATGCGGTTCGTGCAGAACAAACACCTGGGATTCGAGAAAGAACAGCTGGTGGTCATGCCGCTCGGAGATCCCAGGCAGCGCCTGATCTACAATACCTACAAGGATAAGATCGCCGGCTATCCCGACGTACTGGGCGTCACGGTGGCGAACGAAATGCCGGGTGGCCTGGTGAACGACATCCTCTTCACGCCGGACGGCGCGCCGGAAGAGGAACTGGTCCGCATCAACAACATGTGGATCGATCACGATTTCATCCGCACGATGGGCATCGAGCTCACGGCGGGACGCGATTTCTCCAGGTCCTTTCCAACGGATACGCTGCAGGCGTTCGTGATCAACGAGGCCGCCGTGAAGTGGTTGGGCTGGGAAGGCGCTCCGCTCGACAAGAAGATTCGCCTGGGCAACTTCAAGGACGGCCGGGTCATCGGTGTCGTGCGGGACTTCCACGTGCGGTCGCTGCACAGCGGCATCGAACCGATGATGCTGCAACTGGCGCCCGGTCCGGACCCGCTCCACTATCTCGCGATCAGGATCGCCGCGGATGACGTGGCCGGAACGATGGGATTCCTGGAAAGCAGCTGGCGCGAGGTCTATCCGGACGATTCGTTCACGTATTCCTATCTCGACGAGGACTTCAACCGGCTGTACCAGAATGAAGCGCGGCAGGGAAGCATCTTTCGCAGCTTTTCCCTCCTGGCCGTCTTCATCGCGTGCCTGGGCCTGTTGGGACTCGCTTCCTTCACGGCGGAACAACGCACCCGGGAAATCGGCGTGCGGAAAGTGCTGGGGGCATCGGCTTCCGGCATCGTCGCGCTGCTTTCGAAGGAATACGTCCGGCTGGTCGTGTACGCCAACCTCATCGCCTGGCCCATCGCCTACTTCGTGATGAACGACTGGCTCGATGGCTTCGCGTACCGTACGGACCTTTCTCCCTGGATATTCGTACTCGCCGCGGCACTGGCCATCGCCGTCACGATGCTTACCGTAAGCTACCGGGCCGTCACCGTCGCCCACACCGATCCCGTGGACGCTTTGCAGCACGAGTGAACCGTCCGCGCCCCACGAGTCAATTTCAGGTTTGACGACCTCCCCATTCGACTGTAGATTCCTCGACCGGGCGCCAGCCCTCTCGATGACGCACTCAGACTGCTGCTCAGGTAGTCAGTCTGGCGATCAGGTAGCCAGGCAGGCGCTCAGGTAGATGGTACGTCCCCGGGCGCATGCCTTCGGACCTTTATGCGACCCAGACATCGCTCATCACGGTGCATCGAGTGAGCCTGCCAGGCCGAACGGGAAAGACAGCGCTGATCGTGGCTACGAAAACCTATGCTTCGCTGCCTTACACCGAACCGGACCACCTCGTCCGGGATTTCGCCAGTCGCGGCATCATCGCCCTGCCGCCGGAAAGCCTCGGCATCCCCGAAGAGATCCACCAACGCATCTACACGCTGGAGAAGCAGGCCTACCTGGCAAGAGAATCGGTGACGCCGGGCGGCATACCGGAAGTCCTGGAGGTCATCAACGCGCCGGGAGTGGTCGACGCCTGCAACCGGATCGTGGGCCGGAACTGGGCCATCGTCCCCTTCACCCACAACGCCTCCTTTGCGAGCGGCGCCCGGGACCAGCACTGGCACAAGGACGACAACGGTCCGTACAACGGCCGCAAGCAGCGCCATCACCAGGCCGTGCAGATCGAGATGCTCTACTATCCCCAGGACGTGACCGAAGTCATGGGCCCCACGGCCACCGTGCCCTACTCCCACTACTGGACGTACAACCACGAAGAAAACCACGACAATTTCGCCGGCGCCGACCATCTCGATTTCGAATATCAAATCAGCGGGATGGAGGGCGTCCCGGTGAGCGGCCCCGATTCCGAATATGACTGGGAGGACGTCGTCCACCGGCGTACGGCCCACGACATCCGGATGCGGGAAGCCGTGGTGAACACGGGTTGGCCCCTCGTGAAACCCCTCGAGGCGGCGCCGCTGCGGGCGGGCAGCGTGCTGCTCTACTCCCACAACACGTTCCACCGGGGGAATCACCGGAGAGACGACTGGCGCTTGTGGGACGACCATCCTCGCTTCATGTGGCGATTCTGGATCTATCGGACCACCGAACCGGACAGCGATGACCGCGATGAGAACGGAGAAATCGCCTGGCACGAAATCGGCGTAGATCCCCTGACCGGGGTCGACCTGCGCGACGCGAACAACGACACGACCGTGGTCTGGAGATACCACAATCACTGGATGCGGACTGGACGGACGCCGCCGCCGCGGTCCGAAGCCCGGGCGCTGCCCCCGGCGGGACGGGAAGCGGAGGCCGGTGAACTGGCCGAACAAATGGATGTCATGGGTGACGAAGCGGAACCTCTGCGTATCGGTGCGGCCTACCGACTGGCCTCGATCGGGAACGACGCACTGGCCGTCAAGCATCTCGGCACAGCACTCTACAGTCACCGGGAGAGTGTCCGCCGCGCGGCGACTTACGGCCTGATCGCCGTCGGGAAGCAGGCCACGGAAACCTTTGTCGAAGCGACGAAGTCACCGGTCAAATGGGTCAGGAAGGCCGGTGCGTACGGATTGGGCGACTGTGCGCCGCTTACAGATGAAGTTATGGCCGCCGTCACATCGCTGCTGGATCACGACCCCTCCGTGTACGTCCGCGCCGTCGCCGCGGGGACGCTGGGCTGCCTGGGCCGGCGCGCCGCGGGGACGGGCGTTGGGCAGTCCCTGGTGCCCCGGTGTTTCGAGGCGCTGGTCCGCAGTCTCGAACGGGAAGAAAACCGGTTGAGCATGGACCTTGCCCAGCAGCGGAGTATCAAGTTCGTACGACCCACCGACGCGTGCGACGTCTGCGAGGGCAACGGCGTCGACATGGGCCTCGAGCGATTCGATCCGGTGCGCTCCGCGGTGCGGGAGAACGCCCTCTGGTCCATGGTCATCCTCTGTTCCCACGGGGCAGGCCTTGCGGGCGATGCGCTGGATGCCACCATCGATGCCCTGGCAGAGGTGGTGCGCAGCGACCGAAACGTCATCTGCGTGGGGTTCGCCATGGACGCCCTCAATCGCCTGGCCAACCTGGAAACCGGTGGGCCGGAAACCGGTGGGGCGAATACCGGTGGGTCCTCGGCGGCTTCCCTCGACCGGCTGCGGGCGGACCTACTCGACATCCTGGGCGAGTCCCCTATCCGGTGCTGGGAGGCGCTCGTACGCGGCGGCCTGAGTACGGAGTATCTTTCCACGTTCACTGAAGCCGGTTAGCCCGGCTTTAAGATTTCCGTAACACTATTCACGCCGCGCAACGTACACCGCGCTAACTGCTAACTATGCCGCGCAACGTACGCCCGGACCGTATCGCGCCAAAGCGCCGTCTTTCCAGGTGACTGCCGTGCCCCACATCCTCGTCGACAACATCGTCAAGACCTTCCGGATCGCCCAGCGGCGCCCCGGCCTCTGGGGCGCGCTACACGGGGTCGTGCGCCGCGAATACCGGGCAATCAGGGCCCTGGACCGCGTCTCCTTCGAACTGGATCCGGGAGAACTGGTGGGCTATATCGGTCCCAACGGGGCGGGCAAGTCCACGACCGTAAAAGTCCTCTCTGGCATCCTGGTGCCCGATTCGGGACGGTGCGAGATCGACGGCCGCATCCCGTGGCGCAACCGGATTGCCAATGCGGCCAATATCGGCGTGGTGTTCGGCCAGCGGACCCAGTTGTGGTGGGATCTGCCCGTTATCGAGTCCTTCGATCTGCTTCGGGACATCTACCGGATCGGGAGCGGCGATTACGAACGGGCCCGGGACGAACTCGCAGCGCTCATGGATCTGGAACCGCTTTACGACGTCCCGGTGCGCCAGCTCAGTCTCGGTCAACGCATGCGGTGCGACCTTGCCGCGGCCCTGCTGCACGCGCCTTCGGTGCTCTTCCTGGACGAGCCCACCATCGGCCTGGACGCCGTTTCCAAGCTTGCCGTGCGGGATTTCATCAAGCGGCTGAACCGGGAACGGGGCGTCACCGTCGTGCTGACCACCCATGACATGGACGACATCGAGGCCCTTTGCGACCGGGTGATGGTGATCGGACACGGGAAGATCCTGTCCGACAGCACGCTGGACGACCTTCGCGCCCGCGTCACCCGGGAGCGCCGCCTC
The DNA here is from genome assembly GCA_026705925.1 of Gemmatimonadota bacterium. GTDB lineage: Bacteria > JAAXHH01 > JAAXHH01 > JAAXHH01 > JAAXHH01 > JAAXHH01. The sequence continues at coordinate 14,368 of JAPOZT010000037.1, forward strand.
ATCATTGACCTGCTCGACGAAGGCCAGGCGATCGAGGATCCGGACGTCACCTTCATCTCGCGCAGCGGCAACCGCGTCCACCTGCAGTTCGATCCGGACCGCGTCCCGACGGCTGCGCTGATCAGCCGGATCACGGCGAAGTACGCCATCAAGGACCTGTTCGTCGAGAACCCGCCCATCGAAGAGATCATCTCCCGGCTGTACGACGAACACGAACTCCGATAAATCCGGACAGGCATGATGCAATCCTTCGTTCTCCCCTACACGGCCGTGCTGTCCGCCCGTTTCCGCATGATCCTCCAGTACCGGGCCGCGGCCATTGCCGGGTTCGTCACGCAGATCGGCTGGGGCGCGATCCGCGTCATGGCCATGGAAGCGTTCTACCGGTCAACGAGCGCACCCCAGCCCATGCACCTCGAGGACGTGGTGACCTACATCTGGCTGGGCCAGGCGCTGCTCGGCCTGCTTCCCTGGAATCCGGACACGGAGATCCGCAACATGGTGCGGTCGGGTACCGTGGCCTATGAACTCGTCCGACCCGTGAACCTTTATACCTACTGGTTTTCCCGGTCTATGGCATTCCGGCTCGCGCCGACCTTCATGCGTTCCATCCCGCTGGCGATCCTGGCGCTGCTCTTTTTCGGGATGCAGGCGCCCGCCTCGCCCGAAGCCCTGCTGTTCTGGCTCGCGGCGACCGTCGGCGCGGTGCTGCTAAGTACGGCCCTCACCGTGATCCTGTCCATCACGCTGATGTGGACGATTTCCGGGGAAGGCGTATCCTTTCTGGTCTCACCGCTCATCTATTTCCTGGCGGGGATGGTCATCCCCCTGCCCCTCTTTCCCGACTGGGCGCAGCGCGTACTCGATATCCTGCCGTTCCGCGGCATCTGCGACGCGCCGTTCAGGTTGTACATGGGCCATATCCCTGCCACGGAAGCCTGGGCCGTGCTTTTTCACCAACTGATCTGGATCGTCATCCTGGTCGCATTCGGCGCGTGGCTGCTCTCGAAAGCAACCCGCCGGCTGGTCGTACAGGGAGGTTGAAGGATGGCGAACCCGCTTGCACTGTATTCCCATTACGTGAGCATCTCCCTGCGAAGCCAGATGCAGTACCGGGTTTCGTTCCTGCTCGGCACCCTGGGCCAGCTGTTCAGCACGGGGGTGGAGTTCATCGGCATCCTCGCCCTGTTCGACCGCTTCGGCAGCCTGAACCAGTGGTCGCTCGCCGAGGTCGCCTTCTTCTACGGGATCGTCAACGTGGCCTTCGCCGTAACCGACATGCTGTCCCGCGGTTTCGACCACGTGGGCCAGCTGGTGCGCACCGGCGAGTTCGACCGCATGCTGCTCAGGCCCCGGAGCACCGTGCTCCAGCTGATCGGCCAGGAATTCACCCTGAAGCGGCTTGGGCGTTTCCTGCAGGGCGGCGCCGTGCTGCTCTGGGCGGCAATTTATCTGGACATCGACTGGTCTCCATCGGTCGTGGCCCTCACGGTGATCACGATAGGCTGCGGCGCTTGCTTCTTTCTGGGGCTGTTCATCAATATCGGCACGGTGTCCTTCTGGACCACGGAGACCCTCGAGCTCATGAACGTGTTGACCTACGGCGGCATCGAGGCTTCGAAATACCCGCTCGCCATATACCGTGCCTGGTTCCGCCGGTTCTTCACCATGGTGATCCCCATGGGATGCGTGACCTATTTCCCGGTCTTGGCGATCCTCGGCCGGTCCGATCCGCTGGGCACGTCTCTCGCGTTTCAGTACCTGGCCCCCTTGTTCGGCCTGTTCTATTTCATCCTGTCGCTGTTTATCTGGCGACTCGGACTCCGGCATTATCGATCGACGGGCAGCTAGCGCGCGTTGGTCTCTGCCGATCAAATCGATGGCCGGGCTTTTCGTCTCGGCAGCCGGCCGGCTCGACGACCGGGCTCAGCACGAAGATCCGGACTGCGCGCCGTCCTTCTTGACGATGTCCCAGGCCGCCTGTTTATTGGTCCGATATGGCGAACAACAGGCAGTACCGATCCGATACGCTGTTCGTGGGTACCCGCGGCGTCAAGGAGTACCGGGCCAGCATACCCCGCTGGGTAAACGGTTCCGATTCCGTGCTCGAAATCGGCTGTGAATGGGGCACGACCACCACGATCATCGCCGAACACGCCGCAGCCGTAATCGGTACGGACGTCAGCCCTGTGGTCATCGAACGGGCCCGGGAACGCCACCCCCACATCCGGTTTGAAACGCTGGACGCCTTCGACGTGCGGGCCGCCCTCGAATTGAACGTGGACTTCAACAAAATCTACATAGACATGTCCGGGATTTCCGGATACCGGTCGCTGCTGGATCTGATCGCCCTGCTGAACAGCTACGCCGCCGTATTGCGACCGGAAGCGATTGTGGTCAAGAGCGGCGCCCTGAAGCACTTCGCCTCCCGTTGCGTTTCCTTCGGGGATGATGGAGCCTGGCATGAGCGCGCCCATGACCGCCAGTAATCCACGCGACGCCCATCGGCGAAAAACGGGCGTCCTCGTCCATGGATACAATCTGCATGCCGCCCTGTGGGAGGACGTGGCCTGGGGAACGCCGCCGGAACGGATCGGCCGCGTGCCCATGGGCGTGTTCGTGGCCCTGAGCGAGCAGGCGGACGTGATGGTCTTCGGCTCGGGCGCCTCGGAAAAGGACGGGTTGCTCGAATCCGAGGCGGCAGTCCGGCTATTGTGGGATCGGTTCGACGAACTCGCCGGATTCGCGGTTTTCAAGGGCTGGGAGTCCGAGTTGACCCGTCCGGCGGCGGCCGGCGGGTTCAGGCAGCGGATCGAATCCATGCTGCACCTGGACCGGGCGTCGAAGAACACCCGTGACGAAATCGCCCATGCCGGCCGGATTTTCGTCGACCGGAACGTGGAGCGGGTCATCCTGGTTTCGAGCCCGACCCATCTGCCGCGGTGCCTGAGGGACGCCTGTGCGGTCTACGGGGAAGACGGGGCCATGTCCGGTCTGCTGCGGGAACTCTACGCCGCACCAAGCGTCACCGGTTACCCGGGATACTCGGCGGACGACGTGACCATCTTCGAACCGCCCCATCGACCGGACAGGCCGGACCACCCAGGCTACCGGGACCGCTCAGGATGCCCGGACCGCCCGGGCCGTTCAGCAGCGGACATGAGCCGGGTGGTCGCCCGGGTGCACGATGTCCCGGAAAACCAGCGCGACCGGTTCGTCCGGCGCCTGGACGACCTGCTACAGGAATTCGAGGTGTAAAGCCTGATCCGGCAAACGCCGGTCCGGCAAACACCGGTCCGGCAATCACTGGACCGGCGACTGGATCGGAAAAGCGGCCGGATCGGAAAAGCGGTCGGATCAGAAAACCGGCTGTATCAGAAAAGCAAGCGGCCATAGGCGAGGAGCCAGGCATGATGACCCCGGAACAACGGTACCTGTTCGACGTGTTCGGCTACCTGCACATCGAGAACGCGCTGTCTAAGCAGGAGCTCGAGGCCTGCCAGCGCGCGTCGGCCCGTTACATGAACACGCCGGAGGACAAACTGCCGCCGGGATTCGGGTTCGACGGCAAGCGCCATCTCCACGGCTTCGCCTTCGACAAGTCGCTCGAGGCCCTGACCCGCCATCCGTCCATCTGGCCCATCGTGCGGGAACTCACCAATGACAAGCCCCGGCTGATCAGCGGGACGCTCCAGGTGGACCGTCCCGGGGAATCGGCCGTGGGAGGCCTGCACTGCGCCCGCGAGGGTTTCGGTTGGGAGAGCACCCGCTACGAGACCCATCATGGACGAGTCTACTGCGACGACATTATCGTGTTTCCCTACCTGGACGACGTTTTACCCGGCGACGGCGGCCTCATCGTGCTGCCCGGATCTCACAAGGCGAATTTCCCCCGGCCGGACAGCCTGTTCAACAACGGACTCATGCATGGCGTGGAGGACCTCGCGCAGGGCGTGGTCAACATCACGCCCCGGGCGGGCGACATCATCGTGACTTCCGAGCTCATGACCCACGGCATCCTCGAATGGCGGCCCGGCGACCGGATCCGGCGCATCCTGGTACTGCGTTACAAGCCCCAGCACGCGGGGCTGGCCATGCCCTTTCCGGATGAAATCAAGGCCGTGCTGTCCCCGGAAACACTGGAACTGATCGAGACCGCCCACTACAACCACGTCAAGGACATCGTCAAGGACGATCCGGACGGCGGTCGGGAGATCGGCCTGGAGGACGACCCGGACGGCGGCTCGCAGGGCGGTCGGGAGGACGACCCGAACGGCGACCCGGATGACGAACGGCAAGGGGCAACCCCATGAATATCCGGAATATCCGTGCCTTCACCGTGGACCTTTCCAAGGCCAGGAAGGCGGTAAAGACATCGCTGCAACGAAAGGGCCGGCAGCCGGCAGGTCCCATGGACCGGTACCCGGAGTACCGGGGCAGACGCGGGGACGCGGGACCCGCCTGGCCGTCCGCGGCGTGTATCGTGGAAGCGGACGACGGTACTTTCGGCCTGGGACTGACCCAGCATAGCGGTCCCGTCCTTCCCATAGTCAACGAACATTTCAGGCTGCTTTTGACGGGGCAGTCCGTCATGGCCACGGAAAAGTGCTACGATCTTATGGTTAGAGCGAGCGCGGCCTACGGAAGCCAGGGCGCGACGAGCTACGCCATCAGCGCCGTGGACCTGGCCCTGTGGGACCTGAAAGGCAAGCTGCTGGGCCGACCCGTGTACGAACTGCTCGGCGGTCCGCAGAAGGACCGCATCATCTGCTACGCCACGGGGTTCGATATCGCTTGGTACCTCGAACTGGGATTCAAAGCGGTAAAACTCCCCATGCCGTTTGGACCGGAAGATGGAATCGACGGGTTGAACCGGGCCGAGGAGATGGTGGCGGAAACCAGGGCAGCGATCGGTGACGAAGTCGAGTTGATGCTGGACTGCTGGATGGCGCTGGACGTGGAATACGCCGTGCGGCTCGGTGAATCGCTGAAGCCCTATCGGTTGAAATGGCTCGAAGACTACCTGATGCCCCAGGATCTGAGCGGTTTCGCGGCGGTCCGCCAGAGGCTGCCCGGGCAGGGCCTCGCGACCGGAGAACACTGGTACCTGGCCGAACCGTTCCTGTATGCCGCGGAGCACCGGCTGGTGGACATCTTCCAACCGGACGTCAAGTGGTGCGGCGGGCTATCCGCCGCGGTCCGCATCTGCCACATCGCCGAGGCCGCGGGCCTGACGGTTGCCCCGCACGGCGCCATGAACGATCCCTACGGACAGCACCTGGTCTTCGCCATGCCCGCGGCCCAATGGGGAGAACGTTCCAGCGGGGTCTCTCCGCCCGGAGTGCCCCTGTCCGACATGGTTGAATTACCGGGTACGGCCGTGATCAAAGACGGCGCCCTCACACCCAGCGACGCCCCGGGATTCGGGATCGAAGCGGACCGGGCCTGGCTGGAACGCGTGGCCGTCTGAGCCCTGATCCCCGAACGTGTGGCCGTCTGAGCCCTAATCCCCGGTCTTCTGGTCTTCGGTGTCTGGCGAGAGATGAATCGTCCGGGTGGGGAAGGCCATCTCGAGTCCGAGCGACTCGACGATCTCCATGATCTTCAGGTTGACGTCCTCCCTGATCCGCAGGTAGTCGGCCCACACCGTAGTCGCGGTAAAGTAGTAGACCATGATGTCGAGCGAGTTCTCGGAAATCTCGTTGAACCGCACGAGCATGGTCGATTCCTGGCTGACCTCCGGATGGGTGCGCAGCAGTTTCTCAATCCTTGAAACCGCCTCTTTCATCGAGTCTGACGGCGTATCATAGGTGAGTCCGACCGTGATCCATACCCGGCGGTACGGACGGGACGAGATATTGTCGATCACGAATTCCGCCAGCCGGTTGTTCGGGATGGCGACGAGCGTCTGTTCGAAGGTCCGGATCCGAGTGCTGCGGAATCCTATGCTCTCCACCACGCCTTCGATCTCCCGGTCCGGCGACACGATCCAGTCTCCCGCCACAAAAGGCCGGTCGACCAGCAGCATAATGGACCCGAAGACGTCGGCCAGTGTCTTCTGCGCGGCGAGGGCTACGGCCAGTCCGCCGATCCCCAGGCCGGCGAGCAGGCCGGAGACCGAGTAACCCAGATTCTGCAGGATCATGAGGGCTGCGAGGATCCATACCATGATCTGCAGCGCCCGCTCGACGAGGGGCACGAGGTGGTCGTCCAGGGCCGTGTCCGTCTTGAGCGCCCACTCCTTGAGCATCGACGTGAAGACGTTGACGCATCGGAAGATCATCCAGGCCGTCAGGAGGGAAAAGGGCACCCAGAACCCGGCCTGCAACACCCCCATGACCATGTCGGGCGGACGCAGCGTATAGATGGCGAGGTAGAGACCCAGCACGACGATCACCCATTCGAGGGGTTTCTCGACCGCCATGATCAGCATGTCGTCGAGTTGGGTCGAGGTAACGCGCGCCAGCCGTTTGGCGACGCGGGTCATCAGGTGCTTGAACACCCATTTTACGACAAAGGTCCCCAGGAGAATCGCGAAGGCAATGCCGATTTCCTGGCCCGTCCATTGCCACGACTGTTCAAGGAGGTTTATAAGGGTATCCATAGTCCGTTCCTTCCCGCCAGGGCCGGTACTTCCGGCATTTTTTTGTCGCATCGCCGGCGCCGATGCATATATTTCAAGGGCTGTATCTTAACGTAAGACCCGTGGACTGTCAAGTTGAGGTCCCTGGCAGGAATGCCCGGTGCGGGGAATGTCGAGAAGGAGGAAGGGTGTGTCGACACGCGCAATAGTGCTGTTTATAACGGCCGTATTCATCGGTCTGACCGCCGTGCTTTGCGACGGCTCCGGAATCCCGGTGCCGCCCAAATACACCGGGGATCTTCCGGAGCTTCAATCGCGCGGCGTCGTCCGCGTCATCGTCCGTCCGGATGCGGTCGACCACTTGCCCCGCAACGCGGAACCGGTCGAGCTCGACCATGACATCGCGCGGGGTATCGCCGAATCGCTGAAGCTGGATCTGCGGCTCGTCACCGTCGAAGACCACCGGTCCATGGTCGACAAGCTCCTGCTGGGTGAAGGAGACCTCATCGCCGCGAATCTCACCGATACCCCGGAACGGATGGAGAAAACGGCCTTCTCCGTGCCCTACCACTTTGTCGATGAATACCTGATCGTCCCCGCCGGCGAAAGCGTCCCGGACAGCCTCGATGATCTGAACGGCATGGAGATCAGCGTCCGAGCGTCCAGCTCGTACTACCAGACGTTGCTGGAGTTGCAGAAACAGGTGCCCGGGCTGCGTATAAACACCGTGCCGGAAACCCTGCTGACGGAAAGTATCATCGACGGGGTCGCCCGCGGCGAATACGAGGCGACGGTCTGCGACAACAACCTGTGGTACGCCGTGGCGAGCGCGTACGACGAGCTGGCCGCGCCGCTTGCGCTGGCGGAGAACCGCGAGGTGGTCCTGCTGATGCGGCCCGGCGACGATGAGCTAAAGGAGAAAGTCGACGAGATCCTGCTGGCCCGGCAGATTTCGCCCACCCGCGAGACCGTTTACACTGATGACCTGGACGGATTGAAGAAACGCGGCCGGCTGCGCATGATTACGCGAAACAACGCGCTGACCTACTTCATCCACCGCGGCATGCAGGTCGGCTACGAATACGAACTCCTGAGAGAATTCGCCAGGCGGAACGACCTGCGCCTGGAAATCGTCATACCGGACGACCACGCCAAGCTGATCGACTACCTGAACGAAGGCAAGGGAGACGTCATCGCCGCGGCCATGACGATCAACGAAGAAAGGGCGGCCGCGGCCGCATTCACGACACTCTACAACAAAGTGGAAGAAGTGGTAGTCGTCCGCGCCGATGAAGAGAGCATTTCCGGGTTCGGGGATCTCGCCGGGCGGTCGGTGCACATCCGTGGAAGCTCATCGTTTCTCGCACCGCTCCGCGCCGCAGCCGACTCCGTGGAAGGCCTGGAGATCGTCGAGCTGCCGGGCGATGTCGAGACGGAGCAAATCATGTTCGGGGTCGAGGACGGCACCTACGACGTGACCCTGGCGGACTCGAACCTGCTGGAAGTGGAACAGGCGTACGGACATGACCTGAAGGCCGCGTTCAGCATCGGGCCCGCGTCGCTGGGATGGGCGGTACGCAAGGACAATCCAGCGCTTCTCGCCGCGCTCGATCAGTACATCAGCCAGGAGAGGCGGGGACTGTTCTTCAACCTGATGCGCAAGAAGTACTTCGAGAACATCCGTACCATCGCCAAGGCCAAGGACTCGCTGCGGGTCGACCTGAGCGGTCAACTGTCGCCATTCGACGACCACGTGAAGAAGTACGCCGGCCATTACGGACAGGACTGGCGTCTTGTCACTGCGCAGATGTACCAGGAATCCAGGTTCGATCCCGACGCCGTGAGCTGGGTCGGCGCCCAGGGACTCATGCAGGTTATGCCGGCCACGGGGGAGCAGATGGGATTTACCGAACTACATGATCCGGAAGAAGGAATCCATGCCGGGGTCAAGTACATGGACCATCTCCTCGACCGGTTCGACCCGAAGCTGCCGATGGAGACGCGGGTGCACTTCGCGCTCGCTTCCTACAATGTCGGATACGGCCATCTCCTCGACGCCCGCCGCCTGGCCAGGCAGAAGGGATGGGACCCCAACCGGTGGTTCGGCCACGTCGAAGAAGCCATGCTGCTCCTTTCCAGGCCCGAGTATTACAACCGGGCGCGGTACGGTTTCTGCCGGGGTGGGCAGCCGGTACATTACGTCGAGAACATCCAGCAGTACTATGATGCCTACCTGGAAGTACTCGCCTCGGTTGGCCCGGTCCAGGCCGACGCCGGGGCCGGCCCGGAACCACTCGCGCTCGACGGTCCGCTTAGTCCGGTCAGTCTGGCCCGCCCGGAACAACTCGCGCTCGACGGTCCGCTTAGGCCGGTCAGCCTGGCCCGCCCGTTCCAGCACGACACCACGACCGAACTCGCCATCCCGGAATAACCCACAGTCGGAGCTTTCCATGAATTCCGACGTCCGAGACCCGACCAGCCAGGAATCCTGGCAGCATCTCCAGGCGCTCATCCTGGCCGAATCGCGGCACGTACTGCCTTCCTACATCGGGTCGCTTACGGCCACCGAACTGGCACGGGCCGTCTCTCGCCTGAGCCAGGAGGAACACACAAGGCTGCTCGGCCTCCTTTCGCCCCAGGACGCGGCCGAGTTGATCGACCAGATCGAGGACGTGCAGGCGGTCGACCTGATCGAGGATCTGCCACCCGCCGATGCCGCTGCGATCGTGGACGAGATGTACAGCGACGCCCAGGCCGATTTGCTCGGAGGACTCAAGGACGAGGAAGCGGAAGCCATTCTCGAGGCGATGCCGGACGAAAGGGCCGAGGAAGTCCGGCAGCTGCTGCAATACCCGGACGAAACGGCCGGCGGGATCATGCTGACCGAGTTCGTATCCTATCCCGTTGATTTCTCCGTGCAGGACGTGATAGATGACCTGCGGAACCGGCACGATGAATACGTCGGTTACGACGTGCAGTACCTTTACGTATCGGACGGGGCGAAGCTGTCGGGCGTACTGCGGTTGCGGGACGTGGTGATGGCCCTTCCCGGACAGCGACTCACCGAAATCATGGTGAAGGATCCCGTTCGCGTCCAGGTGCTTACCCCGCTCGAACAGATGCGCGACCTCTTCGAAACCTACACCTACCTCGGGCTGCCGGTCACGAACGAAGAAGGCAGCCTGGTCGGCGTGGTACGGGCCGCGGACGTGCAGGAGAAACTGACGGAACAGACCGAAAGCGAGTTCCTCAAGACCAGCGGCATCGTAGGCGGCGAGGAACTGCGCAGCATGCCCGTCCTGACGAGGTCCAGGCGACGGTTGTCGTGGCTCAGCGTCAACGTCGTCCTGAACATCATTGCCGCGAGCGTCATCGTCTTGTACCAGGACACCCTGGAAGCGGCGATCATCCTGGCGGTCTTTCTACCCATCATTTCGGACATGAGCGGGTGCTCGGGCAACCAGGCGGTCGCGGTGAGCATCCGGGAACTGGCCCTGGGGCTCGTACGGCCCGGGGAGATCCTGCGCGTCCTCGCCAAAGAGGCCTCCATCGGCTTCATGAACGGCGTGGCCCTTGGCGCGTTGCTCGCCGGCGCTTCTCTGTTGTGGCAGGGGAATCCCTACCTGGGCCTCGTCGTCGGAACCGCCCTGGCGGCCAACACGCTGCTGGCGGCGTGTCTGGGAGGGTGCATTCCCCTGGCGCTTCGGGCGATGAAGGCTGATCCCGCGCTGGCGTCCGGCCCCATGCTCACGACGGTGACGGACATGTGCGGCTTCTTTCTCCTGCTGAGCCTGGCGCAGTTCGTATTGCCGAAACTGGCCTGAAAAAGGGATTTAAACGTGCATCCAGGTATTTCCAGCGTCATAGGCAACCTGCGCAGGGCGGGCCGGTTCATCGGCAGCGAGATCTGGCACATCAACACCCGGGGGCTGTCCAGGCTGCACGCGCTCCTCGTGCGTGTCGCCAAGACGATGATCTTCCTGTATCACCAGTTCTGGGAGGACCGCCTGCTGACCCGGGCCTCGGCCCTGACCTTCTCGAGCCTGCTGGCCCTGGTGCCGCTGCTCGCCATCGTATTCACCGTGTACCAGAGCCTCGGACTCTACCTGGACTTCGAACCTATCCTGAGAGAATGGTTGAGCCCCCTGGGCAGTGACGGCGACGTCGTGGCTACGCAGATCATGGATTTCCTGGCCAACGCCCAGACCGGCACGCTGGGATACATCGGATTGGTGGTGCTCCTCTTCGCCGTGCTGGGCATCCTGGCGAATATCGAGGAATCATACAACGACATCTGGCACGTGCGGCGCATGCGAAGCTGGAGACAGCGTCTGGTGAGCTACCTGGCGCTGCTGCTCATCGGACCGCTGATCATTACGGGCGTCGTGACTTTCATGGGATCGTCGAACAGTATTGCCTTACTGGCCAACTTCGAAAGGATTGCGGGCTTCTCGCCCCTGTCCGTCCTGCTGATCGGACTCTTTTTTTCCCTGATCATCTGGTCGGTACCCAATACCCGGGTTTCCATACGGGCCGCCCTGGTTGGAGGTGTGATTTCAGGATGCGGATGGATACTGCTAAACCGGTTATTCGCCCAGTTGATTACGGACACGACGCAGGCGGGGGCGCGGGAGATCCTGTTCGCCGGTTTCGCCGCCCTGCCGCTGTTTCTGATCTGGCTGTACCTGGGCTGGGTGATCCTGCTGCTCGGAGCGATCCTGGCCCATTCCATCCAGAACGTGGGCATCATGGAGTGGAGACAGTCGGAGCGCGTTCACGGGACGGCGCTGCGAAGCTACATCAACGTCCTCGCCTTTCTCTACATCATCCGCAATTACGTGGAAGACAACAAGCCGACCAGGCTGGACCGGCTTTCCGGACAGACCGGGGCACCGGAGAACGTACTGGACGGAATGCTCTCGGCCTACGTGGATTCAGGACTGCTTACGCGCAAATCGGGGTACCACATTACCTACACGCCTGCCGCTTCGCCGGAGGACCTGCCCCTGCGTTCCCTCCTGAACGTACTCTACCATCCGGGACCGCTCCCCGACCGCTTCCAGAGCGTGGATCCGCTGAACGCCCTGGCCCGGGACCTGCTGCAGTACTACCGGACGTCCTACCATTATCCCCTCGACCAGTCCCTGACGGACACGGTGCTCTCACTCACGCCGCCACGCAAGTCTACCGGCGAGAATGCCGACGGCGAGGCTTAGGTTACTGGATCTCCCCGGGTATCTGCGTCTCCCCGGGTATCTGCGTCTTCCCGGGTATCCGGATCTTCAGTAGGAAACCGGGGCCTGCCGCAACCCCTCCAGGCTGCAGCCGTGCGGCAGGTCGTGACCCTTGACCGTGCGGAAGAAATCCTCCATCCCGAGCAGGAAGGGTTCGATGTAGTCCCGCGAACCGGCCTTCCCCATGTGCCCTACACGCAGAGAATCGCGGGTGAATTCGCCCATGGCCTGGGCTGCCAGGAACCCGTGGTTTCGGAGCAGGTAGGTGCGCAGTTCCGCGGCTTCGGACACGTCCGGATGGACCCGGAAGGTGGTCACCGTACTGGACGCGGCGGCATCGGCCACGATGGGCGTGCACCCCACCGCGCGCAACCCGGCGCGGACCACGGACCGGGCCCACGCGTACCGGGCCCAGTGGCCTTCCAGCGTCTCCCGGTGCAGGATTCTCTTCAGGCTGGCGTGCAGGGAGACGATCAGGCTGCTGGCCTGCGTCGTGGGATAGGGATGCTCGCCCGAGGATTCGGATGCCCGCTTCCAGACGGCGAGGTCGTAGTACCAGCCCCGGTGTCCGCTGTCTTTGGCGCGAATGATGTCCCATGCCCGGTCGCTGACCGCCAGGATGCCCAGTCCGGGCGCGGTCTCCAGAGCCTTGTTGGAGGAGGTCACGGCCACGTCGATGCCCAATTCGTCCACCGGAATGTCATAGCCGCCCAGGGCCGACACGCCGTCCACGAAAAAGGGCAGTTCGAACTCGCGGGCCAGGCCGGCGTAGGCCTCCAGCGGATTCCGCACGCCCGTGCCGGTGTCGTTGGCGACCACGACCAGTCCGGCGGCCTGGGGGTGACGTTTCAGGGCGATGCGCATTTTGTCCGGATCGCCGGGCTCGCCCCAGGGGTCGTCCACGGCGATGACCTCGCTACGGAAGGCCTTCAGGATTTCGACGAGGCGATTGGCGAAGGGTCCGTTGGTTACCACCGCCACCTGTTCACCGGGCTGGAAGAGACTGCTGAGCCCGGCGTCGAGCGCACCCGAACCGGGGGCCGTCATGATAATCACGTCGTTGCGGGTCTGGAACACGGTCCGGAGCATCGATACGGTTTCTTCGTAGATGGGACCGAAGTCTTCACCGTAGTGGGGCAGCACCTGTTGGCTGAGCGCCTCCAGGGTTTCCTCCCAGATATCGATGGGACCGGGCAGCAATAGTTTGGGTCGGGTCGTGGGCATGCTCAATCCAGTTTCACGTCGGGGTATTTCGCGATGATTTCGTTGATCGCGCCGATGAACCGGTCTATGTCCTCGTAGGAATCGTAGAAATGGGTGGACACCCTGAATAACGACTGGCCATCCACCCCGAGGGCGGTGACCTCGATCTTGTAGTCGCTCCAGAGATACTGGCATACCTTCGACAGGTCGATGCCTTCGATCGAAAAACCTGAAATGAACCCGGACATGGTCTCGTCCATCGGGATCGTGAGGCGGGCTCCCCGAATCCGCTCGACCGCCTGGGCCTTCAGGTACCGCGCCAGACCGAGGCAATAGGGCCGGATCCTGCTTTCCCAGCCGATTTCCTCCTGGTAGTCGATGGCGTCTCCCAGGCCGGCATGGTGGGTCAGGTCCCGGGTCCCGTTTACGTCGTAGCGGCTGGCCGAGTCGGTTTCGCGCATGTTGTGGCCGATAATCACGGGCCGGATCCGGTTCTGATACTTTTCGTCCATGTAGAGGAACCCCACACCCTTCGGCGCCAGCAGCCACTTGTGGCAACTGCTGGCGTAGAAGTCGCATCCGACTTCGGACAGGTCCAGGGGAACCATCCCCACGGCATGGGCGCCGTCCACCATGGCCACGGCCCCGTGGGCGTGGGCCAGTCGGGTCAGTTCCGTGATGGGAGCCACCAGTCCGGTCGTGAAATACACGTGACTGAAGATCACGACGCTGGTATTCTCCGTGATGCCCGCCGCGTAGGCGTCCACGATGTCCTGCGGCGATGACGGCGGAATGGGCAGCGAAACATAGTTCAGGTTCAGTCCGTCCCGCTCGGCCAGCCACGTCCACAGTGCGCGGACGGCGGGGTATTCCTGGTCGCTGAGCAGCACGTCGCTGCCTCGCTCCCAGATCAGGCCCTGGCCGGGTATGTTCATGCCCATCGTCGTGTTCAGCACGAGGGCGATCCGGTCCGGGGACGTCCCCACGAATCGGGCCAGCTTCTCCCTGGATGCCTCCACCAGGGGCCTGAGCAGGTCCCCGTGCCGTCGGTTGAGTGGATCCGCCTCGAATTCCCGCATCAGGTCGATGATGCGTTCGATGACCGGCCTGGCGGAGGGGCCAACCGTCCCGCCCTGCAGGTAGGTCACGTCGTCCATCAGGTAGAACTGTTTCCGGATCTCCGACCAGTAGGCCGCTTCTTCGGCAGTGATAGGATGCCTGGATTGGGTGGTCATGGGTAGTCCTGGATAGCGTGAATGGACGGGTTGCCGGCCGATACAAGACAACCCGTCTATTCTAAAGTCGCCCCCCTGTGGTGTCAAGACGATACGACCCGTTTCACCGGCAGAAAAGCCTTGTCAATGCGGGGTTACCGCCTAACTTGTCCAGGTTGGTTGTCCACCGTGAGAACCGACATGACGAGTTGTGCAAGGAAGTGCGCTACTGACCGGGATTAAAAAGGAGAATGCGGCCGATGCGAGGAAACAGGGTGCTGGAAAAACTGCGGGCCTGCGAAGTCGCCCACGTGGTCGGCGGCCACAGCCACACGGCGAATTCCATCGATTTCATGGGGCAGTTCGGATTCGACGGCTACTGGATCGAGGGAGAACACGGGGACATCACCTTCGACCGGATCGGAGACGTATCCCGGGCATGCGACCTGTGGAACATGGCGTCGGTGATGCGGGTGCACGCCAACGAAACCGGGTTGATCGGCCGCACGCTGGACTGCGGCGTCAGCGGGTTGGTCGTCCCCCACGTGAGCAGCGCCGAGGCGGCGGAACGCGTCGTGCGCGCCAGCCGGTTCGCGCCGGCGGGTATGCGGGGCATGTACTTCAACCGGCGGGGTTACGGCACCGAGAACAGCGAATTCATCGCGCAGGTAAACGATGAGATCCTGGTCATCGTCCTCATCGAAGAAATCGAGGCCGTGGAGAATCTGGACGAGATCCTCGCCGTGGACCACATCGACGTGTTCTTCGTCGCCCCGGGCGATCTGGCCCAGACCATGGGCTATCCGGGAGAGATGTACCGCCCCGAGGTGAAGAAGGTGGTATCCGATACCCTGGCGCGGATTGTCGCAGCCGGCCGGAACGCCGGGTCGCTTGTTGGAGACGAAACCTTCGAAGCACACGCCGAGATCGGTGTCAAGTTCTTCTTCACCGTGTATGACCACTGGCTTCGGGCCGGCGCCAAAGCATACTGGGACAGGGTCGCGACGATGAGGAAATAGTCAAGCCGCGCTGTCACCTGCTGCCGCCCGACCGGCCGTCACCCGACCCTGGCACCCGAACGGCCGTCACCCGACCTGCTTCACCCGATCCGCTGTCCCAGGCCTTCGGCTTTCGCCCGCTCATAGATGACCGCGGCCACGGCCACGTCCTCCACGGCCAGGCCCTGGGATTCGAAGAGCGTAATGTCGGCGGGTTCTATACGCCCGGGCACGTGGCCGGCGACCACGTCGGCCAGTTCGTGTACGCGGTCCCAGTGGAGGATCCCCTTCTCCACCGGCTCGAGCAGGTCTCCGCACTCCACCTTCGCCTGCTCCCTGGAATCGACGGCCACCACCCTTGCCCGGCTGACCGTCTCCCCGTCGATCTCGCTGCGAACGAGCGCATTGGAACCGGCGGCGTTCACGTGGGTGCCAGGCGCAAGCCACACGCCTTTCAGCACCGGCTGCGCCGAACTGGTGATCGTAATGACCACATCCGCATCCTCCACGCAGGCACGGGCCGAATCGACCGGCTGTACTCGCACCCCGAGGGCTTCGCTCATCTCGCGGCAATAAGTCTCCCGTCGCGCCCGGTCCCTCCCGAAGGCCTTTACGGAAGTTACTTCGCGTACGCCGCAGACCGCCGCGAGCTGGCTTCGGGCCTGCCACCCCGTACCGACGACGCCCACACAGGACGCGTCTTCCCGGGCCATGTACTTCGTCGCCACGCCGCTCGCCGCGCCCGTTCGCATCTGCCCGAGACGGTCGGCCTCGATCGCGGCCAGCAGTTCGCCCGTGTCCGCCTGGAAGAGCAACACGACGAACTGCGCGCCGTGTCGCGTGGTCGTATAGGCCTTCAGCCCGATGAGGTTCAACGCTGGTACTCCCCCGGACATGACGTGGAGCGTATGGCCCGGCAGCCGGACCCGGGAGCGGGGGATGTTTACCGCCTTACCCATTCCGAGCCCGACGAAGGCCTGTTCGACCGCGCGCAGCGCGTCGTCCATGGACAGTAAGCAGCCAACCTGGTCCTCATTGATAAACAGCATTTCATTCGCTCCGTTCGGATGAGTGCGAGCCGATGCCCGGAAGCCAGCGCCTGATAGCCTGCGCCCGGACGCCATGATATCCGGTTCATCGACGAGGTGTCAAGACCAATGTCCCGTGCAACTTGACAGTCCCTGCCCGCATGGTATCTTCAGTTTTGTCATGCCGCTGACTCTCCAAGCCGTCCGAGACCGGTTTCCCGCACTCCAATACCGCGATTTCCGACTGTTGTGGTCCGGCCAGGTCATTTCCCTCACCGGATCCCGCATGCAGCAGACCGCCGTGCTGTGGCACATGTATCAGTTGACCGAATCCGCGTATGCCCTTGGTGCGATGGCGGTTATTAGACTCATACCCATCCTGGTCCTTTCCCCGCTGGCCGGGGTCATCGCAGACACCCACGACCGCCGGCGCGTGCTGCTCATCGCCCAGTGCGGCCTCGCCCTGATCAGTACTACGCTGGCATGGATTACGTGGTCGAGGCAGGATTCCGCTACGGCACTTTACGTGATTACCGCCATCAGCGCGGGGATCGGTTGCTTCAGCAGTCCGGCCAAGAACGCCATGGTACCCAACCTCGTGGCCCGGCGGCATCTCGCCAACGCCATGAGCATCAATATCACCGCGTCCCACGTGGCCTCGGTGACCGGACCAGGCGTGGCCGGCCTGATCCTGGCTACGGGCTCCATCGCGACCGTCTACTGGATCAACACTGTTTCCTTCGCCTTCATGATCGTGCCGATCCTGATGATGCGCACTGTACACAGAAGCATCGGGAGCGTGACGCGGGTCAGCTTCGCCGCGGCCCTCGACGGACTCCGGTTCATCAAGCGTTCGCCCATCATCCGCTCGGCGATGGTGCTGGATTTCACCGCCACCTTCTTCGCTTCCGCCACCTCGCTGCTGCCCATCTTCGCCACGGAAGTGCTGGGCGTGGGGGAACGGGGATACGGCCTGCTCTCGGCGGCCCCGGCGATCGGCGCCGTGCTGACCGGCGCGCTCATGTCCACCTTCCCCGTGATCTCCGGCCAGGGCCGGTTGCTGTTTAAGGCGGTGGGCTGCTACGCGCTGGCCACGGTGGTCTTCGGCATTTCATCCAGCTTCTGGCTCACCTTCGCGGCGCTACTGCTGACCGGCGCCTTCGACACGATAAGCATGGTGCTGCGCCATACCATCATGCAGCTTTCGACCCCGGACGAACTGCGCGGCCGCATGACCTCGGTGAATATGATGTTCGTCATGGGAGGACCCCGGCTCGGTGAGGCCGAAGCCGGACTGGTGGCGGGACTCGCCGGCGCGCCGTTCTCCGTCGTCACGGGTGGGATCGGCTGTCTTGCGGCCGTCGCCGTCATCGCCTGGAGGTCGCCCGCGCTGAGAAGGTACGACGGCCAGCGATAGCCCGGAACCAGGAGGAAGTTTCATGATCTACGATGTGCATTCCCATGCCTGGAGGTATCCCGATCACTTCAACGATACTTTCCGGGCGCAGGCCATCCGTATGCGGGGTTACGAACTGGACCTGACGCCGTCGTACGAAAGCTATCTGGCCTCGGCCCGGAACGCCGGAGCACCCGTGAAGACCGTGGTCTTCGGTGGAAAGGCGCGGCTGTCGGGACTGTGGACACCCGATAGCTACATGGCGGCGTACTGCGCGGTCTGCCCCGAACAGACGATTCCCTTCATGTCGCTTGACCCCACCCAGGACGGATGGAGAGAGGAAATGATCGAAGGCCGGGAGCACCTGGACATGCGGGGCATCAAGCTGCTCCCCATGTACGCCGGGTTCTATCCCCAGGACCCCGAACTCGACGACCTGTGGCGCTATGCTTCTCGGTACGAACTGCCCGTCCTGCTGCACACCGGTACCACGTTCGTGGACCAGGCGCCGCTGGACTGCACCCTGCCCCGCCACCTCGACGCCGTCGCCATCAAGTATCCCGACTGCAGGATCATCATGGCCCATCTCGGCCATCCCTACGAAGGGGAAACCGTGGCGGTCATCCGCAAGCATCCCAACGTATACGCCGACATATCCGCGCTGCACTATCGTCCCTTCCAGTTCTATCACAGTCTCATGCTCGTACAGGAATACGGGGTATGGAACAAGCTCCTCTTCGGCACCGATTACCCGGTCACGACGGTGGACGACACGCTCCGCGACCTGCGAGGCCTGAACGCCATGCTCGAGGGCACGAGACTGCCCCGACTGGACGAAACGGAAATGGAAGGGATGATTCACCGCGACGCGGGGGAAATACTGGGGATAGGCTGACCCCGCCGGACCGGCCGGTAACTGGTCGTGCCCAGGTCGGGCCGGCCGTCTCGCGGTACGCGCAGATCAGCCGTCGCCGGTCAACCACTGCCAGAAACGGAAGGGCTTCGGTTCGTTCTTCGTGGGATCCTTCAATACGTCCTTCGTAATATAGAGCTCGGTCTGCAGATTGGACATGAGTTCGCCCCGCCAGGCCCGGTAACCCCACTGGTTGGGTTCCAGGGCATCTCCCCGGATGAAGGGCTTCCACATCTGGTTGATCCGGATGTACCAAAGGAAAATCCCCCCGGCTTCATCGACGAGGATACGCTCGGCGTCCCGGTACATGGCCATGCGCCCTTCGGGATCGCCCACCAGTTCGTTGGCCTGCCGCACGAGGTGTTCGAATCGATCATCGTGCCAGGCGTGTCGCCCGTTGGAAAGCCAGATCGTCAACAGGTTACCCGCGTCGATGTAGTCGTACTGGTAGGGGACCATGCCGAGGGTCAGTTCCCGTGCGCTCATGGCGTCCAGGTAGACCTTGCGCTCCACGTTGCGTACACCCACGTCAAGGCCCAGGTGCTGATTCAGCATGGCCTGCACCGCCTCCGCGGCTGTCCGGATGTTGGCGGCTTCCCCGCGCAGCCAGATGTTCACCTCCGGAAATCCGTGTCCGCCGGGGTAGCCGGCCTCGGCAAGATAGCGCCGTGCCAGTTCAGGTTCGAACCGTTGCAGCGGGGCCAGTTCCTCAGAACTGGAACCCGGAAATCCGGGGGGCAACATGGACGTAGCGGGTATTCCAACGTCACGAATGGCCGATTTCATGATGGCGTCGACATCGATGGCATGGGCGAAGGCCTTGCGCACGCGGACGTCGTCGAAGGGCGGATTGTAGGTGTCCAGCATCAGGTAGTACGTGGCGAAATCCGTGTAGGCATTGAGTTGTTCGCGCAGGACCGGGTCCGCCTTGATCCGGTTGATCTCGGCCTGGTTGGTCAGGGGGACGTAGTCCACCTCTCCGGCTTCGTACGCCGACAGGAACTGGGGCGGCACGGCGAGGTTGTACAGCCTGGCCACGACGCGCTCCAGCATGGGCTTGATGGGGCCCCGGTAGTTGTGGTTGATGCCGAG
Source organism: Gemmatimonadota bacterium (assembly GCA_026705925.1). Lineage (GTDB taxonomy): Bacteria > JAAXHH01 > JAAXHH01 > JAAXHH01 > JAAXHH01 > JAAXHH01. The sequence goes on from JAPOZT010000037.1 coordinate 34,029, forward strand.
TACGATGCGGTCGCCCTTGATCCACTCGACCAGGCGGTAGGGTCCGCTGCCGAAGTGGGTTTCGGGCCGCGTCGCCCATTCGGGGCCGTACTTGTCGAACAGGTGGGTCGGGGAAACCCAGCTCTTGGCGAGCAGGAGGGGAAGATAGGGCGTGGGACGTTCCGTGGTGAACGACACGGTGTGCTCGTCAAGCGCCTTGACACCCAGGGAATCGAGGGGCTGCCGCCCGCCGACGACGTCGGTCCAGTTCCTGATCGAGCGGAAGTACCACTCGAAATCGAAGCCCGTCTCGGGATTCGCCCAACGGCGGAAAGTGGCCTCGTAGTCGCGGGCCGTGAGCGGATGGCCGTCCGCGAAGATCATCCCTTCCCGGATGCGGTAGGTCCAGGTCAGGCCGTCTTCAGACAGCTCCCATGATGTGGCCCCGGCCGGGAGCAGGTTGAAATTCCGGTCCACGCGGGCGAGTGGCTCGGCCACCAGGCCCACGCCCCAGGCTTGCTTATAGGTGGAAGTACCCCGGTCCAGATACCGGTTGTCGGGAGAGAACTGGGTGAGGACCTGCCGTTCCGGCGGTGCCGCGTCAGGAGGCAGGGTCACACCGAAAGAGTTGACATGCCGTGCCGTCTCCCCGGCGTCCTTCTGGCCGTCAACCGGCAGTGCGAGGACGGTAAGGGTGATGAGGGCGATGGCCGCGACGGCCAGGGTCGTGGGGACCACCGGACGCATTCGCGCTGCGCTGCTTAGTCTCGCCGCGGTTTGATCGAGTCGGAACAACTGGCGTGTCCCCTGTACGACAGGTTGGATTTCGTGCTGGAGTCGATGGTGCATCTTACGGAAACGGCGCGGGACTGTCAACGATTTCGTCCCGGTACGGCAACCACAAAACAGGTGACACGAAGCACCGGGCTGATTACTCTATACCAGGATCTGAGACAGGATTCGCATAGTATGCAACTGCCGCCCGCTTCGAGGAAAAGTGGAGCCCTGACGGCGGAATCCACAGAAAGGAAAACACATGGCAATCGCCACGAGACAACTGGGAACCACGGACGCCTACGTCACCGAACTGGGTTTCGGCAGCGCGCCGCTGGGAGACCTCTTCCAGCCCGTCACGGATGCGAAGTCCCGCGCCACGCTGCGTGCGGCCTGGAGGGCCGGTATCCGCTACTACGACACGTCTCCCTGGTACGGGTACGGCAAGAGCGAATTGAGGTTGGGTGAGCTGCTCCGCCAGAAAAGCCACGGATCCTACGTGGTATCCACCAAGGTCGGCCGCGTTTTCAAGGCGACGCGGGACCTTAAAAACTTCGATCAGGGTTTCTGGTGCGGCGGGCTGCCCTTCGACCATGTCTACGATTACAGCTACGACGGCATCATGCGTTCCTACGAAGACAGCCTGATCCGCTTCGGGGTCCACCGCATCGACCTGCTGCTGATCCACGACCTCGACCCCTTCTATCACAACGAGGCGCAGATCCAGGCCTACCTGCACCAGCTGTTCACCAGCGGCTGGCGCGCGCTGGCGGAGCTCAAGGCCGCGGGCGACATCAAGGGCGTGGGCGCCGGCCTGAACAAGACCGGGATGATGCTGCGCTTCCTGGACCTGATGCCCCTGGATTTCTTTATCGTCGCCATGCCTTACACGCTCCTGGACCAGGACGCGCTGGACCTGGAACTGCCCCGGTGCGTGGAGGACGGAATCGGCATCGTGATCGGCGCCGTCTTCGCCTCGGGCATCCTGGTCACGGGACCCACGGAGAATTCGACCTACGGTTACTATCCCGCGACGCCTGAAATCATGGAGAAGACCCGTCGCATACAGGCCGTTTGCGAGCGGCACGCCGTGCCCCTGGCCGCGGCCGCCCTCCAGTTCCCGTTGTTCCACCCGGCGGTCGCGTCCGTCATTCCCGGCGCGGTCAGGCCCGAGTACGTCGAATCGAACCTGGCCCACTACCAGCATTCCATACCTGCCGACCTCTGGGCTGAACTCAAATCGGACGGGCTGATACGCGACGACGCCCCGGTTCCCGGTTAGGCGCTCATGGAATTCGAACTCTGGCAGCTGTTCCTGCTCGCCGGTGTGGGCGTCCTTTCGGGATTCCTGAACGTCATGGCAGGCGGCGGCTCGCTGCTGGCCCTCCCAGTGCTCATATTCCTGGGTCTGCCCGGAAACGTGGCCAACGGCACCAACCGCGTGGCCATCGTCGCCCAGAACGTATCGGCCGTCACCAGCTTCTTCAAGCAGGGGTATGCGGATCTGCGCACCATGCTGACCCTCGCGCTCTGCGCGGTGCCGGGGGCGGCACTGGGGGCGTACCTGGGGACCCAGGTCAGCGGAGAGCTCTTCAACAAGATTCTCGGCGGCCTGATGATCCTGCTGCTGATCCTCATGAGCAGGAAACAGCGTGACGCGGAGACTACCGAGCAGCCGAAGCGACTCGTCCTGGGGCACATCCTGATGGTCGCGGTGGGGTTCTATGGCGGGTTCATCCAGGCCGGGGTCGGGTTCTTTCTCATGGCGGTGCTCTACCGGGTCGTCGGCCTCGACCTCGTCCGCGTAAACGCCTTCAAGGTATTCATCGTCGGCATCTATACCCTGGTGGCGCTGGCCATCTTCGCGGACAAGGGACAGGTGCTCTGGCTGCTCGGGGCCGCCCTGGCCGTGGGTACGACAGCAGGCGGATGGATCGGCGCCCATTTCACCGTCAAGCGGGGAGAGGGGCTGATCCGCGTGGTCCTGAACGTGGTACTGGTCGTCATGGCGATACGGCTCCTGCTCTGATGGCGACCCGGCTCCTGCTCTGACCCTATCGCAATGGAGTTCATCGTGACCGGCCCCGCAAGCCCTTCCCGTCCGAACGTCATTCTCTGCATCTGCGACCAGCTGCGCGCTTTCGAAGTGGGATGCTACGGAAACGAAGTCATCCGGACGCCCCACCTGGACCGGCTCGCGTTGGAAGGCGTGCGATTCGAGAAGGCGGTGAGCAACAACCCCGTCTGCATGCCCGCCCGGTCCTGTCTCCTGTCGGGCCAGTACAGCCGGACCTGCATGGGCGCACTGGGCAACTTCGCGGAGCGGCAGGAGGATGGCTCCACGACGATGCCCGAGTATCCGGCAGCCGGCCGGCCCCACCTGCCCGCGCCGACGCTGCCCGAGATGTTCAAGTCCCTGGGATACGATACGGCGCTGATCGGGAAATGGCACATCCATTCCGCACCCGGGCCGCTGGGATTCGACTACAGCCTGTACCCGCGGGTCCACCACCGGCACAGCGGGCAGTCCTTCGTGGAGAACGACGGAGAGGAGTTCCAGGTTGAGGGGTTCAGCGTCCGCTTCGAATCGGACCAGGTCGGGGGCTACCTGAGAGACCGAGGGAACCGGGTTGATCCCTTTTTCCTCTACTACAGCATTTCTCCGCCCCACATGCCCCTCATGGACGCGCCCGAAACGTACCTGGATATGTACGACCCCGCGGATATCCCCTTGCGGCCCAACGTCTATCGGGACGGCCGGCTGCCCTTTGACGAACACTGGTTCAAGGTCTACCTGTGGGACTTTCTCTTCTACGAAAAAGACCTGCCCTTCACGCGCAAGCTGCCCCCGGGATTCGATCTGCGGCGCCTGATCGCCCTGTATTACGGGATGACGACCTGGGTGGACGACATGGTCGGACGTCTCATGCACTACCTCAAGGCGTACCATCTCGAGGAAAACACCATCGTCGTTTTCCTCTCCGATCACGGCGACAACCTGGGCAGTCACCACCTCTTCAACAAGGGCAGCCTGATCGAAGAATCCATCCGCATCCCGCTGGTTTTTCACGGGCCGGACCGCCTAAAACCGCGGGTCGACACCATCACGACGGCCCAGCTCATCGACGTCATGCCCACCTTGCTCTCCCTCTGCGGCGGTTCCGTACCCGGCCACGTCCAGGGACGCGACCTCGCGTCGGTGGTTTCGTCGGGTGGGACCGGACCGGAGGGAGACGAAGGCGCATTCGTGGAGACTTCCGGAGGAGAGATCGGGCTACGCACGGCGTCCCACACCTACGGGATCCGCGTCGATCCGAAAAACGGCATAGTGCTGGATGACCGGGCGTGCTTCTACGATCTGCAGACCGACCCTTACCAGTTGTCCAACCTGAAGGACGCCCGTCACGACACGGGGCAGGCGGCCGTTCTTCGAGACCGGGTGCTCGCCTGGCACCACGCAACGCCGTGGATGCACGGCGGCGCATTCCGTTGATGCATCTTAGCAGGAACCCTTTATGACCGATGCGAGGCGGGAAGGAAACAACCGTTTGATCGTGGTTTTGTTCGGCCTCATGTTCGTGGCCGTCGCCGACAACCAGATGATCTCCCCGATCCTGCCCGACCTGATGGCCACCTTCGGAATAGGCGCGGGCCGGGCCGGGCTGCTGGTCTCGGTCTATGCCATCGCCGCGGCCGTGGTCTCCTTCGCGATCGGGCCGTTGTCGGACCGGACCGGGCGCAGGAAAATGCTCATCGCCGGGCTGATCGTATTCACCGCCGCGACCCTGTTGTGCGGCCTGGCGTGGGACTATGCTTCGCTGGTGGCCTTCCGGGCCGTCACCGGCGCCGCCGCGGGGGTTCTATCCCTCAATATCACCGCCTGCATAGGAGACCACTTTCCCTACAAACGGCGGGGTGCCGCTATGGGAATGGTCATGTCCGGTTACTTCGCGGCCATGATCCTGGGCGTGCCGGCCGGGGCGTATGTCGCGGAAGCCTGGTCCTGGCGGTGGGCCTTCGGGGTTTTTGCCGGGGCCGGGCTGCTGCTGTGGGCGCCGGCGCTGGCCGTCCTGCCCCGACGCGTTCCGACGGCTAGTGCGGTCGGCACGGACGGCGCGGCCCGTACGACGAGTGCGGAAAGCGCGGCCCGTGCGGTCCACGCAGTTTCCTTGGGAAACCTGGCAAGCAGCTACGGTCGATTCCTCACGCGCACCGGACCCCTGACGGTGATCGCGGCGTCCTTTCTCGTATCGGCTTCCACGGTCGGTTTCATCACCTACGTGGGGACGTGGCTGCGGGACGTCTATGCACTCTCGACCGACTGGATCGGCCTGATATTCCTGTTCAGCGGACTGGGCGCGCTGCTGGGCAGCCCACTGGCCGGATACCTATCGGACCGTGCGGGGAAAAGGGGCGTGGTGGTGGTGAGCGGACTGGTGATGGCGGGCCTGCTGGCCGCCATACCCTGGATAACCGGCCTGCTGCCGGTGGTCTTCGTCGGATTCATCCTCACCGGCATCGCCGGAGCCTTCCGCCACGCGCCGCTACAGGCACTCGTCACAGCCATGGCTTCCGACGAGGAACGCGGCACCCTCATCGCGCTCAAGAACACCGTGGCGGAATTCGGCATCGCCGGGGGTACGGCATTCTGCGGTGTGCTCTACGTCGCCTTCGGATATCCTTCCGTTGGAGCGGCCTGCGGCGTCATGGCCGCCGCCGCATCCTTCGTCATCCTTTTCTGGGTTCGCGAACCGGGCGAACCGGACGGGCCGGATCAGGATTCGTCGTAGGCGGTAAGGCGACGCATCCAGATGTTGCGGAACCGGACGGGATTGCCGTGATCCTGCAGTTGCAGAGGGCCCGTGTCGGCGTGGGGCGTGTCGTAGTTCGCCAGGTCCCTGTGCCCGGTGGGACCGACGGCCTGCTGGCGGTGGTGCACCACGATCCCGTTGTGGATGACCGACAGGTGCGCGCCCTTCACCAGTCTGTCGCCGTCCCACGAAGGCGATTCGAAGATGATATCGTAGCTCTGCCATTCGCCCGGTCCCCGGCTGGCATTGACCAGGGGCGGGTACTGGCCGTAAATGGACGAGGCGGAACCGTCGGCGTAGGTCCGGTTGTCGAAGCTGTCCAGCACCTGGATCTCATAGAGCCCAAGCAGGAACACGCCGCTGTTGCCCCGGCCCTGGCTGTCTCCAACCACCTCTTCGGGCGTGGCCCATTCGAGATGAAGCTGGCAGTCGCCGAAATGCGCGCGGGTAAAGATGTCTCCCGTGCCATTGACCTCCATGTACCCGTTCTCCACCTTCCAGGCGGCGTCGCCGCCATCTCGGCCGGCCCACTGGGCGAGGTCCGAGCCGTCGAAGAGCACGACCGCGTCTGAAGGAGGGCTTCCGCCGGCATCGCCCGGCGTGACGACGCGGGGCTGGGGCCGGTCGCCGTCGTGGACGCGCCATTTGCTGCCGGGTATTACGGAGGTATCGCTGTATCCTACGGAATCCGCCATGGATCGACTCCTATAAGCAAACTTCGTGAATCATGCGTGAGTAGATGTCCACCGCCTCGTACAGCTGCGGGATTTCAACGTATTCGCCTACCGTGTGGGCCTGTTCGATGCTGCCGGGGCCCAGGACCACCATCTCCAGCTGCTCTCTGAAGTGGGGGGCATCGGTGCCGTAGGGCACGGTCTCCGGCCGCTTGCCTCCGGTGACGTCGGAGGCCAGTTGCACAATGGGATTCGATGGATCGGCGTAGAAGGGGCGGGATATGCTGCTCGTAACCTCGAAGCCGTAGCTTTCGGCCCGCGCGACCAGTTCATCAACGAGTTCTTCGCTGTGATCGTCCGGCATGGTGCGGAAGCAGATGTGACAGGTCGACCGCGCCGCGGAGACGTTCTGCTTCGTGTCGTAGTCGGTGATCACCATGTTGAACCCGTTGGAAGGCGGATTGAACTCCGCGTTCTGATACCGTTCATCGTTTTTGATCCGCTCCGCCTGTTCGGCCATTTCGGCCAGGAACGGGGCGATCTTGAAATTGGCGGATTCCCCCAGGCCCGTGCTGGTGTGCGCCGCCCTGCCGTGGGCCGTCACCACGATGTGGGCCGCGCCTTTGTGGGCATACACCGGCGTCAGGCTGGTCGGCTCGGCCACCACACCGTAGGTGGGACGTACGGCGCCCATGATGCGGGATTCCGTGGCCACCTGGTGCGCGCCGCCGCCGCCCACTTCCTCATCGGCCGTCGCCACCACGAGCAGCGGCTTCTTCAGGCGGTCCGCATCCACCTGCGCGGCGGCGATCATGGTGCATGCCAGTGGGCCCTTCATGTCGCAACTGCCCCGGCCCAGCAACCGGTCGCCTTCGACCACGCCGTGATAGGCGTCCCAGTCCTGCTCCTGCCCCGGCACCGTATCCGTGTGGGACAGGAAGGCCAGGCCGCCTTCGCCTTCGCCCTTGCGTCCGACGAGGCTGACCTTCAGCTCGCCGTTTTCATCCTCGTAGGTCAGCCGTTCCACTTCGAGTCCGCATGCCTTCATCCGATCTTCAACCAGGTCGGATATGGCGGCGTTGCTCCACCGGCTGACGGATTTCACATCCACGAATTCCTTCGTCATTTCAACTGGATCCAGCCCCACGGAATCCCCCTCTCGAGATCGTCGTTATCGCACCGTTGCGCGTTGTGCTCAGTCCGTCAGCCAACTCGACATTTCATCACGCAGTTCCGTGTCCGCCTTCAGGGCGAGGGCGTCGAAGGCGTTGTCCAGGTGGCCGGTATGACGGGCGCCGACGAGGACCGACGTGATATCGGGATGCCCCATGGCCCACGCCATGGCCATACGCACCATGGGAAGTCCTCGGGTATCCGCCAGGGTCCGCAGCCGCTGCACGTTGCGGAAGTTCCGGTCGTTGAAGTAGATGTCCGCGTGTCCGGGAATTACGTCGAAACGCGAGCCTTCCGGGAAGGCGTTACGGTCCGGCGTGTATTTCCCCGCCAGGAAGCCCGCGGCGAGCGGACTGTAGGACGTGATGGACACTTCCTCCCGCCGGCACAGGGGAAACAGTTCGTCCTGCGCACCCGGGTCGGCCAGGTTGTAGGGCGGTTGGACCACCTCGAACCGGGCATAGCCCTCCCTGGCGCTGGCGTCCAGGGCCTCCCGGAGCTGCGCGGCGTTGAAGTTGCTGCAGCCCACGGTCCTTATCCTTCCCGCCGATACCTCTTCGTCCAGCGCGGCCAGGCTTTCGGCAATGGGTACCGTTTCATCGGGAGAATGCAGCTCGTAGATGTCCACGCAGTCCACCTGCAGGCGTTCGAGACTTACTTGGAGCGCCCGGGCGATATTCTCCGGGCTGTTGCCGCTGCTCACTTTGGAGCAGATCACCACGTCGTTCCGGCAGCCCCGCGCTTTCATCCACTTTCCGATGATGATCTCGGAAGAACCCATGATATCCGAGGTCTCGCGCACGTCATCGACTTTCAGCACGTCCCGCCGGTAGGTCCGGGCATTGCCGCCTCCGTACGCCTCCGCCGTATCGAGCCAGTTAATTCCCCTTTCGACCGCATCATCCAGTATGGCTGCGGAAGCCTCCTCGTCGATCTCACGGCCAAAGGTTACGCAACCCAGGCCGATGAAGCTGAGCGAAGTATCGGTGCGGCCGAGTTTTTGGTGTTCCATGCACACTCCCCTGGTGGTTTCCTGCCGATGCCGCGGATGCCGCAGGTGCCGCGAATGCCGGACGCATGCCGCGGATGTCAAACGCAAACCGCAAATCCCTGACGCATATTGCATAACGCGGGTGGAAAAGACGTGGTGTGAATGTATACCGGAGTGGATCGGGCAGGCAAGGGATGTTTGGCAGGGAGAGCGAGGCGGCTCCGTCGATTCGGCCGCTCAGAATCGAATGCTCAAAATCCATCGTCTCCGGATCGGACCGGAGTACGCTGACCGATTAGCCGCATGCGTTCATCCAGCAGCCGCTTGAGCTGGTTCAACTTTATCCGGTGGGCGGCGAGTTCCCTTTCGTGTTCCAGGATCATCTGCTGTATGAGACGGGGATCTTCACCGGTACGGGGATCGTCCGGGCCCTCTTCGGTGAGTAAGGGAGAAGCGGGAGCGGCGGGCGGTTTCGGCTGCGCCGCAAGCACCGTGTGCGCGGTATGTTCCACCTCCCCTCGAAGGTACCTTATTTCGATCCGGGTGCCCACGGGAAGCGTGGTGACGAATTCGGCCAGGGCAATGGGATGGTTCATGGTGACGCCGTTCACGGCCTGAAGCACGTCGCCCTTGCGCAGACCGACCTGCATGGCGGGACTGTCGGGATATACATCCGAAACGACCATGCCTTCCACGGCGTCCAGCATGATGTTGCGGTCGCCGCCGATGGTGACGCTTTCCCAGATCTTCTCCACGTGAACGCCCAGCCAGCTCCGGCGGATCTCGCCGTATTCGATAAGCTGCCGGGCAAAGGTTTTCACGCGATTGATGGGTATAACCGCAATCAGGCCATTGCCGTCACCTGCCACGGAATTGCCCGAGTTGGCCGCCTGGACCAGGTGAGGATCCGCTACGAGACCGAGCAGGCGGCCGTTCGTGGAGAACACCGCGCCGCCCGAGTAGGCGGAACCAACCACGGTGCTGACCTGGATCATGACGTCCTCTTCACGCAGCCCGTTCACGATCCCCGTCGTCATCGAGGACGGAAAGCCGTGGGCGTTGTTCAGCACCATTACCCAGGACCCGGGTCGGACGTCATCGGAATCACCCAGGCGCGCGGTATGGGTCTCCAGGCTGTCGACGCGGATAACAGCGATGTCGGAAAGCCGGTCCACCCCGACGAGATGGCCCCGGCGGTAACTGCCGTTCCGAAAGTTCACCAGGATATCGTGGGCATGGTCGACGACGCCGGCCGTCGTAATGATGAACCCGTCCCTGTGCAGGACCACGCCGGTCCCGATGGAGCGTTCCCAGTCCGTGAAGGTCTGTCCGTTCACCGTGTTGATGAACTTGCGCTGAACGATTACGCTGGCGACCGTCGGTTCCACGCGTTCGACGAGACTGACGATCTCCCGCTCGAGGTTATGAAGATACGGGGTGGTCTGCCCATGGACCCGGCGATCGTCGCTCGCGTAACCGAGGCAGGCCAGCAGCGCGGCCCAGATCAGGGGACGGAAGCGGCCGGTCCATTGATGGGGGTTGGAATGAGAACCGTGCATGGTCGATCAGAACGATATGCGGACGCGCTTGAGCGGAGCGGTAGGGCCCGGCGACGCCGGCGCATCGGGTGCGCCAGGTGTACCGGTTGTACCGGCCGCACGCTGCGAATCGCGTAGTTCAGCAGTGCCAACGGTTTGCAGCAGGTCTTCCAGCGCCGGTTGATCCGGATCGCCGCCGGCCACCAGGTCCCGGCCGAAGGCCTCGTCGAACAGGGATGGATCGAGGCGCATGCCCGTCCCCGCCGAAACGAACCGGATCCCATGGGTCATCGGCTCCATGGTCCTGACGGTGAGGATACCCGGTCGGTCGCCGGTCATGCGGTTTGTGGTATATGGGAGACTGGTTGCAGCGGGAGTGGGGGGATTTGTTGCCTGTTCCGTGTTCGTTGCCGGTCCTGTCGCCATGTGCGGCGCGAGTTCCCGTTCCAGAGGAAAGGGCGAAATGGGATCGGGCGGCGCAAGTTCGGGTTCGATGGGCGTCGGCAGGGCAAAAGCCATCGCAGGGCCTTCAGATGCATCGGACCTTTCCGTCGGACCGGCCACGAAGGCGAAACCGCCGATCACGGTTATGGTCAGGATCAGGCTGGTCGCGAACACCATCTGAACGGGTCGCTGCCGACTGAGTTCGCCCAGTTCGGAAAAGACCGCCGAGACGCGTTTCAACCAGGAGGAGGCGTACAGCTCGCGGGCGACTTCCCGGGTCAGCAGGTTACCGAGCTGTTGATCGAACATCGGCCGGGGGGATACGGCGGGAAGGCTCTTCACGGCCCGCATGGCGCTTTCCATGTCCTGCATCCTGAGCCGGCACCGGGGACATCCATTCAGGTGAAATCGAAGTTCGTCTTCCGTGGCCTTCGACAACTGACCGTCCAGGTAGTCCGACATCTGCCGCTCGTATCCACTGCAGTTCAAAACGTCCTTCCTCCTCAAAGTATCTCTACCTGCCACTGCCTCAACATTTCCTGGAGTCTCAGCCGTCCCCGGTTGACCCGCGACTTGACGGTTCCCGTCGGACAGCGGAGGATCTCGCCGATCTGCTCGTAAGAAAGCTCCTCGATGTCACGCAGCACGATCACGGACTTGTACTTGTCCGGCAACTGATCGATCGCGTGCTGTATCGCCCGGCCCAGTTCGTTCTGCTCCAGGTGATCGCCGGGCCCCGCGCTCGTATCCGGCAGATCGATGCTTTCCCGCGTGCTGTTCTCGTGGGGCGATGCGTTCAGGGAGAAGAACTGGCGGCGTTTCCGTTTTCGCAACTCGCTCCGGGCGAGATTGAGCGCGATGGTGTAGATCCAGGTGGAAAGATTGGAGATCGCCTTGTAGTTGTGGCGGTTCCGGTAGACCCTGAGAAACGTCTCCTGCACCAGGTCTTCCGCGCATTCCGTATTGTGGACCATGCGGTAGATGCAGTTGTACAGCCTGGTGCGGTATCTTCCGACGATCACCTCGAACGCGCGTATATCGTCCCGCTGGACACGGACGAACAGCAATTCGTCCGATAAGGTCAGTTCGTCCAGCACACCGGACTCGATATCGGTGACCTGCACCGCGTTTATGGAGGTATTGTCGGCCATTTTATGTCCACCCATACCGCGTTATACGCCCCGCGGCGGGTATCGGTTTCAAAAAACGCGACGTCGTCCGGATTTCAGGCCGGGTCGGCAAGTTAGGCCAGGCCGTACCGGATTCCGGTCGTCCTGCTCAAGTCGTCCGGTCGACCGGACGGCCGTCCGGGCCATACCAAAATATAGAAACCCGACGCGTCCGTGTCAACCGGACCGTCATGCCCGCACTTCGCTCACGTCGTGGATGGTATACTGGTAGCCCTGTTCCGTCAGAAAGAGCTGACGGTTCACGGCATAGTCCTGGTCCAGGGTGTTCCGCGTGATGAGCGAATAGAAAATGGCGGCGGAGCCGTCCGCCTTGGGACGGAGGATCCGGCCCAGCCGCTGGGCTTCCTCCTGGCGGGAACCGAAGGTGCCCGATATCTGTATCGCCACGTTCGCGTCCGGCAGGTCGATGGCGAAATTCGCAACCTTGGACACCACGAGGCGCTTGAGTTCGCCGTTTCTGAACCGGGTATACAGATCGAGGCGGGCCTGAAGCGGCGTGCTGCCGGTGATCAGGGGAAAATCGAACAATGCGGCGATCTGCTTGAGCTGTCTTACGTAAAGCCCGATGATCAGGACCTGGTCCGAGGGATGTTGTTCCAGCAGGGCGCGGATGATCTCGGTCTTGCGGCTGTTCTCCGAAGCGATCCTGAACTTGTCGCGGCGGTTGGCCACGGCGTAGGACATGCGCCGCGCTTCGGGCAGATCGATCCGGATTTCACGGCAGTACGCTTCCGCGATCCAGCCCTGGCGCTCGAGCAGCTTCCAGGGCATGTCGTATCTGCGGGGGCCGATCAGGCTGAAGACGTCGTCCTCCCGGCCGTCTTCGCGAACCAGCGTCGCGGTCAGCCCGAGACGCCGCCGGGCCTGGATCTCGGCGGTGTAACGGAAGACGGGGGCGGGGAGCAAATGGACCTCGTCGTAGATGATGAGGCCCCAGCCTTTCTGGTCGAAGAGGCCGAAATGCTCGAATTCGTCCCCCTTGCTCTTCCTGTAGGTCAGGATCTGATAGGTGGCCAGGGTTACGGGCCGGATCTGCTTCGTTTCACCCGAGTACTCGCCGATATGCTCTTCCGACAGCGAGGTCTTCTCGATCAACTCCTCCCGCCACTGGCGCAGGGCCACCGTGTTGGCCGTCAGCACGAGGGTGTGGCACTTCAATACGGCCATCGCCCCGAGGGCCACGATGGTCTTCCCGGCGCCACAGGGCAGCACGATGACCCCGTTGCCTCCCTGCGGTTCTCCATTCATGTGAAACGCGCCGACCGCGTCCTGCTGGTAGTCCCGCATGGTGAAGGATTTCCGGTCTCCCGAAGCGGTGCGCAGGTTGATTTCCAGCGGGGCGCCTTCGACGTATCCCGCCAGGTCTTCCACGGGAAATCCGACCTTGATCAGCGCCTGCTTGATGTGGCCCCGGTACCGGTCTCCCACCTGCACCCTGCGCTCGTCCAGGGGCTGCGCGAGGAACTGCTTGACCGAGGGCAGCCCGGAAACCTCAGCGATCAGGGCGGGGTCGTCGGACTCGAGGATCAGCCTGCCGTCTTCCTTTTGCAGCCGTAGCTGCCCGTACCGGTCGATGAAATCGTAAATCTCGCGGCGGATGTTCTGCGGGATCTCGTACTTGCTCAGGCTTTCGAGCGATTCGAGCACGCCGTCGCCGTTCATGCCGGCCGAGGCGGCGTTCCACAGGGACAGCGGGCTCAGACGGTATACGTGGATGTGCTCCGGGGACTTTTCCAGTTCCGCGAACCGGGCAAGCGCGTCCCTGGCATCCTCGTAGCGCGGATGGTCGACTTCGACGAGGATGGTACGGTCGCTCTGTACGATCAGTGGATTCTTCAAGTCAGGCAAGGAAACCCCCAGGGTTCCGTCCTGCATGGCGCCCGCCGCCGCTCAAGGACGTCCGTCGGCGCTCAAGGGCGAAGTTCAATGGCGTCCGCCGACGCTCAATGGCGCGAAGTGTCTTCATTGGCGCCAGGCGTCCTCGACACGTTCAAATGGTGTACACCCCGCGCGGATCAGGCGCGGCGTGCCCGTGGATACGTCCACAACCGTCGAAGGCAGGTCCGAAGGCGATCGTCCGCCATCGAGAATCAGATCGACCCGGTCGCCCAGCTGGGCGGCCACGTCCTCCGCCGTAAGGGGTTCCGGCTCACCGGAGCGGTTGGCACTGGGTGCGGTCACGGGACCTCCCGAAGCACGGCACAGGGCCCCCGCGATCGCCGCGCTGCTGTGCCTGACCCCGATCGTGGCGCCCCCGCCCAGCAGTTCCCGCGGCACGCGGTCCAGCGCGGGAAAGACCAGCGTCAACGGTCCGGGCCAGCAGGCGTCCATCACCGCATGGACACCTGCGGGGATGCACCGGACCAGGCGGGCCAAGTCCTTCCTGTGGGATACGAGTACCAGGATCGGCTTCGATTCGTCCCGGCCCTTGGCTTCATAGATCCGCCGGATCGCGGCGGGATTGGTTCCGTCGGCGCCCAGACCGTAGACCGTTTCGGTAGGAAAAGCCACGAGGCCACCGGCGCGTACTATATCCGCGGCCTCCTGCAGCACGGTATGGTCCGGTCGAACCGGATCGACAGTCAGTACCTTCATGGTATCGAATCCGACCTAGGCCATCCTGCGCAGGCCCTTCTGGCCGATGTCCCTGCGGAAATACCGGTTCTCGAACCGAACCCGGTCCACCGCCTCGTAGGCCCGGTCGATGGAACTCGCGAGATCGTCGGCCAGGGCCGTCACGCCAACGATCCGGCCGCCGTTGGTCACCAGTTTTCCATCCCTACGGGCCGTATCGGCATGAAAGGCGAAAACATCGTCCATCGCGTCCAACCGCTCCAGCCCGCATATCTCCATCCCTTTCTCGTATTCGCCGGGATATCCACCGGAGGCTACCACCACGCAGGTCGCGGCCTTCCGCTTCCAGGTCAGGGGCCGGTCGGGCATCCTGCCCTCGCTGATCCCGACCGCCAGTTCCGCGAAATCGTCTTCGAGGAGCGGCAGTATGACCTGGGTCTCGGGATCGCCGAAGCGGCTGTTGAATTCCACCACCATCGGGCCCTGGTCCGTCATCATGATGCCGCAGTACAACACCCCTCTGAAAGGCCGTCCGCGTGTTTTCATGCCACGAACCGCGGGTTCGATGATCCGTTCCAGGATGTCCCGCATCGCGCCCTCATCGATGACCGGCGCCGGTGCGTAAGCGCCCATGCCCCCTGTGTTGGGCCCCGAATCCCCATCGTGGATGGGCTTGTGATCCTGCGACGGGACCAGCGGAAGGACCCGTTCGCCATCGGTCAACGCGAATACGGACGCCTCCTCGCCTTCCATGAAGGCCTCCACGACAACGTTCCGGCCCGCATCGCCGAACATCCTGTCGGTCATTACGACGTCAAGGGCCTTCATGGCTTCTTCGGCGGTCCGGCACACCAGCGCGCCCTTGCCGGCGGCCAGGCCGTCGGCTTTGATTACGATCGGCACACCTTGTTCGATCACGTACGCCCGCGCCGCGTCGACATCTGAAAACACCGCGAAGGCTGCCGTGGGAATGCCTTCCTCCTGCATCATCTGCTTGGAGAACACCTTGCTCCATTCGATTTCGGCGGCCGCCCGTGTCGGACCGAAGGCCCGTATGCCCAGGCTTTCCACGGCGTCGACCACGCCGGCTTCCAGTGCGCCGTCGGGTCCGACCACTACCAGGTCAATCCCGTTTTCGCGGGCAAAACCGGCGATACCGGGCGCGTCTTCCGGTGCGATGTCGACGCATTTTCCGAGCGCTGCGATACCCGGATTGCCCGGGGCGGCGTACAGATCCTTCACGAGGGCCGACTGGCGAAGCGCCCAGGCCAGCGTGTGTTCTCTTCCTCCCTTGCCAACGACAAGTACGTTCATGACGTCTCCGGTTTACGGGGCGGACGTTGAAACCAATGAAATGGCGTGAGCGTTCATATTGTATAATGAATACGCTGTGCCTGTTTCGTCGCAATCGGGGATGACCGCGGGCCCGCGTGGAATCCACCCGGGCCCTCGATAAGATCGATAATCAGCGAGATCGGAAAAGTTAAAGAAACACAGGGGGAATGTCAAGGCGCGAACACGAAAAACACCATCGCCGCACGCCCCGAAAACCATTGACAGAGTACATCCCTGCTTTAGTATTTATTTGTTACTCTAATATCAACCTGGCGACCTCCCCTGCATGCAACCTGAAGGTCGTTTCCGGCGCGAACCCGGTCGAATCCCGGACGGAAGACCGGGACGAAGGAGTCTGGCCATATGTCGATCCTGAAGAAACCGAAATACGCCATCCTGCTGGTCTTTGTCGCGGTCGGGTCGTTCCTGCTCGGCAGTGCGGCCGACAGGACGATCCATGCGGCGGACAACATCTTCTCGAGCACCAGGCTGCTGATGGGCGTGCTCAACCTGGTCAACGACAACTATGTGGAAGAGGTTGAGCCCGGCGAATTGATCTACGCCGCGATCGACGGCATGCTCGAGGTGCTCGACCCCCATTCCAGCTTCCTGAGCAAGGAGAGCTTCGCCGAAATGGGCGAGCGCTTCAGCGGCAAGTTCTACGGAATCGGGATCGAGTTCGACGTACTGGATGGATTCCTGTACGTGATTTCCGTGATCGACGAATCGCCGTCGGAAGCCGTTGGGCTGCAGTCCGGAGATCGTATCGTCCGGATCGACGGTGAATCGGCGATCGGGATCAAGCACGACGAGGTGAGGCAGAAGCTGCGTGGCGAGAAGGGGACCAGGGTGGACGTAACCATCGAGCGGCCCGGCGTCGAAGATTGGTTCGACGTGACGATTACCCGGGACAGCATCCCCATTCGCAGCGTCAGGACGTCCTTCATGCTGGAAGACCAGACGGGATACATCCAGTTGATCCGGTTCGCCAAGACCACTTCACGGGAACTGGAGACTGCCCTGGACAGGCTTCAACAGGAGGGCATGGAGCGGCTGATTCTCGACCTGAGAGGCAATTCGGGTGGATACCTTGACCAGGCAGTCGAAGTGTCCAGCAAGTTCATACCCGAAGGCCGCGTAATCGTCAAGACCATGGGAAGGAACCGGGGTTCCAACCAGACCTTCAAATCGATAAACGGCGTGAACCACCGGGAAATGCCCCTGGTGATCCTGCTGGACCACCGTTCCGCCTCCGCTTCCGAGATCGTGGCGGGCGCCGTCCAGGACTGGGACCGGGGCGTGATCGCCGGGACCCGAAGCTTCGGCAAGGGCCTCGTTCAGACCCTCTTCGCGGAGCCTCACCTGACAGACGGTTCAGCGCTCAAGCTGACGACGGCCAGATACTACACCCCGAGCGGGCGTATGATCCAGCGCGACTATAAGAACAAGTCCTTCCAGGAATACGTCGAAGGCTCGTTCAGCGAGGCCGGCGAGGCCGGAAGGGAAGCGGGGTCCGATACGGAAGAGGATCGCGCGGACCCGGCAGACGGCGCGGACCCGGTAGACGGCGCGGACCCGGCAGACGGCGCGGACCCGGCAGACGGCGCGGACCCGGCAGATGGGGCGGAGCAGGCGGACCGCACGGACATCCCGGAACGCACAGAATTCACCACCGCCGCCGGACGAACAGTCTATGGAGACGGTGGCATTTCTCCCGACGTGGTGATCCCGGCCCCGAAACGCACGTACCCCTTCGTAATCGGCAAGTACAGGGGATGGGTGCCTTTCGACCGGGCCTGTTTCGAATTCGCCAACGTCTACAGCGTGTCCCAGGCGGACCGGCAGGAACTCAGGGATGACTTCGACGTCTTCCTGCGGGAATTCCAGGTCGACGAAGCGATGATCGAAGCGTTCAAGGTCCAGGTCCGGGACTCGGGGATCTCTTTCACCGACGAGGAGTTCAACGACGACCGGGACGTCATCGAACTCCAGCTGAAGCGGTCACTCGCCCGGAATCTCTGGGGGGATGAGGAAGCCAGCCGCGTAGCCGCGGCCGGTGACGAGCAACTCCAGCAGGCCCGCCAGCTGTTCTACTCTCACGAAATGCTGGTACAGCAATAGCGTAAAACGACGGAAGCTTCCGGGCTGCCTGGTCCGCCCGAGCCGCCTGGGCCGCCTCGGCCGCACGGACCGCGCGGCTCACGGGCAATGCCGGAGCACGCCAAGGACTGACCGTGCCGAGTAAAACCACCCTTTCCACCTGGCACGCGCTGCGAAACCGGCTTCACGCGCTACGCATCCGAAGCCGGTGGATCGTCATTGTCGAAGGGCTGTTAACCGCCGGCGCGCTGATCTGCATCCTCGCGCTTTCCCTGGCCGCGCTCGAATCCTTCCTGTATCTCGACCGGGCGGTTCGCCTGGGTCTGATCGCGGCGGGGATCCTCCTCCTCGCGGCCTGGCCGGTCCGGCACTGCCTGGACCGCCTGCGTAGCGGTTTGTCCGACGTGGACCTCGCGCGGCGGGTCGATCGCGAGTACCCCGACCTGAACGACCGGGTCACCGTGGCCCTGCAACTCGCCGAGCAGCGGCAGGCGGGTTCCAGTGCGTACGGAGCCTCTCCCGCACTACTGGACGCGGCGGTATCGGATACCGTGCGGCACACCGAATCGGTGGATTTCAACGAAGCGGATCAGCGGCGCCGCATCGCCCGGTCCGCCAGGGGATTCGGCTTGGCCGCGCTGCTGGCGCTGATCGCGATGGCCGCCTATGGCGCGCCGCTTGCGGGCGCGCTGAACCGCCTGGCAAGCCCCCTGACCCATTTCCAACCCCCGCAACGCACATTTCTGAGCGTTAAGCCGGGCGACGTGGAAGTCACATCGGGCGGACAGGTCACGATCATGGCCGAAGCGACCGGGGAGCAACCCGACCGGGCCGTGCTGCAACTGGTCTCCGACGACGGACTGCGGAATGCCGTGGAGATGAAGGTCACGGCGCCCGCAACATACGCCCACACCGTGCGGGAGATCCGGGGAAGCCTGACCTACGTCGTCGAAGCCGGCGACGCCGCCACCCCTCCATTCCGAATCGACGCCATAGATCGCCCGTTCCTCGGGGCGCTGCACCTGACCTATCGCTATCCGGTCTATACCGGGCTGGCGCCCAGAACCACCACGGAAGGCGGAGACATCGTCGCGTTGAAAGGAACGAAGGTGGAACTTTCCGCCGTGAACGCGGGCCGGGACCTGTCGGAGGCGGCGCTTTACCTCGAGCATGCGGACAGGCCGGTAACCATGGAGGTGGTGAACGACACGGCCTCGGCATCGCTGACCGTGGGAACCGACGGGCGTTACCGCATCTCGCTGCGCAACGCGGCCGGCCACGAAAACGTGCGTCCCCCCTGGTACCGGATCATCGCATTGCCGGACCGCGCGCCGTCCTTGCGGATCCTGTCTCCGGGCCGGGACACCGACCTCACGGAGAACATGGTCGTTCCGTTCCTGGTATCGGCCACGGACGACTTCGGATTCTCGGCCATGAACCTGATCCATCGCAAGGAACCCAAAGGCGAAGAGCGGGTCAGGTCCATCCCCGTGGATAAGGAGTCCACGATGATGACGCAGCCCTTCGTCTGGGACCTGTCCAGTGATAACCTGTTTCCCGGGGACGTGGTCTCCTACCGGATCGAACTATATGACAACGACATGGTTTCGGGTCCCAAGCGGGTGGTAAGCCGAACCTACACGGTCCGGTTTCCATCGATTGAAGAGATCTACGAACAGATCGACCAGACGCAGGAGCAGCAGGTGTCCGACATGGAAGACCTGCTGGAAACGCAGGAGGAATCGAAGAAGAAGATCGAAGCGCTGAACCGGACGCTTGAACAGAAGGCGCGGCAGGAAGCAGAGGGGGTTCCGACGGAGGAATTGACTTGGGAGCAGAAGAAGGAGATCGAATCCGTTCTGGCCGGCCAGGAACAGGCGACCGACGAACTCCTCAAGGCGGCCGAAGCGGTGAAGGCGACCATGGAAACCCTGGAAGACCACGATTCGATGAGCCAGGAACTCATCGACAAGATGGATCAGTTGAGAAAGCTGTTTCAGGAGATCGCCACGCCCGAACTGCTGGAGGCCATGCGGGACCTGCAACAAGCCCTTCAGTCCATCGACGACGAGCAGCTGAAAGCGTCGATGGAAGCGTTCGAATTCGAGCAGGAGGAGTTCCTGAAACGCCTGGAGCGCAGTCTCTCCATTCTGAGGAGAATCCGGACGGAGCAGCAGTTGATGGCCGCCGTTCGCCAGACCCAGGACCTCGCCGCCCGGCAGGACGAACTGCGCTATGCCACGGAGAATACGTCGGACGGCCGGGAAGGGACGGAACTGGCGGAAAAGCAGGGTCAACTGGGCGAGGATACGGGTGCTCTGCAACGCGGTCTCGACAACCTGGCGGACGAAATGGAAGCGTTCCGGGACATGCCGGCAGAAAGCGTTAGGGACGCGTCCAGAGAGATGGAACGCCAGGAAATGACGGACTCCATGGAACAGATCGCTTCGCAGCTCAGAATGGGCAGGATGCAGCAGGCGATGGAAGGCCAGGCTGAAATGTCCCAGGCGCTTACCAGCCTGGGTCAGCAACTGCAGGAGATCCAGGACCAGCTCCAGGAAGACCGGATGCAGGAGATCGCCGAGGGCATGCGGCGCGCGATGCACCAACTGGTCGATCTCTCCGTCGGCCAGGAGGACCTCAACGAACGCACGCGTCAGCCGGGCGGGTCCGTTACCCGGATCGATATCCTTTCGGAGGACCAGCAGGGTCTCTCGGACGGCGCATCGCTCGTAACCAACGACCTCGTATCCATCGCCCGGAAGACGATGTTCATCTCGCCGGCCATCGGACGGGCGCTGGGAGAAACGCTGAACAGCATGGACCGCGCGGAGGGTCACCTGGCCGAACAGGAACGCGATTCCGCCTCCGAAGAGCAACTGGCCGCCATGGAGGCGCTGAACGAAACCGTACTCGCGCTGCAGCGGGCCATGCGCAACATGGCGAATTCCGGATCGTCCTCCGGCATGATGGATCTCATCGAACGGTTGCAGAGCATGGCGAGGCAACAGACCGGGATCAACGATCAGATGAACCAGATGATGGACGAGTCTGAAGGGCAAATGGATCTGCAGACCCAGGCGCAGGTTTCCAGGCTGGCGGCACGGCAGGACGCGTTGCGAAAGAGCCTCGAGCAACTGCGGCGGGAACAGCAGGTCAACCAGGGCCAGGTCCTCGGACGGCTGCAGGAAATCGAAAAGGAGATGGAGGACACGGTACGGGAATTGCAGCAGTACCAGATCGACCCCGCCCTGGTGGAGCGCCAGCAACGGATCCTGTCCAGGCTGTTGGACGCTTCGAGGTCCATACGCGGTCAGCGGCGGGAGGAAAGGCGTCGGGCCGCCCCGGGCGAGGACCTGGCGACCCGCCCGTCACCCGGCGATTTGTCAGATGACCTGACCCGGTTCGAACGCACCCTGCGTGACGATGTCATGGGCCGTATAGACGAAGGCGTGTATCCACAGGAATACGAAGCGCTCATTCGTGCCTATTTCCGCGCACTTTCAACCGTTCCGGTCGTGAACTAGGCGGTGATCGTGATTCGCAGCCCCAAAGCGCTTCGCGGCCCTGCCTTACCTCGACGTGCGCGTTATGCAAGCGGTCTCCTCACTGCACCGCGACATACGCTTCTCGCAGGCGTACTGCTCGCCGTTCCGCTACGTGCGCATCTCGCAGGCGGTCTGCTCGCCGTATTGCTGGCGGTTCAGGTTTTCCTGCCCTCAAGCGCCGAGGGACAACTCAGCCGGTCCGCCGATCTGAACCGGCGGATCGAACAGGCCCGAAGCCTGGAACGCCTCCGGCAGTACGACCGGGCGGCCGTCCTGTTCGAACGGGTGCTGAGGGACTATCCGGATAACCGGTCCGCCCTGAACGGCGCCCTCAGGCTGTACTTCAGGCTGGAAGCCTTCGACAAGCTGATCCCTCTGCTCGAAACGCACATCGCGAAGTCTCCCGACGATTCAAGATTGCGCGGCAGGCTTGCCGAAGCACTTTTCGGCGCCGGACGGGACGACGAGGCAGAGGAACAGCTCCGCGACATGCTGGTGCGTTTTCCGCAAAGCGAATCGGCCGTAAGCCAGATCGCCAATCTGCACCTGAGAAGAGAGGCATACGACCGGGCCATACAGACTTACCTGGACGGCCGGAATCGGCTGGGGAAACCCGAGGCTTTCGCCCTGGCGCTCGCCAGTGTGTATACCAGTGCGTTCGAAGTGACGGGCGCAGTAAGGGAATTCACGCGCTGGTTGACACAGCAACCTGGCCAGGCGCGTATCGTCAACGACCGGATCGACCTACTCGCGTCGATCGGAAGCCAGGAACTCGTGGAACAGGCGCTGCGGTCGGCGGCATCCGAACACCGGGACAGCAAGGACGCCCAGGATCTGCTCGGTAGCTTCTATCTGCGGTCCGGCAAGCCGGAGGATGCGCTGGCGGCGTACCGTGAAGCGGACCGGCTGGACGGGGACAGCGGGAAATACCTGGTCCGGTATGCCGATTGGGCGTTGCGGGAAGGGCATCACCAGGACGCCATCGATGCGTACCGGGAGTTGATCGAGGCGGACGGATCGGAGGCCCTGCGCGCCGAGGCGTATACCGGCCTTGCCCTGGCGTTCCGTGAGCATGGCGGCGTGGACGATGCCGCCGGGACCTACCGGCAAATCATCGCGCAGTATCCGAATACCGGGTTCCACGACGAGGCCCTGTCCAACCTGGCGGAATTGCACCTGGTCCAATACCGGGACGCGCCGCGGGCGCTCGCCATGTACCGTTCTCTGCTGGCCGACGCTTCCGCGCCGGAGTACCGGGAGAAAGCCCGGTTCGGTATCGCGGAGTGTTACGTCGTCATGGGCAGCCTGGAAGACGCGCTCGTCCAGTACAACGCCATCCTCGAGCCGGACGGCGAACCCATTGACGCCGAGACCCGGGCGCGGACGCAATACCACCTGGGTGAACTGGCGCTGTTCCAGGACCGGCTGGACGATGCCCTGGGCCAGTTCCAGGAGACGGCGGACCGCTTTACGGGCAGTCCCTATGCCAACGATGCGCTGGCGTGGACCATCCTGATTGCGGAGGGCCGCCAGGGCGGAGACGGCGCGCTTTCCGACTACATCCGGTCGGTGTTGCTGAGGCGCCAGTACCGGGACCAGCAAGCCCTGGAAGCCTGCAAGTCGTTCGTCGAAGAAAACGCGCAGAGCCCAATCGCCGACACCGTGATCCTGGACATTGGGATGTTGCTCGACCGGATGGGCAAGCCGTTCCAGGCCGTCGCGGCCCTGCAGGACCTGACCGAGCGGTACCCGGAGAGCCGACGCGTCGCCGCCGCCCGCTGGCGAATCGCGGAGATCTACGAAACAAAGATCGGAGACATTCCCCGGGCGCTCACCGAGTACGAGACCCTGCTCCTCGCCCACCCTGACCACTTCA
The DNA here is from genome assembly GCA_026705925.1 of Gemmatimonadota bacterium. GTDB lineage: Bacteria > JAAXHH01 > JAAXHH01 > JAAXHH01 > JAAXHH01 > JAAXHH01. The sequence continues at coordinate 57,036 of JAPOZT010000037.1, forward strand.
GGAACGACGCCGTCCGCCGCAAGATCCGGAAACTGACCGAAGACCATCCCCCCATGCCGTGACCATGTCCCGACCGCTTCACATACACCTTGTGGCCGTTTGCGGCACGGGCATGGGCGCACTCGCGGTGATGCTCAAGTCCCTGGGACACCGGGTCACAGGAAGCGACGAGAACGTATATCCCCCCATGAGCACGGTGCTCTCGGAGCAGCAGATACCGGTATTCGAGGGATTCGCTGCCGCCAACCTGGATCCACCGCCGGACCTCGTGGTCATTGGAAACGCCGTTTCGCGAGGCAATCCCGAGGCCGAAGCCGTCCTGGACCGGAAGATCCGGTTCGCTTCCATGCCGGAGACGCTCAAGTCCTTCTTCCTGTGGGACCGCCGATCGATCGTGGTCACCGGCACACACGGCAAGACGACGACTACGGCGATGCTCGCCTGGGTGCTCACGGAGGCCGGCCTGGATCCCAGTTACATCGTCGGCGGCGTGCCCATCGGCTGGCAGACCGGCGCGCGGCTGGGATCGGGCGACCTGTTCATCCTGGAAGGTGACGAATACGACAGCGCCTTCTTCGACAAGCGGGCGAAGTTCCTTCACTACCTGCCCGACACGGTGATCATCAACAACGTCGAGTTCGATCACGCGGACATCTACGATTCGATCGACGAGATCGCGCTTGCCTTCAGGAGGCTGGTCAACATCATACCCGAAAACGGGCTGTTGATCGGCCCGGAGGACGACGAGCGCGTCCAGGCGCTCGCTTCCCACGCATACTGTGCTGTCCATACCCTGGGCATTTTACCGGGCGGGCGCAGGTCGTCGGGCAAGAGCGCGTCATCGGTCGCCCGGTGGTCGGCGCGCAACGTGTCCTTCGATCCAGGGAGCACGTCCTTCGATCTGTTTGAACGGGACGAGCACCGCGCCCGGCTGTCGACAAGTCAGCTCGGCGAACACAATGTCAGGAACGCCCTGGCCGTGGTCGCCGCGGCACGCCGTTACGGGGTATCGTGGCCGGACCTGGCGCGAAGTCTCGAGTCCTTCCCCGGTGTGAAACGACGTCTCGAAGTACGGGGCGAAGTGAATGGCATCACGGTCTACGACGACTTCGCCCACCACCCCACGGCCGTCGAGGCTACGCTGGATGCGTTACGGAAAACCGCGCCCAACCGCCGGACCTGGGCGGTGTTCGAACCCCGTTCGGCGACGACCATCCGGCGGACCTTCCAGGACGCCTATGCCACCGCCTTCGACCAGGCGGACCGCGTGCTGATCGCGCCGGTCTACCTGCCCGAGAAAGCGCCTCCCGGTAACCGGTTTTCAGTGGAAGCACTCGTGGCGGGACTGCGTGAACGCGGCGTGGACGCCGAAGCCCCGGGCAACGTGGAACAGATCGTTTCGCGACTGGCCGGACAGGCGGTGCCGGGCGACCGGATCGTGTTTATGAGCAACGGGGGTTTCGGCGGCATCCACGAGAAGACGCTGAACCGGCTGGAGCGCGGGGGCGCATCGGAACCGGGCTAGGCAGGCGGCGACCGGTTTCTGGTGATGGCCGCGGTCAGGTGGAGTTGAGCTGGTCAGGAGGAGTCGAGCCGGTCAGGAGGCGACCGGAGTCAGGCGGCGGCCGGGGTCAGGCGTATCGCGCGTATATATCGACGTCCAGCAGGTCGCCAGCCGCCTTGAACTGCTGCCGAAGCGTAGCCTCGTGGATGAATCCCAAGTCTTCCAATGCGGCGGCCTTCGAGCCGTCGCCCGGTTCGACGTGGCAGAATACCTTGCGTCCGACCGGCAGGACAAACGACTCGAGCAGTGGTTTCAGTTGTTCCGTGAAGGCGGAATGAACGGTCAGGTCGAGGAGCAAGGTCTCGCCACGCCAGCGGATATCGGGCACCAGGGTCGCATAACCCGCGACCGCGCCAAGCTCCGTGACCACCAGCCGGACCTGGACATCGTCCTTCTCCCGCGTTTGCTTCATTAACCCCAGGTAAGCCCCCTCGAACATGCGCGGACCGATATGTCCCAGTCCCACGTTGCGTAGGTATGGCGGACCGGCCTGGGCGCAGAGCACGTTCAGGGAAGGCCAGTGCTTCCAGTCCCCAGGGATGACTCTGGCTTTACCAGTCCCGTCGTCCCGGTAATGCTCCGCCTCGAACGCGGCGTTCCCCATGTACTTCATGTGGCCCGATTCCGGCACGACGCTTCGGAAGCCGAAATCGTGGTAGAGATGGTAGGGATGAGTATCGAATCCAGTGGACAGCGTCAGGTACCGGCCGCCCCGGTCATTGAAGTCGGCCATCTGCTCGGCCATGACCAGCCGCGCTATACCCTTGCGGCGGTATTCCGGCGCGGTGTACACGTGGCTCACAATGCCGATTCCGCCAAACTCGCTGACCATGATATTGCAAATCGCACGATTGTTCAGGCGGCCGAGGTAGAACCGGGTTTCGAGGGGGCCGACCCGTCCGGCGAAGACCTCGTCGAGGTGCCACTGCTCGTTGTGTGACTTGTGGGCCAGGATCGGCCGGACGAGCGGCGCGTGGTCGTCGTCCGGCGCGAGGACGGCGCCGATCTCGAGCGTCTCACCCGTGCGGAGGGTGCGGGTAGCGGCAGGAGTGTACATGGAAATGACGCAGCGGGGCCATCAAAAACATCACGAGGCCCATTACATCTCGTCTGTATTGAGCCTCCATGACAACTGTAGCCCATGTCCATCGGGACCTCAGGCCTGCGTAAGCCTTTCGATCCTGTCGATCAAGGTGTCTACCTGATCGGCCGTGTCCATGACGTGCAGCGTGGCCCGGACTCCCCTGAAACCGCCGGCGGCGCCGACGGTACGGATGTAGATGTTCGGGCTGCGGTACCAGAGACGCCCGACGATGAACGAAGGATCGAGGTCCTTGACGGAGAAAGATACGAGCGCACAGGACATCCTGGGATCGTCGGATGCGTACACCGTGACGCCGTCAATGGCCTTCAGGCCCCGGCTCAGGCGTTGGGACAGGTATCGAAGCCGGGCTTCGATGGCTTCGGGTCCAAGTTTTTGGTGAAAATCCAGCGCCGCACCGACGGAGACCCGGTCCGAATAGCTCGAAGAGCCGCGCTGTTCGAGCTTTCGAGCTCCTTTGATAGCCCATTCCGGATTCATCGAACCCGTATAAACCAGGGGATGAACCCGGTCCACCATGTCGTTCCGGACGAATAGAAAACCGGTGTGCTGAGCAGCCAGCATGTACTTGTGGCCCGCACCCGCGTACATGTCGCATCCCAGGTCCATCATGTCCATCTTCATCATGCCTGGCGGCTGGGCGCCGTCGATCAGGGTGATGATCCCGCGTTCTCGGGCAATCTCGCAGATTTCCTTGACCGGCATGACGAATCCGTCGGTGTAGTTGATGTGGCAGATGGTGAGAAACCTGGTCTTCGACGTGATTCCGGCCGCCACGGCATCGACGACCTTCTGTGGATCATCGGGCGTACGGAAACTCGGATCCGAGATGTCCACCATATTGAACTCCAGGCCGTCGCGCTTTGCACGAAAGGCCATCATGTTCTTCACCCAGCCGTAATCGTAGTTCGTCGTAAGAATCTCGTCTCCGCGGTTCAATTCCAGCCCCATGAAACCGAGCCCCATCCCGTCGGTGGTGCTGTTCGTGAAGGCGATTTCCTCGACCTCAGAACCAATATACACGGCCATTTTCTGCCGAATCTCGTCCATGCCGGCGAAACTGTAGGTCGACCAGCACATGTTGGGATCGGAATTAACCGCTTCGATGGCTTCCACCTGCGCCTTGTGCACGCTCACCGGCGAAAGTCCGCGCGTGCCCGAATTCATGTAGATGACATTTTCGCGCAGCATGAACTGGGCCGCTACTTTCTCCCAGTAGGCTTCGTCATCGGCGGCCGCCCCGCCGGGCGCCGCATCGGGCAGATCGGGCACTGGCGCCGCTTCCGCCTCCTGGACCGGGGACAGCAGGGCCGATGCGCCGGCCACCCCGGCCGCGCCGGCGACGACGCTGCCGATGAATCCACGGCGGGAAAGGTTTTGAATCTTCTCGGAATCCTGGATACGGGAATCGATCTTTATTGTGTCTACGTTGTCAGACATGGAAAACCTCCGTCTGGGATATCAGCATTCCCAGTTTTCAACTTTGTGGGGAAGAGTAGTATGCTAGTATAATCAGACAAGGTGTAGTTTACAAGCGTTTACGGTTAATGGGGCTCTGCGTCCTCGGCCCGGGGTATACACGCAGAGGGAGGTCCGAACATACAACAGCCGCATCGTGTTTTTCACGTCATCGCATTCTTCACTCATGCTTATCCAGGTATTCCCTCATGCGCCTGCATTCCTCCTCTGCCGCTGGATCCAGTTCGATCTGGTTCATGCGGGCACGAACGTTGTACAAGTCCATCTCGTCCGGCGATTCCACGTGATCCGTGATATCCCGTATCCTGGCGCTGAAGTACGTGCCCCAGTCCGGCTGGCGTCCGTCTACGTCCGTAAAACCATACTCTTTCGCGAGCGACCAGCTCCCGTACAGCCCGCCGTGCTTCGACGCGACGTCCGGATCGGCCGCCAGGGCCGCTACGCCCCGGCCCATGTAACACGGCGTCTCCGACTCCTCGAAAAACCTATCCTCCTTGATCCCATCACGCCAGTTCTCCTCCGTAACCCCCATGCCGTCCAGCATCGCTTCGGACCGAAGGAATCCGGGCGTAACGGTCAGTGCGGTGATGTTATGCGCGTGGAGGTCGCGCGACATAGCGTAGCCCAGCCTGATCGTGGCGTTTTTCGCGAAATCATAGAAGAGGTTGCCCCGGTAGCCCATCGTGTCGCCATCGGTGACTTCCACGATCAGCCCGGCGTTCCGCTCGATCATCATGGGTACGCCGTACCGGCTCGTGATGATATGGGTGTGAACCGCCCCTTCCAGCATTTTCAATCCTTTGGAAGGATCGAGTTCCCAGAAAGGCGAACCCCAATCGATCATTTCATCGCCGCCCCAGATGTCGTTGACGAGGAGGTCGAGCCGGCCCTGTTCGTCCCGGACGCGCGCGAACAGTCGCTCCACTTCGGCTTCTACGGTGTGGTCGGTCCTTGCTGCAATGCCGTGGCCGCCCTCGGCCGTGACCATTTCGGCGGTTTCTTCGATCGTCTCGGGACGGCCCGGTGTAGCGGGATGGCCCTTCACGCTTCGCCCGGAGCAGTAGACCGTGGCCCCCGCCGCGCCGAGCATGCGGGCGATCCCCCTGCCGGTCCCGCGCGTCGCACCCGCGACGACTGCCACGCGATCCTGAAGTGGTTTCGTAGTCATTTCATATCCCGGTGTTGGATTTGGCGGTATATCGGCACATGACGTTGAGCGCGTTGCGAAATGCACGTGTTGAAGAAGATCAAAAGGTATATGTCGAGGCGGCGGGTGTCAACGCATGGCATTGAGATTGCCGGTCCGATTTTATAGCGGTTGTTTTGCCGTTCGGGTCTAATTATGGTAAGGTTAGCGGGCGGACCACGATGTCCGTTGACGTGAGAACCCACACGGTCCGCCGCATGCCGGCAACGATCTACGTGCAAGTGCGCATATCTACTTGAGCCCCGCAGCCGATCCCGGAGACATTTATGGCCATCACTCCCGTCGACTACACCAATCCACGTTACGATGCGAAGGCCCTGCGCCGCTTTGCCGAAGAAGCGCTTTGCAAGGCCGGCCTGTCGAATGACCACGCGACGGAACTGGCCGATTACCTGACCGCGACGGACCTGCGCGGCGTCCTCAGCCACGGCACCCGCCAGCTTCCGGGATACGTGAGGTCCTTCCAGTCCGGCCAATGCAACCCACGGCCGAATGTCCGGATCTACCGGGAAGCCGGCGCCGTGGTGCAATGGGACGGCGACGGAGGCATGGGGCACCTGGTATCCGCCCGGGCGATTCGATCGGCAGTATCCAGGGCGAGATCCATGGGGATCTGCCTGGTCACGGCGACCCACTGCGGCCATACGGGTTCGGTCGGCAACTGGACGCGCATCGCGACCGGGGCGGGCATGATCTGCCTGTACTACAGCACGCCGGTGAGTCCACTGCCCTTCGACCGTCCACAACCCGTCGTAGAAGCGTTGAACAACCCGCCGGTGAGTTTTGGGTTCCCTTCGTCGGAGGGCGAGCCGCCCGTGCTGATCGATATGGGCACCCACCTGGAACTGCCCGAGGCTATGCGGCAAATCGCGGAGATCAGCGTGCTCCCTCTGATCAAGGGGCTGGCCTACCAGGTCACCTCCGTCATGATGACCTGGCCCGTGGACGCGCAGTCTCTCATTAAGCGGCGTTTTCCGGGCGCTACCAGCAGCTTGACCGCCGTCGTACTGGACCCCGCCTTCATCGGGGACCCTTCCGATTACACGCGGACGGTTTCGGAACTTCGGCAAAAAGTGCACGCCATGCACCCGCTGCCGCGGCTGGACCGCACATTGCTTCCAGGTGAAATCGAAGCCGAACGAGAGGCCGATTTCAGCTTGAACGGCATACCCCTGGACGACGCCCATATCCAGTCGCTGCGGGAACTGGGCGATGATCTCGGCGTGCCATGCTACTGGGAATCGGACGGATGAGGCCACCGGAAAACGGACCGTCGAGGCCGAAGCCACCAGAAAACGGACCATTGAGCGCACCTGGCAGTGAAGAGGCCGGACAGTCGGACCGGGCGAACCAACCAGACCGGACAAACCAGCCGGACCGGGATGTCCTCCTGCACGCGCTGAATCTTTACCAGGCGCGTTATCCCGCGGATGAGGACACGGTCGCCCGAATTCGGGATCTGGTCGCTGGACGCCCCGACTGCTTCGAAAGGACGTGCATGCCGGGCCACATCACCGGATCGGCCTGGATCCTTTCGCCCGACCGTTCGAAATACCTGTTGACGCGGCACCGGATCTTCGACCGCTGGCTGCAGCTGGGCGGCCATGCGGACGGTTGTCCCCGGCCCCACCTCGTCGCCATGAGAGAAGCCGAAGAGGAATCTGGGCTCTCGGGATTCGGACTATACCGGGACCCTGAAGGCTTCGTTCCCCTGGACGTGGACATCCATGCCATCGCCGCCCGACCCGGCGTCCCTGCCCACGAGCACTACGACCTGCGTTACCTGCTGGCCGCTGCTGCGGAACAACCGCTCGAAATCAGCGACGAATCCCACGATCTCAGGTGGTTTGATAAGGAAGAACTGCTCGATACCGTCCGCGAAGATAGCGTGCTTCGCATGCTCCACAAAGGCGATGCCGTCCTCAAGCGAGGCGGCGGGGAATTCGTTTACGGACTCTCCTGACGATTCGCTTGCAAGCCTTACGGGGTGGGCGTATATTCTCCCCGCGTTCGCAAACGACCTTTCCCGGACAGTACGCCCCGTCCTGATATGATCGTCACGATATGATCGTCCCGAGACGCTCGGGACGGCTTCAGAACCGAAAGAGGTGCCGCACCATGCCCCCACCTGTAGCCCTGCAGCTTTATAGCCTCAGAGAAATGGCCGACAAAAACTACGAACACGTGGTGAACCTGACCGCGGAGATCGGGTACGCTGGCGTCGAACCCGCTGGGTTTCCCGGCACGACACCGGAAGCGGCCGGCAAGCTCTTCGAGTCGCTGAATCTCAAGGTTCCCAGTGCCCATCTCCCCCTGCCCGTCGGAGAGAACAGATCCTACGTCGTCGAAACGGCTGGCGCGATCGGGACGAAACGCGTCGTATCCGGACTGGGCCGCGACGACCACAGTACCGTGGACAACATCAGGTGGTCGGCGGACCGCTTCAACGAGGCCGCGGAGGCTGTGGCGCCCCATGGCATGACCTTCGGGATCCACAATCACTGGTGGGAATACCTGGAGGTGGAGGGACGGATCGCGACGGATATCCTCCTCGAACATCTCGCGCCCGAGGTCTTCTTCCAGGTGGACGTGTACTGGGTGCAGGTCGGCGGGCCGGACCCGGCCGGCGTGCTCGAACGCCTCGGCGATCGTGCGCCGCTGCTCCACCTCAAGGACGGGCCCTGCCTTCGAAATACGGACATGACCGCCCTGGGCGAAGGGAAGGTGGACCTCCCCGGCGTGATCGCAGCCGGAGGCGACCACACCGAATGGCATATCGTTGAACTGGACAGTTGCGCGACGGACATGGTCGAAGCGGTGAAGAAGAGCTACAAGTACCTGGTGGACAACGGTCTTTCCCGGGGGAACGCGTAGCTGAACCGGGCGGGGCGCGAGTCGAACCCACTAACGTTGGAGCGAGAATGGAAGTCGGGATATGACCAGGGAGCAGGGCGACGAAAAACGTGAGCAGCTGACCCGGGACGGGTACTGCCACATCGAAGGTGTGTTGTCGGCCGAGTTCCTGGGCGAACTCCGCCAGGAATCGGACCGGCTGCTCGATGCCGCGGATCATCCGCCCGAGTGGCAGTACCAGGGTTCCGACCTGCACGTGACCGGCAAGGACAACGAGGTGATGGGGAACCTGCTCGACTGGCCCGGCTCCCGCGAGATCCTGGAAGCCATGGGTCTGACGGATTTCACCCCGTCCGGAATCGTCATCATCCTCAGCAAACCGGCCGGCGGCCCACCCCTCTACTGGCACCAGGACTGGATGGGATGGAACGATCCCATCAGCATGGCACCCTGGCCGCAGACCATTTTCCTTTCCTACTATCTCGTGGACACGGACTTCGAGAACGGATGTTTCCGCGTCATTCCCGGCACGCATCGCCGGCGGATTCCCCTGCACGACCAGGTGGAGGTCCCCCATCAGCAGACCGCGTATTTCGCCGACGTGCAGGATCCGCATATGTTCGGCGACCACCCGGATGCCGTGGATCTTCCTGTGAAGGCCAGCGACCTGGTCATAGGGGATGCGCGTGTCCTGCATTCGGCACGGGGCAACCACAGCGACCGCAGGCGGACACTGCTCCTGGGCTGGCACAACCGCCCCGTGACCGTACCGGATTACTGGACCGGCGAGGTCCCCGAACCCATCGCGAGCCGTCCGCCGGACGCGCAGTACGAAGTCACGCGAATCCCCGGAAAGTACCTGGTGTAGTGCCATGACCGAGTTCGAAAACGCCGTTTACGAGCTGGACGTGTACGGATTCACGGTGGTGGAAGGCGTCCTGTCCGGCGACGAGGTCGAATCGATGCGCCGGGTGCTGATACGCCTGGCCGAAGAGGCCGGCGAGGAGCGGGAAGGCGAGGGATCCTGCCGGCACGTCAGCAACCTGCCTACCCTGGACCCGATCTTCTTCCCGGTCATCGACCATCCCCGCATCCTGCCCATCCTCGAGCACTACCTCGAGCCGTCGCTGATTCTGGGAAGCCTGAACAGCCGCATCGTGCGTCCGGGGGACGGCGACCAGGGCTTTCACAGCGACATCCCGGCCGAAATGCTCAACATGGCCTCTCCGGTCATGATGAACACGGTGTGGATGCTGGACGGATTCTCGCCGGAAAACGGCGGAACCCGGGTCGTGCCCGGCACCCACCGCAGCGGCCTTCCCCATCCCGCCAGCGATGCCGACGTGAAGTATTACGTGCAGCCTACGGCACCGGCGGGCAGCGTGCTGGTCTTCAACGGCCAGTGCTGGCACGCGGGCGGCGCCAACCACGGAACCGCGAACCGGCACGCCCTCTTTGCCCACTACCGGAAACGCATGCTCATGTTCCAGTATGATCCCCACGAAGGGTTTCCCGCAGAGTGGTATGGCCTGCTTTCGGACCGCCAGAAGGAGATCATGCGCATGAAGCACGGCGTGGACGCGCCCAGGGCGGCCGACGTCCAGGTCTTCAGGTAGTCGCGTTACGCATTGGATTGGCGCGCGGGAGGTTCGCGGATGGCCGGACAGCAGCCAGCCGATCTCTGCCGGACTAATTTCAAACAGTAAGGACTTCCGGATTGACGATGTGGTCCGGCTGGCGACCGTTCCAGACCTGGAGAGCCATGGTCAGCGCCATGCGCCACATGCGTTCCCGGCTTGCGACCGTTACGCCGGCGATATGCGGGGTCACGACGACGTCGGCGCGGTGGAGCAGCGGGTTCTCAGAGGACGGAGGTTCGGGATCGAAGACATCCAGGCCGGCTCCGGCGAGATGACCCCGGTCGAGCGCGGCGCAAAGGGCCTCTTCGTCCACCAGTCCGCCCCGCGAAACGTTGACGAAGAACGCGCCCGGTTTCATCTGTGCGAAGCGTTTTCCGTCCATCAGCCGACGGGTTTCCTCCGTGAGCGGCGCGTGCAGGGAGACGACGTCCGACCGGGCCAGCACGTCCTCAATCCGTTTCGCCCGTTCGATACCCAGAGCCGACGCCCGTTTCTCATCGATGTAGGGATCGTAGGCCATCATCCGCATGCCCAGGGCGGCAGCCAATTCCGCGACCCGGCCGCCGATGCGTCCCAACCCGATCAGACCCAGCGTCCGTCCGAAGACCTCCATGCCCTGGTAGCCCGAAAGGTAGTCCTTCCCGGGACGTTCCGCGAATTCGCCGGAAACCTGCTTGATATGCTTGACCGCGGACAGGATCAGGGCAATCGCCGTTTCCGCGGTGGATACGGTGGGGCCTTCCGGTGTATGGCAGACGGCGACGCCCCGTTCCGTGGCATCCTGAACAACGATGTTGTCGATGCCGATACCCGTCCGGCAGATGACCTTCACGTCCGGAAACCGGTCCAGAAAGCCCCCGTCGTAGTTCCGTCGGGCGCCGGCGACGATCGCGTGGGCGCCGGGCAGGTCCCGCAGCGGATCATCGGGTGACGCCTCCGCCGAACCGTGGACGAGCAGCCGCTGGTCGAACTCCGCGCGGATCTCGGGGGGAATGGTTCGATCCGACCAGAGCCTCAGCATGGGATCCTCCTGCGCAATACCGTCCGTGCAACTCCCGCAGCAGCGACAAATGAGTTGCCCGGAAGCAAACAAAACCTTACATTATGGATATCTTTTCAGCACATAGCCGTGCATGGACGTGGGATATCATAGAACGTTGTTCCATGATCCGCAAGTCAATCGGTAACCTAAAATCGGCTTGAGCCGCGGCGGCCGGCTTCCCGCGAAGAACGGGAATCCGGTACGACACCGAACCGGAGAACCCGAAGTGATTGGATACTACAGCCGTATAGCCTGTCTGATCTGCCTGCTCGTCGCCTGGTCCGCCCGTTCCGCCCACGCGCAGGAGCAGGACCCTGCCGCGCCGGTCGTGGATTCCGACGCCGCGGCGGAAGCGGACTCCACCGGCGCCGGAGAAGGCGACCCCCTCCTCGTGCCGGCGAACAGCACCGGCGAAATCGACTTTGCCGTGGATGTCAGTGGATTCAGGGGGCATGACGGACAGACCTTCATGGAATTCTATTTCCTGTGCCGTCCGAGCGGATTCACCCTTGAAGAAAGAGATGACGGCGTCTACGTCGCCACCTTTTCAATCGATTTGTCCATCATCGACGAGCAGGACAACGCCGTCTTCCAGTCGGTTCAGAAAAGGGAATACCAGACTGACCGACCTGTCGTCGTCACCCGAAGGGGCGAAGAAAGAGTGATTATGGAACAGATCGTCGCAGGCGTCACCGCGGGCACGTACCGGGCGAAGGCCATCGTGACCGATCTAAATTCCAGGCGTTCCGGCGAAGCCGAGAAACCCTTTGTCGCCCAGCCACTTGACGCGCCTGAACTATCGGTGAGCGACCTGCAGTTCTCCACGCTCATACAGCAATCCCAGGAGCAGAACCGGTTCACGAAAAACGGCCTGCTGGTGCTGCCAAACCCCTTGCGTATTTTCGAGAAATGGGTCGACATGCCTGAAGACGGCAGCTACAAGCCGCGCAACCTTTTCCTCTATTTCGAGATCTACAACCTGACTCAGGATTCGGCGACAGACGAGGCGGCCTACGACATTTACCCCTCGGTAACCAGTCATGCCAACGAGATGACGTTTCCACTTCCTCCCAAAAAGAACCGGATGGTATCGGGGTCCGACGGCCTGGACGTGATCGCCCTGGACTACATGACCTTCCCTGAAGGCATCTATACCCTGGAAGTCATGGTCAGGGACGCGCAGACCGGGACGGAAGCGTCCAGTTCGTCCGTCTTCGAGATTGTCCAGCCCCCACCGCCACCCCCTCCTGTTACGGTCCTCACCGAGGAACAGGCAAAACGGGGACGGAGACAGCTGGCCATCATCGCTTCCAAGCGGGAACGCGAACTCTACGACAATCTCGATCTCGAAGGCAAAACCGAGTTTCTGATTGCTTTCTGGCGCATGCGCGACCCGACGCCCGAAACACCGGAGAACGAATCCATGATGGTGTTCAACGAGCGGTTCTCCTATGCCGACTTTCAACTGGGCGGGGCGGAAAGCGACCGTGGCTCGGTTTTCATCCGGTACGGACAGCCGGAGGAAATCGTGCGACACGATTCCAACAACATCATGAAATCCTACCAGGTCTGGTACTACACGGAAGGCGTCCAGGGTGATCCCGCACGGACATCCGAAGGAGGGCGCCATTTCTTCATTTTCGGAGATCGGCGGAACATCGGCAGGTATGAACTGATGCACTCCTCGGCGCGGGGAGAACTATACAATCCGAACTGGCGGGAAGACCTGCTCCTTGTAGATGTAAGCCAGACGCTGGATCATACGGGATTCGGCGAGACGATACCCGGTTCCCTCAGCAGTCCCGAGATCGATCCGGGCAAGCCCTGAGCGCCCGGCAATCCATGAGCGCCTGGTTCCATTACACGGGGCGGATTGCGGCGGGCCGCCCCCGGATTGCGACGGGCCGCCCCTTAACACACCGCATTCACTTACTTATCCGCAGACATAAGCATCCAGCGTCTTGCCGAGACGACCGGCGACGGACGGCATCATGCGGACCGTGAGGCGGACGCCCTCCGTTTCGTCCTCCCGGTGCAGGACCTCCCCAGACTCATACACCATGGAAACGGCGTGTCCGTTCTCGTAGGGAATCAGCAGTTCCACTTCCACGCGATGGCGGTCGACCCTTACTGAAATCGCCTGGCGCAGCCGCTCCACGTCATCGGGGTCCAGTGCGGACATCGTGATGGCGTTGGGATAGGAGAGTTGCAGGAATTCCTGGGCGTCCGGACTTTCCAGCCGATCCGTCTTGTTGAAGACCAACAGCAGCGGGAGATCGGAAACCCCGAGTTCGGCCAGCACCTGGTTCACTGTCACGATATGTTCCGCGTGGTTGGGATGGCTGCCGTCTACCACGTGTACCAGCAGGTCGGCGTCGTAGACCTCGGTCAGCGTGCTTTTGAAGGATGCGATCAGGTGGTGGGGCAGTTTCCGAATGAATCCGACGGTATCCGAAAGCAGAACGGGTTGGCCCGGGGTCGCGTTGACCACGCGCGTGGTCGCGTCGAGGGTGGCGAACAGCCTGTCCTCGATCAGCGTGCCTGCCTCGGTGAATCCATTGAAAATCGTGGACTTGCCGGCATTGGTGTACCCGATCAGCGCGATACAGAACATGGCGCTTCGGCGTTGTCGCTGCCGGTGATAGGAAGCGGCCACCTGCTCGAGATTCCTGCGCAGGTGGGTTATGCGCCCGCGGATCAACCGCCGGTCGATCTCCAGCTGCGTCTCGCCGGGCCCCCGGACCCCTATGGCGCCGCCCGATCCGGCCGCCACGCCGCCTTCCTGCCGGGAAAGGTGGTCCCACTGCCTCGTCAGCCGCGGCATCATATACTGCAACTGGGCGAGTTCAACCTGCAGCTTGGCCTGCTTCGACTTCGCCCGCGAGGCGAATATATCGAGTATCAGTCCGCTGCGGTCCAGAATGCGCCGTTCGATAACGCGGTCCAGATTCCTGACCTGCGCGGGGGTGAGGTCGTCGTCGAAAATCACGAGGTCGATTTCCTCCGCCTCGCACCGTTCGGCGATCGAACGGGCCTTTCCGGTTCCGATATAGTACGCCGGATGCATGGCGCTGCGGACCTGGATCACACGATCGACGATCTCCGCGCCGGCGGTATCGGCCAGCAGGGCGAGTTCGTCGAGCGACTCCTCCATCTCGCCGACCCGTTCTTTTGACGGCACCATGCCGATCAGCAGGGCGCGTTCACGGTTGTTTCGGGGTATTTCGTGCATTTCTCGCATAGTGTGGTTACGCTTTTTTCCTGTCCACGCTCCTGCTGGGCCCCCGGTCCGCCCGAATCGCCCGGTCCGCCCGGCTTATCTTGCTCGCCCGGACCGCCCGGACCGCGATCCCGATAGCCAGTATTCTGCCAATATGAGCGCCATCGCGAATACAATCAAAGACTTCCAGATCTCATACCTACCCGCGGCGCCGAAAGTCCCTCCGCGGGGGACGTCCGGTGCGTCCGCCGGGTCCATGAGCACGACATTCGTCCCGGTTCCGAACATCCCGGCCGCCTCTGCCGGCGTAAACCGGACCAGGTCCGATTCCCGCGTGTCCGGATTTACCGCGAAGACCTGCACGACGGCGTCACCGTCCCATAAAGTATATACACCGGGTTGTCTCGTGTCCGGTACTTCCACCGTAATCCCGTGGCGTCCGGCCCGGGCATTGACCGTCTCGGTACGTCCCGAGGGATACTCGAGGAAAAGATCGGGGGCTGCCCGTAAATCGGTCATGGGCCGTACGATGGGTTTTCCCGCCAGGTGACCTCCTTCGGCGACTGTCACCGACGGATGCAGGTACCGTACGCTTCGATGCATGAAGGGTACGAACGCGCTGCGCAACGCCAGGTCGCTCCAGCCGGTGTTCAGGTCGGAAGCGACCAGCAGCGCGCGACCGCTGCCGGACCGTCCTTCGAGGACCGCCGGCGTTCCGTCCATGAACCGCGCGATGACCCGTGCCTCGAGGCCCGCGTCGACGGTGTAGGACGCGTAGAACCTGGCTTCGCCGGTCGTCAGGGACTCGGCATGACGGCCGTCGAACCGGAACACGGGATGCTCGAAGTCGACCTGGTCCATCCGGTGAAAGGAGGTCTTGCTGCCGGGTGTTCCCCTTCGTGCCGTGATCGAGCAGCCGAAAACGCCGGTGAAGAAATCGTTCCCGTAAGCGGCCGGATCCAGCCCTTCGCCGAGAAAGATCAGCACGCCGCCCCCGGAGGAAACGTAACGCTCCAGGCTGGAGAGCCGTGCCGGCGTCAGTTCCACGCCGCCGTCCACGATCAGCACGCCTCTATCGTACAGATCGCTGTTCAACACGTCGGCGGATGCAGTCCGCACGTCCACGGGCGTGACCAGTCCGCCCGACGGCCTCAATACCTGTTCGATGAAGTACGTGGATTCGCTCTGTCCGACGGCGGTAACGCCGAAAGCATCCGGAACCTCGAGGGTGAAATACCGCCGGTTGTCGGCCGCGACATCATCCTCGTCCAGTTCTACGTAACCGGTATACCTGCCCGGTGTGTCGATGACGACATTGAACTGCACGGAACCCGCCGCACCCGTTTCGGCCGTCACCTGGCGGCTGTCCCGGTTCATGCCGTTCATGACGAGTCGGATTTCCCTGATCCGCCTGGTCTGATTTGTGCTCGCTGCAACGCCATTTCGAAATGTGAAAGTCGCGACAAACCGCTCCGGCTGATTGCGGATCAACAGGCCCTCGCTGACGATGACATCGTCGATGCTGGCGTTGTCCACGCTACCCGCCTCGAAGGGGTAGAGATAGATCGGCACAGGCGATTCCGAAGGCTCCGCCGATTCGGATACGGATACCGATTCGGCCAGGTTTTCCCAGTCGCTTCGCTGTAGATCCGACAGCAGAAAGATGCTCTTGTTCGCCGATACGATGCCGGACAACTTCCGTCGTGCGAGACGCACGGCGCCGGCGATGTCCCCCGAGTTTTCGGATACCTCCGCTTCCGACAGGCGCGCTGCGAGCGCCGCGGTTCGGTCCGTGGGTACGGGCGGTAAGGCCTCGGGCGGCGCGGCCGTCAGGATGATCAGGCCTTCGTCGCCCTGCTGCATTGCGTCTACGATGCGTTCGGCCTCGGTCCTGGCGGCATTGAACGGCGTATCCCCGTAGCGGCCGGCGCCCATGCTGTACGAATTGTCCAGTATGATGGCGAAGACGGACCGCTGTTCGACGCTGCTGCCCAGCAAGGCGCCCGCCAGGCCTTCGATGACCGGTCTCGCGAAAGCCAGCACCAGGAGCAGGACGATGAGCGTCCGCAGCAGCAGCAGCAGGAGTTCCCGGAGCCTCAGGGCCCGGGACCGCTGCATATGGTGATCCCTGATGAAAATGACGGAACTGAAATCGACGGTGGAGACTCGCTGGCGGTGAAACAGGTGCAGGATGATCGGTACGGCGACCGCAACGAGCCCAAACAGCATCAACGCGTTCAGAAAGGTCATTCTGCTTCCTCCACGGCGGTCCGGTAATATACCTTCGGCGCCGGCGCCCGTAAAGCGATATCAGTGGGCGATCGGTGTCCTCCCGCCGGGGAAACGCCGACGCAGTATGGCGGTGCCGAGGGGCGATTAGCCCTGGCATTGCGGCCCCTTGGGCGGGCAGGCATTCCGGGGTGCCGAACGGGGTACCGAGGGGCGATTTTCCTTGACATGGCGGCCGGTTACGGGTATCGTAATCTCCAATATCCGGTCCAACCCGCTGGTAACCCCCAGAAGGAGCGTTTATGGAGGCATGGCTGGCCCTGGAAGACGGCACAGTCTATGAAGGCGAATCCTTTGGCGCTACCGGGAAAAAGGTGGGAGAAGTCGTTTTCAACACCAGCATGATCGGATACCAGGAGGTATTGACCGACCCGTCGTACAAAGGTCAGATCGTCACCATGACCTACCCGTTGATCGGGAATTACGGCGTGAATCCCGGCGACCTGGAATCGCTCCACCCCCACGTGGAAGGGTTCGTGGTTCGGGAATACCAGCGGAATCCGAGCAATTGGCGCTCGACCGGCAATCTCGACCGCTTCCTGGACGACCATGGCGTCGTAGGCATTTCCGGAATCGATACCCGGGCATTGACCCGCAGGCTCCGCGTCGACGGGGTCATGCGCGGCGTGATAAGTTCCGGAGCGGCGGATCCTGACACCCTCGTAGAACAGGCCAGGGCCGTGCCCCGAATGATGGGCCAGGACCTGGTCCGCGAAGTGACCACGGACCGACCGTACCGGTGGGAGGGAGAACGCCGTATCTACGTGGACCCTCCCGACGACGATCCGGAGGGGATCTGGAACAGCTTTGACGAACCCGGAGCTTTTCGGGTCGTCGTCATGGATTACGGCGTAAAGCACAATATCCTGAGGAACCTGGCACGCCGGGGTTGCCAGGTACTCGTTCTGCCGGCGGACTACACGGCCGAGCAGGTGCTGCGGCTGAACCCCGACGGCATCATGTTATCTAACGGGCCCGGCGATCCGGGCGCCGTTCAATACGCCATTGAAGAGTTGAAAGTCCTGATCGAGCGGAAACCCATATTCGGCATTTGCATCGGTCACCAGTTACTGGGCATGGCGCTGGGTGGAGAACGGTTCAAGCTCAAATTCGGCCATCGGGGCGCCAATCAGCCCGTGCGGCAGAGCGAATCGGGCCGGGTCGAAATCACCGCACAGAACCACGGCTTCGCCATCGACGCCGACACCCTCGACGAATCCGAGGTGGAACTGACCCATATCAATCTGAATGACCGGACGCTGGAAGGACTCAGGCACCGGCGGTATCCTGTATTCTCGGTACAGTATCACCCGGAAGCGTCCCCGGGACCGCACGACGCCGATTACCTGTTCGACCGATTCATCGCATCCATGCAGTAGACCCGCCGACGGTGCTTTTCCGGACGGTTTCTACAGGAGCAAGCAATGCGTAAAAGTATCAAGCACATCCTCTTTCTCGAACCGAAATCCTCCCACCTACACGTGTATTCGGATGCCTATATACCGCGCATCGGCTGCCTCGTGCTCGCGACGATCATGCGGGATCTGGGCTACGGCGTCCGGGTGATGCTGGAAGAGGTGGAGGACATCGACACGAACGAGTTCGGGGAAGCCGATCTGATCTGCATTTCCTCCCTGACGTCCACGGCCCCCGGGTCTTACCAGTACGCCGATTTCATCCGGAACGTATATCCCGAAAAGACGATCGTGATGGGCGGGACGCATCCGACGTTCGTGCCCGACGAAGCCTTGGAGCACTGCGACTTCGTCGTGCGCGGCGAGGGGGAGGATGCCCTGGTCGAGCTGGTCCGGTGTCTGGAGTCCGGCGCCGACTACCGCGGCATCGCCAACCTGTCCTGGATCGAGGAAGGACGGCCGGTCCACAACCCGGAGCGGCCGAAGGCGGAGGATCTCGACGTGCTGCCCATACCGGACTTCAGCCTGGTGCCGTCCGGCAGGCTGGACATCATGTCGATACAGACGCAGCGGGGCTGTCCATGGGACTGCAGTTTCTGCACGGTGACCAAGCTGAACGGTCATAAATTGCGCGGCCACTCCGTCGAGCGTGTGCTCGATATGCTGGAAGCCTACACGAAGATGCCGAATTTCAGCTATCTCTTCTTCGCCGACGACATCTTCAACGTGCCGGTGGACCGCACCATGGCCATCATGCAGGGGATGATCGACCGGAAACTGATCATTCCGTGGGCGGCCCAGATGCGCCACGAGATCTCGAAGCAGCCGGAGTTGATGAAGAAGATGCGCGAAGCGGGATGCGACCGCGTGATGGTCGGTTTCGAGTCCATTGACGAGACCGCCCTGGAGCTGTACGGCAAGAAAGAGACCGCGCACGACGTGGAAGTCGCGATCGACGCGATCCACGACCACGGCATCGATCTCCACGCCATGTTCATCGCCGGCGCCGACTCGGATCATCCGGAGACCATCAAGACCCAGTTCGAGTTCGCCAAGAAGAAGGACCTGGCGACTTCGCAGTGCATGATCCTGACCTACCTGCCCGGTTCCGAAGACACGATCCGCTACGATCTGCAGGGCGGGGAGTACCTGAGCCGCGACTGGAGCCATTACGACGGCCACCACGCCAACCACCCCGTACCGAACATGACCCGCTACGAGCTGGTCAACACGGTGATGGAAGGCATGAAGGGCATGTACGCGCCGCACCGTATCGCATATAAGCTCGCCAGCGCCGCGTTCAACGCACTCAGGTTCAACAAGCGGGAAGCCGCGCGGCAGCTGCGCAACGGCCTGTTGCGCCTGAACGGCTACTCCATCCTCCAGCGGTGGTTCAAGGAGCACACCGAGTACCTGGCCGATCTCCGCGCCGAGAACGTGTCCCTGTCGCCGGACCGCTACAAGCGCGTGGTGCTAGCCGTGTCCAACGTGGACGTGAGCCGGGTGCTCCGCACGTTCCTGGCCGAGATGAATATCCGCGTGGAAGAGTTCAGCGAAGAGAAGATCTCCGCGCTCAAGGACTCCGACCTGGTCGTCATGGCCGGCGAGATGGTGGACGACGTGAGAGCCCGGGTCCAGAACCTGCACATCTTCCCCGTGCACGACAAGAACACGCGCATGGACCGGACCCTGACCCAACTCGGCATTCTCTTCACCGAGAACGTGGACAAGGTGCGCGAGGCCATCGCCGCGGTGCACTTCCAGCCCGCCCAGGGCAAGGTGGCGACCGGCGACGCCTGATCGGCGGCCGGCGAGGCTGACCGGCGACCGGCGGCGTCTGACCGATCAGACGTAAAGCACTGATAAAGCTGTTGCTATTAAAAAAGGCATCCAGGACGTTTGGTCCCGGATGCCTTTTTGTTTGTTGGTGGATTGGCTTTTAGCGGAATGGCTCGCCGAAAGAAACGGCCTAACTGCTGAACTGCCAGCGTCTAACGTCGTCGTAACGGTCGAAATCCCTGTCGAATGTCGCTACGTGGTCGCCTCGAAGGAAACGCACGAGGCATTGGTATCTTACAGGAATTCCGTCATTTATATCTTGCCACTCTGGCTGCTCGTGCAGCGCTTCGTTCCTCAGTTTTGGACGTGGATGGTTTGCCATCTGCAAGAAAGCCATACAGATTCTTAAGCGATTCAGACTCGGCTCTCACCACGACCCCGCCTGGAATCAATTCATAGATAAGCCGTTGCCGTGGCTTGAGTCGAAGTGCTTTTCGGACTTTGACCGGGATGGTGGTCTGCCATTTTTCGTTTAATGTCGATTTGATCATCGGATGCATCTCAAATTCACTGTTGTGGTTTTGATCCATCCCACAGAAGAGTCAACTTTACCGATTTAATGCCGTAACAGGTTGGATCCCGGCAACAAGCCGTGCTTTGTCCTAGACGAGTTTTCTAAAGTCGCATTCCACCTGGATCCCATACCAGAACTGATTTGACTGATTGAAAAAGGCCCCAAAGCGAATCGACATGGATGGCGTAATCGACCGGCGACCATGCACAATCTCGTTGATCGCAAGCGGTGCAATCCCGATGGCTCGTGCCATGGCGTTTTGCGAAATGCCCATAGGCTTGAGATACTCCTCAAGCAGAATCTCACCGGGTGTGATGAGTTCGTTCATAGTTGTGTCCTTTGATTTTCCTCGGATTCTTGTATTAGTGTGACTAATCATGGCTTGGTACATTCGATAGGTTTATTTCCACGACGTAGGTAACCGTACATACGCCGCGAATGACAAAGGACATAAGTCATCAGTTACTGGACTCTTCGATAGGCAAATCCCATAGGTAACAAAACCATCGACTTCAAAAGTCCAAATTACGCACAATCTTGACTATATACTTATACAAATGTTTATGGTTTTTATTGAAGTGCCACATATGCGCAAATTTGGTTTACAGGGCAACGTGAACATTTTGGCGTATTTGGATGGCAAACAGCAGCAGCTAAGTCGATTATAGCCCAGTTACAAGCTATGGGATCTTCCGCGGATACAACAGTCCGTGCGAGTTCCTGGAGATACGGATCATAGCGAATATCCGCTAAGTTGCGCTTACCAAATACCCTTTCAAGAACGCGTGCCATGTTTACATCAATCAACGCCTCACGCTTACCGTGGCACAATAGGAGAATACTGCTTGCCAAGTACTGACTTATTCCTGGTAGGCGTTCTAACTCATCTCTTGTAGTCGGTAACTGACCTTGTGTTTTCGCCATTTCGGACGCCAACGCCATCATCGATCGAGCCCTTCTCCGCCACAATCCAATGGGTAAAAGTAGAGCACGCAGATCTTCCTCGGTAGCTCTAGCAAGTTTGTTCCATGAAGGGAATCTTTCAATGAAACCTTTATAGAACTTTGCGATAGTATTCGCCTGAGTACGTTGAAGCAACAACTCCGCTATAATCCGTTCATAACAAGACTTGGCTTGACGCCACCGAAACTGTCTGCCATTCTGGCGATACCAGATTAGAATCCGCTGTCTGAAATCACGGATTGCATGTTCATCAAACTGAAACTGTGTCTGAGAAGAGATCGATCGTCTTTTGACTACCTTCGTCATCTACCAGTCCTCCCGAGTCCAAAACAAGAACTATCGTGCTATAAGAGGTTCATTCTCATCAACGTCGAACAAGAAGTAGTGGTGCGATGCTTCTTTAGGGGACTTTATATAGGGTGATTAAATCTAACTAGAGATAAGTTTGATTGCCTTCCACTGAGTTTCTAACTGTGAGACCCCGTGGGTAAGTCCTTACAAGGTAGCTTCATAACAAGGCATCAAGTTGATTGGCCGAAGCATAAAGGAAATCACACTGCTGCAACCCTATGCAAATGGTGGAACATTAAACGTAAGCTATCGATAACACATCACCGTTACCTTAAGTTCTGTTGTTGTCTTCGGAGTTCTAATAGGTATCTTCTTCCATCTGGCGTGATTTCTCTCCCTCGGTCAGTCTTTTTCGCTAGCCTAAGTCGAGCAATGACAAGAGGCTCAACTTCCTCCGTAACACGATTCTTGTCGATATTCGTCAGCATAGCAAGGATGTTCCGTTCTCCAAGTGGCCTTGCTTCTCGTTCCAACAGCTCAAGGTACTCTATATCTACTGGCCCTAGGCCATTGCCATCAATAAGGCGCGTCCTCTTTACTTCCTCTAGATGTTCTTCAAGGGTCCGCTCCGTGTATTCGCTTACCAAGGACTCGCTAGCGACCTCCCGTACCAGTTCCAGTGCGATTCTAGGAACAAGCCTGCCATATTTGGCTATCTTGAGTCTCACGGTATCTGGCCAATTAGGTTGGGCTATCCCCACAATGGCTGCTACTTCTTCCTCGCTATAGTCCTGCAAAGGGATCTCCATGCAGCGGGTTCTGAATGCAGTATCAACATCCGATGGCCTTGTTGTTGCGAAGAGAAAAGTAGCCTTCTGTAAAAGCGCAACTTTATTAGATAAGAGTACAGATCTGTCATTTGGTTCAAGGGCAGTCAATAGACTCTCTTGGACCGCACGCGGAACTAGATGAACTTCATCTATAAATACAACCAAAGGGGGGTAATTAAGAAGAGGTCGTTGGTAACGTGTTCCGACTTGGGTTGGTATCTGACCTACATCACTGAGGGCCCCATCAACTAGGTCGAACAATCTGTCACGGCTTCTGAGCGCACGTCCATCTAAAGACACAAAGGGCAATTCAAGACAACTAGCTACTCTTCGCGCTAGTTCAGTCTTACCAGTGCTTGGATTACCAGTGAAGAGATAGCTGGCTGGGAGTTGTGGCGGTGTGGTCAATAGTGCCCGAAGCATAGCCCGCTTCAAGGTTACCACCGCAGCCCGATTTCCCACAAAACCCTCAAAACCCTCGTTCACCTGGCGCCTCACTTCATTTGGAACTACGGAAGCATCGGATGAGGGGGTAGTATTGATTTGTCCTACGCTATCTTCAAAAAGCGAACTTCCCGAAGGCTGGATCTCTGAGTTTTGCGGCGCACCTGCCTCCGATTCGACAGAGTGCATCGTCTCAAGCGCTGTATCGGTGGTATTTTCAGCGGGTCCGCACAATTCCAGTAATTCAACAATTTGGTCTGCAGTTTCAGAGATGCTGACATCGTCTTCAAGAAGAGCACGTACATCCTCGCGGTTAATCACCACCGTATCCAGATAGCCATCCCCATCTATATCCTCTCCTTGAGTTATCGGCGAGTCATCAACAACAAAAAGGCGTCCTTCCGAAGCAACCGTAATGGTCGCCGTACCATCTAGTATCCCCGACAGACAATTCTGGTGCATGGTCGCCCACTCATCCGGCTCTTTTCTTGTAAGTAACTTGTCCCCGTAAACCCGAAATCCATAGTCCAATATCTCTGCCAAGAAGCCCCGACTGCACAATTTCCAAAGTTCATTCCTTGGAGTAGCCTGAAGGAACTGATAAAGCATGTTCCCAAAGTTTCTAGCTTGTTGAAGGGATTCTACCTTGCCTTGATGAGACATGACACTCTCGCGAAACTTAACCTCTATTGGCACGAGCCGCACGGATACACTTTGTCCTGATTCCATCCGAATGCAAACCAGAAGTAAGTCGGGCCGAGATGCGTCTGAGTCTTGGAGCAGGATGTTACGCACCTTAACTACCGGATCAGCCCACGGGTCAATTGGTAATACCATGTGGACACTGTTTCCATCGGCAACAGGAAGACGAACACGCATACCCTCTCCGCGAAATGCATCCTGGAGAAGACGTACTGTCAGTAACATTCCAAGTTCTCCTTTCGCCTGGCTTCCACCAGCCGAAAGGCGCTTGAGTATTGGAATACCCCTTCGTGATGTCTCCATCAACAGGTTATCAACGTCTATATCAGTCTGAGTCACCAATCTCAAGGCTGATTGCACCGCTCTCTTGATGGAATCCGGAGGGCGCGCAAGCATATAAAATCCACTACGCTGCTCACCAGCCCCTTGGGCCTGAGGTAATTCGTAATCCCATAAGTATCCGCCAGTGCGGGGAGTACCTCGTGCGAAACATGCTGGATCAATCTCTGCCGATGAAACTGCCAGAAACCTCGTATCCTGAAGTTCAGTACCTATCACTTCCGGGTTAGGCGTAAAAGCGATATGACTAGTTGATGTCTGCGTAGCAGCCAATGTTTCAATGAGATTAGCAGCCATACCAATCTGATCGAGTAAGCTATCTTCACTTTGTACGTTCGTACCAGTTCGAGACTCTATCACCCATTCCGCTAAATTCCTGTCCATTCTTAAGCGGTTACGAACAAGGCTTCCTTCTGAAGAAGGAGATCGCCATTCATGATTCTCCGGTGATGGTCCAGCAATTCCTAGGTGGTCGATAATCACTAGGTCCTTGGAGGTACATTGCCCAGGAGCGAACCAACGAACCCGATGGGCTGTGTCGTCAGCTAAGCTGGCAATCTCTTCGCGTAACGGCCTAGAAGCCTCCGTCCTCGTATCGAACACCTCTATAGCATGCGGCCCGGTAACTATCTCATTGTCGTTTTCATAACGCTCCCTGCACCAGGACATTAACCCATCAGAGCAAGATGAGCCACTACTTCCCGAGCTTACGATACCAAGTCGCATAACTGTCCGAGTCGGCAATACCCGCGTAATCTCTTCTAGGGTTCTTTTTGCTTGGGTTGCCGTAAATCCTGTCTGTACTCCCCGAGGTACAGCACCTACACGAGCGAGTTCGATAATAGATTCGTGGTTTTGAAACTCTCTGATTCTGGTAGCGTTCCAAAACAGCCCCCATAAAGCATCTTGGCAGGAAACGGAAATATAGGGTTTCCATGTTGGTACTCCTCCGCTACGTGACAAAGGAAGTGCCAAGATATCAGGGCACCGATGTGGATCAAGAAGTCCAGCCAAGGGACACGGCACCTCGAGTGCTTTCGACAAACTATATTGAGCTCCGACCTGCCAAGCAAACCTCAGCGGATGAAGTGGGGAAAGTAACACAGCTATCGGTTCATGGACTGCATATGCTTGCTGTCCGTACTGTACAGATTCTCTCTCGAGGACTGCTATAACATCTGTCCAACTTGCCAATTCCGCCGCAGATTCAATCCAGTTATGATACGATTCCAAGTAATCGACGGCCAGTAGTCTCACGTCGTCACCGGTAAGGTCAATTTCAGGAAGCTGTTGTTTTTTACTGCTTAACCACTGCCTAACTTGTTCTCGGGCGGCCAAAAAGTCGTCAGGTAATGCGGAGTGGCTCAGAGATGGCCTCGGTTCCACCTGAGGAATGACATCCCCTAGTGTTCGCGTGGACGCAGACAATAAGTGCGGGTTTGAGTCTGACCAGCCAGGGCAAGCAAGTACAGGCATCCAAGAGTCGTGCGTTGCAAGTAACTCGAATTCTGCACGGCGGAGCCAAGAGTCAGTAGCTCTTGCATCCAAAGGATCGTTACGTCCCTCTTGGTGGGTCCGGACAAGTGCTTCAAAGAAAGAAAACGCCGTATTCTGCTCTTCGTGTTTGCTGGTGACACTTAATCTAATAGTCGATAGAGATTGTCCAGAAGCGTCTAAGAAACTAACTGGAATGTCGATATCGTCATCGATCTCGATCTGAAAATCCACTGGATCTTCAGTCACTTCTGCTTCTAAATCAGGGTCTTGTGTCCGCAGCCTTGCAACTTCAGAAGCGCAATAAGCACGGAACACCTTTATACCTCCGCTTCGCAGTTCTAATTGTTGTTCCCATTCCTCAGAGGGGCTAGAACGCCTCGGCTTTCCAATCTTTAATGCACCGGGGCTAGTGCAGGAAATGAATGCCGCAGGTTCGAATTGAGCGAGAGACACTACTGAGACAGTGGCAGTGAGAGCTCCGGTATCTTCGACAATATATGTAATAAAAGAGTCGTGTTCCGGAGCAGAGACCTCGGTATAAGTCCATGGACTCGCTACCGTACCTGGTGTCTCCAGTAGCACAGCTTGTCTTCGACCAATTCGACGAGATAGCCTGAGTGATTGAAATTGACCACCAGTGTGGGTAATCTTGAGTTGTGGAGAGTCAGGCACTAAATATGGCTCACCGGGAATCTGCGAGTGGCGGTTCAAGGCGTTGATACAATCAATTGACAACCGTTCAGTAGTTGGTGCTTGCCCGACTTCGGCCAACATTTGCTCAAGTTCTTCCAGAGTAAGTGCTTGCCACCATGCTGGCCTAGGGCGTGGGCAGCGGTAGTAGTACGACGGCACCCGTCTAAACGCCTCAGCAGAGGCAGCTTCGCGTCGTACGTGCTCTTCGAAGCTATCTAAGTGAGTAGCTACTTGACTTCCATTTGTGGTTTCTTTTAACTCCTCTATCCCACCTCGAATACCATTGTCGTCTAGAAAGTCACCTAACCGCTCTAATAGTTTTCGCCTTTGTTTGAAAGTAGCGCCATTCGTCGAGGAAGGAAGGCCGCAATCCGCTGAGATTTCGTCTGCAGTTGCAGGAATTCCAGCGACGGGTAAACGGACCCATTGATCAACGATTTCCCACGGTAAAGACTGCTGTTTTAGTGGTTCTAAGGCAGGCAAGTCTCGAAGGCATTCCTGTAGTGCATCTTGAAGATCCTGGTACGAAATCGCAGTCTCTCGGGCAACGATGCGCACTACTTGTGCATAAAGCATGTTCCACTTTTCAAGCCGGGGAACTGGACGTTTTATGGCTGAAAGAGGAGTTCCTATCGTATCAGTTGCGTTGACTATGGAGTATGTGCGTTCATCCCAGTCGAAGGTATCAACAAGAAGAATAAAGCTTGTATAAGAGTTACGCACCGTTAGTGCGTAGTCCCAGTTACATTCGCAACTTGGACCTAGATCACTTTGTACAGGATTTTGGCTGACCAAGAAAACAGGTAAAGAGAATTGAGGACTTGGCTGCCACGGTGACTGGTTATCATGAGTAAGAAGTGTAAAAAGCTCTCTTAGCATTCTAGTCGGCGGGCCTGCTAACACAAGCCGAATGGCCCCATCCGAAGCCTTCGCGCCGGAATTCGGTATATACCTCTGTAGAATCTCCCGCAGGCATTCAGCAACGGAACTAGCCACCGCTAGTTGCACTCCTGAATGGATCCAGCACTAAACGGCCGCCACCAGCATCTGGACTGTCCACCAGTACTCCTAGCGTTTCCAGGTCATTGGCAATCACTCCCTCTTGCAGGCCACCCGCGCCAATCCTCACCCCATAATACCCGAAATGGTCAGCCAAATGTCCAAGTGTTACAGGTGCACCATTCATTGATGCACAAGTGACGTGGCACATAGCAAGTAGCAACACAGGTCCAGGACGAACTACCCAAGGGGAGTTCGACGCACTCGACGCTTTGGCTAATAGGTATCCCTGATCGTGTTCTACAAGGTCAACTTCTACAGGGCGTGTACGTTGAAGGGTATACGCCAAGAATTCATAGAGGTTTTTGGGAACGCCCTTGGTTTTACCAGAGAGTGTGATCCCTCTACTCGCCACTAAGCTATCAACTGTAGCTCCTAACTCGTTTGTTATCTGACTTCTTGGATCAGGACCAAGACTAGATCTCTCCTGGGCTAGATGCTCAAGGAAAAACTCAATCTGAGCACTAGCAGGTAAGCCTTGACTCGCAATCTCGTTAGGCCATTCGAAAGAGTTCCCCGGTCTATCCATGACGTGAAACAACATATTCATGCCTAGTCGTGCATATGCATAGGACTCTATTTGCCTTCGAAGATACGGTTCTGCGTGCTGACCACCATCCAGAAACGGCTCCCTCTTTAAGTGCTTGGACCACAGTACTGTCTCGATACTTTCTCTCGACGGTGGTGAATGTCCATCCAATACTTCTAAGACGAGACTCCACGCATACGTATTAAGTGAACATATCCAGAGTACGTGGGAAACTAGCCCTATTCTAAGTAAACTTTCTATCAAGGCGCACCACTGCCTACGCGTCAGGTACGGTTTAAGTAATAGAAGCCTGTCTAAGTCTCTCGTAAACACCTCTGCGGGGATCCAAGGTTCTTGCTGTTGATCCCTAAATGAAATCTTCGGCAAGTCTAAAACCTCAAGCCAGTTGGCCGGGGCAACGGATCTTTCCGTCTCGGGAAGTTCTCTCAACTTTCTTTCAAGAAACCAGGCAAACTCGTCGTCCATTTGTTCAATCGTATCAAGAGCTTGAGCGAAGGCTGTCACAGATTCTTGAAACAATGTTGGACCTACACCGGATGCAAGTGTATACAAGGCAAGCATACCGGGATTCCAGCGGGATCTTGGTCTACCGAGGACACCAGAAAAGTTGCCCAAAGCTGGTACTAACGGAACTAGTTGAGGTAAGCGTCTGGTTGTTCGTTCACCACGTCTTGTAGGGCTGCGTAAAGCTTTTTGGAAAATAAACTCCCACGCAGTAGTTGGTACTGTATTTGTACGTAGACGAGATGGGAGTCGTTCTAGATCTTCGAGATCGACTCTACTTTCAGCCATTCTGGCTAGCCCAAGCACTCGATAGCACGAACCGAGGAGCACGTCCCCGGTTGCCCACTCAGGTTGTTGGCCCATCGAAAAGCAGGAGTTATCATACTTCGGGTGATTGTTAAAAGGTCTTTGTTGGAATTCCTCAATACCCACGATTCTATCCTTCTGTCTGAAACTCAATACTGTCTTCTTCATTGACTGCTAGCTGGCCTAATTTGCCAACTCTAATCGTCACTGTTCCTCCAATAATACCTTCTCGGTTTCGAGATAGACGGGCCGCAACCATGTTTCTAACCTTGTCAATCGCAGCACGCGTGTGCGGTAAAAAACTACCAGGATCGCAACCCGCGGTACTCAATCTCAAAGCTACATACAGATCAAATGTGAGAGGAATACGTTCATCTTCAATCTCGACCCAGGGGAGATAATGACCTGGACGTACATCAGATGACAGAGGAGCAAGTCTAGGCATCACTACTCCTAGCTGTGACTCGACCACAATGTCTCGATTTGTCTCAGGAGGAGGTTGTCCGAAGGCCCGAACCAACGAACCCCGAAACAATTGGTCTGTTTCGGATGCCAATATTGACCTAAGGGGTTGCACCAAAGCTCTTAGCCTCGATGAGTCATAGAACAAGCCTTCATAGTCTACCAGGTATTCTTGATTCAGGTACTCTCCATGGGACACGCCAAGAAAGCGTTTTACTAGAAGCGAGGCAAGTGATCGGAGGGTCACTACTATTGCCTGTACTTTGGCGCTTTCCCTTACTGTATCGGTCCACGACTGCTCAGCCGTTGCCAAAATAACAAGAAACTCTTGGGCAGGATTAGGTAGGTAACCACCAAGGGTATCAATTCCTTGTTGTACAGACTGTCCGAACTCGTTCTCGGCTAATCGTAACAAGCTGTTTTCGTTTACAGGAGTTGCATGTCCGGGGTCGAGTTTCTCCGAAAACAGCCCTGGTAGATAGGTCCGTACCTGAGTTCCCTCGAGACGCCTTTTCTCATTGAAAACCTGGACAATCGCCTGATCCAAAGGCGAGCGGCCAACGAAACGCATATCCAATCCGTACTCGGGATCGGGCCAGACAGGGAATAAAGCCTGTTGGTACATGTGCGTCGTTAACTCCCAAGCAGCTTTCATCTTGGCCGGTTTTTGTTCACCAAGTGTAATCTCGTCAACCCTCTCATGAACCCAATTGCATGGATGGGTTTGCCCATCCGTACTGACAAAATCCTGTCTCTGTCCAACCAGCAGCTCCGCGCAAAGTGAAAAAGCGTCTCTGAAATTCCATCTTTGGCCCACTGCGAGTTCGCCGTGCCTAAGCAACCTCAACAAATTGCCCCGATGATCCTCCTGACGTAAATTGGCTGAATTTGTGTAGAATGGACATAGGGGCTTGGAACTACAATTACTGCAATTACCTTCGCTGTCCCAACGATTCTGTTTAATAGCGGAATCGAGCATTGTTTCGAACGGCGATGGGCCGTCTTCGCTTCTGACAATGGTGTCGAGATCCAAAGGCCACGCAGCAAACCGCTGGTCGTAGGCTAATGGCCAACAGTCGGGTCTGTCCGTGCTAAGAGCATCTGGTCCAAGTCCCGTGGCAGTTAGAAGGTTGCTTAACAGTTCTGTTACCGCTGGGATGTTCATCCATTGGTGGTTGGGAGCAGACCGGATCGCAGACAACGCCCGTGCGAGCAGACCTCGGTTGGCGCAACATACAAAGATCGGCTCTTGGCCGCAGGGGCTTGTAATTAGATCAGCTAAGTCATCTATTAACTGTTGTTCGGCGTTTCCATCTGGTAAATCAACAGCAGAGGCATCTTGTATGAGTATAAGACGGCGAATCGTACGCTGCAGGATAGGCTCTTTGTCCAGTAGCTCATTTGAGTTCACAGTGATTCGTCTTGGTGTCACAGGCTCTCGTTGAAACTTCGACGCTATCAGCGTTTTGAGTTGACCATCGGCCTGCGATTCCTCGTCAAGCTGTTCGATAAACGCTTCCACTGCTTCGGACTTGCCGTTTCCCGGACCTCCCACCAGAAACAGCCAACGCGGTGTTCCAGTCTGTTCAGAAGCAATACTGTGAGCAAGACCTCGAAGTTTTACTATCAAAGGAGTTTCAACAGTTACACCCAAAGGTTTTCCCAGTTCAGCATGGAACGGGACCCGGACTCCGCCTCTCTCGTGTCCGTGCCACGCTAGTAAATCTAAAAGCCAAGGATTAGTGTTGCGGGGCAAGGTCAACTCCTCTCCACGTACTGTACTTTACCCGCTGTTGTGGTTATCTTAGCAGTCCCGTTTTTTTTAAGCCGATCATACAAACGTGACAACAGAATCCCGATGACTTCGCCTATAAAAGGCGGTACCGCATTCCCAGCTTGAGTATACCGCGGGCATTCACGTACACGTCGGTCTCCCCCAGTGGTGTATTTACCTCGAAACTTGAACCAGTCTGGGATAGACTGAAGCCGCGCATACTCCCTCACTGTGAGTATGCGCGGTTCACTATAGTGGAGAAGGTCGTCTGGCAACGTTGTTAAGGTATGAGAAGGTTTTTCAGGATCTAGAGGAACTACGCAGTTTTTCTTAAGCCCGTAACGTTCCCTGTCGTCTTTACTTAGTTGCATACCTCGTCTACAGGTTTTAAGGATATCTTCGAAACGAGCCACAATGTCTGACCGATGATTCGCCAGTCGATGACTGTCTGGAAGGATTTCAGTTTTAGCACATCGCATCAGTCGTTGATAATGTGTTTGTGCTGGCGAGTATTTGCCCTGTTTGAATCTAGGGGAATCGACACACTGCCAAGTCCTTCCGTTATTAGTCTCTAGGTCCGATAGGGCTTCCTTCACTCCTACAGGTTGGTTAATAGGCAAGCCTTTAGATTCCAAGAACCCCTCTCTCAAACGAACAAGCTCATCGAAGGGATTGCACCATTCTTTCGAAGGTACCGCTGTTCTGAGTACAGCTAGCAAGAAGTAACGGGGCCGAAGCTGTGGAACACCGTAATCTACTGCCCTTACTAGACCAGGATAGACATGATAGCCAGCCTTCTCAAGTGACCGGGTGATTCTCTGGGAGTATGGCATCGAAGGCCTTCCGATCTTATTGGCCATCTTTGAGTGCTTCCCTTTTCCAAACTCAATCGCTATACCATGCACATTTTCAAGGAGGATAAATAAAGGTTGCACAGTTCTAACTACTTCCATATAGGAACGGAATAGGAGGTTTCTATAGTCCGTTTTGTCTCTTCTCCCTGCAAACGAAAAACCCTGACAGGGCGGCCCCCCAGCTATAAGGGTAACACGACCTCTCAGATCTAATAGTTTGTGATTGTATTTCGATGCAAAACTACCTACTGAACACTGTTTCTTGGGATACCATTCTGGCCAAGAGAATCCGTATATATGGCCTGCTTCAACTAGATTGTCATTTAGAGTCTGAAACGCCATCTTATCCTTTTCTACAGCAAGGATTCCCTGCCAACCAGCAGACATTAGTCCTAATGAAAGGCAACCTGCACCCGCAAATAGATCGATAAAGGTTCTATCCGTGTGATTATGGACTTCTGAACCTTGATAAAGATGACCGCTGACAGAGCCCTCAATAGTCTGGGTCACATCGTAACCATTCATCTCTGTGCGCATTTCAATCGATTTCTCCAGACATATGCAATCACGAGACTTAGATGTTTATTAATGAACTAGCCGTCCACCCATTTACTGAACGGTGTAAGGAAGCGATCTCCGAGGGTCTCTTACATGGGGTCGTCAAATAAGGGATTTGCCCTAGGCTCCCACAAGGCATACTCAATCGAGTTCACGAACTATCATTGCCTAGTCTCGACTTTCTGTACGGTCGTTCCTCGAGAAATTGATCAGAAATCCTCGTGCTTCCAAGTATTCGGAGAAATTCCATACTGGCATCTTTGTTTCGGTAAACAGGTTTTTTCCCAAGTAAGGTCAATACGCGATATACAAACCCTCATACTTCAACGCCACACATATAGTCTCCAAATGTGCCCAGTGGTGCTTAACAACACAATGTTTGTAAGATGCAGTATTGTCGTAGAACTCATACAAAATACCTGGAAGACCCTTTAAAATAACTCAACATATGTTTCGTGTCAACTTGAGTCTAATCCCAGCTTTCGGACAATGTGGAACAATGATTCGATTATCCCTTGTTCCACTTATTATCAAAATACCGCATATAGTCGCCGGGATTTTCTAAGAATACGTTGATTGACTGTGCACCACTAATTCATTCAATATACTGAACACCGTACGGCACATCCCCCACTTTCTCCTGCAGCCGCGCCAGCTCCGCCTTCAACTCCTCAACCACCTCCGCGTATTCGGGATCCGCGTAAACGCTGTTCATCTCGCAGGGGTCCTTTTCCAGGTCGAAGAGTTCCCATTCCGGCTGCGTCTTCGGGCCGATTGCGCCCTCCTGTCCGAGCGGATCGCCGTAGTAGTAGATCAGCTTGTACCGCAGGGTTCGGACGCCGTAGTGGGCGCAGACGTTGTGGTGTGCGCCGTGCATCCAGTACCGGTAGTACATGGACGTCTGCCAGTCGGCCGGGGTCTCGCCTCCCAACAGGGACCGAAACGACCGACCCTGGAATGAAGCCGGTATGTCCACGCCGGCACAGTCCAGGAAGGTCGCCGGGAAGTCTACGTTCAGGATCATGTCGCCGTTCACGCTGCCCGGCGCCACCTCCCTCGGATAGCGGATCAGGAAGGGCATGCGCAGGGATTCCTCGTACATGAAGCGCTTGTCGTACCAGCCGTGGTCGCCGAGAAAGAATCCCTGGTCCGACGTATAGATCACGATGGTGTCCTCACCGATGCCCTCCTCGTCGATGAAGTCCAGCAACCTGCCCACGTTGTCGTCGATCGAGGCCACGCACCGCAGGTAGTCCTTGATATACCGCTGGTACTTCCAGCTTTTTTCTTCGGCGGGAGACAGGCCTTCCGGCACGGGCACCTTCAGATCCTCGGCGTTGAGGTCGCGTTCGACGCGCATCCGTGCGGCCGCGGCGGCCTGGGACCGGTTCGAATAGTCGTCGTCGAAGGTCTCGGGCTCCGGAATGTCCTCGTCTTCATACATCGAGGCGTGTTTGACATCGGGCTCCCAGGGCCTGTGCGGCGCCTTTTGATGCACCATGAGGCAGAAGGGACGGTCCCGGTCGCGTCCACGAAGCCATTCCAGCGAATAATCTGTAATCAGGTCGGTGGTGTATCCCCTTCGCGTCGACCGCTCTCCCATTTCGATCATCTCGGGGTCGTGGTACAGGCCCTGGCCGGGCAGGACGTTCCAGTAGTCGAAGCCCGTGGGATCGTGGATGCCGCCGTGCCCCAGGTGCCACTTGCCCACCACCGCCGTCTGGTACCCGTGTCCCTGCAGCACCTTGGGATAGTTCAGCAGCCTGCCGTCCAGGTGGGTGGACAGGGTGGTGACGCCGTTTACGTGGTTGTACGTGCCCGTCAGAATGGCCGCCCGGCTGGGCGTGCAGATGGAATTGGTGCAGAAGCAGTTGTCGAACCGCATGCCTTCCGACCCGATCCGGTCGATATGGGGCGTCCGGTTGATCCGGCTGCCATAGGCGCTGATGGCGTGCGACGCGTGGTCGTCGGACATGATGAACAGGATATTCGGGCGTGATCGGGACATGGGACCTTTCCGTTTTTTACGAAATGTATCGTTATATCTGAATCACTCAGGAAGCCAGTACGGTTCTGAGCGTGGAGGCGGCGATGTTGGCACCGCAGATGACGATGGCCACGGTTCGTCCACGGAATGCATCCTTCTGTTGAAGCAGGCTGGCCACGGCAACGCCGGCGGCGCCTTCGACGATCTTGTGATGCGCATCGACCATGAACCGGATGGCCTCGCCGATTTCCTCCTCCGTGACCAGGATATAGTCGTCGACCAGGTCGCGGCAGACCGGGAAGGTGATCGATCCGGGCTCCACGTCACCCGCCGAACCGTCGGAAAGCGTTTCGCCGTGCTCTGTGCTCACGATGCAGCCCGCTCGAACGCAGTGATACATGGCCGGCGACTGTTCGGGCTGGCAACCGATGATCCGTGTGCTGGGCATATTCGCTTTCAGATAGACGGCGATCCCGCCGATCAGCCCGCCGCCACCGACGGTAACGAACAAATCGTCGACAGAGGGCAGTTGCCGCGACAGTTCGATGCCGATAGTGCCCTGGCCGCCGATGATCTGCGGATCGTTGTAGGGCGAAATCCAGGTTCGACCCTTGCCGGCGGCCTGTTGTTTGGCGTGCAACTCCGTTTCCAGCGGGTTGCCGTCGTGGAAGACCAGGTCCACGGGATACTGCTTGATCGCCTCTATCTTGGAAGGATCGACGCCGTTGGGCAGGTAAATGGTCCCCGGACAGCCGGTAATCATGCAGGCCCGGGCGACGCCCTGCGCGTGGTTGCCCGTCGAGGACGTAACGATGCCCCGGGACATCTCCTCCCCGGTCAGCGACAGCACCTTGTTCATGGCCCCGCGCGCCTTGAAGGAGTTGGTGTGCTGCTCGCTTTCCATCTTCATGTAGACATCCGCCCCGGTACTGGCGGAAAGCGGCATGGAGTGGATCAGGGGCGTTTGCAGGACGTGGGACCTGATGCGTTCTTCTGCGCTAAGTATTTCGGGGAGTAAGGGATGCATTAATGAGAAGTTACCAGCCAACCCGGCTGTGCGTCAATCCGCCGGCCGCCAGTCAACCCGGCTGCGCGACTTCGACCTCGACGTGGCGGATCAGTCCTTCCTCCGTGAAGGTGATCGTTTCGAGCCCCCTGCGCTCCACGGGCTGGCCCGTTTCTGCGTGACTGGCCCGCATCGTGAACTCGAAGGAGGCCGTGGCATCGGAATCCGCACGATATTCGTTCACGGTCCAGTGCACGTCGGGGAAGGTGGTAAAGAATCTGGTCATCATGTCCCGGATCTGGTCCAGGCCCTCGAACAGGCCGAACTGCGACGACCGGTAGGTGGCTGCGGGATCGAACATGGGAAACACATCGTCCAGCACGTGACGATTCGATCGCTCGACATACAGCTTCGCCAGGTCCGCCGCCTGCTGTCGATCCATGGCATGCTCTCCGTGCAATCGCTTAAATTGTTCTCCGGTGGTTACGCGGGGAAATGTGTCATTCGCGTGTATGCCGTGTCAAGTTGGAAAACCGCACGAAAGGCGGCTGAGAAGGATGCCAAGGAAGATGGTTTCGGAGGATGGCCGGGCGGGCTCGCGCCGCGGGGAGGATGGCCGGGCGGGCTCGCGCCGCGGGGAGGATGGCCGGGCGGGTTCGTGCCGCGGGGAGGACACGCGCTGCGGGGAGGACACGCGCTACGGGGTTGACGCGCCGCGGGGTTGACGCTCCGCGGGGTTGACGTGCTGCGTATAATCTAGAAACAACCAACGACGCGCCTTACCCATCGGAGACTCGATGACGGATCCAACCATGCACAAAGACGACCTGCTCAACGAGGTGGAAACGCCTGCAGTATTAATCGATGAGACCAAATTGATGGGAAATCTGCGCGCCATGCAGGACCTGGCTGACCGGCATGGTGTCGCGCTGCGTCCTCACATCAAGACCCACAAGTCCCTGGAGATCGGCCGAAGGCAGATCGGCCTGGGTGCATCAGGCGTCACCGTCGCCACGGTGGACGAGGCGCAGATCTTCATCGAAGGCGGGTTCGAATCCATCACCGTCGCCCGGCCGGTGGTATCGCCGGCGAAGTGGGATCGGCTGCTGTCCGCCGCAAAGGCTCATGGCGCCGACGTGCGCGTGGTGACCGACTCGAAGGAGGGCATCCAGGTGGCGGGCGATCGGGCGGTGGCCCAAGGGCAGACCGTTGGACTGTTTCTGAAGATCGACGTGGGACTGCACCGATGCGGACTGCTGCCGGAGGATAGTCGAATCGGGAACCTGGCCCGGATGATCCACGACCATGCCAACCTGGCATTCCGGGGCATTCTGTCACACGCCGGTCACGCGTACGGTTCGAAATCCAGGGCGGAGGCCGCCGAGGTCGCCGATGCGGAGCGGTGCACCATGGTCGCGGTGCGCGACGCCTTGCAGTCGGACGGCCTTCCGGTCCCGGAGGTTTCCGTGGGCGCCACGCCGGCCGTCCTCGCCACGGATCGATTCGACGGAATTACGGAAATCAGGCCCGGAAACTATGTTTTTCTCGACCTGCTCCCCGTCCGCGTGGGCGTAGCCCGGGTGGTCGACGTCTCCCTGACCGTGCTGGCCACGGTGATCAGCAGGAACGAACACTACTTCGTGACGGACGCCGGGTCGAAGACGCTGACTTCGGATACGGGCGTCCACGGCATGACGGGCAACCAGGGTTTCGGCCTGGCCTACCCGCCAACGGGATTCCTAGAACCCGATTGCGAAATGATCGTCGAAAAAGTCTCGGAAGAGCACGGTATGGTCGGGCGCAACGGGTTCGACCTGGCCATCGGGTCGAAGATCCGCGTGGTACCGGTACACAGCTGTCCCGTGGCGAACCTGGCGCGGTCGTACGCCGTCTTGACGTCGGACGGGCTCGAGACCTGGCCGGTGGACGCGGCGGGTGGGTCAAGGTAGCAGGTAGATCAAGGTGGCAGACGGCGTAGAATGCGTATAATGGACCGCGGCGACAACCGGTCGGAGAAGCGCGCGAGACTGCCGCGGAGGCTCACCGTCCGGCCGCGGAAGCGAACCAGCCGGCCCCATAGGTGCGACAGCCGGCTACCTCCGCCGCCAGGTTTCATCTCGGCCAGGAACCGGGAAGGATGCTTCCGCTGCGTCGTGATGCACAACCTTTCCTCGGCCCGCGTCAGGGCGACGTAGAATACGCGCCGTTCCTCCTCGACATCCGCTTCTGATCCGGTCATCCTGCGGTGGGGCAGGATGTCCTCCACCACGTGGAAGAGGATGACGCCCTTGTATTCGTCCCCCTTGCTCCGGTGTATCGTAGTAACGGTAATGCGATCGCTGTCGGACGATGCGTCTTTCGACAAATCTGTAGATTGCGCACCATTTCCTGATTCCGCATCACTTCCCGATACCGCCGGGGACGCAGCAGGATGAACGCGGTCCATCTGGTCTGCGGCGGCTTCGGAGGTTATGGACCCCATGTACGCATCCACAAATGCTCTCTTGCAGGCATGCCGGGTAGCAAACCGGCGAATCGAATTGATCGATTCCAAGTCGGAAGCGGCCATGCGCTGCCGGCTGTTCTCCTCTTTCCTCTCGTAGTATGCGCCAAGACCCGTTAGTTCTAGTATTTCATTCAGAAATTCAACCGGAGACCCGTCTGGAGACGTATAGACGCCGCGCAAGATTTCGATGGTATTCCGATATGTCTCAATGTTGGCGACCACCAGATCCCGCAGCCCGTCAGTTCGCTCACCGGGCAGACGGTCCATTCGCTCGAAGACCCGCTGGCCGAGTGATGCCGCCTCCCGCAACTGTGCATTGGAAAGCCGCCTGGAAGGAAAGGACAGGCTGAGAGCATAGGACAGGGGATCGGCCCGCACATCACGGACGATGACGTCGAAATACGCGCCCAGGGTCCTGCCCGCGTGGGATTGGAACAGTGCCCCGGCGTCCATCGGGTCGAAGGGCAGGTCCGCCTCCTTGAGTGCGGATTGCAGGGGCGCCGCAATCGACTGGACCCGGACCAGTACGGCCATGTCCCCGTATTCGTAGCCCAGTTTTCTCCACCTGCCAATCGTGCGGACCACGGCATCCGTTTCCGCTTCCAGCGAAGGGCACGGGATGACCCGGATGGTGTCCCTACCCGGTCCGGCCTGTTCCTGTACGGGTCGGATGGGCTTGTCGAAGCGGTTGACGTTGTGGGAAATGACGCTGGCGGAACGGGTTACGATGTCCGGCCTGCACCGGTAATTCGCGCCCAGGGTGTGGATCGCCGCGCCTGGATACCACCGCTGAAATGAGCGGATATTCTCGGGGTCCGCCCCGGTGAAGGTGTTGATCATCTGGTCGTCATCGCCCACCGCGAACAGGTTGTTCAGGGGCAGGGAGAGCAGCCTGAGCATCAGGAACTGCACGGGAGTGAGGTCCTGGACCTCGTCCACGAGGACCGAATCGAAGCGATACTGGTAGGCCGTACGCGAAGCGGGATGCTCCAGGAGGACTTCCACGGCCCGGAACAACTGCTCGTCGAAGGTCATCAGGGCTCTTGCTTTCATCCGGCGTTCCACTTCTTCGTGGATTCTGCGCGCCTGGCGCCCATCGAAACCTTCGATTGCGACGCCGGGGTCGTCTTCGCCGACGGCTTTTGCGCCGATGGGCATCAACGTTCTCCGGAGGTGTGAAGCAGTTTCCTCGTACGCGAGGACGAGATGCTCGGGGAAGGGATAGGGCGAGCCGGCGGCGTGCTGCTCGAAATCCGCCTTCAGTACCTCTCTGAACAGTTCGGTCAACCCGCCCGGCAACGTCTGATCGGTAACGACGCCGAAGCCCGCGTAGGGGCTGCCCGGGGCCTGCCTGCAGATCTCGTATCCCAGGCTGTGCAGCGTGCGGATTTGGACGCCCTGCAGTCCGGCGTCGCTGTGTATACGCTCGGACATCACCTCGCTCGCCGCCTTGTTGAAGACCACACACAGGATCCGGCCGGGTTTTATGCCGCCCCGAACGGCTTCCACCACCCGGCGCGTCAACACACGCGTCTTGCCGGATCCCGCCGGCGCGAGGGTGAGCACCACGCCGGCCCTGGGATTCAGGCACCTGGCCTGCTCACCGGCCAGGCTCGGTTTCGGGTCGGGCATTCGGATCGGCGGGTCGGGCATCCGTATCGGCGGCTCGTTATCTCGGCCGCGACCGGTTCGGCGTCCGTGGCTGGTTCCAGGTCCGTGGCCGCTTCGGCGTCCGTGGCTGGTTCCAGGCCCGTGGCCGGTTCCACTTCCCCGTCCCGTCAGCGACGAACGAACCTTTTCGACACACGCATCGAGATCGTGAACGACTTCACACCCGCTGAACCGGACGACCTCTCGAACACCGTGTTTTTCTGACAGCACCATGTCCGACCGAAGCCGGTCGTCTCGGACAAACTCCCTGCCGTCGATCTCCACCGCAACGACGCCATCGTGCGAGTCGCCGACCAACGCCTCGACATCGTGCGGGTCGCCATCGTGCGGGTCGCCGACCAGAAAGTCTACGTAGGACGGACCCAGCCGCACGTGAAGCCGGTGAGGCAGGCCTGCACGTGTAAGTCCCTCGCGCATCATGACTTCCACGGGGGTCAGCCAGGGCTTTCTCGACGCACACAGCGCCTCGGCATGCGGAAAATTGGCACAGGTGAAAGCCAGCAAATATCGCAGCTGTTCTTTCAAGAGCGGCAACATCGCCGCTTCGATCTCTTCTTTGTCCGGTATTCGAACCGCCCCGGTGTCCAGGTCTTCCTCGTTCCATGAGGCGAAGAGGTACAGGGGGATGAACCGCCTGTACGCAGGCAGCACGATTCGATTCACCAGGCTGTTCAGGTGGGGCGTGCACCGAGACGTCAACTTCAGCACAATGCGGTCGGTTCTGCCCGGGATCTCATGTTCTTCATCCGGTTCGACCAGGATGGCCGTACCCGGACGAGACTCGACTTCAGGCAGGCAGAACGTGTCGGGACACCGGAACACGGCCAGTCCACGGCCTTTTCGTTCCCACCGGGACACCTCGTCTGGAGAGAAAGGTGCCGGACAAACCGCAGAAAGTCGTTCCGCCGAATGTACAGCGTTCCCCGTATGTGTTTCTACCATGGTATAGTTTTCTCCAGTCAAAGGCGCATCATCGGAGTTCGTTCCGCAGGCGACCCGCGATCCATTTTCATATCAGTCGGTTCGATGAACCGGCTCTCGAATCCATGGACCGGTACTGTCCCGACATTTCATTGATCGAGCCTGACCTGTCGTTTATTTTCAGTTTGAGCAGGCCAGTGCGATGAGGAGGGAAGTGCGATGGGTGCCGTAGAAGAGACCATCTGGGGTGCTTACCGGTCCCGCCCCGTTTTTCTCTACACGTTGAACGGAGCGAGCGGCGCGGCCGCGCACGTGATGAATTACGGCGCGATACTGCAATCGCTGCAGATCCCGGACGCGGCAGGGCATCTCGTAGACGTGGTCCTTGGTTTCGATACGCTCGACGAATACCTGGGCGGACATCCGTACTTCGGCGCCACGGTCGGCCGCTACGCGAACCGGATCGCCGGCGGACGGTTCACGCTGGAAGGAAGAGAATACCGACTGGCGATCAACGACGGGGCCGGCCCCAATCACATCCACGGGGGACCGGGCGGATTCGACAAGCAGGTCTGGGAACCGCTGGACTTCGGCCAGCGCGAAGAAGGCCCCTTCGTCGCGATGACCTATAGGAGCGCGGATGGGGAGGAAGGATATCCCGGCACGGTGGAAGCGACAGTTACCTACACCCTGACCGGAGACGACGATCTACGGATTTCGATGGAGGCGCGAACCGATCGGACCACGGCGGTGAACCTGACCAATCATTCCTATTGGAACCTGAATGGGCACCAGTCCGGTCCGGTGCTGGGCCACGAGGTGACCCTGTTCGCCGACGCCTACACGCCCGTCGACGGCCATCTCATTCCTACGGGCGAAATCATGCCGGTCGCCGGGACGCCTTTCGACTTCACGGAACCGAAAACCATCGCCGCGGATATGGACGCGATTTCCCAACCGGGACCGCGGGAGTCCGCTGGTCCGCGTGAGCCCGGTGGAACGGGCGGTCCAGGAGGTTACGACCACAACTTCGTCCTGCGCGACGCGGGCGGGCGGGTGAGGCCGGCCGCGCACGTAGCTTCCCGCCGTTCGGGCCTGGCCATGGTGGTCCGGACCGATCAACCGGGCGTGCAGTTCTACACAGGAAACAACCTGACCGATACGCTCACCGGCAAGCGGGGTGCCATGTACGGCAGGCACCACGGCTTCTGCCTGGAGACGCAGGCTTTTCCCGACGCGGTCAACCGGCAGGGCTTGCTGGAATGGCCTTCGGTCATCCTGCACCCGGATGACAAATACCGCCACGAGGTGTGCTACGCTTTTACATCGGCGGCTCCGGACCAGTGACCGGGCCGCCGGCAGTTCGACGGTCACAACCAGTTCTTGCCCACATGCCGTACCACGCTTACCGGGTAAAGACAGTCTGCCGCAGGTGGTCGGCATCGTCGGATACGAGGAAGGCGAGGATCCTGCCCACGCCCTCGGGATCGCCCAGGTATGCTTCCGCCTGCTTGAGCGCTTCCTCCGCCGATTCGCCCTGGGATTCGGCCGCCTGGGCGATGTTCCGGAGCTTCATGGGCGTCGCGATCCCTCCCGGACAGACCGCGTGCACGCGTATGCCGAAGGGGGAAAGCTGGCTCTCGAGGACGACTGCCTGCCCGTGCACGGCCCCCTTGCTGGTCCCGTAGGCCACCGATGAACTGCCCCCCCGGACGCCGGCGCCGGAGGACAACAGGACGATGACGCCCTTTTGCTGTTCCTTCATCACGGCCGCGGCGTACTTGCAGGTAAGAAAAGACCCCTTCAGGTTGACGTCCATTACGCGCTGCCACACGGCCTCGTCCAACTCATCCACGGGTACGTAGGCACCCTCGAGGATGCCCGCGCAGTTGATGAGCGCGTCGATCCGTCCGAAGTCTTCGACCGCGCCCGCCATCAGCGCTTCGACCTGCCGGGCGTCCGAAACGTCCACCACCTGGCAGGAAGCCTCGCCGCCCGCGGCGTGAATATCGCCGAAGGTCTCTTTCAGCCCGGCTTCCTCGATATCGGCCAGGACGGTCCGCCCCCCGGCCTTTGCACAACACAGGGCCGCGGCCCGTCCGATGCCCATCGCCGCGCCGGTTATGACGACCGTCTTATTCTCGAGCGACATGTAGCTGCCCTTCCTCGTATGGTTATGTGAAATAGGTCTCGCGGGGGGTGGTCTCGCGGGATAAGGTAAACGTGAAATTCACACACTTTCGCCGAATCATGCCGTTACCATGACAGTCCTCTCTGGTATTCTAATCCCTGGCCGTCTAATAATCAAACCCCGATGCGCCAGGCATCTCCCGCGCCGATCCAAACCCCGATGCGCCGTGGCGCTCCCCGCGCCGTTTCATTCCCACGGGCACTCCCCAAATGCCTTGACAGGCGTACTACACGTGTGTAACCTTATGGCAGGCGCGAAGATAGGACCGGCGGCGAGACCGGTGTCCGTCTTAGCAGCCAGGCTGTGCAAACCCATCCGGACCGGACTCATCCCGATCCCGACAGGATCCGTTTATGGACCGCCGACATTTCCTGGAGACCCTTGCGGCCGGACTCGTAGCCGGCGGGGCCACGCTTCCCCCGCTTCATTCCGTAGCCGGCCCCCTGTTCGTTCCCGTTGAAAAGGACGAAGAGGGCCTGACCCCCTTGCGCAGATTCTTCGCCGTAGCCATTGTCTCTTTTCCACCGAAAATCGACGTCGAAACGGAGCAGCTAGAGATTGAAGGCGCCGTTTCGTCTCCATACGCACTGGGGTACGACGAATTGCACGAGTGGCCGCAGATCACGCAGAAGAGCATCCTTCGTTGCGTCGGCGGCGCCCAGGGTAGAGCCCATTGGGCCGGCGTGCGGCTGCGCGACCTGCTAGACAAGGCGGGCATGGCCCCGGAGGCCCGCGACGTCATTTTCTACGGGGCGGACGGCTACGAGAGCAGCGTCCCCGTGGGTGAGGCGATGAAGAAGAGCAGCATGCTGGCCCTCGAGATGAACCATGAGCCCCTGTGGACCAAGCATGGCTCGCCGGTGCGCCTGGTCATGCCCGGCATGTATGGATACAAGCAGGTCAAGTGGATTACCCGGA
Source organism: Gemmatimonadota bacterium (assembly GCA_026705925.1). Classification (GTDB taxonomy): domain Bacteria; phylum JAAXHH01; class JAAXHH01; order JAAXHH01; family JAAXHH01; genus JAAXHH01. Next base: position 100,226 of record JAPOZT010000037.1, read on the forward strand.
TCGAAGTCACCCGCAAGAACCACAAGGGATACTGGGAGAACCGCGGTTATTCGGACGATGGACGGATCAAATCCTGAGGAGCCGGGCTTTTTATGGATGCCATGCTGGTTACCGGTGGAGCCGGGTTCATCGGCAGTAACTTCGTTCGATACGCACTGAAACACCATCCCGAAACGCAGGTCGTGGTGCTCGACGCGCTGACCTACGCCGGCAACATGGCCAATCTCGACGACTGCGTGGGTTCGGACCGGTTCCGGTTCATTCACGGGGATATCCGGGACAGGGACACGGTCGACGACGCGATGCTGGGGATCGACACGGTCGTCAACTTCGCGGCCGATTCCCACGTCGACCGGTCCATCCTTGACCCGTCCTCCTTCATCGAATCCAATTACAACGGGGTCTACGTCCTGCTCGAAGCGGCGCGGCGCCTGGAAGTGAAGCGGTTCCTGCAGGTGTCCACCGATGAAGTGTACGGCCACGTACCGGAAGGATGCTCGAAGGAGAGCGACGCCTTCGCGCCCCGCAGTCCCTATGCCGCCAGCAAGGCCGCGGCGGATCTGCTGGTCCAGTCCTACTTCACCACCTACGGCATGCCCGTGCTGATCACGCGGGGGGGAAATACCGTCGGTCCCTACCAGTACCCGGAGAAGGTCCTGCCCCTGTTCATCACGAACGCGCTGGAGTACAAGCCGCTGCCGGTGTACGGCGACGGAAGCGCGGTGCGCAGCTACCTGTACGTGGAAGACCACTGTTCCGCCATCGACCGGGTGCTCAGGCAAGGCGAACCGGGGAACGCGTACAACGTGGGCACGAACCGCGAAGTCAACGGCCGGGACCTTGCCGCCCGCGTCCTGGATATCCTCGACCGGCCGGCGGGCCTGCGCGAGTTCGTCCCGGACCGGAGCGGGCATGATCTGCGGTACGCCCTGGACTGCGGCCGCATCCGGGCCCTGGGGTGGCGCCCGGCGCTCGATTTTGACGCGCTGCTGGACAGGACGGTGCAGTGGTACGTGGACCACCCGCAGTGGTGGCGGGAGATCCGGAACGAAAGCGGTTTCAGGTCGTATTACAAGAAGCAGTATGATGAACGATACCAAGCTTGAAAACGATACCAAACTTGAAAAGGTCCCACGCGCACATGGAGTGTAAGACTTGACGTACCTGGCGCTGCTCGAGACGGTCGTCCTGGCCGGATCGGCCGTTCTCGTAATCTATGGATTCCTGTTGAGTTTCATCGGCCGGATCCGCGGAAGCGGCAAGGTACCGCTGATCTTTCCCCGGCACGTCTTCGCCCTGGTAGTGCCCGTAAGGAACGACGAGGGCACGATCGGCAGGACGGTGGATCATCTGCGCCGGAACAAGTATCCGCGGAGCATGTTCGACGTGATCATCGCTCCGGTGAACTGCACCGACCAGACCCCGACCGTCGCGCGGCGCAAGGGGGCGGTCGTCTACGGACCCGGGAAGCAGCGCTGGTCCGACGCGGACGAGGCGGTCCACGGCGTGCTGGAACGACTTACCTCGAAAGACCGCTACGACGCCTACGTCGTCCTGGACGTCCGGTCCAAGCTTTCCGCCAACTTCCTCGCCGTGATGAGCGACAAGCTGTCCCGGGGCGCCCTGGCCGTCCAGTCCGGCTACAGCGTAACGGGTAGAAAATGGACCTGGAATACGGCGTGCAGGGCTCTTCTGAGTACCCTGAAGCCCTGCTGGCTGACGAGCTGGCCGTTGAATCTCCGGCTGGCCGGTGGTATCCATCGAACGGGACTGTGCATCTCCCGGCGGCTGGTGGAAAAACACGGCGTGAAAAGGCCCCGGCTGGACAACGTGCTGGAGTTTCTGACCAAGCTGCTGCGCCACGACGTGGTCATCCAGTACACCGACCAGGCATGGGTATACGATCGTACCCGGGCCGTAAAACCCCTTCGCTCCACGTTCCAACGCCTGAGAACCAGGTGGCAACTCGCCCGTACCGACGGACTGCCCCTGATCATGGATGGACTGAAATGGCACAGCGCGGCACAGGTGATCGGCGGTTTCAACCTCTTCATGCCCTCGTATAACACGACGCTGCTTACGGCGGTGCTGTTCTTCGGCCTCGCCGCGTACCTGCACGGCGTCGCTTCGACCATCGCCCTGGGCTGGGTCGCACTGATCGCCGGCCTTGCGATCTTTGTGATTTTCAGACTGTGGTTCATGCGCGCCCCGGTCCTTGCCTACGCGGCGCTGCCGTCACTGCCCCTGATGCTGTTCTGGCAGGCTGTAAGATCCTGTTTTGCCTCCAGTCCGAAACCACCGCCGGCCAAGGCCGAGGCTGAGGCCGAGGCCAAGGTCCAGTCCGAAACGGGAAGCGGGCGCCCACAGGGCCGCAAGCCGCGCAGGCGATATTCGAGAAGACCCAGGCGCCAGCCTTCCTGAGCAGGGATGGCCAGGCGCCAGCCTTCCTGAGCAGGCCAGCCCCGTGTCGGTCTTCCTGAGCAGGAATTGCCCGTGTCGGTCTTCCTGAGCAGACCAGCCCCGGGAGCGTGACTCATTCCACTACACCACGCGTTGATACTCGGGTTCCTGCAGGGCGTCACGGAATTCCTGCCGATCAGCAGTTCCGGCCATCTCGTGGTGTACCAGTGGCTGTTCGGACCAGGCGGACCAGGCGGACCAGGCGGACTGGGTGAACCCCAGTTGCTCTTCGACGTCATGGTTCACCTCGGGACGCTGATCGCCGTCCTGATCGTGTTCCGATCGGATATCGCCTTGCTGGTCTCGGGTGCCTGGCGCGCGGCAACCGGGCGTGCAGGTGAAGACCGGGGGGCGCTTCGCATGCTGCTCCTGCTCGCCGTGGGCACGGTTCCCGCCGCGATCTTCGGCCTTGGATGGAAGGACGAACTGGAGCGCTTGTTTTCCGCACCGGCCTATGTAGGCGGCGCGTTCCTAATTACCGGTACCATATTGTGGTTGTCCCGCTTCTCCGGCCACGCGGGCCACACGGACCAGGCGGGCCAAGTTGACCGGGACCTTGGCAGGACGACCTGGTTCGATGCGCTGCTGATCGGTATGGGCCAGGCGCTGGCGCTGATTCCCGGAATCTCGCGGTCCGGAACGACCATTTCCATCGCCCTGCTGTTGGGACTTGACCGGCGGCTGGCGGCGCGTTACTCTTTTCTATTAGCGGTTCCCGCCATCCTGGGAGCGGTTGTCGTCCAGGCTGGAGAATCGGGCGGCATTCCTTCGGATCAATGGACCGCGGTGACGGTGGGAACCCTCACGGCCGCCCTGAGCGGTTACATCGCGCTAAAGCTGCTTCTTCGCATCGTTGTTGCCGGCAATCTGTCCAGGTTTTCGTACTATTGCTGGGGAATCGGACTGCTGACCCTGGTCGGCGCGCTGTACGGGTTGTCAAGCTGATCGGGCTGTCCGGGCTGTCCGGGCTGTCCGGGCTGTCCGGGCTGTCCGGGCTGTCCGGGCTGGCCCGGTTGTACGGGCTGACCAGCTCATTCTGATTCGGTCTGAATCCACCTCCCTCGGCACCTCACATTCTACAGACGGGAGCCAGGCACATGAATCCAGACATCAGCAGATTACTTGATGAATGGGACTACACGGGGCCCGACAAGCTCATTGTGCGCAAGTTCAAGGGAGAAGACGGCCGGACGAGAATCCAGATGCGCGTGGATCTCGGCATTCTGCAGATGGAGTGGTCAAACCGGCCGGACGGCCAAAGACCTCACGGGAAAGCCTCCCTGCTGGATCACTTTCTGGATAAACTGGAGCAGCAGAAGGCGGACAAGGGACCGGACGCGCAACTCAATCTCTCCCACGAGGACTGTGTGAGCCTGCAAACGGAATCGCTTCAGTACTACTACCGGCGTATCTGCATGTTCGAACTGGAATCCTACCACGAAGCCTGCCGGGACGCCGAACACAACCTGCAGATCATGGAAATCGTACGGACCCATGCCGAGAACGACGACGACCGCCTGTCCCTCGAGCAGTACCGGCCCTTCGTCATCATGCACCGCACCAGGGCGCGAAGCCTGATCGCCACTGATTCGGGCGATATCGACCAGGCCCTGCGCCATATCGAAGAAGGTATAGAAGAAATCGAGACATTCTTTCGTTCCTACGACCGGGACGACCTGGTCAAGGAAAGCCAGGAACTGAAAGTCCTGAGGGACATGGCCGAGGAGATCCGCAAACAACAGCCCCGTTCCGAGGAAGACCAGTTGAGGGCGGAATTGACGGAGGCCGTCGAGAACGAAGAGTTCGAACGGGCCGCCGAAATACGGGACGAACTGAAGAAGTTCGATCTGCCCTAGACCGGAGCCCCCCTTGCTTTCCTGGATCAGATCCGCCGACCGTCAACTCATGCTCTTCGTGCTTGGTGCGGTCAGCATGGGTCTTTCGATGGGGCTGGGTGAAATCAGCTTCAACAACTTCCTCAGCGACACCTACCACATGGACGCGATGAGCCGCGGCGAGCTCGAGTTTCCCCGCGAGCTGCCCGGTTTCCTCGTCGCCGCCTTCGCCGGTATCCTCTTCTTCTGGTCGGAACTGAAGATGGCCGCCCTCTCCATGGCGCTGATGGCCGTGGGGTTCCTGGGGCTCGGTATCTACGGCGATCTGTACGGGCTGATGCTCGTTTCCATGATCATCTGGAGCATCGGCATGCACCTGCAGATGCCCGTGACCCGGACGATCGCCCTCCGGCTGGCCCGCGAAGGACGGGGCGCCACCATGCTCGGGCGCCTGAGCGGCATCCAGACCGGCGCCGCCATCCTGGGCAGCATCCTGCTCTGGATGGGACTGGGCGGCACTTCATTCGGCTACCTGCCCGTTTTCGCCCTTGCCGCGCTGGTGGCCCTGGGAGGTGTCTACTGCTACCTGGCGATGCGTCCCATCGAGGGGCATACGGGCAATCGCCCCACCTTCATCATGCGGAAGCGGTACACCCTGTTCTACCTGCTGAACATCCTCTTCGGCGCGCGGAAGCAGATCTTCATCACCGTCGGTCCCTGGGTCCTGATCAGCATCTTCGACAAACCGGTATCCACCATTGCCTCGCTCCACCTGGTCGCATCCGTCATCGGCATGTTCTTCGCGCCGCAGCTGGGCAAGCTGATCGACCGGTTCGGGGAGCGCCTGGTGCTGATGATCGACGCGGTGCTGCTCATCGGCGTCTGCGTGGGCTACGGCTTCGCCGCGGAAATGGGGCTGGGTGCGTGGGCGGTGGATCTCATCTATGCCAGTTTCGTGCTCGACCTGGTCCTGTTCAACGTGAGTATCGCGCGGACCACCTACGCCAGTAAAATCGTCGTCAAAAAGGACGATCTCACCGCGACCCTGTCGCTGGGCGTCACCATCGACCACGCCGTGTCCATGTCCATTCCCACACTGGGCGGGCTGGTCTGGGTAATGTACGGCTACCAGCACGTATTCATCGGTGCGGCGGTCGTCGCCGTCCTGACCCTGGTGGCCACCGGCTTCATCACGGTGCCCCGCCCGGGCACGGGCCGGGTGAGCCAGGCGGAGGCTGCCGGCTGAGGCGGGCGATCTCCCAGTCGGACCGACACCCTGATCAAGGCGAGTGCCCGCGGAATTCCTGCCGGCTAGCCGCCGGCCATCCAGCCGCCGTCCACCACGATCAGTTGTCCCGTGAGGAAATCCGAGGCCGGAGAAGCCAGGAATACGGCGGTACCGGCGATGTCCTCCGGTTCGCCCCAGCGTCCGGCCGGCACGCGGTTCAGGATGTAGGCGCCCCGATCGCTTTCCTCGACAGGCCGGGTCAGCGGCGTCCGGATGTATCCCGGACAGATGGAATTGATGTTGATGTTGTACGGGGCCCAGTCAATGGCCAGCTGATAGGTCATGGACGCGATACCGCCCTTGGCAGCGGTGTAGGCGGGAATGTGGGGAATGCCCGTGATGGCGGCCAATGACGCGATCTGGATGATCTTGCCGTAATTCCGCTTAATCATGTGACGGGCCGCGAGTTGGGTGAGGAAGAAGGTGCCCTTCAGGTTGGTGTCCACGACTCGGTCCCAGTCCTCCTCGCGGTAGTCCTCCGGCGGCGTGCGCACGTTCACCCCCGCGTTGTTGACCAGGATATCAATCTGGTTCCAGGTTTCCAGGACCGTTGCCACCAGGTATGCCCGGCCGTCCCGGTCCGAGACGTCCGAATCCACGACCAGCGCTTCGCCGCCGAACGCCCTGATGGTCTCCCCGGTCTCCTCGAGCCGGGAGTGGGTCCGGCCTGCCAGGACGACCCGTGCGCCCGATTCTGCCATGGCCGTCGCGATCCCCTGGCCGATGCCCGTACCCGCGCCGGTTACAATGGCGACCCTGCCCTTGAGTGAAAACCGTTCGAGATTCATTTGTGCTCCTGTATGGCTGCCTGTTCTGGCGGTCCTGCCTGTTCTGGCGTACTGCCCGTTTACCGTTGACAATATCCACCCTGAACCGGTATCTGTTTCCTGTCGGGCGACGGGCGAGTAAATATACAGCACGGCACACTGCGTGGCAATGAGACAAACGCGTTTTGAGGAAAGCGAATCGACCTTGGGTACGCCCACAAAACACGAACCCGTGAAGCTGGTATGCGCAATCATGGGACAGGACGAATCGATGCTGGCGGAGGGCCGAGAGATTCTAGCCCGCCGGTTCGGCGTGCTGGAGCTGGCCGGTCCGGTATTCGACTTTACCTTCTCCCCCTACTATGAAGAGGAAATGGGGGCCGAACTGGTCAAGCAGTTCCTCGGATTCGGGCCGCTCGTGAACCCGGAGGACCTGGCGGAAATCAAGCGCGCGAGCAACGACCTCGAAGCCGGACTGGACCGGTCCGACGACTTGCCCGGAAGGGCGTTGAACATCGATCCAGGCTACGTCAACGGCGGCCAGCTCGTCCTGGCGACCACCAAGAACTACAGCCATCGTATCTACATCGGGCAGGGGATATTCGCCGAGGTGACGCTATTGTATACACGGGGCGAATTTACCCCGCTGCCGTGGACGTACCGGGACTACCGCACGGAAGCGGCACTCGATTTCTTCACCCGCGTACGCGGCGCTTTTCTCGGCCAGCGGGGAAGTTCGAGCAACGGATGACCGGACGCGTCCATCCGGCTGACCGGAATCACCCGGCAACCGAAAATCACGATCGCCGGTTCATTTTGTCTTGACCTGTTTTGAGCGCCCGGTTTATTATACCCGTATACCAAACTTCCACTACGATGGCGGTCGTATCTACAGGCGGACTGTCCCCTTTCAGTCGGCATAATTCCGTCATCTCGCATGTGGTCGCCCGCGACTAAACCAGGCTGATCCCGGTCCGGTAGAAAGACTGCACACATGATTCGTCTCAAGGTATATGATGTGGGGCCTCCCTATCCCCTGCACGCCACGCCCGTACTCTGGCTGGCCGACGAGCAGGAAGAGCAGGTGCTGATCCTGTTGATCGGCATCGCGGAAGCCTTCGCCATCAAGAGCCAGATCGACTCCGGCGAAGAAGCGCCGCCGCGGCCCATGACGCACGATCTGTTGAATTCAGTCTTCGATCACTTCGACGCCGAGATCGAGTTCGTGCTCATCTCCGAACTGCGCGAGCAGCAGTTCTACATCGCGGAAATACACGTGAAGGCCAACGGACAGTCCATGACCATCGACTCGAGACCCACGGACGCCATCGCCCTCGCCCTTCGTGCCGACGCCCCGATCTACGTGGAAGAGGAAGTCATGCGGGCGGCCGGCAAGCGCATGCCCAAGAGCAAGGACGAGAACGGCGAGGACGCGCTCGCCGCGTCCATCGAGGAACTGGAAGCCGAAGCGGGCGAGGAAGGCAAGGTGCCCGCGGCGCAGGTGGCCGCCGAGGAGTTGATGGAGTCCGTGGAGTTCAAGCGTCAGCCACGCACCCCCCTGGAAACGGCGCGGCAGAAACTCCAGGCAGCCATCGATGAGGAACGGTACGAGGACGCCGCCCGTCTGCGCGACGAGATCAACCGCCTGGAACAAAGCGCATGAAGGGGTAGCGTGCGAGAAGCCATCACGATGTGGAAGTATACCAGGATGGTCGTCCTGGTAGCCCTGACGGCAGCCATGTATGCCGCCGTCCTCATTCCCTTCAAACTCCTTCCCATCATCCCCGGCATTACCGAACTCAGACCGGCCAATGTGTTTCCGGTCATCTGTTCCCTCATGTTCGGACCGGCCGGTGCGTGGGGCGCCGCCTTCGGCAACCTGATCGGCGACCTGATGGGCGGCACCTACGGGCTGGGCAGCTACTTCGGCATGATCGGCAACTTCCTGCTCGGTTATATTCCCTACCGGCTGTGGCGCATGCTGACCAGCAAAGAGCCCGGCGCGTGGTCCCCGGCCATGCTGGCCCGGTACCTCTACGTAACGCTGCTGGCCAGCATCGCCTGCGGCGTAACGGTCGGCTGGGGGCTGGACATCCTGGGACTCGTGCCCTTCCACGTGCTGGGGCCCCTGATTTCCATCAACAACTTCGTCACCGCGGCCATCCTGGGTCCGCTGCTTTTGCCCGTACTCTATAAACGGGTGAAACAGTGGGGCCTGCTCTATCACGACGTCATGGACCCCGCCGATCTCTCCCGGGGCCGGCTGCCCCATTTGGCCCACGTGGTCATGGTCCTGGCCCTCTTCGGCAGCCTGTACGCCGGGGTGTCCATCTCGCTAGGCCTGAACGAGGAAGCGGCCCGGACGATCCCGCTGCTGTTCGGCCTGGAAATCACCGCGCCGGAAAGCCTGCTCATGCCGGCGGGCGCCAGCGTCGGCATGGGGCTGCTGCCCTTGATGGTCCTGCTCGTGATCGCCTGTCTGCTGATCTGATTGTTATCCGGAAGGGATATCCTGTCATGAAGGTAGTCGACGTAGAACGCATCGTGGTGGACGTGCCGTTCACCGAACGCCAGACCCGTATTACCGAACGCGAGGTCTACAACTGGTCGATCCTGGAACTTTGCCGGGTGACCACGGACACCGGGCTGACCGGCTGGGGCGAAACGGTCATACACTATACCTGGGCGCGGGTCACCGACGACACCGTGAACCGGGTCATCGGGAAGAGCCCGGCCGACGTGATGAACGACGACTCGCTCGGCGCCGGACTGCAGATGGCCCTCTTCGACGTGGTGGGCAAAGCGCTGGGGGTGCCCTGCTACAAGCTGCTCGGGAACAAGGTGCGGGACTGGTCGCCCATCTCATGGTGGTCCATCGACGCCTCGCCCGCGGACTGGCTGGCCGAGGCTCGTGACGCGGTGGCCCTGGGGTATACCAGCTTCAAGATCAAGCAAAGGCCCTGGTGGGACATCTTCGCCCAGGTGGACGCCGTCGCCACGGGCATCCCCGGTTCATTCAAGCTGGACCTCGACGCCAATGCCACCATGCAGAACGCGGCCGCGGCCATGCCCGTCATGCAGAAACTGGCGCAGCACGACAACGTGGCCATGTTCGAATCCCCCATCCCGCAGACCGACATTCTGGGCAACCGCCAGCTCCGGCAGGTCATCCCACGGCCCATCGCCATGCACTTCGGCTCTCCGCCGTACATGACGGCCGTACGCGAGGAAGTCTGCGACGGGTTCGTCATCTGCGCCGGGAAGTCCGAGGTGATGCGGCAGGGCCAGCTAAGCGCCGAGGCCAACATGCCCTTCTGGCTGCAGCTCGTAGGCAACGGGCTCACCACGACCTGGGCCGCCCATCTCGGTGCCGTACTGACCCACGCCACCTGGCCGGCCATTACGTGCATCAACCTATACAGCCACCACCTGCTGACGCAACCCATAGAGGTCGTGGGCGGCTTCCACCGGGTCCCCGAGGAACCGGGCCTGGGCGTAACCGTGGACGAGGAAGCCGTGGAAAATTGGAGAATACCCGACGATACCGTGCAGGAGTTGAAGGAAAAAGGCGAACTGTACGCCAAACACGAGCCTCGCATCGTCAATTCGGTGGTCTACCCCGACGGCACCCGCATACACATCGCGCCCATGAACCGGGGATACGGTTATTTCATCCAGGGCAACGGACCGGCCCACGCGGACGGGGTCTGCCTCGAGATCCTGCGCGACGACGGGTCGAAGGAATGGCAGGATCTCTACGAACGGGCCCTCGAACATCCGGTACGCAGCCGGGGCTAAAATACAGGAGACGGCAATACATGATTAAGATCGCGGAGATTCTCAGCACCGGACGCAACACGCTCTGGGACCAGGTCAAACAGATCGGCGTGGATCACGTGGTCACCAGCATGCCGCCGGCGGTCGGCAATGAGATGGGCTGGGAATACATGCCCATGCTGCGGATGAAGAACAACTTCAACGACGCCGGCTTCGACGTGGCCGTCATCGAAAGCGCACCGCCCATGCATCGCATCAAGCTGGGCGTGGAGGGCCGGGAGGAGGAGCTGGACAACGTCTGCACCTTCATCGAAAGCATGGGCCGCGTCGGCATCAAGACCTGGTGCTACAACTGGATGGCCATCCTGAACTGGACCCGCACGTCTTCCACGGTACCCACGCGGGGCGGCGCCTTCGTCACCGGTTACGACCACGCCATGATGAAGAACGCGCCGCTCACCGAAGCGGGCGAAGTATCCGAAGACCAGTTGTGGGAGACGCTGCACGCATTTCTCGAGCGGGTCACGCCCGTCGCGGAACAGTACGGCGTGGAGATGGCCATGCACCCCGATGATCCCCCCCTCTCGCCGCTGCGGGGCATCGGGCGCATCATGCGGTCGGTGGACAACTTCCAGAAGCTCCTGGACCTGGTGCCGAGTCCCATGAACGGGGTTACCTTCTGCCAGGGGAACTTCGCCCTCATGACCGGCGACCAGCCCGCGGCCATCCGCCACTTCGGCGCGCAGCGCAAGATCTTCTTCGTCCATTTCCGGGATGTGCGCGGGGACGTGGAGAACTACGTGGAGACCTTCCACGACGACGGTCCGACCGACATGATGGAATGCCTGCGCGCGTACCGCGATATCGGGTTCGAAGGTGTGTTGCGCCCGGACCACGTGCCGACCCTCGCCGGCGAAGACAACGACCATCCGGGGTACTCGGCCCTTTGCCGGCTGTACGCGGTCGGTTATATCAGGGGGTTGAGAGAGGCGGTTTACCGGGAGGCAGGATAACTGCGCTCGTCAGCCGTCCGGATCCGGGTGGATCGAATCGACCCAGTACACGTTCTCCGGCTTCTCCACCGGTTCGATGTCCAGGTTGATCACGACCGGATCCATGCCGCTTCGGCACAGCACGCATTCCAGGGGTTCGTCGGTCCGGGCGTTGATCTCCTGGTGGGGCACGAAAGGCGGCACGTAGATGAAGTCGCCCGGCCCCGCTTCGGCCACGAATTCAAGGCGCTCGCCCCAGCGCATCCTCGCCCTTCCATTCACCACGTAGATCACGCTTTCCAGTTCCCCGTGATGGTGCGCGCCGGTCTTCGCGTTCGGGTGGATGGTCACCGTGCCCGCCCAGATCTTGCTCGCCCCGGTCCGGGCGTGGATTATCGCCGCGGCCCGCGACATGCCCGGCGTCTGTGGGGTGTTCGTGTCGAGGCGGTCTCCGGGGATGACCTTCACCCCGTCATCGCGCCACTTCGGATCGTCATTCATGGCTTGGTCTCTCGGATGCGCCTGTACGCTAGTCGTCCAGCCCTAGCTCGGCACGCAGTCCAACGTCTACCACGCTGTTCTTCGTCCAGTAGTCCAGCATGACCCGCTTGTTGCGCACCGCCGTCGTGACGAGTTCTTTCGTCGTGCCGTCCGCCGCGATCTCGACCTCCTCCCAGGATTCGATCTCGTGGGGAAAGTCCCGCTTGAACCGAATAGTCAGGGTCCGGTTGAGATCCGGGTAATAGACCAGGTTATAGACCATGATCTCGGGCTCCCGGGCATCGGGCATCAGGATGGCGGTGGCGTTGACGGTCCGCCAGGCCGTATGATCGAACCGCTGGTACAGGGTACCCGGAATCATGGACACCTCGCCGGTCGGCAGGGCGTCCGGATTCAGGCGGATGGTCGTCCAGATCTCGTCCTCGGGTATGGCGTTTTCGAGTTCCGCGACCCGGTCGCCTTCGCTTTCGAAATAGGAGTACTGGTGCACGCGGTAGCGGTCGTCCTGCAGGTTCAGCTGGACGAAGGCGTGGCCGCACCATTCCTGTACGGACGTCGTGATCTTCAGCGTCTTCGGATGACGATCCCGGTACACGGGGGTGAAAGCCGACGTCATGACCGTGTAGGGATACACCCCCGTATTGAACTCGCGCAGGGCGTTCAGCTTGAGGACTTTGACGGCGTCGTCCCCGGCCTCCTCGGGCCGGTCCAGCTTGACCTGCTTCCGCGCCGAGAAATCCTCCGTTACGAAGATGAGCACCGCGTCTCCGGCGTGGAGTTCGCCGTACCGGGCCTGCTTGAGCGTATAGCTCGTGATCTCCGCCTTGCCCTGGTACCAGTAGTCGCCGAACGTGACCGGTTCGTCCCGGTCGGCGTCCGTGCCGTCCCCGACCAGTCCGCAACCACCGGTCAGTCCCGTCAACCCGGCCAATACGCACAGCGCAGCCATCGCGCCTACCAGCAGTCTCAACAGGTTTCGTTTCATGGTATCACCTCGCTTTCCCCTGGGATTTCGGGAGAGTGGGCGAAGGGGCGCGATCCCAGCATCCGAATGCCGTAGACGGCCATGGAAACCAGTCCCCAGGTGAGTCCGACGACCACGCCCGCGTCGACGATGCCGCGCCAGGGCTGGGGCAGGTACCGGATCAGGAAGATCAGGATCACGATCCCGATGGTCAGCGCCAGGATGTTTTTCCGGCGGCTCGGGTTTATGTGTATATAGCCGGCGAGGAACAGCGGCGCCAGCGCGATCAGCACGGGACGCGGGTGATGGTAGAGATACCAGGCCCGGGCGACGACCCGGGGAGAAAAGTTTCGCTGAAAACCCTGGTAACCCTCCGAATGGGCCATGAATACCACCACGGCGGTCAGCGCCACCCAGTGGTACCAGTAAAACGGGAAATTGCTGATTGCATCGATCGAGACGGAGAACAGCCTGACGATAGCGTAAAGCAGGACCGCGCAGATAAAGGAAAGGCCCCAGGCCAGACCGATGATGGAGACCAGCCTGCCTGGTGTCTGGCGCGTACGCTCCGTCATGGACGCCCCTTCAACGTACGTTCCATGTCTCGCTGGGCGTCCCGTTCCATGATGGTCCGTCTGCGATCGTAGTCCCTCTTCCCCTTGGCCAGGGCGATTTCCACCTTGGCGCGTCCCCGCTTGAAATAGACTTTCGTGGGGATCAGCGTGAGTCCCTTCTCCACGACCCGGCCGATCAGCTTGCGGATTTCGGAGCGATGCAGCAGCAGCTTGCGCCGGCGGTTTGGTTCGTGGTTGAAGGTGCTGCCCTGCTCATATCGCGAGACGTGTACGTTGTACAGGTAGATCTCGCCGTTATCGACCGCGGCGTAGCTGTCGGTCAGGTTGATTTTCCCGGCCCGCAGCGACTTCACTTCCGTGCCGGTGAGGACGATCCCCGCCTCCCAGGTCTCCAGGAAATGGTAGTCGTGGCGCGCCTTCCGGTTGGTCACGATGACCTTGATGCCGTCGGCCCCGATGGGCTCGGCGATGTGACGTTCTGATGCGCTGGACATGACTGCCTCGAATCGGCAAAGTTTATCCGTTTACGCTGCCCGCCCTGCTTGACAATCGGCGGCTACCGGAATATATTACGTGAGCGGTTTTATGACAAATGGTATGTGATGCCGAAGTGGTGGAACTGGTAGACACGCTGTGTTCAGGGCGCAGTGGGCTTTCGCCCGTGAGAGTTCGAATCTCTCCTTCGGCATTCTGGTCGGTGGACCCGCATGTTTCATGTGGGTTTTTTGTTGGGATTCAGTTATGTTGGCGCGGTTATGGTGACGCGGAATCCTGCTTTCTCCTGTCACGGATCCAATGGGCGTAGCGTTTCGGATCGATCAGGATTACATCGACGGGCTCGACCGGTTCACTGGAAGCCCACTGCCACGGATCGACCGGTTCGAAGGAATCAGGCGGAAGGACATATACGTAACCGGGTCGGTCCAGGTCGATCGTACCGACTTCGAGGTCGATGCGAGGCACAATGTCGTCGTTCAGGTCCTCGGGGTTTTCTACCCCTAGATCCATGCCAAAACTTAATCCGCCTTCACCGATCGGCCGGATGGGCAGCGAAAAGGCAATGGCGATATTCTTCAGGTGGGTGGCATAGACCGCGGTCAGTTGATCCCCGTCCGGCCCCACACCTCCCGCGGGCCTGGGTTCCAGCCGAGCGGTTTTGTCCTGGCTGCCGTGGTAGAGTACGGGTGGTTTCACTACGATGCTCCTCCCACAGCATAGACTACGGTGGGATTTGTAAACACCTTTCTTGGTTTCCTGAATCTTCATGGAACAATGGATTGAACATTTTCTGGTCGGACTGCCGAGTATAGGGTTAATGCTGGTCATTGCCGCAATGCTCTTCACACTCGGCAAAGGCGCGGACCGGCTCGTTCAGGAAGCGGTCCTCCTGTCGAACCGATGGGGACTCAGCAAAGCGGTCATCGGAGCAACGATCGTCAGCATCGGCACGACGACCCCCGAGGCCGCGGTCTCCGTACTCTCGGCGCAACAAGGGGAACCGGGACTCGCGCTCGGAAACGCGGTCGGATCGATCGTTTGCGATACCGGCCTGATACTCGGTTTGGCAGCCCTGATTGCCCCGCTCCCATTCGACCGTACGCTGGCCTCGCGCTTATGCAACGTGCAGTTGGGGGCCGGTATCCTCATGGTCGCCGTTTGCCTGCCGTGGTCCGCTCCGGCGAGTGCGTTCAGCGCTGGCGGCGTCCTGCCTCAACTGGCCGGTGTCGTCTTCGTTATCCTACTCGCGCTGTATATCTGGCAGTCCATCCGATGGGCGGGTTCGACACCGTCAGATGCTGAAAATTCCGTAGCAGCGGATAGCGCAGGAACCGGCACATTCGGAACGCTCCTCAAACTCATCGTAGCGATCGCTGTTATAGTCGTCTCCGCGCAGATCCTGATTCCGGCCGTGAGTATCATGGCGGAACGCATTGGCGTACCGAAACACATCATCTCGGCGACCCTTGTCGCCTTCGGCACGTCGGTCCCGGAACTGGTGACGGCCATCGCGGCGGTGCGACGCAGGCACGGCGAGCTGGTCGTCGGAAATGTCATCGGTGCGGATATCCTGAATGTGCTTTTCGTTGCGGGCGTCTCCGCTTCCGTAACACCTGGCGGTCTACAGGCGGATGGCCAGTTCTTCCAGTTCCTGTTCCCCGCGATGCTGTTTGTGCTTGTCGTTTTCCGATTCGGTATCCACCTTTCTGTCGGTTCTTTGAAACGTCCCCTGGGGATCGTGCTGGTCTCCGCCTGGCTCTTTGTGACGATCCTGAGTTACGTGCTTTCCATTGAGATGCATTAGGGGTGTCCTCCTCGCGAGCGGTGCCCACCTCGCGATATGGAGGACTTGAAGTATCGCTCCTGGAACGCCGTAAGACCCCGGATCTGCTCATTGGAGAAGTGTTCTCCATCGGGAACCACCACGAGCTTGTCGTCCGCATCATCCGATCGTCGGATCACCGCGATGCATCGGCCCCTGAAACACCTGACCGGTCTGTCCACGCCCAGCAGGTAGGCATCCAGTTCTTCGCCGTCCAACCACGATACGTCCGGAACAAATCCGTAGTTCACCGGATAAACGAGATCATGTTCGGGATGACGGGAACCCATCGGACGATCGATTTCGATATCGACGATTCTGCCGATGAACTCCCGGGGATCCTTGTACTGAGCACGCGTAGTCCGGTGTCTGTCCGTCATAGCCAGGTTTGTTATTCGGCAGGTGGTATTTTGTCGAAACGGTAACCGTCTGGATCCATCTTAACGCAATCTACGAAACGGGTCAATGAGTGATGCGACCGAGTACTATTGCCGACCTGAGCATCCTGCTGGCGCTCTGGTTCATGATGTTCGCCGCAAGCAGCCAGACGATCATCATGACGCCCATACTGCCCATCGTAGAGGCGCAGTTCGACGTGCCTCGGGAATACCTCGGCGCCCTGGTCTCGGCCTACTCGATCATGCTTGGGCTGTGCGCGTTGATCACCGGTCCGCTGTCGGACGCGATGGGCCGGAGACGGATCCTCATGATCGGCACAGGGGCCATGTGCGTGACCCTGTTCATGCACAGCTTCGTTTCGGACCTCGCTTCACTATTGCTTATCCGTTCATTGTCCGGTGTGGCCGCCGGCATCCTCAGCGGCGTCGCGCCGGCCTATATCGGGGATCATTTCCCGCCGGAGCGGCGGGGCTGGGCCAACGGCGTGGTCATGACCGCCGTCGCCGTGGGACAGATCGTGGGCATCCCGGGCGGAACGATCCTGGCCGACCGATTCGGTTTCGCCGCGCCTTTCGTCTGTTTCGCGGCGCCCATGGTACTCTCCTTCGTCCTGGTCTGGAGGCTGGCCCGGCAGCCGGCCGTGGCCCGGGCGCAGATCACTTCGATCGGATCGGTCGTCAGGCGCTACGCGTCCATGTTCACGACGACATCGACTGCGGCGGCCGTCGGCGCCTACAGCGTAATGTTCTCGGGGATCGCCTTCTACGTGATCTACCTGGTCGTGTGGATCAAGGAGACCTTCGGAGTGACGAACGACGAGGTGGCTTCACTGTTCGTGGTCGCGGGCATCGCCAGCGTCATCGTGGGACCCTGGGCCGGACGCCTTTCGGACCGGATCGGCCGGAAGGTGCTGGTCGTGGGCGGCTGCCTGGGGCTCTTCGTCCTCATGACCCTGACGACGGCCATCATGACGGATTTCTGGATCGCCTACCCGCTCTTTTTCGCCATCATGGTCCTCGTGTCGGCCCGCATGGGCCCCTTCCAGGCGCTCCTGTCCGAGATCGTGCCGGCGCAGCGGCGCGGTTCGCTGATGAGCCTGAGCATCGCCACCGGCCAGCTGGCCATGGGACTGTGCAGCGCGGCAGCGGGCGTCGTCTATACCGAGGTCGGGTACGTATTCAGTTCTGTGATCGGAGGAACAGGCATGCTCGCCATGGGGTTCATCATATGGCGGTTCATCCCCGAGACGCGGCATGCAGTCCGCCGATGAACCCGGTGACGACGGCGTTGAACCGGTCGGGTTCCTCGTAGAACAGCGCGTGGCCGCTGTCCTCGAAGATTTCCATGCGCGCGGCGGGGATGTGTTCGTACATGTACCTGCAGCCGGGGAATGCACCACTTTTCCCGCCCGTGGTGATCAGGACCGGGAGGTCGATGGAAGGCAGCATGGGACGCCAGTCCTGTGCCTGGTAGTCGGGTCCGAGGGTGACCCCCTGGGCCGGCGTGTTCTCCCTGCTTTCTTCCAGCAGTACGTCCAGTTCGGCGTCCGGGACGTCCAGGGAGACGAACATACTCCGAAGTTGCCCGCGCTTGCGCTCCGTCTCGTCCTCAGGTGGAGGGTCAGGTTTGGATCCCGGTCGGATTTCGGGATCGGCGTCGGCAGCGGATTCGGGATCGGCTTCGGCATCAGGCTCGGGCGGATCAGGCGGGCCGTGGACTTCGATGCTGGGCACTTCGTCCACCAGTACCACTCCTTTGAGCCGGTAATCGCGGAAGAGTTCGATATAGGAAAGGACGGTCCGGGCACCGATGGACCATCCCACGAGGGTAACTTCATCGAGATCGAGCGTCTCGATGATCTGGCGCACGTCCATGGCGTACCGGGCCGTGCGGTGGCCCCACGGGGTCTTGTCGGACCGGCCGTTGCCCCGGGTGTCGGCGGCAATGACCCGAAATCGTTGGCTGAGGGCCGGAACCTGTTTGCGCCACCAACCCAGGCTCAACCCGCCGCCATGGATCAGGAAGACCGGTTTTCCGGATCCTGAGTCTTCATAGTAGAGACGAACACCGTCGTTTGCCTCGACGAAGCCGGAGCGCTTCTCCATCACAAATTCCAGTGATTCCCCTCCATGGCCTTAGTCCGTCTGGATTTCGACGCCGACCCCGTCCGCGATGCGGGGGTTGGGATGCAGGATGACGGGGTCGCCGGGGGCAAGGCCTTCGAGGATTTCGGCCTCGATCCCGTTACGCTGTCCAACCGATACTTCCCGTGAACTGGCCAGGCCTTCTTCGACGACGAAGACGCCCCAGCTTTCGCCTATTCTGAACAATGCGCTGGAAGGGATCTTGAGGACGTTCTCTTTCTCCCAGACGACGATCCGTCCCGTGACGCGGTAGCCGTCGCCGAGTTCCGCCGGCGTCTCGTCAAGGTCCACGATGACATTGACCCGCTGCTCGTCCACGCCCAGCGCGGACACGCGCGTGAACGCGGCCGGCTCTACGCGGCTCACCTTTCCGGACAGCGGATCGGGTCCGCCCCACTCTTCGATCAACACCGTCTGACCGACGTCGACACTCACGGCGTCGGTGGACAGCACGTCGATCGTCACCTCCATGTCTCCCGGATTGCCCACTTCCATCAGGGGCGTGCCCGCGGCGACGACCCGCTCGCTTTCTTCGAACAGGCGCAGCACCCGCCCGTCCACCGGCGCCGTGACGGAAAGCACGGCCCGGGCATCGCCGCGCTCCTCCTGGAGGGCCAGGAGCGCCGCCTGGGCGACCTCGTGTTCGGAGACGGCCGCCCGGTGGCGGAACAGGGAGGATTCAAGAGATCTTTCAGCGACGGTTGCCGCGTGCTCGGCGCGCTCCAGGCGCTCCCTCGATATGCTGCCGCTCGCGGCGAGTTTCTCCGCCCTTTCCCGCCCGCGGGCAGCTTCTTCCTGTTCTACCCGCGCACGGGCGACGTTTGCCTCGGCCTCGCGGACCAGGGCCTGGGCCGTCTCGATCCGGGCGCGGGCCTCCGCGGACTCGCGGGAACCGAGGGGCGAAGGCGTGATGCGCGCCAGTTCATCGCCCTGGCCGACCTGGTCCCCTTCATTCAACGCCGGTCTCGCCAGCCGGCCGGACGCCGGGGCCGTAATCAGGTAGCGCTGGCGCACGCGGGTCCGGCCTTCCTCACTGATCGTCACCCGCAGGGGACCAATCTCCGCAGTGGCCGAGTCGACCAGGACCGGCGCCGGCATGAACGCGCGGACGAGGAGGGCCAGGACGGCGGCGAGGATCACGAAGGAGATGATGTGCTTGCGACGTATTTTCATGACGGTCTCTCGGTTATTCCTGGGTCTTGAGCACGCCGACCAGATCCAGGTAGCGCAGTTTCCGGTGGACGATGTACGCGGACGCCACGGCCGCCGAGGTGACGACCAGGAAGGCGAACGCGTAGGTTTTCCAGGTGATGACCAGCGGCATTCGGAAGAGTTCCTGGGCGGTGGCGTCCACGGCAAGATAACATAATGCCCATCCGATCAGAAATCCAATCGGTATCGAAAAAAGGGTGATGATGGCCTGCTCGCCCAGGAGGACCACCGATATCTCCCGCTCGGTGAACCCGAGTACCCTCAGGCTGGCCATTTCGCGGTTTCGTTCCGCCAGGGCGATGCGGGCGCCGTTGTAGACCATGCCGCAGGCGATGACGCACGCGAAGATGGTCAAGGTAAACGTTGTGGCGTTCGTGCTTTCGGCGATGGTATCTTCGAAACCCTTGATCACGGCCTCGCGGACGGCGACGCCTGCCACGGCCGGCGTTTCTTTCAATGTGCTGTACAACTCGGCCGCCCGGAGGGGATCCACGGAGAGATAGGCGCCGGAGATCGTCCGGCCTTCGCCCAGAAATCGGTTCAGTGCGCGGCTGTCCATGTACGCGGTGGTGCCGATCAACTCGTCGACGATCAGGGTTACCGGCAGGCTGCCCCGCATTCTCGACCCTTCCTGGACTTCGACGGCGAGCATATCGCCTTCCCGCACCGCCAGAAGGTCGGCCAGCGTCTTGTTCAGCACGATACCCTCCGGCGGCAGGGACTGCACCCGGCCGTCCCGGTCGATCAGCTGCCGCAGCTCCCCGGCCGGATCGAGTCCCGTAATGGCGGTCTGCTTCACGAGATGACCGGCTCGAAGCCGGACGGGCACGGCGCGGTACGGCTCGGAGCGGACGACGCCGGGCAGATGGGCCAGTTCGAACCGGGCGCGCGCAGGACGGGGCCCCGCGAATACGACGGCCGCGTTGTCGCGCTGTACCGTGCGGAACTGGTAGTCGATCATGTAATCGATGGAGTCGAAGGTAAAACGACCCATGACCAGGATCGCCACCGACATGGCAATGCCGAAGGCGGACAGCATCGTCCTGGCCGGCCTTCGTTCCATGTTGCGGAAGATCATCCGCCAGACCGGCGAGAGCATCCGGTGCAGGCCCATGCGTTCCATCGCGAGCGGCCTGAAGTGGGGCGGCGACTCCGGCCGCATCGCTTCCGCGGGTGGCAGGGCCATGGCCGAGCGAAGGGCGTGCAAAGTGCCCGCCAACGCGGCGAAAACGCTGATCACCGCGGCAAGGGTGATGACGTCTACGTGCAGCTCGTAGACCAGGTCGGGAAAACGATAATAGGCCTGGTACATGCCGGTGAGCGGCCGGCCGATCCAGAAGCCGCCCACGATGCCGAGGAGGGTCCCGCCCGATACGGCCAGAAAGGCGAATTTCAGATAGTGCCAACCGATCGAAAGGTTGCGGTAGCCAAAGGCCTTCATGATGGCGATCTGGTCCCGCTGGGCTCGCACCATGCGGGAGAACACGATGTGCAGCAGAATCGCTGCGATCCCGAGGAAGATGGTCGGCGTAACGTTGCTGGATACGCTCAGGCCCAGGATTTCATCCGAAAGGAACTTGTGGGAGATCTGGCTGCCCCGGCCGAAGGCGCCCGCGCTCCCGTAGGGTTCGAGGATGAGGTCCATGCGGTCGATTACGTCCCGCTCGCGCGCATCCGGCGACAGGGCGACCGCCAGATCGTTGAACCCGCCCTCCATGTCGAAGGCCGCGCCTAAGGCGTCCCGGCTCATCCAGATCACGCCGAAGCGCAGGTTGTCGGGAAAGATGGATCCGGATCCCTGCACTTCGTAGACGTACTCGGGCGACAGGCCGATGCCCACCACGCGCAGCGCTTTCCTCCGGCCGTTGATGACCGCCCCGATCCAGGCGTCCGGCACCAGTCCGTTGGCCAGCGCGAAGGCTTCGCTGATGATTACCTCCTCGGGCCGGCCGACCGCCGGGTAGCGGCCCTCCTGGATCGCAATGTCGTTGAGCACGGGTCTGCGCACATCGGGCATGGAGACCAACCGGCCGATGGCGGGCTCATCCAGGCCGGGGACATCCAGGTTCACGTCCATCACGATCCGGGTGCGGACGCTGGAGACGCCCGGGATCCGGGCGATGCGCTCCGCGACCGGCGCCGGCGCCCGCTTGATGCCGGCGAACACGTCGGCGAAGCGGTAGCTGGTGTAGTAGGATTCCTGCGACTCCAGCAGGGCGATATAGGTGTGGCGAGACGAGACGTAGACCATGATCCCGCAGGCCATCACCAGCGTGATGGCGATGACCTGGCCGCGCATGCGCGCCAGTTCGCGGAACACCTTGCGGTTCAGGATGGTCATGGCGGTTACGCTCCGCGGAATGATACGGCTCGCATCGGGCAGCGCAGATCGGGCCCGGCGGGCCGGACAGCCTACCAGCTCAATTCGTCCGGGCGTTTCTTCGTAGGATTGGCGTAAACCTCGACGATCTCGCCGCTGCGAAGGCGGATGACCCGGTCGGCCATGTCCGCGATCGCCGCGTTATGGGTGATGACGGCGGTCGTGGTGCCCAGCGTGCTGTTCACCTTCTCGATCACTTCCAGCACCCGTTTGCCGGTCGCGTAGTCCAGGGCGCCCGTCGGCTCGTCGCACAGGAGCACTTCCGGGCGCTTCGCGATGGCCCGGGCGATGGCCACGCGCTGCTGTTCTCCGCCCGACATCTGGGCCGGGAAGTGGTGCATGCGCGGTTCGAGTTCCACCAGGCGGAGGGCATCTATCGCCGGCATGGGGTCATCAGCGATTTCGGTGACCAGTTCCACGTTCTCCAGCGCCGTGAGGCTGGGGATCAGGTTGTAGAACTGGAAGACGAAACCCACGGATTTCCGGCGGAAATCCGTCCGCTCGCGCTCGTCCGCCGCGGTCAGTTCCCGTTCGCGATAGTAGACCTGGCCGTCCGTGGGCACATCGAGTCCACCCAGGATGTTGAGCAGCGTCGATTTGCCGCTTCCCGACGCCCCCAGGAAAACGGCCAATTCGCCGGCGAACAGGTCCAGGTCGACCCCCCGGAGGGCGGATACGTCCACCTCGCCCATGCGGTAGACCTTGGAAATGCGCCGGGCCCGGAACACCGGACTCGCCTGGTCGACGGTCATGCCGGTTTCTCCTTGTCCCCTGTCCTGGCTACCGGTCCCACGGAAATCGGGCCGTCGGCTGGTTGACGTAGCGTTGCAGGCCCAGCGTCAGGCGTGCGCCGCACCCGGGCGCAAGGCGTACGGTGAAATCGGTGTCTTCGACGGTAACCTCTCGTCCGTCGTACTCGACCGTGCCCACCCTGTGTTCTCCGTAGGCGCCGCCCTGGACGATCACGGTGCGCGCTTCGACCGGGTTGGCGTTCACCAGGTGCACGTCGAGCTCATCGGCATCGATCCGGTCGACCAGGGCTGCCACGTCCTCCGGTACGCCGGGCCGTCCGCGTTCCGGGTCGAAGTACCAGAGCCGGCAGTGAAGCGGACGGGCGTAGGCGGGTCGGGGTCCCCCGGTCATGAGATTCACGAGGGTCTCGATCCGCGCCGGGTTGAAGGGATTGGGATTGTCCGACAGGCGTGTGTCCCGCGTCGACGTATCGTTGCGGATCTTCTCCACCTGCCCCCGCAGATGCTCGAAATCCTGCTTCAACGCGTCCACGGGAAAACCGGGGTTCGACCCGTCCAGGAAATCCAGCCAGGGTTGGTCGCCGGCCAGCGCGCGGTCGTCTGGGTTCATGGACCAGTCGTAGACCTCGACCGCGCCCCGGTCATAGGGTTCGGGCGCGTAATCGTACCAGCCGTCATCGCCATGCATATGGGGATACATGGTGACGCCGTCCACGGTCTTCCTGTTGGCGTTGACCGATTCGAGGACGGTGCGCCAGACGTCCACGTACTTCCGGTCGCCGGTGAGCAGCAGGGCGTTGCCGAATCCGTCCACCGCGTGAGCGACGGCGTTCAGGGTGAAGTTGTCCAGCCGGCCGTGGCGATGGGCGAACACCTTGTGGTCCCATCCGTAGACGCCGCCCCACCACCGGCCATCACAGGCGCTGCCGATGACGCCGTCCAGCCCCACGTTCGAGGGGATCACGCCTCCGTTGGCATAGGTGCGGTCCACCCATGCGTCCGCGTACTCGAGGATCCAGTCCCGGTACTTCGCTTCGCCGGTAAGCGCATAGGCGTTGAAGGCCAGTCCCGTGCTCGTAAGGTTCAGCGGGTGGTCGCCGGCCACGTCGTTGTAGGTCTCGAACCGCTCGCACATCTCCGCGTAATCGCGCTGCCCGTGGAGCAGGTCGTACCGGCCGTCCTCCAGCGGGTCGCCAGCCCAGTCCAGGGCCGTGGTCTTCCGCAGCATCGGCCCCCGGCTGCCGTTGAACATGCTCCGGATCAACCGGCGTTCCGGGTCGTAGTTCTTCGCCTGGGGATCCTCGTCCATGTAGAAGCCGGCGAATCTTTTTACACGGCGGATATGGTTTTCGTCGTCCGGATCGCAGTTGCCCAGCAGGTTGAACACCACCAGGCCCTCGGCGTGATGGGCCCAGTCGCTGTGCACCGGGAACTCCTTGTAGTACATGCCGTCCCGGGCAAAGGGCACGTCGACGGTCTTCGCCTCTGTGTACTGGAGGATATGGCCGTCCTGCGCCGTCGTGCACATATCCAGGATGCGGTCTCCCCCGCCGAGCAGGTAGAGGACGGGCCAGTTCGCCAGGTTTTCGATGGCGTCGTCCGGGCCGTCGAGGGCGCCCCAGCGGGGCACGCATTCCAGGTAGCCTTGCTCGTCGAAGTACTTGTCGTAGAACAGCTCGAGGGCCTGGGACATGGAACGGATAAGCGCGCGCTCCAGCAAGGCCCACCGCGGCGGGGCCACGGGGGTGTCGACGTTTATTCTGATGCGAGAAGGCATGAATGGAAACCTGAGCTTTCTTTTTAAGAATGAATACTTTGGGATGGCCCGTTGTAAAAGTAGTGAATGTAGCCCGTTTCGCAGTTCACTTTCGGACCTGGATCCGGAACCAGACCTGCCGGTACGATCGGCAGGCTATTTTATTGAACGGACTGTATTTACGTTCCCGTACTGTTTAGTTGATCGACAGGAAGATAGGGCTTCAGACCCCCATCGTCAAGCGGATCGTGGACCGCTCCGGAGACGTCTGGACACCACCGCGCGCACCACGATTCCCAGCGCCGTGCATCCCCGTCCGTGTACCGGTAGTAATGCCGTCACCCCGGAAATCTCAGGTCCAGTATGTTTGAAAGGAATGGCCGTATGACCAGTCGCGTCGTTTTGATGATGACCGCGTTGTTCCTTCTCCTCACGCACCCGGGCGTAACCGCGGCCCAATTGCCGACGGTCGACCGGTCCAACCTGGTCCTCGAACTGCTGTTCGACGGCGACGCCCGGGATACGAGCGGAAACGGGCATCACGGCGAAGTGTTCGGTCCGGTCTCCACGGACGACCGGTTCGGGCAGCCGAATGCGGCCTTTGCCTTCGACGGAAAGAACGACCATATCCGCGTCGCGCCGCCGCCGGCACTGTCCAGCGAGGCCTTCACCCTGTCGGTCTGGGTGAAATACGACGACGACGCATTCTCCCGGTATTGGACCAACGGGGTCATCACGCAGGACAACGGCGGCTCCAGCGAACGACGCGTCTTCCAACTCAGCGCATTCGGCCCCTTGCCCACGTGGCATATCATGGGCCGGGGCCGCGATCCCCTGATTACCCGTCCTGTCGGGACCTCTGTCTGGCGGCACCTGGTCGCTACCCACGACGGCAAGGTACACCGATTTTACATGGACGGTGAACTGCATGATCAGGCCGAAGCACCCTTCCCGCCGCACCCGCAGGAACCTGTCTACGTCGGACGCAAGGGTTCGGGCGAAGCGGATTTCTATTTCAAGGGCGTGATCGACGACGTCCGTATCTACACGGAGACGCTCTCTCCGGAGGCCATCCTGGCCCTGACGCGGGAGAACGGATGGCAGCCTCCGGCCCTGCCGGGCATCGAAGTACCGGATCCGCCGGAGTCATCGATCGAAGACGCCCTCGTGGCCCACTGGCCGATGGATTCCGACGAAATGCGCGACGTGTCGGGCAGTGGATTGAAAACCATCGTGATGGGACAACCGGAGTCCATTGAAGGTCTAAAGGGCAGAGCGCTGCGGTTCGATGGCAGCGATGACTGGGCGGTGGTTAAAAACCCGTCGCTCGACCTCCTCCACTACCTGTCCATTACGTGCTGGATACGGGGATTCGATATCGATAGCGAGTACAGCCAG
This sequence comes from Gemmatimonadota bacterium, assembly GCA_026705925.1. Classification (GTDB taxonomy): domain Bacteria; phylum JAAXHH01; class JAAXHH01; order JAAXHH01; family JAAXHH01; genus JAAXHH01. The sequence goes on from JAPOZT010000037.1 coordinate 125,746, forward strand.
GTACTCTGGTACGGTGACGGGGCCTGGGGACAGGACCCCTATTCCATGTCGATACAGGGAGGGAAGGTCGGATTCCGCGTGGACGACGTGGCGACCCAATGGGAAGTGATGACCGAATCGGCACCCGCGCCCGATGCCTGGACGTTCGTGGCGGCGACGTTGAATACCCGGCCTGACGGACTCATGGATCAGAAAATCTACGTCAACGGTGTACTTTCCGTGGAACAGGTGACGGAGAAACCCTACCGGTACATCGAACTGGGCCGCATGTGGCTGACCTTCGCTACTTTCGGGAGCGGATGGGACCTGTCGCGCCTGGACCTGGACGACGTCAGACTGTATAACCGCCCGCTGAGCCACCGGGAGATCGAATCCCTTTTCGAAGATGCACAGGAGTAACCGCATGAATCGCAACGAAGGTCCAGCAGACGAAGCGTCGGTCGGCCGGATCGAATCGAAGGACACAGCAATGGACGAACCGGGAAGCCGGCGGCGGTTTCTCAAGGGCGGTCTCGCGGCGGCGGCCGGTGTCGCGGCGTCCTCGATGTGGGACGCGACGGCGTTCGCGCAGGAGAGCGAAGCGCCTCCCTCCGGTCCGCCCGACAGGATCGACGATGAAGCCTACTGGGAGAAGGTCCGCGCGCAGTTCCACCTGAATCCTGATACCATCTATCTGAACAACGGGACCCTCGGTCTGTGTCCGAAACCGGTCACGCAGGCGGTCTACGACGGGTACGTGTATCTCGCGGAAGCCGGCAGCGAGGGAAGGTCCCAGCTATGGGACGAAGTGGAGGCTAGCCGGAAGACGGCCGCCCGGTTTCTGGGGGCGGGCGAGAACGAAATGGTGCTGACCCGGAACGCTACGCAAGGACTGAGCGTCATCGCGAACGGGATCCGGATGGAACCGGGGGACGAAGTGCTCATGACTTCGGATGAGCACATCGCGGGCATCCAGCCGTGGACGCGCCGTGCCCGGCGATTCGGCATTCAGGTCAATCAGGTTCAGATCCCCAGTCCGCCGAAGAGCAAACAGGAAGTGGTGGACCTGTTCGAACAGGCGCTGACCCCGAGGACGAAAGTGGTTTTCTTCTGCCACGTCACCCGCGGTCCCGGCCTGCTCTACCCGGTCAGGGAACTGTGCGACATGGCCCGCGAGAAGGGCATCGTGTCGGCGGTAGACGGCGCGCAGACGCCTGGCATGACCCCCGTCAACCTGCATGAAATGGGGTGCGATCTCTTCGCCACGAGCCTCCATAAGTGGGCGCTGACCCCATCCGGCACCGGATGTCTGTACGTCCGGGAAGGATTCCAGGAGACCTTCTGGCCCACGTCCGACGGCAACGGCCCGTGGGACGACCGGGAACAACAACTCTGGCGCATCGGCCCCCACGGCACGTATGAGAGACCCATCCGGGCCGCGATAAAACCCGCGCTGGACTTTCTGAATTCCATTGGAATGGACACGATTTACGCCCGCGACCGCATGTTGTCCGACTATCTGAAGGAACAACTCATGGAGATGCCCGGTATCAGCCTGGGAACCTCCACGGACCATGGGCTGTCGAGTCCGGGCATCACTTCCTTCGGCGTAGAGGGATGGGACACCTCGCTTCTTCGAGGCATCCTCCGCGGAAAGGCCGGCATCGTCGTGAGCCGGGACCAGAGACGATCACACGATATGATCCGGGTATCCACCCACTTCTACAACACGCCGTCGGAGATCGATCGACTGCTCGAGGTGATGAAGGAAATCCTGTAGTCGGCGGCCGGGGCAGCTGCCGGCCGGGTGTTGCGCCGGTCGGTACCTCGTGGGATCAAATCCCGCCGTGGCACGGTTAGTCCCCGTCGTCGAAGTGTTCCGCGCCACGTTCCCGCAGGAAATCCATCGCGCCGCTTAAGTTCGGAATCCCGGTTCGTCCCCCGAGCCGGGTGCAGCTTAAGGCGGCGACGGCCGATGAGAAAACTGCCGCCTTCTCAAGACTCCATCCATGCAGCAGTCCGAATGTGTAGGCACCGTGGAATACATCGCCCGCACCGGTCGTATCGACGACTTCCACGGGGAAAGCCGGTGTGTGGAATGACCGGTCGCCTGCCAGCGTGTAACTGCCTTCTTCTCCAAGCGTTACGACCGTGACGGACGATCCGTAACCGGACAGAGATTTGGCGGATTCTGCCGGATCGGACCGGCCGGTCAGTGCTTCGGCGAACACCCGCGAAGCGATCAGGTAGTCCGTCGCCCGAAGCAGATCCTCGATGTCCTGCGGGCGGGACAGGCTGTCCGCGTCCAGGACCACGGGCACGCCCGACCCGCGCGCAATCTCCGCGGCGGCCAGTGCGGCCCTCCGGCCCGTGGTGTCGAGATGGAGGTACTTCGTGTCGGCGATCAATCCGTCAGGTATTTCCGATGGGGAGATTTCCACGGTCGTCCCGCCGGCCATGATGGTGCGCTGTCCGGTCGATTCATCGACGAGAATCATGCTGACGGGGGTCGTTGCATCGGAATCCACGATCAAATGGCCCGAGTCGACCCCGTAGAGGTCGAATTCCTCCTTCACGGCACGGCCCGCCATGTCATTTCCAACTTTGCCCGCGAAGGCGGTGGACATCCCCAGACTGGAAAGCGTGACCAGCGCGGTGGAGACCATCCCGCCGCCCTGCTGGGTCGAATCGCTCATCCAGACCTGGTCGTCCTGGTCCGGCAGGTGGGGCACGATGCCCAGGAAGTCCAGGCAGGCGCATCCCAGGCCGACGACGTCATGGGCCATTTTCTGGTTCCTCACACGTCAGATGCTCCGTGGCATGGGCTATCCGTCCCCGGATCGAGATGGTACGAAGAGGTGCGGGCAAATTAACCCAGTGGACGCCGGCGTCAAGCCCAATTCAATTGACAGGCCCCTCGGGCAACCCTACCCTTTCACGACGATCGGGACTGGACACTGCTATGCATATTGACCATCCCGACTAGGAGGAGGCCGATCAGGAGGAGACCGATCAGGAGGAGGCCGGCTAGTATGAGGCCGACGAGGATGAGGCCGGCCAGGATAAGGCCGGGCCACAGTATACCCACCAGAAGCTACAAGGAACACGGTCCATGTCACTGACCGCAGACGTTCGGGCCATGCTGCCCGACCTGGACGGATACGCGTATTTTCAGACCAGCGGGTTCTCTCCCAAACTGAATCCCGTCGTCGATGAAGTCGTCCACTGGCTGAAGTTCCAGAGCCGGGGCCCCGCCCTGCCTTTCGTCACCCGGCAGATCGAGGAACTGAAGCGGGACATCAGAGGCAAGGTCGCCCGTACCGTCAATGCCACGCCAGAAGAAATCGTCATGACGGAAAACACCACGATCGGTATCAACATCGTGGCGAACGGCATCGACTGGAAACCGGGCGACAACGTTCTGCTCACCAACCACGAGCACCCGGGCAACCGGCTGACCTGGTACAACCTGACCGGTCGGTACGACGTGGAACTGCGGTTCGCGCCGATGTACAACGACCTCGGCAGAACGCTCGAAGAGATGGACCGCCTGATCGACGGCCGCACGCGACTCGTCAGTGTCAGCCATGTCTCGAGACGCACGGGTCTGCGCCTTCCTGGCCGGGCAGTCTGCGACCTGGCCCACGGGAAGGACACGCCTGTCCTTTTTGACGGCGCGCAGTCCTTCGGGGCCATACCGATCGACGTGCGGGAGCTTGACTGCGACTTCTACAGCTTCTGCGGGCACAAGTACACCATGGCGCCGCAGGGCACCGGGGGCCTGTTCATCCGCAAGGACCGCATCGATTGGCTAAAGCCCAGCTGGATCGGGTCCCACTCTCAGAAAACCTTCGACCAGGAAGGAAACATGGACCTGCACGACGAAGCCCGGCGTTTCGAGTTCGCCACGCGGAGCGTGCCGGACCAGGCCGGTTTCGGAAAGGCCCTGGATATCTGGGAAGGGCTGGGTTGGGAAGCGATTTTCGCCGGCATCGCAGCGTACACGGACCGGATGAAGGCCGCCTTGCTCGAGATTCCGGAACTCGTGCTGGAAACGCCGGCGTCCTACGATGATTCATCGGGCATCGTTACTTTCCACGTGCCGGGCCTGGAGGCGGGTCCCCTGTCGGAGAGCCTGCAGCAGCATGAGAAAGTGCTGGTCTCCCCCCTCGAATTCGCGGCGGAAAGCACCCGCGTTTCCACGCACGTGTTCAACTCGGACGAGGATCTGGAGCGGTTAACGTCGGGGATCCGAAGGGTGCAGAGAGAGGGGTTGGAAGCGTCGAATTAGATCCGGCCACGGCGAATGTTGAACTTGGCCCGGACCGGTCCCTTAGCAAAACCCGCCTACCGAAACCAGTCGTAGTTGAGCCCCAGCGAACGGTCTTCAAGGGGCAGGTCGACGCGCACGCCGCCTCGCGCGGAGGAAAGTTTCAAGGCGATCTCCACTTCCAGTGCCATGGCGACCCTGCGGCCGGAGTTCTTGGGCTCGTCCAGCTTCCCCGCCAGGCAGTCCATCACGTCGTTCAGCGAATACACCCCGCCATAGGGGGGCACGAACTGGGGACCCGGCCAGGGCACTTCCACCCGGTAGGGCCGCCCTTCCACCTCCATGCCCTCCCATCGCTGCCAGCCCGTGGGGAAGTCGTATGCCAGGTCGCCCTTGCTCCCGTGCAGGCGCACGCCGGGTGCGCCCTTGCGAAAATGCACCACGAGGCCGCTTTCAGTCACCATCAGGCCCTGACCGGTGAATTCGTCGCTGCCCGTTTCCCGCCGCGGTTCATCGCCGGTACCGATTACCCAGGCCGGTTCGCTGTCCAGGAAATATGACCAGTTCTGGTGTTGGGCGAAGGGTCCCGGCGCTTCGATCGACAGCAGCTCCCCGATGTCGCCGTCACGCACCAGCGCGCCGGCACGGGCGAAGGATGGATGGGTGGTGGCGATCGCCCCGCAGCTCAACGGCACGCCCGCTTCCGCGCAGGTACGCACCATCCGGTCCGCTTCCTCAAGGGTATGGGCCATGGGCTTCTCGGTAAAGATACCCTTCGCGCCATGGTGGACGGCGAGGCAGGTGAAATCGGCGCGATGCTTGGTGTTCGTCGCTATGGCTACGATGTCCGGCCTTTCAATGGCCAGCATATCCCCGGCGTCGTCATAGAGGGACGCGACGCCGTACCGTTCCCGAAAGGCACGCAGCCGTTTCACGTCCCGCTCCGCCGCCGCGACCAACTCGACGTCCGGGCGGTCCCACAATGCTTCGGCGTAGGAGGAAGGCAACCCTTCCGTGCCCGGGTTCTCGTGGTAGAGGAAACGCCGGTGGATGTTCAATTCGGGCGTCGGGCGATCGATGTCGTCCACGTCCCAAACGCCCGTCCGCTGCGCGAGATCGTAAAGCATGCCCATCCAGCCGAGCCCGATGAGTCCTGCCCGGTACTTTGACACGATGTTTCTCCTCTCGACTGAATGACGACTGTGCGCTGTGAGCGTTTACGCTAGAACGGCAACGGAACGTCCAGTCGCTCACCCATCTCCCGTACAGTACGCTGTTCGATCTCGCCGAACCGGATGCCCTGCTCCCGGTGGAGTGCCATACGTTCCTCTTCAATCGCACCGGGTAACAAGGCCTCGTCATATCCCGGCATGGGCTCGTAGGTCTCCCGCACGTCCTTAACGAAGCGATCGACTTCCTTGCTGAAATCTCCCCCGGGAATCACCGTTTCGATGTGAATGGCCAGGACCATGCCGCCGTGATTCGCGCCTGGCCACCGGTCCTGCACTTCATCGGCTTCCGGCAGCGCGGCGCCGGCCAGCGCGCATCCCAGGACCGTGGCGACCGCGCCGTAACCGATGCTCTTGAAGAAGGCGGCCGGTATGCGGGACAGGAGATCGTCGAATTCGGGCGAATGCTGGTAATCGGCCAGGATGCGCGTGGCCACGTCCTGCACGATAGGCGGCTCGTCGCCCGCCGGCATGCCGAAACAGAGCGGCGGATTGCCGAAATAACCGATCTGCGGTTTCGGATCCAAGCCGCGGGCATCCCCCATATTGCGGTAACCCTGGACCGAGAATCCGATGCAGCCCGATTCCATGCACATGCGGGAGTAGTGGCCCGCCGATCCATAGTGCCCGATATGCCGGGCCAATCCCATGCCCAGTCCGGTTTCACAGGCCTTTGCGATGGCGCCTTCCGTCGCCTCCACCATGGGCCAGTACCCGAGCGTGCCGTCGCCGTCCACGATGACGGAAGTAGGCGATTCGGCGATGACCCGTACATTGGGCCGTGGATTGTGATGGCCCTCGGCGAATGACCGCGTATAGCCGGATGCCGCGCGGACCCCGTGACTACGAACGCCTCTGAGATCGGAGTTTACCAGCAACCGGCTGATGATCGAAGCATGGTGGGCGGACAGGCCCACCTTCTCGAAACAGGCCGTCGTGAAAGCCAGCAGGGATGTTTCATCGACATGGATGTATGCTTCCGGCGGACGGTTCATCGATGGTTCCTTTGAGTTGAAGGTCCGGATTAGACCACCATGGGCGTCTGGAGCACGGTCAAGCCCATGTCGATATACTTCTGCCGGTCCGATGGGTCCAGGAGCGCCAGGCTGACGGCGACGGACGTTCCCTCCATTTCCCGGGCGACGTGGCGGACGCAATCGTCCAGAGTCCGGAATGGCGGGTTCCGGTACCGTTCGATGTCGTACATGAGATCGTTGGGCCCGAAGGTGAGGACGTCTACGCCCTCCAGCGCCAGTTTCCGGCAATTGATGACTGCGTCTACCGATTCGAGCTGAAGCCACAGCACGCCCGTGTCGTTCCACCAGGCTGCGTACTCGAGGCGGTCGTCACGCCCGGCAATACCGTGGCGCGCGCTTCCGCCCCAGCTTCTTCCTCCGAACTGCGGATAGTAGAAGAAATGGACGGCCTCGCGCACCGTGGCTTCCTCCCTGACTTCGGGAACGAGGATGCCCGCGGGGCCCAGGTCCAGGTAGTTCCCCACCAGGTAGGTGTGCCGGGTATGCTTGATTCGCAGGATCACCGGTACGCCCAACGCCTCGGCTGAGGCGCAGAATGAGACAATTCGGTCCTCGCTCTGGGGGCCGTGCTGGCAGTCCACGTTGAAGAAATCGATCTCGCCTTGCTGTAGAAACCGTTCCAGGTCCTCCCGGCCGGAATCCATGGATACCCCCAGGCCGGTCACGATTTCGCCGCTGCGAATGCGGTGTTTCAATGAAATGGGCTGGACCATGGCGGAACGCTCGCTCCTTTCCTCTATATCTTCTATACCTTTGTCAGTACCTGAAGTTGTACTGGAGTATCTACACGGATCACCGCCGAGGGATGACGCCTCAAGGTTCGTTCGAGGAGGCGCCGGTCCGCGACGGGAATATGCGCCTTGTCCCACCACCGGGCCCTGCACCGGTCGAACAGCTCCAGGCTGTCGAAGTAGTGCCGAAATACGAAATCGATGCGCGCACTTGACGCGAGCATTCGGCCGGCGACCGCCTCGGCCACCACCCGGTCCGCGAGATGAAAGTCGACGTATTCGCGGGCCAGCGTGGCCACCAGGTTCACTTCATGGGCGACCTGGCAGTATACCTGCTGCCTCGCGTGTCGACGTTTGCCAAGGCTTGCCGGGAAATACGGACGGATGTCGACGACCCGGCCACCGGGCTTCAGTACGCGAATCGATTCGTGAAGGGCATGCCCCATGCCCTCTTGTCGCACTCATCACAAAGACCACGAGTACAGGGCCAGGTCGAAACTCCGGTCCTGAAAGGGCAGGCGGGACGCATCGGCCACGGCGAAGCGCGCGATGCCGTCCAACCGCTTCCGGGCATGGGCGCGCCCGACGTCATTCCCGGCCATATCGACCCCGACGATGGATTCGATCCATCCCCTGATTCGGTTCGACAACCGGCCGTCGCCGCAACCAATGTCGAGGACGCGCGCGCCGGCAAACGGTACGTGCCGCCTGAGTATCCGCGTTTCCCGCCGTTCCGGATCTACTCGAACGCCCTTCATGGCGCACTCCTGGCACTATTGATGTCGGGCCAGACCGGACATCAACCCAGTCCGGCCACCTCTTCGATCTCGACCCAGCTGCCGGTTTCCTTCGACTGCTCTATGGCCAGTCCCGTGAGGTACAACCGCGCTGCCATCCTGGCGTCGGTGCGGTTCGGCGTGCCCTTTTCCACGGCGTCCAGGAAATCGGCGACGCTTTCCGCCTCGCCGGGCCAACCGCCGACCACCGGCATCGCGGGCTCCACGTGGATCGTTTCGCCTTCGGGACCGGACTTGCTGCGCAGTTTTATTGTGTTGCGAAAATAGTCGACGAGCAAGTCGCCTTCGTCGCCGGTCAACTCGATCGTGGTCTCCAGCGTATCGACCGAGTCGATGTTAAGGTGGATCGTGCCCCAGAGGCCGCCGTAGTCGAAATGGACCAGGCTGTGGAACTGTCGCCGGCCCGGCTGCCCGTGGCCGTCCATGACGAGCACCTTGTCCGGCGAACGGCCGATGATGCTGTTCAACCCGTCCACGTACCAGGGCCCCAGGTGGTGAGCGAGGCACAGGTCCGGGCCGCCGAATTGCGCCCAGTTGCTTCGCAGTTTTAGGTGGACGGTCTGCGGCACGCCGATCGCGCCCTGCCGCAACAGTTCCGCGGCGCGGCGAATGACCGAAGCGTAGCCGATTTCAAGATCGCCGTGGGTGACCTGGCCGGCCGTGACCAGCCGCTTCAGCATCCTGCGTATGTCGTCAGGACGGTCGGCGAGCGGCGGTTCGTAGTAGGCGGCGACCCCCGCGTCGAGGACGGCATCCATGGCTGCCTCGTGGATGGCATCGGGTATGGCCATCATGACGGCATCGAGTTCGGGACCGTCCAGCAATTCCTCGAAACCGCCATAGACCTGCACATCCGGACCCAGTTCCTCACGGATGCGATCCTGGGACGCTTCGCTGAACGCCGCGGCGGAAACGATCACTACCCGGTCGTGCTGCCGCAGGGCGGGTACGAAGGCTATCCTGGACCAACCTCCATATCCAATCAGGCCGACGCGAACGCTGGTCATTTATAGGTCTTTCACAGGATTACTTATCGTTTCACTACGGACGGGAATCGAAGTATATTACGACAATGAAAATCGCCATGGAACGGTATGGCAAGCACTAAGTAATTTGGAGACTCCGGCTTGAGATACCTTTACCTGATCGTCTTCCTGCTCCTGGCTTTGGCTTCAGGCCATTCGGCGGCCCAGGTGAACATCGAAGCGCTGCGTGGAGACACGGGCGCCACCGGTTTCTCGGGCGCGCTGGCCCTGAACCTGGAGATGCATACGGGGAATACTGACCTGAAGGAAATCGGACTGGAAGGGCGATTGGACTTCGATCACCACAGGGTGCATACGTTTTTGCTGGCCCGGAACGACTTCGGATGGGAACAGGGCGAGCGTTTCGCCGATGAAGGTCTGATCCACCTCCGCCAGCACTACCCCCTGCATGGGCGGTTCGGCATCGAGGCGTTCACCCAGTACAACTATGATACGACCTATCGGCTCGACGCCCGTGCACTGGCCGGCGGAGGGCTTCGATTCCACCTGGTCGAGTCCGAGGTGTTCCAGCTGTGGGAGGGCGCTTCCGCCTTCGTGGAACACGAGCGGCTGAGTGAATTGATGCCGACGGATGACCACCCCGACAACGCGACCGTTGTCCGCTGGAGCCACTATCTGTCGTCAAGAATCGCCGTCAATGACCGCGTCGTGTCCACGTGCACGGTGTATTTCCAACCGCTGTGGAACGAGATCGGCGATACCCGCATCCTCGGCGAACTCAACCTGGAGATCGACCTGGCCGGACCGCTTGTGCTGGCCCTGAATTTCGTCACGCGCTACGACAGCCGACCTCCGGAAGGCGTCAGCAAGTTGGATACGGTGCTGGAAAATGGCCTGGCGGTTACGTTTTAGGATGGTAAAAAGCGGAAGAGTACCATAGGTTTAAGCCAGGGGCCAAGGCCTAAGCACAGGAGACCAGGAAATGGAGTTCAACGACGGGGTAAAGCAGGAATTCGATCGCGACGGCTTCGTGCTGCTCAAGGGGTATCTGGCACCGGCGGAAGCGGCCGAGATCAACAACAACATCGATCGGTTCATCGAAGAGGTGCTTCCGGGGGCGCCTGATACGACGGCCTTCTACGAGGACAAAGAAGATCCGTCGTCCATCAAGCGGCTGCAGAACATGGCTGAACTGGACCCGTACTTCGACGAGCTTTTCGGGTCCTACGGTTTTGCGGAACTGGCGAGATTCCTGCTCGCGGACGACGTGCTTCCCAAGAATCCCCAGTGGTTCAACAAGCCGGCCAGGGTGGGCGACGTAACCCCGCCCCACCAGGACGGCTTCTATTTCATGCTGGAACCAAACGAGGCCGTGACCCTTTGGATCGCCCTGGATGAAATTGATGAGGAAAACGGATGCATGCGGTACGTGCGGGGATCGCATCGGCGGGGCATGCGTCCCCACCGGACGTCCAACGTGCTTGGGTTCTCACAGGGGATACCCGATTTCTCCGACGAGGACCGGGAACGGGAAGTGGCCATGCGCGCCAGCCCGGGCGATGTCTTCGCCCATCACAGCATGATCATTCACCGGGCGGACGCGAACCGGTCCGACCGCCGCCGCGCCGCCCTTGGGCTGGTGTATTTCGCGGCCAGGGCACGGAAGGACGAAGAAAAGGCCGAACGCTATCGCCAGGAACTCTTTGCCCGATGGGAGAAGGAAGGCAAACTCTAACTGGTGGCGCGCTATTCGTTGCGTTCCGCATCGCGGTCTTCGGCGAGCTCCCCGCCCCACAGGTGCATGGTGTTGACCGGCTTGCCCTGTAGTTTCAGGTAGTAGAACAGCTGCCCCTTGTGCTGAACCAGGTGCTGCACCATTTCAAGCATGCGATGGCCAAGCACGGGTGTGGAAGGGTCCCACGGCGCGGGTGCGGGTTCGTTCTGCATCCTTTCCTCGCCGGCAAGCTCGATCATTTCGAAGGCCAGGTCCCGGTCCGCCGCGAGTTTTTCCCTTGCTTCCGCCACCGAGGCGACCGTGGCCATCGCTTCGGCCGGGGGCAGCATATCCCCGGATCCCATGTCGTCCGCGCTGACGCCTTCGGGCAAACCGAAGTCGCCGGTTACGAATCCCTTGATCGCCATTCCGCAAGCTTCGCCCACGTGAAAAAGCAGCTGGCCCGTCGTCATCCAGTTGTCGCCCGACGACGGTTTCCAGTCGAGATCCTTGTCCTCGACGAGGTCCATCAATCCGTCTGCCGCCAGGTAGGAGTATTTCAGTTCACGAGTCAGTATTTCGGTCCAGTTCATGTTTTATCCTTTCAGGGTGTGGTCTGCCACGCGCCTTCATTCAGTTCCACGAGCGCAATATAGTTTCCGCAGGAATCGTCGAAAATGGCCTGGATGCCGAAGTCCTGTTTCGTCGGGTCCACGCTGAACCGGACACCCAGCTTCTTCAACCGTTCGTATTCGGAAGCGATATCGTCCACGGAAAACACGATGGATGGCATCCCCGATTCATAGAGTTCCTTGTGGTAAACCTGGGACCACTCGGTACCCTTCGGTTCCAGCAGGAGGGTCGTGCCATCGGGTTCCTCGGGAGAAGCTACGATGGCGAGACTGGCCTCGGGCACGAACATGATCTCCTTGAAGCCCAGGATCTTCGTGTAGAACTCGTGCGCCTCGATGGGATCGTTCACGAACACGCCCGTCATTTCGATTCGCATTTTCTTCCTCCATGGATCCGAATCATTTTGTGATACCTTGTACGTGCGAGCACTTAAGTCCACGTGTTGGATAGGATGCTGTTCCTTAACCCAGGTAAATTTACGAATGGCCCGGGTATGACGCCACAGATTTTGGCTGATACCGGCTAACCGAACCGGTGGGCGAGATGTTGACACATACCGGGCCCACGCCTACATTATCATACCATATACCGGGACCTGGTATTCAGACGGATTGCAGGCGTCAAAAGCCAGGAATCCAGGTGGAATGCAGACAAGGAACAGGAGCGATTATGGGTACGGTCAGGGTACTGGTGGGCACGCGGAAAGGGGCGTTTATACTGTCATCGGACGGCGTCCGAAAAGACTGGAACATCGACGGCCCGCATTTCGGAGGTTGGGAGGTCTACCACCTCAAGGGCTCCAGCGTCGATCCCGATCGCCTGTATGCAGCCCAGGGCACGGGCTGGTTCGGGCAACTGGTGCAGAAATCGGACGACGGTGGAAAGAGCTGGGATCCGGTGAGCAATGAATTCACTTTCGAAGGCGAAGTGGGCACCCACCTCGATTTCGACGACAACCCGCGGCCATGGGCGTTCAACAGGGTCTGGCACCTCGAGCCATCGCTCTCCGATCCGGAAACGGTGTATGCGGGTGTCGAGGATGCGGCGCTCTTCCGCTCGACGGACGGGGGCGCGTCCTGGCAGGAACTGGCCGACCTGAGAAACCACCCTTCGAGCACGGGCTGGCATCCCGGCGCGGGCGGGCTTTGCCTGCACACCATCCTGCTGGACGAGGGCGACCCGAACCGGATCATCGTCGCTATTTCCGTGGCAGGCGCGTTCCGGTCCCTGGACGGTGGAGCATCCTGGCAGGCGATCAACAAGGGCCTGCATTCCGACTACATGCCCGAACCCGAGGCCGAGGTGGGCCACTGCGTCCATCGTCTCGCCATGCATCCATCCCATCCGGACGCGCTGTTCATGCAGAGTCACCGGAACATCATGCGCAGCGACAACGGAGGCGATTCCTGGATCAACGTAAGCGGCAACCTGCCCAGCGACTTCGGCTTCCCCATCAGCGTGCACGCCCACGAACCCGAAACGATCTACGTCGTCCCGATGAAGGGAGACTCCGAGCACTACCCGGACGAAGGCCACCTGCGCGTCTACCGGAGCCGAACCGGCGGGAACGAATGGGAACCTCTGTCCTCTGGACTGCCGCAGAAAGACTGCTATGTCAACGTCCTGCGGGACGCCATGGACGTGGATACGCTCGATGACTGCGGGATCTACTTCGGGACTTCGGGCGGCGCGGTCTACGTTTCCCCTGACGGCGGCGACCACTGGACCGCCATCGTGGAGAATCTCCCTCCGGTCATGTCCGTCGAAGTCCAGACCCTCCCATGATCCGCGTCGTGCTGCCCTACCATCTGCGGAACCTGGCGGGCTGCCGGGACAAGGAAGTCATCCTGCAGGTCGCCGGCGGGGTCGTGACCCAGCGCAAGATCCTGGATGCGCTGGAAGCGCGCTTTCCGCAGCTTGGCGGAACGGTCCGGGACTACGGATCGGGCTGCCGGCGTCCCCTCGTAAGATTCTTCGGCTGTGGGCGGGACCTTTCCCTCGAATCGCCCGACGCGCCCGTACCGGAAGCCATCGCGCAAGGCGAGGAACCCTATCGGATCGTCGGTTCGGTGGCCGGCGGGTAGCGGCGTCAGGGCGCGCCGAGCGTCTTGAGTACCGCCAGTTCCCTGCTAGCTTCTCTCCAGACCGGACCTTCAGAGAACCGCTTCGCGTATCCCAGGGGCGTCAGTTCCAGCACTTCCTCGAAAAAGTGTTCTTTCCCCTTGTGGATGCAGTCCATGACCAGGTCGTTGTCGCCGGGGTTCGACTGGATCATGGCCTCCACTGCCAGGTCGGGCTTCAGTTCCAGCAGTTGTTCGAATACGTGAAAGCCCGTCCCCTGGTTTGTGCCGATGGCATGGAATAAGGGTGTGTGGCCTCCCACGCCGTTCCTGCCCACCGCGACTCGCGCGTTCAGATCGGCCCCGTGTTTCAGCAGCAGGGCAATCGCCTCCAGTTCGTGAAACTCCACGGCCACGTGGAGCAACGTACTTCCCCGCAGAGTCAAATGACTGCCGTAGTCGAGCGCGAAACGCGCCGAAACGAGCCCAGCGTCCACTTCGAGGCGGGCCGCCAGGCCATCCAGGTCTCCCCGGTGGATGTCCATGACCGGACCGTCTTCAAAGGCGGCGCCATGGTCGATCAACAGGTTGATACAGGTGTGGAGATGGTCCGGGCTCGACCGGGTGTAGGTCTGCAGGAAGCCGTAAAGCACGTCGCAGTCCCAACCGTCGTTCCGCGCGTCGCTCGGGTTGACGCCGACGGCCAGTAACCGCCGCAGGTGTTCCAGGTCGTGGCCCTCGCAACAACCGAAGAGCGATGCATCCAGGTCATGGATGTCGGCACCGGCCTGCAGCAGCCGCTTCGTCAGGTCGACCCGCGCCAGCATGTCTGCGAGCACCAGGGGCTTGACCGGGCGCTCCCTGCCTCGACGATCGATCCACCTGCAGGGCGTATCCACCAGTTCGGACCTAGTGGTGATCGCCGTTTCGAAGACGGCCCGGTCATTACGCACGATGGCCTCGCCCAGTGCGTGAGTTTCCGCCAGGCATTCGGTTTGCGGCATGATCTATTTCACTTCGTTGGTATGCTGTTCTATCTCAACAGCTCAACGATATCCTGGTGCCCGGCTTTCTCCGCACGCGCCAGCGGGGTCGCCCACTCCGCGCCGCCGCCCCGGGGATCCGCGCCCCGCTCCAACAGGTATGCCACAAGGTCCCGGTGTCCCCATCGTGCGGCCCATCCCAGCGGGGTGGAGCGCCACTCGTCGTCGACGGCCTCGACGGACGCGCCGCGGTCGAGCAGCAGGGCGGATTTCTCCACGTCGCCGATCACGGCCAGTTTGTGCAGGTAGGTGACGCCGTGCCAGTTCGCGTTATTGGGATCGGCGCCGTGGTCGAAGAACAGGTTCAACATGTCGAGGATGTCGTTATTGGGGGTCAGGGCGCGACCGTCCAGATGCCAGCCCTTGCGCCGGCGGAACGCGTAGCCCATGTAGTTGTTGGCATACCAGGGCCGGTTCAGTTCCGCCCCCGCCCGGAGCAGCATTTCGATGATCTCCCTGCGGGCGAAACCGGCCGCCATGCAGAGCACACCGTAGTCGCCGCCATAGTTGGCCAGGCCGGGATCCGCGCCGAGGAGCTCGCCGACCACCGGGATGTTGTCCAGCAGCACGTACATGCTGATGTCGGCCGTCGCCCCGTGCCGGTACAGCAGGTTGATCATCTCCTCGTTCTTTCCCTGGCCCAGGGCTTGGGAGAGGGGCACGCCGCTGGATTCCACCGGGGCGTTGGGGTCGGCACCGTGATCGAGCAGCAGTTTCGCCGTTTCCATGTGATTGCCGGCCACGGCTTCGTACAGCGCGTGTCCCCGGGGCGCGTTGTGTTCCGGTGCGTTGGGATCGGCTCCGTGGTCCAGCAGAAGCTGCACGATGTCGCTGTATCCCTGTGACGCCGCGCTGAACAGCGGGGAGTGTCCGCAGGTATCCTGGTCGTTGGCCAGGTTTCGGTCTTGTGCCAGGAGTGCTCCAACGCGCCGTTCGTCCCCCAGGGCGCACGCGACCGTCATGCTGTAGTTCGCTCCTCTTGCGATCAGGTATCCGGTCAGCAGCGGATTCAGGCCTCCCCTGGACTTGCGCGCGCGAAACACGGCCACGTGCAGCGGTTTGCATCCATCCCACCTGACCGGATCCGGATCGGCCCCCCTGTCCAGCAGCAGGGCTGTCATTTCCAGGTTGTGCTCTTCCACGGCCTCGTGGAGGGGACGGTTGCCGCGTTCGTCCGAGGCATTGATCAAATCGGGAGAAGCCTCGAACAACGCCCGGGCCGCCGCAAGGTCACCTCGCCGGACCACTTCGCAGGCACGTTCGCCCACGGGCGGCGCGTTGTACCTGGAAGCGATGGCGTCCGTCAGGAGTCCGGCGATCACGTCGTACCCACGGTCCCTGGCCCGTTCGAGCGGCGGCACGTGATAATCGAGTCCTGACGCCGACGAAGGATCCGCGCCGTGGTCGAGCAACAGGCGGACTGCCTCCGTGTGCTCTTCCCGGACGGCGAAGTGCAGGGGCTGGTAGTACGCCCAGTTGCAATTGACCAGGCCGGGATCCGCATCCAGCAACTTCCTGATGCTGCCCAGGTCTCCTTCCACCGCAGCCAACAGCATATCCCAGACTTTGTCCGGCTTTCCATCCATGAAATGGCCTTGCTCGCTCTTGAAATCGGGTCGTATCCAATGCATAACTCGGTCTCCGAAGGTTTTGTTTACAGACGGCGCGTGACCGTTCAGTTCGCTTGATAAAGTGCGAAGCAGACTCGGCTTCAGCTTGTTCCGTGCTTCGAACAGCCTTTTGCGTACCGTTCCCGCTTTCAGTCCCATGAAGTTTGCGATTTCAGATGCCGAATAGTCTCCAATATACCGCAGTACAGTTACTTCCCTTAGTGTTTCCGGCAATGTTTCCACCGCGCTGCGGACTTTTTCACTCATGTCCCTGCGTGCTGCCCGGTCCAGGGGACTTTCATCCGTCGCCTCGATGTCACCTTCCATGGGTACGAAACGGTGATTATTTCGTCTCTTGAACCGGAAACACTGCCACTTTATGATCCGCCTCAGCCAGGCTGGGAACGAATCCGGCTCGCGAAGCGATTCGATGTGCTGCCATGCGGCGATGAATCCTTCCTGCGCGGCATCTTCCGCCAGGTGCCGTTCGCCCAGAAGTCCCAGCGCGTAGCCGAAGGCCATGTCCTGGTAATTGGCCACCACCTCGCCGAAAGCGGTACTGCGTTCCGCATGAGGTAAAGACCGGTCGGCTGAAACCCGAATGTGTTGTTTGAGGTCGTTGGTCATATCGAACCGTCGTCCCGGTAACCGGCGCCTTGCGCCTTCCGTCCATTCCCCATTACCATAGTGTCATCAAAGGGGCCAGGTGTTACAATTTCGTCTGGATAGTCGCGCAAGTGGAGGGACCTGCCGTGCATAACCTGAAAGTAAGCGCGCTCCGGGTCTTCGTACCGGCAAAAGATTACGACGTTTCGACCCGGTTCTACGAGGACATGGGTTTTGAGACCGTCTGGTCGGGACACGGAGTAAGTGAGATGCGCATCGAGGGATACAGCTTCTACCTTCAGAACTACTATCAGAAGGAGTGGGCGGACAACTTCATGATGCATCTGAAAGTGGCGGACCTGGACGCCTGGTGGGAGCATATCGTAGAAAAAGACCTCGCAGGGCGGTACGAGGGCGTCCGCGCCGCGGCGCCCAAAGTCTACCCCTGGGGGCTTCGCGAGATCAATCTGATCGATCCGGCGGGCGTGCTCTGGCACATCGCCCAAGACCCGGACTGACCGGACAGACCGTTTTGAATGCGTAGGATCAAGTGCCGCCGGATCCGTAATCGGCCAGGAGGTACTGCACGGCCAGGTTCGTGTAATCGCCCCACCGGTCCGCGAAGTCCCGGATCTGCTGCTCGGAAAGGCGTTCTCCGTTAAAGTAGTGCCGCTCGATGGACCGTTTGACCGCGAGATCGCCCGCGGCTATGACATTGCCCCGGCCCAGGTAACGCGCGCGAAACCAATCCGCCGTCCACCGCCCGATGCCCACCAGGGCCGTCAGTTCCCGTTCAACCGACGCGTCATCCTTCTCCGCGAGCCCGGACAGGTCGATCTCACCCTCCCGAACGGCCCGTGCCAGGTTCAGGATGTACCGTTCTTTCTGTCTCGAGAACTGAAGCGGCAGCAGATCGCCGGGCTCCGCTTCCGCCATCTGGTCGGGCGTCGGAAAGGCATAGTGGGTTTCGCCGCCGAAGACGTGAGATTCGCCGTATTCAGCTACAAGCCTGCTTCGCACGGTATAGGCGAAACCCAGGTTGATCTGCTGGGCCGTGATCGAGGACACGATCATCTCGAAGGGGTCGACCTGCAGATTGGGACGCAGGCCGTGATTGTTTTCCACCGCGGCGGCGAGGACCGGGTCCCCGGACGCGAACGCGTAGAAGGCCTGCAGCGGGAAGGACAAGCCCAGGATCTTCCCCGCCGCCGCGATCGCCTCGTCGAGTGCCGTGTCGGACACCACACAGGCCGCTGCGAATGACGCCGTGCCGGTCGCCTCACCGGTCGCTGTGTCTGCTGCCGTGTCTGCTGTCGCGCCGGTCGCCGGGGCATCCGGCCGGACAGACCCGTCTTCGGGCGACAGGCGCAATTCGATCCGGTCGTCGACGCGGTACAGGGACAAAAGACACGGTCCCCCGGCTGTACGGACCACCTTGCTGAAGACACCCGCTTCAAACCGGTTGGCAAGATCGGTGCCATACCGCCGGTAACGATCTAGCGTAGCCTCGAAGTCGATGATCGTACCGCTGTCCGCTACGGTATGGGCCACGTTTCTTATGGTCTGGTTAACCCCTTGCAGACGTTGACGTTACGGTCAAATGAAAGATGCGTTTCCACCGGAGACCGAAGAAGCGGATTACGATTCCAGAGGCTTCCACAACCCGACGAACGTACCCTCGTTGTCCGCAATCCACGCGAAGTGGCCCATGCCCGGCACTTCGGTTGGAGGCACGATGGACGCTCCACCCAGTGCCTCGGCCTTCGCGACATATGCGTCCAGATCGTCGACCTGCACATAGACCAGCGTGTAGTTGTGCGGCTCGTGACCGAGGGCGGAAATATGTCCGTTGATCCCTTCATCTCCCCCGGTGTCGATCATGGAGGCGTGTTCATGGGACTCCATATCCCACCCGAACAGGCCGGAGTAGAAGGCCTGGGTTTCTTCTCTGTTCTTGCATCCGATCTCGAAATGCATGACGGGGTTCGCCATAGCGCGCTCCTCTCTGGTTGTGGTGCGTGTTGCTGCGATGCGTGTTGCTGTGGTGCGTGTTGCTGCGGTTCATGATGCTACTTTGTGGTTCGTGCTAACGCTTGTACTTGTCATTAAGCCCGTGGCCGGCCCGGATCATGGGCAGGATTTTCTCCAGGCGCCTGGTCCTGGTTTCCGCCCGTTTGGCCTCGGCGATATACTCGGTGTACTCGCGCTGCTTGCCCGGTGTAAGGGCGTTGAACCGCTCGCCGGCGTCGCGGTCTTCCGCCAGTGCGCCGGCCAGTTCATCCGGCACTTCCACCGGCTTTTTCGTTTCTGCCTTGATTTCCTTGCCCAGCCGCTGGTTTTCGATGGACTCGTCTACGTAGGCGCGCAGCAGTGGTTCGTCGATCTCTTCAATCGCCTGAAACCGCCATTGACGCATGGCCCTGGTCTTGCCTTCCTGCGCATTGACCAGGACGCCCTGTTTGTCGCGCAGCAACGCGCCCTGGAAGAACCAGACGCTTACGAACTCCTTGAACGCCCCGATCCCTACCACGTTCTTGCCTGCGTGGGTATAGCAGGGCTGACCCCACTTGACGGTCTCTTCGACCTCGCATTCGTTCATGATGTTGCGCAGTCTTTCCAGTAGGGAGCGCCATTCCACGTGACATTCCAGGTAATCTTCGACCGATTTGTACCGTTGCACGATCCATCCTTTCCATGAATTCGGCCTACGGCGTGACTTCAGGCCGTCCCGATCCGTACTGCGGGGTGTTCAGGGTGTTTCCGAAGAGACTGAGCCGGCCGGACAGGGCGGCCTCCAAGTCCAGTTCATACGCGTGGGCGACGGTCGTGACGATGGGGCGGATCTGTTTCTCGATGTAGTGCCCGTAGTCAATGGGGGCGGTGATTCGGCTCTCCGGTTGCGGTCCGTCAAGGGTTATCACGTACCGGATGACGCCCGTCGGATTGTCCATGAGCCGAGCCGCCTTGACGTGGGGAGGCACCGAACGGGTGTAGGATTCGACGGGCTTGCGCAGGTTCTTCCGGTAGACGAGCAACTCGTCCCGGCGACCGGTGCGGACCTCCTGGACCCAGTGGTAGATCTCTGCTTCGATCTCGGCACCGGGCACGTCGTGAAACACCCGGTCGAGCAGCACGCCCTGCAGCCGGTGGGCCAGATCGGTCCAGTCCCGCCGTACGGCTTCCATGCCCACGATTTCCACGCGGTCGCCATCGGTCTCGCGTCGCAGCCCCGCGTAACCCTTTGCCCTGCCGCGCTCTACGTCGCCCCGCATGGAAGGCAGCAGGAACCGGTGGTAGCACTTTTCGAGTTCCAGTTCGAGGAAAGACGCCACGCCGTACCGTTCCCGCACGTGGGCGGCCAAACGGGCATTGATCCGTTCGCAAACCTCCCGCCCCCTATCCGTGGCCTGGTCCGATTCCGGACTGTCCGCTGGGTCGAGATCAACGAACACCGAATCCGTATCCCCGTATAGCACTTTGTACCCGTCTTTCTCCAACTCATCCCGGCACCACTTCAGAATATAGTGTCCGAATTCTGTGATCGCACCGGCCAGTTGAGGCGCGGCGAAGCGGCAGGAAGCGGAGGCCAGTACGCCGTAAAAGGAATTCATGACGATCTTGTAGGTAAAGGAGGCGAGTTCGTCCCCGGTGGTCCTGGCCTCCTCACGACGCATGAAAAACTGTTCCAGCATGGAAGGCAGTATGCCCGGAGTCCGTGAAAACCGCGCGCCGTTGGGTGCTTCAAGAAATCCCCCTTCCTGGCCCTCGATATGTGCCAGGGGATCGATGTTGAAGGTGCGGATGATGGACGGGTAGAGACTCTTGAAGTCGAAGACGAAGACGTTGCGGTAGAGTCCTGCTTTCGCGGGGATGATCAACCCTCCCGGCGCGCCGGCGCCCGGGGTGCGGTCCACGCCGGTCGTCGGCGCCACCATGCCCCGTTGGTGAAGGGCATTGATGTAGATGTTATCGAAGGCGGCCACGCTGACCCACGCCCGTTCCAGCGGCAGGCCCGTCAGCAGGCCCCTGCGCAGGGTCAGGTTGATCAGTCCTTCCGCCTCCAGGATGTCGAGTACCAGCCTCGCGTCCTCGAGACAGTAGGCGCAGAAGGTCGCCCGGTCCTCGTGATAGACCTCCGTGATCTTCTCCGCCCGGGAGCTCCCCTCATCGTCCTCCAGCAACTTGCCCCTTCCCAGTATGGCGTTGGCCACGGTGTCCAGCCGGTAGTCCTCGAACCGCTGCAGCGTGCCGCGAAGCAGGTGCAGGGCGTCCAGGATCTGCCGGCCGTGGATCACCATGGTGCTTCCGCCCCAGACCTCCCCGGACCGGTACCAGGACGTGTCATCGGTCCGGCCGAGTTGAAACGGCACGTTCAGGTCCCGGAAGCGTCTCTGCAGGACCTGCAGGTCGAAGTCGACCAGGTTCCATCCCGTGATCAGGTCGGGATCCATTTCGAGTACGCGGGTCGACAGGGCGCGCAGCATCGACACCTCGTCGGGCCAGCAGACCAGGTGCGGTGGGTCCCCGTCGGCCGGTTCGCCGACCATGTGTATTTCTTCCGAGTCTATCCCGCCGTCCGGACCCGACAGCACCAGGCCCACGGCGTAGATGGTGGTCGCTTCGGGGTCCGTTTCGATATCCAGGGCCAGCACGCTGAAGGCGGGTTCCCAGTATTCCGGTTGAAGTTCGGGGTTGGCGTAGACCCGGTCGACCCGGCTGCCGGATGTCCAGGCGCCGCTGATCCTCACCCCGCCACGAAGGCCTCGTCCGATCAGGAACTGCCTGGCGAAGGGGATATCGCCTTCGTAAGTCCGCGGATGTTGGACCTCCAGGCTCTTGACCAGGTTGCGCTGTTCGCGCACACGCTCAAACTGGATGCCTGCCACGGGTTCGCCGTCCATCGTGGTGTACTCCGATGGGACCACCCGGGCGTAAATCCCGTCGGAACTGATCCGGGCGTCGAGCAAAGGTTGTTCCGAGACCCGGACGTAGAGTGTGGGTGAAACCCGGTCGTCCATGAACTGGAAGGTCTGGCCGTCCTGGAGTTTCCCGACCCCGCAGATCACGTCCCGGCCGTTCTCCGCCCGATGGAACACGTGGAGCAGGTATCCCACGTCATTCGACGCGGTTTCCCCGCCGGTGTTGTTATGCGGTTGCGCGTTGGACATGGCTCAAGTGGTCCCGGAGAAACCGGCCGGTGTAGGAGGCGTCGATGCCTGCCACCTCCTCGGGCGTGCCGGTGGCGATGACTTTGCCGCCGCTGTGTCCGCCTTCGGGCCCCAGGTCGATGATGTGGTCGGCCGTCTTGATCACGTCGAGATGGTGCTCGATCACCACGACGCTGTGACCGGCTTCGATGAGCCGGTTCAGGCTGGACAGCAGGTGGACGATGTCGGCCAGGTGAAGCCCGGTGGTGGGCTCGTCCAGGATGTACAGGATATGGCTGCCCCGGCGCAGCTTCCCCAGTTCGCTCGCCAGCTTGATGCGCTGGGCCTCGCCCCCGGAGAGGGTGGTGGCGGACTGGCCCAGCGTGAGGTAACCCAGGCCCAGCTGGTCCAGCGTCCCGATTTTCTTCGCGATGGAGGGCTTTTCTTCGAAGAAGGTGACCCCTTCCTCGACGGACATGTTCAACACGTCGGCGATGGTCTTGCCCCGGTAGGTCACTTCCAGCGTTTCCGGATTGTACCTGGCCCCCTTGCAGGCCTCGCAGGGCACCTCCACGTCCGGCATGAAATAAAGCTGGGTGGTGATCGTGCCCTCCCCGTTGCATTCGGCGCAGCGTCCCTCGGCCACGTTGAAACTGAACCGGCCGGGCCGGTATCCGCGCGATACCGCCTCGTCCGTTTTCGAAAATAGCGTCCTGATCTGGTCGTAGAACCCGATGTAGGTGGCCGGGTTCGAACGGGCGTTCCGGCCGATGGGCGACTGGTCTATGTTGATGACATGCTTGATGTGCTCGACGCCTTCGAGCCGGTCGTGGTCTCCCGCGAGTACCCGGCTGTCGTACAGCTGGTTGTACAGTTTTTTGAACAGCACTTCGTTGATCAGCGTACTTTTCCCGGATCCGGATGCACCGGTCACGCAGACGAACTGTCCCAGGGGAATCTCGACGTCTATATCGTTGAGGTTGTTCTCCCGCGCACCCAGGATGCGCAGCGATTTTCCGGTAGGCCCGCGCCGCATCTGCGGAGTCTCGATGGTCCGTGCGCCCGAGAGATACTGGCCGGTCGGCGATGCGGCGCAGTGCAGAATATCGTCGAGATCGCCCTGCACCACCACCTCACCACCGTGCACGCCCGGTCCCGGTCCCATTTCCACGATGTGGTCGGCCGCCCGGATGGTCTCCTCGTCGTGCTCCACCACGATGACCGTATTGCCAAGATCGCGCAGTTGCCTGAGCGTGCGGATCATCTTCACGTTGTCGCGGGGATGCAGCCCGATACTCGGTTCGTCCAGCACGTACAGCATGCCCATCAGGCCCGAGCCGATCTGCGTGGAGAGCCGGATGCGCTGCGCTTCACCGCCCGAAAGGGTGCCGGCGCGGCGGTTGAAGTTGAGGTAGTCCAGGCCGATACCCAGCAGCAGGTCGAGCCGGCCGGTTATCTCCCGGATCACCTGCCGGCCGGCCAGTTCCTGTCGTCCCGAAGGTTCGATGGCATCCAGTTCGGCGCGAAGCTCGTCGAAGTTGATCTCCCCGAAATCGTGGACCGTGCGGCCGTTGATCCGGAACAGGTGGCGCGTTTCCTTGAGCCGGGAACCCTTGCAGTCGGGACACACCCGCTCCACCATGACCTTTTCGAGCCAGGCCTCCATGCCCGAACTGGCCACCTGCTTCTGCCGGTACCGCTTGTAGTTCCGCTCGATGCCCTTGCCGATCCCGCCGAAACCCCAGGGCTTTCCAAGCAGCTTGTGATCGGGTTCCTTCGCATCCGGAGGCGCCAGCAAGGGGAACTTGTCCGGCGTGCCGTCGAACAGCACGTCCTGGATAGGAGGAGGCAACGCATCGAAGGGCGTGTCGAGGCTGAATCCCTTGTGTACCGAGAGGCTGTACATGACCCGCCCGGACCAGGTATCCGGCTTGTAGTTGAAGGCGTCCTTGACGAAACAGCCGTCCCGGATGCTCAGCGATTTGTCTGGTACCAGCAGGTCCCGGTGCACGACCATGTAGGTACCGAGTCCGAGACAGGTCCGGCACGCGCTGGTCGGATTGTTGAACTGGAAATAGTCCGGAGCCAGGTCGCCCACCGCGAGATGATGTTCCGGGCAGCCGAAGGACGCGTAGAACCGTTCGGCGGCGGATTTCCTGCCGCATGACGCCACGTGGATCCTGAGGAACTGGTCCCCGGCAATCAGGGCGTCCTGTATCCCCTTGACCAGCTGTTTCTCTACGCCGGGCTTCAGGACGAATCGGTCGACGATCACTTCCATGCGCAGGTCACCGGATTCATCGACATCGACCTCGCCGCTGATATCCACGGTCGCATCGTTGATCACCATGCGGCGGTACCCCTTCTTCCGGATTTCCGCGAAGAGAAAGTCGAGGTCCTCACCATAGATACGGGATACCGGCGCGCGCAGTTCCACTTCGGTGCCTTCGGGCAGTGACAGCAGTTCATCGAGAATCTGCACGCCGGTCTTGATCGGAAGGTCGTGGCCGCAATAGGGACAGCGGGCGTTGCTGATCGTGGCGAACAGCAGGTTCAGGTAACTGCTGACATCGGTCATGGTGCCCACGGTGG
This sequence comes from Gemmatimonadota bacterium, assembly GCA_026705925.1. Taxonomy (GTDB): domain Bacteria; phylum JAAXHH01; class JAAXHH01; order JAAXHH01; family JAAXHH01; genus JAAXHH01. Next base: position 150,180 of record JAPOZT010000037.1, read on the forward strand.
AGCGTGGGTTGCGTGCGACGGTCTTCTGCTCGATGGAAATGACGGGAGAAAGGCCGAAGAGATAATCCACGTCCGGCTTGCCCACCTGCTGGATGAACCGGCGGGCATAGGAGGACAGCGACTCCATGTAACGCCGCTGGCCTTCCGCGTAGATGGTATCGAAGGCCAGGGACGATTTCCCCGATCCGGAAAGCCCCGTTACCACGATCAACCGGTTGCGCGGCAGTTCTACGGTGATGTCCCGGAGGTTATGCTCCCGTGCGCCCTGAACCAGGATCGTTGTGCGGGGTCCAGTCCCTTCGCCGCTTTCGATGGCGTGCGGACCGGAAGAAGCGGCACCCGTTGTGCGAGGACCGGCGGATGTACGCCGCCGGACCGGGATTTCAGACATGCCCATGCTCCAGAATTACCATGCGACTGTTCACCCAGGTCTGCGCATGAATCACCCACGGTAGTAGTAGAACCCGAGTTCCTCGTACTCCACGTTGCTCTTCAAAGTAAGCCGCAGCGGACTGGATACCCGGGAAATGACGTCCTTGTCCGCGAGCCATTCACACACGGTGGTAACGCCCCTGAGATTCATCTGGTTGTCAAACCAGGTTTCGATTTCCGTAACCGACCTGGCCGATCCTTCTTCTGCGAGGTAGTCGAGAATGGGTTGGAACAGGTCCGATTGGCGTTCCTCTAGATAGGTGTCGATCAGCCCGAGCGCTTCACCCACCACCGCCTCGGTCTTCGGCTGGTCGATCAGGTCCGAATACACCGTCTTGAAAAACCCCGGATTGAGTTCCATTGCCTGCTGGATGACTTCGCGACCGGCCAGTTGGCCGTGCATGAAAACCTCGATCTTCGCGAGACTGCTCACGCACAACATGATATAGAGAAACGCATAGTGCAGATCGTGCCGGACGTGAAACCATTTCTCCGCCTTGTACAGGGTGGGTATCACGTGCGATGCCGCGTGCATGAGCTGGACCTGCCGGTCTCTCGCATGCAACGCCTGAATGCCGTCGTACAGTTCGCGGATCGTCTCGTCGTGGGTGAAGAGCAGGCGGCTGCGGGCCAGGGCGGAGTGCATGAACGAGCTTTGCAGTCCGCCTTCGACCATCTTCCTGAATGCGGAGCGTGGCTGCATGAACACGTGGATGTATACGTCGTTCTCCAGGAGCGCGGCGCCTTCGGAAACCTCGTCGTCATCCCTGTTTCCCCGACGAAACAGGTCCTTGTCGTCCCGGGTGACGACGATCAGGTCGATATCGGATTTCTCCCATACCCGGTCGGCGGAGAGACTGCCGAAGAGAATCGCCGCCAGAACGTGCCGATCTTCACGCGCTTTGCTTACGAAAGACGCGAGGGCCGACTCGAATTTACGCTCAATGGTCGAGGGCGTGGTTTCCATCGGGGGATCCCCGGAAAAGGCATCCAAAAGGATAAAGCGCATTCCGCAAAACCGCGACCGGTCAGTGGATGCGCCCGTTTCTATATAACGCGCGCATGTGGCGGCGTCAACGCAGAATTACGGGTGGACAGGCGATGAAACCCCTTGATTGGAACGCCCGATCGCGGCTACTTTGCACCAGGTCCAGAATCCCAATCGCGCAGGAATCTCCAGGTCCCACATTCCGACGTTGCGAGAATCTCCAGTCACGTACGGCCAGATTTCATGGCCCGAGGATGGTGCAATGCCGGCATCACCAACAACCAGCGATTCGTCCCGGATCCAGGCCCTGCTGGCCCACCGGGGCGGGCTTGCAGCCGTGTTGAGGCCCGATCCGACCCTCTTTGAGCGCGTCGGCGGCCGATCCGTGGTCGCGGGCATCATCGACGGCCTGTATGATCGCATCGAAAAGGACGCCGAACTACGGCCCATGTTCACCCGTACGCTGGCTCCCGAACGCATGAAGCAGAAGGCGTTCATTGAGGAGTGGATGGGCGGCACACCGGGTTACACGCGGCACCACGCCTACGGCGGCCTGAAAAACCGGCACGGTCACATACACATCACCCGGGCATCCGCCGACCGGTGGCTGTCGCACATGGCCGCGTCGCTGCGGGACCACATCGGTGACGAACCGCTCGTGGCCGAAGTGCTGCACGTGCTCCGGCCTCTTGCCCACGGCCTCGTCAACGAGCGGAAACCCGCCGGGCACGGGTGGGAGATGAGATGTCACCGGGAGAAGCGATGGCGAGCACCCGCGAACATGGCGGCCAGGGGCCAGTTGGAGAGCCTTGAGCGATTCCTGGATGAGGACGATTCAGTGCTGGACGACCCCCGTCACAGCGCAATCCTGCTTGGAGAAGCGGCGTTGAGGGGACACACGCAGGTCGCGGCCCTGCTGCTCGACCGGGGGGTGGACGTAAACATACCGTCGGCCCATTCGAGCGACATCATGATGACCGCCCACTGTGCCGCGCGAAGCAAGAAGAAAGAGGAAACGGCCGCGTTTCTGCTGGAGCGGGGTGCGGTGTATGATGTCTTCAGCGCTTGTTTTCTCGGTGACCTGGACCGGGTAGGCGAACTGCTGGATACAGCGCCCGGCCTGGTCGATGCCCACGACCCCGCCTGCGACCTGCTGCCCGTTACCCCGTTGCATCACGCGGTGCAGGCCGGACATGAAGAGGTCGCGAGGACCCTGTTCGACAGGGGCGCCAACGTCGGCGTAAACAGCACGGCCCTGGTCAGTTATGCCGCTGGCCGGGGGCGGTCCGATCTGCTTCGGATGGTGCTGGAGCAGGGCGCGGATGCCACCCGGATCGGCTGCGGCAGATGGGTACTCGACGAAGAAGAGTCGGCCCTGCTTATCGCCCGCGGCGCCGACGTCAACTACCCGGAAGGAGACTGGATCTGGACGGCCTGTACGGGGAACAACAGCCAGCGGGACGATCCCCGGTACGTGCAGGCCCTGCTGGACAAAGGGGCCCGGATCGACACGGTACTGCGCGGCGCCGGCGCACTGCACTTTGCCGCCAAGGCCGGATTCACCGGGGTGATGGAGGTGCTGCTGGACAACGGCGCTCCGGTCGACGGGCGAAGTGAAAAGGGCGAGACCCCACTCTTCTATGCACTGAAGGCGGGTCCCCGGGCGGACGTGGTGAAGTCGGCGGCCCTGCTGTTAGCCCGCGGAGCGGACCCGACCCTTGAAGACAGACTGGGCAAGTCCCCCCTGAGGATCGCCCGCCGGATGAAGCGTCCCGACAAGGATCGCATCGTCTCGATGTTCGAAGCCGCCAGTCCTACCGTGCCGGCGTGATATCCTTCAAATACGAGACCAGGGCCTCGCGCTCCGGCGTCGAGCCGTGGATTTCAATCCCCACTTCCGCCCATACGAGCGGCGTCGTGCCGTGTTCATCATCAATCGCACCCGGATCGGCGCCGGCATCGACGAGTATCTTCGCGATCCCTGGATATCCGCACAGATGCAGGGGCGTCTGCCCGGAGTCCGCCCGGGCGTTCACATCCGCGCCCAGGCCCAGCAGTGCGCTGACCGTTTCCTGCCGTCCGTGCTGTACCGCGGCGTGCAGGGGCGTCCCCACCACGGCGTGCACCCCGATCTTCCCTTCGTAGGCCACCGTGTCTGCATCGGTCCGGCAAAGCCGGCCGAGTTGGTCGGTCTTTCCCAGGGCGGCGAGCTGGCAGGGATCCGCCGGCGCACCCCGGTCGATCAGGAACTCCGCCAGCCGGCGACAATGTACGCCGCGGGACAGCGCCGAACCGAGCGGCGAGTTGCCGTCGCCGTCGGTCGTATCCAGCCGCGCTCCGTGGTCCAGCAGGATCCCGGCCGTTTCCGCGGACACCGCCACGTGGAGAGGCGGCTCTCCCCCCAATGCCGGACGGGATGCCGCGCCGGGATCTTCCGCCAGCATCGCCCGGACGGCGGTGACATCATCCAGCAGACACGCGGCATGCAGGTCCACGTTCGCGCCGAATGACCGCAACGTATCGGCTGCATCCCTGTGTCCCCAGTGGGCCGAGAGATGAAGGGCGGTCCACCCTCCATAGGAATCAGTACCGTGGTTCGGGTCCGCACCACTGCGCAACAGGATTTCGATGACCTTCGTGTCCCCCCGTTCCGCCGCCAGTTGAATCGGCACAGGACGGCCTCCCCAGCGCGGGTGGTTCACGGCATCGTTGACTATATTCTTATCCAGTTCCAGGACGGCTTCGACGGACGCCGCGTCACCACTCCAGATGGCAGCACGCAACCGGCGCCGGCACACTTCCCGGCGAAGGACAGGCCAACTCGAAAACCCGTATTCCCGGGCCAGAACCAGTTGAGCGTCGGCGAGTTTCACCGCAGTGGGATCAATCGTGCGAGGATGCGCGGCGAACGACTGGGCCGCCTTGGTATCACCCGAGCGATATGCTTTGAGGAGTTCCCGCGCCTGGGTTTTGAGCTGATCCAGGTCGGGATGCTGAGGAAGCGTGCGAGGGTCTTTCATCGGCGAATTCCTTTCCATGGCACTCCGATTCCGCATTTTCGGAGAAGAAAGAGATTCGCGTATTCTTAAGTTACGAAATGGATCGGGTAGGCTCGGCCTTTTCCGCGGAATGGATACGCCCCGGTGCGCAACGGACATCAAACTAACGCCTGGTCCGTTTCGCGTCAAGCCCATCATCCAAATTCCATCTAAGCAGCGTTTTTCTCAAGGATCCGGGACAACAACCCGTATCTTCGAACGCCAAACGGGGTGTTTCGCCTAATGGTATTCACGCGGCGTTCGCATTCTGGAAAGGCGTACGACACAGCGCGCCGGGCATTCGGCGTGTCTACCTCGGACAGGGCAAGCAAAGTGTAGTAGAAGGGGAACCGGCGCCACGTCCCCGCCCCGTCTTCGTGGCTCGCCAATACGCCGATTCCTTCGTCCAGGTGACGGGCGTAGTCACCAAGACCGCCAATGGCCATGTGCCGCCAGAGCGAGACGGTGCTCGGACCGCAGCAGAACGTACCCCGCGGTTTGCCCTTCGCGTGCGCCGCCTCGAAACACCCGAGCAGTTCGGACGTTGCCGCCTCGAGTTCGGGAAGCCGGTCGCGCCCGACACGGCGGTTCAGCAGGATGATCGCCCGGCAGGTTTCTTCGGCCTGGATATGCCGCAGTGACGCCGATTGAAGCCGTTCACCCGTGAAGGTATAGGTTTTGGATCGCCTGTCCTGTTCCGTCAGGCCGAACGTCCCGGCATAGGCGGAATCCGAGCCGAAACGACCGGCCAGCCAGTCCAGTGTGCGTTCCGCTTCGGTCCGGTCGAATGAATCGCCGAGGAAGTGCCGTTCGTTGATACGGTCCAGCGTTATGGAGAGACTGTTTGGATGGGGAATGCTGCCCATGGACAATATTATATTGACAATAAAGGCCTTACGCCAGAAAATCATCCTCGTTTCGTAAGCATTCCCGCAGGCTTCACGCACCATCGAGGTTAACCATGCAACACCGAATCGTTGTGAAAGAAAAAGGACGCTACAACGCGTTCCCCGTATTGAATCAACTTCCGGACGGGCGGCTGACTATCGGCTGTATCTCTTCGCCTTTCGGGGATCACTACGGTCTGGGAGGCTGGCTGACGTTTGAGTCCCGCGACGACGGGCGAACCTGGACGCCGTCGGAAGATCCCTTGCTACCGCCCAACTGGCCGGGAGTATCGCCACGGGAGCGCTACGACCGGCTTTCCGGCGTTTTACCCGACGGAACCCTGATGGCGGTGGGCTCGGTGGGGCATGAATTCTGGACAATGGACCGCCGGGAGGAAGCCGAGGCTCGCGGCCTGCGATTCGTAGAGGATGAGACGTACACGTCCCGTTTTCCGGGAAAGTTAATCATCACGGGGTATCGACTGGCGGTGATCAGGTCCCGGGATGGGGGGCATACCTGGGACCGGCGCACCTGGAACGTGCCTGGCTATCAATTCACGGTCGGATTTCCACGCGGTATCATTCTCGAAGACGGTACGTGGTTGTTGCCCATATACGCGATGCGCGCCGGGAGCGAGAGCGACTGCCTCCTGTTCCGGTCCGTCGACGACGGAGAGACCTGGCATCTCCATGAAGCCGTGCCGCGGATCGGCAGCGAATGGGCCCTGGTGGAGACGGAGCCGAACCGTGTCCTGGGCCATATCCGATCGACGTGTTACTGGGATCCGGCTACCGTTGAGCGTACCTATCACAAGGACCGGTTCTACACCCTGGAAGTCTGGTCCGAAGACGGCGGCAAGACCTGGACCCGCCCGGTTGAGACGTCATTCGAGGGCTATCCGAACCACCTGCTCAAACTCCGTGACGGACGCATTCTGTGTACCTACGGCTACCGCCGCGCCCCGATGGGCATTCGGGCCTTAATCAGCGAGGACGGCGGACGTACCTGGGACACGGACCACGAATACGTGCTCCGGGATGACGGCGGGGGTGTATCGAGTGCGTGGCCGCCGGAGAAGCGTCCCCGGATGGGCGGTGCGGACGTGGGCTATCCGATCTCGGCGGAATTGAGTGACGGTACCGTACTGACGGTCTATTACATCACGACGGAAGATGAAACCACCCATGTCGCCGCCACCCACTGGCATCCTGACCGGGACAGGCCGCCAGACCCTCGAGGCGGGTGAGCAACAGTCGTTCAGGATACGGCGCCGGCTTCCCGAAAATGTCGTTCAGGATACGGCGTCTGCGTACCGCATGAGTCGTTCAGGAAACGGCGCCGGCTTGCCGCAGACGCTCCACGATGGCAGCGTGCCCGTATCGTTGGGCCCAGGCGAGCGGCGTGGTCCAGGTTTCCCCGTCGGGCTGCGGATCTGCGCCGTGCTCGAGATAGAGGTCGACCAGCGCATCGCGGCCCCAGCGGGCTGCCCAGGCCAGGGGCGTGGAATGGAGCAGCGTATCCCTGCCGTCGAGCGAGGCGCCGTATTCGAGGAGCAGGCGCGCGAACTCGATCCGTTCGTCCTCTTTCAGATTCGGCTGACCCCAGACCTTCCCGGTAGCCGCGATATAATGCGGAAGTGATGTGTCGCGCCGGCCCTTCACGTTCGGGTCCACCCCGTGATCCAGGAACATGCGCAGGATCTCCGGAAATACGGAACGATCGAAGTCCCGGTACTTGCGATGTGGACCGCAGGGCCAGATGCCGATGGGCTGGATGAGGAGTCTGTACCACCGATGATCGTCCAGTGCCCAGTCCAGCTTACGCAGGCACACGCCGACCACGCTGGGATCACCTCCGCAGGCGGCGCCCCACAGGATCTGCTCGACCAGGTCGGGCTGCAGGTTCAGTGCCATGACGGCCGCTGAGGTATCGCATTCCAGGGCCGCGCCATCCGGCGTCATCGATCCTCCGTACCGGTAAAGCAACCGTTTCATCCGCTCGTCCCGGTTATTGTAGGCACGGCTCATGGGATTGCCGGAGGCATACACGGCGGCGTTGGCGTCGGCGCCCCGTTCGAGCAGCAACTGCGCGATGTCGTGCTGGCCGTCGCCGGCCGCGATCCACAGCGGTTCGCCCCAGTTGTAGGTCTCTTCCTCCAATGACTGGATGCGGTAACGCTGGTTGGGATCCATGCCGAGATCGAGCAGCAGCTTCACCATCTCGTACCGATTGTGGCGGACGGCGTCCCCCAGCAAGTGGGTTTCGGTATCAACATCCGGTTCGAACAGACCGGGGTGGCTCGCCGCGACCTGTCGCACGGCTTCCTCGTCCCCCAGCATCACGTTCGTACGCAGGCTTCTTGGGGCGCCCGCGCTCATGAGGATGCCGGCGGCCATGAAACATCCTTCCGACCGCCGCCGGTCCGTTGCGGACGTTTGATCTACGGCCAGCTCGAGCGGCGTCAAGCCTTCGAGATTGGTCTTGCCCGTGTCGGCCTTGAGCGATAGCAGCGCCTGAACGAGTCCGGGATGGCCGTGGCTGGCCGCATGGTGCAGGACCGTATTCCCGTCTTCGTCGCAGGCTTCCGCGAGTTCGGGCGCGGCGTGGATTTCCCGCATCGCGCCGGCTACGTCGCCATCGGCGACTTTTTTAGCGAGGCGCACCACTTCCGGCGCAACGGTCAGGTTCGGGCAGAGGTTCGCTTCCCGCCGCCGCTCCATTTCCTCGTTGATCGTTTCAACGACGTCTTCAAAACCGCGGTCGCGGGCCATGACCAGGGGCGTGGAGGCATCCCGGTGGGGATAGACGCCCTGGTTCGGGTCTGCCCCCGCGGCCATGAGCGCGGAGACCGCGTCGATCCGGCGGTTCATTACCGCGTGGTGCAGGGCGCGGTGCTCGTCGTAGGACGCCGTGTCCACACCCACCAGGTGGGGGGCAACGGCCAGAATGGATTGGATGCGATTCAAATCACCATCGGCCGACGCTTCACACAGTTCGGCCACGGTGAAGGCGCCGGAGGTCGTCTCGTTCGTCATGTCTTTTTCTCCTCGGAGTCGTCATTGTCCGCGTCGTTGTCCGCGATCAGGTGGCCATATCGATCTGCATAGACCTCCATGAGATCGTCATACCGGTCTTCCACGGTGGTCCCGGCCAGGTAAGGTCCCAGGTGGTCGATGAAGGCGTGCCAGCCGGCGGCAAATCCCATCAGGATGTCGGGGGTGACGTGGGAATTCGTGAAATGCAGTCGCGTGCCGCCCTCACAGGGCTCGAGCACCCACCGGACCACGGATAGTCCCCAGGTGTAGGCAAACACCCGTTCCGGGACCCATTCGCAGACCGTGCCTTCCAGGTTACCTTCCGACTTGAAGTCCACGAAGATCCTGCCGCCCAGGCGGCGGTCCAACGTGGCTTCATACTTCATCCAGGCCGAGATCCCCTCCGCCGTCGTAACGGCCGCCCAGACACGGTCGACCGGGAAGGGGTACTCCCGTTCGATGTCGATACAGTATTCCGGTGTTATCCTGGCCAGAGGTTCTGCCATAGTGATCACTGCGCTATGGTATTAGTGTCAGTTAGAACGGTCAACGTTACAAATACTTGAGTTTCGGTCAAGAATTCGAACCCAATTTGCCGGAAACTCTGATCCGATGCGATTCAGCCGACGCTCTTCACTGCTGGGGCGTATCGAGGTTTGTATTGACAGTGCAACCCTGCGGAACTAACCATGTTTTGTCGATATTATGGGAGTAGACGATGCGCTATGACAAGGAAAAACAGTGGATCGGCGCCGTGTACGCCGAAGACCTCGTCCTCATGGCCGAAATGCTGGCTGAAGACCCGTCTCTGGCCAATTTCAGCCACGAAGCCTTCGACGATCCTTACCGGGAGGGCCGCTTCCCGGTATATACACTTTCCTTTGCCGTCAGCGGTCCTCCGCAACAGCAGATCGACTGGCGACAGGTAGAACGCAAGACAAACTTTGACATGGTGAAGCTGCTCGTCGAAGCAGGCGCCGACCCCAATATCGAAAACGTGCACGGCCGGCCCCTCTGCCTGTGCCGTGAAGAACGCATGGCGCGGTACCTGATCGATCATGGCGGTGACATCAACCGATGGCACGACAACGGGGGCGCGCCAGTGTATTTCGCGGTCTGGCAGATCGATCCCAATCGGTTGACGATGCTGATCCGGCTGGGCGCAAATCCCGGACAGATCAATCCCCATAACGGATCATCTGCCCTTCATTCCGCCGCGGAGGTCAGACCCGGCGACGAACAGGTTGCCGATCACCTCGAGAATATCCAGATTCTCAATCAAGCCGGCCTGGATCCGAACCACCGTGCGGGCGTCGGTGTCCAATCGGACTGGGGTCCCGTTTACCGGGGCGATGCGCCGCTGCACATGGCCGCCCAGTTGAACAGGCCCGAAGTGATCGAGGCACTGATCGCCGCCGGCTGCAGCCGGTCCCAGACCAACGTCGCCCATGAAACGCCCCGCGAAACAGCCTTAAGGGTCGGGCGAGGCGAGGACATCGTCCGTCTGCTGTAGGCCGACGCGGGGATGTACCCGGTAGGGGAACGCACCCGACGTCCAGTGCTCCAGACCGGGTTACGGAGAACAGTGGAACAGGCCATGGCCTACGACTTTTCCGGCAGAACCGCCCTGGTGACCGGTGCGTGCAAGGGAATCGGGCGATTCACGACAATTGCCATGCTGGAGGCCGGCGCTTCGGTGATCGCGGCCGACCTGACTCCGTGCCCACGCAGCCTGGAGCTTTTCCGTACACGCAGCGAGAAGGTGCACTTCATTCGCACCGATGTAACCGATGCCGCCCAGGTCCGGGCAATGGTACGGCAGACCGGAAAACGCTTCGGAAGCCTGGATTTCGCCGTAAACAACGCCGGCGTCTACAGGTACCAGACACTGACGCATAAGTGGAGAGAAGATCAGTGGGATGACATGATCGACGTCAACCTGAAGGGTGTCTGGCTCTCCATGAAGTACGAGATACCCGTCATGCTCGATCAGGGTGGAGGGGCTATCGTGAATGTCTCGTCCGTCGCCGGCCTTGTGGGCATAGGCGGCATGTCCGGCTACGCCGCCAGCAAGCACGGCGTGATCGGCCTGACGAAATCAGCGGCGCTGGAATACGCACAGGAAGGCATTCGGATCAATGCGGTATGCCCCGGCAGCCTGACCCGTCCGTCCCTTCGTTTTCCACGCGTCTTCACCGAGGTCAAGAAGGACGACGGACGGCACCCAATGGGGCGTTGGTGCAAGGGCGAGGAAGTGGCTGAAGCCATACTCTGGCTGTGTTCGGACCGGTCATCCTTCACGACGGGACACGCACTGTCCGTCGACGGAGGCTGGTCGGCGCGCTGATCCCCCTCTGACCTGCGGCGAACTTCCCGCGTGTTCAGCCGATGTGCACCTTTTCGCCGGTCTTCGCGCTGTCGTACATGGCGTCGAGCAGCTGCATGTACCGGTAGGCGTCATTCGCATCGACATCGGGCTTTACGCGGCCGGCGACCGCCCGGGCGAAGTGTTCGACTTCGTGGAAGAAGGGCAGGCCGTCTTTCGGCGGATCGGAATGGGGCACGTCGGATTCGTCGTCGATATCCCGGGAGGTGAAAACGCCGTCTTCCATGTGCCACAGTTGACCGTGGGAATAGGCGCCCTCACTCCCGTACACTTCCACCACGGTGGGCGTGTCGCAGTGCACCCAGCGGGAGCAGTCGATCTGGATCGTCTTGCCTCCTTCGAAACCAGCAATCCCCGATAAATAGTCTTCGGCCGGCCCTTCCGGACCGTCGTACAATGCCTCGACGACATGCTTGGCGGCAAAAGCCCATTGGGGATCCGGACAGCCCATCCACCACCAGGCCAGGTCCAGCTCGTGGGACGCGTGCTGGCCCAAAGCGCCGCCCTTCTGGCCGAACACGTGGGTCCAGCCTTCGGGACTGTCCAATGGCGCCCTGTGGTTGTATTTCAGGAAGATGCGGGCGTGGTAGGGCTCGCCGATGCGCCCGCGGCTTAACGCAACGCGCGTCCTGCGGTTCACCGGTGCGTGACGCATGAAGAAGCAGAACTGCATCGTTACGCCGGCGCGCTCGGCCGCTTCCTTGAACGTCAGGATGTGGTCGGCGCGGGTGGCGTGCGGTTTCTGAACCAGCACGTGCTTGCCCGCGGCGATCGCGTCGAGGACCATGGGATAGCGGGCGGGCGGATTCACCGCCAGGAGTACGGCTTCCACCTCCTGGTCGGCCAGCAGGTCCTGGTAGGGTCCGTACAGACGGGGGATGCCCTCCGCACGGCCCACCCGTATCCGGCGCTCTTCGAGCAGATCGCTGATCGCGACGACATCGAGCAGCGTGCTGGCGCAGGCCGAGCGTATGGCGGCATGGCCGGCACCTCCGCAGCCCACTACGCCGAACCTAATCGCTTTTTCCTTCGGTGCCATCGCTTGGTTTTTAGTCATCGTTTGTTCCCGTGTCAGTGACGGCGGGATCCAGGGAGACGGCGATATCTAGGGTGAAAGCCGTTCGATCACCCATAGGCCGTCTTCCCCTCGCCGGTATCGTATACGATCGTGCAGACGGAGTTCCCGTCCCTGCCAGAATTCGAACTCATCGGGCGTAACGCGGTATCCGCCCCAGTTGTCGGGACAGGGTATGTCACCTGAGGGATATTCCGCCCTCAGCGCCTCGAAGCGGTCTTCCAGCACCTTCCGATCGGCTATGACCTCGGTCTGGCTCGAAGCCAGGGCCGCAATGCGGCTCTCAAGGGGTCTGGATTGGAAGTAACGGGCGGATTCTTGCGCGGATACCCGGTGAACCGCGCCCGAAATCCGGACCTGGCGTCCAAGCTCGCGCCAGTAGAACACCAGCGCGGCCCTGGGATTCTCGTCCAGGTCCCGGCTTTTCGCGCTTCGGTAGTCCGTGTAGAATACGAACCCCCGCTCGTCGACACCCCGCAGCACGACGATCCTGGCCGACGGCACGCCAGCCTGCGAAGCCGTGGCGACCGTCATCACGTCCGCCAATTCGATCCCCGCGTCGACCGCGTTCCCGAACCAGGTGTCGAACTGCTTGAACGGATCCGCGTTCAGATCCTGTTCATCCAGACTGCCGAATACGTATTCCCTGCGAAGTGCGTCCGGGTCCATGAGGGTACTTTCCGTGCCGTACGTGCTTTCCGTGCTTTCCTTGCTTTCCGTGCGGCCCGCCTACCGCCACATGGCGAGAATCGCGCCCATCACCACGCTGTAGAGCACGCGGTATCCGGACTGGATCAACCACAGTTTCAGCCCCGTGTCGCCGAAGGCGGCGTCCGAAGCCATCGCCGTGGCGATGAAGCCGATTCCCACGAGGAGTCCGATCGACACGCCTCCACCCAGTGTCGATATGTTCAAGGCGCTGATTAACATCGCGAGTACGACCGCCGTAATCAGGGCGGTGAAGAAACTGATGACGAACGGGGCGGCGGACGGTTGAATCTGGTCCGCCGTCTTGCCCAGCGCGGACAACCACGCTTCGCCGAAAATCGGGCCGTACCAGATCGCGCCCAGTGCGAATCCAGCGACCGTTGCCACGAGAATGGCCAGCCAGTTCAGTCCGGTTAACTCAAGCATGACGCCTCCTTGGTTCAGCAAGGGTTCACAAGTGCGGAAGGATTCAATCCGGTACGACCGTACCTTCCGATGGTTCGCTTTCGGTACTTCCGGCAGGATCCGAGGTGGTTCCGCCATCCGGAGGTTCCGTCATCGGTTTGATCACGTATCGCAGGATGGTGACGTATTCCTCGGGGTTCCCCCTGAAAATCATGCCGGGACCCTTCAGGTATTCTTCCTCGTGGGGACCGGCGAACGTATATCCTCTTTCCGCCGCGAAGCTGCGCAGCCTTTCAATGGAGGGGGTTTCGTCTTCATAGGGACCGATGTAAAGCAGTTCCGCGACTTCACCGTAATCCCATGTCGTGAGCGAAACCGTCATGCCAGGAAAGTGGACGTACTCCGGCAGTTCCTCCACCGAATCGGGAACGGGTATGCCATAGATTCCGATCCACTCTTCCCTGGGGAGACCGGGCGAGATCGGCCAGCGGGCCCTGGGCGCCGGCAGGGGCCAGTAATCCACGCCATCGACACCGTAGTACAGATCGTACAGCATTTCGTAAGCTTCGGAAGCTACATGGTCCGGGTCCCCCCTGACCTCGACCACGATCATCCGCTGAGGCGGCATGGTTGAAATCGCAGGTTCGACGAGATGGCCATAGGAGGAAAGGTCGGGGCCCTTCCACAGGTAATAGCCCATCACGGAAACGCCGGCCACGACCGCGACGACAAAGACCAGCAACGTTTTTTTATCATAATCCTCCCAGTCCTGTATTTCGCACGTCCGAACGCGGATCACGCCCTCGTCGCGGATCAGACATTTATTGCGGGTTCGAGCGCGGATCAGGCCTTCAACGCCGATCAGGCTTTCATCGCGGATGGGCCGTGCCGTATGGCGCGGCGGCCATAGCGGTCCCTGATGGTGTCGAGCGCGCGCACGAGGCGATCCGACGGTCCGTCGCCTTCCGTGAAGAGGTCGGTCTGCACGGGCTCCTCCGGCCTGACCAGGTTGCCGACGGCCACGCCGAGCAGCCGAATGCCCGTCTTGCCGTCCCATACGCCGTCGAACAGTTCCACGGCGGCCTTGCCGATTACGAAGTCATTGTCGGTCGGCGCCACGGCCGCCTGCCGGGTGAGGGTCTTGAAATCCCCGAAACGGACCTTGATCCGGACTGTCCTGCCCAGTCGCCCCGCTTTCCGCAGCCGGCGTCCCACCATGTCGCTCTGATCCACCAGCACGCTGTGGCATTCCTCCCGGTCCGCCAGGTCCGTGCCGAACGTGTTTTCGTGACCCACCGACTTCGCGGGGTGCCCTGTCACTACGGGCCGGTCGTCCTCTCCCCGGGAGATCCTTGCGAAATGGGCGCCGGCGGCGTTTCCGAGCAACCGTTGAAGATCATCGGCCGATCGCTGCTGCACATCCCCGATCGTCCTGAGTCCGTGACGGACCATGCGTTCCTGCATGTCCCTGCCCGCGCCCCAGAGGCAGGAAACGGGCAGTGGCGCCAGGAAATCCAGTACGTGGTCCGGAGGGACGATCACCAGGCCATCGGGCTTGTCCAGGTCGGAGGCTACCTTGGCCACGAATTTGCACGGCGACACGCCGACGGAAATGGTAAGACGCGTCTCCTTCAGCACGTCCGCCTTGATCGACCGGGCAATCGTTTCGCCGTCGCCGAACAGCTGCGACGAACCGGTGACATCCAGGAACGCCTCGTCAAGCGACAGCGGCTCGACGAGGGGCGTATACCGGTGGAAGACCTCCTGTACCTGCCGTGAAACCGCGCTGTAGACCTCCGATCTGACGGGCAGAAAGATTCCCTGGGGACACAGCTTCCTGGCCGTCGTGCCCGGCATGGCGGAATGCACGCCGAATTTGCGCGCCTCGTAGGAACAGGTCGACACGACGGACCGCGGGCCATCGCCGCCGACGATGACCGGCTTGCCGCGCAGTTCGGGACGGTCCCGCTGCTCGACGGCCGCGAAGAAGGCATCCATATCCGCGTGCAGGATGGTGCGTGGGTGATTCACGGCAGATGCCAGAACACTGTGGATGTGAATGCGTTGACCGATTACTATACATCCAATTAAACTAAACGCACGGCTGGCATACAAGGGCTTTGTTGACCGGCAGGTTCAGGGCGTCTTTTTCCCGGTCTGCCGACGGAAGTGAGGCAATCGTGTCCGACAAGGCAGACCTGAACGCGACATTGATCGACGCCGTGGAGAACGGAGACCCGGCGAAGGTGTACAGGGCGGTCGAGCTGGGCGCCGACCCGGCCTGCATTACACCGGCCCACATCCCGCAGCGGCAGGAAACCGATGAACATTACGAGATTATGAAGTATCTTTTTACCGAGGGCACCGACGTAAACTTTGCCGGGTTCGACGAGGGCATCCTCATGACGTTTTCCGCTTACCGCGGCCAACTGCGGTACCTGCGCCTCTACCTGGAAGCGGGCGCCGACATCAATCTCGCCCAGCCCATGAACGGCGTCACGGGACTGCACGTGGCGGTCCAGCACAACCTGCCGGAGGTCGTGCGTTTCTTCCTCGAGCACGGCGCTAACGTCGACCAGGCCTGCCACGATGACGCGCCGACGCCCGATCCCGGACACGTATACGGTGAGACGGCCCTGCATTTCGCCGCCGCGGGGGCCGACCGGGAAATCATCGAAATGCTTCTGACCCATGGCGCGGACCGGTCGGCGAAGTCCTCCCGGGGAGAAACGCCGCTGGATTACGCGATTCGCAATGGCCGTACGCCGGAAGTGCTGCAGTTGCTCAGTTGAGCTGCAACTGCTCAAGTAAGTTGCAACTGCTCAGTTGAGCCTCTAGTACGCGGCGACTTAGATGAAAGGCGTTTCAGTGCGGATCCGGCAGCAGCCGGCGCGGCATGCGGAAGTCCAGGAGCGCCTCCTGGAACTCGGGCGTTGGTACCGGGTCGATTGCGCACCTGAACGTCCAGCCGTCGGCGTCTTCTGACGCTTCTCCATAGAGTTCTGACAGCACGCCCATCATACCCTCCGAACCGTCGATGGAAGACCGGACGGGGAATACCGCGCTTGCGTGGTCCGTGCGGCCGTCGCGATCTGCGCCACCGGCGTTGCTCGCGCGATCTGTGCGACCTGCGCGGCCCATGCGCGTCCCCACTAACCGCGTCCCCTCCAGCCGCGTCCCCGCCCTCCTGGACAGCTCGTCCGAATAGCGCGTCAGCGAGACCCGGTATCCCGTCCCATCGCGATCGACACGGACCAGGTGGCCCCGGTCCACGCATTCTGTGCGGATGGTGTCCCACGGGATGATTACCCGCGGATTCGAGACACGGAATCGCAGTTCCGGCGTCCATTCCAGCGCAGCCGCCAAAACGGGCAGTCGGTCCTCCACTTCGCAGAATGCCCTCGCGAATGCGAAATCAGTGTGATAGTCCGGGAGAAAAGCCCTGGCATTGCCGTGGTGTATCAGGAAAAGCAAGGCGCCGCGCTTACCCTCCGCCTGCATCTGCGCCAGTGCCAACAGATGCCTGCGCCCCCGGTCCGTGACCGCGTCAGGGAACATGGCGACATCGTTCGCGGACAGGGTACAGGACTTGACCTCCAGGTACAGGTCTACCGCGTTGTCACGCAGGAGGAGGTCGAACCGGTGGGCGCCGACGATCACCTCCGTTCCCGCCACCGCGAAGTTCCTCAGTCCGGGGATCGCACGGGCTGCGGCCAGGCGGCGTGCCACAAGGTTATTCAGATGGGTGTGGAGGAACACGATGCGCGCCTGGTAGCGCACGGCCATCACCGCATACCGCGTCCTTCGGTTTGGCTGCCGGCCGTGATCGGCCAGGATCAGCTTCACCCCCGGCAGAAGGAGTTCTCTCATCCTGCCGGGATTCGGCATGAAGACGTACTCCTCCATGCCGTCAATCAGGCACGTTGCGCTGAATCGGTTGGGCCGGGACAGATACGTCCCCTCGACGAGGGAGAGGGAAGTAACAGACGGGTAGTACGAAGGTTCAGATGGCATGACGATCCTGCGCGCTCAGTCGCATAACAGTTCCCGCAGCCGCCGGATCACCCGGTCTACCGCGCAGGGCCACATGATGGACCCGCCGTAACGCGTGTAGTGGTCCGGGGCGTTGATGAACGGACGGACGCCCAGTTCCTCGTAGACTCCCATGTCTGATCCTTCGCAAGCATCATTCGTGTGATGTTGATGCAACGGTGCGGTCAGACTGGACTCGGACGACGCATACCAACGTACTTCCGGCACGAAAGCCGGACAAGTCCTATAACCGGCGTTGATTTGCTTTGCCAGCGTGCCGGGGGAAAGGTAGATTTCACAGGAACCAGCCACACTCCCCACCAGACAACGAGGGCACCTCATGAGCAGAACGATCAGAATCATCCTGGCAGTGGTTCTGGGCATGGCGTTCGGCAGCGCGGTCAACATGGGCCTGGTCCTGCTGGGTCCCACGATCATTCCGCCGCCGCCGGGCGTCGACGTAACGGATATGGAATCCCTGTCGACGTCCATGCACCTGTTCCAATTCAGACATTTTGTCTTTCCTTTCCTCGCCCACGCAGCCGGTACCCTTGCGGCCGCGTACCTGGCCGTGAAGATTGCGTCGGGGCACAGGCTGAAGCTATCCATGCTCATCGGATCGCTGTTCCTCCTCGGCGGCATCGCCAATGCCATGATGCTGCCTGCGCCGGGCTGGTTCATTGCGGCGGACCTGATCGTCGCGTATCTGCCCATGGCATGGATAGGCGGGCGGCTGGCGGCCAGGGACTAAGACGCCAGGAATTGAGGCATCTGGGATTAACGCGCCAGGGACTGAGACGCCAGGGATTAAGGCGCCTGGGATTGAGGCACGGCGTGCCCGGAGGGATCAACCGGCATGGAATCGGGAACTGACGAAGCATTCCTTGCTTTGTTCGAAAGTGGGGATATGGAAGCCGCGCGTGTATTTATCGATAGCCGGCCCCGTCTCGCCGGCTACAACGGGATCGCGGCCCACCCTCTCCTGCGGGAGTTGGTCCACCGGAACTGCGGCCACTGCTATAAGCCTGCCCATCGGGCGATCGCGGATCTGCTGATTCCCGAACGGGTACGCGCCTTCAGGGATGCCGTGATGGCGGATCGGATCGAAGCGGTCCGGTCCTTGCTGTCGGACGATCCCGAACTCGTACATGCCGAATTCACCGGCGGCCGCGGTATCGCCCGGGCGATACATCACTGGCGGTCCGTCGCTGTCGGCAGGCTGCTGCTGGACGCTGGGGCCGATGTGAACATCCTGACTACCGTGGGGTGTGCCGGGGAATCTCCGCTCATGATGCAACTGCGATTCGGCACCGTGGACGGCGCGCGGTTCCTGTTGGAAAACGGCGCGGAACCGAACCGGGGCGGACTCAAGCATACGCCGAGTGCATCGATGGCCGAGGGGCTCAAGTTGCTGGTTGGGCACGGTTGGGACATCAACGAACGGGTGGGCGGACGCACCCTCCTGCACCACGACGCCAATCACGGCCACGGCAATCGGGTCCGGCTTCTTCTGGAACTCGGGGCCGATCCCAACCTCCAGGACGGTGAAGGCCGTACCGCGCTGCACCTGGTCTGCGCGAGAGGGGTTGGAGCAGAGACGATCCGCGCGCTGGTCGAAGCCGGCGCCGACCTCGATGCGCGGGACCACGGGGGCAGAACGCCCATGGACTGTGCCGAGTCGGCATCACGCAATACGGCTGCCCGTACATTGGTGAAGTTAGGCGCGAAAGGGATTGAACCCGTGGACTGCGAATCCGATCTTGGTTAAGGCTGACCAGCATAGGCTCGATCAGTCCATAGGCGGCCGGTATCCCGATCGCGCCGCGCGCATGGCCTTTCCCGGTAAGTTCTTCGGACGGGTGCATCTCAATGCCTGCCGGACCGGGTTCATGATCTGTCCGGGCCTGGGTCCGGATTACGGCCGGCCTTGCTATGACGACCGATGGGGAGACGAATCCGATTGGATCGACGGCGGGGCCGCCTGGACCCTGTTCAGGGCCAGCGCGGCAGGCGATATGCGGACTGTTACGTCACTACTCGATGACGATCCGCGTCTCGTGAATGCCCTGCACTGGTACACCCAGCCGGTACACATGGCCGCGCGCCACGGCCATGCCGATGCCGTGAGACTGCTGCTCGACCGTGGCGCTGATCCGGGCCTGAACATCTTCGGTTCGACCTGGACGAGTCTCCTTGAAGAGGCGCAAACGCGTGGTTTCAACGACGTTGCGGATATCATAGCGCATGAAATGGGGGCGCGATTCGGTTACGATCCCGCGTTCGGGGAGGTCTCCGCGCTGGTGAAAAGCGGCAGTGCCGATTACGTTGAGACGGCCCTTGGAGAACGGCCCGAGCTCGCTGACCGGTCCGACGAAGACGGAAACAACGGTCTCCACCTGGGTGTGCTGAACGGCCGGAAAGAAATGGTCGAACTGTTTCTTGAACGAGGTGTACCCATTGATTCACGGCGGGCCGATGGCAAGACTCCGCTGACCCTGTCGTTCGACACGGGTTTCGGACATGCGCCGACGGACCCGCAACTGGGCCTTCCGGAGTACCTCCTCGAACGCGGAGCGCACTACGCTGTCACCGCGGCCAGCTATCTCGGTGATATTGAACGGGTACGGCAGGTACTTGCCGAGGATCCCGGCAGCACAGGCCGCGATTCTGCTTTAAAGAGTCCCTTGGCGTACGCGGCCCGGGCTGGGCATGAAGAAATCGCCGCTTTGCTTTTGGTTACGAACACGGACAGCCATGCCGTGGACCAGGCGCTGTTCGAAGCGGTCTGGTATAGGCATCCGAATGTCGCCGCTCTGTTACTCAAGCACGGAGCCAACCCGAACGTGGAACTTGATTCCTGCGGATGTGCCGCTGGCACCGACGATCTTGAGATCAGAGCGTTGCTGGTTGGTTACGGTGCCGTGTACCCGCCGTCCTGGGGTTTATCGGAAGAAGAACTACGGGAACTAGTGGTGAGCAAGGCGACGCGAGTTTGCGATCCGTATCTGGTTGCGTTAGTGCTTGAAACAGGGGATAGTCGGCTGATCGATACGCTTCTGGTAGATCATCCCGACGCACTGCACCGCCTGGCGGAACTGCAGTACCTGCCGGGGTGGGGCGATGACGATACACTCACGCGCAAGCTCGTTGCCGCCGGTCTTGATCCGAACCGACGTACATTCGAGGGGCAGACGTATCTTCATATCTGTGCCAGGCACGGTTGGGAGGCTAACGCCCGGTCTCTGATCGAACACGGCGCCCTGGTGAATGCGCTGGACGAGAAAGACGGCCAGACTCCCCTGGCGGTCGCGGTTAGAAACGGCCGAATCGCCATGGCTCGCCTGTTGCTGAAACACGGCGCCGACCCCGATCTGGCCGACTGGCCGTGGACCCGGCCGCTTTCGATTGCGGAGGAATCCGGCAACACGGCCGTAGCCGAGGTGATTCGGCGACACGTACGCGGAGGTTTTTGAATCACGTTCGTCAGTCGCCCACATCGATTACCCTTGACCGCCGTTCCCGCATGAACTACCCTAAGTGCGGTGCGGGACAGGCCGCCTCCGGTACGTGGACAGGGTAGAAGCCCACCTGTTGGTCAGTTATCATACCGCTGCACTTCCTTTGGCCCGAAAAAACGGACACCGGGCAGCCAGTCAAGGAGGTCAGCCATGTCAGAATCCACCGTAGTACAACTCCCCGATCAGCCCGACCTGCGCCACCTCAAAGACCAGGCGAAAGACCTGGTGAGCGCCGGTTCCTGTCCGACGCTCGCCAAAGCGATGTTCCACGTCGCGCGGCGGTATGGTTTTCCCAGTTGGCCGAAGTTGAAGGCCTATGTGGAGTCCGTCGGATCCATGGGGGCGCTGGAACGGGCGATCCTCAATGACGACGCTGGCCGTCTGAACGACCTGCTGGTCGAGGATCCCGGCCTCATACACCGGGAAGGACACTGGGTCAGACGCCGCCGTCACAATGGGTACCGGCCGCTCGCCTACGCCGCGTTTTTCGGCAAGGTAAAGGCCATGGAAGTCCTGATCACCGCCGGCGCGGATGTGCACGAAGGGGGCGACAGGGCATTGCGGGCCGCGGCGTGCTTCGATCACAACCTGGACGCTGTGGCGTTGCTACTCCTCCATGGCGCCGATCCGAATGCAACGACGGTATCGCCGTCCGGCCGGCCATACCGGGTTATCGATTATCCCTGTATGACGCTGGCGTCCGGGATGTTGCGCCACCTCACTTCAAAGGGCGGCAGGCTACTCCCGGACAACGCAGGCATGATCCTGGCGACCAACGAGCGAAATCCCGTGAATAAGGCCGATTGCCTCCGCGTCATGGTGGAAGCGGGTGTCGAGTTGCCGGACACGCCGCCTATGGCGTTGCATCTCAGGGACAGGGACCGTCTCGAGCGGCATCTGGCAGACGATCCTCACATGTTCGCAAGGTCGTTTAGCGCGGAGGACATCTTCCCGCCGGACTACGGGATCAAGCATCCCTCACCTTATGCCTATGCGACTCCCCTGGCCGGCGGTGTAACGCTGCTCCACATGGCGGTAGAGTTCTGCGACGTGGAAATGACCGGATGGCTGCTCGAACAAGGCGCCGACGTCAATGCGCCCGCTGGAACCGATCCCGAGGGGTTCGGCGGTTGGACGCCACTGTTCCATGCCATGGCCTCTCTGCATGTGCCGCGCGACTTTGCGGACATGGTTGTCCTGCTCCTGGAACACGGCGCCGATCCGAGGGTGCGCGCGTCCCTACGCAAACCGACGACGGACGGCGGGGTATACACGTGGAGGGATGTGACGGCGGTCGAATACGCCCGAAAATTCGTCTATCCCGACCTCGTCAACCAGGACGCCCTTCGACGCGTCATGGAGGCGGGCGGCTGATCCGGACGCCCCGGTTACGGGCGGAAGATCCGAACACGAGAACAGGAAGGATGTCGCCATTGGATCCACTTCCTCCCAGACCATGGCCGTACCCGGTCGCCCTGAACGATATCGCTGCGGAAGCCCGCGAGCTGTTCGAGGCGCAACGGGCCGGAGCGGTAGCAATGCCGGACGCGGCAGCCCGGAACCATCCCCCACTGGATCCGTCTACCCTCACTCCGCTGGACGCTCGCGATGCCGTGGCCCGAAACTACGGTTTTCCGGACTGGAACCACATCGAACGGTACTTCCACACCGTCGAAAGCCGTTCGCGCAGTCCCAACGTGGAACCCACGCCGTCTAAGCCAAATGACGGCGCCGGATACGCCGACGATTTCATCCGTCTAGCCTGCCTGACGCAAGGCGCACAGGATCACCCGTCGAGATGGAAAAGGGCCCGGAGCATGCTGGAGGCCCATCCGGCATTGTCCCGTACGAACATATACACCGCGGTGACCGCGGGAGACGTCGAATCGGTGAAGGCGTTTCTGGATGCAGACTCCACACTGGCGGGAACACCGGGCGGCCCACATGACTGGGAACCGCTGCTTTACGTGGCGTTTTCCCGTCTGGACACCGGGACATCGGAACACGCGGCCGTCGAAACAGCTCGGCTGCTGCTTGCCCATGGCGCCGACCCGAACGCGGGCTTTCTCTGGGCGGGCTTCCCCTGTCCTTACACGGTCCTTACCGGCCTGTTCGGAGAGGGGGAAAATGGCCCGGCGAGGTGCCCGCCGCACCGGAACTGCTACGAACTGGCGGAGATCCTGATCGAGGCCGGCGCCGATCCGAACGACGCGCAGACGCTCTACAACCGGATGTTCAGCCGTGACGACGAACACCTGCGGTTCCTGTTCGCCCACGGTCTGGGTAAGGAAGGGAACCGGCCCTGGCACCGACTGCTGGGTGAGCAGTCGCGGGGTTGGCTGAGCAGTCCGGCGGACATGCTGGCCTATCAACTGCAGTGGGCTGCCCGTTGGAACTATCCGGATCGGGTTCGACTACTGGTCGAAAACGGCGCAGACGTAAACCGGCCTTCCAACCGGCCTGATGCGCGCTCCCCTTACGGCGAAGCCATCTACCACGGGAATGAGGCCATCGCCGAGTACCTGGCGGCCCGCGGTGCGCGTACGTTCCCGCTGGACGACCTGGACCGGTTCGTGGGCGCGTGCATCCGTGGAGACCGGGACCGTGCCTGCGCGTTGCTGGACCGAGACCCATTACTGGTTGATAATCTCGACGAACGCGGTAACGTGCTCGTGGAGAACGCCATCGGATCGGACAACCGGGATGCGGTCCGGCTGATGGCCGAACTGGGCTTCGACTTGAATACCGGGAGCATGCACGAAGCGGCCCGGTACGGCCACCTGGACATGATCAAACTGCTGGTCGGGCTTGGAGCGGATCCGTCCCATCGGGACGCGGGACACGGAATCGACGCCATCGGCCATGCCAGCCACTACCAGCAGGATCACGTGGTCGAATTCCTTGCACCGTTCGCCGGGATACACCGGGCCGTAAAATCGGATCTGCTGGCCCGCGTGCGGGAGCTACTGGAGAACGATCCTGCCTGTGTCCGCGAACGGGACGACGCGGGGAACACACCGCTGCACGGTCTCGACGTGGACAACCGGATGGAAGATACGGAGAAGATACTCCGGCTGCTCGTAACGCACGGAGCCGATGTCAATGCCAGGAACGATGAGGGCCTGACACCGCTCGACAGGCTGGAGCGTCTTACCGGTTTGAGCCGAAGAGACGATCTGGCCGAATTGCTGCGCGGATACGGGGACGTAGAATCGGACGCCGCGCCTGAATGAGCCTCAGCCGGTTCCCGGGATCACTTTCCCCATTTAGAAACAGTCAGACCCGCCAGCAACCCGATGACGATCCCCGTGGGCACGATCTCGACGTAGGAGCCGGTGGAGGCCGCCGCGAGCAGCGAAAGGACCGCACCCACCGCGCCGCCGGCTAGTATGTTCTTACCGACCCCCTCGATCCTGCTCGCGATCAGGCTGACCAGCAGACCCGTGACCAGGCCCTTCGCCGTCCCCCATACGATAATCTCGGTCATCATACCCTGCGCCTCGGGAATCAAGAAGGCGGACAGCCCGTCCAGCAGGCCGAGCGCCGCACCGGCGATCAGACCTAATGGCACACGCTTCATGACGGCTGCTCCTCTGTATTCAGGTGACAGTTGAACATCCAGTTTGTGCCGAATTTGTCCGTGATCATTCCGAATCGGGAGCCCCAGAAGGTATCCTGCAGCGGCATGGTCACTTCGCCGCCTGCGGACATGGCGCTGAACGCCTTTTCCTGTTCATCCACGCTCGCGAAGTCGATCGAGAGCGAGATGTTCGTGTCCGATGGAACCGTTTCAATATGGTCGGAACCCATGAGCATGTTCTCGCCGAATTGGATGGACATGTGCATGGCCTGACCCTCCATGTGGTCGGGGATTTCCATGCCGATGTCCTGGTCTTTGGAGTAGCGGCTCAAGTTCACGACTGAACCGCCCAGGCAATCGCGGTAGAACTCAAGAGCCTCCTCGCATTGTCCGTTGAATGCCAGATAGGGTACCAGTTTCACGATAGGTCTCCTTTCGGTAAGCCACCGTGCGGGTGGCGGGTTTGCCAGGTCACCAAAAGCGCAGGTGGCAAGTTCGCCGAGATCAGATCACTTTCATGACAAAAGATACAACACGCGATGCGTCAGAATTGTAAAAAAGAGACACAGGACTAAAGTTCCGCGTAACTCACGTTGTTTTTTGCGAAGAAGGCCTTAGGAGTAAACCCGGTAAAAGCGCTGAATTCTCGGATGAAATGGGCCTGGTCGAAATACCCGCATTCGTAGGCCAGTTGGGTCAACGTCTTTCCACGGTACCTGTCCAGATGATGGCAGATATTCAGGAACCGGCTGATGCGGGCGAAAGTCTTTGGCGTTGTGCCGACCGTAGCCACGAACTTCCTTTCCAGCTGCTTCCTGGATAGACCGACGCGCTCACCGACCTCTTCGACGGACAGTTGCCCGCCCGTGGACCGGATGAGCTTGACCGCTTCGTCGAGCGCCGAGTCATCCTTGTAATGCTCCGCCAACCGGTCCAACAGGAACTCCTGCAAACCAGCGGCGAAACCCGCACCGCCCGCGCCGCTCGCGAAGCCCTCGCCGCCCTCGCCTGCGGCCGCCGCACGGAGTTTCTTCATCAAATCCTCGTAATGGACCGGCCACAGGGTCGCGGTGCTCACCGTTTCATCCAGAAATTCGTGTACGGGTTTGTCGAAAAAATGGTAGGCGCCCCACGGATAGAAGCGCACCGACACGAAGCCGGTCCGGCCGTTGGATTCGATTTCGATATACTTGCGCATCTGGGAGACCGCGAAACTCCGAGGCTGGACCATGCGCTTCCCGCCCGCCACGGTCGTGATCCACGGATCGCCGTAGTGGAAGACGATCTCCACGATGCCGTCCGGCACGATGAGCGACCCGGGCGCGTGGTCGTCCTCGTGCTCAGATTCCATCATCCATACGAGTTGGACGTAGGGATCCAGGCCGGTGTGCGTCTCAAATTCCCGATAGATCATGACTGATGCGATAGGTAACGGGAAAAGGCGCCTGCGTCAAGCCGGACGCTTTAGCTTGACGCACCCGTGAGGCGTCTGTACAATTCCATCACCGGCGTGTGCAGGACGCCGCCCGTCCGCGGAAAGAACACAAGTTCACCTGTATCGGTTCCCTTCTGCCGTGGCAACCTTCTTCCTGCCCGTACGGCGGACACACGGGTGTTCCGGCGGTTTCACGATCGCCTGAAGGAGGTTCCATGCCTTCCCTGCCATCCCATCCCGATATACGCCATCTCAGGCTGCAGGTAAAAACGCTGCTGAAATCAGCGCGCAGCGGCGAAACCGACGCCGTCGACAGGATCCGGTCGGCCACCGGCGCGCGGCGCGACCGCGTCGTGCTTTCGGACGCCTATCACGCCATCGCCCGGGAACACGGGTTCAGGTCCTGGCCCCACCTGAAGATCCACCTCGAAATCGCCGCAAGGAACCTGGACGAGAAGCGGGAGATGTTTCTGTCCTCGGCCTGGTTATGGGGCGATCGGAAACGCGCCGAGGCCGTGCTCGAATCGGCGCCGGAACTCGTCCGGGGAGATATCCATACCGCCTGCGCCGCCGGGGACGTGGATGCCGTCACAGACATCCTGGAGCGCGAACCCGCGGCGGCCACGACGAAGGGCGGCCCGAAAGACTGGACCCCGATCCTCCACGCGGCGTGGTCCTGTTTTCTGTCCGAGCGTGCCGACGCCATGGTCCGTATCCTCGAACTGCTCCTGCGGCACGGCGCCGATCCGGACAGTTACTGGGTGAACGATGACGACTGGAAGGAATCGGCCCTCTACGGATGCGTGGAAAACAACAGCGTGCCGGCGGCCCGGGTGCTGGTGGACGCGGGCGCCGACCCCAACGACAACGAATCCCTGTACCACGCCTGCGAAAAATTCAACCTGGAACTGCTGGATACGGTCGCGGCGAACGGGCTGGACGCGGAAGCCGTTTCTTATTGCATCAAGCACGTCATGGACATGAACTGGACCGAGGGCATCCAATGGTTTCTCGGCCAGGGCGCGGATCCCAATGCCATCCATCCCGCCGACGGGGAAACGTCCCTGCACTGGGCCGTAAAGCGAAACAACTCGGCCTCAGTGATCGGTGCGCTCCTGGAGGCCGGCGCGGATCCCAATGCCCGCACCTCGACCGGGAAGAGCACGGCACTCGGGATCGTCGGTTGGACGCCCCTGGATTTCGCCCTGCGGCTCGGCCGCGGGGAGGTCGCGGCACTCCTCAGGAAGCATGGCGCCGTGCCGTCCCCCATGTCCGAATACGATCGCTTCGTAGTCGCCTGCGCCAATACGGATCTCGATGTCGTGGAACAGTTGAAAGAACGGCATCTGCCCGGCCTGACGGACGACGACCGCACCCTGATCAGCCACGTGGCCCAGGTGGACAACTGGGCCGCGGTCCGTCTTATGGCGGACCTGGGATGGCCGGTTGACGCCCGGGGCTGGATGGAGGCCACGCCCCTCTACTGGGCCCTGTGCAAGGGAAATTCCGATATGGTCGAATTTCTCCTCCAGCGGGACGTCTCCACCGAACCCATCGGCGGCTATTTCCAGGACCCGATCCACGCCGTGATCCACTGCCAGTGGAATCGGGATAACGGCGGGTATCCCGCTGCGCTCGGTCTGCTGCTCGACCACGGTCTCGCCATTCCGGATGGTCGCTATCCCAGCGGCAACGCCGAAATGGACGTGGTGCTGACGCAGTACATCGAGGACTGAGGCGGTCTGCGCGGGAACGCATTAGGGCGCCAGCGGGTTCCGCGTCCGGCAGCTGCACTTCGACACCGTCAAACGGTCACGGTCAACTTGACAAACAGTGGGCAGGCGGGTATATAGCCTGTGTTGTAACGCAAGCGATACCAACCGGCATATGATCAGCAAGGAATACGCCCGTTACGAGGAGGCCCGGCATGGCCCGCATGGTCCAATGCGCCAAGCTCAACGAGGAACTCGAAGGACTCGACTTCGTCCCCTTCCCCAACGAACTCGGCCAGCGCATCTATGACAACATATCCAAACAGGCCTGGCAGATGTGGATCAACTATTCGGTCATGGTCATCAACGAGTACCGCCTGAATCTCGCCACGACCGAGGGACAGGAAGTCTACGACCGGCACCTGGAAGAGTTCTTCTTTGGCGAAGGCGCGGAAATGCCGCCGGGATACCGCCCCCCTCAGACGAAATAACCCGGCCGCCGTCGCCGCCCCGTGGTTTCATCATGAAGCGTGACGATGATATCCTGCTCATCTCCTGCTATGAACTGGGCCATCAACCCATCAGCCTGGCCTCCCCCGCAGCTCGCCTGAAGTCCGAAGGATACAAAGTCTCAGTCGTCGACGCCGCGATCGAACCGGTCCCGGAGGATATCGTCCGCCGGGCCGGCTTCATCGGCATCTCGGTGCCCATGCACACGGCCATGCGGGTCGGAATGGACCTGTCGCGCCGCATCCGGAATCTCAATCCCGGCGCCCATCTTTGCTTCTACGGACTCTACGCCACCCTGAACGCCGAGTATCTCCTGTCCCACGGGGCCGAATCGGTGATCGGCGGCGAGTTCGAACAGCCGCTCTGTGACCTGGTCGGACGCCTGTGCGCGGACGTACCTTCAGCGGCGGCCACGAATCCCGTATCGTGCGGAAGTTCCGCATCGGCCGGCGTACCAGCATCGGCCGCGGATCCCGCATCGGCCGGCGGTGCCGCTTTGGCAAGACGTGCGGCTGCCACCACGAATAACGCTTTGGCCGGCGGTGCGTCTGCCGCGCCGAATCTCTCCCGCCAGACCTGGCTGGTCCCGGACCGCGATACGCTGCCCGGTTTGAAGCGGTACGCCCAGCTGGACAACGGCATTGAACTGCTTCCCGCCGGTTACGCCGAGACCACGCGCGGCTGCCTGCATACCTGTCTGCACTGCCCAATCACGCCGGTGTACAACGGGCGGTTCTTCGCCGTGCCTGCCGACGTGGTGCTCGCCGACGTGGAACAGCAGGTGCGCATGGGGGCCCGGCACATCACCTTCGGGGATCCGGATTTCCTGAACGGTCCCACCCACGTCCTGCGTATCTTGCGCAGGATGAGCGAGGCCCACCCCGGCCTTACCTTCGATTTCACCACCAAGATCGAACACATCCTCCAGCACCCGTCCTTTTTCCCGGAAGCCCGGGACCTGGGCGGCATCTTCGTCGTATCGGCCGTGGAATCGGTCAGCGACCTGGTGCTGGAGCGCCTCAGGAAAGGACACACCCGCGACGACGTCGTCCGGGCGCTGGCCATCCTGCGCGACGCGGACCTGCCCATGCGGCCCTCGCTGGTGGCCTTCACGCCCTGGACGACCCTGGACGACTACCTGGATCTGCTGGATTTCGTCGAAGTCCACGAACTGGTCGACCACATCGACCCGGTGCAGTACACCATCCGCCTGCTCGTGCCACCCGGGTCGGCCCTGCTGGATGAACCGGATACCCGGTCATGGATCGGCGCGCTGGATGAGGCCGGCTTCACCTACACGTGGCGCCATGGCGATGCACGCATGGACCGCCTGCATCAACGGGTTTCCCGACTCGTGGAGGAGGCCGACGCATCTGGAGAGGAAAGGGACAACCGGCGCGTGTTCCACCGGATCAGGTGCCTGGCGGCGGAAGCGGCAGGCGTCGAGGCGCCAGCGGAGCGGCCTTTTCATGACATACCGCTCAAAAGGCGGCGCATCCCCAGGCTGACCGAGGCCTGGTTCTGCTGAGCGGAGCCCACCGCGAGCCGGAAAGGCTCGTTCATCTAATCGTCATCTAATCAAATCTTCGTAATAGCTTGTTCAGGAAGAATATCCGTCCTGCGCGGGACCGCAGTGCTGCGACCGGGCCGGCGCCCGGTACTGCACGCGGTGATCGGGCGTTTCAAGGCGAATGCCGCCCCGCTGTTTCGACGTGAGGCAATGGTCGAGGATGCCGCATACGGTGAGCGTCCGTTCCACCGGAATCGGGGACACGCCGGTGTCGAACATCTCGTCGATCTTCGACACCAGGCAGGCGGAATAGGTGACCGGCGGGGTGGGCGGCAGGAAGAACTGGGTCGACTTCGGCTCCGGTTCGTCCTTCAGGCGGGCGGCGAAGCAGTAATCCCCGATGGCGCCGTTGAGCATGAGCAGCGTGGTTTTGAGTCCATCCACGTGTTCGATGAAGTAGGCGGCCGGCTCAGTAGCGAGCCGTTGCAGCTCGCCCGTGCCCAGCAGGTCCTGGGTACGGCCGTCCTCGTCCGTAAGCCCCTTGGGACTGTCGCAGCGGGACAGCGCCGATTCCAGCAGTTCCTTCGAATAGCGTCCCTGCTCGCCAGCCTCCCACACGGTGTCGCCCACGATCATCTGCACCGCTTTGACCCCCGTCTCTCCGCCCCGGCGCCGCTCGATCATGCACTGCATGGCTTCGAGGGCGTGGTAGTCCATGGCGTCCGAACCGCCAACGCCCACCATCAACGCTTCCTCGATGTCGCATTCCAGCGGGAGTTCCAGGTCGGGCAGCCGCCAGGTGACCGGCAGGCTCGAGCCTGCGAGCACGGGGAATTCGAGCCGCTTCGAATCGGCCACCATCTCCAGGCCCCTGTCGAAGCTGTAGGACAGGTTCTTGTCGTTGTAGACCGGCACCGAGCGGCCGTCCTGCTCGAACACCTCGACGCAGGCCTTGAACATCTCGTAGCGCGGGTAGAGCTTCTGTCCTTTTTCGTTGTCCGGATAATCGCCGTGTTCGCAGATGATGAGGACCCCGTCCACCGCCAGGGAGTCCCCGCCACACCGCAGCGCTTCGGCGATGGTGGGATAGACCTCGAACCCGTACTCGCGGGCGCGGCCGGTACTCTGGTCGCCATCGGGCCGCTGGTCGACGTAGAGGGACACCACTTCCACTTCCGGCCGGTGCCAGCGGCCGGACCGCGGATACCCCACGAGGAACCGGTCCGCGAAATGCTGCGTGTGGGAGAGATAGGTGTAGATGGAACTGATGACGGCGAGCCGTTTGGGCATGGTTTCAAAATCTCCAGAACATCAATATCTCCAGAACGTGGAGTGCTCGGGCGCCGGGTAGGCCACGTCGAGATGAGGCGTTTCGAGGCGTACCTGTCCCTCGTGCAGGCTGTCCACTCCCGCCGCGGTGAGGCCCGTCGTCAGCAGGGTCCGTTCCACGGGATAGGCGGCCTCGCCGGTGAGGAACATCTGCTCCACATTGTTGACCTGCGGCGAGAAGAAGTTGGCCAGCGTGGTGCGCGCGGGCGGCATGGGCAGGTACATCTGGGTCGACAGCGGTTCGCTCCGCCCCGCGATGCGCGCCGCGAAGTTGAAGTCCTCCACCAGTCCGTTGAAGAGGATCATGGTGCACCGGAGCCCGTCACGGTGCTCGTAGGTGTAGGCCACCGGATCCTCCACCATCCGCTTCATCTCGTTGATGGTGGGGAAGATATGGTTGAAGCCGTCGCGT
>JAPOZT010000033.1 GCA_026705925.1 Gemmatimonadota bacterium
GTCCTCGGTACCGGGATGGACGAAGAACTCGATCTCCAGCATGTCGAACTCGCGGACGCGGAACAGGAAGTTGCGGGGATTGATCTCGTTGCGGAAACCCTTGCCCACCTGGGCGATGCCGAAGGGCAGCTTGCGCGCCGTGGTGGTCAGTACGTTGTTGAAATTGACGAAGATGCCCTGGGCCGTTTCGGGACGCAGGTAGGCATAAGCCCCTTCTTCCGATACCGGTCCCACCTGGGTCTTGAACATCAGGTTGAAGGGCCGCGGCTCGGTCAGGTCCGTGGATCCGCAGGCGGGACACACACCCTTTACCTGGTCGGCGCGCCACCGGCCCTGGCACTTGCGGCAGTCCACCAGGGGGTCGACGAAGGTCTCCTCGTGGCCCGAGTACTTCCAGGTCAGCGGATTCATCAGGATGGCGCAGTCGAGCCCCTCCATGTCATCCCGTTCATAGACGTTGCGCCTCCACCAGGAGTCCACGACGTTGTTCTTCAGCTCGACGCCCACCGGACCGTAGTCGTACAGGCCCTGCAGGCCGCCGTAGATTTCCGAGCCCGGGTAGATGATTCCGCGGCGCTTGCAGAGGGAGACGAGTTGTTCCAGCGAGACAGCGGCCACCGCGGTCCTTTCCGGTTTGAACAATGGGGAGATGACAGGCAGTGCGGCGCTTTCGGCGCGCCGCGAACAACGCGTTCACCTTAACGAAAACCCCGTGTGGTGTCAACCCAAAAGGCCCCCGCCGCACCTAAAATAAGATTGACAGGAACCGGGTGTCCGCGCATTGATACATAGCGTTTCAAGGTGTTTCGCCCTGCTTCGAATACCCTTATCGGACACCCGGTGCTATCGATGCATGTAACGGCCATAAGCCACGACGATCTCGGCGCAGTCGCCGGCAACTTCCAGGGCCGGCCGGCCGTGCTTCACTACGGGGACGCCGCCGCCGAATACCGCGCGGTCCGGACCGCCGCCGGCCTGAGCGACCTCTCCGGCCGCGGCAAGCTGCGCATGACCGGCGCGGACCGGCAGCGCTTTCTGCACCGCGTGGTGACAAACGACGTGGAGCAGCTCGGTCCCGGCGAGGGCGTCTATGCCTGCATGCTGACGCCCCAGGGCAAGATCATCTCGGACATGACGGTCCACGTCCGCGGGGAAGACCTGCTCATCGACGTGGAACCGGGCATGGCGGAGGTGCTCCGGGATACGCTCGACCGGTACGCCCTCATGGACGACGTCGAGATCTCGGACGTCACCGCGCAATACGGTTTGATCGGCGTGTCCGGCAGGCGGGCGGACGACTGCATCCAGGGCCTGGCCGGTCCCCTGACGCCACTGCCTCCCGGCGGAAACGCGGAGACCGAGTTAAGCGGCGTGCCCGCGACCGTGGCGCGGACGCATCGTACGGGTGAACAGGATTACGATATCTACGTCCCCGCCGGAAGCGCGGACGAAATCTGGAAGGCGTTACTCGCCGGCGCGGAAGATAGCGAGGGAGATAGCGAGGGAGATGGCGCGGGAGGCGGCGCGGGAGGCGGCGTTCCCTGCGTACCCATCGGATACGAGACCCTGGAGGTCCTGCGCGTGGAAGCGGGCATCCCCCGCTGCACGGCGGAACTGGACGAGCGGATCATTCCCAACGAAGCGGTGAAGGACCGGGCCGTCAGTTTCACCAAGGGTTGCTACATCGGGCAGGAGCCCGTCGTGATGATGGAGCACCGGGGCCGTCCCAACCGCCTGCTGTCGGGACTGGTCATCGAAGGGGAAACGCTGCCCGAGCCAAGCGCCGTGATCCGGAAGGACGGGAAGGAAGCCGGGTGGATCACCACGGCGGTCCACGGACGGGTGGTCGACGGGATCATCGCGCTGGGATTCGTCCGGCGGAGATCCATGGCGACGGGCGGACCGATGGAAGTCGAGGTGGACGGCGCCCCGGCCCGCGCCGAAATCGCGGACCTGCCTTTCTACAACCCCGGATCTTGATGCACCAGCCCGGCCCCTGATTCAAGATACCGGGCCATGATGCACGACCCCGGCCTTGATGCACGACCTCGGCCTTGATGCACGACCTCGGCCCTTGATTACGTAAGGCGGAATACAGGAATCCCGGCGCATTCCATGATGAACACCACATTCTCCCTGCATTCTCCCCTGGACATGCACATCCACTTCCGCGAAGGCGCCATGATGAGGCGCGTCGCGCCGCTG
The DNA here is from genome assembly GCA_026705925.1 of Gemmatimonadota bacterium. Taxonomy (GTDB): domain Bacteria; phylum JAAXHH01; class JAAXHH01; order JAAXHH01; family JAAXHH01; genus JAAXHH01. Next base: position 2,206 of record JAPOZT010000033.1, read on the forward strand.
AGCGCGGAGACCTTCGCGGGCGGCGTGATCATGCCCAATCTGGTGCCCCCCGTGGACAACCCCGACCGGCTGGAACAGTACGAGCGGGAAATCAGGGATGTTGTGGACCGCCACGCTTTCGAACCTTACATGACCCTGTTCATGCGGCCCTACACCGAAAGCGAACTGGTTTCGATGAAGGACCGTATCATCGGCGTCAAGCTGTACCCGGAGGGCGTAACCACCCACAGCGATGAAGGGGTCGGCGAACTTCGCGACGTGGAAGACACCCTGGCCCTGATGCAGGACCTGGGCATCCGGCTGATGGTACACGGTGAAACGACGGATTTCGTCATGGACCGGGAGCGCGCGTTTCTCCCAGTCTACGAAGACCTGGCCACGCGCTTTCCCCGGCTGCACATCGTCATGGAACACATCACGACCCTGGAGTCCGCCGCGTTGCTGGACCGCCACCAGAACCTGTCCGCCACCGTCACCCTGCAGCACCTGATCATCACCCTGGACGACGTGGCGGGCGGCTTGCTCAATCCCCACCTCTTCTGCAAGCCCATCGCCAAACGGCCGGAAGACCGCGACGCGCTCCTCGCGCTTGCCCTCGAAGCCCATCCCAGGCTTGCTTTCGGCAGCGATTCCGCACCCCACCCGGTCGACAAAAAGGAGAGCGCCGGTTGCGCCGCCGGGGTCTTCACCGCCCCCATCGCCCTGCAGATGCTCGTCGGGCTTTTCGAAGAACACGGTGCGCTGGACCGGCTGCAGGCTTTCGTTTCGGACAACGCGAGACGGATCTACGGGGTCGCGCCGCCTGCAAAAACCGTGGTGTTCGAGAAGACCGGGGCCGTCATCCCCGAGCGGTACGGCGACGTCGTCCCCATGTATCCCGGCAAGGAACTGGATTGGGCGGTGGCGGAAGTGCGGTAGAAGGCCGGGTGGCGCGGGCGGGACGCAGCCTACTCCAGCCGGATGGCGTTCGAAATGATCCAGAGCCTCTGGCGCTCGCCGCGCAACAGGGTGCTGCGAAGCTGGTAGACCTCGGTGTGATAGACCCCCGGGCCGGGAACCTCCACGAACAGTTCATGTCCTCTGGTCTCGATCAGGGGTACTCCGTCTCGGTACAGCCGTATGCGCACCGGACCCGATGACGGCGCAGTCACGTGCAGCCGTCCGCCGTCCTGGTACTCGACACTGGCCCCCATGGACTCAGTCTCCGGCCCCATGGAGAGCTCGAAGGAAAAACTGGGGGCCGGCTCGTATCCTTCCAACACCACGTAGCAACTCCCGCGGTGGATCGCGTTCAACAGGATCACCTCGTCGACCCCGGCGTCGCCGGTCAGTTCCGTACCGGTGATCACGTAGGTCCGGATCAATCCGAACATGCGTTCATAGGTGGGGAAGGACAGGTGGCGTTCACCCCAGAGCTTAATGCGCTCGTGGGCGTCCAGGCTGCCGATTACGGTAACGGGCTGACGCTGCGCGCGATGCATCCAGAGTCGGATGGCCTCGTCGGGACGGTCGATGAGGCTGTTGAAGACCCCGTCGGGCATGAACGGCAGGAAAACAAAGGCCCGCAACAGTTCCAGCACGCCGTCGTCGCGCCATTCGCTGTTCCCGTTGAGCACTTCCAGGCCGTCCATCTCTTCCAGGGTCCAGTCGGTCCAGGGCCGGCGGCCCGTGGGGTGCGCCGCGATGGACACACCGCCCGATTCGGAGATTTCTTCGACAACTGCCGGGAGCCCCAGGGGGCCGTCCTGACTCACATCCCTGCCCACGCCGAGGGAAAGCAGGTGGCCTGCGCTGGTGTTGACCTCTTCGCCCACCAGCAGCAGCAGGCCGTCATGATACCCCTGGTGGCCGTCGATCAGGGGTTGCATGGTGTCGTGATCGGTCAGTACGAGGAAATCCGGTCCCGCGTTCTGCCCCGCCCGGATGATATCCTCGACCGATCCCCCGCCGTCGGAGTAGGTGGAATGGATGTGGATGGCGCCGGAATAGCGCGCACCGCCGCCCGGTCCGATCGAGGCCGTCGGATTGGCCGCGGGGTCCGGCGCGGAACGGGGAGACTCGGACAGCATAAGCAGGTATCCGTCGGCGATCCAGAGCAGAAAACCGGCCGCGACGAGGATTTTCAGCGATTTGCGTAGATACAGCATGACATGTCATCCGGCCTGTTCGGTCCGGCCTGTTCCGGTCCGGCCTGTTCCCGTCCGGCCTTTTGAGGCTCGCTCGCCCGCAACCACAAGGAGGGGACCGCCGCCTCAGGTTCGCCACCTCAGGTTCGCCACCTCAGTTACGCCGCCTCAGGTTCGCCGCAAGGTGGCCGTACCCATCAGACGGCACTCCAGAATGCGTGCTCCAGGTGCGTTACCCCGGGCGGATTCCGCGATAGGTCGATCCCGACGACGTCGAATCGGCACGGCGTCTCGTGCCAGCTTCGTTCCTGCAGGAATCGGTGGGCGGCCCGGGCGATCTGGCGCTGTTTCCTCGCGTCCACTCTGGATTGCGGGTCACCGAACCGGCGGCCGGTTCCGGCCTTGACCTCCACGAAGACGAGTTCGTCGCCGTCCCGGGTGATGAGGTCGATTTCGCAACGGGAGACGGCATCCCGATAATTCCTGGCCAGCACGGCATGGCCCTTCCGGCACAGGAACGCTTCCGCGATGGACTCGCCGCGTAGACCCAGGATTTGCTTTGATGCGGTCATGATGCCTTCGGGATGGATGCCCGGGATGTATTAAATGCTCGGGATCAACGCGAGATGAGCAGCCGTATATACGATGTGGGCCGGTGGTCAGGCCGAGGAGAAATCGAATCTCTTCCGCAGGAAGGAGCGCCGATGCACGGCCGACGGGCCATGGTCTTCAAGCGCGGCCAGGTGCGCCGCCGTGCCGTAACCCTTGTGGCGGGCGAAGCCGTATTCGGGAAAGTCCGGGTCGCACGCGATCATGATCCGGTCCCGCGTCACCTTCGCGATAACGGACGCGGCCGCGATGGAGAAGCTGCGCGCGTCGCCTCCTACCACGGTGGTCTGGGGACCCCGCCAGTCGATGGCGTCGATCCCGTCGACGAGCAGATGGCCGGGAGGCGGCGAAAGGGCCTCCACGGCTTCTTTCATGGCGAGGAGATTCGCCCGTCGGATGTTCACCGCGTCGATCGCGGCCGGATCGGACCGGCCGACGCCGATTGCCGTGGCAATGGCCGTGATCGTCTCATAGAGGGCATCCCGCCTGGCGGGTGTGAGGCGTTTCGAATCGTCCAGACCCGGAATCTCGGCATCATCCGGCAGCATCACGGCGGCTGCGATCACCGGGCCGGCCAGGGCGCCCCGCCCGGCTTCGTCGACGCCGGCCGCGCGCCGCGCCCCATGGTCGAGCAGGGAACGATCAAAGCCGGCCATGGCCCGGAGTCTTTGCCGCTCCGCGTCGTCCTTCGCCATGCTCAGTTGCGCCGCTCGGCGATCCGGGCGGCCTTGCCCTTGAGCTTCCTCAGGTAGTAGATGCGTGACTGCCGTACCTTGCCCCGGCGCAATACCTGGATTTTACCAACCGACGGCGAATGCAGTGGGAAGATGCGCTCGACGCCTATCCCCTGCGATATCTTGCGGACCGTGACGGTCTCGCCGATGCCGTGGCCGGACCGCTGGATGACAACGCCCTGGAAGAGCTGTACGCGTTCCTTGTCGCCTTCGCGGACCTTGACCTCAATCCGAATGGTGTCTCCGGCGCGAAATTCCGGCAGGTCGGTCCGCAACTGGTCCTGGGTGATCGTGTCTAGTGCGTTCATGGCTGAAGCTTCCGTCCTTTCGAACGATCGCGGGTACGCTACCCGTTCTCGTTCTGTTGAAGGGTTCTCAGATAGGTCAGATCTTCTCCGGTCAATTCCACGGTTTCCAGCAAATCGGGACGGTGCTGGTACGTCTTCTTCAGGGCGTCCTGCCTCTCCCATCGTTCAATGCGCCCATGGTGCCCGGAAAGCAGCACCTCGGGCACGCGCCACTCCTGGTAGTGTTCCGGCCGCGTGTACACGGCGTTGCCCAGCAGGCCTTCGTAGTGCGAATCCGTGACCGCGGAGGCCATTTCGCCAAGGACTCCGGGAAGGAGTCGGATCACGGCGTCCGCGATCATCATGGCCGGGATCTCGCCGCCGGTGACGACGAAATCGCCCACGGAGTACTCCTCGGCGCCCAGGCCCGTGGCCACGCGCTCGTCGACACCCTTGTAGTGCCCGCAGATCAGGACCAGCTGGTCCAGTTCCGCGAAGGTCCTGGCCGTGTCCTGCACGAAGGGCCTGCCCCGGGCCGACAGCAGCACGGTACGGGAGCGGTCATTCCGGGACGACGCGTCAACCCGGTCAGCCCGTTCGACCTGGGACGCCCGGGACGACGCGTCCGCCTGCTTCCGGATATGCCTTACGCCCGTGAATATGGGCTCCGCCTTGAGCACCATGCCGGGGCTTCCGCCGTAGGCGTAGTCATCGACGGTCTTGTGGCGGTCCGTCGTAAATGCCCGCAGGTCGTGGACGAAGACATCCACCAGGTCCCGCCGGCACGCCCGGCCCACGATACTCTCCCCGAAGGGTCCCGCGAATACACCCGGGAAAGCCGTAAGAATGTCGATACGCATGGTCTGTTCCGCTACGAGATCAACCCCGGTATCTTCCGTATGACGACCCTGTCCTCCCCGGGATCGAGTTCCACCACGATGTCCCGGACCGCCGGGATCATCGCTTCTCCGGTTGGCGTGTCCACCACGAACACGTCGTTCGCGGGCAGGGACACCACCTCGCGAAGGATGCCGATCTCTTCTCCTTCGTCGGAAACGACCGCGCAGCCTTCGAGTTCGAAGACATAGTACGCGTCGCGGGGCAACGGGGCGACGGCTTCTTCGGGCACCTGGATGTATGCGCCGCGAAGCCGTTCCGCGTGTTCCGTCGTATCGACCCCGCGGAACTTCATCCGCCAGCCGTTCCCGTCACGGACGCAGCGTTCGATCTCCAGTGACTCCCGCCGGCCGTCCTTCAATTCCACGCCGATCCGGTCCAGGTCCGCGAACCGGTCCGGAGCGTCCGACAATCCTTCCACGCGGACGTAACCTTTGAGGCCGTGGGGTTTTCGGATGAATCCGATATTGATCCGGTCTTCGCTCACTTACACCCCGCCCCCGACCTACCGGCGGCCGATCCTCTTCAGGTCACTCGGTTACTCCGGCGCACCGGCGGCCGATCCGCTTCAGGTCACTCGGCCGCTTCGGCCGGTTCCTCGTTGTCGCCGCGCCACTTCTGAATCGCGCCGCTCTTCACCAGAAGCGACCGCACCGTATCGCTTGGCCTGGCGCCGCGGTTGAGCCAGTCGACGGCCTTGTCTACGTCCATCTCCAGTTGTTCCGGCGAGATGGGGTTGTAGTAACCCAGGCTCTCGATGTACTTACCGCCCAGGCGGGTGCGGTTGTCCGTAACGACGATCCGGTAAAACGGTCTTTTCTTGGCTCCCGTGCGGCGAAGCCGTATGGCCACTGCCATGTTCCGCTCCTTAGGTTACCTGAAAGGCAACATACTCTGGCCGAGCCGCTCGAGGGCGCCCGGCCGGTTCAACTGCTTCATCATCTTCTGCATCATGTTGTACTGTTTCAGTAACTGGTTCACCTCCTGTACGCTCGTACCGCTTCCCCGCGCGATCCGGCGGCGCCTGCTGCCGTTGATGACCACGGGGCGCGCCCTTTCCTGTTTTGTCATGGAACTCAGAATGGCGTCCATGCGAACAAGCGCTTTCTCATCCATGTCCATATCCTTCATCGCCTTCTTATTAAAACCCGGCATCATCTCGACCAGTTCCTGCATGGAACCCATTTTGCCCAGTTGCTGGAGCTGCGACCGGAAATCCTCGAGATCGAAGGTCTGTTTGCGCAGTTTCGTTTCGAGCTTGCGGGCCTCCTCCACGTCGATGGCGGCCTGCGCGCGCTCGACCAGGGAGACCACGTCGCCCATCCCCAGGATCCGGGACGCCATCCGTTCGGGATGGAACACCTCCAGGGCATCCAGTTTCTCGCCGACGCCCACGAACTTGATGGGCTTCCGGGTGATCTGCCGTATGGACAGCGCCGCGCCACCCCGGGCGTCCCCGTCCATCTTCGTCAGGATACAGCCGTCGATGTCGAGGTGCTGGTCGAAGGCCTCGGCCACGTTGACCGCGTCCTGACCCGTCATCCCGTCCACCACCAGCAGTATTTCGTGGGGATGGACCGCCTCGCGGATCCCGCGGAGTTCATCCATCATTTCTTCATCGACGTGCAGGCGTCCCGCCGTGTCCAGGATGACGACGTCGCGGTCCTCCCGGCCTGCGCGATCCACGGCGACCCTGCAGATGGCCAGGGGAGAGCGGCCGTCCCCGAGGGCTACGACCGGCACGTCCAGCTGTTCGCCGAGTACCTGCAGCTGCTTCACCGCCGCGGGCCGGTAGACGTCCGCCGCGGCCAGTATGGGCCGGTGGCCCGCACCGAGGAAGTGATGGGCCAGCTTCCCCGTGGCCGTCGTCTTGCCGGAACCCTGCAGACCGGCCAGCATGACGATGGTCGGGGACGATTCCGCGATAGCGACCCCGACGGCTTCCTCGCCCATCAGGGAGATCAGTTCCTGGTGGACGATCCCCACCATCTGCTGCCCCGGGGAGAGGTTCCTGAGCACGCCCTGTCCCAGGGCCTTTTCCTTGACCGTATCGATGAAGGACCGGGCTACCTTGAAATTCACATCGGCTTCCAGCAGGGCGCGGCGGACCTGCCGGAGGCTGTCGTCGATGTTCTTTTCTGTGAGCTTGCCCTGGCCGCGGAGATTCCGGACAATGCCTTCCATGCGGCCGGTCAGTTCTTCAAACAAGATGCGCTCCCGTACGGTCAAGCCGGTTTTACCCAGACTGGCCGCCCTTAATCGGTCAGCCGTCTTCGGAGCCGCGACGCCCTTAGTCGGTCAGCCGTCATTTCTCAGCCGTGCCGCGAAACTCCCGTCCACCCCGTGTACCGGCGGCAGCGTGGCGATCCGGCCCGTGTCGTCCATGACCCCGGTCAGTTCCTCCGGCCATCCGCCGGGGCTTTCCGGCCTGAAACCGGGATGCCTGCCACAAAACGCGGCCACGACGTCCTCGTTCTCTTCAGGCTCGATGGTGCACGTGCTATACACCAGGACGCCGCCCGGCTTCACCATGGCGGCACCTTTCTCCAGCAACGCCAGTTGCTCGCCGCGGAGCCGGCCGATGTCCTCCGCCGTTCTCCGCCACCGCAGATCCGGCCGGCGCGCGATAGTGCCGAGCCCGGAACAGGGCGCATCCACCAGGACCCGGTCGGCCTTGAAATCCAGGCCGGGCGACCGGCCGTCCATGACGACAAGACGCACCTGCCCCAACCCCATTCGCTGCCGGTGTTCCTCCACGCGGCGGAGTCGATGCGGTGACGAATCGCAGGCGATTACCCGTCCGCCCGCGCCCACAATTTGCGCAATATATGTTGTTTTTCCGCCCGGAGCGCAACATAAATCGACAACGGTCTCGCCCGTCTCCGGTCCCAAAAGCCTCACCGCGAGACCCGCGCTTTCGTCCTGTACCTGGAACAGGCCCGCCTCGTGGGCGGGCAGGTCGTGCAGGTCGCCCGCGTGCCGAAGAATCAGAAAATCATCGAGCCAACGTCCCGGATCCACCTCGATACCCTGCGACGCCAGCGATGCGGCGAGGTCTTGCGGCGTGGACCTCGACGTATTGACCCGAACGGACAAAGGCGGCGGCTGGTTTCCGGCCTCCATGAGTGCGGCGGCCGATTCCACACCATGGCGCTCGATCCACCGCTTCGCCAGCCAGTCGGGATAGGAGTGGGTGACGCCGAGATCCGTGACGGGGTCTTCCCCTTGCGCGGGCCGCGACAGCCGTTCCCGCTGCCGGATGGCCGTCCTCAGGATTGCGTTGGTCAGGCGGACGGTGCCTTCGTGACCGTAGCGCCTGGCGAGCTGTACGGATTCATGGGTGGCGGCGGCGTCGGGGACCTGGTCCAGCATCATCAGCTGGTACAGGCCCATGTGGAGGATCAGGCGGATCCACGGCGTGAGCGACTCCGGTTTTCCGCGCAACAGCCGCCCGAGCATCCAGTCCAGGCGGCGGCGCCAGCGGATGGTGCCGTACACCAGTTCGGTCGCGAAGGCCCGGTCCCGGGCCGGGTAATCGTACCGCCTGAAGAGGGCACTGAGGGCCTCCCGCGGCAGCACGTCCCGTGTTTCCGCGCGATGTAGTGCCTTTAACGCGATCTCACGCACAGGAGGGGCGATCCCTTGCGACGGCGGAGCGTTCCCTTCGGCATTGGCCGGTGTGTCGTGGTGAGATCGTACCATGGTCGGGGTTCCCTGCTCAGGACGGTGCTGTCCGGCCGCGCTCGAACGCGGACGGCGGGCGCTAGGATCCGCCGAGGCGGTCGCCCGCCGCGGGCCGGTATCCCCTCACGAATTCCGCGCCTTCGATCCGGCTCCGGCCCTCGGGCTGTACCTTGTCCAGTCTCAACCCGCCTTCTCCGGTCTGAACGGTGACACCCCGGCGTTCGTCGGCGCAGACGATCTCTCCCGGCGGCCTGCCCCCTTCCCCTTCCAGGCGGTCGGGCCGGCTCGAAATAATCCGGAGGCGCTGGCCGCGCCAGGTGGTGAAGGCCATGGGGACCGGGTTGAGCCCTCGCACCCGGTTGTGTATGGCACGGGCCGGCAGCCGCCAGTCTATGCGTCCGTCCTCCCGGGAGATCCTCGGCGCGGGCGACGCTTCGCCCCGCTGCGGCTGCGGCGATATACGGCCTTCCGCCACCCGATCTACCGTGCGCAGGAGCAGGTCCGCGCCGGTGCGGGACAGGCGGTCGTGCAGTTCGCCGGCGGTTTCGTCCGGTCCGATCGGCACAGTCTCCTGGCAGAGGATGTCGCCCGTGTCCACCCGCCTCTCGACCAGGAACGTGGTAACGCCCGTAACCTCGTCCCCGTTCATCACCGCCCACTGGATGGGCGCCGCGCCGCGGTAACGGGGCAGGAGGGAAGGATGCAGGTTGATCGTGCCGTGCGGGGGGATCGCCAGCAGTTCGTCGGGCAGGATGCGGAAGGCCACGACCACGAACAGTCCGGCGTCCAGGGACCGAAGGGCGTCCAGGAAACCCGGGTCGCGCAGCTTCTCCGGCTGCCAGACGGGTATGCCGTGCCGCAGGGCGGTTTCCTTCACCGGTGAAGGCGCGGTCTTCAATCCCCGTCCCTTCGGCCGGTCGGGCCCGGTGACGATGCCGGCCACCTCGTGTTCCGGCCGGCCGATAAGCGCCTCGAGGCTCGGCAACGCGAAGGCGGGCGTACCCATGTAGACCACGCGCATATCAGACCGCCTGACCGCTCTCCTTGAGCTTCCTAAGCTTGCCGCGGAGGAACTGCTGGCGGAGCTTGCTGAGGTGATCGATGAACAGGACGCCCTCCAGGTGGTCGTATTCGTGGACCAGGACCCGCGCAAGCAGTCCGCTGCCCTCGATCTCGACGGGGCGCCCGTCCAGGTCCGTCGCCTCGACGCGCACGACATCGGGCCGGGTCACCTTCTCGTACAGATCGGGAAAACTCAGGCATCCCTCGTCGCCCGTCTGCGCGCCTTCCCGCTTGACGACGCGCGGGTTCACCAGCACCAGGTGTTCCGGCGCTCCGTCCAGGGACGGCCCGCGGCGGTCCAGGAAGAGTTCCGGATCGATCGCCCCGAGGTTCACCACGTACATGCGGACGGTCTCGCCGACCTGGGGCGCCGCGAGCCCTATGCCCTCCGCGTCGAACATGGTGTCGACCAGGTCCTCGGCGAGGTGGCGCAATGCCGAAGATAACTCCTCCACCGGTTGGGTTTTCTCCCGGAGTACCGGGTCGCCGTATATGCGTATGGGTCTGACGGCCATGACTGCTACCTATTCTTCCTTGCCGCCCTTCTTGCTGCTGATCAGGCGCGAAATGGCGCTGCGTTGCAGGTCGATCCGGACATCGTCGGCGATGCGCACCGTGACCGTGTCCGCCTTCAGTCCGGTAACGACACCGATGATCCCGCCCTGCGTCACCACCTTGTCTCCGTTCTGCAGGGCGTCCAGCATGGCCTGGTGTTCCCGCTGGCGCTTCTGCTGGGGACGGATCAGCAACAGGTAGATGATGGCGAACATCAACAGGATGGGGATCATGGAGATCAGGAATCCCGGTCCGGAAGCGTCTCCGCCGCCGCCGGGCCCCATGGCAAAGGCATCTTGAATCACTGGGGTTGCTCCTTTCTTGCGGTCTCACTGCGATACGCGGTCAGAAACGACCTGCTCCACGTGTCGAATCGGCCCTCCTGGATGGCTTCTCCCATCTCGGAGACCAGGCCGACGTAGAAGTGGATGTTGTGCAGGGTCCCCATTCTCGGACCCAGTATTTCTCCCGCGCGGTAAAGGTGCCGGATATACGAACGGCTGAAGGTCCGGCAGGCATAACAGGAACAGGATGGATCGATCGGTCCGGCGTCGGCCCTGAAGCGGGCGTTGTAGATGTTGATGCGTCCGGAGCGCGTGTAAAGCGCGCCGTTCCGGCCCTCGCGGGTGGGAATGACGCAGTCGAACATGTCGATGCCCCGTCCCACGGCGTCGACGAGGTCCTCCGGCGTCCCCGCGCCCATCAGGTAACGGGGCCGGTCTTCCGGCAGGTGCTCGACGGTGGCGTCGATCAGGTCCGCCATGGCCGCTTTCGGCTCCCCGATCGACATCCCTCCGATGGCGTAGGCGTCGAATCCCCGGTCGACCAGCGACCGCGCGCAGTCGATCCGTAGGTCTTCGTAGACGCTGCCCTGCACGATGCCGAATAACGCCTGGGGATGCGCCCTTTCTCCTTCCAGTTCGTCGAAACGCTTCCGCGACCGCTCGGCCCACCTTAGCGTCAACGCGGCGGAATCCTTCGCGTAACCGTAATCGCAGGGATAGGGCGGACACTCGTCGAGGGGCGCAATGATGTCGGCGCCAAGGGCGGTCTCGATTTCCATGACGGACTCCGGCGTGAACAGGTGCCGCGAGCCGTCGATGTGCGATTGGAAGGTCACCCCCTCTTCCTCGATGGACTTGAGGTCCGATAGGCTGAACACCTGGTAGCCCCCGCTGTCCGTCAACAGGGGCCGCCGCCAGTTCATGAAGCCGTGCAGCCCGCCCATCTCCCGGATCAGTGCATGCCCGGGCCGGAGAAACAGGTGGTAGGTGTTGCCGAGTATGATCTGCGCGCCGGCGGCTTCGAGATCCTCCGGCGTCAGCGTCTTCACCGTCGCCTGGGTCCCCACGGGCATGAACACCGGCGTGCGGATCTCGCCGTGGGGGGTCTTCATGCGGCCGGTCCGCGCGTTGGAAGCCGGGTCCCGGGCGAGCAGGTCAAAGGACAGCGATGCCATACCGCGCGACCCGCGGTTCTCCTGTCGAATGATCCATGGCTATTCCAGCGATTTGATGGGGCCTTCGCCGCGGCCCATGATGAACTGCTGCACCAGCGCGTCGTCGCAGTTCCGGATCTCGTCCGGGGTCCCCACCATGTGAATCACCCCGTCGTGGAGCATGGCGATGCGGTCCGCGATCTTGTACGCGCTGATCATGTCGTGGGTCACCGCGATCGCCGTCACCGACAGCCGCTGGTTCATGTCCAGGATCAGGTCGTTGATGATGTCCGCCATGATGGGGTCCAGGCCCGTGGTGGGCTCGTCGTAGAGTATGTACTCCGGGTTCATGGCGATCGCCCTGGCGAGTCCCACTCTTTTGCGCATGCCGCCCGAAAGCTCCGCCGGCTTCTGTTCCTCCACGTCGGACAGCCCGACCATCTGGAGGCAGGTCCGGACCCGTTCGTTGATTTCCGCCTCGGTCCGGTCGGTGTGTACTTTCAGGGCGATCCCCACGTTCTCGCCCACGGTCATGGAATCGAAGAGGGCGCCGCCCTGGAACAGGAAGCCGAACCGCTTCCGGATCTCGTCCAGCTCCGTCCCGTACAGCCTGGTCACGTCCCTGCCGTCCACCAGCAGCGTGCCGCCGTCCGGATGCAGCAACCCCGTGATGTGCTTGAGCAGCACGCTCTTGCCGCATCCGCTCCGGCCGATGATGACCATGGTCTCCCCGGACTCGATGGTCAGGTTGACGTCCTTCAGCACCGGTTTCCCGAAGGCTTTTCTCAGGTGGATGATTTCGATCATGAGCGGATAGAGAAAGTTACGCGGGAAGAACGGTCAGCCCGGGTCTTCGTGATAGAAATCCGGGTTCTCGAAACGGGCGAAACGGTCCACGAAGATCAGGTCCACCGTTCCGACGGGACCGTTACGCTGCTTGCCGATGATAATTTCCGCCTGGTTCTGATCCTGCTCCTCGTCTTCCGCGTATCGTGCGGGCCGGTAGATGAACAGCACCACGTCGGCGTCCTGCTCGATCGCGCCCGATTCCCTCAAGTCCGACAGCTGCGGCCGGCCGTCCCCGCCGCGGATCTCTACCGCCCTGGAAAGCTGCGACAGCGCCACGATCGGAACGTCCAGCTCCTTGGCCAGGGCCTTCAGGTTCCGGGAGATGGCGGAGATCTCCTGCTGCCTGTTCTCCGCGTCGCTCGGGCCCCGCATGAGTTGCATGTAGTCGACGGCCAGCAGGCCGATGTCGTCATGCTCGGACATCAGTCTGCGCGCCCGGGAACGCATTTCGGTGACCGACAACGCGGGAGTTTCGTCAATGTATACCGGCGCGGTGGCGAGGGCCCCCACCGCGATGCTCAGGTTCGACCACGCGTCTCCCGGGAGCCGGCCGGTACGCATCAGGTGGGAATCCACCCGCGCCTCGCTGCACAGCATCCGCTGGGCCAGCTGGTGGCTGGTCATCTCGAGGCTGAAGAGGCCGACGCCGACTCCGGCCTCCACCGCGACGTGGCGGATGATGTTCAGGCAGAGGGCCGTCTTCCCCATGGCCGGCCGGGCCGCGATGATGACCAGGTCCCCGCGCTGGAAGCCGGCGGTCATCTCGTCCAGTCGGGTAAAGCCCGTGGGCACGCCGGTCACGGTGGTGTCCTGCTCGTGGAGCTTTTCGATGTTCTCGAAGGTGTCGTGCAGAATGGGATTGAGTTGGGTGAAACCGCGGCGGGCGTCGCGCTGGGACAGGGAGAACACCATGCGCTCGGCGTCGTCCAGCAACTCCGCCGTGTCTTCCGACGATTCATACGCCCGGGAGGCGATCTGGGTCGCTACGTTGATCAGCTTGCGTGCCTGGGACTTCTCGAGCACGATCCGGGCGTGGTATTCCACGTTGGCCGCGGTCGAAACGCCCTCCGTCAGGCCGACCAGGTAGAAGGATCCCCCCACGGCGGGCAGTTCGTGCCGCTTCTCCAGTTCTTCGCTCAGGGTGATCACGTCGGTGGGTTCGTTCCGGTCGTACAGGGCAATGACGGCGCTGAAGATCTTGCGGTGCGCTTCACGGTAGAACGCGGTATCGTCGAGGATCTCGAGGGCGATCGATATGGCGTCCTGCTCCAGCAGCATGGCGCCTAGGACCGCCGCCTCCGCCTCCACGGCCTGCGGCGGAAGTCGTTCCGCCCCGTCGCTCTGGCTGTTCATGAGACCTCAGCTCCCGGGGTCGCCTGCGTATCGGACTGCACGATGCGGTCGTATTCCTTCCTCAGCATCTGCACGTCCTCCCAGGTCGGCCGCTTGTAGGCCGCATTGCGCAACAGGCCGGAGGGGTGGTACGTCACCAGCAGTTTGATGCCATGATAGTCGTGGAACCTGCTCCGCAACGCCCGAATCGAACTGTTCTGCTTGAGCAGGGCCTGGGCTGCGACGCGGCCGAGGGCGCAGATCAGCCGGGGCCGGACGAGGCGGATCTGCTCCTTCAGGATGGCGTCGCACGCGTCGACCTCTTCGGGCATCGGGTCGCGGTTGTTCGGCGGCCGGCATTTCAGGATGTTGGTGATGTACACCTCGTCCCGGGTGAAATCGATGGCGTTCAGGATGCGGGTCAGCAGTTTACCCGCCTGCCCCACGAAGGGTTGGCCCTCTTCGTCTTCCTGGGCGCCGGGCGCTTCGCCCACGAACATCACGTCGGCGTTTTCGTTCCCGGAACCGAATACGAAGTGCTTTCGCTTGAACCCCAGCGCGCAGGCCGTGCAGCGATGGTATTTCGCATACAGGGCCTCGAGGGACGTTACCTGGGTCGCCTGGGTCGCCTGGGTCGCCTGGGTCGCCTGGGCTGCCTGGGCTGCCTGGGTCGCCTGGGCCGGCTGGGCCGGCTGGGCTGCATGATCCGCTTGAGTCTCCTGACCCGCTGGTCCGGCCCCGGCAGGCTGGCCGGTCCCGGCAGGCTGGCCGGTTGGAGCAGGTTGACGGGCCCCGGCGGGCTGGCCACCCCGTTCGGACCATGCTGACCGCTTCTGTTCCGGTAGCGGAAGCGCACCGTCCAGGCCTTCCGGCAGGTAGAGCGATTCGAGACCCTGCTCTTCCTCCTGCCTCACGGCCTCGACAGTCTGTCGGATCAGGTCGGACAGCGACGCTTGTGTGTTCATGCGGGAACGACTTCCCGGTTTCTCAGCAGTGCGGCGACTTCGTCCATGACGCGGTCCGCCACGTCGGCCTTGGATTGCAGGGGCAGGGATTCTTCTTTGCCGTCGCGGCGTATCAAAGTGACGATGTTCGTATCCGTCTCGAACCCGGCGCCTTCGACGGTGACGTCGTTGTAGACCACCAGGTCCAGGTCCTTGTCCGACAGCTTCCGGCGCGCGTAGTCCAGACCGTCATGGGTCTCCGCGGCAAAACCGATCAGCACGGGCGGGCGGTCGGCGGCCACTTCCGCGAGGATATCGGTGGTCCGCGTCATTTCCAGCGTGAGACGATCCTCCGTCTTCTTCATCTTCCGGGGGGCCTGGGTGTCCGGCCGGTAGTCCGCCACGGCCGCCGCCATGATCACGGCATGCTGCCCTTCGCGGTGGGCCAGGACAGCATCGTGCATTTCACCGGCGGTCCGGACGTGTTCCACGATGACCCCGTAAGGATCAGGGAGGCTCGTTGGACCCGCTACGAGGGTAACCAACGCGCCACGCCGCGTCGCGGCCCTTGCAAGGGCGTAACCCATCTTTCCGCTGGAGCGGTTCGTAACGCACCGGACGGGATCGATGTCCTCCGCCGTGGGGCCGGCGCTCACCAGCACGTTGCATCCCACCAGGTCGTGTTCGGGATCGGCAAGTATGGCGACCGCTTCCACGATCTGCTCAGGCGCCGCCAGCCGCCCGTCCCCTTCTTCGCCGTTGGCCAGCAGGCCGAATTCCGGTTCGATGACGTGGACGCCCCGGCTCTTGAGGCGGTCGAGGTTCGACTGGACGGCCTCGTTTCTCCACATGCGGAAATTCATGGCCGGCGCCAGGCAGCAGGGCGCTTCGCAGGCCAGCATCACGGTGGAGAGCAGGTCGTCGCCCAAACCGTTCGCCATCTTGCCGATGATATTGGCCGTGGCGGGCGCGATGGCCACCGTATCGGCCCAGACCGCGAGGTCGACGTGTTCTTCACCGGCCATCCCGGTATCGGGAAACTGCTCGACGGCCACGGGATGCCCGGTCAGCGCGCTGAACGTAACGGCGCCGACGAAGGCCCCGGCTTCACGGGTCATTACCACCCGGACATCGGCCTGTTCCCGGACGAGTCCACGGACCACTTCGGCCGCCTTGTAGGCCGATATGCTGCCCGTCACGCCGAGGACGATCCGGCGTCCTTTCAACCTGGACATCGAAAACTCCTGGACATCGAAAACCGCTGCCTTACTCCACGGCCTCGTCTTCCGCGACCGGCTGGTAATCGTAGTTCAGCTCATTGCCGAGCAGCCGGTCCAGCGCCTGGGTCGTCACTTTCTCGGCGCGGTCGTCCTGCGTGCCCAGCATCTTGTTGTGGAGGTTGATTCGCCGCGCCTCCATGGCCGTAACCATAACGGCCTCGTAGATGTTGTCGGCCACGTCCCTCATGCGCTCCTGGGAAATGTACTGTGTCGATTTGGTGGCGTTCATGAATGCTCCCATCGGCTGATGCGGCGCCGTTCGGCGGCTATGATCCCCCGAATGGCGTCAACGGTTGACTGCTGCTTGCCTTCTTCATTATCGACCCCGTAGTCATACGCGGGGAGGTACTTCATCTCGGTGCGCGCCTTTTCCATCCGCTTGCGGATCTGTTCGTCCGTTTCCAGGCCGCGCTGTTTCAACCGGCGCGACAGGCTGTCCAGGGAAGGCGGGATCAGGAAGACGAGGACGGCTTCCGGGAATATGGCCTTGACGGCCCCTCCGCCCTGGACGTCGATGACCAGCAGGGCCACGCCCCCGGAACGGATGATACGCTCGACGGCGTCCCTGGGGGTGCCGTACAGCACGCCGTCATAAACCTCCGCCCATTCGAGAAAGGCGCCCTGTCGTATCTTCTCCTTGAATTCCTCCGCGCTGACAAACTGGTAATCGATTCCGTCCCGCTCGTTCGGCCGCTTCTTCCGGGTCGTCATGGATACGGACCGGACTATGGTCGGGTCTCCGGTCGTAAGCAACTCGCCGATCGTGGTCTTACCCGTACCCGACGGCGCGGAGAGGACCAGGCAGAACCCCTTTGTCTCCGTGCGGCCGGGCGCGACGGAATCACTCAATGTTCTGCACCTGTTCTCGGACTTTCTCCAATTCTTCTTTGGCCTGGATGACGGAATGGCTGATTTCCGTATCGTTGCCCTTGGATCCGATGGTATTGATCTCCCGGTTCATTTCCTGGATGAGGAAGTTGAGGCGCCTGCCCGGACTCCCATCGTCCCCCAGCGCTTCCAGGAAGGCGCCGCAGTGGGCGTTCATGCGGACGCATTCCTCGGTCACGTCGCTGCGCTCCGCAAACAGGGTGATCTCCATGGCCACGCGCTGCGGGTCGACCGGTCCGTCGTCGAGCAGGCCGTCGATCCGGTGGCGCAGGCGTTCCCGGAACTCGGCCACCCGGTCCGGCGCCCGGTCTTCGACCGACCGGAGCAGGGCCTGAATGGCCTGGATCCTGCCGCGCAGGTCGGTTTCGAGCGCCTTCCCCTCGTTCCGCTTCATGTCATTAAAGGCGACGAGCGCAAGCTCCAGGGCGGCCTCGATACCCTTCCAGCGTTCGGCCGGGTCGACTTCGTCGGCTTCCGGCGTCACCAGGCCCGGGTAGGCGGCGACCATTTCGAGGGAGACCTCGCCCGATACGCCGAGTTCGTCCTTGAGCTGCCTCAGCGCGTCGCAGTACTTCCTCCCCGCCTCCGCGTCGATCCGTATACCGTGGGCGCCGGCATCGCCGTCGTCGCACCGGACGGACACGGAAACGTTGCCCCGCGTCACGTGGTCCTGCACGTACGCGCGCACGCGGCCTTCCAGCGAACCCAGAGACTTCGGCAGCCGTACCGCGATGTCGCAGAACCGGCCGTTAACCGAACGCAGTTCGACGACGGTGCGGACGCCGGCGAGGTCGGATTCCCCGGCGCCGTATCCAGTCATGCTGCATATCATTCAAAGCCCCTGAATCCCCGTTTCGGACCTGTTTCCAAGAAACATGAAAATACACGCTAAACGGCGATTTGTCAATAACATATTGGTGGCCGGCCGACGGTGTTCCTTCCGTCTAAAAGGTACGTTCCAGACACGTTCCGGGCACGGTCACGGTACATCCTTAACTCGCCCCGGGCACGCCCCTGGGCACGACCCGGTCTCGCCCCGGTCTTGCCGTTTAGAAGATTCATGCCCCTTGACGCAACCGGTCCCGTTATATTATGAAAAAGCCGTTCCGCGGCAGTTCCGAGACGATGCGGAACGTCGTCGTATCGAGATCGCACAGAAACCGGAATCAGGATAGAGCAGATATGGACGCCCTGGTGTTGCAGGCCGTGAAAGACGAATGCGGGGAGCTGGAGGGGACGCGTATTGTGGCGGTCGAACAGTACGCACCCATGGAAATCGGCCTCGTCCTTAAGATGAACCCGGGCAGGCGCGTGCTGTTGTTCTCCGTGCAGCCAGGATTCTCCCGGGTCCATCTGTCGGATGCCACGAGGAAGGGCTCGGTGTCGTCCGCGATGCTCTCCGCACTGCGGGACCATCTCGCTCCCGGCGTGCTTGAGAAGGTCGACGCGGCGCCCTTCGAAAGGGTGGTGCAACTCCATTGCCGGGGCCGGTCTTCGCCGGGTCTTGACCAGTCCTCGCCGGGTTCCGGCCGGTATCGCCTGATCGCCGAACTCATCGGGAACCGGGGTGTCATGGTCTTCATTTCCGAGCCGGAGCAGGTCATCCTGGAGACCCTCAGGCGTATCCGGGGCACGGAAAGAACGCTGGTCCCCGGCGAGCCCTACGCTTTCCCTCCGCCGATGAATAAAACGCCACTCGGCGACGCCACGCGCGAACTGCTGGCCGAGGCGGACCGCCTGAAAACGGTGGCGACTCCCGAGGACCTGGCGCGGCATTTGACCGCCACGTTCGCGGGGCTGTCCAGGGACATGGCCCTGGAGGTTCTGACCCGGGCGGGCCTGTCGGACCCTGGGGGTTTTGCGGACACGGACGCGCAGGACCGGGTCTCCCGGACCTGGCACAGCCTGGAGGAGCTTGTCCACCGGGTCAGGGCACGGGACTGGACGCCCTGCATCGGAAAACCGGAGGACGGGCGGGCCCGCGTCCTTTCCGCGGTCCCGGTCCATTCCCTGCCCGCGGCACAGGTAGATTGCTTCGAATCCGCCAGCGTCGCCGTGGAACGTTTCTACGAAGAACGGATGGCCGAAGAAGCGTTCAAGCAACGGCTGCAGAAGGTGGAGCGTGCCCTGCGCGATGAGATCCGGCGCCTGGAACGCCTGGTGGAGAACCTGGATCAGGACCTGATTGACGTGGAGCAGGAAGAGGAATACCGCCGGTACGGCGAGCTGATCACCTCTCACCTGGGCCGACTGAAAGCGGGGGCGACGGAAGCCGTGGTCGAGGATTACTACAGCAGTGACCGGGAAGAAGTCGTCATACCCATGAAGCCCAACCTTTCGCCGGCGGAGAACGCCCGGTGGTACTTCCGGCAGGCCCGCAAGGCCCGGGACGGCCGGAAGGCGGTGGCCCAACGCATCGGCCGGGCCCGGAAAGGCCTGGAAGAAGTCGCGGTCATCCGCGCGAAGCTGGGAAGCGGCGCCGACGAAGAAGGGCTGGAGGAAGCCCACCGGGCCTGCATCAGGCTGGGTCTGGTCAAGGCGCCCCGCGAAACCGGGACTTCGAAAACCGGGGCTTCGAAACGGCCGCGTAAAAAGGCCGGACCGGACATCCATCCGAGGAGGTACCTGACCTCCAGCGGACACCTCCTGCTCGTGGGCCGCAACAGTCGGGAAAACGAAGCGCTGACGAAATCGGCGGCGCCGGACGACATCTGGCTTCACGCGCGGAACCTGGGCGGCTCCCACGTGATCCTGCGGCGGGAGGACAAGACCCAGATGCCGAGCAGGAAGACCCTCTACGAAGCGGCCTGCCTGGCGGCGTACTACAGCAAGGGCCGGGGTTCCAACACGGTGCCGGTGGACTACACGGAGCGCCGTTACGTCCGGAAGATGAGAAACGGCAGTCCTGGTCAGGTCGTTTTCACCCGCGAGAAAACACTCTTCGTCGAGCCCGGGCTATCACTTCGCCAGGCCGACCAGCCGGGGACGAACGACCGAGGTTGACAGTCCCGCAGGCCGACGCGCCGGCAACGTCATGACGGGCTGGCACGAACCGACAAGGGCGCCCGGCCGAACTGGACACATTCCGCCAGGCGCGTCCGGCCGAGGTGAATGCGTTCCGTTCAGACCTGGTCCACGATACGGCCTTCGGCGTAGGATCCCAACAGCTTGAAGTTGGCCGCGATCTCCCGAAGGTGGTTGAGCGCCCGGCTGCAGAGCAGGCTCTCGGCATGCCCCTCGAAATCCAGGTAGAACAGGTACTCCCAGGGAGAGCCGACGAGGGGCCGCGATTCGATCTTGTTGATGGAGATGTCCCGCAGCGCGAAGACGCTCATGGCCTTGAACAGCATACCGGGTTCGTGGGGGACCGAGAACACGATGGAGGTCTTCAGGCGTTCGCCCTCCGGTGGTTCGGGCTCCCTGCCCAGGACCAGGAACCGCGTGTAGTTCTGAGGGTTGTCTTCGACCCCGCGCTCCAGGATCTCGAGCCCGTACCGCTCTGCGGCCCGCGTGCTCGCGATCACGCCGATGTCCCGGCTTTCTCCTTCACCGAGCATCTTGGCCGCCCCGCCCGTATCGTACACGGTTTCGGGTTTCATCGACGGATGCTCCCGGAAGAACCGGACGCACTGTTCGAGCGCCTTGGGATGGGAATGGACCCGGCGGAGTTCCTCCGGCCGGACGCCCGGTTTCGCCATCAGGTTGTGGACGATGCGGAGCACGATTTCACCCACGATCTGCAGGTCGTGCTCCTGCATCAGGTCGTAATTGACGTGGATGCTGCCCGCCAGGGTGTTCTCGATCGGCAGCATGCCGTAGTCGCAGCTGCCCTCGTCCACGGCGCGGAACACGTCGTCGAACCATCCGTGGGGAACCGGTTCGGCCCCGTCTCCGAAATAGGAGAGCACGGCCATCTCGCTGAAGGCTCCCAGCTCGCCCTGGAAGCCGGTCCTGTACTTCTTCAATCGGTCCTCCTTTCACCCAGCAACGCGGCCCTGCTTTCCTGCGCCTTCGACAGCGTCTTCACCAGTTCCGATTCGCGCCCTTCCTCGATCAGCACCGACAGGTCGTCGAGCAGTCGCCGGGCGTCCTCAATGCCGCGCAGCAGGGGCCGCCCGTTGGTCAGGCAGATGTCGGCCATCACCCGCACGGTGGACGCGGCCAGGCGGGTCGTGTCCCGGAATCCCGACGCGGCGAACTCGCCCAGGCGTTCCTCCTCGCGCGACGCCTTCTCCGCGGCCAGCGCCAGCACCACGGACAGCAGGTAGGGCAGGTGGCTGGTGACGGAGACGATCCGGTCGTGGCGGTCGGCGGGAATGAGGACGGGCCGCGCCCCGATCCGGCGGACCAGATCCTTGAGCAGGTCGAGCGTACCTTCATCCACCTCGGGCGGCGGAACCAGGGCGAACGTCGCGTCCTGAAACAGCCCGTCATCAGCGTGATCGATGCCGGTGTGCTCGGTACCCGCCATGGGGTGCCCGCCGACGTACCGCCTGATGCCGGCCTGGCCGGCCACGGCGGAAACGATGGCCTCCTTCGTGCTGCCCAGGTCCAGGAGGATGGTCTCCCCGCCGAGCATCGGCGCGAGACCGGGCAGCATGTCCAGGATGGACCGCACGGGCGTGGCGAGGACGACCAGGTCGGCCCCTTCCACCCCCTCGGCCATATCCAGGTATCCTCCGTCGATGGCGCCGCGTTCCAGGGCCCGGTCCAGCACGGACCGGTCCAGGTCGACGCCCGCGACGCGTTCCGCCGCGCCCGCCTTCCGGACCGCCATGCCGAAGGATCCGCCCAGCAGGCCCACCCCGATAATGGTGATGCGCATAGGCCAGCTCAGCCGATGGTACGGTTGACGGCCGCCGCGACCGCCTGCAGTTCCGGGATCAGGGAGGTCAGCGCTTCCGGCGTCAGGGACTGGTCCCCGTCGGACAGCGCGCGCTCCGGTGTCGGATGCATCTCGATCATGAGCCCGTCGGCGCCCACCGCCACGGCCGCCCTGGCGGCCGGTCCCACGAAATCGGCGTTGCCGGTCCCGTGGCTCGGGTCGATGAACACGGGCAGATGGGTGTATTTCTGCAGCACGGGCACGGCGGAGATGTCGAGCGTGTTCCGGGTCCAGGTCTCGAAGGTCCGGATGCCCCTTTCACACAGGACGACGTTGTGGTTCCCCGCCGCCAGGATGTACTCGGCCGCCAGGAGCATCTCCTCGAGCGTGGCGGACATGCCCCGCTTGAGCATGACGGGCTTGCTGCTGTGGCCCACCACGTTCAGCAGCGGATAGTTCTGCATGTTCCGCGCGCCGATCTGCAGCATGTCCACGTACTCGGAGACCATGGGTTCCATCTCGGGCTCCATCACTTCCGAGATGGTCGGCAGGCCCGTTTCCTCGCTGACCCTGGCCATGATCTTCAGGCCCTCTTCTCCGAGCCCCTGGAAACTGTAGGGCGAGGTCCTGGGCTTGAAGGCCCCGCCGCGTATGATGTGGGCCCCCGCGGCCCTGGCGTGTTGCGCCGCGGCGAGGAACTGTTCGTAGGATTCGACGGAACAGGGACCGGCGATGATGGTGATCCCGTCGCCGCCGACCGTCACGTCGCCCACCTGAAATCGGGTCTTGTGCGGCTGCACCTCCCGGCTCACCAGCTTGTAGGGCCGCTGGATGCGCTGAACGCGGTCCACCCCCTCCAGGATCTCGAACTGTTCGGGTTCGAGGCTGAGCGTATTGCCGATAAGACAGATGATGGTGATCACGTCTCCCTGGATGTCCCGTGGCTTGCATCCGAAGGCCCGGATCGTCTCGCGGACGTGTTCCTTCTGTGCTTCCGTGGCCTGCGGTTTCATTACGACGACCATTTCATTCCCTCCCGGCGATGTCCGGCCGGAGCACGACGGCGCCGTCCAGGTATACATGCCGTATTTCGTCCTGTGATTTGTCCGTGTTTATGTGAACCAGTACCCGTACGCAACGGGCAAGCGAACCCGGGACCTCCATTTCCTGCAGACTGAACAGGGGAACGGCGACCAATCCCATCTGCCGCACGCCATAAGCGGGCGATTCCGCGTCGATATCCTTCGTCACGGAGAAAACCACGCTGGCGATCTGTTCCGGTTCGATGCCGTTTCGGTCTATAATCGTCGTAAGCAGCCGATGGGCCGCGCTTCGAATGGCTTCCGCTGTATTCGATTCAACGGTTACAGCGCCACGAACGCCTCGGACCATAGTTCCTCCCGGGTTGGTGCGTACCCGATTTCTCCCGGCGAAAACCGGGAACGGGGTAAAACAGGTGGGCGCCGCGAAGACCGGGCCGGTCTCCTGGACGCCCACACGCATCTCCCTTCTGACATGAAGCCTGTATCATCGCAATGCTCCATGCGAACGGGCACCTGCCCGGCCCCATTCGCAAAGCTAACCCTGTGCGGGCACCGGTGTTTCCCGGTCTATGCCCGTCCTCAGTGAAGCCACGTATTCGCCCACGGACCGGACCATGTCCGGCTCACCGGCGTGCGCTTCCATCTCGTTGATGATGGCGCTGCCCACGATGACCCCGTCGGCCATGCGCGCGGCCTCGCGGGCCTGTTCCGGCGACGAGATGCCGAAGCCCAGCCCGAGGGGCCGGTCCGTGCGGGACCGCACCTGCGCCATAAAAGCGTCCACCCCGTCCGCCAGTTTTCCCCGCGCGCCGGTTACGCCGGTCAGGGAGACGCAGTAGACGAATCCCGTGGTATGCCGGCTCACCAGTTCGATCCTCGCCGCGGTGCTCGTGGGCGCCACAAGAAAGACCACGGTAAGGCCGTACCGCCGGCAGGCGTCGGACAGTTCGGTCCCTTCTTCCGGCGGCAGGTCGGGCACGATCAGGCCGTCCACCCCCGCGCGGGCGGCGTCCCGGCAAAGGTCCCCGGTCCCGTAGGCGAGCACCGGGTTGTAGTAGGTCATCAGGACGATGGGTATGGTGGACTGCTTTCTGATCGAGGCGACCGTGTCGACGATGGCCCGCAGGGTCGTGCCCCGGTCCAGGGCCCGCAGCGCGGCGCGCTGGATCGTGGGGCCGTCGGCGATGGGGTCGGAGAAGGGCACGCCCAGTTCCACCAGGTCGGCCCCGCGGCGATCCAGTTCAACGACCAGCGCGGCCGTCGTATCCAGGTCCGGATCCCCCGCCATAATGTAGGGGATCAGCGCCTTGCGGTCCGCAGTCTTCAGCGATGCGAAGGTCTCTTCGATCCGGTTCATTCAGCGTCCTCTTCGGACCCAGCCAGCAACCCGTCCACCTGCTCGACGTCCTTGTCCCCGCGTCCCGACAGCCCGGCGACGATGACCTCCTCCCGGTCCATTTCCGGGGCGATCCGGGCGATGTGGGCGATGGCGTGAGCGCTCTCGAGCGCGGGAATGATGCCTTCGACCCTGGAGAGCAGCTCGAAGGCCTCCAGCGCTTCGTCGTCGGTCACGCTCACATACTCCGCGCGGCCGGAGTCCTTCAGGTAGCTGTGCTCGGGTCCCACGCCGGGATAGTCGAGGCCCGCGGAGATAGAATGGGCGACCTGTATCTGGCCGTTCGCGTCCTGTCCGGTGTAGCTCATGGCGCCGTGCAGTACACCCGGCGTGCCCAGGCCCAGCGTCGCCGCGTGCATCCCCGTATCCAGCCCGTGTCCCGCGCCTTCCACGCCGACCAGGCGGACGCCGTCGCCGAGGAAGGGATGAAAGAGTCCGATGGCGTTGCTGCCGCCCCCCACGCAGGCGACGAGCACGTCGGGGAGGCGACCTTCTTTCTCCAGGACCTGCTCCCGCGCTTCCCGGCCGATAACCGACTGGAAATCACGCACCATCATGGGAAAGGGATGGGGGCCCGCCACCGATCCGATGATGTAATGGGTATGGCGGACGTTGGTCGCCCAGTCGCGCAGGGCCTCGTTCAGCGCGTCCTTCAGCGTGCGGCTGCCCGCGTCGACGGTGATGACCCGGCTGCCCATCAGGCGCATGCGGAAGACGTTCAGCGCCTGGCGGGCCATATCCTCGGAGCCCATGTAGACGTCGCATTCCAGGCCGAAGCGGGCGGCCACCGTGGCCGTGGCCACGCCGTGCTGGCCCGCCCCGGTCTCCGCGATGACCCGCGGTTTCTTCATGCGCCGGGTGAGCAGGATCTGGCCGATGGTGTTGTTGATCTTGTGCGCGCCCGTGTGGTTCAGGTCCTCCCGCTTGAGATAGATCCGCGCACCGCCGAGGGTCTGCGTCAGCCGCTCCGCGTAGTAGAGGGGGGACGGGCGGCCCACGTAGTCCCGCAGGTAGTAGCGGAACTCCTCCTCGAATTCCGGGTCCCCTTTCGCCGTCTCGTACACTTCAAGCAGCTCGTCCAGGGCCGTCATCAGCGTCTCCGGAACGTACCGACCGCCGAATATCCCGAAATGTCCGCGCTGGTCGGGCAGCGTGATTGCCGTCATCCTTCGCTCCCGGTCCCGATGTGTTCGATCAGGGCCTCCAGGCCCAGCCGGTAGCTGTCGCTGCCGTGTCCGCAGATCTGCCTGAGCGCCACGGGCTCGATATAGGAATGATGCCGGAACGTCTCCCGGGCGTGTATGTCCGATAGGTGGACTTCCACCACGGGCAGGCCCACGGCGACGATCGCGTCGCGCAGGGCGATGCTCGTGTGGGTGTACGCGCCGGGGTTGATCAGGATGCCGTCGGCCCAGCCGAGGGCCTGCTGAATCTCGTCCACCAGCACACCCTCGTGGTTGGACTGGCGGATGCGCATCTCGATCCCCCGTCCCGCCGCGGCCGTCTCGAGGGACCGGTTGATGTCCTCCAGCGTGTCCGTACCGTAGACTTCCGGTTCCCGGACGCCCAGCATGTTCAGGTTCGGGCCGTGCAACACGAGTATATTCATCATGGTTTCGCCGATCCGGCGCCAGTGCGCTGCCGTTGTGCCTCCGTTGTGCCGCCGGTGCGCCGCCCTCCTAGTTCCCCGTCTCGAGGACGGACCGGATGTATTCGGCGGGCACGTCGTCACGGACGGCCACCTCGCCGATGCGGCTGGGCAGGATGAAACGCGGGCGTCCTCCCACCGACTTCTTGTCGAACTTCATGGTCTCGATCGTCCCCGGGACGTCCAGCCCGTCGCACCGGTGGGGCAGCCCCGTGCGCCGCACCAGTTCGATCAGGCGCCGCACGCTTTCGCCGTCCAGCAGGCCCATGCGCTCCGCGACCCGGGCGGCGTAGACCATGCCGATGGCCACGGCCTCGCCGTGCAGCATGCCCGTCTGCGTTTCGATGGCGTGGCCCATGGTGTGGCCGAAGTTGAGAATGGCCCGCCGTCCCTGTTCGCGCTCGTCGCCGGCGACCACTTCCGCCTTGATCTCGCAGGACCGCGCCACGAGGTGCGCCAGCACCCCGCGGTCACGCTTCAGTATATCGTCCAGGCGCCCCTCAATATAGGCGAACAGGCCGGGGTCTGCAATGACGCCATACTTGATCACTTCCGCCATGCCCGCGCGCAGTTCCCGGTCCGGCAGGCTGTCGAGCGTATCCAGGCTGGCCAGTACGAGCAGGGGCTGGTAGAACGCACCGATCAGGTTCTTCCCGCGGCGGTGGTCCACGGCCACCTTGCCCCCCACGCTGGCATCCACCTGGGCCAGGAGCGAGGTGGGGACCTGGATGAACGGGATGCCGCGCAGGAAGGTGGCCGCGGCGAAACCGGCCAGGTCTCCGATGACCCCGCCGCCGAGTGCGATGACGGGGGAACGGCGGTCCATCCCGTGGGCCAGCATGGCGTCATAGAGATTTTCAGCCCACTGCAGCGACTTCTGTGCCTCGCCGTCCGGCACTTCGACCAGGTCCGGTTCGAACCCGGCCGACCGCAGGGAGTCCGTCGTCCGGTCTCCATAGCGCTGCGCGATGTCCGGATGGGTCACGACCAACGCGCGGCCTGTCAGATCGAAAGTTTTCATTCGGCGTCCCAGCCGGTCGAGCACATCGCGCCCGATCACGATGTCATAGCTGTCGGATCCGAGGTCCACCCGGATCACCCGTTCTTCGCTTTCCACCCAGGCCTTTACCATCTCCACCGTTTCCTCGATCGTATGCCGCGACGTGTCGATTTCGTGGTCCGCCCCGCCGTAGACCGGCGCGCGCTCGTGCTGAAGCGACCGGATCCGTTCCAGCGGGTCTTCCCCGGCCAGCAGCGGCCTGGTCCCTGCATCGCCGCGCGTACGCGCCAGCACCGTCTCTGCCGGCGCGTTCAGGTGAATGACCGAACCGAGCGACCGCAGCACGGCGTAGTTGTCCGGATCGAGCACCGCGCCGCCGCCCGTGGCGACCACCCTGCGCACCCCGTCGGCGAGGCCCCGGATGACCGCCTTCTCGACCGCACGGAAACCGGTCTCCCCCCGCTGCTCGAAGATCTCGGGGATACGTGCCGCGGCCTGCTTCTCGATCAGCGCGTCGGTGTCCACGAAGGGCACGCCCAGGGCCCGTGCGAGGCGCCAGCCCACCGCCGTCTTGCCCGTGCCCATGAAGCCGATCAGAACGATGCCGCCGGGTTGCCGTTTTCCAGGTTCAGCCACTTTCCGTCCGCCTGTTGCCCGTGCCTCGATGGACCGGAAGTCGGCGGCGCGATCGGCCTGCCCCGTTCCGGTGATTCATCGAGCACGCGCCGATAACCTCGTTAGTAGCGCGCCACCTGGTCCATGTAGCCCTGGTAGTTGCGCTGCATTTCCTCCAGGCTGTCGCCCCCGAATTTCTCCTGCATGGCGTCGGCGACGACGAAGGCCACCACCGCCTCGCCGATTACGCCCGCGGCGGGCACGGTGCACACGTCCGACCGCTCCTTGGCGGAATCGAAGGCCTCCTTGGTCTCGATGTCCACCGACATGATCGTGCGCATGAGCGTCGCGATGGGCTTGAGCGCGCCGCGGACGACGATTTCCTCGCCTTCGGTCATGCCGCCCTCTACGCCGCCGGCCCGGTTCGTTTCGCGGTAGAACCGCCCGTCTTCGTAGAAGATCTCGTCGTGGACCTCTGAACCGAGGACCCGGGTCACGCCGAAGCCCAGCCCGATCTCCACGCCCTTCACGGCCTGGATGCTCATGACCGCCTGGGCCAGGCGGCCGTCGAGCTTGCGGTCCCACTGCACGTGGCTGCCAAGGCCGGGCGGCGCGTTCAGGACTTTAACCTCGAAGACCCCGCCGATCGTGTCCTTGAGGGACTTCGCCCGGTCGATTTCCGCGATCATCTTCTGCGCGGCGTCTTCGTCGGCGCAGCGCACGGGCGAGGCTTCGGCCCGTTCGATGATCTCATCGTTCGACAGGCCGCTCACGTCCGCGTCCACCTGACCGATCCGCACCACGTGGCTGAGCACGCGTATGCCGAAGGCCCCGAGGAGTGACCGGGCGATCGCGCCGACGGCGACGCGCATGGTCGTCTCCCGCGCACTCGCCCGTTCCAGGATGTCCCGCAGATCGCGGCGGTCGTACTTCAGTCCGCCCGCGAGATCGGCGTGGCCGGGGCGGGGCCGGGTCACCCGCCGCCGCACCGGGCCGTCGGCCTCTTCGATCGCCATCACGTCCGTCCAGTTCTGCCAGTCCCTGTTCTGCACGACGAGAGAGACCGGCCCGCCCATGGTCCTGCCGTGGCGCACGCCGCCCCGGATCTCGATCGTATCGGTCTCGATCTGCATTCTCCGGCCCCGACCGTATCCGCCCTGTCGTCGTTTCAGGTCCCGGTCGATGTCCTCCGCGGCGACGGGCAGCCCCGCGGGCAGTCCTTCGAGGATTGCCGATATGGCCGGTCCGTGTGATTCGCCTGCGGTCAGGTATCGCAACATGCCTTCTCCTCCCGGGCCTTCCTGTGCCTTAGCTGTTCTTCCAAAGCGGTCCTCATCACTTCGACCGGCGCCGCGCGGCCGGTCCAGATTTCGAAAGACGCCGCGCCCTGGAACAGCAGCATGCCGATGCCGTTCGAGGTTTCCGCGCCCCGCGACCGGGCGCATCGCATCAGGCCGGTCTCCGCCTGGTCGTAACGCGTGTCGTAGACGAACTGCCCGCTTGTGAACCAGTCGCCTTCCAGCGGCAGATCCCCCGGGATCGCGTTGATCACCAGGTCGGCCTCACGGACCGCGGCGCCGAGGTCCGATGGCGTAAGCGTGATCGATTCCGCGCCACCCACCGACGCCGTGTCCCGGGCCCGGTCCGCATTACGCGCCGCAATGGTAATCGATGCGGCGCCCTGTCCGCCGGCCATGGCGCAGGCCGCCCGGGCCGCGCCGCCCGCGCCCAGGATCAACAGCCTCGAACCCGCGACGGAAACGCCTCTTTCCCCGAGCGCGCTCAACAGTCCGGCGCCGTCCGTCGACGTGCCTGCGAGCCGCCCCCCATGGTTCACGATGGTGTTGACCGAACCGATCCTGCGGGCTTCTTCGGACACCTCGTCCAGGTAGGGCAGCACGTCCGACTTGAGCGGCTTGGTCACGTTGACCCCGGCAAGCCCCAGTGCCCGGATGCCGTCCACGGCCTGGCGCACGCCGGACGTAGCGATTTCGAAGGTTACATACACGTAATCCAGTCCGCAATGGCGAAAGGCCGCGTTGTGCATGGCCGGCGAAAGCGTATACCCGATGCCCTGCCCGCATACGCCGACCACGCGGGTCGAACCCGATATGCCGGGGCCGCCAGGACCGGGTGTGCCGGAGCCAGAGCCGACGGGTCCGTTTTCGTGGGAAGAGATCATAATGAGTGCCTCGCCGCCTCCACGAAAGCCCGGATCCTGCCGTGGTCCTTGCGGCCCGGTTCCCGCTCCACGCCGCTGCCCGTGTCCACACCGTAGGGACGCACGCTGCGCACGGCCTCGGCCACGTTGTCCGGATTCAGCCCGCCACTCAGGATGACGGGATGGGGACTTCCTTCCACGAGCCGCCAGTCGAAGGTGGTCCCCGTACCGCCGTACCGGTCTTCGGCGAACGTGTCGAGCAGTACCGCACCGACGGAATAGGCCGCGGCGGCGGATTTCCACGATGCGTCCCTGACGCGGAAGGCCTTGATGACCGGGCGCCCGAGCATTTCGCAGAAACCGGGCGGTTCGTCGCCGTGGAGTTGCACGACCTGGATCCCCGCGGCTTCGCAGATACCGTCGACGTCGTCTGCCGCCGCGTTCACGAATACGCCCACCGGTACGACGAAGGGCGGCAGTCCGGCCACGATTTCCGCGGCCCGACCCGGCGCCACGCAGCGGGGACTGCCCCCATAGAAGATGAACCCGAGCGCGTCCGCGCCCGCGCGAACGGCCGCGGCGGCGTCCGCTTCGTTCGTGATGCCGCAGATCTTGATCCTGACCGAATTCATGGCCCTGTCCATGGCCTTGTCATTCATGGCCCTGTCCCCGGGGAAGCCGTCCGACCTTCGATTCCTTGCCGCGTCTTTGCGGCGGACCGGCCCAGCAAGGCGTCCAGTTGTGCGCCGATCTCCTCCGCCCCCATCAGGGACTCGCCCACGAGTACGGCGTCGAATCCCGCCTCCTGCAGCCGCAGGACGTCCTCGCGCCCGTGGATCCCGCTCTCGCTGACGGTCACGATGCCCGGTGGGATGCGCGGCCTGAGTCGCAGCGACGTATCCAGCGAAACGGTGAAGTCCTTCAGGTCCCGGTTGTTGATGCCGACAATGCGGCTGCCCGCCGCCAGGGCCCGGTCCAGTTCCCGCTCGTCGTGCACTTCCACCAGGCAGTGCAGGCCGCAGGCCGCCGCGGTCCCCTGCATTGCCGACAGGCGGGCGTCGTCCAGGATGGCCGCGATGAGCAGCATGGCGTCCGCGCCCAATGCCGCGGTCTCGTGGACCTGGTACTCGTCCACGATGAACTCTTTGCGCAGCACGGGCACGGAGACGCAACGGCGAAGGGCCACCAGGTCCTCGTCGCTGCCCTGGAAGAACCGCTGGTCCGTCAATACCGATATGGCCGAAGCCCCGTGGGCCGCGTAAACCGGTCCGATCTCCGTGGGTGACGCATCGGTTCGGATCGCGCCCTTCGACGGTGAGGCCTTTTTGAATTCGGCGATGACCCCGATGCCGTCTCCCTGTTTCAGCGCGCGGTCGAAGGACCGGACGTCGCTGCGGCGAACGGGTCCGGATTCGGGTCCGGATTCGGGCAGAGGCGCGCGCCGCTTCCGGTCCTCGACCTCTTCGATCTTATGCGCTACGATACGATCAAGGATATTCATGGCTCTGGTGTCTTTCCCATTCCGTTACCCGGGGCCGACGCACGGGCCCGGCGCACGGGGTCCGGAGGGTCATTCGCCGGTCTTCAGCCGCCTACTCGTTGGTCATCCTGACCAGCGCGTCGAGCTTTTCCCGCGCCCCGCCGGAGTCGATGGCCCGGGCCGCCTTTTCGATGCCCTCGTCGAAGTCCTCCGCGGCGCTGCCGGCCACGATCGCCGCCGCCGCATTGAGCAGGACGATGTTCCGCCGGGGACCGGACTCCCCGGCCAGCACGGACCGGATGATCTCCGCGTTCTCCTCCGCCTCGCCCCCTTTGAGATCCTCGATGGACGCCCGCGGCAGGCCGAAGTCTTCCGGCGCGACGTCATAGGTCCTCACGACACCGTCACGGGCCTCCGCCACGTGGGTCGGCGCCGTGGTGGTGAACTCGTCCAGCCCGTCCGCGCTGTGCACCACGAATGCGTGCTCCGCCCCCAGATTGTTCAGCACGTGGGCGGCGGTCTGGATGACACTCGCGTCGTACACGCCCATGACCTGGGCCGTGGTCCCGGCCGGATTGGTCAGCGGCCCCAGCAGGTTGAGCACCGTCCGCACGCCGAGTTCCCGGCGCGGACCGCTCGCGAACCGCATGGCCGAGTGAAGGGCGGGGGCGAACATGAACCCGATGCCGATCTCGTCGATGCAGTCGGACACCCTTTCCGGCGGCGTTTCGATATTGACCCCCAGGGCCGTCAGCACGTCGGCGCTGCCCGCCTTGCTGGACGCCGCGCGGCCGCCGTGCTTGGCGATGTAGGCACCCGCTGCCGCGGCCACGAAAGCCGCCGCCGTCGATATGTTGAACGTATGCTTTCCGTCGCCGCCCGTGCCGCAGGTATCCACGATGGGATAGGCCCGGCAGTCGATCCGCGTGGCCCGGGAACGCATGACCCGGGCGAACCCGGTGACCTCCTCGATGGTCTCGCCCTTCAGCCGGAAGGCGACGAGGAAGGCACCGATCTGCGCCGGCGTGGCGTCCCCCGACATGATCCCGTTCATGACCTCCACGGCTTCCGCTTCGGTCAGCGAAGTCCCTTCAATCGCCTTCGCAATGGCTTGCTGTATCATGGAACCCTGTCTCCTTCGCGTCGCTTGAACCCCGGACCCCGGCATGCAGACCCTCATCCGTCCGGCCCCGGCATGCAGGCCGTTATCGCCCCACCGCCTGCCGCACGATCTCCATGGTCGGGCGTGCCAGTTCCCGCGCGCTGCAGGCGCCCGTTTCCAGCAAGCGGTCGATGCGGGACCGGTCGGCCATCAACTCCTCGTAAACCGCCCTGGGGCGTTCCAGTAAACCGTCGACGAGGTCGAACAACTCTTCCTTGGCCGCTTTCCAGGAAATACGGCCTTGCGCCAGCCGGCTTCGCATCGTCTCGGTCCGGTCCCCGTCCGCGAACTGCCTGTAGATCTGGAATACGAGCGACGTCCCGGGGTCCTTGGGCGCACCGGGCGGACTCGAATCCGTCTTGATCCCGAATATGGCCCTGCGCAGCTGTTCGCGCGACCCGAAAAGCGGTATGGTGTTGTTATAGGCCTTGCTCATCTTTCTGCCATCCGTGCCAGGGATTTCGGCCGTTGAAGGATCGGACAGGTACAGCGGCAGGGTGAGCACGTCGCCGAAGCTCCGGTTGAAACGCGCGGCGATGTCCCTGGCGATCTCGATGTGCTGTTCCTGGTCCCGCCCCACCGGTACGTACTTAGCCTGGAACAGCAGGATGTCCGCCGCCATGAGGATGGGATATGAATATAAGCCCATATTCACCCCGGCGTCCGCGTCACCGGCGTCCGCGTTTCTGACACGCGCGGCCCCGGCGTTCCCGTGCCCGCCGTCCACTTTCCCGGCGTCCGCGTCACCGGCGTCCGGGTACCCGGTGTCCGCGTCCCGGCCGCCGCGCTTGTGACGATCCACCTGCGCCTTGTACGCGTGGGCGCGGTTCATCAGGCCCTTCGACGTCGAACAGGACAGAATCCAGGACAACTCGAACACCTCCGGCACGTCCGACTGGCGGTAGAAGACCTGGCGTTCGGGGTCCAGCCCGCAGGCGATCCATGTCGCGGCGAGTTCGTGGCACAGGTCCCTGAAGCGCACGGGGTCCTTCACGAGCGTCAGTGCGTGGTAGTCCGCCAGGAAATACATGGCACGTGCTTCGGGCGACCGCCGCGCGAGTTCCAGCGCGGGCCGGATGGCGCCGATATAGTTGCCGAGGTGCGGACTGCCCGTCGGCTTGATCCCCGTCAGGATGACTTCGGCCCGGTTCTTGAGCTGGTTCATGGGTTGGCTCATGGGCTGACTCATAGTCCGGTTCATGGTCCGTCCTCCCGGCGCGCGTCCACCGCATCGACCGCTCTGACCAGTTTCCTGAAGACGTTGTCGATGAGCCGGATGCCGATCCCGTCCTTGAGCGTCATGATGGACTCGGGATGGAACTGCACCGCCGCCACGGGCATCGTGCGATGTTCGATGGCCATGACGACGCCGTCCTCCGTCTCCGCCGTGACCGTAAGTTCCGGCGGCAGCCGATCGCGGTCGGCGTACAGCGAGTGGTATCGGCCCACCGTGAAGGACCGGGGGAACCCTTCGAACAGTGTCCCGGCCTGCTCGGCCTGCCCGGCCTGCCCGGCCAGGACGGTCACGCGCGACTCCTTCCCGTGCATGGGATAGGGCAGCACGCCCAGGGTGCCGCCGAAGTACTCGACGATACCCTGCAGCCCCAGGCAGACGCCGAAGATGGGCAGTGCCCGTTCCAGCGCCGCGTCGATGGCCAGCGCCACGTCGAAATCCGAGGGCTGGCCGGGACCGGGCGACAGAAAGACCAGGTCCGGGTTGTAGGCGTCCATGAGGTCCGTCAGCCTGGACCGCGAGATGCCCGTTCGGACCGTCATGACGTCGGCGCCGGTCTGGCGCAGGTAGTTGGCCAGCGTATGCACGAAAGAATCTTCGTAGTCCACCAGCAACACGCGCTTCCCCGATCCGCCGTCTTCTGCGTAGTCGGAATGGGCGCTTCCCCCCTGTGATTCCCGTGGACGCCCGATCGCATCGATGAACGCCATGGACTTGAGTTCCGTCTCGCGTTCTTCATCCTCGGGTACGGAGTCTATCAGCAGCGTGCTCCCGGCCCTGACCTCGGCGATCCCGTCCTTGATACGTATGGTCCTGAGGGTGAGCCCCGTGTTCATGTTCCCGTCGAATCCGAGGAATCCGATCGCGCCGCCGTACCAGGCGCGGCACGACCGTTCGTTGCTTTCGATGAACCGCATCGCCCAGATTTTCGGCGCGCCGGTCACGGTGACCGCCCAGGTGTGTGCGAGAAAGGCGTCCAGCGCGTCATACTCCGGCCGCAGGATACCTTCCACGTGGTCGACCGTGTGGATTACCCTCGAGTACATCTCGATCTGGCGCCGTCCGATGACCCGGACACTGCCGGGTACGCAGATCCGCGACTTGTCGTTCCGGTCCACGTCCGTGCACATGGTCAACTCGGATTCCTCTTTCTCCGAGCTCAGCAGCTTGAGGATCTGGTCGGCGTCGCTCAGCGCGTCGTTCCCCCGGCTGACCGTGCCTGAAATGGGGCAGGTCTCTATGCGTATCCCTTCGCCCCGGACGAACATCTCGGGCGACGCGCCCACCAGGTACTCGCGCTGACCCAGGTTGATGAGCGTGGCGTACGGCGCGGGATTCCGCTCCCTCAGGCGGCGGAAGATCTCTGAAGGCGGGTCCGGGCAGGACTCGTAGAAGGTCTGGCTGGGCACGACCTCGAACAGGTCGCCTCGCCTGAAGTACTCCTGCGCCTTGCGGACGACGTCGGCATAGGCGCCCTTCTCGAATTCCCTGGCGGCCGTGGCCCGCCCCGCGCGGTAGGGCTGGGCAGCGCCTTCCCTGGGCAGGCCCGCGGTAGACCCGCCGCTCGTATCGAATTCGTAATCGTACCGGACGGCCACCTCGCGATTGTGATCGACCGTCACCAGCCGGTCGGGCAGGTAGAGCACCAGGTCGCGCTGGTCCGCCGGGCGGCTCAGCCGGTAGTCCATGGGTTCGAACTGGAAGGCGAGGTCGTAGCCGAAGGCGCCATAGAGGCCGAGATGATGCTCGTCCGGGCACGAGAAGAGATCGATGATCCCCCGCAGGATCGAGAAAACGGAGGGCTGCCGGCTGCGCTGCTCTTCCGGGAAATGTTCGCCGGGCGGATGCACCTCGCCGGAGATGCGGTCATCGTGACGGGCAACGGCACGCGTGGCCCGCAGACCTTCGACCTGCTCGAGGATCGCGGGCAGCAACACCACGCCCCGGGCGTTCAGGGCATCGATACGAAAGGCGTTCTCCCGGGTTTCGATCCGGATCGGCGGATCGACGAACCCCATGTCCCACCGGGTATATCTTCCGGGATACTCGTATCCGGACGCGAAGAGAGCGCCCAGGCGAGCATCGAGCGCGTCAATTACGGGTTCGATGGCTTCGTCCGGAGAAAGATGCTCGGCGTACCGCTTGACGGCGAGGCCGCCTCCGGTCTGGTATTCGATGGCTTCAAGGTGTATATGGGTAACTCGCATGGTCCTGTCCCGCTCCCGGTGAACCGATCCTGAAAGTATCCCCAACCCTTTTGGCGGCCCGTCTTCGATTCAGTCCATAAAACAAAAAAAGGCCGCTACCTTGTGAGGGTAGAGGCCGGTCAAATCAACGAAGGATGAATCTACTTCAATCAGGCGCCGCTTCGCATGACATGCCGCCTCGTCCCATAAAAAGGCCACCAGGTAAACAGATCGCTCTGCTTCCGCCAAGCGTAGAATCGGGATGACCGGGACGAACTTGCGGCTGTCATTTCAGTCCATTGTTCGATGTGAAAACCGTTCTGCTTCCGTACGTCGAATGCGCCATTATAGCGCGGTACGGCCGTAAAGTCAAGGTTTTTTCTCACCAAGAAAACAGTTGCGAATTCGAGGGGCAGCCTGTACCATGCTGGCGTTGCTTTAGCAGTCCGAGTCGGCTCTTGGAATCGGGCTTCGCGTGCCGCTGTAGCAGTCCGAGTCGGCTCTTGGAATCGGGCTTCGCGTGCCGCTGAATCAGTCCGAGTCGGCCGTTGGATACGGGGTGCGCCGAATATGCAGGACAGGGAACCCGGTCTGTTCAGGAAGTGGTTCTGGAATACCTATGATTACCTGGGAACGCTGATCGTGATCAACATCCTCTGGTTGCTGCTTGCCCTGCCGCTGGTAACCCTTCCCCTCGCCTTCGCCGGACTGTTCCGGGTCACCGGACGCATCGCGGCCTACGAAGAAACGGGCATCCGGGACTTCTTCGCCCACACCCGCGGGGACCTGCGCCGGTGCTTTCTGCTCTGCGGCCTGTACGCGGGCGTCCTGATCCTCCTCGCGGCCAACGTGCTCTTCTACGTGCGGCTCATGGAAACCTGGCCGTGGACGGGGGCGATACTGAGCGGCGTGATGATGTGGCTGATCGTCTTCGTCTGCATGACGGCCGTATACGCGCTGCCCCTCATGCTGCGCGAGCAAGTACCCGTCAGGCAGATCGTCCGGACGGGCGTATACCTGGTCGTGGACAACCCGCGCCATTCCTTCGCGCTGCTGGCGGCCGGTGCCCTCGTCATGGCCTTCAGCCTGGCCAGCGGTGTCGGGCTGCTCTTTCTGGGTCTCGGCGCCATCGGCGTCCTTTTCAGCACCGGATTGAGGGAAATACTGAAACGATATGAACTTAAGGAATCCGGCGTCCTGGAGGAAGCCCGTGGATGGCGGGACCTGCTCCGCCCATGGGGGTATTCATGATGGGGAAGGAGGTCCGCGGCGACGCCGGGGAGGCCACCGCGCCGTTCATCGTGATCGAAGGGATCGACGGTGCGGGCAAGACGACCCAGTTGAAGCGGCTCAGGCGGTGGATGGAGACCCGTTACGGTGGTCCGGTCCATACCACGGGGGAACCCACGAACCGCCCTATCGGAAAACTGTTGAAAGACGCCCTTCAGCGCCGGGTGGAACTCGACGGAATCTGTCACGCGCTGCTCTTCGCGGCCGATCGGATCGACCACGTCAAAACGGAAATCGAATCCCACATACACCGCGGCATCCCCGTGCTGTGCGACCGGTATTTCCTCTCTTCCTTCGCTTACCAGTGGCGGGAGATGCCCGGCGAGCTGGACTGGATCGAGTCGATCAACGCCCGGGCGATCCACCCTCACCTGACCCTTTTGATCGACGCGCCCGCCGAAGTCTGCATGGACCGCATACGCCGTGCGCGGCCGGATACCGAACTGTTCGAGGATCTCGAAACGCTTCGCGCCATCCGCGAGAACTACCTGGAACTGGCGCGGCGGAGAAGCGTTCTGGACCACATCAGGATTATCGACGGCGCGCGCACGCCCGACCAAGTGCAGGAGGAAGCGCGCGCGCGGGTGGAAGAAGTGATGCAACCCTCCTGCAGCGGATAGCGCCATGCTGACCTACATACTCCGGTTCGTAATGAGATTCCTGGCGGGGATCCTGATCCAGCAGGTCCTTCGTTTCCTGGCCGCCATGGTCATGCGTCCACCCCGGCCGGCCCGGCCGGCGCCCGAACCCCGGTCCCGGACGCCGCAGAAGCCGAAGACGACTATCGATCCGAAGAACATCGAGGAAGGTAAGTTCGAAGACATCCCCGGGAAGTGACACCTTGAGCAAAGCGACAACGTGAGCAGAAGATGCTGAGAAACTTCACCTGGGTCATACCCCGGCGGCTGGCAGGCATGGCCCTGCCGACGGGCGCCCATCGAAGAGGCGCGGGCGGCAAGGCGGACCCCGAGGCGGACCCTGCGCTGGAACAGGACATGATGCGCCTGAAGGAACTGGGCGTAAGCGCCGTGGTGTCCCTGACGCGCGAGCCGCTCCACGGGGAGACGCTGGACCACTGCGGGATACGCAGCCTGCACATTCCCGTGGAGGACATGACGGCGCCTTCACCGGAACAGATCCGTCGGGCCGTTGAGTATATCGATGAACATATAGATCAGGGCGGCGTGGTCGTGCACTGCATGGCGGGCATAGGCCGGACCGGAACCGTGCTGGCCGGGTATCTCGTCTGGCGGGGATCCTCGCCCGAAGCCGCCATAGCGGAAATCAGGAACAGCAGGCCCGGGTCGGTGGAGACCTTCGACCAGGAATCGTCGATCTTCCGGTTCGCCGAATCCATGGCCGGGCACAACGCGTAGAAAGAGACGCGCGTAAGGCAAGACGCGCACAGGTAATGGCGCGCGGTAGGTAAAGACGCGCAAGGGAGGCATCGAGCCCCATGTTCACGATCGCTGTAATCACCGACGAAGTGTCCCAGGACCTGGACAGGGTCATCGCATTCGCCCGTGACTTCAACCTGGACGGGATCGAGATCCGATCGATCTGGGACAAACCGCCCCAGGATCTCAACGACGACGAGGTCGCCCGGATCAGGGACCGGACCGGTGAAGCCGGACTGGCGGTCGTCGGCGTGGCACCACCCTTCTACAAGTGCGACATACATGACGACGCCTCGTGCAGGGAACATCTCGAAATCCTCCGCAGGAGCATACGGGTCGCCCGGGGTTTGGACACGCCGCTGGTCCGCGTTTTCGCCTTCTGGAAACAGGATCCCCTCGATAAATACTGGGACCGGATTGTCGACCGGTTCCTTGAACCTGTCCGTATCGCCGAGGGCGAGGGCGTCGTGATGGGACTGGAAAACGAGATGTCCACCATGATCGGCACCGGCG
Organism: Gemmatimonadota bacterium; assembly: GCA_026705925.1. Classification (GTDB taxonomy): domain Bacteria; phylum JAAXHH01; class JAAXHH01; order JAAXHH01; family JAAXHH01; genus JAAXHH01. Next base: position 40,841 of record JAPOZT010000033.1, read on the forward strand.
CGGAGACCCGTCGTTTGATCGACGCCCTGGATACACCGGTCGTCAAGCCCCTCTGGGATCCCTGCAACGAGCTGTTCGACGACGACGGTCACGCACCTTATCCCGACGGTTACGACCACATCCGGTCGGACATGTATCACATGCACATAAAGGATGGGGCCAGGGGTACGGACAATAAGTATGTCAATGTTCCCATGTGCGAAGGCGAGATCGACTACCGCGGTCAGTTCGCCGACCTGGTCGAGCGGGACTACGAGGGTTGCGTGTCACTCGAGACCCATTGGCGCATCGGACCGGAGCAGATCGAACAGACCCTGCTTGAATTGCCGGGTGGAAAACAGTTTTCGGAGGCCGGCGAAGCGGCCTCCAGGATCTGCATGCGGAACACGCTGGACTTCCTGGCCGACCTGGGCGTGGAGCGGTCCGGCTGGCCCGCGTAACGCATCGACCCGAGCCACGGTTCAACCGGAAAGGGAAGAAAGGGAATAAGATGAAAGACCACCCGTACAGGACGCACACCTGCGGTGAATTGCGGCAGACCGACGATGGAACGCGGGTGCGGATCGCCGGCTGGGTGCACCGCAAGCGGGACCACGGCGGCCTGCTCTTCATCGACCTGAGAGACCACTACGGGGTCACGCAGGTCGTCATCACACCGGAGAGCGGATTCCACGAGGAGGCGGGAGACCTGCGTTCGGAAAGCGTCGCCACCTTTACCGGCGAGGTGATCCTGCGGGCGGAGGATGCGATCAACCCCAACCTGCCCTCCGGGCACATCGAGGTGAAGGCCGATTCCATGACGGTGCTCAGCGCCGCGGATGCCCTGCCCCTGTCGGTCGCCGACGAGCGGGAATACCCGGAAGCCACCCGGCTGACCTACCGCATGCTGGACCTGCGCAGGCAGCGGCTGCACCACAATATCATCATGCGGTCACGCATCATCGCGAGCATACGTCGCCGCATGACGGAACTGGGTTTCAACGAGTTCAACACGCCCATCCTCACCAGCAGTTCGCCCGAGGGCGCCCGGGACTACCTGGTCCCGAGCCGCGTGCATCCCGGCAAGTTCTACGCCCTGCCCCAGGCACCGCAGCAGTTCAAGCAGCTCCTGATGATCTCGGGGTTCGACCGGTACTTCCAGATCGCCCCGTGCTTCCGGGATGAAGACGCCCGGGCTGACCGGTCGCCGGGCGAGTTCTACCAGCTGGACGTGGAGATGTCCTTCGTCGAGCAGGACGACGTCTTCGAAGCGTTGGAATCCCTGTTTTACGGCCTGTTCACCGAGTTCACCGACTGGGACGTCACCGCCCCGCCCTTCCCGCGCATCCCCTACCGCGACGCGATGCTCCGTTACGGGACCGACAAGCCCGACCTCCGGTTCGGCCTCGAGATCGAGGACGTCACCGAGGCCTTCCGGGCGTCGGAGTTCAACGCCTTCCGCCAGATCGTCGAGAAGGGCGGCGTCGTCAGGGTCCTGGCCGTCCCGGACGTGGCCGCGCGGCCCCGCAGTTTCTTCGACAACCTGGACCGGACCGTGAAGGAGGACTTCGGGGGACGGGGCGCGGCGTACATCTCCTTCGCCGAGGACGGCATCAAGGGTTCCATCGCCCGCGTGCTGGACGAGCCGACTCTCGAACGGCTGAAAACCGTCATCGAACCCGAAACGGGGGCCTCCTGGTTCTTCGTGGCCGACACGGAGGAACGGGCCGTCGACGTGGCGGGCCGGCTCAGGCTGCATTTCGCCGACCTGCTCGACCTGCGGGAACCGGGCGCCTACCGGTTCTGCTGGATCGTCGATTTCCCCATGTACGAGCACGACGCCGAATCGGGCAAGGTGATCTTCTCGCACAATCCCTTCTCCATGCCCCAGGGCGGCCTCGAAGCCCTGGAGACCACGCCGCCCCTCGATGTCCTGGCCTACCAGTACGACATCGTTTGCAACGGTACGGAACTGTCCAGCGGCGCCATCCGGAACCACCGGCCCGACATCATGTACCGGGCCTTCGAAATCGCCGGTTACTCCGCCAGCGAAGTCGACGCGGAGTTCGGCGGCATGATCAGCGCGCTGAAGTACGGCGCGCCGCCCCACGGCGGCATCGCTCCGGGCATCGACCGCATCGTCATGCTCCTCACCGACGAGACCAATCTCCGTGAAGTCATCGCCTTCCCCCTGAATCAGAACGCCCAGGACCTGCTCATGGGCGCGCCCGGGGAGGTCAGCGAAAAACAGCTCCGGGAACTCCATATCCGCCTTCGGCGGTAGCCCCGCCCCGCCTCCGATTTATTTTACTTACACCCTTGACAATGGCAGGGATGTTCATTATATTTACCTGTCTGTGTTCTTGAGCTGCTCAAGATGCGTATCCGTACTGATTATAATGGGCCACCATAGCTCCAATGGCAGAGCGGCTGATTTGTAATCAGTAGGTTCTCGGTTCGAATCCGAGTGGTGGCTTTCAGGCAGCCAGGGGAGGTTCCAGAGCGGTCAAATGGGACGGACTGTAAATCCGTTGGCTCAGCCTTCGCAGGTTCGAATCCTGCCCTCCCCATGTTTCGCGAAGCGGGGCGGCAACACCGGCTGGACCATATGGGCAGACCGGCCCGACCGGCCAGGATGACCGGAGTGACCAGGATGACCAGCAGCTTCAGAACGAAGACCGGCGGGAATAGCTCAGTTGGCTAGAGCATCAGCCTTCCAAGCTGAGGGTCGCGGGTTCGAGTCCCGTTTCCCGCTCTATAGGTCCCATGTCCGGGGTTCGGAATAACTGAAGGTTTTTACCGCAGAACTGTAAAAACTTATCTGAACCTTGAACGAAAGCGCCCTTGTAGCTCAGTTGGTAGAGCAACACCATGGTAAGGTGTAGGTCGCCGGTTCAAGTCCGGCCGAGGGCTTGGCGCTGAATGTCGCTGACGAACTTTGCTGACTTGAAGACGTTTACGTTTCGTTAACCCAGCCGGTTCAGGAGAAAGACTCCATGTCGAAGGAAAGATTCGAGCGTACCAAGCCCCACGTGAACATCGGCACGATC
>JAPOZT010000021.1 GCA_026705925.1 Gemmatimonadota bacterium
AGAACCTGACGATCCGCGCGCCGATCACGGGACTCCTGTCCTCGCTCATCGCCGAAGTGGGCGAGTCCAAGCCCGGCGGCGACCGGCTGGGGCAGATCGACGTGGAGGACGAGTTCAAGGTGCGCGCGGCCATCGACGAGCATTACATCGCCCGCATCCGCTCGGGGCAGGCCGGTTCCTTCGACTTCGCGGGCGGGACCTACGACCTGGTGATCAGCCGGGTGTACCCCGAGGTGATCGAGGGGCAGTTCGAGGCGGACATGGTGTTCCCCGAAGGGATGCCCGAGGGGCTCCGCCGCGGGCAGACGCTGCAGGTGCGGATCGCGCTGGGCGAACTGGCCGACGCCATGCAGGTGCCCCGGGGCGGGTTCTACCAGAAGACGGGCGGGCGCTGGATCTACGTGCTGGATGAAGCGGGCGAGTACGCCGTGCGGCGGCAGATCCGGCTTGGCCGCCAGAACAGCCAGTACTTCGAGGTCCTCGAAGGCCTCGAAGAGGGCGAAACGGTCATCACGTCCATGTACGACAACTTCGGCGACATGGAACGGCTGGTGTTACAGTAGCGGGAACGGACGCCACCTGCGCCGGGCTCGCCCGGAGCCGGAGCATCATCACACTACGGGAGCAAACCATGATCAGGACAGAGCATCTCAAGAAACTCTACGCGACCGAAGAGGTGGAGACCACCGCGCTGAACGACGTGACCATGGCCGTGGACCAGGGCGAGTTCGTGGCGGTCATGGGACCTTCGGGCTGCGGCAAGTCCACCCTGCTCAACATCCTCGGACTCCTCGACAACCCCTCGGGCGGCGAATACCATTTCCTGGACCAGGAGGTGTCCGGCCACTCCGAGCGGCAACGGGCCAACCTGCGCAAGGCCAACATCGGCTTCGTCTTCCAGAGCTTCAACCTGATCGACGAACTCACGGTCTACGAGAACATCGAATTACCGCTGATCTACCTGGGCACTTCGAAGCAGGAGCGCAAGGAGCGGGTGGACGCGGCCATGGAGCACATGCAGATCCCCCACCGCCGGAACCACTTCCCGCAGCAGCTCTCGGGCGGCCAGCAGCAGCGCGTGGCCGTGGCGCGGGCGGTCATCGGCAACCCCAAGCTCATCCTTGCTGATGAGCCGACCGGTAACCTGGACTCGGCCAACGGTGCCGAGGTGATGGAACTGCTCAACGGCCTGAACGAGGCGGGCACGACCATCATCATGGTGACGCACGACCAGACGCTGGCCGACCACGCCCACCGGATCATCCGTCTCTTCGACGGACGCATCGTGCAGGAAGCCGCGGCGTAGGCGAAACCTACCGGGTGGTCAGCCAGTCCCAGAAGCCGGCGGGTTCCTTTTTCGGGACCGCATCCTGGACGTCTTCCGATATATACAGGGTCGGCATCAGGTTAAGCATCTGGTTGCCCCGCCACGCCCTGTACCCCCACTTGTTGGTCTCCAGCGCCGCGCCGCGCACGTAGGGCCGCCACATTTCATTGATCAGGGTGTGCCAGAGGAACACGCCGCCCACGTCGCGGACCAGGATTTCCTCGGCTTCCTGGTATAAAGCGTTGCGCCGGTCCGGATCTCCCACCAGCACGTTCGCCCTAAGCACCAGATCTTCGAACCGTTCGTTGTACCAGGGATGTCTGCCGTTCGACAGCCACAGCGTGAGCAGGTTGCTGGCATCGACGTAGTCATACCGATAGGGAATGAGCGCCAGGGTGAGTTCCTTGGCGTTCATCGTTTCCGTAAACACCTTCCTTTCCACGTTCCGCACCCCGACTTCGATATTCAGATTCTGCTTCAGCATGGCCTGGACCGCTTCGGCGGCCGTATTGATCACGATGGGTTCCCCCCGCAGCCAAATACTCACGACCGGGAATCCCGCACCATCGGGATAACCCGCTTGCGCCAGGAGGTTACGCGCCATTTCCGGATCGTAGGCCTGGATGGCAGCCAGCGCTTCGGAGTTGGCCGCGGGAAACCCCGGCGGCGACATGGCGGCGGCCGGCAACGCGATGTCCCGCAGGGCCGAACTCATGAGCGAAGCCTGGTCGACGGCGTGGCTGAAGGCCCGGCGCACCCGCCGGTCGTTGAAGGGCGGATTGTAGGTATCCATCAGCAGATAGAAGGTCTGGAAATCCACGTAGGTGTTCAGGTGGTCCTTGAGCGCCGGATTGGATTTGACGCGGTTGATTTCGGCCTGGTTGCTCAGCACGATGTAGTCGACTTCGCCGGCTTCGTAGGCGGCGAGGTAGGGCGGTTGGGCGGCGGCATTGAAAAGCTGCGCCGTGATGCGTTCCAGGAAGGGCTTGTTAGGACCCCGGTACGTGGGGCTCGGTTCGAGGACGATGCGGTCGTTAATCGTCCATTCCTTGAGCCGGTAGGGACCGCTGCCCATGTGGGTCTCGGCCCGGGTCGACCAGGTCGGGCCGTATTTCTCGAACAGGTGGGTGGGGGTCACCCAGCTGTAATTCAGCAGCTCGGGTGCGTAGGGCGTCGGCTGGGTTGTGGTGAAGGCGATGGTGTGCTCGTCCAGCGCTTCGACGCCCAGTGAGTCCATTGGCATCCGGCCGGCCACGACTTCTCCCCAGTTTTTGATGGGACGGTAGTACCACTCGAAATCGAAACCGGTCTTTGGATCGGCCCAGCGATGGAACGACGACTCGTAATCGTAGGCCGTCACGGGACGGCCGTCGCCGAATATCAGATCCTGTTGCAGATAAAAGATCCACGTGAGGCCGTCTTCGGAAACTTCCCAGTGGGTCGCCGCGGCGGGAAGCAGGTTGAAGTCCCGGTCGACCCGGGTCAGCGGCTCGTTCGTAATGGCGAAACCGAAGACCTTCTGGTAAGAAGAGACGGCCCGGTCCATGAACCGGTTGTTGAGCTCAAAGGTCCGGAGGTGCTGATACTCAGGCGGCGCGGCGTCCGGGGGGAGCGTGACGCCGACGGAGTTGACCCGACCGGACGAGCCGGGCGGATCGGCCGGGTCGGGGGAGCCGGGTGGTCCAGGAAATCCAGACTGGCCGGGCCACTCAGGCGGCCCAGGTCCATCGGAGGAACCGGGCCACTCAGGCGGCCCAGGCCCATCGGAGGAAACGTTCGACGCGAGGGCAACGGCCATCATCAGCAAAGAAGCAGGGAGCAACAGGCAGATCTTCGATCGCATGACTACCCCGTTCAACCGTCATTCGGATTTCGCACCTCGACGGGTTTCTGGTACAGCAAGGCGAGGATCTCGGTGAACTGAAGCGGACTGACACCAACGCCGTCCACGCTCACCGTCCAGTGCAGGTGCGCAGCGGTCACCCGGCCCGTGGCCCCCGACAGTCCCAGCAACTGTCCGCGGGACACCTCGTCCCCTTCTTCCACATACAGCCGGCTCAGGTGCGAATACCCGGTGTGGATGCCCATGCCGTGTTCGATGAGGACGTGGTTGCCCGAATAGAACAGGTTCTGCGCCAGCTTGACCACGCCGGACTGGGCGGCGTAGAGTGGCGTGCCTTCGTAGGCCCGCAGGTCTAGACCGCCGTGAAAGCTTCGAAGCTGTCCGTTGAACACCCGTCGAGTCCCGTACGGACTGGTAATGGTCTTCTTCTCCACGGGATAACGGAACGTGTCTTCCATCATCACCGTATCCCGTTCCACTACGTACGCCGCGGCGATGATCTTCTGTTCCCGCGCGATGCGCCGGAAGTCCGTGACCGAGGGCGTGACCCGGCTTTGCGGCACGCCGCGGATCTGTTCCGACCGGTACGGGCCGGCGACGATGGTGAACGGTAGATCCCGATCGAAGACGCGGTCGCTCTCCGTCCACTCCACGTGCACGGTATCCGGTCCCTGCGCCGCGCGATAGGGAATGCCGATCAGGGCGAATAAAACACCGTCGGGCGCGGTCGGATGAGGGTACAGGCGATGGATCCGGGTACCCGTCGAAACGGTCAGGTCAGCCGCGCGACTGGCTTCCTCACCGGGATCGTCAGGGATGCACTCCAGCAGAAGGGTGTGACCGTTCGCCACCCGCTCATCGGAGAGGCGCAGCGAGAAAGCCCGTTCTCCCAGATAGGTCCGTGGTGCGTGGAAGAAGGTCTCGCCACCCAGGCAGACGGCGGTAAGGGCCAGGGTAAGTACGAAATTCATGGAACAGGGGCTGGAATCCTGGTCGATCCGGGTCGAACCGGATTTACAGAGGGACCGGCCTCGACGGCATCCCCGATCTGGACGACACGACCGATCTGGACGACACGACCGATCTGGACGACGTGACCGATCCGGGCTATATCCTAATCATAATACCCCATTACGCGATTCCCAAAACGGTTTTTTGTACGGGCCGCCGAGCTTCGACAGGCAATCCTGAACCGGGGCTTCGGCGGGCAACCCTCGCTACCGGGGATTCGGATCCGGAATGCCGCGGCTGACGAGGACTTCGAAATCTCCGTCCGGCAACACGCGCCGGGCGAACGCGGGTGAGGCGCCCTGGTCAGACCAGTCCCGGAGGATACCCCGGACCGCTCCGGACGTCCGGTCCAGCATGATCGCGGCGGCCGGCCCTCCGCTGCGATCCATCGTCTTCACCCCTTCCGGGCCGAAAAACGCGATCTGGTGCAATCGATCGAGCCAGTCCGCCCGGACGGGAAGCACGAAGGCGAAAACGCTCCCGTCCCCGTCCGCGACTTCCGCCGCGCCGAAGGACAGCGCGAACAGCGTGTTCCCCGTTTCGTCTTCACCGGTGAGGCGATACGGACCACCGGTCTCCGGCAGGACGGGCGGAGCTTCGACCACGAAAGCAGGATGGAGGACGATTTCCCCCAGGTCGTTCACTTCGCCCCACAGCAGCAGGTTGGTCGCGGACGCGGCCCGAGCCGCCGGAACGGGCCTTTCCTCGGATCGCCGATATATCAGCGCCTTGACGAAGTGGAAGTCGCTGATCCATCCGGGCGGGCAGTAACTCATCAGGTCGTGATTTTGCGGCGTCACCAGCGATCCAGTCAGGACGTCGTAGCCCCATGCGCCGGTCGTCCCGTCGACGTAGGGATAGTCGGGGTCCAGTCCGGCCGGGCCGCCGCACGGTGCATGCCTCAGGTTCATGTTGTGACCGAGTTCATGAGCTATGGTGTATCCGTCCATTGCCGACACGCCGATACTTCCTGGGATGACGGCGACGCCCACGCGTTCGCTGGCGGGGAGGATAGCCATATAGTGCCCACGGGCGCCGTCCAGGATGCGAACCACAAAGACCTCGATCAGCATCGATATGGTGTTTTTTGCCTCGGATTTCACCGAAGTCCACACGGGTTCGCGCACGTTCAGTTGGAAATCACCTACCGGCAACGTTTCCCGGGTCATCCTGAACAGTTCGTCATTAGGAGACAGGCCCGCGGCGTAGTCCGCGAGCGTCCAATCCGGATTCCACGTCCACAGAAACGGGACCAGGGTAAGGTCGAGGGGCGGCACCTCCGTCACCTCCAGGGCCAGCCGTCCCGCAGGCGGCAGGCGGCGACCGGCGTCCGATGCGGAATCCGGAAGACTGCCGGGGTTGATTTCTATCACCATTTCCAGGCCCGGCCGAACGACATAGGCCGGAATATGAGCGTTGGATGACGCCGTGAGGTCTCCCTCCTCCGGACGGTCCGGCAGTCTGTCGTCTCCGCCCGGAATCTCTGCCGTGTACACCGGAAGATTGTTCTGGAAGAACGTAGCGCGTACTGGTGGCCGTCTCGCGTCGGCCATGCCGCCGTTCGTCACGAAGACACGCAGGAGCGCGGGCTTGCCGGCAACCAGCGGCACCGGGTTTTCGAGGGACTGCACCGCCTGCGTGAGATACGCCGACGCAACGCGCGGGACGACGTCGCCGCAGTTTGAAACGCGCCGTTCATCTATATCCTGCAACCATGTCTGGGTCTCGATGTCCCGGGTCGCGCAAAGTCCCGTGCCGGCCAGCAGCAGGGAGGCCAGGTCAAGGCCTAAGAATGCGCGCGGCAACGGCCCCGACAGTTCGGCATTGTGGGAGAGACTCAGCGTCCGCAGCATCCCGAGCGCGCCAAGTTCGGACGGAACCGGTCCGCTCAGGCGATTCGACGCCAGGCGCAGCGTGACGAGGTTTGTCAGTTGTCCCAGTTCGGGTGGAACGGGACCTGCCAGCCCGTTGGTGGAAAGGTTCAGTTCCTCGAGATTCGACAATCTTCCGAGTTCGGATGGAACGGGACCTGTCAATGCATTGGTGGAGAGATCCAGTTCTTCGAGACTTGCCAGCTGTCCCAGTTCCGGGGGAACGGGGCCCGTCAGCCCGTTTCTAGCGAGGTCGAGGGCGACGAGGTTTCGGAGTTGCCCCAGTTCGGTTGGAACGGGGCCCGTCAGCCCATTGACGGAGAGGTTGAGGACGGAGAGCGCTGCAAGTCCTGCCAGTTCGTTTGGAACGGGGCCCGTAAACTCGTTGGAAGAGAGCGTGAGTCGCTCGAGGCTGCGGAGGTTGCCCAATTCCGGAGGAAGGGGTCCATGTAACCGGTTGAGCCCGAGATCGAGGACGGTGAGTCGGTCGAGTCGTCCCAGTTCGGTTGGAACGGACCCGGTCAACCCGTTTGCGGAGAGATCGAGGACGGAGAGGTTGTCCAGTTGTCCCAGTTCCGGCGGAATGGGGCCCGTCAGCAGGTTCACCGAGAAATCCAACGCGGCGAGTCGATCAAGGCGCGCGAGTTCGGGTGGAATGTGCCCCGTCAGGCCGTTGCCGATAAGACGCAACGTTTCCAATCGGTCCATCAGCGACAGTTCCTGAGGCAGCCGCCCCTTGAGGTTATTGTACCCCAGGTCGAGGGAGATCACATGCCCTTCGTCGTCGGTCTCGACGCCGTACCAGTTTCGCAACGGCGCTTCGCTGAGCCAGTTGGCGGCCTCCTTCCAGTACGCGCCGCCCGTTTCGCCGTATAGCGTGGTCAACGCCACGCGGTCGGGGTACACGGCGGCGGAACAGCCGTCGACCCTGATGTCCCCGATGGTGGCCAGCCAGGTTTGATAAGCGGGATCCTGCGGAGCGCAAAGACCCGTACCGCCCAACTTGAGGACCGTCAGGCCGAGACCCACCAGCGACGCCGGCAGCGGTCCCGTCAGCCCGGCGTTGTTCGACAGGTCCAATATGCTCAGAGACCGGAGATCACCCAGTCGGGACGGCAGCGTTCCCTTGAGATTGTTGCCTGCCAGATCCAGGCCCGTTACCTGGCCCATGTCATTGGTTGCGACGCCGTGCCAGGCACTCAGGGGCGCGCCAGTGAGCCAATTGTGCTGTCCGGTCCAGTTCCTCCCGTCCGCCGCGTTGTACAACGCGACCAGCGCGCTCCGCTCCAGGTCCTCGCAGTTGTCCACTTCAACGTAGGCAATCGCACCTAGCCAGGCCTGGAAGACCGCGTCCAGCGGCGCGCACAGGAATGTTCTATCAAGCCTCAGTCTTTCGAGATTGTCGAGATTTGCCATGGCCCGGGGCAACGGTCCATGAGAGAAGTTATTGCCCCTGGCGCCGAATTCCCTGAGCCTGACGAGTCGTCCGATTTCGGGGGGTATGCTTCCCGTCAACCGGTTGTAGGAAACCTCCAGCAACTCCAGATTGGCGAGGCTTCCGATTCCGGGAGGTATGCTGCCGGTCAACCGATTGCCCAGGAGTGAAAGAGATTGGAGCTTTTCCAGTCGGACCAGTTCCGCGGGAAATGCGCCTGTCAGGCCGTTGCGGTCGAGCAACAGTTCGATCACCCTTCCTTCGGCGTCCGTCGTCACGCCCTGCCACTCGGCCAGGGGCGCGTCGCTCGACCAGTTCGTGGAAAGCGTCCATCCCGGTCCGCCGGTGCCGTTGAACAGCGCCATCAGGACTGCGCGGTCCAGCGCGTCTGGTCCAAAGCCCGAGACTGTGACGTCAACGCCTGTCGATGTTTCCCCGGTAGAAACTGTGATCCAGGCGTTTCCATTCGACCATGCCTCGAGGTCTCCCAGGGCGTTTACCGAGACGACGAAGGGATCGCTGCTGGTCCAGAAGAGCCGCGCGTTCGGCACCGGGTTGCCGTTTCGGTCTTTCGCCACCGCGTCCACCCGCAGCGCCCGGTCCGTCTTCGTAAACGTCACGCTGGCGGGCGCGACCTCGATGCGGGCGACCGCCTGAGATACCGTGACGGTGGCATTCGCACTGAATACCCCTGTTGCGGCCGTGACGACCGCGGTACCGTTCTTCCGGGCCGTGACCAGGCCCGTGTCCGTCACGCTGGCCACTTCGGGGTTTCCGCTGGTCCACGTCACGACAGCGTCCGCGATCACCCGATCGTTCCCGTCCCGGACCGACGCGGTGAACTGCACGGTCGCACCGATCGCGTCCAGCTCTGCCGCGGCAGGCGATATGCTGATGCCGGCTGCCGCCGGCGGTCCCGTGGGGCTTTCCCGGCCGCACGACGGTATGACGATGATCGAGAGGACGATGATCAAGAGGACGACAGGAACGACAAGAGAGAGTAGAAACCTCATGGCCCGATTCCATTGCGGAACGTGTCAAGGATGATGCGTGTTACGGCGTTTTCTGATGTTCCTTCGTAACAAGACGTGAATCTGCACACCCGTTTTCAGTACACATCAGAAAAGTCGAATAGAAAATCAAGTGGTTTGCGACTCTTTCTATTATAGGGAACGCGGATCATCCGATGTATATTGAATCAACAAAAGGAAACCCTATAGGGAGGTATGTAATATGGGTACCACATACGTCAACGTAACGATCCGAAACCCCGCCGAGCCACATCGTAGCTGGACCGGCAAGTTTATGGTCGATACCGGGGCATTCGACTCGCTCGTGCCAAGGGAGTGCCTGGAAACGATCGGCCTCAAACCTAGGGGAAGTCGCGACTATTTTCTCGCTGACGGGAATTCGATCACGCTGGAAGCGACGGTCGCGGAGATCGAGTTCGAAGGGGTGATCGTCGGCGGTACCATAGCGTATGGCCCGGAAGGGACGGAACCGCTGCTTGGCGTTACCGCCCTGGAATCCGGCGGTTTCGAGATCGACCCGCGCAATGAGAGGCTGAAGCGGCTCCCGGGTGTAATGATGAAGCGCAAGCATGCGCGTCGCGAGGCCGCATGACTGGGGCGTCGCAAGACCGACTGATTGGCGCGTCGCAACGCCGCCCGATCGCACTCAACCCCAGCGGTACTCCGGCGGGTCGAAGACGAAACCGTGGAAGAAGCGACGGTGCCGGGGCGTGAGGCTGTTCAGGAAACCCCTGTCGTACCGCCACTGTTCCGCGCACGCCAACATCCACGGGTGTTCGTAGCCGTAGTAGAGGATCACCCGCTTGCCGCCGCGGCGCGTGAACGGACCAGCCGAATGCCACACCCCGTTGTGGAAGAGCACGGCCGTACCGGGCCGCCCGCAGATCTGCACGGCACCGGGCATGCCGTGCTTCGCGTCCGGCTCGACCAGGGACTTGTGGCTGCCCGGAACCAGGGTCAGGTTGGCCTGGTCGGGTTCGGTCATGTCACTCAGGTAGTACCCCACCTTGAACTGCAATAGCGGGGTGTGCGGCCGAAAGTCGCGAAACCCGTCCTGGATTCCGTCCGTGTGCCAGCCCTGGCCGTGATGCTCTTCGGGTTCGATTTCGTAGATGGCGTCGGTCGAATGCAGATGGGGCATCTCGTTGAACAGGCCGTGGACATAATCCATCATCGGCTCGTAGTCGAGCATGTCCAGGAAAAGCGGGTCTTCGGCCAGCAGGTGCATGACCCGCGCGTTGGCCGAATCCAGTTGGTCGGCGAAAGCCGGCTCGTGCGCACGATGGAACCCGGGTTCGCGGCGGCGCGCTATCGTCCGTTCCAGTGCGGCGTTGAGCGCGTCGACCACGGATTCAGGAAGGAAACCCTCCAGCACCAGGTAGCCGTTCGTGTCGAAGAGGAAGCGTTCGGCGTCCGTGGGATGGTTGGCCATGATCGGGGTGGGGAAGTGAATCGAAGCGGATTCGTGACCTCACCGTATACCGGGGTGGTACGGTAGGTGATATTTCAGCGAATTTGCTTGATCAATAGAGACGTAGGTTGACCGTCGCTCTCACACAGTCTCGAAAACTAGCACGGAAAAGTTCAGATTAGTGGAGCGCTTCGAAAGTTGCAGCAATTCCACGCCCACTACTTCGTTCGACTCGTTGTAATCGAGCACTACGCCGGGGGAGACTTCCTCTGTCTCGACAATGTTAGAATTACCGAGGCGCAGATAAAGTGCGTCCGCTTTCTTGACTACATGGAGTTTCATAACTATAGGTTCTGAGTAAGTTCTCTGATGACGACCTTCAGGACGTTTTCTCGCCAGGGCGTGAATCTACCGAGTAGGCGATCCTTGTCTTCGTTGTAGAAAAAGACAAACCCGTCCTCGTCGACCGGAATCAACGTTGTATTCGATTGACGCTCTTCGTCATCGGTATCATCGTAGTCCCTGAATTCCAGGAATGGTGCGCAGATAAGACTGCCACTGAATGGTTTGCCGATACCGTGTATCGCGAACACCAACTGGCCACGGCGCGACCACCGCAAGTTCATTGAAACCCAGGACCGGTACTCGGAAGTATTAGCGTAGTAGTCTATGTATTTCCTGGCAATTTCAACTATCTGAGCTCGGAAAAAGAAATCCGTTTTGTCGTTGGATCTACGTACGAAAGTAAATGCTTGAGGCGCAACCCGTTTTAACGCTTTCGATACGTCCGGTTGGATGGTTTCCAGACGTTCTTCAAGATCATCTTCTATAGCGCTGGCCAGACCGAAAACCTCCCGGTATGCCTCACGCTGCTCAGCTGCGATTCTGCGGGCTTCCTGGTCCAACCCATCCAGGACGGCCTGAACGTCCTCCTCCTGACGCAATTCTTCCGATATCTTGGTCGCCTTCAGGAACTGATCTCTCTGTAACTTGGTGATCAACTCGACAAACGGCTTTAGGTCACCCCGGTCGGCGGCTTCAAGGGCCTCCAGGTACCTGCTCCTGTCGTCTCTCCTTACCACGAGCGGGAAGAGTCCGTCTTTCACTAGCACCAGTGAAGCGATAGCCCGGACCACGCGACCGTTTCCGTCTTGGAACGGATGGATTTGGGTGAAACGATGATGCAGCCAGGCGGCCTGAACCTCGGCTGACACTCCGTTGCTGACGTGTGCCTCGTGCATCTCGATCAGTCGGTCCATCTCCGAATCCACCTGTTCGGGAGGACAATAGTTATACGTGACTCCATTCCGTTTCGGATGGTTCGGATGGGCCTTCCAGGCGCCCCTGATGAGTTGGACTTCGATCATCTTTCCGTGAACGTCAAGCACCTCTGCCGTGCGCTGATTGCGCAGCAGAGTTGCATGTAGTTCCTTGACGTAGGAGGTGGTAAGGGTCCGATCACTCTTCACGAACGCGAAGACACCATCCAGCGCTTCCTTCTGGTCATTCAGAAGCCGAATCACGTTGTCCCGAGGCTTGTTTGTCGATCCATGGCTTAGAAGTTCTGACTGGAATCCATGTTCTATTAAGGTCTGCGTGACGCCACGGTCTATTTCGTAAAGGTTTTCGATGATGCCGGTTTCTATCGCCCATTCCCTGCTCAGTTTCTCGGTGAAGTCCGATAGCTGGGCTGTGTCCTTCAACCGCTCCTGCTGCTCGGTCCAGATTGCTTTGATCCCAGGGATCTCGGAAGAACTGAGTTCATTCGGATCGACTTCTAGGTCTTCTATACCCGTATTGGGATTCCAGATTGGGACGGTTTCGGTATTTTGCATTAAGGCCACTCTAACCGGACAACGATCTGTTTCAAACTGAAAACGAAGGTCATTCGTTACGGTTTGCAACGGGCATGGTTACTGGCTGAATAATAAGTTCGTCAACACGATCCTGTCAACGCGTTTAGACGGAAATCCCAGAGCTTTGACATCCCTTGTATACCTGTATATCATGGAGGGAAAGACCTATTGATTGAAATGCTAGACATTGTAGGTTTGAGGTTTCTTAGAGACCACGTTGTTTACGTACTATGCATAGGATCTGTACAGTAATTCAGGGCCCGTTACACACCCAGTCTATGATGCTAACATGATCTACGACGGACACGCCTATTGCTTTCCTTCCACGCGAGATATTGGCGGTTTTGACAGTCGTGCTGAATTCCGGCGTCACCTGCAACTGTTCATGGCCCAGGCCCGGCAGCAACCCGTCTGGCGGCGTAGCGACCGTGCGCCGGCCGACGCTACGGGGCTCTACGATCCAGATCGTCCGTGGCGCTTCGAAGGCCTGCGAGACGCGGACTTCCGCACCGGAAAACACGGACTGGCCGAGTGGACGGTCGGCGGCGGGAACTACGTCAAGCAGGCCCTGCCGCCGTGGACGGAGGACTTCTCCTTTCCGCCGGAAAGCCTGGTGGCGGAGATGGACTACGTCGGCGTCGACCGCGCCCTCCTGCACCGCACGCCCTACATGGGGCTCGACGACGGTTACATCGCGGAATGCTGCAGGCGCTACCCGGAACAGCTCCAGGGACTGGTCCAGGTGCCCGAGTGGTGGATTCCCGACCGGACCGTCGATGCGATCGACAAACTGGAACGAGCAATCGTCGTTCACGGGCTTTCGGGTCTTCAGTTCGCGCCCTTTCACCGGCCGCTCTACGACCTCTCCGCTGAATGGACCGGGCCCGATTTCGACCCGTTCTGGTCTGCGGTTGCCGCATTGGATATACCGGTGTTTTTTACCCTGGGTGCGGTCGGATCGCCGTCCGCGTACATCGAGGAGTTACGTTCGTTGCGTACCTGGATGGACCGGTTCCCCGAGGTAGATGTGATCGTGACGCACGGATTCCCCTGGCGGATGTTTGCCGAAGGCGACCGGATCATCGTTCCCGACGAAGTGTACGAAGCCGCACCCGCGGACCATCCCCGCTTCCACATCCAGATCCTCTTCGCCGTGTTCCTGCAGGCGCGCTGGGACTACCCCATGCCCCAGATGCAACCGGTCCTGGAGAAGATGGTTGAACGCTTCGGTGCCGAGCGCATCCATTGGGGAACGGACATCCCCATCGTACTGCTGCACTGGACCTACCGACAGAGCCTCGACTACGTGAGGCGCTATTGCCCGTTTCTGAACGAGGACGAGATAGCGGCGATTCTGGGCGGAAACATGGCGCGGATCATGGGAGTGGGCGGGTCGGCCGGGTAAGTTTGCCGGGTAGGCACGAGGCCGGGTAATCCGGGACATGGGTGTCAGAGGCAGCGGCGGGGGCTGGTCGGCAATGCCCGGCGGTTAGCTCCCACTCCGGCCCAAACGGCCGTCTTCCGCAGCGAGCCATTCCGCGTAGGGGCGCGGCATCGGATCGGGCAGGTCCAGGCCGTGTTCCTCGCGCCAGCGCAGAAGCGGATGATCACGTTCGGCTTGTGGCAGATCCACGCGCCGACCGCGTGCGCCCGACTCGAAAATGCCCATCAATATCTCCAGCACATGGCGGCCTGCGTCACCCGAGCACTCGTGCACACGGCCCTCGTCGAGCGCCTGCACGTACTCATCGGCGAACTGGTAGTCCTCCACGGAAGCCGGACCGGCCGGATCGTAGTGCTCCGGCACGATGGGATCAAGCGGCTGCCATACGGCCTGTCCTGGGGCAAAGTGCGGCGTGGTCAAAATCCACGGAGCGCCGCTCTTCCAGTAGAGCCTGCCCTCGGTGCCGTAGATCTCGATCATATAGGCAGTCGAATCCATCTCGGGGAAGCGGTGCTGCAGGAGGACACCAGATATCCCGCGTTCAAAGGAAAGGGCCGCGGTCACGTGTTCACCGGCAATGTAGCCCATGCCGCTCGGCGACGGTACCACATCCTCTGGAGTGATCGGGCGGCCATCGGTCAAGGCCACGGCCTGCACGCTGCGCACCGGCCCGGCCACACCGAGCATGGCATTGAGCGAGTGCGTGGCGATATTCATCAGGCCGTAGCCGCCGTAGTAGCCTTTGCCGCTGCCCTGAATAAAGCGCAGGTCGCCGATCCGGCCCTCGGCGATCGCCACTTTGACCGCCTGCAGCGCGCCGCCGGTGCGCCCCTGGTGATGGACTGCCACCTGCACCCCTTTCTCCGCGGCTTTGGCCAGCACCGCGTCGGCCTCGGCCAGGGTCGTGCAGATCGGCTTTTCGATGTCGATGTGGACGCCGTGCTCCAGCACGCGCATAGCCAGTGGATAGTGGAACTCTGTGCCCGTGGGGATGGCGACGATGTCCGGGGCCTCGGCCTCGATCATGCGGTCGAGATCGTTGTAACGGGCCCCGACCTCCAATTCGTCGCCGAGGGTCGTCAAAAGCTCCGGCACGAGGTCGCATAAGGCTACCACCTCGGTTCGGGGATGCTGATGGTACGCGCGGCCCGCGGCCGTGCCCCGGCCGCGGCAACCCAGAATTGCGACCCGGTACTGTCGCATGGTACGATCTCCTTTTTCTTTATTAAAAAAACTCGAGAACAGAATGTGTTAAGGCTACTATATCAATTTTCAGGGGTATTCACACGTAGTATCGAATGAAACACCCGCTCCCCGGACGGTTAGAAACGGTTAGAAACGAAGTCGTCAGCACGGTCATACGACAGATTCGGAAGGGGAACTGTTTGCGAAGTGAAACGTTCTCCATAGTGGGCAACATGACGCCTGTCTGTATCTGTAAAGAAAGGAAAGACTATGCGATACCTGGTTGCTGCACTGTGGATCTCCGTTTCTATACTTGCCTGTGACGACAGTGATCCTGTCGTTGGACCTGACAACAATGGCGAACAGCCGGTCGAGGAGGAGGAACCGCGGACCGAGGAAGGCGACCAGGCGAAGCTCATGAAGATGCGACAGGAAATCGACGCGCTCATCGGCGATGCTGCGGGAGCGTCGATTTCAGACTGTCGCAGCGCGGCCATAGGTTCCAAACCCTGCGGCGGTCCCTGGGCGTATATCGTTTACTCCGCGTCATCCACAGATCCGACGGAACTGGCCAGCCGGCTGGCGGAATACAACGCCCTTGAAGCCGAGATGAATGCGCTTTACGGGTACGTTTCCGACTGCTCGATTCCCAACATGCCGGTTCTGGTGTTTAGAAATGGGCGGTGCGGCACGGAATGACGACTCGCCGTTGAGCGACGTCGATCAACCCGATCAGTGCTGAATGAGTAAGCGAATGGTTGACCGCCGCGAATCGAAGACGACAAGGTACGCAGACGGGCCCGCGTCGGACAACTACTCCAGATTCAGTCTTTTTCCATGAGCTCGAGCAACCGGGTCGTCGTGTTCCAGTTGCGGACGGTAACGCGCTGGTACACGGGCATTGACGCGAGACGGCTGAGATAGCTTCGCGATGCCTGGTCGATCCGTCTGGAGAAGTAGAGCACACCGCTGCCCATCCAGGCTTCATCCACGCCGGGCCTGGTGGGAACGCCCTCCATGGCGGCATTTGCCGTAAGCGGCGCCTTCACAAAGATAACATCGTAGCGATATGTCTCCGGCTGTTCCCCAAATCCCGCCGGTGCATCGGAAACCACCGCACGCATCTGCTTTCTTGAACGCATCACGACACTCGCTTCGTAATCAAACGCCGCAGACAGCATCCCCTCGATACGCTTCGTCAGGGTCCTGAGCCCGGTAGATGGCGAACGGAAGATCACGTTCCCGCTCTGGATATAGGTGACGACATCACGAAAGCCTTCGGACTCGAAGCAGCTTCGGAGATCCGCCATCTTGATGATGTTCTTGCCACCGACATTGATACCGCGCAGCAGGGCAAGGTAGGTTTCGTCCGGATTCTTGCGTTCGGCCATGTCGTACCTCGCTTTACGATAGGTTCGCTGCCGCTACGTCACCTCGATCTCTATCCTGCAGTGATCACTTGGCCCCCATTCATCAGGGCGGTTCAAGGCACGTACCTCGACGGAATCGGCCATGCTTTCGGACGCGAAGACGTAGTCCAGTTGACTCGTCGCTGTCTCGGGCGTCTGAGAAGAATGGATATACGTTGGAACGTTCTTACTGTCTTCCGGCAACTCGTCGGGCCACGGATCGGCCTGGCGGCCATGGGGATGCTGCGGGCCAACTAACGGGAGTCCAAGGGCGCGCATCCTGTCAAAAACCGTGTCATACCGTCCCTTCCAATAGCCGCTCTTGTCTTCTCCGTAGCCGTGGTAGATTGTGAGATCGCCTGCGGCGACGATACGGTGTCCCCGCTGGTTGCCAATGAGTAGGGACAGGTCGGAGATGACGCGGTGGATGGACGCGTCTACGATGTTCCATGACATTTTGCCCGTCGAACGATGTGGTTTCTCGTATTCCGGGCAGAATGAGACAGTGATGAATGATTCACCGTCGCGTGGGGTGATGATGGCGGCGGCCAGGCAACCGGGATGGGTGGATTTGAACTCTCCATTACGAGCATTGATTAAAGGGATAGGTATCAATCGTTTTACATCGACCCTATCGGTGAGCTTTACAATCATACATTGAGATTTTTGAGCATTAACTTCCTGAAACTGTCTGGCATTCACATTCAGAGGATCCGTTGCATTCAGACGATCCGCCACATCCTCCGGAGGGGTTCTGGCTTCCTGCAAAAGAGCCACATCCGCATCCGATTCGACCAACGATCGCCAGGCAGCATGTCGATGCGCGATGTTCCAGCAGGTTAATTTGATCAAATCACATCTCCGTTGATTTGACAACAAGGTGCGTCTCCGTTTGTACTTAGCTGTAAATACGGATCTGACCGGCCTCTGGGGACGATTAAGGCTCCGCAACCCTATCGATACGTCGGTCAATACCCGACGGGTACGCTTCGTTCAATTCCAGCGTTAAGCCTAATGCCTTGCACACTTTGAGCAGCGTATTGACATTGCATCTGAAACCGTTCTCCAACCTGGATAGTTGCTGTTGCGTTATCCGAGCTTCTCGAGCTACGTCCTTCTGCGACTTCCCCGATTTATCCCTAGCAAGTGCGATTTTTAAAGCCAACTCAGCCATCTGCCGTTCCTCTTCATACATTTTACGAAATCGTTCATCTTTGAGTTTCTGTTCGATATGAGCGGCGAAGGTTTGCATTAGGATCTTCCTTTTTACTGGCGTGCATCGACTCGATTCAAAAAGTCATCACGCGATTTCAAAGCCTTGCGGATTTCAGTCCGAGGTACTCGACCGGTAGTTTTGACAAATGCATGAGTAAGCACAATTAGATTTCGCAAGCAGAAGAAATACAGGCACCGTACCTGATCACCCGATAAAGTAACGCGTAGTCCGTGGATTCCATCCTCTAGGAGGTCCGCGTAAGGACGGAGTAGGTGAGGGCCGTAATCAGCGAGTAATCCGATCCAACTGGGTAGTTTAGCCTGATCTCGTTTACCACGAGCTTCGATGAATTCCCAAATCTCACATCGCCCGTCCTTTGATTCGTAGTAAACTACTCGCCAAGTTGGATTCATAAATCAAAATACATCAAAAATGGTGTAAATGCAAGCAGAATACCATCGCAGCAACCTTAGGTTACGGACAACCGAATCATAATAGTGTACGAGCCTTGAGATTTACAGGCCATCACGGTATCATACCTTCTAAATTCATCGCTTGAGAGACTCGCATTGAACCCGTCTTGATCAAGACCGTTGCCAGCAAACCGTTTATCCCACTCATCAGACATCACCAGCCCACATCCAAGAGTCGACGGGCAGACCACCTGGACGGATCTCTTGTGGCTGGCGGCGATGAGTTCGTCGCTGTTCCTCGTGCTGCTGTCTTCCTCGAGCTACGTGGCGTCTCTGCCCTTCATTCGCGGGGAATGGGGACTGAACAACACGCAATCGGGCGTGGCCTTTTCGGCCTATCTGGCCGGGTACGCAGCGTCCTCCCTCCTGGTCATACCCTTTACCGACCGGTTCCGGCCGTACGTAATCATGCTCGCGGGTATCTTCCTGACGGCCGTCAGCGCCGTACTGTTCCCCCTGTTGGCGGAAGGGTTATGGTCCGCGAGCGCACTGCGATTTTTCTATGGCGTCGGGCACGTATGCGTGTACATCACGGGGATCCGACTCGCTTCGGCCAGATTCTCCGAAAGGGGACGCGGCCTGGCCGTCGGAGTCTTCGTGAGCTCAGGATACGCGGGCACGACGGTTTCATATGTGCTCATGGGCATTTTGCTGGACCGGTTCGAAAGCTGGGAACCGGCATATCTCGCCACGACATTGCCCGGTATCGTGGGCGTTGCGGTCACGTTGCTGCTGGCCTTTGAAAGAAGTACCGTTTCGCCCATCAGCGAACGCACCCCAACAATGGCCGGCTGGCTGCCACTGGCGCCGCTGCGAGACCGCCGACTGATGCTGGTAATCATGGCCTATGCGCTGCACACCGCCGAACTCTTCGTGGCCCGCCTGTGGTTGCCGCTGCTTCTCGTTGCCGCACTTATGATGACGGGGTTTGATTCGGAGGCCGCGGCTTCGCGCGCCGCCACCCTGGCCGGCTTCATGTTCATGACGGGCATCTTCAGCGTGCTGTTGGGCGGATGGATGTCGGATCGGTTCGGGAGAAACAGGACGGCGACTTTGATCTTCGCGGTGAGCGGCATCTGTTCTTTTCTCGCCGGTTGGCTGGTCGGACTTCCGATTGCCTGGCTTATTGCGCTGGGTTTCCTATACGGGTTCTTTACAGCTGCCGATTCCGCCATCTATTCGACGGCCGTCACGGAACTCGCCCCGAGGAACCTGGTCGGGTCCGCACAGGCCGTGCAGTCCTTCATCGGGTTTGTTGTGGGAACCGGTGCGCCGGTTGTCGCGGGATCGATACTCGACCTTTCCGGCGGGCCGTCGGCGTGGATCCTGGTGTTCAGTTTCAACGGCGTGCTGGCCGTGGCGGGCATAGCGTGTCTGCTATGGCTCCGGCGGGTACCGGCCTCGAGTGTCACTTCCCGGTTCACCGTGCAACGCACAGGTTGAAAAGCGCGCAACACACAGGTTGAAATGCACGCAACGTGCGGGTTGAAGGCACGCCGCACGCTGGTTAAAAGGTATAATTACTAAAAAAACACAACAAATTCGCCGGCTTAGACAATTGATGCTTTCTATCTCCGTAGCCGATCCGTAAATTAACAGCCCGCCGACATACCAGATTCGCAACGAAATGCATGAAACCATCAACTTTTCTTTGCTCTTACCGTCGAGCCATGCCTATGCGTCCATTTGAAAATCCATCGCGGGTTGTATCCGTCTCCGGCCTTGGAACGTCCGGCCCCGAAACGCCGGGCTTCGTATCCGCGGGCTTCCGGCGGCGCATCATTGCGCCAGTCGCGCTGCTCTTGTCCCTGGCCGTCCTGCTTTCCTGCGGCGAGGATGGCCCTACCTCGCCCGATCCGGTGGATCCGCCCCGGGCCGCCAGGATAAACGTTGTTTCCGGCGACGGGCAGCGCGCGCTCGCCGGTTCGAGTCTGCGGGAACCGGTCGTGGTCCAGGTGCTCGACGAGGAAGCACAGCCCCTGCCCGGTGCGCTTGTCCTGTTCTTTCCCAACCACGGCGTTACCGAACCGACCACCGTCGGAACCGGACCGGACGGCATGGCCGCCACCCACTGGACGCTGGGTTCGACGACCGGAGTGCAGACGCTGACCGTTACCGCATCGAGCGCGACCGCCAACGTGAGCGGCCACGCGATCTCCGTGGAAGACTCGCTCGACGTTCTATTCGCGCCAGCCGAAGAGGACGAACTATCGGCGGTCCGTGCCGACTGGGCCACGCGAGACTACTCGGCGGCCGGGGGCACGGTCGAGCTTGAAGAAGCCTACAACATGGGTGGTCATCCGACCAGCCTTCGGGTCGTCTCGCAACAGGTCGATGGCTTGCGCCATTTCGGCGCCATCGTCGTGCCTGACGGCGCCGGTTCCGAGGAACTCCCCATAATAGTATACGCCCACGGCGGCGACGGCGGCGTGTCGGTGGAAAGCACGCTATTCATATTGACCGTCGCCCTCGGCGAAATGACGGGCGACTTCGTCTACGTGATCCCGTCGTTTCGGGACGAACCGCTCAGATACGATGACCGGTCCTGGCTGTCGGATGGTCCGGCCAGTCCGTGGGACCGCGACGTGGACGACGCGCTGGCGCTGGTCAATCTCACCATGGAGACGATACCGGAAGCCCAGACCGACAGGTACATCGTAGCGGGCGCCAGCAGAGGAGGCGGCGTGGCCATGCTGATGGGGATCCGCGACGAGCGTATCGCGGGCGTTATCACGTTCTTCGGACCGACGGATTTCCAGAACGAATGGGCACGGGACATCGCCAGTCTCCTGGTGAGGGGCGTGACCGTCGACCTGCCCGGTGTTGAACACCTGCGCGCCACGTACCTCGTACCATGGTGGACCGGAGACGTTACGCTCCAGGATGCCCGGCTTGCGCTCATCCGCCGGTCCGCCGTCCTGTTTGCCGAGGATCTGCCCCCTTTGCAGGTCCACCACGGCGACATGGACGGGGTGGTTTCCGTCACCCAGGCGGAATCCATGATCCGGGCCATGACGGAGATCGGTCGCGGACCGCCTGAGTTCGAGGCTTATATCTATCCGGGTGCAACGCACGAAATCACGTCGATGCCGAGTGCGATCCCCCGTGCTGTGGCTTTCTTGCGCAATCTACTCGGTACGAATGGCGAATAAACCGGGCATCGGTTAACGGGGCGGCCTCCAGGGGTGGCCTTCAGGAGTGCTTGAGGGCGTTTGCGAAAGTCATGAGGTGGACGTGGGGCTTCAGGTCGGTATTGTCGGCACGGGTGCATTTTCTCAGTCTTTCATTCCCCTGTTCAAGGCGCATCCACAAGTCGAACGGGTGGTGCTTTGCGACCTGGAAGAAGAAAAGAGGACGGCTGCGGCCGCCCGTTTCCAGATCAGTGACGAAAGTCCCTCCCTCGATGCCCTCTGCGATTCCTCCGTGGACGCCGTGTGCCTCTTTACCCAGAACTGGCTGCACGGTCCCCAGGCCGTCCAGTCCCTGGAAGCGGGAAAGCACGTGTACTCGGCCGTGCCGCCGGGGATCAGCGTAGCCGAAATCGAAAACCTGGTGGCCGCTGCCAGGTCTTCGAGCACCGTCTACATGCTCGGCGAGACGAGCTACTATTACCCCGGCGTGCTATATTGCCGGGAACAGTACGCACGGGGCGCCTTCGGCCGGGTCGTTTATGGCCAGGCCGAGTACTATCATGACTGGGACCACGGCCTCTACGACGTGGCGCGCTGGCGCGGCGGCGAGAACTGGCGGGAGACGGCCGGCATTCCACCCATGTACTACCCGACGCACTCAACGAGCCAGGTCATTTCCGTCACCGGTGCGCGCATGACCCGGGTATCCTGCCAGGGATTCCGAGACGCCAACGACGACGGGATCTACGAGACCAATGACTGGGGCAATCCCTTCAGCAACCAGAGCGCTTTGTACAGCATGTCCGACGGGAGTGTCTGCCGAACCAACGAGTTCCGGCGCGTGGGTCATCCGGGATGCGTGCGCATGGGCCTGCAGGGGACCGAAGGCGGCTTCGAACAGACCGCCGCCGGGGCGTCCTGGCTTCGAAAGGACGGGACCCGCGTGGAATCCCTCGACGACCTGCTCACCTGCACCGGCCAGCCCGTGCCGGGAAGTGATGCGATGGGAAGCGATCCGATGGGCAAGGTGACCGCTTCCGACGGCACCCACTTAGGCGCTTCCGCCGTGCACCCCGTCGAACGGCTGCCGGCGGCTTTCGCCGGGCTGCCCAACGGCCATGCGGGCAGCCATCAGTTCCTCGTCGACGATTTCTTAACGGCCTGCGTGAACGGCACGATGCCCCCCAACAACGCCTGGGACGCGGCCCGGTACATGCTGCCCGGACTGATAGCCCATGAGTCTGCGCTCCACGGTGGCGCACTGCTCCAGGTTCCGGATCTCGGCGATCCCCCGGACGCAGGCTGACCCCGTTCCGGAACAATGCACGGCGCTCCGCGTTAGCATCCAATACGGAGTGACGCATGGTTGCGGCATATCTTTTACCCCTGGACCGGGATCATGAACGAATCCAGGATTGAAAATGCAATCGCGCGGTGGCGGAATTACGTGGAACGGCACGAATCGCTTCCCGCGACCGAACTGGATGCGCTCGAAGTTCAGCTGAGGGTCCAGGCAGGCGATCTGCTGCGTTTCGGTCTCTCTGCCGAAGAAGCCTTCCAGGTCGCGGTTGTGCGAGTCGGCCGTGCGGACGCGGCGACGCGCGATTACGTCCAGGATCACGCGGCCATGTTGATGGGCGTCGTAGCAGACGAGCCTGCCGCGGACACAGCCGGTAAAACAGACGTAGCCGATGAAGTTGACACAGCCGATAAAAGTGGCTTGGCCAGTAAAAAAGACCTAGCCAGTGTATACAATGTAGATACGCAGGGATCTGGTTCGCAGGGATCGGTTTCAGGATCACAGACGGGAGAAACCAACACCGTTCCCGGGGCTGTCAGGCACAGGCGGACGGAATTCATCTTCGCCCTTTTACTGGCCGCCTGCGCGGCGCTGGCGATCAAGGTCCCCGCGCTGTTCGGATACGCATTCGACGACGATGACGTCAACCAGTTCTATGCGCTGAACATCAGTTTCTTCGCATTTCCGTTCGTGACGGCGTATTTTGCATGGAAACGCGGGATGGATTTTATCCGGTGGGGCTGGTTGATACCGCCCTTCTTCGTGGCCATGCTGCTGTGTAACGTCTTTCCCTTCGAACCGGGCGGCGATACCGCGATCCTCACCACTTTGCATGTACCCATCGCCCTGTGGCTCGTCGTGGGCTTCGCATACGCCGGGGGGGACTGGCGGACGCGCGGTCTGCGCATGGATTTCGTGCGGTTCAGCGGGCAGCTCTTCATCCTGTACGTGCTCATCGCCCTGGGCGGCGGCGTGCTCACCGGCATAACGCTGGCGGTATTCAACGCGCTGGGCGTGGATTTGCGATGGGCCGTCGCATCGTGGATCATTCCGTGCGGGGCGATGGGCGCGTTCGTCGTAGCGGCCTGGCTCGTGGATACCGGGCAGGGCGCCATCGAGCAGGTGGCGCCGGTGCTTACGCGGATTTTCACGCCGCTTTTCACGTTGATGCTGCTGTCTTTTCTGGCGGTCCTGGTGTGGACCGGTAGAGGGATCGACGTGCAGCGCGAGATGCTGATCGCCTTCGATGCGCTGCTCATCGTCGTCCTGGGACTCGTGCTGTATTCGGTCTCGGCACGAGACCCCGTGGCGTCACCGGGCGTTTTTGACGGTCTGCAGATTGCGCTCATTTCAGCCGCCCTGGTCGTAGACGTCCTCGTGCTGGCGGCCATGACGGCGCGCATCAGCGATTTCGGAGTCACGCCGAACCGGATGTGGGCCATGGGACTGAACATCATCCTGTTCGTCAACCTGGCGTGGACAGCCCGCCTGTACACTGGATTCCTGCGACGGCGTGCGCCGTTCTCTGCCGTGGAACGCTGGCAGACGGACTATCTCCCTGTTTTCTCGGCGTGGGCGGCCTTTGTCGTGGCCGTTTTTCCGCTGATCTTCGGGTATCGTTGACACGCCCGTCAGCACGCGGTGTCGCATGGGTACCGAGGACCGGAACGCGTCGACACGCACACACCACGGATCAATACGCACCGCACACGCGCACCGCGAATCGGCACACCGTCGGGCGCGCCAAACGCGCACCACGTATCAAGTCTTCGTAACCAGCATTGGAGTTCATGATGGATAACCGGACAGGAAAGTCGGTGATCGGAACGATCAAGCCCTATGACCAGAAAACTCATTTGAATGCCCTGTATGAAAACGTATCCGGAACGTATGCCTTCACGGCGACGGATCAGAAAGGCCTGTCCGCCTGGCAGGCCGCCTTTCGCCCGAAACTGCGGGAAGCCCTGGGCCTGGATAACATGGAAGCGGACCTTTCGGACCACGTGCCGAAAGCGGAGCGGCTGGAATCAGTCGACCTGGGCAGTCATGTCCGTGAACGCTGGTATCTCTGGGTCGAACCGACGGTGCCGCTGCCATTCTACCTCCTGTTGCCGAAGGGTGTGAAACGCGGGGGTATACTCCCCCTGGTCCTTGTGCCTCATGGCCATAATCATCCCCACATCTACGTCGGCATTTCCCGGGACGCGGCGGAAGAGGCGCACATGATGGAGGGCGAGCGGGACATCGCCCGGCAGGCGGCCGCCGAAGAGGGGTACATCGTCATCGCGCCGACCACGCGTGCCTTCGGGGAAACGCGCACCGCGAAAGCCATCGAGGCCGGCAAAATACACTCCTGCCGCGACCAGCTCGTCCACGACCTGCTGCTCGGAAGAACGCCCATCGGCGAACGGGTGTGGGACACGTCCCGCCTGATCGACTGGGCGGTCACCAATCTGCCGGTAGACGCCGGGCGCATCGCCATCACGGGCAACTCGGGCGGCGGTACGATATCAGTCTTTGCTTCGGCCTGTGACACCCGGATCGCCCTCTCCATGCCGGGGTGCTATTTCTGCACGTTCGTGGGCAGCATCGGAACCATACACCACTGTGAATGCAACTATGTGCCCGGCTTGCTGCGCTTGGGTGAGATGTACGACGTGGCCGGCCTGATCGCCCCCCGCCCCTTTTGCGCCATTGCCGGCCGGCACGACCCCATCTTCCCCATCGACCACGTCCACGCCGCCTTCGACCGGCTCAAGAAAGTCTATGCGGTCGCCGGCACCTCGGACAACTGCGAGTTGGCCGTCGGGGAAGGCGGACACCGGTTCTTCAAGAAGCCGGCCTGGGATTTCGTGCGCCGGCATTTCGGTGCGCGGTCCTGAGCCAGGGAATCCCGACACCACACAGGTATGCAGGCATAGCATGTGGCCCGACAATCCCCGTTCAGTGCGCCTACTGGTTGCGGACGGCTGGCCATGGCTTACTGGTCGTGGCATATTGATTGCGGATTACGCGTGGAAAACGCTTGAAAACGACCAGGCGGATCATATAGTTTCCTCAAACGCAACGACCGATGAATGACGCAGGAAAGATGCCGTCGAGCATCAGGGAGCGCATCATGGAAAGCGCCACGGTTCAAATCGATCCCCGGGAAGAGATCGGATTCATGCACGTCGACGAGACGGACTTCGGGGCATTTACGACGGCCCAGCGCATCCGTCACCTCGAAGTCGAAGGCTACGTGCTACTTCCGGACCTGCTCGACGCCGGCCACATCGCACGGCTGAAGGCCGAACTGGCCGACGTGCCCATGGAATGCAAAGACTACAGCGACTGCCAGACCTACTGCCTGGAGGCCCAGTGGCGCAGTCCGGCCATGTGCGCCTTGATCGGGCATCCGCCCATGATCGAGTTCCTCGAAGCGCTGATGGGGCCGGATATCGTGTTCACCCGAGGCCTGTTCACGCGGACCCTTTCGGGTTCGCCGCCCATTTCCATGCATACGGACGGCCAGCCCTACGGCTCCTCCATTTTCAGTTACGAGGGCAGTTCGCCGCGACTGGCGCGTGTGCTTTACTATCTGGATGATCTCCCGCCGGAAAGGGCGCCGTTCCGGGTCGTGCCGCGATCGCACCTGTCCTTCCACGCCCATGGCAACCCCTACGTGCGCTACAAGTCCCATCCCCAGGAGGTGACCCTCTGCGCGAAAGCGGGGTCGGCCCTGGTCATTCCCAAGGACGTCTTTCACGGCACCCATCCCAACCGCGACACGGTACCCCGGGAATTGATCCAGTTCGGCTACCGGCCGGCCTGGTCCGGACCCGTCCAGCCCATGGAGGAGTGGGATCCCGATGACGTGGCCGCCGCGCCGGTGCAGGCCAGGCCCTTCCTGCAGAGCCTGAACACGACCGGCCTGGAATGGCAGCAGCCACACAAGCCTATGGGGATGAAAAGCGAAGCGCCCGGGATAAACCCAGACCGGTGGGAAGATTGATCGAAATAGATGCTTGTTGCCCGGCAACATTCGAAAGTAACGGGAGGCGAACGTCTCCGGACAAGGACTAAGGGATGAAGTGTAGCGCCTGCAACAACATAAAGCGATTCGCGGTATGTTTCATGATGTCGTTGGCCGCGGCGACCACGGTGTCCACGGTGTCCACGGCTTCCGCCCAGACCGAATTCCACTTGCAGGCGGGTAAGCTGAGGAATCCCTTCGCGCAGAAAAGCGTGCAGTCCCTGGTTTTCACCGTGCAGCAGGCATCGCAATGGAAGCTCGGGGACAGTTTCTTCTTCCTCGACTATGTGGTCGACCGGGAAACGGACGGTTTTAATGACCGTGACTTCTACGCCGAGTGGTATCCGACGCTCAGTATCGGCAAAATGCAGCAGGCCGATGCCAGCCTGGGTCTCATTTCCGACCTGGCGATCATCGCGGGCATCAACATGGGGGGCGACGCGAAGGTGTTCAAGTTTCTGCCGGGGTTCCGGGCGTCCTGGGATATCCCCGGTTTCCTGTTCCTGAACACCGATCTCACGGCCTATATCGACCAGAACTTCGGCGTGGCAAAGGGCGGTGCACCCAAGGAAGGGCACAGTTTCGTGTTCGACGTCAATTGGGCCGCCCCCTTTGATATCGGCCAGCATTCCTTCGCCTTTATGGGTCACGCGGAGTATATCGGAAGCCGGTCCAACGAACTCGGCGGTCGGCACGACGCGTCAATTCTCGCGCAGCCGCAGTTCGTCTGGGACATCGGCCGGGCAACGGCCGGCGAACCAAATCAGTTGCTGCTAGGATTCGAGTACCAGTACTGGAGAAACAAAATCGGCACGGACGACGACGAGAACACCCTCCAGTTCCTGGTGGTCTGGCGTCTCTAGGTCTGGCACTTCCAGATCTGACGCTTACAGATCTGTCGTGCTGATTCCATAGCAGACCAACTATTCACGAGGCGGGTACGACCGACAGCCTTCGGTCGCCGGAACACCCGCCAAGCCTTGGAACAGCCTGATGAAAGCAGCCGTAATGGACGCCTTCGGATCTCCCCTCGAAATTCGGGAAGTTCCCGATCCCGTGCCGTCGGAGGACGGTGTCGTGATCGAGGTACGGGCCAACGGGATCTGCCGGAGCGACTGGCATGGATGGATGGGACACGATCCGTCGATCAAACTGCCGCACGTGCCGGGTCACGAATTCGCCGGCGTGGTCGTCGAGAAGGGCGGCCTGGTGCGGAACTGGCAGGTCGGCGACCGGGTGACTGTGCCCTTCTGCGGCGGATGCGGCACCTGCGAGCAGTGTCTGGCCGGCCATCACCACATCTGCGACAACGAGTACCAGCCGGGGTTTACCGGATGGGGCGCCTTCGCCGGTTACGTGGCCATGCCTTACGCCGATGTGAATGTGGTGGCCCTCCCCGATGAACTGGACTTTGTCGAAGCCGCGAGCCTTGGCTGCCGGTTCATGACGGCGTTCCGTGGCGTGGTGGACCAGGGTCGGGTCACCGGCGGCGATTTCGTGGCCATCCACGGATGCGGCGGGGTTGGGTTGTCGGCGACCATGATCGCGGCGGCCGTGGGGGCCGAGGTGATCGCCGTGGACATCGACGACAACCGTTTGCAGCTGGCGAGGGACTTCGGCGCACGGATGACGGTGAACGCAAAGACGAGTTCCGACGTGGTCAGAGAAATACGGCAGAAGACCGGCGGCGGTGCCGTGGTCTCGATCGATGCCCTCGGGAGCAAAATCACGAGCCGCAATTCCATTCGGTGCCTCCGAAAGAGAGGCCGCCACGTGCAGATCGGACTGACCCTGGCGGACGAGGCCGACGTCCCGATCCCCATGAACGCGGTCATCGCAAAAGAACTTGAAATCGTGGGCAGCCACGGCATGCCGGCCCACCGGTTTGTCGACCTGCTGCGCATGGTCACCTCCGGTGCGTTGCAGCCCGGCCGCCTGGTGGGCAAGACCGTCGCCCTCGAAGAGGCCGGCGCCGAGCTGGAAGCCATGGGCCGGTTCAGCCAGACCGGCGTAACGGTCATCGACCGGTTTTGACGATCTTTGACCGGCGTAACGGTCATCGACCGGTTCTGACAAAAGGAACACGCATGGCCGAGAAAGACATCGACGCGCTGGAACGGCAGATCTTCGAGCTCACCGCTAAGTTGAATGAATTGCGGCGGGAAGTTACGCCCCAACCGGTGCCGAACTACCGGTTCGACACCCTGACCGGGGAGGTCGCCCTGCTCGACCTGTTTGCCGGCCGAGACCGCCTGCTGGCCATTCACAACATGGGACAGGGCTGCCGGTACTGCACGCTGTGGGCGGACGGATTCAACGGCATGCTGGCCCATCTCGAGGACGCCCTGTCCGTCGTGCTCCTTTCCGGCGATCCCCCCGCCCTGCAGCGCGACTTTGCCAATTCGCGGAACTGGCGCTTTCGACTCGCTTCCCACGGGGGCGGCGCGTATATCGTAGAACAGACGGTGATGGAAGGCGTGCAGAACATGCCCGGCGCAGTGCTCTACGAACGGCAGGGCGACCAGGTGCTTCGAAAGAACAGCTGCGTATTCGGCCCCGGCGACCTGTACTGCTCCCTCTGGAACCTGCTGGGCCTTGCGGGTCTCGGTGAAGCGGAATGGACCCCGCAGTACAGGTACTGGCGCCAGCCCAAGAAGATGGATGACGGTGGCGAAAATCTGCTCGAATAGCGGCTGGGCCCGATACAGCGGTTGGAGCAGTACGCGACAGCCTTGCGGCGCGACAGTCCTGCGGGAGGTACGGTGCACGACAGTCCAGCCATCAGACTGTTCCTGAAAAACTGGTTTCTTCGTGAAACGCAGTTGCCGGAGATTACCCGGTCGGAAGCGCGCCTCATCGAATCCGCCATAGGACCGGACCCTGGACGATGGGACGGCCGGCCGGACCTGTCGCGGATGACCGCGATCCTTGACGAAAACCCGACCGTGCTCGATCGCGTAGGCGCCCATCTGCTTGCCGTCATCGTCGGCATGCGCGGCTGTGGCGGCGCGGTATCGCTGCTGCTTGATCGCGGCGTGCCGTTCAACATCGATTCCCGTTCCTACAACGTGCTCCACGAAGCGGCCTGGGCGGGTTCCGCAGATACGCTCGAAGCCGTTTTCACTTCCGGCGCGGCGGACGCCACCTCCGTGTCCGTCGAAAAGCCCCACACGGGCTGGCCCGCGAACCTTTCCCTCATGTACTGGGCCGCCTGGGGCGGATTTACGGAAGTCGCCAGGCTCCTGATTGACTACGGCGTCGGGAAACATCACGAACTGCCCATCAAAGGCAACGGGGAGCGCGGTGTAACCTCCCTGCACGAGGCCGTGGCGCCGGGTCCCTGGGGCGATGACGATTCACCCAGGAACCAGGGCAAGCGTGAAGTCGCCCGCATGTTGATCGAGGACGGCGCGGCCTACGACGCGTGCGCGGCGGCGGGGTTGGACGATGTGGAACAGCTCGGTAAACTGGCGGCTGCCGATCCTGGAGTCGTCCCGGAGGCTTGCTCGTACGGGATGACCCCGCTGCACTGGGCGTCGAGGGTGGGTTCGCCAAGAAGCCTGCAGTGGCTGCTGGACCGCGGCGCGGAGGTCGATGCGCGGAATGACGCCCTTAGAACGTCTCTGCAGCTAGCGGCCGAATGCGGCCGTGCGGAGGCCGTGAAGCTGCTGGCGGCGGCCGGCGCGGACCTGAACACGCAGGACCGCAAGGGTCGCACTCCGCTCCATCGCGCGACGTACGAAGGACACGCCGAGGCCGCGGAAGCACTGCTCGCCGCAGGTGCCGACACGACCGTGCTGAACAGGAACGGAAAGACCGCCTTCGAAATCGCCCGGAAGGGTGCATCCTATCTCAAGAAACGAACCTGATGTCCGTTTATACCGAGGTGCAGCCATGAACGTCCTGATCAGGATGAATCTGATCGAACCCCTCGTCGAAGAGATCCGCCAGGTCGACGAAAAAGTACGGGTGATAAGGGTGGATTCGGAGGAGGAAGCGCTGGCCGTCATGCCGGAGATCGAAGTGGTCTGCGGCGAGATCACGCGGGCCCTCTTCGCGCGGCGGAGGAAGCTCGCCTGGATCCAGAGCTGGGGCGCCGGCGTGGACGGACTGCTCTATCCCGAGTTGGTGGAGAGCGACGTGGTCCTGTGCAGCGCGAAGGGCTACGTGGGCGTGCACCTGGCCGACCACGCCATGGCGCTGCTCCTCGCGCTGACCCGGGGTATCCATACCGCGATCCGCAATCCGAGCTGGGATCCGCGCTGGTCCATCCGCGACGCCTCCTGGGAACTGGTGGACCGGACCATGGGCATCGTGGGACTGGGCGGGACCGGCCGTGAACTGGCCAGGCGGGCGGTCGCCTTCGGCATGCGCGTCGTCGCCGTGGACCCGGAGGATGTGGAAGTACCGGATGAGGTAGAGGCCTGCTGGGGCATGGACCGGTTCCATGCGCTCCTGGAACAGTCGGACGTCGTGGCGGTCTGCGCGCCGCTGACGGCGGAGACGGAGGGGCTGTTCGACCGGGAGGCCTTCGCCCGAATGCCAGAGCACGCGCTGTTGATCAACGTCACCCGGGGCAGGATCGTCGACGAAGCGGCCCTGCTGGAAGCGCTGGAAGGCAAAGGGATCGGCGGCGCGGGCCTGGACGTGGTGCCGCAGGAGCCTCTGCCCGGCGACCACCCGCTGTGGAAGATGGACAACTTGGTGATCACGCCCCATACTGCCGGGGGCTCTCCCAACCGGGACGGCCGGTGCGTGGCCCTGTTCTGCGAGAACCTGCGCCGTTACCTGGATGGGCGGCCGCTGACGAGCGTGATCGACAAGCGCAAGGGGTACTGAATCAGTGCCGGTGTTCCACCCCGTGGTCGTGCGCGGTGTGGTAGTGGTGGGCGAGCAGGTCCGCGCCGAAATCGTTCGAGGGGTTGCGCCACACGGTGTGCACGTGGTTGGCGTCGTTCTGCACGTTGTCGTATTCCACCAGGAACCGGCCGCCCTGCAGGCGGTAGTAGTGGGGCTGCCGGGCTTCCAGGCCGCCCGCCCAGGCCAGGTGGACATCGCCCACGCCGTGCTTCTTTAGCAGGTCGGATTCGATCTCGGCGACGGCGTCGGGCATGCGGTGTATGTACTCGCCGATGAGGGCCTCCAGCATCTCCCGCTGTCCGTCGTTCATGCCTGCCCCGGCGAGGCCGCGGGGCGTTTCCGTGTACCGCACCGTATCGTAGGGCACATCCGTTCGGGCCAACCGGTCCGGCTTCTCCCTGTTTTCCTGTATATATCGCTGATTCACCGTGACGATGTCCCCCGGCGGAACCGCCGCGAGCAGCGCGCTCTGCCGTTGTTCCTCGTCCAGGGCGCGCACCAGTTCCCGGGCCAGGTCTTCCACGTTGCCCAGTGGCCGGAGCGAACTGACGCCGTTGAGCGCGGCCGATGCCGGATTCGCCCCGAAGAAGAAGGGCGTGGGTGCGACGATCCGTCCCCCGGCGATGGTGTAGTTTATGGAAACGTGGTGCCCCTCGAATTTCCATCCCCAGGGATCCTGGTCTGAAGGCGTGCCGAATATGGACACGTAGTAGTCGGATGGATCCCGCCAGTTGCCCGACGACCAGCCTTCCCGGGCGTCCAGTGTGGCTTCCAGGCCCATGATGGTCGTCGTGGTGGCGTATCCCGTGCCGCTCACTCCGGAGGCGACGAGTTGCATGGCCCGGCGCCGCTGACCCCGGTCCATTTCGCCGAGCGGCAGGCCTTTTCGCGCCAGGGGCACGTAGTCCCAGAAGGTGCGTACGTCATCGTCTTCGAAGGGAAACTGTGCTTTCGCCCGCTGATCCGGGGCCAGGACGGCCGTGAAACTGGCGGCTGCTTCTCCCATCCGTTGAACCAGACTCCGGATGTGTGCGCTGGTGAGTAAACCGTTATGATCGTCGCTCATTTTGGTCTCCGATCGGAACGTAGACGCATACTGTAGTGATCCGTATCACTTCAGATCCGGAAAGCGCAGGAACCGCTTGGCCGTGCCGCCCATGATCGCCTCGTGTTCGTGGGGCTTGATTTCGGGCGTATTCTCTTCGACCAGTTTCGCCAGCTTGTCGTAGCCGGGCTCTTCGTAGATCCATGGGAAGTCGGTCGCCCACATGAGGCGGTCGGCCCCGAAGGTGCCTAGGAAGTTTTTCTGCCATCCCGCGAGATCAGGGTAGGGGTACGGTTCTTTGCTGAAGGCGTAATGGCCCGACAGCTTCATCGTCACGTTTTCGTAGGTGCTCAGCCGGTGCGTGGTATGAAAGGCCGGATTGTACGGCACGATGTCGATCTGCGGCCGTCCCCACTGGTCCGTCCGGCCCTTGCCCAGTCCCGGACAGATGCCCAGGTGGTTGATGACGACGCGCACCTGGGGAAAGGCGTCGACGAGCCAGGCGATCAGGTGGGCGTCCGCCGCCCGCACGTACAGCCAGAGGACGAGGTCCTTTTTTGCCGCGTGCCGCCAGATAGGGTAGGTCGTGAACGTGCGTACGTCTACGGGATCAAAGGGATCCGGGGGGCCGCCGACCATGCCGAGGCGAAAACCCACGATCCCCGTTCCGTCTGTCAACCGGTCCATGTGCTCCTCCGGCGCGCCGTAGGCCGCCTCGGGAATGAGCCCGATGCCCAGAAAGCGATCGGGATAAGACCTGAGGCAATGGAGCAGGTAGGCGTGTTGCGCCACGCTCGTGCCGCCGATCTGCACCAGCATGGCCTGGTCGACGTCGCTGGCGGCCATGTAGGACATCAGCTTTTCAACCGTTTCTTCCCGTTCCGGCGGCGTGTTGCCGCTTGCTTCTCTCGGAAACTCGCGGGTCACCTTCGCGAACACGTGACCGTGGGCATCGATACGTGGCATGCGGGGCATGGGGTTCCCTGACTAGGTCATTCCGAAAAGCCGGCGCCGGTCCGGCGTGTTCAGCGACGGGGAGAGGTGGGCGTACCTTTCGGGGTCGATTTTCCCGGGTGTACGCTTTTCGTAGGTAAGGATGATCGACTTCCGGGGAATACCGGTGTGGTTTTCCATGGCCACGTGCCATCCGTAGGTATTGAACATGACGGCCGTGCCCGCCCTGCCTGGGAACCGCCTGTAGCCCGGCATGGCTTCGAGGTTCTTCACCCGGGGGTAGGGCCCCGCGCCGGGCCGGTGGCTGCCCGGGACGTAGGCGAATTCCCCTCCGCCGCGCTCGACA
The DNA here is from genome assembly GCA_026705925.1 of Gemmatimonadota bacterium. Lineage (GTDB taxonomy): Bacteria > JAAXHH01 > JAAXHH01 > JAAXHH01 > JAAXHH01 > JAAXHH01. Next base: position 33,164 of record JAPOZT010000021.1, read on the forward strand.
TCGTTTACATAGACCTGCACCTTGATATGGAGAGGATGGTCGGGACGGACATCGGGATGCCACCCCGTGTAGCCCATGGGCCAGAGCGGCGCAGTCCGGACCTGCTCGCCAATGAAGATCATGTCGTCTTCGGTAAAGGCCCTGACGTATTCGAAGTAACGCGGCCGGTCGAGGATGTCGAGGAAGACCTCGTCCTTTTCCAATACGTTCGGTATGTCGTAATAGGTCGCCGCCAGCTCACCCCGGGCGACGCCGACGAGCCAATCTTCCTTGCAGGCAGCGGCCCAGTGGTCGAAGGCCTTTTGGAGTCGAGCCAGCATCTCGCCCCGGATCGCGCCCTCGAAGACGAGATAACCATCTTCCTCCCACTGTTTCCGTTCCGCCGGGGTGGGGCCGGATTCCATGGTCATTCGGGGCTTCTTTCTTCTCGATTCAGATCGTGGTGCGGATATAGACCGGAATCAACAGTAACGGTTCGACACTGTCAAGCGCGACGGCTGCCGTTTTGCAGTGTGTCGCGTCGCCGCTGTCCAGCGTGACGGTTCGCTGCCGACTTTCGTGACTGCGGTGCCCGCAGGATTTCCTTCTTGCCCAGTTCTTCCTCATCTGCCTATCTTCAGCGTGCGTACGACCGCTCAGGAAAGGAGAAACGCTTGAAGATCGAAGCCGTGGAATCCCTCGCGATCCCCGAGTTGAAAGTGATTCGCTTCGGCCGATTCAGGGATGACCGGGGGTACTTCACCGAATCCTACCGGCTGGGGGATCTTTCGTGCAACCCGGAGACGGCGTTTCTTCGTGATGTCCGTTTTCTACAGATCAACGAGAGTTTCTCCCGCGCCGGCGTGGTCCGAGGCCTCCATTTCCAGTGGAACCCCCACATGGGAAAACTGGTCCGCGCCGTAAAGGGCCGCATCGTGGATCTGGCGCTCGACATCCGGTTGGGTTCGCCCACCCTGGGCAAGGTCGTTGCACGCGATATTTCGGAGAATCCGGATGCGGACGATGCCGAGTGGATCTGGGTGCCGACGGGTTTCGCCCACGGTTTCTTCTGCACGACCGACTGCAGCCTGGAGTACCTGTGCAGCGGGGAGTACAGCCCCGGCAACGAGGCCGGCATCTCACCCCTGGCACCCGACCTGGACTGGTCGCTTTGCGATCGCGCGTTGAAGCGTGCCTTTGACGAGATCGTCGTGGGTGAAGCCATCCTGTCCGAGAAGGACCGGGACGCGTTCTCAATGAGCGACTGGCTGGTGGATGAAAGGTCCGCGAACTTTACGTACTGAACGCACAGCAATGTCGTCGTACAGCAGCAATTCCACGACGCAATACATGCTTCAATGAATGGGAGAACCTCTATGACATCGGATCAACCGTCGCTCTGGTCGGACATCCGCGGACTCGTCTTCTTCGGCTGGATTGTCGCGGCGACGCGCCTGCTGCTGGATTTCGTCGCGCCTGATCAGTCCATGTTCATCGGCGTCTATTTCCTGATGCCCCTGGCCTACCTGTACTACGGGTTAAAAGGCAGGTGGGACCATTTGGCCTGGCGGCGGGTGGCGGGATCGCTCATCGTGGTGGTGTTCCTGGTCTGGTTCATTCCGAACCTGATTTCTTACAGTACCGCGTTTTTTGTCGGGCTGGAGCACGGCCGGTTCTCGCCGGAGAACTCCGGAAGGGTCCTCGCCTATGAGGGGCCGGTCATGACCATATTGAACGGCGGTATGGTTGCGGGGGGCACCTTCCTCGCCGGATCGGTCTGGAGCGTCTCGCTGGGCACGCTGTTCATCTGGCTGCCGGGGGCGATGCGCAGGCGGCAGGCTCGAGTCTGACACGTCCCTAAAACCCGATTTTCCGCAGGTACTCCAGCGTCCGCTTCGCGATCGGGAAGGGTTTGTCGAAAGGCGCAGGATACATGTCCTGTTCCACGATGGCGTAACCATCGTAGTCGATTCGCTTCAGCAGCCCAAGCAGGGCCGGAAAGTCGACCACGCCCGCCGAGGGTTCGCAGAACATGTCCATGGCCACCGCGTCGGCGAAGGGGATGTGCTCGGCTTCCACCTTCCGCTGTTTCTCCGGATCCACGCTTTTGAGATGGAGGTAGGGGATCCGGTCGCGGTGTTTTTCGAGGAAGGCCACCGGATCTCCGCCGCGGTAGGCGTGGTGGCCCACGTCGAAACAGAGCGAGACCCGCCCGGGGTCGGTGTCTGCCAGGAAACGCTCGATCTGTTCCTCGTATTCGACGTGAGTCTCCGCGTGGGGGTGGAACACGAGATGGAGCCCGAATGAGTTGCGGGCGAGATCGGCCACGCGGTGGGTCGTGTCGATAAGGCGCCGCCAGTGCTCGTCGTCCAGGATCCGGGGTTCGATCATTTCGCCGGTGAACAGGTCGGAGTAGGTCCCGTCAATCAGGACGAGAAAACCGGCCCCGGTGGCAGCCAGCAGTTCTCCCGCGCCCACCACCTGCTGCTCCAGTTCGGCCCAGCGGTCCGGGTCCTCGAGGTTCCCCATGGCGAAGGCGCTGGTCACCTTGAGGTTCCGAGCCGCCAGTTCCCGCTGCAGCCGGTCGATCTCCGTGGGCAGATATCCGTAGGGCCCCAGTTCGATCCACGTGTAGCCTGCTTCGGCCACCTCGTCCATGAACCGTTGCCACGGGGTCTGCCGTGGGTCGTCGGGAAACCAGACGCCCCAGGAATCCGGCGCACTGCCGATGCGGATGTTCACGGCGTCCTCCCCTAGTAGTGAAACCGCTGGCTCGTGCGGCGTTCGGCCTCGTATCCCTCGCGCAGTTTCCGCGTCATGGGATCGTTGGTCGCCTCGGCGGACGCGATGTCCCACCATACGTCGGACGGCGGCAGGTAGCGGTGTTTCTCGGTCTCGCACACGATCACGCAGGCCCGCGTCTCCGACCGGGCTTCCCGGAGCGCCTGTCGTAACTCGTCCGGCGACTTAACGTGCCACGCCCGCGCGCCGAAACTCCTGGCGTTGGCCGCGAAATCGATCTCCAGGTATTCCCCTTCGAGACGGTCCGAACCGGCGTCCCGTCCGCGGAACTCGTTGCCGAAGGACCGGCCCGCCCGGGCCATCTGCAGGGCCCGGATGATCTGGTAGCCGTGGTTCTCCGAGATGACGACGGTCACCTTGAGGCCCTCCTGCATGGCGGTCATGAGCTCGGTGGGATTCATCAGGTAGGTCCCGTCGCCGATGTAGACGTAGATCTCGTCATGTTTCCCGGCCATGCGGGTGCCCAGTCCGGCCGGCAGTTCCCAGCCCATGCACGAATAGCCGAATTCCAGGTAGCAGGCCGCGCCGCCCGTCACGTCCCAGAGCCGGTGCAGGTCGCCCGGTGGGCTGCCGGCGGCGGCGATGACGCAGTCGCCTTCCCGGGCTTCGCCGTTCAGAGTCTGGATGAGTTGGGCCTGGCTCATGGCCTCGCCGGGGTGATCGACGTAGACCTCTACTTTCAGCGACCGATGGTAGGCGTCCATGTGGCGCTGTACCGCTGTACGATAGGACGCACTGGGCCGGATGCCGGCCTCCCGCGCGGCATCGGCCAGGGCGGTCAGCGCTTCCCGGGCGTCGGCCGTGACCGGTAAGGCGCCCTGCTTGTAGGCGTCGTGTCCGGCCACGTTGATGCCGATGAACCGGACGTTGGGATGTGAAAAAGCCGACTGCGAGCCGGTGGAGAAATCGGTCAGCCGCGTCCCCACGGCGATGACCAGGTCGGCCTCGGCGGCGATCTTCGCGCCCGCCGGCGTACCGGTTACGCCGAACCCGCCGATCGCCCAGTCCGAGGAATTGCGCATGGCGCCCTTGCCGCCGAAGGTCTCTCCCACGGGGATGCCGCAGGTCTCGACGAAGTCCGCGAGGGCGTCCCAGGCTTCCGAGTAATGGACGCCGCCGCCCGCGATGATCATGGGCCGCTTCGCCCCTTTCAGCAGCTCGACCGCCTCAGCAATACGCGCTTTCGTCGGCGGCCTGCGCTCCACGCGCCAGACCCGTTTCCCGAAGAAGTGGGCCGGGTAGTCGTAGGCGTGGGCCTGAACGTCCTGGGGCAGCGAAATCGTCACCGCGCCCGTCTCCGCCGGATCGGTGAGCACGCGCATGGCCTCCGGCAGGGCGGTAAGCAGTTGTTCGGGCCGGTTGACCCGGTCGAAGAACCGGCTGACCGGACGGAAGCAGTCGTTGACGCTCACCTCGGCGGACACCGGGTGCTCGAGTTCCTGCAGCACCGGGCCCTGGTACCGGGTGGCGTAGTAGTCGGACGGCAGCAGGAGCACGGGCAGGCGGTTGATCGTGGCCGTTGCCGCGCCGGACAGCATGTTGGTCGAACCCGGTCCGATCGACGCTGTACACGCGATGGTGGCCATGCGGTGGTTCACCTTGGCGTAACCCGAGGCGGTGTGCACCATGGACTGCTCGTTGCAGGGCTGGTGGTAGGTCAGGTCCTGTCCATACTCGAAAAGGGCCTGGCCCAGCCCGGCCACGTTCCCATGGCCGAATATGCCGAATATGGCGGGGATGAAACGACGCTCCACGCCGTCGCGCTCGCTGTACTGCTCGGACAGGTACTTGACTACCGCCTGCGCCGTGGTCAGGCGGACCCTGTCGTGGGGGTATGCCATGATCTGCTCCTTCGATGACTCGGCGCGGGGCCAGAGAAGTAACCCATGACCTGCGCCAGGTAACTCAGCCGATTTCCTGCACCGTTTCCCAGCGGTCGGACGACCAGGAACGCTCGATCGCCGAAAGCACGCCCGCGACGGCCCGCGCTTCGTTGAAGCCGGGCTCGCCCTGCCTGCCCGCCGCGATGGACTGCAGAAAGTTAAAGGTCTCGATCGCCTTGAGGTCGTCGTATCCGAGTCCCACGGCCGGCCCGGGGTTGAAGTGGACATGCCCGGGATAGGCTGGACCGCTCTGCAGGGTGACGAACCCCTCGTGTGGGCTGTCGACCGTGTACAGCTGCAGTTCGTTCATGCGCTCGAAGTCCCACCGGACCGCGCCCGTCGTGCCGTGGATCTCGAAGGCCATCTGGCATTTCGTTCCCTGGATCACGCGGTCGACTTCGAAGGAACCGCGAGCGCCGTTCCCGAACTCCACCAGCGCCCCGGCGTAGTCTTCGTTGGTCACGGGTTCGCGTTGCCCGCCGGTCCCGACGGAAAAGTGGGTTCCCTCGCCGGCCGGCGCGACGGGGCGGTCTTCGATGATCAGCGCCTTCTGCCCCACCACGCGCCTGATGGGACCTGCGAGCATGTGGGCCATGTCCACGACGTGGGACATGAGGTCACCCAGCGCACCGCTTCCGGCATCCGCTCGCCGGAAGCGCCAGGAGAGCACGCCGTCGGGATGACTCGCGTACCCCGCGAAGAACCGGCCGCGGTAGTGGGTGAGGTCGCCCAGCACTCCGTCAACGACAAGGCTACGCGTGTGCTGCACCAGCGGCGCCCAGCGATAGTTGTAACCCACCCAGGTCAGGATGCCGGCTTCGGCGGCCGCCCGGGTGATTTGGGCCGTTTCCTCGGGGGAGCGGCCCACGGGTTTCTCACAAAAGATATGCTTGCCTGCCGCTGCGGCGGCACGGACCATGTCCAGGTGGAGATGATTCGGCGCGGCGATGTTGACCACGGAAACGTCCGGGTCTTCCATGACTTCGCGCCAGTCCGTCGTGGTCCTGGTGAATCCCAGCATGTCACGGGCCTGCTCGCACCGCGCGGCCACGTCGTCGGCACAGACGACCAGTTCCGGTACCAGCCCGCATTCGGGGAAGCGCTGCCGGACCTGGTGGTAGGCCCGGCCGTGGACCATGCCCATCCACCCCATACCGATGATGCCGATGCCGATCGGCGAGGCCATTTCATCCGCTCCGTTTTATTGATCGCACCGTTCGCCGGGGTCCTCAGCTCCGCAGCTCGATCGCCCTGGTCAACCCAGCGCGTCGATCAACTGATTCACGCCGAGATACAGGAAAAGGACCAGCGCGAGGACGAGGAGCACGTTCAGCAGCCACCCCGTCTTCAGGTCTCCGACCCAGGCCCGTTTCGAGTTCATGTACAGCAGGGTGCCGGCCAGGAACGGCATGAAGAAGGCGCCGACCACCGTGTAGATGATGACGATGGACACCGGCCGGTCGAAAAGCAGCAGTGTCATGGTCGGAAAAGTCAGGAACAGCAGGAACCCGCGGTAGTAACGGGAGTCGGTCCGGACCATGGCCTCGCGGGCCTCTCGGGACGCGTTTTTGAACAGCGCCATGAAGTCGGCGAACAGGTAGGGGATGCCTTGCCAGACGCCCAGCACCGAGGTGATGACCGCGGCCCAGAAACCCAGGTAGAGGGACCACCGCCCGAAGGGTCCCAGCGCCATTTCCAGCCGGTCCGCCATGCCCAGTACGATATCGATGCCCACGGCCTCGGGACGTATCTGCGCGCCGAGAATCATGACAGCAATGCCGAAGAAACCCGTCAGGATATAGGCGCCGCCGAGATCGATCCGTATGCCTTTGAGCCACTCGCCACCTTCGCGGCCGGCTTCCCGGATCCAGTACCCGTAGCACATGACCGACAGGCTGCCGCCCACGCCGCCCAGGACGCTCAGTACGGCGACCACCGAACCAGAAGGCGCACTCGGAAGGGCGATGCCGCGCAGGATGTCGCCGATATCGGGGCGGAGCGCCCAGGCACTGATCAGGAAGCTCACGAACATCAGTCCGACGAGCACCTTCATGACGGTCAGGAAGAATCCGAAACGGCCCGCCCAGACCATGACGCACGCGGCCAGGGCGTGTATAATCCCCCACTGCGCGACCGAAAGCGCTGGGAAAACCGTGTGGCCGGCAATGCCGGAAGCCGAAAGCAGCCCTCCGCCGACCAGGAAGGACCAGATGAGGAGATAGAGCAGGAAGAAATACTGTACGGGCCTGCCGAGGCGCTCCACCCAGCCTTCCAGGAGCGTGGTGCCCGTCGCGAGCTGCCAGCGTCCGACCCCTTCGTTCAGGGCGAACTTGAGCACGGCGCCCCAGACGAGGGCCCACAGCAGCACCGTACCGAAATTCGCGCCGGCGTTGGTAGCCGAAATCATGTCCCCGGCACCCACCCCCGTCGCCGCGACGGCGATCCCAGGTCCCATCAGGGCGAGCATCTGGAAAAAGTTCAGTTTCAAATCTCGTCCCGCATCATTTCGTCCAGGTACCGTTTGCCGGACAGGATCGCGTTGAAGGGATCGGCGCCCGTGGCCAGCTCGATGCTGATGTACCCGTCGAAGCCGCCGTCCCGCATGATCCGAAGCGCCCGGCGATAGTCGATCATGCCCTCGCCGAGGGGCGCGTTGATGTGCTGGGCGCGGTCTTCTTCCTGGAAGTAGATCCGTTGTATGTTCTTGACGTGCCAGAAGTTGGAGTGCGGGGCGAGCATGCGGCACACGTCGTCCCAACCGCCCTCGGGCGTCGCGTAGGCGAAGTAGAAATTGCCGAGATCCGGATTCGCCTTGATCAGGGGATGGCCGACGAGGTCGATGAGCCTCAGCATGCCTTCCGGGGTGTCCACGATGCTGTTCTGGTGGAGTTCCAGGGTCAGTTCGGTAC
>JAPOZT010000011.1 GCA_026705925.1 Gemmatimonadota bacterium
GCGACCAGCGCCGCGTCACGTCCTCTACAGTCATGTCCGCGGCCTTCTTCGCCGGGTAGAGGGTGGACAGGAAGACGATGGCCATGACGACCATCGTGGCGTATACGGTCGACAGGGAGGAATAGTTGAGCGACATACCGCCCAGCAGGTCCCATTGCGAGAGTCCCATGGTGATGATCTGGCCGGACAGGTAACCGAAAACAGCCCCGAGCGTCGCGAATACGGCGGCTTCGGCGATGAACAAGGCGGCGACGTGGTTCGGCGCCAGGCCGACCGCGCTGTACACGCCGATTTCCCGGAATCGTTCGAACACGGCGCCCATCATGGTATTCAACACCAGGAACGCCGCGATGAGCACCGGGATGATCAGGTTGGCCAGGCCCGAAACCGAGGTGGCGCCCAGGGAGCTGTAGACCCTCACTTCGTCCTCCATGCCGACGAACACGGCCAGGAGGACCCGCGACATGAAGGCCTCCACGGAATCGCGGAGCTCTTCGCCGTCGGCGAACCCCGCGATCGCCACGGACCGCGTGGACCCGTTCAGGTCGAGCGTCTGCCGGTAGGGCAGGACCAGCACGTTGCGGGAAGGCAGGTGCTCGGAGGCCTGGATGGTGGACATGAACACTTCGATGTCCATGTCGGTCAGGGTCCGGGTCATGGAGAAACTGGCGGGCATGATGCTCTCGTCGTCCATGTCCCGGTAGGCGTCGAACCCCTTGGAATCGAGCAGTCCGATCACCGTATAGCGTCCCCCGAGGATCTCCACCTCCGCCGTACCCACGTCCTCCGGCCCCACGTCCAGCCGCTCGGCCAGTTCCGTGGGCAGCAGGCAGGCCGCCCTTTCGTCCGGGGCGAACCACCGTCCCCCCGGCACCAGGTAGCGGTCCAGGCCGGTGACGGCCGGTTCGCCGGCGTGCAGTCCCAGGACGGACTGTACCGTGGTGGCGGTCCCTTTGCCCGGCACGCGCAGATCGATATAGGGACTGGTCATGTCCCCCGGCTCGTACCAGGACCGGGGCACCACGTCCGCCTGGTCTTCGAAGGCGTTCTCCACGTAGGGTAGGAAGGACGTGGGCAGGGAGTGCCACGACAGGCTGCGCATGAGGACGCCGTCGTACGGCGGGGTGTTCTCGCGGTCCAGCGTATAGAACTGGATGCCGGTCCGGAATGAAGTGAAGGACAACACGGTGAAGGTCAGCAGGGTCAGGGTGACCGCGGTCAGCGCCGTGCGCATCTTCCGCTTGCGCAGGTTCGATATCCCCAGGGATATGGCCACGGCCGTGGCGCTCAGCCGGCCGATGTCCGCCTCGTGGAGTCCGGCCGCAGACCGGGTCAGGTTCTTCATCTCGGTGTCGAACCGGGTGACGATCATGGTGATGATGATCAGCGCCATGGCCAGGATGATGAAGGCGAGAAAGACCATGTACGGCGTCAGGCTGAGTTGGAAGGCGGGGTGCACGTTCTGCAGCAGCATGAAGACCGCCGCGAAGATGACGCCCACCGAGGCCAGTCGCTTCCGGATGTCCGTGAAACCGAAGAAGAGCCGTTCGAGGAAGAAACAGAAGGGGACCAGCAGCATGAAGTAGAACACGATGCCGTCCACCGTGTCGTCCGCGGCGTACCGCACGTCGGGATAGGCCCGCGCCTCGTAGCCCCACGCCTCCCTCGACTGTGCGGCGAAGGCGTCGTAACGGCGGTTCTCCAGGGCTTCCCGGGCGGCCCGCAAAGCCTGGGTGCTTTCCTCGTGCAACTCGGCGGCCCGGGCGTTGGTCACGCCGTGGTCCTCCAGTTTCATCAGGCGGGCCCGGTTGAGCGACCACAGGTCCAGGGCACTCTGGTAGAAGGGGTAGAGGATCAGGCCCTGGTCCGCCGTGAATCCCCGTCCCTGGGCCAGGGCCATGGCCTCGTCGGAGATACTTTCCGGCGGTTCGTCGAGCCACGATTCGGGCGTGTTGGTCAGCAGGTACTTGACGCCCCGGGGCCCTGAGCTCATGAACATCTTGACCCGGTCCTCGGGCCGGGCGAAGACCACCGCTGCGTTGGTCATCCAGTTGCCGAAGAAACTCTGGTCTTCCACGAAGGCCGCGCCGTACTTGCGCAGCGGGCTGTTGTCCCGGCCGAGCACGGTCAGGTTGTCGAGGGCGACGAAGACGCCGGGGTCCACGATATCGAAGAGGTTGATCTCCTCGCAGGGGAAGAGGACCTGTATGGTATTGTTCACCTTTGCGGCGTTCGGCACCGCGAGGGGAAAGGTGGCGTTGCCTTCTTCACCCAGGTCCGGGGCGTACACGATCCGGCCGTCGGCAGCGAGGCCGTAACTGCGCAGTTCCGTCGGTCCCCGGGGGAACCGGACCATGGAGTGCCGGAAATGTCCCAGCGAGTCGGCGTGGGTAACCATGAACCCCCGCACGCCGCTGTGGCTCTGGTAGCCGGGCTCGTAGACGACCAGGGCGTCGGGAACCGGGGTATTGGGCTTGAAGAAATCCACCGTGCGGTCGAATTCGAGGACCCGGCCCTCGATGTCGCGGCCCTCGTCCTTGAGCCGTATCGACTCGTCCACGTCGAAGGCCTCGGGGTCGGACAGCATGGCGGGAAGCAGGGTGCCGAGGGTCCGGACCTGCCGGACCAGGTTGGGGAAATCGACGTATTCGCTCCGGTCCTTCGGGGTATCGATGAGAAGCCGGTTGTCGTTCACCGTGGCGAAGGTCATGCCGTGGAGCCCGGCGAGCGTGACCATCTCGTGGTCGAAGGCGGGACCGGCGGGCATGAAGCTTTCCTGCGACCGGAGCGGGTGCGTCAGCGTGTTGAGGTAGGCCGTCCGGCTGTCCGCTTCATCGTGGACCCCGGCCTTGCGCGCGTAATTCAGGTACCGGTCCGCGTAGGGTTCGTACAAGATATCCAGATTCGAGGTGAAGAAGATGAAATCGCCGTAGCTGAACAGGCCGACCTGGTCCGCCCTGCTGGTGAGGTCCAGGCCCAGGAACAGGGTGAAGGGGATCCGGTCCGCTTCGGGGATCCGTTCCAGGAAGAACTCGTCCTTCCGCTGATGCCGGTCCAGGAAGTCGTTTACGCCCTGCAGCCCGTGGAAATGGGCGGATGTGGCCAGGAACAGTACGGTGTATCCCGGCGGATGGGCCCGGAGCACGTCCATCAGCTCCAGCATGGCGGCGATGCCCCCCGCGCTCTCGGCGCCCGGCGCCAGTCCGGGTACGACCGACATGGCGTCGTAGAACGCCGACAGCACGACGATCCGGTCTTTCCATTTCTCCGTGTCGTCGCCCCCGGGCAGCGGCTCGTCCCGGCCCGGTATCCACCCCATGACGTTCCAGGTCTCGGCCCGTTCCCACGTCATGCGTCCCCGGATGGTCACTTCAACCTCGCCGGACCGCGCGGCCGCCAGGACCGCGGCGGCATGGGGGTCCGGGACCCAGAAGCGCGGCACGTCGGCGGGCACGTCCAGGATCTTGCGCTGGGCCTGGTTGTTGGTCACGGAACCGGGGCCGCTGTCGTAGAACAGCACGGCCTGCGCGCCCAGCATCCGCGCGTTGAGGTACTGGTCGCGCCCGTCGAAATCGACCAGGACGATGCTTCCCTCGACCTCTTTCCCGTTGAAGGCCTGGAACTCACCCCGCCGGCCGTAGTGCAGGGGACCGCGGATCCCGTCGGGAAAGGAATTCAGCCGGACCAGGTTGGGCCAGAACTGGTACACAGGTATCTCGGTCTCCACGGCGTCGTGCACAGTCAGCGTGAAACCGTGGTCGACGGGCGAGGATACCGTGAAGGTGTCGACGGAGACCTCGGCCAGCCCGCCGGCATGGAAGGCATCGACCACGTATTCCATGGCCGCCCGGTTTCCCGGATAGCCGACGACGCGCGACGGGTTCTCGCTCATCGCCCGCACATGGGCCTCCACCCGTTCCCGGGTAACGATTTCAGAAACCTCTTCCCAGGACACCGGCGCCTCCTCGAGGGGCCTGGGCGGTACGTCATCAGGCAGGGATACGATCCTCAGGACCACATGCTCCGTCACCCAGGACGGGCCGGCAACGGCCACGGCGAGGAACAACAGGACGCCCACGGCGAGGAAGAAGGTTCCGAATATGCGCGAATACACGCTAGTCTATCCCGTAGATATGATGGCCCGCGTGGGGAAACCATACGTAGTCGACGAACATGGAAATGACCACGCCGGTGACCACGCCGAAGATCAGACCCAGGAAGAAGGGCTGTCCCTTCCGGTACAGTTCGATGCCGCCGACCCACATCATGATGCTCTTGATGACCCAGCAGACGAACATGGACGAGACGATCGCCCGGGCGGGCCAGGAGTACGAAAGGAAGAAGCCGAGGGGATGCAGCGGCCAGCCCGGCAGCCGGGCCCTCAGCGTCATGAGCAGAAACATGAGCGCACCGCCCACCAGGAAGAACATCAGCCGCGACGTGTCGGGTCCGAATGGGTCCCGGATCTTGGTGAGCGTTTCATTGTAGGGGATGGTCGATCCGATCCGGCCGAACCACCAGCCGTTGGTGAACTGGCGCGTGCCCAGGTCGAACCCCAGGTAGATCGTCCAGACCAGCGAGATCACCACGCCGATCACCGCGGCGGACAGGAGCGACCAGCCTAGGCCGCGTTGCCAGCGCGCGCCGATCTCGGACAGCTTGGCCGCCTGCATGAAGGCGGGCATGAAGGTCGACTTGATCTCGCTGACGGGTCCGTAGGTCTGAGCCATGGCCGTCATGGTGGACATGGAAAGGTTGGCCGACCCGACCGAATAGAACACGAGCACCTGGGCGATCATGGGCGAACGCACGTAGGGCAGCCCGGCCTCGGCGATGATGCGGGATACGCCGATGTAGATGATGAAAACCCCGGCAAGAAGGAACACGGCAATGGGTACGCTCATGCCCAGCTGGTTCAGCCAGACCACCCCGTAGACGAAACCCCCGATGAATCCGAAAACCGCGACCCGGTAGGGCAGCATCTCGTCCGAGTCGTCCAGGTCCGATCGGCGGCCGAAGGCCTGGGAGCACACGGCGCGGATGTGAAACCGCGCCCGCCACAGCCCCCATCCCACGAAGAGGATGAACGCGCCCATGTTCTGCCAGTCCAGCATGGGATGGATCGAGGTGTAGTTGTCCCGTCCCGGGATGTCGTACCCGATCCGGTGGGCGATGCCCACCTGGATGATCCCGATCATGTAGAACACCCAGAAACCGGCGAGGACATCCAAATTGACAAAATAGGAAATGCCCAGGATGGCCGGGCGGAAGTTGATTTCCAGCGGGGGGAATCCCTCGCCGAATACGATGGGCGGCGCCGACCCGAAATAGGGGAACTGGGGCACGACCGGGGTGAAGAACCCGACGATGTTGTACATCATCACGCAGAACGGAATGGAAAAGCCGATCCAGAACCGCTTCTCCGAGAGAAAGGCCGGGACGCGGCTCGGTGATTCCATGCCGCGGGTGAAGGCGAGGGGGATCTGCATCATGGGGAAGACGAGTTTCTCGTGTTCGACCCACTGCCGCCGTAGGATGACCACGAGACACAGGCCCATGAAGATGACCGGGACGATGAAGGTCAGCCACCAGAACAGCGGTATGCCCCACACGCTCCAGGGAATGGACGCGCCGGGCGGTAGGCCGTCTACCAGCCACGTGAGGGCGTTGCCCTGGTTCGTGACGTTCGCCCAGGGCTGCAGGTACGGGTAGAAGTACTCGGCCCACTGGTTCTCGGGCGTCGCCAACAGGTAGGGGGCCATCAGCGTGGAGATGAACGGGGCGCCCATGCCGTTGGTCGTCAGCCCCGATGCCGCCATGCCCATGACCAGGGGGATGACGAACTCGTGGGGCGTGAGGGCCCAGTCCTTCTTCCACCTGGCCAGCACCACGTTGAAAACGACCAGGTACGCGAAGGCCAGAAACAGCGCGCCGATGTGGAGATGATCCGCGCCCAGCTGGGACGAGGCCATGGTGTACTGGAAATAGGGGACGATGAGGGAGATCAGGACGACGCTCAGCAGGCCCAGGAGAACGGACCGCGGCGTAATGATCCGGGTCGCGGTCGCACGGACAGCGGAGGCGGAAACACTTTGCTGTACTGAGGCCATGGAGTGGGCGGAGAATGAAGTGGCCGGAGATCGGTTATTGCGTTTTCAGCAATGGTTTGAATTAAAAAACGGGTCCAGCATATGTAAGGTCGTGCGCGGGATAAGTCAAAGAAAAACGCCTTTCGCCGATGCCCTTCAGCCCCGTTGTTCTAGCGGTTTTAGTGGTTGACACCCCGGTGGTTTACGGGGATATTTCCATACCTTGGATGTGCGCGATTCACTCGAGGAATGCACCGTGAAGGCCGAGACCAGAGCCGCCCTAGACCGCTTCCTGAACAGGTACATCGCCTTCATCTGCCGCCATCCGGTAAAGGTTCTGCTGTTCGCGCTGCTTTCCGCCTCGCTTTCCGTCCATTTCGCCTCCAGGCTTCAGCTGAAAACCGACTTCGTCGAACTGCTCCCCGAAGGCTACCGGAGCGTCGACGACATCCACCGGCTCACGGAGCGCGTCGGCGGCATCGGCAACCTGACGGTCGTAATTGAAACGGAAGACCTGGCCGCCGCCCAGCGGTACGCCGACGACCTCGCCGGCCGGCTCCGGTCCGATCTCCCGGAAGGATATGTCCGCTACATCGAGTACAGGGTGGACGACGAAAAGCGGTTCTACGAAAACCACAAGTACCTGTACGCCGACTTGGAAGACCTGGAAGAGATCCAGAGCCGGCTGAGCCGGCAGATCCTGAAGACGAAACTGGAACAGAATCCCCTTTTCGTTTCCGAGGAAGACCTCGGCCTGGAGACGGAAGACGAACCGTTCACCGTGAGCGACCTGGAGGAGAAGTACGAGAAGCAGGCTTCGGAGCAGCTGGACAAGTGGGTCGACGGGTATTTCACGGGACACGACGAGCAGGGACAGTTTCTCGTCATGGTCCTGAAACCCTTCGGATCGTCGACCGGCGTGTCCTTCTCGCGGGACCTTTGCGAACGGGTCCTGGCCATCGCGGAAGGCCTCGAACCCACGTCCTACCACCCGTCACTGAAGGTCGGGCTCACCGGCAAGTACCGCCTGATCCTGGACCAGTACGAGTCCGTAAACCGGGAGATCTTCACGTCGGCCGGCGTCACGCTGTCCCTGGTCGCCCTGGCCATATTCCTCTACTTCCGCACCATCGTCCCGGTCATCAACATCACGCTGGTCGTGGTCGTCGGCATTCTCTGGACCTTCTGCCTGACCTACTTCCGCATTGGCTACCTGAACATGCAGACCGCCTTCCTGGGCGCCATCATCATCGGGAACGGCATCAACTACGGCCTGATCCTTATGTCCCGGTACAAGGAAGAGCGGCTGCGGGGAGAGAACGCCCGGGACGGCGTGCAGATCGCCTTCCGGAACACGCTCACGGCGACGGTCACCTCGGCGGCGTCCACCGGCCTGGCCTACGGTACCCTCATGATCACCGATTTCCGGGGCTTCAACCATTTCGGGTTCATCGGCGGCCTGGGCATGCTGCTGTGCTGGCTTTCGACTTTCTCCCTCCTGCCGGCGCTGCTGATGCTCTGGGATCGTACCGCGTTCGGACGGAATACCTGGACCCGGAAGGTCTCCCGGGGCAGGTCGATGAGCCGCCTCGCCAACCTGGTGCAAAAAGCGCCGCGGACCGTGGTGGGCACGAGCGCTTCCCTGGTGCTGCTCAGCGCCGCCCTGCTCGTATGGTGGCTTCCGAATTCCTTCGAGTACGACTTCTCTAAACTCCGCAACGAGCCGCGGGGCGACACCTACGAGCGGATCCTCAACCACCGCGTCAACGCCCTCTTCGGCATATCGCAGTCGCCGGCCGTCATCCTGGCGGACCGCCTGGACCAGGTGCCGGGCATACGCCGGGCCGTGCTGGACAAGAAAGAAGCCGAGAAGGAAGTCCCCAATCCTACCATCGACCGGGTCCGGACCGTTTTCGACCTGCTGCCGGAAGACCAGGAGGACAAGATCGACGTCCTCTGGGACATCGAGTACATGCTCGACACGAATCCGCCCGACGAACTCGGGATACCGTCCGACCAGCTCGCGAAGATCAACGATTTCCGCGACAACCTGAGCCTGGACGGGATCACCGTGGACGACCTGCCCGAAGCGCTTACGCGGCCCTACGAGGAGCGGGACGGGACGGTAGGCAGGCTGGTCTACGTCTACCCGCGGTCGGACGCCGGGCTCTGGAACGGCCGGAATCTGATCCGCTTCGCGGAGGTCGTCCGTTCCAACCAACTTCCGGACGATGAAGTCATCTATTCTTCCGGCGAGGCCGTGGTCTTCGCCGACATGCTGAAGGCCGTGGACCGCGACGGGCCCATCGCCACGATCGCCTGCTTCGTGGGCGTGATCACGCTCCTCGTGCTGGCGTTCCGAAGCATCCACGCGTCGGTAGTGATCCTGGCCTCGTTGCTGGGCGGCATGCTGGTCATGGGCGGGGTCATCGCCGTCTTCGACATCAAGGTGAACTTCTTCAACTTCATCGTCATACCCACTACGCTGGGCATCGGGGTGGACTACAGCGTGAACCTGTATCAACGCTACCGCCTTGACGGGCGCGGTTCCATACGTAATATGGTACAGCATACGGGCGCGGCCCTGGTCATGTGTTCGTCCACCACGCTGATCGGGTACACCTCGCTCATGCTGACGTCCAACCGGGGCCTGCATTCCTTCGGGATCATGGCCAACGTGGGCGAGATCGCCACGCTGGCGACGGCCCTGGTCGCGCTGCCCGCCTACCTGCTCATCATGGAAAAGCGCCGAACAAGGCCGGTTACATGAACAATCATGCAGTGGACTACCGACAGGTGTTGCCGGACCACCTGCTGCATACCTTTCTCGAAGACTTCGAGTCGTTGCGGCCTTTCTACACCCACGATCCATGCGATCCGGATGTATGGCCGCGCATGATCGAGGCCGTCCAGTCCCGCGCCGCGCCGCCGCCGAGAAAGGCGCTCGCCAGGATTCTCGAGGTCCAGAACGGCCGGTTCGGAGCGGACGAGACGGTCCTGGCCAACGCCCGTTCCCTCGCCGGGGACGATACCTTCGTCGTATCCACCGGACAGCAGACGGGCCTGTTGACCGGTCCCCTGTTCACCATCTACAAGGCTGTAACGGCGGTCAAGCTGGCGAAAAGGGTCTCTGAGGAAACCGGCGTGCGGGCCGTGCCCGTCTTCTGGATGGCCGCCGACGACCATGACTACGCCGAAATCAACCATGTCCACGTCTGCCGGACGGACGGGGACGCCCTCAGGTTCGAACTGAGCCCCGACGACCCCGCCGACCGCCGGTCCGCGAGCGACCGCCTGCTCGGACCCGAAATCGAAACGCTGCTCGGGCAGTTCGCCGAGGCCCTGCCCGACTCGGAATACCGCCCGTCCGCCATCGAGGCGCTCCGGCGGCACTGTACGGCCGGGACTTCGCTGTCCGATGCCTTCGCGCGGCTCATGACGCTGCTCTTCCGGGAACACGGCCTGGTCCTCGTCGACCCCACCGACCCGGCGCTCAAACCCCTGATGCGCCCCGTGTTCGAGCAGGAAATCCGCGCGCCGCTCGCGACTACCCGTTCGGTCCTGGAGGCGTCCCGCGATCTGGAGAACGCCGGGCTGCATCCCCAGGTCTCCCGATCCCCCGACGCGGTTAACCTCTTTCTGTACCGGGACGGGCAGCGCAACGCCCTGCGTTACGAGGACGGGCGGTTCAGCAGCCGGGACGAAAGCCTCTCCTTTAGCGGCGAGGAACTGCAAGGGATACTGGAGGATACGCCCGGTCGGTTCACGCACAACGTCATCACCCGGCCCCTGGTGCAGGACACGCTGTTTCCGACGCTGACCTATATCGGCGGTCCGGCGGAAATCGCCTACTACGGCCAGCTCGGCGGGGTCTACCGGCAGTTCGGCCTGCCCTTCCCCGTGGTCTATCCCCGCGCGTCCCATACGCTGGTGGGCGCGAGGACCGCCCGGGTCCTGGAGAAACACGGCCTCGCGATCTCCCACTTCGTCCAGGGCATCGAGTCCGTGGTCGACCGGAAACTCCGGGAAGAGATGCCGGTACCGGTCACCGAGGGTCTCCAGGCCGCGAGGGGCGACGTGGAAGCCCACTACAGGAATCTGAAGGGACATGTGACGTCCATTGACCCCGGACTGAGCCGGATCGTCGAGGCCTCGGAGCGGAAGACCCGCTTCGCCCTGGGCAGGCTGGAAGAAAAGACCCTCCGCGCCCTGAAGAAGGCGGACGGAGTCATGCGCGGCCAGATCATGCGGGCGGACCGGCTGCTGTATCCGAACGGACACCTCCAGGAACGGGTGGCCAACATCTGGCAGTACGTCGCCCTGCACGGATTCGACGTCATGAACACCCTCTTCGAGGCCACGGACGAGACGGACTTCAGACACAGGATGACCTCGCTATGAAACTCGATGTGCTTGCCGTATCCCCGCACCCGGACGACGTGGAGCTGCACTGCGGCGGACTGATGATCCGTTTCGCCGACCTGGGATATGCCACCGGAATCGTCGACATGAGCCTGGGCGAAATGGGTACCCGGGGAACGGTCGACGGACGGAAAGGGGAAGCGGCGGCGGCGGCGGAAGTGCTCGGCTTGTCCGAAAGGCTGAACCTCGAATTGCCGGACGCCCGGGTTGGCACCAGCCCGACGCACCGCGACGCCCTTATCGACGCCATACGCCGATACCGGCCCGATATGCTCCTCGTCCCCCACGAGATCGCCCGCCATCCCGATCACGGGGAGACCGCCCGGCTGGCCAAAGACGCGGCCTTTCTGGCGGGCCTGGAGAAACTCGAGACGGACCACCCGGCCTTCCGGCCCCGGAAAGCGGTCTTCTACCTTACCCACCACCGCTACCAGGAACCCCGGCCTTCCTTCATCGTCGACATCACGTCGACGTTCGACCGCAAAATCGAGGCCGTGAAGGCCCACCGGTCGCAGTTCCACGACCCGGACTCCACCGAACCGGAGACCTTCATCAGCCGGCCCGAGTTCCTTGAAGAGGTCGAAGCCCAGAGCCGTTACTACGGACAGCTGATCGGCGCGCGGTACGGAGAGCCTTTTGTCGTCCGGGAGTACCTTCAGGTCGACGATCCCCTGGCCCATTTCTTGGGCGGAGGTGGAGGCGAAGGCGGCAACAGATGAACATCGGCATCACCTGCTATCCCACCTATGGAGGAAGCGGCGCCATCGCCGCCGAACTGGGACAGGCGCTGGCCCGGAAGGGGCACAGGGTCCACTTCGTGAGCTATTCGATCCCCTTCCGCCTGCAGGAATACAGCCAGAACATCTCCTTTCACAACGTGGAGGTCATGCCCTACCCGTTGTTCAAATACCCGCCCTACACCCTCGCGCTCGCGGCGAAGATGGCGGACGTGGCCTCCGAGGCGAAACTGGACATCCTGCACGTGCACTACGCCGTACCCCACGCCACCTGCGCCTTCCTGGCGCGGCACATGCTGCGCGACCGGGACGTCAAGGTCATCACGACACTCCACGGCACCGATATCACGCTCGTGGGAAGCGACAAGTCCTTCTACCGGATCACCCGGTTCAGCATCGAGGAAAGCCAGGGGGTCACGGCGGTCTCCGAGTCCCTCAAGCGCGACACGCTGTCCCTCTTCGACATCGAAAAGGACATCCGGGTGATCCCCAATTTCGTGGACGTCGAAAGGTTCCGCCGAGGGGACGGTCACTGCGACATCAGCAATTTCGTCGACGATGACGAGAAGGTCATCGCGCACGTGTCGAATTTCCGGCCGGTCAAGCGTATCGGGGACATCATCCGCATGTACGCGGAGGTGCGGCGCGAAGTGAGGTGCAAGCTGTTGCTGGTGGGGGAAGGTCCGGAGCGCATCCCCATGCAGGAGCTGGCCCGGGAACTGGGGCTTCAGGACGGCGTGGTTTTCATGGGAGAGCAGGAGGGGGTGGACCGGATTCTTTCCTGTTCCGACCTGTACCTGCTGCCCAGCGAACAGGAAAGCTTCGGCCTGTCGGCCCTGGAGGCGATGAGCTGCGGCGTCCCAGTGATCGGCGCCAACGCCGGCGGCCTGCCGGAACTCGTGCGCCACGGGGAGACGGGCTACATCACCGAAGTGGGCGACATCGGGCAGATGGCCCGGCACGCCACGGACCTGCTTGTGGACGACGGCTTGCGAGAGGCGGTCGGCCGGCAGGCCCGGCAGCGGGTGCTGGACCACTTCGCGGAAGAGGCCGTGGTCCCGCATTACGAAGCCTACTACGAAGAGGTGTTGCGGGGATAGACGGAACCCGCGGACAACCCCGTCAGTCCACTTCCGACTTCGCCGCGAGCGACGCGTAACTCACGCCCTCACCGCTGTCATGGCTCACCGGCAGGCCCACTTCCTCCCATCCCGGATTGACCACCTGGCCGAAGGGCGTCATCTCGCCGCTGAACCCGCAGCGCATATTGACCACCGTCTGGTATCCCATGGACTGCAGCAGTTCGGCGGCGTGATTGGAGCGCTGGCCCGTCCGGCAGCCCAGTACCAGCTTCGAATCCTCTGCAAAGTTCGCCTTCATCACCCGGACGAAATCGGGGTTGGGCGTCATCTGCCCGGTCTGCTCGTCCGCGTGCAGCAAGGGGATGTTCACGGCCGGCGCGGGATGGCCCTGGTCGAATTCAGGAACCGACCGGACGTCGATGTATGCGTAGCCCTCGGATTCGACCAGCCTGGCCGCCTCGTCGGGCATGACCTGTTCTACGCTCATGTTTCGGAACTCCTTTCAGTTTTCATGTTCGGCGGCGCGGGCCGCCTCGTTACCGGCGATTACCAGGTCTCCACGATATGCCCCGAGTTCGGAAACCAGATCACATCCACGCCATAGGAAAGCGCGACGCCCAGTACGTAGCCCACCAGCATGCCGATGAAGAAGGGCTGCGACTGGCGGTAGAGTCTCGTGCCGCCCAGTTTCAGGATAATGGCCTTGATGAGCCAGACAATGAAGATCGAGGTGGCGATCATCCCGATGCCCCAGGTCTTGGCCACCGCCCATCCGATGGGGTGCAGCGGCCACCAGTGAAAATTGTGATGGGCCAGGATCAGCAGCCAGGCGATGAGTGCGCCGATCCCGAGGCCCAGGTACTCCCCGCCGGTCAACTGGGTCTGGTTGTTAATCCACGTCGTCAAGGTGACATATCCCGCTTTCGCGTTGCCGAAGGCGTCCCTGAATCCATCCGCGCCGGTGGTATCGTATCCCAGGAAGATGGTATATACGACCGATATGACCGCGGCCATGACGAGCGCGGAGACGATGACGGGGAAGATGCCGCGCCGAGCGCCGCCGATCTCGTCGCCCATCTTGTTGACGTGGGCCATGGCGCACATGCCCAGCGTCCGCCAGTTCCTCGAGAAGGTCTGGGACAGCGTCAGAATCGTGAGGTCGGCCCGGTGCAGGTTCGCCGATCCGAAGGAAAACACGGTGAATTCATGGGCGTTGTAGGGCAGGTCCAGGTTGATGAGCCCCGCTTCCGCCACCACGCGGGTGACCCCGATAAAGAGCAGCATACAGGTGGCCAGCAACGTGGCCGCGGCGGCGACTGACATCCCCATGCTGATCAGGAAGAAGAACATGTACAGGACGCCGATCACCACGCCGCCCATGGCGGTCCGATACGAGAAGAACTCGCCCGAATCATCGATATCGCGGCCCCGTCCAATGGCTTTTCTCACCACGTCGTAGAGGTGGCGGCGCGCCATCCAGAGTCCGAAGAGGGTATACATGAAGAAACCGCCCAGGTGCTGGGCCGTGACGATCTCGGTCGTCTTCGGAATGCCGAACCGGCTCATGATGCCGATCTGGATCGTGGCCAGCAGGAAGAACACCCAGATACTGAACAGGATATTCAGGTCCGTGAAGAACCCGATGCCGATGAATGCGAAATTGAGCTTGAACTGAATCGGCGGGAAGGATTCGGCCAGGGTGATGGGTATGCGGTAGTCGCCACCCAGCCTGATCGGCGTCACCAGGTCCCAGTACGAGACGATGTTCCAGAGGATGACGAAAAGGGGGATGGAGAAACCGTACCAGAATACCCTGGACCGTGCGATCCGGGGCAGCACGGAACCGCTGTCGTCATCCTCGACGAGCAGCAGGGGAACGCGGGCCAGCGGGAAGGTCAACCGCTCCCTTTCGATCCACTGCTTGCGCAGGATCACCATGAGCGATGCGCTGGCAAAGAAGAGGGCCAGGAAAAAGGTGCCCCACCAGCTCATGGGGATGACCCAGTCCCGCCAGGGGATGACCCCCGTGGACGGCAGGCCCTCGTAGAACCAGTGCACGGCCCGCCGTTCGTCGGTGACGACCAGCCAGGTCGGCAGGTACTCGAAGAACAGCTCGACGTACCGGTTCTCGGAATTGGCGTAGTAGTGGGGGATGGAGGGTACGGCGACCCAGTAGGTGGTAAAGGCCCAACCCGGAATGGCCGAGGCCGTAAATACGATGAAGAAGATGATGATCAGTTCCGGCGCGGTGAAAATCCGCGTGGGTGCGAAACGCTTCAACAGGCCGTTTATGACGAAGACGACCAGCATGAAGGGGAAGAGCGCCGCCATGGGCATGTGGGTGATGGATAGGTAGGAGGAATGGGCTTCGAAGGCGGAATGCACCACCCACCATGCCATGAGCGCGGAGAGTCCCAGGCCTAGCCCCACCGCCCGGAGCGTCATGCCCGACGCCAGGCCCCCATGCCGGGCGGGTGCGCCTCCTCCGGGAGGATGGGCATCCGGCTTTCCGGACGGCGCGGAGGACCGCTGGCGTACGCTCATGGGACCTGTCTGTCGCTTGAGGGGATGGAAAACACTGGATTCACCGAACGATCACCGCGCGATCACCGGCCGCTCACCGGTCGAACACCGGTTGATCGCGGGCCGCTCACCGGTCGCACACCGACCGTTCCGGGATGCGCACAATGTATCGACCCGGCGGGGTCCGATCAAGGACTAAAACGGCTGCCGGCGGGCAGGAAACGGGCCGTGGGATGTACCTCGAACAGGCTGCCGGCGGGCCGTGGGACGTACCTCGAACAGGCTGCCGGCGGGCCACATGTGAGCCACGGACGGGCTCGCGGGAACGCGGCTGTTTCCCTTGACACTCGACCTCGTGCGTCATACCATGATCGAGGTTTTCAGGCCCTTGTTTTTCGGCCCTTGCTTCCCGCAGAAAAAGGACCGTTTTCATGCAGTATCTGCTCACCGGCGGATATGGCTGTATCGGCTCGTGGATCGTGAAGAACCTGGTCGACGACGGACACGACGTCGCCATCTACGACCTGGTGGAACACACCGCCCGGATGGCGTTGATCATGGACGCGGAACAGATCGCCCGGGTCCGGTTCATCGAGGGCGACATCGCCGACGGGGCCTACTTCACCCGGGTGGTCGGAGAAACGGGCGCGTCCCGCATCATCCACCTGGCCGGACTGCAGGTGCCCGTGTGCCGGGCCGACCCCATCAAGGGTGCCACGGTCAACGTAATCGGTACCCTGAATGTCTTCGAGGCGGCTAAAACCCATACCGATATCGTAAAGCGCGTCGTCTACGCGAGTTCCGCGGCCGTCTACGGCATGGAGGACGACTACGATGCGGGTCCGGTCGGCAACGACGCGGTGTTGCGGCCCGTCACCCACTACGGCGTCTTCAAGCAGTGCAACGAGGCGAACGCGCGGGTGTATTTCCTCGACCACGGCATTTCCAGCATCGGCCTGCGGCCATGGACCGTGTATGGACCGGGCCGGGACTTCGGACTGACCTCCGACCCCACGAAGGCGGTCAAGGCCGCCCTGTTGAACCGGCCGTACGTGATCGGGTACGGCGGGCGGAACAACATGCAGTACGTGAACGACACGGCGCGAACCTTCATCCGCTGCGCCGAGGCCGTCAACGATGGCGCCGGGGCCTACAGCATCCGCGGCGACGTCGTGACCATCGACGAGGTCATCGCGTCCATCGAACGCGTCGTTCCGGGTTCGGAGGGACTCATTTCCCACCTGGATCTGAACCTGCCCATCGCGCCCGACCTCGATGACCGCGCCATCCAGGAGGACGTGGGCGAGATCCCCTACACGCCGCTGGACGAGGGGATCCGGGAGACCTGGGACGTATTCCGCCGCCATCACGAGGCCGGCACGCTGAGCACGGACGACCTGTAGGGACAACCGTCGTGCTGCGGCTTCGAAGACCCGACGGACCGTATCTCTATCGATCGGACCTGTACATCAAGTTGTGGGCGGTGACCGAATGACACTGGATCAGCAGATTCTGGCCATGCGGTCGGTCGGCTGGTGCGTCCTGGAGAACATCATCCCGGGAAACAGACTGGATGAAGTACGCGACCGGGTCATCGCCTCCACCAACCGCCACCGGAATCCCGACGCACCCGCGAACATCGGCCACGTGAGCGGTTTCCTGAAGTACGACCAGTCGCTGGCGCCCTGGCTCGCGGACCGGCGGCTCCTCGACCTGGCCGGCGCACTTCTGGGACGCCATTTCCGCATCTCCTTCACCACGGCCACCATCAACGAGCCCGGGAACGACCGCGGGGGCTGGCACGCGGACTGGCCCTTCAACCAGCGGAATGCGGGGCACGTACCTGCACCGTACCCGGACGCGGTCATGCACCTCACGACCATCTGGATGCTCTCCTCCTTCACCGGCGAAAACGGGGGCACGCTCATCGTCCCGGGCAGCCACCGGAACGACAACAATCCCACCGGCAACAACGGGGTACCGCCCAACGAGCCCCATCCGAACGAGCTGAACGTGACCGGCGAGGCGGGAAGCGTCCTCGTCATGGACAGCCGGCTCTGGCATTCGACGGCCGCCAACGCCTCCCTTGAGCCGCGTGTGGCCGTCGTCGTCCGCTACGCGCCCTGGTGGCTGAACCTGAACGTGCTGAGACCCGGCTCTGAAGACCGCCGGATCCTGGTGGACGAGACCGGCGGAACGGAAAACCTGGTCCCCACCCTCCCCAGGGACGTCTTCGACGGCCTGCCCGGCGAGCTGAAACCCCTCGTATCTCACTGGGTGGAGTAGGACTTCCGTATACCTCAGCAAGACTCTCCTTAGTTAACCATTACTTGGGTTCCTGAAACATTATTCCCGTCGCATCAGTCTAATGTTCAAGAATCGCAGCAAACCATTTCGATTCTAAACATCTCAATTGGAGGAGGTTATGAGCCGGACTGGAGTTGTCGCGGTATTATGTGCGTGCGTTTGGATTTCAAGCGCGTGCAGCACCCGGGAGTTCGGATTCGAGCGCAACGGGCAGATGAACGGTATTGAGCGTGATGGGCAGGACTATACCGAGACCTTTCGGCAGAATTACGAGGTCAACCCCGGGGGTACACTGACGGTCGATGCCGAATTGGGGGCAATTCACATTAAAAGCTCATTCCTAAATGAAGTAGATGTCCTGGTGAGAAAGCGATATCGGGCAACCGATGCGGGCCAGATTCGAAAAGCATTCAGTAATGTCGAAGTCGGAATTGAACAGACGGATAACGATGTACGAATCGATGTCGACCGAATCGACGACAACGCAGAGAATTGGTTTTGGCAGGAAAAAACCCGCGTGGAAATCGAAGTAACGGTTCCCGTGGAATTCAATCTGGACCTCAGTACCATTATCGATGATATACAGACTGGGAAGCTCGAAGGAAACGTGACAGCTGAGACCCTTACAGGTAACATCAGGACCGGTCCCACCGAAGGTGACTTGCGTATAAAATCCGTCAGTGGGAATATCGTGACTAGTCGAATAGTAGGCAAGGTTCACACCACTACTCTGACTGGTAACATCGAAATCGGCCCTGTGGATGGTGATGCGACCGTCGGTACGAACTCTGGAGATATCCAAACCAATTATGTGCACGGGAAATTGAAAACCACGACACTCACTGGCAACATCACAAACAGGCACCATACACCGAGCAGCGCACAGGAGGAGACGACTATTATACGTGACGACGCGGAGGACGCGGGCCACGTTGAGCAGACGCAACACAGTTTTCCGGTTGAAGCCGGGGGTACGTTGATGACGGACAACGCATTCGCCTCGATTGAAATCGGCAGTTGGACGAAGAACGAAGTAAGTGTGACGGTTGAAAAACGGTCGGACGTTCTCGACGAAGACCGAGCGCGTAGGGCCTTTGACGACATCGAGGTGAAATCAGAGAAGAGGAATAACGATGTGTACATCACCGTGGACGGTCCGGATTCGCGCCGGCGGAACCAGGTAGAAATACAAATCACGGTGCAGGTCCCCGAACGTTACAATCTATATCTCGAGTCCTCCGGGGGTGATATCGAAATCCATGACCTGCGGGGTGACATCTACGCCAGGTCATCAGGTGGCGACGTGGTCATGGGAAACATCCGGGAGTCGACCGTCGACGTTCGCACGACGGGAGGGGATATCCGATTGGAGAGCGGCGACGCGGACACCATGATGAAAACGTCCAGTGGGGATGTTCAGATTGAAAACGCTGGGGGAAGGACGGATGTACAAACCTCCGGGGGCGACATTCGGATCGAACACGCCGATGGCGAAGTGGACGTCAGGACGACTGGAGGAGACATCCAGATCGAACACGCATCGGGCAGGTTGTCGATAGAAACCTCGGGGGGCGATATTCAGATTGAAAACGCAATAGAAGGTGTGGATGCCGAGAGCGAAGGCGGAGACATCGATATAGAAAACGCGCGCGGAGCTGTGACAGTCAGGTCCACGGGCGGGGATATCGATATTGAAAACGTGCAAGGTAGCGTGACGGCAAAGACCTTGGGGGGCGACATCGATATTCAGCTTACTGGTACCGATACCTCCAACGATCGCAGTTGTGAATTGGAATCAAGCGGCGGCGAAGTAAAAGTCTATCTCCCGGAAGACCTGGCGGCGACCATCGACGCCAAGGTCCATCTCAGTATTTCGAGGTTCTGGGGACGTGGCGACTACCGCGTATATTCGGAATTCGACCTCTCTGGAAAAAACAATAGCAGTCGCAATCCGACTTGGGCATGGGTATACGGCCGTTCCGGCCATGCTAAGGTTTGGGGCGACATCAACGGCGGCGGCGACCTGATCAGGATCGAAACGACGAACGGCAACATCAAAATCAAGAAACTGTGACGCCGGGCAGCGTTGCGTATGCGCTTCCGGATCGGTAAATTTCCGGTATAGCGAGCGAAGGAAGCAATAAGACCCTCAGGGCTGTTGGCGAAGGTAATTGCGTGCATAGCATCGGGATGCCATGCACAGGAGGTTACTTCCATGGTGGATGGACGCGGTCATGTGGAACAAATCAATGAGAAGTTCGCGGCAGAACCGGGCGGTACGCTGACCGTCGACGCGGATTCGGGTTCCATAAGCGTCGTGCCCTAGTACAGGAACGAAGTGGATGTGTTCGTAGAGAAGCGGATCAGGATGTACGACGAATCGCGGGTCCGACAGGAACTCGAAGAGGTGAAAGTGGATATCTTGCAACGCCGCGATGACGTGCGCATCGAGGTCTACCGACCCGGTTCGGTAGACCGCCGGATCCTGGTGGACGAGACTGTCGGAACGGAAAACCTGGTGCTTGCCCTTCCCAAGGACGTCTTCGACGGTCTGCCCGCTGAATTGAAACCCCTCGTTTCCCACTGGGTGGAGTAGGACTTCCAGTCGCCCGCAGTGGTGATCTCGAGCGGCGACGCAACTATTTCCTCATCGCCGAAGTCTTACTCGCAGAACCGAAAGCTCGATGAACATTAACCATACCACACCAGGGATCGGGTCCCATGAATACGTTTTGGAAACTGGCGGTCGCTTGCGTTAGTATGGCGGTAAATCTGAATTCCGTCGCGCAGAATACACAGGATACCGAGATGACGCGCACTGAAAGGGGATTCGTGGAGAGCATCACGGCGGCGTACACCGTCGATCCCGGCGGCGAGCTGATTATCGATGCCGACTTCGGATCGGTTCGGATCGAGACCGCGCCCACCGACAAGGTGGAGATCCTCGTAGAAAAGCAACGGAAGGAAGGCACCGAAGACGAGGCCCGCCGCGCCTTCGAAGATGTGGAGGTAGCCACGGAACAGCGGGGCAACGATGTGCACATTCGCGTCGACCATTCGCGATGGTTGGGACGCAACGGCATGTCCATCGCGATGACGGTCCAGGTGCCTTATACCTACGATCTGGATATCGAGACGGCAGGAGGCAGCATCATAATCGCGGACCTGGACGGCGAGATCGGGGCGAAGACGGCAGGCGGAAGCATCCGCATCGGCGCCACTCAAGGGGACGTGAACGCCAGGACCCTGGGTGGAAGCATCCGCATCGGCCCGACCGAAGGGGGCGTGGCTGCGAAGACCCTGGGCGGCAGTATAGATATTGGTGACGCGAAAGGTGACGTGTCTGCCCAGACGATGGGTGGCAGCATCCGCGTCGGACGTACGGAAGGTGACCTGACCGCCTACACCATGGGCGGAAACATCACGGTGGAATCCGCTACGGGCAAAGTGTCGGCCAAGACCCTGGGCGGCAAAGTCAGGGTCGGATCAACCTGATACCCAACAAGCCGCTGGCGATGGCAAAACCGCCTGTTTTTGACAATTGGGAGGAATGATGCATCTTTTATTAAACTTGGTCGGTGTCGGTCTACTCGTTGCCTCAGCATACGCATGCAGCGCACAGGAGGTCACCTTTATGCGCGACGGTATGGGTCACGTGGAAAAAACTCACCAGAGATACGCGGTGGATGGGGCCGGAACGTTGACCGTAAATACCGACTTCGGCTCGGTCCGGGTCGAAAGCTGGTCCAACGATGAAGTAGAAGTCGAGGTGGAGAAACGGCGGACGGGTATCAGCGAAAACAGCGCCCGTGAGGCCTTCGATGAAGTATCGGTGGATATATCCCGGCAGGAGAACGACGTAGACGTCCGGATAGAGCGCGATTGGAAACACGGGAACGTAGGCATATCGGTGGATATACGGGTCAGGGTGCCGGAAACGTACAGCCTGGACCTCAAGACCTCGGGCGGCGATATCGATGTCGGAGACCTGCGGGGTGACGTGCTTGCCCGCACCTCGGGCGGCGATATCGATGTTGGCTACGTGACGGACGCGGTGATCCGGGTTCACACGTCAGGAGGCGATGTATACGTCAAGGGGGGCGCAAGGGAAACGAAGGTGTCCACCTCCGGCGGGGATATCGAGATCCTGAACGCCCGGGGCGCGGTGGATGCGACCACCTCGGGCGGTGACGTCACCATCCGCGACGCGGCCGGCGAAGTGTCGGCCAAGACCTCGGGCGGCGATATCACGATCGGCCGTACGGATGGCGAAGTGACGGTGAGGACTTCCGGCGGCGATATCGAAATCGATCAGGCCGGAGGAAACACGGAAGCGACGACCTCGGGCGGCGACATCAGGATCGGCCATACCACGGGAGAGGTGAAAGCGACGACCTCGGGTGGCGATATCTCGATCGAGCGCGCCGATGGCGAGGTGGATGTGCACACCTCGGGTGGCGACGTTACCATCGACAGCGCCGAAGGAAGATTGAATGCGGGCACCTCGGGCGGCGATATCTCGATCGGCAAAGCGACGGGCGGCGGCGTGAAGGCGAAGACCTCGGGCGGCGACATCGAAGCCGGTTTGACGGCGACGGTAAGCGCGCTGGAGGAAGACTGGCTGCTGCAATCGTCCGGTGGAGAGCTGACCATACGCATTCCCGAGGACCTGCAAGCCTCGCTCGAAGCGGAGATCCAGATCGGGAGTTCCTGGTTCGGACGCGACAAGGAATATCGTATCGATTCGGATTTCGACCTGGACGAGCAGGACGATGGCGGCCGTAACGGTAAGACGATAAGGGCCACCGGCGACATCAACGGGGGCGGCCACCTCATCAGGCTGAAGACGAGCGATGGCGATATAAGGATTCGGAAAGTGTCGTCCTGAGCCCTTGCCGGGTGCGGACCTGATTTCTCGGATCAGGCCGCGCCCGGTTGCCGCGTCATCAGCCCGCGCCCAGGTACCCGGCGAGTTGCTCGGGCATGATGTTTCCGCCGCTGAGCAGCGCCACGACCTTCTTGCCTTCCAACGTAACAATGCCGTTCAGCAGGGCGGCGACGCCGACCGCGCCTCCGGGCTCGACCACGAGTTTCATCGCCCCGATCAGGTACTTCACCGCGTCGATCGCCTGTTCATCCGATACCAGGACCATCTCGTCCACGTAGGCCATTACGTGCTCGAAGGTGAGGTCCCCGGGGCGGGGCGCCACCAGCGAATCGCACACTGTGTCCGGTTCCGGCACCTCGCAGATCTCCTTCTTCAGAAAAGACCGGTAAACCGCCTGCGACCCTTCGGGTTGCACCCCGATCACCTTCACCGCGGGGTTGAGCGTCTTCACGGCCGTGGCGATACCGCCGATCAGGCCCCCACTGCTCACGGGGACGATCACGGCGTCCAGATCCGGCGCCTGTTCCATGATTTCGGCGCCGATGCTGCCGTGACCCCGAACGACGTTCTCGTCTTCCCACGTATTGATCGCGGTGATCCCCCGTTCCCTTCCCAGCCGGTCCAGCGTGTCCCATCTCGCCTGGTTGTGGTTTTCGCACAGCACCGCTTCGGCGCCGTAGTCCATCGTGCGCTGCACCTTGTAGGGCGAAGTCTTTTCCATCATCACGATCGCCGTCGGAATCCCGAGCAGCGTGCCCATGTAGGCGAACGCCGTCGCGAAGTTCCCGGAGGAGGAAATGGCGGCGCCCTTCCTCTTCTGGTCCGCGGAAAGGCGATTCAGGATGGTATAGGCCGCGCGCGTCTTGTAAGACCCCGTCACCTGGAGATTTTCTGCTTTCAGCCATACGTCCGCACCGGTCGCATCAGAAATCGCGCCCGACCGCAGGACGGGCGTATATACGACCTCCGGCGGAAGTTCCTTTCTCGCCTGTTCGATTTCTTCCAGGTTGATCAGCATCGCTGTACACTTCCGACCACCGATTTCATGTCTGATGTGGCGCACGCACGAGGTGGCGCACACGCGAGGTGGCGCACGCGCGAAGTGGCGCACACGCGATGTGGCGCGCTGGCAAAGCCCGGTACCGTACGGTTGCCCGGGCGTGGTTAGATGATGGCATCAGCGTGATAAAAGTGCAAGGGCAAACTGGCGCGGCCGATACGACAAACGTGGCAGCCCTTGTATTACCTATCTTCCCGTTGCAAGCAACCGTGGGGACGCGCATATTCCGGTATGGGGTTACTTCCTGCTTTGGATGGAGGCACTATCGATGAACCGCATCATTTCACTTCTGCCCAGTAGTACCGAGATCATCTGCGCCTTAGGCTGCGCCGAGCGCCTCGTTGGTCGTTCTCACGTATGCGACTATCC
This sequence comes from Gemmatimonadota bacterium, assembly GCA_026705925.1. Lineage (GTDB taxonomy): Bacteria > JAAXHH01 > JAAXHH01 > JAAXHH01 > JAAXHH01 > JAAXHH01. Next base: position 23,478 of record JAPOZT010000011.1, read on the forward strand.
TCCCGATGTCGCCAGCCTGCCCATTTGTACCTCACCGAAATTCGATCCGGACGGCACCTCGTACCAGATCGACCAGCGGGTCAAAGCCATCCTGCAGGAAGCAACCTCGGTATATCGGTTAGACGCCGATCAGCTCGATGAGCTGGCTCCGGATCTGCTGGTGACGCAATCCCATTGCGAAGTCTGCGCCGTCAGTCTCCGGGATGTCCAGGAAGCGGCCTTCCAACTGGTACGTTCCAGGCCGAAGATCCTGTCATTGCAACCGAATACGCTGGACGAAGTGTGGCACGACATAGAAAAGGTGGGCTCCGCACTGGGTAAGGAGGACGAAAGTGGCGTTCTGGTAGATCAGCTGAACGAACGGTTGCGCACGATAGCCGACCGCGCCCGGAGAACGGAAAACACCCCGAGAGTGGCCTGTATCGAGTGGTTCGAACCACTGATGGCCGCGGGAAACTGGATTCCCGAACTGGTGGAAATCGCCGGTGGCCATAACCTCTATACCTCGAACGGGGAACATTCACCGTACCTGGCGTGGGAAGACATGGTCGAAACCCAGCCGGACATCATCATCCTGATGCCCTGCGGGTACGATATGCAGCGTTCGCGAATCGAGTCAGCTTCGCTCACACGTCAATCGCCATGGCAAAACCTGCATGCCGTACAGAAGGGGCAGGTATTCTTTACCGACGGCAACCAGTTCTTTAACCGTCCCGGACCGCGCCTGGTGGAATCGGCAGAGATCCTGGCAGAGATAATCCATCCAGGCGTCTTCGGCTCGATACACGAGCACACCGGGTGGGAAAGATGGAGTTTGTCCTAGCACACCGGATACCGAACTGGACAATTCGGAAGTGGGCAGCTATATTCCGCCCGCCTTGATATCTGGCGTATCACTTGATATCTGGCGTATCACTTGATATCTGGCGTATCACTTGATATCTGGCGTATCACTTGATATCTGGCGTATCACTTGATATCTGGCGTATCACTTGATATCTGGCGTATCACTTGAAGAAGCGACGGGTGTAAGTTGTAGAATATAAGACTGTGCCCATCGTAAGTGACGTGACTGCTGCGTGTAACCTGTTGTCCGATGCTGGAGGACTTAATGTCATTATTCCCACCCGTCCGCAAAACCGGCGGCACTTGTTTCATATTTGCCTGTCTGCTGTTCCTCCCAGGCATCACGGGGGCGCAATCGCCCCAGGATCGGACCGCGACCGAAACGGACATGACGGAATCCGTAGTGGCCATGACGGGAGAAATCGAAAGGACATCGAATCCTCGACCGTTCAGCGTACCTCTTCCCGTATCCAAGTCGCCCTTCGACTATCGGACCCTGGATCCCGCGGACTTTGTGCTGGAGGCCAGACGGGTTAATGCTGCCATCCAGGTGGACGGCCATCTGGACGAAGCCGAATGGCAGCAGGCGGACGTCGCCAAGGATTTCTTCCAGCTCGAGCCGGTTGAGGGCGCACCGGCCACTTATCCCACCGAAGTCCGTGTAATGTACGACGACAAGAACCTGTACGTGGGATTCGTCTGCTTCGATCCGAATCCGAAACAGATCATGGCGCCGGACATGCAACGCGATACGAGAATGAGCTGGTCGAACGACATGGTCACGGTCGTCATCGCATCGCTCGACCACTACCGCGAAGCCTTCGAATTCCAGACCAATCCCAACGGCGCCCGGTCAGACTCCTTCGTCAGCGCCGAGGGCAATAACACCGACCGCGACTGGAACGGGCTCTGGAACGCGGCCAGCCAGGTCTATGATTACGGATGGTCGGCCGAGTACGTGATCCCGTTCCACACCCTCCGGTTTCCGGATCGCCGCGATCAGACGTGGGGCATAAACTTCGGACGCCGCATTCAGCGCAACAGGGAGGAATCGTTCTGGGTTCCACTGAGCCTGAGGGACGGCGACCAGGCGCTGTACCGCTTCGGCAAGGGCGGCCGGCTGACGACCCTGTCCGACATCACGCCGGGTGGGCGGGTGCAGGTGACCCCCTTCACCGTACTCGGCGGCCAGTCTTCCCGGTTCACGGAAACCGCCCCGTCGCCCGTCCAGCCCGTCGCGGCGACGGCCCTCGACAACGACATGCAGCGGAAACTGGGCGGCGACCTGAAGGTCAGCGTTACTTCCGGGATGACGCTGAACGCCACGGTCAACCCCGATTTCGCCCAGGTGGAAGCGGACGATGAGGTTGTGAACCTTTCCCGCTTCGAATTCCAGTTCACCGAGAAGCGGCCCTTCTTCCTGGAACGCAGCGACATCTTCACCTTGAACGAGCGGCCGCAGCGCCGCGGACCTCAGCGCAACTTCGGTGACCTGACGCCTCAGCTCTTCTTCAGCCGGCGCGTCGGCCGGCAGTTGCCGGACGGGCAAACCGTTCCCATCGACCTCGGGATGCGTCTCACAGGGAAGCTCGGTCGCACGACCGTAGGATTTCTGAACGTGCAGACCCGGGAGATCCAGTACGATGACGACGGCGAAGAGAAGACGGAACCGCTGACCAACTGGCAGGCCTTGCGCGTGCGGCAGGATTTTGGATCACGGTCCAGCGTGGGCATGCTGGCCACCTTCAAGGAACCGAATCCCCGGTTCGACGACCGTGTCGGAATGGCCCTGCCACGGTACGCGGAATCGGACTACAACCGGGTGGTGGGCTTCGACCTGAACCTGGCCTCACAGGCGACCAATCACAGGGGCCAGATCACCTTCGCCAAGAGCTGGACGGATACGGTGAGCACCAGCAACCAGGACTGGACCTTTCGGGTTATCGAACGGTGGCAGAATCGTTGGTTGATGTACGGCGTTTCCTATCTGGATATCGGGGAGGATTTCATCAGCCAGACCGGGCTGGTCCGGGACGAGGGCCTGCAAAGGATCGGGGGTGGACTTACGGCCAACACCTTTCTGCGCCGGTTCGGCATACGCCGCATCAACGGGGGTTTTCGGAGTAATTACGTGACCCGAAAGGACACGGACTTCTCCGATGCCGACTCCTGGTCCTTCTCGCCCAACGTGTTCCTGGAACTGGAGCGGGGGCTGTGGATTTCCGCTTCGTACGACATGCGTTTCGATACGCTGAGCAAAACGACGCGCATCGCCGGTGTGCATTTCCCCGAAGGATCCTATTCCTACAACCAGGGGAACATGTTCCTCTTCACCGACAGCGGCCGGAAGGTCTCCTTGCGGGGCAATGTCCGGTTCGGTCGGTTCTACAGTGCCGATCTGCTCAGTCTTTCGAGCGAACTTTCGATTAAGCCTAATCCCCGTTTCGCGCTGGAACCGGGCATCACACGCAGCCGCGTCGACCGGGGCAACCGTGAGGGGCTGGAGGACGACGAATACGATCATCGTACCCAGCTCATACCGAGCGTCCGGATGAGTTACGCCTTCACGCCGAACCTATCGTTCTCCTCCTTCATCCAGTTCAACGCGGACCGTCAACGGGAGATCGACGACTTCCACACGAATACGGTAACGATGAACCTCCTTCTCGCCTACCGGTCACCCTTCGGCCACTCGTTCTTCCTGGCCTTCAACCAGTTCCGTGACGACGACCTCGATACCGACGGAAGCTTCGGGGTCTACGAACGGACGCCGCTGAGGCTGCGGGACCAGCAGATCGTGGCCAAGGTCTCCTACCTGTTCAACCTGTAGGCCGAATCCATCCGTACGGACACCGGCAATTACCCCTAAGGATCTAACAGTCAGGTTCAGGAAACTATATCCTTGCCGTTTATGACCTGCCTTCTTATTAATGAAAACAACCCGGAATGAACGGTTTATTATGAATTTACAGAGACAAATTACCGTGGCTTTCGCGCTTTCGATCTGCCTGCTCCTCGCCGCGCACGGCGAAGCGGTGGCACAGGATCGGAGGGATTCCGGCTGGTACGTCTCAGGCGGACTCGGTGGAAATTTCGTTTATGGCCTGGACCAGTCAGGCTCGAACACGGAGTCCACGTGTTATCCCACCAGCGCCTGTTTCGATATGATTCTGCGGGACATTCCAGGCTATCGGTGGCGTTACGACCCATCCGCCGAACGGGGTATCGGTTTCGATGCGGCCGTCGGTCGGGTGTTCGACCGCACCCGTATCGAGGTCGCGTACGCGCAACGGAGAAACAAGGTCGACCAGGGTCCGCCGCTTGAAATCACTTACCTCGATGGCAGCACGGCGGGCGCCAGTTCCTTCCTCGGTCTGGGGCTTGTTCAGGCTACCAGCATGAATTTCTTTGAAGATCTCGTAACGAGAACGGTGACCCTGAACGCGTACTACGATCTTCCCTTCGGACCGAGCAGGATCACGCCCTACGTGGGAGTAGGAACCGGCATCGCGTTCGTGAACCTGACCCGGATCTTCTTCTCGATCGAATACAGTGACCCCTCCGGTGAGGGTACGGTCTACGATCCGCCGCTGTCCTTCTACAACAGCAAACAGGATACCGAACTCTCCGACATGGTTTTCGCGGGGCATGTGTACGCGGGCGCCGACTACAGCTTGAACGACCGTGCCGCAGTCGGTCTCAAAGCGGCCTATGCGAGGGTGGACGACGTCGAACACATCGGGACGTACGAGTACCATCCCCATTTCGACACGGATCCTTCGCTTACAAACAAAAACACGTTCAGCGCCACAAACCACTGGTCCGTGACACTGAACGTGCGATTCCTGTTTGGAAATTAACGCGGACCGACACTACCCGGAGCCTGTTTCTCTCCTGCCCCGCCTCGCCGGTGTCCCGCCCCGACCGGCCGCCAACCCTACACTAACCAGTTGAATCGACGAAGACCTGGTGCGCGCTGCGGTCCTTGCCGGCATCCTGGGCATGCTGGTACGACCGGTGCTCAGACGGCTTGCCCAGCGAGGTAAGCGCCAGCATCTTCTCCGCGGTCTTCGTGGCCACGTAGGGCCGGCGAATGTCCGTCGGGTTCGCCTGGATGTGCTGCTTCCACGCGCCCAGGTCCGTCTTGGCCTGGATCAGTCCCTTGATCATCCCCATGTCGTTCAACATGGCCACGTCGTCCGCAGGACCGAGCATGATAGCGCCGGTGATCGTGGAGCCGTCCCAGATCAGCTTGCGGTAGACGGGGCGGTTAGCGTTGATGACCTCGGTGACGTCGCCTTCACCTGACCAGTCGCCGAAACTGGCGCACTGCAGTCCACACACATCGAGGATATTCATCAGCAGGCTGCCGGGATACTCCACGTCCTGGCCGGCCATGTTCGCGCCCGCGATCCGGCCGTGGTCGACGGCGGTGGGCTGAATGGCGTGCACCGCCTGGCCGCCGGTAGACAGGTCCGGTCCCTCGGCCACGTCGCCCGCGGCGTACACGTTGGCCACGTTGGACTGGCACCGGTTGTTGACCAGGATGCCCTCGTTGGTCTCGATGCCCGAACCTTCGAGAAAGCCGATGTTGGCCTTGATCCCTGTTGCGACGATGACCACGTCCGCGCGGGTGGACGACCCGTCGGAAAGCTGCAGGGTCTTCACGCCGTCGTGTCCGTGATCGATGCCCTGTACGCTAACGCCGGTGTGGACTTCGACGCCCTGGGACTCGAGCCAGGATCCCACCAGGGAAGCGCCCTGGGCGTCCAGCATGCGGGGCAGCACCTGGTCTTCCAGTTCGATCACCTTCAGGCGGGCACCGCGCTTGTGCATCGCGTTGAGGATGATGAACCCGATGAACCCGGCCCCGATGAAGGCCACCTCGGCGTCGCTTCCCAGGGCGTCCACGGTCTTTTCCGCGTCGGCCACGGTCCAGAGATTATGGACGCCGTCGCCGTCCGCGCCGGGTATGTTCAGCTTCTGTGCGGACGAGCCCGTGGCGATCAGCAGGTTGTCGAAGGGCACCATGGATCCGTCGCTGAGCGTGAGCATGCTCGCGTGGGGATTCACCTCGGAGACACTGACCCCGAAGCGGGTCTTCACCCCCAGCCTGCCGAAATAGTCGTCGTCTCCGGTGTTCACCTGTTCGACCGGGATGTTTCCCGAAATGTAGTAGGGCAGGGCCATGCGGGAATAGGCCGGCTCATCGGAGATCAGGGTGATGGACGCGTCCGCGTCGTAACCGCGGATCGTTTCGATGGCATTCATCCCGCCCGGTCCGCCGCCTATAATCACGTGTTCTGTCGCCATAATCCGCTCCTTCTAGAGAAGAAAGTGCCTTAAAACGAAGTACAGGTCATCCGTGGCTTGGTGGTCATCCGTGTTCGGGTTTCGTCACGCGAGGCCCAGTTCCATCAGTTTTTCCCTGGTGGGCTGTCCGTCCGCCGTCCAGCCCCGGGCTGCGTAGTAGTCCGGCAGCATGGCGTCGAGGTCGACGGTCACCCCCGCCGACGGCCCTTCCTTGTGGGCTTCTTCCATCAGTCTTTTCGGCAGCGTGTCATCGGCCGCGGTAAGTCCGGCCTTCAGGTTCCACAGCCGTTCGATGTTCCAGATCCGTTCGCCGATATGCACGAAGTCGTCCATGGTGTAGTCCACGCCGGTGGCCGCGGACAGCACGGGAATCAGGTCGTCCAGCGGCGCGCCCGCCGTAGTGAACATGCAGATGCCCGTGGCGTCGTGGGCCGTGGTCCGGTTCTGCTCCTCGGCCACCCAGACCGACTTCCCGTCGGTGCCGTGGGGATCGTACTCTCCGCTGGTTTCGATGCCGGGCGTCCAGGCCCTCAGGTGACAGGCGCCGCGGTTGCAGGTGGCATAGGCCACGCCCATGCCCTGGAATCCCCGGGGATCGTAGGCGGGAAACTCCTGCCCCTTGACGCCCATGAAGTACTCCGGATGCTCGAACTTGTCGGTCATCCGCTTGGAGCCTTCGGCCAGTTCGTCGCCGAAGCCTTCCCGGAATCCCGTGGCTTCCGTCATGGCGACCAGGGCCTTGCCGTCGCCGAACCGGAGCGCCATGCCCGTCTGCTCATCGTTTAGCAGGCCCCGCTCGTACATCTCCATGGCCGTGGCCAGCGTGGCGCCCATGGAGATGGGGTCCATGCCCAGGTCGTTGCACAGGTAGTTGGCCATGACGATGGCGTCCATGTCGTCCACGCCGCAGTCGGCCCCCAGCGACCAGAGGTTCTCGTACTCCGGTCCCTCCCCCGCGACCTTCCAGTTGCGGGGGTGCATGTTGACCATGTACTTGTCGGCGTTGGGGGACACCTGGGTCACGCGGCCGCATGCGATATTGCAGGCGAAGCACGCCTTGTTTGCGATCAGCCAGTTGTCCTTGATGCTTTCCCCGTTGATCGCCTCGGTGCCTTCGAACTGGCCGGCCGTGAAATTGCGCGTCGGCAGGCCGCCGAAGGTGTTGACCAGGTCGACCGTGGGCGCCGTGCCCAGTTCCGTAAGGCCCTGCCGGCCGGGACTTTCCGCCAGGTGTTCATGGTAGGACCAGATGGCGGACATGTAATCCCGGGGCCGGGCGACCCGCACGCCCTGGTTGCCGCGGACGGCGATCGCCTTGAGGTTCTTGGAACCCATGACGGCGCCGACGCCCGAGCGGCCGGCGGCCCGGTGCTTGTCGTTGACGATGCAGGCGAACCGCACCAGGTTCTCGCCCGCCGGACCGATGCCGGCCACCCGCAGTTCGGGCATGCCGGTCTCGTCACGGATGGCGTCCTCGGTCTCCGAGACCACTTTGCCCCACACGCCGGCGGCATCGCGGATCTCGACGCGGTCATCGTCGACGAGGAGGTAGCAGGGACGGTCGGCCCGGCCTTCCACGATCACCATGTCGTAGCCGGCGAACTTGAGTTCAGGGCCCCAGTGGCCGCCCGAATTGGACGTGGTGATGGCGCCGGTGAGCGGTCCCTTGGTGACCACCATGTAGCGGGCGCCGCAGGAGGCGTTGGTGCCCGTAAGCGGCCCGGTGGCCAGGATCAGCTTGTTGTCGGGACCGAGGGCGTCGGCCGAGGGGTCCATCTCCTCGTAGAGGTACCGGGCGGCCAGTCCGCGGCCACCGATGTATTCCTCGGCCCAGTCCAGTCTCAGGGGCTCCTTGGTCGCCTTGCCCCGCGACAGGTCCACCCGCAGGATATGGCCGGCCCACCCGTGTGTCATGAAGAAACTCCATTCCTCGGCTCAGGCCGGGTGATGCGGGGCCGCGCCCCGGGCACGTGACCTTGGAACACGGCCTGTGAATCCCCCTGGTCCAAGAGCCGGATCGGGCGTTACGCCAGTCCCAGCGACGCCAGTTTCTCCTTGGTGGGTTCGCCTTCCGCGTTCCAGCCGCGGATTTCGTAGTATTCCGGCAGCATCTCGCCGAGGCGGTTCACTTCGCCCTTGGTCGGCCCGTCGGGGATCGGTTCCTCGAGCAGCCGCTTCGGCAGCGTATCGTCCTTGCCCGTGAAGCCCGCCCGCTGGTTCCACATGCGCTCGATGTTCCAGACGCGTTCCCCGACTTCCAGCAGTTCGGGTACGGTGTAGGAGATGCCGGTCACCGCCTCGAGCTGGGGCTGTATCTCATCCAGGCCCACGCCAAAGGTGAGGAACAGGCAGAGGCCCGACGCATCCACGGTGCAGGTGGCGTCCTGGAAGATCTTGGTGATCTCCGCCTTGCCTTCCGTCACGGCCGGATCCATCTTTTCCGGGATCCCCAGGATCTCGGGGGCGACCGTGTAGCTCTTCAGGTGGCAGGCGCCCCGGTTCGAGGTCGCGTAACCCAGCCCCATGCCCTGGATCGCCCGTGCGTCGTAGGCCGGAAACTCCTGGCCGCGCACGCCCATGAAGAACTCGGGCCGGTTGAACTTGGCGGTCATGCGCTTGGAACCTTCGGCCAACTCATCGCCGAAGCCTTCGCGGTAGGCCGCCTTTTCCGTCATGGCGACGAGTGCCTCGCCGCTCCCGAAATTCAGCGGCATGCCGGTCTGCTCATCGCTCACGGCGCCGGTTTCGTACAGCTCCATGGCCGCGGCGAGCGTCGCCCCGAAGGAAATCGGATCCATGCCCAGTTCGTTGCACATGGCGTTCGCCTTGATGAGCGCGTCCAGGTCGTTGATGCCGCAGTCGGCGCCCATAGCCCAGGCGTTCTCGTACTCCGGTCCCTCCACCGCGATCTTCCAGTTGTGGGGCCGGGTGGTCACGGTGAACTTGTCCTGCGCCTCGCCCGGTAGCTGCGACACCCTGCCGCAGGCGATCGTACAGCCGAAGCACGCCTTGTTGGCCACCAGCCGCGTATCGGCCAGGGTCTCCCCGCTGATGTTGTCCGCGCCTTCGAGCTGCGAGACCTGGTGGTTGTTCGTCGGCAGTGCGCCGCTCTCGTTGATGATGTTGACCAGCACCGCGGTGCCGTATGCGGCCAGACCCTCACCCGTTACCGGATGCTCGACCAGCTTGCTCTTCATCTCCCACATGGCCGACATGAACTTCTGCGGGTCGGCGATGGGCACGCCCCCGGTACCGCGTACGGCAATGGCTTTGAGGTTCTTCGAACCCATGACCGCGCCGACGCCGGATCGTCCGGCGGCCCGGTGCCGGTCATTGACTATGGCGGCGAAACGCACGAGGTTCTCGCCCGCCGGACCAATACAGGTAACGACCGTGTCGTGTTGCCCCGACTCCTCCCTGACGATATCATCCGTCTCCCATACCGTCTTGCCCCACAGGTGCTCGGCGGAGCAGATCCGGACGTCGTCGTCGCAGATGGAGATGTAGGACGGAACCGGCGCCCGGCCTTCCACGATCAGCATGTCGTAGCCGGCGAACTTCAGTTCCGGTCCCCAGTGGCCGCCCGAGTTGGACGTGGTGATGGCGTTGGTCAGCGCCCCCTTGGTGACCACCATGTAGCGTGAACTCGTCGAGGCGTTCGTGCCGGTCATGGGACCGGTCGCGAATATCATCTTGTTATCCGGGCCCAGCGCGTCCGCCGCCGGGTCCATCTCTTCATAGAGGTATCTGGCCGCGAGGCCGCGCCCGCCCACGAAGGACTTGGCCCAGTCCATGTTGAGGGGCTCCTTGGAGATCCGACCGGTGGTCAGATCGACGCGCAGGATCGTGCCTGTCCATCCGCCGTTGCTCATGCCGCGTTCCCTCCCTCGATGGATGTCAGGTAGGACTCGTTGACCTTCTCAGCCCAGCCGCCCAGCCAGTCGGCCGACTCGCTCTCGGTGTACTCGATGGCGCCCGTCGGGCAGGCGACCGCGCAGGCGGGATTGCCGTCGCACAGATCACACTTGAAGGCCTTCTGCGTGTCCGGATTGTAGAACACCGTGCCGAAGGGACAGGCGATGGTGCACAACCCGCAACCTACGCAGTTGGCATCGCCCACGACCTTGGCGCCGGTATCCGCGTCGATGCTGATGGCGTTCACGGGGCAGGCCGTCATGCACCAGGCTTCGTCACACTGGAAACACGTATACGGCGCGTAGCTGGCCTGCTCATCGAAAATGTTCACGCGGATCAGCGACCGGGATGGTTGAAACATACCGGTCTGCACCCAGGAACATGCCAGTTCGCACTGCATACACCCGGTGCATTTCTCAGGGATTATGCGTAGAGATTTAGCCATACCGACTCCCTTCTGTAACGATGAGCTGGGTTTGGAGGCGTTTCTTTCTGTAGACCTGAACAACGGTAAAAATAGCGTATATGACAGGCCGCTTACGTCCGGTTTCAAGGGCCGTCATCGCGAAGAACAACGATGTGTTACGTAAGGTGATTACCTAATACTGCTGGGGTTATTTAACAGTATAACAACTTAAAAACGTATGGCAACAGTTAAATCTGCGGTTCTGCGGGAACGGGTCGCGACGGACCGGGCCTGGTCACGGCTGATCGGGCCTGGTCGGCCTGGTTACGTATCGGCCAGGACGGCCTGCTTACGCTCAGGGTAACCGGTAGGTCACGCTCCGGCCTGGTCGGCCCTATTCCGCCCCGGGCAACCGGTAAGTCACGCTCTTGCCTACTGCGTCGTCGATCGTCTCGGGTGAGATCAGCACCGTCGTGGATACTTCGAGCGCGCCCGCCGCGGCCACGTTGAGGGCAATCGCGGTCGCGGTCGCTTCGTCGGGGATTTCGGCGATCAGTATAAGATCGTCGTCTCCCATGGCGTAATAGAATCCTTCCAGGCTGCCGCCCATCCCTTCGATCGTCTGCGAGAGGGCCGCGCGCCGACCTGTACCACCCTCCCTGAGCAGTCCCTGCAGGCCCGCTTGCGTGTACTTGGTACGGTACATGTATTTTGCCATGACACTCCTCCGCGGATGCGGTTCCATGATCCGTGCCGCGCCGTCCTGTGGCGCAGACTCCGGTATATAGCGCGATCGTTTGTACGTATAAACAAGGCATGGTCACGTGGCGACTGTCAAGGCTATTTTCGTTCCCGAGGGCAGGTTGAAACATCGGATTTCACAGGTAGCCTGCACGGACGATAAACTTATTCGGTACGCTTGCGGCTGCGATGTGTTCCATCCTATATTAGTGTAAGTCGACAGACTACACCTGATGGTCGAAGTCTTGTCGCCCAACCAGGGCATACAACTGGATGAACGACATTCGGAACAGGCCAACCGTCATGACCGCAACAACACCTCACAGGACCGCAGAGATGCACGAGGCCAATCGCCGATCCTGGAATACCAAAGCCGGGTCCTGGGCCGAGAAGCGCGAGCGGGACGGGTTATGGCGCCGCTGTCCGGAGGAACCTGAACTGGGATTCGCGGGTGGCGCGTACGAGTTGGTCGTTGCCTTTGTCGGCGACATGGAAGGAAAGGAAGTCTGTGTCATCGGCAGCGGGGACAACTACTCGGCTTTCGCCCTTGCGGGCATGAAGGCCCGGGTTACCTCCATCGACATTTCGGAGCGCCAGTTGGAGACCGCTTCAGCACGTGCGGATCAGCTGGGTCTGGCGATCGACTTTGCGCAGGCGGACGCGTCGGATCTCGATTCGCTGGATGACGGGAAGTTCGACCTGGTCTGTTCGACCAACGGATTCTTCGTCTGGATCGCGGATCTTCGCGCGGTTCACGGGGAGGTCTTTCGCATCCTGAAACCGGGCGGGCACTACGTCTTCTACGATGTGCATCCGTTCCAGCGGCCCTGGGCGGAACGGACCATGCCCATCGAAGTCGACAAGCCCTACTGGCAAACCGGCCCCTTTCGGGACGAGAAGGAGGGGACGTTCGAATTCAACTGGACGCTTGCCGACCTGCTGAACCCGGCTGCGGATTCCGGCCTGGTCCTTCAGCGTATCCTGGAACGCCCCGCGGAGGATTCGAGTACCTGGGAGGGATCCTCGTATTGCCCGGGCAAAGACAAGCAGCTGCTGGACTGGAAGGTGAATCCCCGTGCGGCGCTGCCGTTCTGGCTCTCGGCGGCATGGCAAAGACCGGAATGACACCGGAGGTCCGTCCGCACAACGGGGCCGTATCAATTCACATTCTCCGGGTCGACCATGGACGCGAAAGCAGTCGCAACTTATCGAGGAATGCCCGTTGGCCGCAGGATCCACGTCACCGGGAACAGTTGTTCCGGGAAATCCACCCTGGCAAGCCAACTGGCGGCCACGCTCGACGTCCCCTTCGTCGAACTGGACGCGCTGAACTGGCAGCCCGGGTGGGTCGGCCTGGCGGACACGGATCCCGAGGAACTGGATCGGCGTCTTTCCGACGCGACAGCCGGGGAAGGATGGGTCGTCTCCGGGTCCTATATGTCATTCTCACAGCGTGTATTCTGGCCACGCGTGGAGACGGTCGTCTGGCTGGACCTGCCCGTGCATCGACTCCTCTGGCGCGTGCTGGCACGGTCGTGGAAACGCCGGCGGTCGAAAGAGTTGCTCTGGGGAACCAATTACGAGCGATTCTGGCCCCAGCTGAAGGTGTGGAACCGCGAAGACTCGCTGGTCTGGTGGATTGTTACCCAGCAACGCGGAAAGCGCCGCCGCCTGGAAGCCTGCATGCAGGATCCGGAATGGCGGCATATCTCGTTCCTCCGGCTCGGTTCCATGGCCGAAATTGACGCGTTCGCAAGGCAGTTGGAATTAGACCCGGCTCTGCGGGACGGGATCGATCATGCATAGAACCGAAACGGGCAGATACGGGCGGATCCTTCGCAGCGTGATTTGTGCGATTTTGTTCCTGTCCGTTTGTCCACGTACCACCGCGCAGGAAGAAACCGAGGATAACAACGTGTTCTGGTCGACCACGCTGAAGATGATCCGCGCGAAGTTTCCCGGGGTTGTCCAGCTTTCCACCGACAGCCTGCAGTCCTGGCTGGATGAATCGGGGCGGGCGCAGTCGGGGCAAGCGCCGTCGAAGCGTCCGCTGCTCCTCGACGTACGCGAGAAGGAAGAATACGCGGTCAGCCACTTGAAGGACGCCGTTCTTGCCTCGTCTGAGAAGGCGGCAATTAAGGCGCTTGAAGGCGTTTCTCCGGACCGGCCTGTCGTGCTCTACTGTTCCGTGGGTTACCGGTCGTCGGAGATGGCCGGTTTCCTACAGAAGAGGGGATTTGAAAAGGTCTACAACCTGGAAGGATCGATCTTCGCCTGGGCCAACGAGGGGCGGCCCGTTTACCGCGGCGGGGAGCGCGTGCAGGTCGTTCATCCCTACGACCGGGTCTGGGGCAAGCTGCTGAAGAAGGTGCTCAGGTCCTGGTAAGCCGTGGCAATGCGCAACTGCCCGGTCTTCCCACCGTCCGGCCTTAACGCAAACACAGCCTTCGATACTGCACAGCCCTCTCTATCACACGGCCATCACTGCCACCCAGCCCTCTCGATCTCACGGGCCTCTCGTTCTTACGATGAGCGCGGTTTCTTCCGCCCCACCAGGAGCAAGTTCGCCGGCAGATTCTCCAGCGGCGTCATGCCCTCCCAGTCCTGACGCCCGTCCCCATGCTCCTCTACGGCCATGAGTTCGCATCCGCCATCCAGCATCGCGCTGACCATGTCCGATACCGTCCAGTGGAATTCGTAACTCGGGAGCGGTCCCGGATCATCTGAAAGATCCTCGGACCGGTCGTAGGTAAGGGGACCGTGGTCGAAGTAGTGGTATTCCTGCTTCAGCGGACCGGCCGAGTGTTTCCAGATTCGGCGGAAGGGATGGTACTCGTTGACCATGAAGAGGCCGCCGCATTTTAGAATTCGAATGGCTTCTCCGTAGTAACGCTTAAGGTCGGACACCCACACGGCGACGTGACCACCCGTGTATACGATGTCGAACCCGCCGCCAAGCGGCTCGTCCGGGTCGTCTGGTCCCCCTGGTCCGCCTGGTCCGTCCGGATCGCCAAGACTTCCCAGCTCGGTTACGTCCGCCCGGTGAAAGACGATCGGCAGGCCGAGTTCTTCCGCTCTTCCGGCGGCGATATCCAACTGGGCCTGCGAGATATCCACGGAGGTGACCCGGGCTCCGGCGGCGGCCAGGGCGAAGGCGACCAGGTTATCCCCGCTGCCCAGCACACAGGCGGACCGGCCCGACACGTCCACGAGGTATTTCAGCTCGACGTCGTCCAGGGCGATCCGGATATCGTTCGGGATGTTCCGCCAGTCCACCCTGGCGTCTATCCCCGCCTGCCACTGGGCGGAAACGGCGTCCCAGCCCCGGCGATTCGCCTCGTGCATGGGATTCCGGCACATGTGCTCCGGTCCTTACATATCCGCTTGGTGCCTGTCGGCCAGACCTTCTTTGCATGCTATCGGATCTTTTTGACTCAGATCCTACGGGCCACCCAAACCTGTTCGTTGCCATGCCTGAAGGGACCACGCTGGAAGTCTCCGTAGAGCGCCTCGATTTCGTAGCCGCACAGTTCGAGAAGATACTGCATCTCGTATCGATGGACGTAGCGTAGATACAATGGGGTGGTGGTCTTCGAAATCACCCGGCCCTCGTCGTCCACTTCTTCGTAGAACCGATGTTCCTCCAGCGTCTGCTCCTGGGGATCGTACCTGCGCGTATCCGATACCAGGACGCGGCGTCCCGTCTCGGGATGGGTGAAGGAACCCAGGTGATTGAGGGTGCCCCTGGGCGATTTCATGTAGTCCGCAATCAACTCGATGCTGGGGTCGAACACGTTGAACACCAGCCGGCCTCGGTCCGTCAGATGCGCGCGGATTCGCGTCAGGGCCCGGCGCTGGTCCTCGGCGGTCATCATGTGCAGGAACGCGCGGTACGGCATGATGGCCAGCGGAAAGCGCCGCTCCAGGCTGAACGACCTCATATCGCCTTCGACGATTTGGATGCGCTGTCTCGTTTCCTCCGGCAGTCCGGCGACTTTGCGGCGCGCTACCTCCAGCATCGCCGGCGCCCGATCGAGTCCGACGATGGGCACGCCGGCTTCGGCGATCGGGATCATGATCCGGCCGGTTCCGCAACCGAGTTCCAGCGCGGGGCCTTCCACCCCGGCGGCTTCCTCGGCGTAGAACGCCTCGTCGCCGTCGAGTCCCGTCGAAAAGCTGTCGTATATACCGGCGTCCGTCCTGTCATATTCCGACACGCGATCACCTCCCGGTTACACAGATCCTCCCGGTCTCGAGGACGTTGTTCTGTCAATCGACCGCTAATTGGGCACTCGGACCGAATCTAGAAACCCGACGCGGAGAAGCCCGATCCGATGATGTAGCTGAGCGGAACAGCGCTTCCATCCGGCCGCTGGAGCGTTCCGGTGAACATGCGGGCGTAGCCCACCTTGGGGATGTCGGCGCTGTCGGTGGCATCCGAAGGATCGTCGAAGTAATACTCTACGAAACCGCCTTCTGGGTTGCTCTTGGCCGCATCGATGACCTTCGGCAGAATGAACTCTCCCGTCACGACGTCACGGATAGTCGGTGTCAGCGGCCGGAGTTCGAATCTGTCCGGAAACGCTCCATGAAACAGGATGACGTTGGCTTCGGTATAGAGGATGTATAAATACACCGAACCGTGTCGCCACGGCCCGTTCGGATCCCGCAAGGCAATCCTGGCTTTCGCGGTCGCAGCCAGGTCGCCGCTCTCCTGGAGTGCGACGAAGTATTCTCCCGCTTCCCTGACGAAGGCCTTCAGGGTTTCCCGGTCCACCACGTCTCTGGCAGCAACGGCCGGGTTGCCGTAATCGATGTCCTCCTGCGCCATGTGGGATTCATTGAGATTGAATCCGGCGAGCATCAGGAGCGGGATTCGAAAACTAGGCGAAAGGTATACAAAGGCATAACCGGAAGCACCTGGGATTTCGGGCAGGTCGACCGCCCCGCCGTTCCCGGCTGCGGCGGCGGTGAAGGCGGCCACGGCCGCGGCGGGGTCGGCCAGGCGAGCCGGATCGATGCCCACTGCCTTGAGGATCGCTCCATAGATCGAGGGGTTGAGCCGCCTGCCCGACAAGGCCATATTCTGCGTGTGAACAGAGATCCTGCCCTCGGGCGTCAGCAGCACAAGATAGGTGGACCCGGAACGGTAAGGACTCCCCTCCTGCCTGCTGCGGCATCCAAGGTAGGCCAAAAGCTCCGAACTCGATTCCAACCGGCTGATCTCGCTGTTATGATCTCTCACGGCCAGCGCGAAGTCCATCAGGGTGGCGCTGCCGTTTTCCACCTGTTGTGCAGTCACGCGCGGGTCGGCGGGAGGCATTACGCCGGCAGGAAGTGGACACTCTATCTGCGCCGGGACAGGTCGGGCGGCGAGGAAGAGGCCGCCCAGCACGATCAGACCGAGCACGCGTATCATTGAAGTCGATGCGGACCACGATGCCGATGCGGACCATGTCTTATGCTTCATTGCGGTTCTCCTTATACCTTTATGAATATACGGTTATTGTGAGTATATGTATAAATCCTGACCTGTGGCAAGTTCAAGCGGCCTCTCCGACCGGGGCAGCCCATGGTTCGGTTGTGCTTTACTCGTGGTATATAAGGACACGCCGGGAAGAATAACTCATTGAGTGCCGACGGATAAATGAATACCGGTTGATTTCACCCAGGTCCCGACTTTACTTCATTCCCAGTTCGCCTGATTACATACGTCCGATTGGGCACGACAGTCAGGTCACAATCAATAATCACAGTCAGATCGCAATCAAGGATCAACTATGCCCGACCGATTACGTATCGTCATACCCGGGGACGACCCGCCCCAGATGCAGGGATCGCCCCACCTGGAACGGCTTGAAGCCTATGGAGAGGTCGTCCTGCACACCGATCGGCCGGAAACGGCGGAAGAGAAGATCGAACGGGCCAGCGGCGCCGCGGTGATGATAAACTCCCGGGGGCTCGTGAAGTGGCCCGGAGACGTCCTGCGCGCGCTCCCCGAACTCCGCATGATCGCGACCTGTTCGATCGGCGTCGACAGTTTCGATCTTGAAGCGGCGCGGGATTGCAGGATCGTTATCTCCAACCAGCCCGGGCGGACGGCGCCGGTCGTCGCGGAGCACGCCTTCGGCATGATGTTCGCCCTCGCGAAAAGGGCGGCGTACTTCACGGGCGCCATGAAAGCCGGCCAGTGGCCCCGGCTGGACGCCTTTTATCTCAAGGGGAAGACCCTCGGCGTGATCGGAACCGGTCCCATCGGAACGGAGATGGCGAGACTGGCGGGCAGCGTGGGCATGGAGGTGATCGCCTGGACGTACAACCCGTCGGATGAAAGGGCCCGGGAGATCGGGGTGACCTACGTGGAACTCGACGAACTGCTGGAGAAGTCGGACGTGGTGTCGCTGCACGTCATGCTGACCGAGGACAGCCGGTACATGATCAACCGGGATTCGCTGGAGGGCATGAAACCGGGCGCGTTGCTGATCAACTGCGGCCGGGGGGGCCTGGTGGATACGGACGCGCTGGTGGGAGCGCTAAGGTCGGGTCACCTGGGCGGCGCGGCCCTGGACGTCTTCGAGGAGGAGCCGCTACCCGCGGACCATCCGCTGCTCGCGATGGAACAGGTCGTACTGACCCCTCACTGCGCGGACATGACCCCGGAGGGCGTCGAACTGCTCAACGAAGGGGCGGTGAACAACGTCATCGCCTTCCTGGAGGGCCGGCCGCAGAACGTCGTGAAATGATAGCGCAGGCCGCATGGTGGAACAGACCGCGTGGTGGAACAGACCGCGTGGCGGGTCTTAACGAGGGTGGCGAGCTGATCGAGATTGGCGAGCTTCGTCGAGGATCACGCCGGCGCGCGGTGCCGCGCCTCCCTGCCCTTGTCCGGCGTCGGATCCTTGACCAGGCCGTACATCTGCCGGCCTTCGTGGTCTTCGGGAAGGTATTCGGTGATCGGAAGGCCCTCGGGGGTGACGAACAGCAGGCAGTGGCAGTATTTCCAGATCTTCATCTCATCGCAGGCGCAGACCCACTCGCGGCTTCGTTCCAGTTCGGCCTTCTTGTCGGGATAGAAATTGCACGGGCACAGGGGCCGGCCCAGTTCGTCCACGTGGGCGGCGAGACCCTTGACCACGGAATCGGTCACTTCGGCGTTCGGATGAGGCGAGGTACCTGTCTTTTCCCAGTATTTGTCGCAGTACTTCTGCATGCGCTGCATGCTCTTCTCCGACGGTTGCTGCTCGTTCATGGGCCTCTCCTTGAGTAGAGGGGGAATTGTTTATGCCAAAATTCCCTTTCGTCCGAATCTTCATTTAGCGATACGATCGAAACGGCGCTCTTATCCATTCTGATGTTATTCAATGCCTTCATGAGGTCCGCCATGTTCCTGAGGATGGCCGCATGCCGTCCCCCATTTCCGAGTGGGGAGTTGCCGGCAAGGTGTTGTCGATAACTTAGCCCATTCCACGTCTGATGTCAACCCGGCCGGACCGATCCCGAAAGGCATGGGTAAACGTCGATAAAAAAGGTATGTGTCGTGCCGATTTATATTGACTTTGATTGCGGCGCGGTATATCGTGCATGACTGTTGTTTGGGAATCCGGTCATTTGGTGAAGAACGCATCCGAGAAAGATAGAACGAGCTCATATGCCACAGATTTTCTCCCCCGCCGCGAATACGTGGCTCAAGGCGAGCATCGTCGGTGGGGCGCTTCTCCTGGCAACTACATTCGGCGTCATTTTCTACCTCGGCTCGACCTCCTACGTTACCCGGCAGCACCAGGTTAGACCCCAGCCCGTTCCTTTCAGCCACAGGCATCACGTCAATCAGCTCGGTATCGACTGCCGGTATTGCCACGCGTCGGTAGAAACGAGCGCCTTCGCGGGCCTGCCGGCGACCAAGACCTGCATGAGCTGTCACTCCCAGGTGTGGACCGACGCGCCGATGCTCGAGCCGGTGCGGGCCAGTTACGCGACCGGGGAGTCGCTTGAATGGACCCGGGTGCACGACCTGCCGGACTACGTGTATTTCGATCATAGTATTCATATCAATAAAGGCATCGGTTGCGAGTCCTGTCACGGCGCCGTCAACGAGATGGCCCTGATGTGGCAGGAGGAATCGCTCCAGATGATGTGGTGCCTCGAGTGCCACCGCGGCCCCGAGGACTTCATCCGGGAACGGGCGGACGTGTACAAGTTCGAATCGCAGCCCGATTACTCGGCGCCCATGGACCAGAGTGCCCTCGGCGCGCAACTGATCCGAGGCTACCGGGTCAACAAGGATCAGCTGGAAGACTGTTCCATCTGTCACCGGTAACGTGACGGACCCAGGGGTAACAATCGACCACGAAATCAGACTATGAACCAGACTTCGGAACGGCACATCACGGAAGCGGTAGCGATGAACTCAGGAAAGAACGGCGCGCCTGAATACTGGCGCAGCCTGGATCAACTGGCCGAGACCGAGGAATTCCAGTCGTTCATGGAGAAGGAATTCCCGCAGCACGTGGAAGAGGTCAAGGCGAACCCGGTCAGCCGGCGCAAGTTCCTGAAGCTGATGGGCGCCTCCATCGCCCTGGCCGGCGCCACCGCCTCCGCCTGTACCCGCCAGCCGTCCGAGAAGATCATCCCCTACGTGCTGCCCCCGGAAGAGATCGTCCCGGGCAAGCCCCTTTACTACGCTTCGGCCTACGTCCACGACGGAGTGGCGAACGGCATCCTGGTGGAAAGCCACATGGGCCGGCCCACCAAGGTGGAGGGCAACCCGGAACATCCGGCCAGCCTGGGATCGACGGACATTTTCGCGCAGGCTTCCGTCCTGACGATGTACGATCCGGACCGGTCCCAGTCGGTGATCAGACGGGGACGCATCACCACCTACGACGCCTACCTGAACGAACTGAACGAAGCCCTTTCCAACCAGGTGGAGAAACAGGGCGGCGGCATTCGCGTACTGACCGGCACCGTCACTTCGCCGTCCCTGCACGGGCAACTGGAAGCCCTGATGGCCCGGTACCCAGGCGCCCGCTGGCACCAGTACGACCCGGTCACCCTGGACAATGCCCGCGAAGGGTCGCGCCTGGCCTTCGGCGAAATCGTCACCACCCGCTGCGACGTCGAGAAGGCGGACGTGATCCTGTCCCTCGACGGTGACTTCCTGACGACCGGCCCCGGCGCCGTGCGCTATGCGCGGGACTTCGCCTCCCGACGGGACGGGAACGACCCGGACAACATGAACCGGCTGTACGTCATCGAGAGCTCGCCTTCGCTGACCGGCGCACAGGCCGACCATCTGCTCAACCGCCGCGCGGGAGAGATCGAAGGGCTCGCCCGGTCGATCGCCGCGGGGCTGGGCGTATCCGTATCTACCAGCGTGGAAGGCGACGAGGACACGCAGCGCTGGGTATCCGCCGTGGTGGACGATCTCCGCGCGCACGCCGGCGCCTGCCTCGTGGTCACGGGCGATCACCAGCCGCCCGCCGTGCATGCCCTCGTCCACGCGATGAACGACGCACTGGGCAACACGGGCAGCACCGTTACCTATTCCGAGTCCATCGAAGCGTCTCCCGTCAACCAGACCGAATCGATCACCGCGCTGGTCGACGACATGCGGAACGGCGAGGTCGACCTGCTGGTCATGATCGGCGCCAACCCCGTCTACAGCGCGCCGGCGGATCTCGCGTTCACGGCGGCCATGGACAACGTGGCGATGCGCGTACACGCGGGCCTGTATCACGACGAGACGGCGGAACTGTGCCACTGGCACCTCCCGATGGCCCATGACCTGGAAGCATGGAGCGACGCGCGGTCCTACGATGGCACGTTGACCGTCGTCCAACCGCTCATCGCCCCGCTGTACCGCGGCAGGAGCGCCCACGAAATCGTGGCTGCGCTGGACGGCAACGCCATGAAGAAGGGTTACGACATCGTCCGCGAGCACTGGCAGGCCCAGGGTTACAACGGGGCGCAGGCCTTCGAGACCTTCTGGCAGACCACGGTGCACGACGGGTTCATTGCCGGATCCGAACTGGCGCCGAAGGCCGTGTCGGTCGGCGACATTGCCGCGGCCGTGGGCGAGGCATCGGGACCGGAATCCGGTACGGAACTCATTTTCCGGGCGGACCCGACCGTATGGGACGGGTACTACGCCAACAACGGCTGGCTGCAGGAGCTGCCCAAGCCGCTGACCAAGCTGACCTGGGACAACGCAGCGTTGATGGGTCCCGCCATGGCGAATCGGCTCGGGGTCGAAAACACCGACGTGGTCGAACTGGCCTATCGGGACCGCAGGGTGAACGCGCCCGTGTGGATCCTGCCCGGACACCCGGACGAGGCGCTCACGGTGCATCTGGGATACGGCCGCCGCCGCGCGGGCCAGCTGGGCACGAACGCGGGGTTCGACGCCTATTCGATCCGATCCTCCACCAGTCCCGATTTCGGCGGAGGACTTCAGGTTACGCCCACCGGGGACACCTTCGACATCTACAGCACGCAGGACCACCACGCCATGGAACTCGAAGGCATGGGCAGCATGTCCCGCGACCGCAACCTGATCCGCGCCAGCGACATCGAGACCTTCAAGGACGACCCCCACGTGATCCAGGAGATGTGGGAGGAACCCGATCCCAAGCGCAATCTCTATCCCGATGATCACGCCTACGACGGACCCAACGCCTGGGGCATGGTCATCGACCTGAACAAGTGCAACGGCTGCAATACATGCACCATCGCCTGCCAGTCGGAAAACAACATCTCCGTCGTGGGCAAGGAAGAAGTGGCCAATGCCCGCGAGATGCACTGGATCCGGATCGACCGCTATTACCGGGGAGACCTCGACGCGCCGGAGACGTTCCACCAGCCCGTGCCGTGCATGCAGTGCGAGAACGCGCCCTGCGAACTGGTCTGCCCCGTCGGCGCGACGGTGCACAGCAAGGAAGGCCTGAACGACATGGTCTACAACCGCTGCGTCGGCACGCGCTACTGTTCCAACAACTGTCCCTACAAGGTCCGGCGGTTCAACTTCTACCTGTATTCCGACTTCGAAACGCCGAGCCTGCAGCTGGGACGGAACCCGGACGTGACGGTGCGCAGCCGCGGGGTCATGGAGAAGTGCACCTACTGCGTCCAGCGCATCAACGTCGCCCGGATCGAGGCGAAGAAGGAAGACCGCGACATCGCCGACGGCGAGATCCTGACGGCCTGCCAGCAGGCCTGCCCGTCCCAGGCGATCACCTTCGGGAACACGAAGGACGCGGATAGCAAGGTATCCAGATTGAAAGCCAGCCCGTTGAACTACGGGATGCTGACGGACCTGCTCACCAAACCGCGCACGACGTACCTGGGGCGGATTCGCAATCCGAACCCGGTCCTGGAGGCGTGAGAGGAGTAGTTCCTTGTCTCAACAGGAACAGGCAGTCGACATAGAAAAGGTCGACAAGTACACGGGCGATGGTTTTGTAGCGCCCGAGTACGACAATACCACCGTCACGCAGAAGATATCGAACATCGTACTGCGGGCGGATACGCCGTGGGGCTGGTACCTGGCCGTGGCGGTCCTGCTGCCCATCGTCGGCATGCTGGGCATCTCCATCACCTGGCTGGTACTGATCGGAACAGGCATCTGGGGCCTGAACGTGCCGGTCGGATGGGGATTCGCCATCATCAACTTCGTCTGGTGGATCGGGATCGGGCACGCCGGAACGCTCATCTCCGCCATCCTGCACCTCATGCGGCAGGACTGGCGCAACTCGATCAACCGGTTCGCGGAAGCCATGACGATCTTCGCCGTGATGTGCGCCGGCATGTTTCCGCTGCTCCACGTGGGCCGTCCCTGGCTGGCCTACTGGCTGCTTCCGCTGCCCAACACCATGTCGCTGTGGCCCCAGTGGCGGTCGCCGCTGGTCTGGGACGTCTTCGCTGTCTCCACCTACTTCACCGTTTCCCTGATCTTCTGGTACATGGGCATGATCCCGGATCTCGGCACCCTGCGGGACCGGGCAAAGCACCCCGTTGTCGCGCGGATCTACGGCATATTCGCCATGGGCTGGCGCGGCGCGTCCTCCCACTGGGCCCGTTACGAGAAGGCCTACCTGATCCTGGCCGGCCTGTCCACGCCCCTGGTCCTGTCCGTGCACTCCATCGTTTCGCTCGACTTCGCCGTCTCGCTGATCCCGGGCTGGCATACCACCGTGTTCCCGCCCTACTTCGTGGCCGGCGCCATCTACGCCGGATTCGCCATGGTGCTGACGCTGACCATTCCCGTGCGGCACTGGTTCGGCCTGCAGGGGCTGATCACGACGCGCCACCTGGAGAACATGGGCAAGGTGACCCTGGCGACGGGCTTCATCGTCGTGTACGGATACGCCATGGAAGCCTTCATATCGTGGTACAGCGCGAGCCCGTACGAAGGGTTCATGATGTGGAACCGCATGACCGGCCAGTACGCGCCGGTTTATTGGGCGCTGATCTTCTGCAACGCCGTCAGCATCCAGATTCTCTGGTGGAAGCGCGCCCGCCGCAGCCCCCTCGTGCTGTTCATCGTCTCCCTGATCGTCGGCGTCGGCATGTGGCTGGAACGGTTCGTCATCGTCGTAACCAGCCTGGCCAACGACTACATGCCTTCGTCGTGGGACTACTACGCGGGCACGATCTGGGACTGGAGCCTGTACATCGGCACCATCGGTTTCTTCCTGTTCATGATGTGCCTGTTCATCCGGTTCCTGCCCATGATCCCCATGTCCGAGATGAAGATGATCATACCGAAGCACCGGAACAAGAAGGACGCCTGAGATGAATCACGGACCCGCCCGGCCCGAACTGCGCGGCCTCGTGGCCGAGTTTGAAAACGAGGAAGCCATCGTGGAAGCCACGCAGAAGACCGTGGACGCCGGGTACCATCATATCGAGACCTACACGCCCTACCCCCTCGACGAGTTGCTCGACATCCAGCACCTCCACAAGAACAAGGTGGCGCTGGTGATCCTGATCGGCGGGCTGACCGGATGTGCCGTGGGTTTCTTCATGCAGTGGTTCGCCTCCGTGATCCATTACCCGATCAACGTGGGCGGCCGTCCCCTGAACAGCTGGCCGGCCTTCATCCCGGTCATGTTCGAGTGCACGGTCCTGTTCGCTTCCTTCGCCGCGCTGATCGGCATGATGGTCATGAACAAGCTGCCCCGGCCGAACCATCCGCTTTTCGATATCGAACGGTTCCGGCACGCCACGCAGGACCGGTTCTTCCTGTGCATCGAGGCGGAAGACCCGTATTTCGAAAAGGACGCGACCCGGCAGTTTCTCGAAGAGCTGAACCCGCACGAGGTGAACGAAGTTGAAGCGTAGCCCCATGACCCTCCTATACGCGGGCTTCCTGTGCGTCCTGTGCCTGGCCGCCGCGTCGGCCTGCCGACAGGACATGCACGACCAGCCGCGCGCCGAGCCCTTCGAGGAGAGCGACTTCTTCGGCGACCGGCGGTCGGTGCGTCCCGCCGTGGAAGGGACCATTGCCCGGGGCCACCTGAGGCTGGACGAGCATTTCTATACGGGCAAGATCGACGGTGCGCTGGCGACGACGTTCCCCGCCGCGGTAACCATTGAAATGCTGAAGCGGGGGCAGGAACGGTACGACATCTACTGCGCGCCATGCCACAGCAAGACGGGCGACGGACTCGGCATGATCGTGCAGCGCGGCATGAAGCAGCCGGAGTCCTTTCACAGCCAGCGGCTCCTCGACGTGGAGGTGGGGCATTACTTCGACGTGGTGACCAACGGCTTCGGCAACATGTACAGTTACGAGGAACGCATCGATCCGGCCGACCGATGGGCTATCGCTGCCTATATCCGGGCGCTGCAGATGAGCCAGGGCGCCAACCTGGCCGAACTGCCGGAATCCGATCAGCAAAGAATTCAACAAATCGTGGAAGTGGAAGAATGACAGCGATCTCCAGCAATCTTCTGGCACAGCTTAGCAGCATTCAGACCCGGGCTTTGACCGTCGGCGTCATCCTGGTGCTGGGCGGATTGCTTTACGCCTTCGCCACGGGCGCGATGTCCGGTTTCTACCAGGCCTACCTGGTGGGCTACATGATCTGCGCGGGCATTGCCCTGGTATGCATGGCCTTCACCATGCTGCACCACCTCATCGGCGGCCGCTGGGGGTTCGTCATCCAGCGCCTGCTCGAAGCCGGCATGAGCACGCTGCCCGTGCTGCTCGTCCTCTTCATTCCCATCGTGCTGGGCATGCACGACCTGTACCACTGGACGCACGCGGAAGTGGTGGCCGTCGACCCGATCCTGCAGCACAAGGAATCCTATCTCAACGTGCCCTTCTTCATCGCGCGGACCGTCTTCTACTTCGCCATCTGGATCACCGCCGCCTTCCTGCTGATCAGGTGGTCCACGTCCCAGGATGCGTCTGGCGACCCCACGCTGACGGACAAGATGCGCAACGTATGCGGACCCGGCGTCGTGGTGTTCGCCCTGACCATGACCTTCGCGTCCTTCGACTGGATCATGTCCACCGATCCGCACTGGTTCTCGACGCTCTACGGGGTCATGATGATCGTGAACGCCGGCGGCGCGACCCTTTCGTTTATCATCATCATGATGACCTGGCTACGGAAACACGAGCCCATTTCGGAACTCGCCGACGCGGACCGGTTCCACGACTGGGGCAAGCTGCTGCTGGCCTTTACGCTACTCTGGTTCTACATGATGCTGTCCCAGTTCCTGATCATCTGGGCGGCGAACCTGCCGGAAGAGAACCCCTGGTACGTGCATCGCGTCCACGGCGGCTGGGAAGTCCTGTCCGTCGTCCTGGTCCTCTGCCGGTTCGTCATTGCCTTCTTCCTGCTCCTTTCCATACCGAGGAAGCGGGACCCGCGGAGGCTGGTACGCGTGGCCTGGTTCATCCTGGTCATGCACCTGGTCGACATCTTCTGGCACGTGGCGCCGAATTTCCGGCTCGACGGGTTCAGTGTCAGCGTGATGGACGTGATGGTTCCCGTCGGACTGTTCGGCATCTGGTTGTTCTTTGTCCTGAACCGGCTGAAGCGGTATCCGCTGATCCCGCAGAAGGATCCCCGGTTCGAGGAACTCGTGGCTTCGGTCTCGAAGGCACAGGTCTCGAAGGCAAAGGCCTAGGAACGTGTATTATAAGAGGACGGCATGAATCACGGTAACAGCCATAATATTGTGGACAAGGAATCGGTCGAGCGGGGGCACGAAGTCTTCGAGACCAACGTCCCCCTGGTCATCAAGTTCGGCATCGGTCTGACGGCGCTGGCCATCATCTCCATGGTGCTGATGTGGCTGATGTTCGTGGTGATCGAAGACTACAACGCAATGACGTTCGACGCGCCGGCGCCCCTGATCGAAGAGGACGCGATTCCGCCCGAACCGCGGCTCCAGGTCATCCCCGAGGAAGACCTGATTGCCCTCCAGGAGGCGGAGGCGAAGAAGCTGAACAATTACGGTTGGGTGATCCGCACGGCAGAAATCGTCCAGATTCCCATCGAGCGGGCCATGCACCTGATCGCGACCGACGACCGGTACAAGCTGCCCTCGGCGGCCGATACCGGGGAAGGACAGACCGGGGAAGAACAGACCGGGGAAGGACCGTAGGATGATGGCGAGCAAACTATATAGATATGCCGCAATCGCCGCGGGGCTCATCGCGGTCGCGGTCATGATCGCGGCACCCGGCGCAATGTATGGGCAGGAAGGCGAGCGCGGCCCGGCCGTCATGAAGGACATCGGCACGGGACCCGGCCTGGACGCGAGTGCCACGCCCGAAATCCTCAGGCACGTGGGCATCGAACAGAGAATCGGCGGCTCCCTGCCCCTGGATCTCGAATTCAACGACGAAACGGGCGCGCCGGTAAGCCTGGGCAGCTACTTCGGCGACAAGCCGGTCATCCTGACGCTGGTCTACTACGACTGCCCTATGTTGTGCACGGAAGTGCTCAACGGGCTCAACCGCAGCCTTGCCCCCCTGAATTACAGTATCGGGGAGGAATTCAAAGTTGTGACCGTCAGTTTCGACCCCCGGGAATCCCCGACGCTCGCGTCGCAGAAGAAGGCGGTCTACACGCAGCGCTACGGGCGGCCCGGCACAGGGGAAGGCTGGCATTTCCTCACGGGCGAGGCGCCGGCGATCGACGCGCTGACCGAATCCGTCGGTTTCAACTACGTCTATGACGAAACGGAAGGGCAGTTCGTCCACGGCAGCGCCATCATGATCATCAGTCCGAAGGGCACGGTATCGCACTACTTCTTCGGGATCGAGTACCCGTCGGAAGACATCCGGCTGGCCATCATCGAGTCTTCCGAGGAAAAGCTGGGCAACGTGTTCGACCAGATCTTGCTGTACTGTTTCAACTACGATCCCGAGCAGGGCCGGTACGGCGTCGCCATCATGAACGCGATGCGACTCGCGGGGCTGGCCACGCTGCTGGCCATGGGTTCCTTCATGGTCGTCATGTTCAAGCGGGACCGCCGACGGCGGCGGGAACGGATCGAACGCGGAGAAGATGCGTAACCGACATAACCGTAAAGTGAGCGTATGAACAACCAATTCCAACTGCATCCCGAGATCGCATCAACCTTTGCCTTCGATGTCGATCTGCTGTATTTTTTCGTAGTGGCCGTCAGCATATTCTTCATGGCCCTGATCTGCGTGCTGATCTTTCTATTCGCCATGAAGTACCGGCGCCGCACCGAGGACCAGCAGGCGGAAACGCAGACGCACGGCCACCTGGGACTCGAAATCACGTGGTCCGCCATACCACTCGTCCTCATGCTGATCATGTTCGCCTGGGGCGTCTGGCTCTTCTTCCGGGTGTACCAGATCCCGGAAGGCGCCATGGAATACTACGTGGTCGGCAAGCAGTGGATGTGGCACGTGCAGCATCCCACGGGCCAGCGGGAAATCAACGAGATGCACGTGCCGATCAACACGCCGGTGAAGCTGACCATGGCGTCCGAGGACGTCATACACAGCTTCTTCATCCCGGCGTTCCGGGTGAAGAACGACGTGATCCCCGGACGGTACACTTCGTTGACCTTCGAGGCGACGAAGCCCGGCAAGTACCACCTGTTCTGTGCCGAATACTGCGGCACCGAACACTCGTTGATGATCGGAAGCGTTTACGCCATGGAACCGGAAGACTACCAGGACTGGCTGGGCGGCGGGGTGTCCGACGAGACGCCCGAGGAGGCCGGGGCGCGGCTCTTCTCGCAACTCAACTGCGATACGTGCCACAGCGACCAGGCTGCGGCCCGTGGGCCGTCCCTGAACGGCAAATTCGGCACGGAGGAAGTCCTGGCCAGCGGTGAACGCATCTTGATCGACGAAGCCTATATCCGGGAGTCCATCGTGAATCCCAGGGTCCGCCTCGTAGCCGGCTATCCGTCGATCATGCCGACCTACCAGGGTCAGATTACGGAGACCAACATCTTCAATCTGATTTCCTATATCAAATCGCTGCCGAGTACGGAGGGCGCCCAATGAGCACGATCGCCCAGCAGGGGGCTGCCGAACACCGGATGCCCCGCCACCACTTCCTGAACGCGGCCTATTCGATCAAGTCCTGGCTGTTGACGATGGACCACAAGCGCGTGGGACTGCTGTACCTCTTCTCGATCACCTTCTTCTTCTTGATCGGGGGCACCTTCGCCAGCCTGATCCGCCTGGAACTGGCAACGCCCGAGGCGGATCTCATGGAAGCGGACCAGTACAACGTGGCCTTCTCCATGCACGGCATCGTCATGATCTTCTTCTTCCTGATCCCGTCCATACCGGCCGTGTTCGGAAACTTCATCATGCCCCTCATGATCGGGGCCAAGGACGTGGCCTTCCCGAAACTGAACCTGATGAGCTGGTACCTGTTCATCTTCGGCGGAACCTTCGGCGTGCTGACCACCCTGCTCGGCGGCGTGGATACGGGGTGGACCTTCTACACGCCCTTCAGCAGCACCTATTCCAACAGCAACGTGATCCTGGCGGGCATGGCGGCCTTCATCGCCGGTTTCTCCTCCATCCTGACCGGGCTGAACTTCATGGTGACCATCCACAAGATGCGGGCGCCGGGTATCACCTGGTTCAAGATGCCCCTCTTCGTCTGGGGCATGTACGCCACCAGCCTGATTATGGTCCTGGGCACGCCGGTCATCGCCATCACGCTGGCCCTGATGATGGTCGAGCGCGGGCTGCACATCGGCATCTTCGATCCCGCCCTGGGCGGCGACCCGGTCCTGTTCCAGCACCTGTTCTGGTTCTACTCCCATCCGGCCGTGTACATCATGATCCTGCCCGGCATGGGGGTCATTTCCGAGGTCATCGCCGCCTTCAGCCGCAAGCGGATCTTCGGTTACGAATTCATCGCCATGTCCAGCGTTTCGATCGCGGTCCTCGGCTTCTTCGTCTGGGGCCACCACCTCTTCGTGAGCGGGCAGTCGATCTACGCCGGCATGGTCTTCTCATTCATCACCATGCTCGTGGCGGTGCCTTCGGCGATCAAGGTATTCAACTGGATGGCGACCATATACAGGGGATCGGTGTCCTATGACGCCCCCATGCTCTACGCCCTGGGTTTCATCGGACTCTTTTCAATAGGCGGGCTTACCGGCGTGTTCCTGGCCATCATGGGGCTGGACATCCACATGCACGACACCTATTTCGTCGTGGCCCATTTCCATTACGTCATGGTGGGCGGCGCGGTGACGGCTTTCATGGCCGCGCTGCACTTCTGGTGGCCCAAGATCTCCGGCCGCATGTACCCGGAAGGCTGGTCGCGCCTGGCCGCCTTCCTGATCTTCGCCGGGTTCAACATGACGTTCTTCCCCCAGTTCATCGTGGGCTATCTCGGCATGCCGCGGCGTTACCACGTCTACCCGGAGGAATGGCAGCTGCTGAACATCATGTCTTCGGCCGGCGCCACCGTCCTGGCGGTGGCCTTCATCGTGCCCGTGATCTACCTGCTCTGGTCGCTGAAGAACGGCAAGATCGCCGGTCCCAACCCCTGGCGGGCCACGGGGCTGGAGTGGATCCTGTCGTCACCGCCGCCGGAGCACAACTTCCCGACCACGCCGATCGTGGAGGAGGAGCCCTACGACTACGGCGAGGTGATCGAGAACCCGGTGCACGTGGAAGAGGAAGAGAAAGCGCACGAACACGCGTAATCCGCGCGGGCAGCCCGCGCGCCGGCGGAGCACTCGGCCCGCGGGCGCACAGCGTGCCCGCAGTCTATCTGTGAAGGAGCACGATCTTGTCAGTCAGTACGGAAACGGCCGTCCACGGCCACGATGAACACGCCGCGCATCCGGAATACATGCGTCATCAGTTCGACGACATGGACCAGCAGAACGATGCCGCGAGCCTGGGGATGTGGCTGTTCCTGCTGACGGAGGTCATGTTCTTCGGCGGGTTCTTCCTGGGATATTCGATCTACCGGAGCGAGTACTACGAGTCCTTCGTCATCGGAAGCCAGAATCTCGATGTCTTCCTGGGCGGCCTGAACACCGTCGCCCTGATCACCAGCAGCGTCACCATGGCCTTCGCCGTACGGGCAGCCCAACTCGGCAAGAAGAACCACATCCTGATCTTCCTGGTGCTGACCCTCATTCTCGGCCTCGTGTTCATGGTGAACAAGTACATCGAGTATTCCCACAAGCTTCACGACGGCCTCATTCCCGGATACAATTTCCTGTGGACCGGCCTGGGCGACGGGCAGACCATCCAGTTGTTCTACGGCTTCTACTTCTGTATGACCGGGACGCACGGCCTGCACGTTCTCATTGGACTCGTGCTCATCGTCTGGCTGCTGATCCGCGTCTGGCAGGACAAGTTCACCACCGAGTACTACGCGCCGATCGAGAACTTCGGCCTGTACTGGCACTTTGTCGACCTGGTCTGGATCTTCCTCTTCCCGCTGCTGTACCTCATCGGCGGACTGGCCGTATAGGAATCTTACCATGACTGAACACGCAAAACACGGCCAACGAGCCGAAGGTGGCCATCAAGGCGAAGGCGGCCACGGGGACCACCACGGCCCCCACATCGCGACTTCGGCCAACTACCTGACCATCTTCACGGCGCTGCTGGTCCTCACCGCCGTGACCGTGTGGGCGGCCACCATGGAACTGGGCTTTCTCAACACGCCCGTGGCCATGTTCATCGCCAGCGTCAAGGCCATACTGGTGATCCTGTACTTCATGCACCTGAAGTTCAGCCCCGGCCAGACCAAACTCGCCGCCGCCGCCGCCATCTTCTGGCTGCTCATCCTCCTCATCATCACCTTCTTCGACTACATTGGCCGCACCTGGCAGGACAATCCCGCGGGCTGGTAGCGGGCTTGTTGCTGGCTGTCGACCGAAGCAAGTGTCCTCTTTCGATATGTCGAGTCCTTCTTCATTGGGTAGAATGGACTATTGGGCGTATTCACCAATTTGAACTGACGGAGGGTCAACTTCATGTTGCTTCGTTTTGGAGGTTTAATCCTCATCTTTACGTTGCTCGCCTGCGAAGGCAAACCGGGTCCGACTGGGCCCGCCGGGTCGAGAGGGCCTGCAGGAGCGCAGGGGTTACAAGGGCCTCCGGGTGAACCAGGACGAACCGGTGCGCAGGGACCAGCGGGACAAACAGGAATCCAGGGACCACAGGGACCCGAAGGCGAACCTCTGAACTGGGCGGACGTGATTGAGGAAGGGAAAATCGACGGTGCCGTTTATGCGATTGGCAATCAGGTAGGGGGTCGAATAGATGCTATTGGTTCGGGATTCGCCGCTCACTTTACGAACGCAATCTGGACCAACGCCCATGTCGCGGATGAACTGTTCGACGTACCACGCCCCATAGTCGTTAAATCGGGAACGCCAGTCGGCGGACCGGAAACGTACCGGATAAATAAACGGTTGATCAGGATTCATCCCGACTACGACAGCACGACAGATTCATCGCCGGACGTGGCGTTATTGGTGATTGATGCGAGGCTGACAGACCTTCCAACTTTCTTGTCATTGGACCGGATCCATGAACTGCGCGTGGGTCAGCCTATAGCTACCATAGGGTTTCCCGGCGAGCTTTCGGCAGTGCTAACGGAAGTTCCCATTGCTACGTTCAATGAAGGTAATATCAGTGCGCTACGACCCTATACGGATGTAATCGCCACCCCCGATAATAGCCGCAAGATCCAGCACAACATGGATTTGACAGCGGGTACGAGTGGCAGTCTCATCTTTGACCAGGAGGGATTCATCATAGGGATAAACTACAGTGGATTCGATATCGATGTACTTGACGTAAATAAAGACAAATATCGAATTGCCAGAAGTGACATTGGATTCGGTATAAGGGTGGATGAATTGTGGCGTCTCTACGATATTACGAGAGCACGTAGAACGATACCTGGAGCTGCGGGAAGGACTGTTAGTACCGAGTTGGAACTCCTCCCGTCAAGAGACTATCCCCACGATACCTACCAACCATTCCCTTTGAACTGGAACGGAGAAACTATTCTGCCGTAGCACTACGGAACTGTCATAGAAGCAACAAACCCCGCAGGCGTCCAACGGTTTTGATTTTCGATCATCAAACCGGACGTCAGCGGGATTGTTTTATTTGAAATGTGCAATACAGCCTTCATGCAATTCACGGTTCTCACCAGTTAGTCTAGTGAAACGCCAACTCCAGTGCTTAAATATGCGAGGATTTCACAGTAAATCGGACTGACATAGTGTTAACCCGTCATCTGTTGTGGGAAGGTTAAAGGGACACTATGCTGTTTCCGTTTCGGGAAACTGGCGGGTAAGTTTTCGTATCGACAAGGGTCACGCTGTCGATGTTAACTACATCGACTATCATTAGCGTGCTAGAGTAAAGAGGATTATCGAACCAGGCAGCGGCCGTAGTATGATAACGGCCGGTAGCTGAAAGGGCCGATCATGTACGATCCCCCCATCCGGGCAGCATAGTGAAGCGACAGTGCCTCGACCCGCTTGGCCTTTCCATAACGAGAGCGGCTCAAGGATTAGGTATTACGCGTAAAGAGCTGTCTGATCTGGTTAATGAAAAAAACCGGGGTCTCGGTTGAAATGGCCTTCCGCCTGTCAAAGGCGTTTGGCTCGAGTCCCGAAACGTGGCTCGGTATGCAGATGGCATTGATTTGTGGCGGGTACGAGACAGCGCGGATCGCATATCAGTTGAGCGATTCACGTCGGTCCAGTTGGGACAGTCTTGACCCAATCCACGTGGCTGATGTACTCCCCGTTCTGGTGTCGACCAATTTCCGCAAACAGAACGGCGACCGAGTCCGGCCTAGATATACCTAACCCAGCCTTTGGGCCGGCGGGCTTTTAATCGGCGGAACCACAGGCACACCGGATAGAGCAGGATCAGCACCCCCAGGGCGGCCAGGTAGGCGGTGCCCAGTCCTTGCTGCATGAACATGCCCAGGGCCAGCCCGCTGAAGATCAGGATGTGCATGTGAATCAGGTAGAAGAAGAAGGCGGTCTGGCCGAACACCAGCAGGGGATTCCGGTTTCGGATCGGACTTTTCAGGTTGCGCTGGTACCGGAAGAAACCGGACAGGATCAGGGCCATCAGGCCCAGCTCCAGCAGTGCGAAGGTCAGGCTTGGCGGGTATTTGTTGACATAGAGCCACTGCACCAGGGAAAAATCCTCGCGCAAGAGCAGCATGTTGCCATATCCGTTCCAAGCGCGGAACAGCACAAAAAGGCCCAGTGCAAGAAGTCCAGAAATGACCAGCAGGCGCTCTACCGACATCAAGGACCGAGGCGCCCCGGCGGACGCCCTGGCGGGCGCGCCGGCAGGTGCTTCGATGGGCGCCGCTCCGGTCAAGCCACCCGAGACACCGGGCGACGGCGGCGGGGCGAATGATTGCTGCACCAGGTAACGTCCCAGCAACCAGCCCAGGATCATCATCCCCAGCCAGGGCACAAAGGGATACTGCACCCACAGGGGTATGGGGCCGATCTTGACAAGCAGTCCCGGATGAAAAAACGGATTGAAAATGCTCATCCAGCCCAGGTTGCGGACCTGGGCGGCCGCCTCGTTCATCGCTTCCTGATCGAATTCCCCGTCCGGTACCGGCATGTTCGTCACCTCGCGAATCATGTCGGCCGTAATTCCGCCCAGATGCATGATGCCCCAGAACACGGCTTCGTACAGGAAAAGGATCGAAAGCGCGGTAATCAGCAGCGTGCGGGTGGACAGGCGCCGCAGGGGGATCATGCAGATCAGGCCCATGGCGATGGCGAACAGGACCATGAGACTGAATGGAGACCACCACAGCAGTTCGAAGGCAAGGATGACGAGCGCCCGCTTGAACAGGTGCACATCCAGGTCGCGGTCGCGGGCCCCGGCAAGACGGCGCCGCTCGAAACTCAGCGCTAGCGCGGTCCCGGCCAGGAAGACGAAGGTCGGCGCGCACAGGTGGGTGATCCAGCGCGTAAAGAACTGGGCGGCGGGGAGCGCGGACCCCGGCTCATGGGCGTACCACGAATCGTCACCGAGCCGGCCGCCGTTGTACGCCAGGCTGGCGTGGTCGACGGCCATCAGGACCATGACGAGTCCGCGCATCCAGTCAATGGCCGCCAAGCGGCTGGCGTCTGTGATCGGCGGTGTTCCGGCATCCCCAGCGACTGGTACCGATTGGCTATTCGAGATTTCCTAACTCCCTGATCGATTTTGTGTAAATTACACGTTATGACTACGAGACCCGCATTCCCCGACCCGGTTACCGATTCTGCCGTGCTCGACGAACAGAGCACGGCAAGGCTGGATGCGCTCTACGAGCGACTGACTTCCCTCAGAAAAGTATCCATCGGCTATCCGTGCAATCACCGGTTCGATTTCGCCCCGCTCTACCGCTTCATGGAGTTTGCCGTCAACAATCTGGGCGATCCGTTCTCAGGCAGCAACTTTCGCATGAACACCCACGACTTCGAACGCGAGGTGATCATGACCTTTGCCCGCCTTACGGGGATCGGTAGCGAAGATTGCTGGGGTTACGTGACCAACGGCGGGACGGAGGGAAACATGTACGGCCTCTATCTCGCCCGGGAGATCTATCCGGATGGCATCGTCTATTTCTCCGAGGATACGCATTACAGCGTCAGCAAGATACTCAGGCTGCAACATACGCGCAACATTATGATCCGAAGCGGTCATACTGGTGAAATGGACTACCGGGACCTGGAGGAGAGCATACGGATCCACCGCGACGTGCCGCCTATCGTGTTCGCCAACGCAGGAACCACGATGACCGGCGCTATCGACCGGTTGGACCGCATTCGGGAAGTCCTGGAAAGACAGTGCACGCCGAACGCGTACATCCATGTCGACGCGGCATTCTCGGGTATGATCCTGCCCTTCGTGGACGATCCGCCGCCCTGGCACTTCGGCGATGGCGCCGACAGCATCTCCATTTCAGGGCACAAGATGATCGGCTCTCCCCTGCCGTGCGGCGTGGCCATGGTACGGAAGACGCACATGGAACGAATATCCCGTTCGGTTGAATACGTGGGCGCGCTCGATACCACCATAAGCGGATCCAGAAACGCGATTACGCCCCTGATGCTCTGGTATGCGCTGCGCCTGCACGGCGACGACGGGTTCCGAGACCTGGTCGGCGAGTCCTTTCAAAAAGCGGCCTATGCGGAGAAGGCGCTGAACGAAATCGGCGTGAAGGCCTGGCGTAATCCATACTCGGTCACGGTCGTCTTTCCCCGCCCGCCGAAAGCCATCATGGACAAATGGGTGCTTGCCGGTTCCGGCGACATTGCGCACCTCATTGCCTTGCCCGGTGTTTCCTGGGATACGCTCGAGGAATTCATCGACGATATGCAGCGAGAAACCGAGAAAACGGCATGAATGAAATCATCATTCCGGTAAAAGAACCTCCCGGCACCCTGGCGGCCGTCTCCGAATCGCTCGCCCGTGCCCGGATCAACATCGAATTCATAGAGGCCCGCGTGGTGGGAGAGAGCGGCATCATCGTATTGCGCGTGGACCGCTATGACGCGGCGCTCAGGATACTGAGGGACGCGGGGTACCGCGCGGTTACCGAGGATGCCCTTGTGCTCGACCTGGAAAACCGGCCCGGTGCGCTGGCGGAGGTGGCACGGCGCCTGGCGGACGCCAGGATCGGCATCCGCAGCCTCCGGATCGTCGAACGGGCCGGCGAGCGAAGTCTGGTAGCGCTGGTCGCGGATGATCCGGACGCCGCCCGGCGGATACTCGCCGCGGAGCTTGTGGGTGGGGGTGGGACCTGAATAAAGGAACTAGCTAAAGCCTACAGCAGGGACATGTAGGTTTTCAGTTCGTAGTCGGTGACCTGGGACCGGTAGCGCTCCCACTCTTCCTGCTTGTTCTCGATCAGCTTGTCGAAGACCTCTTCGCCGAGACAATTCACCAGCAGCTCGCTTCCTTCCGCCAGCTTGATCGCCTCGTTCAGGTCTTTGGGCAGGGACTGTATGCCCAGCTTCCGGCGTTCCTCCTGCGACATGCTGGAAAGGTCGACCTCCGCCGGCGGGCCGAGTTCGTACCCGTTTTCGATGCCCGCCAGGCCCGCGGAGAGGATGACGGCAAAGGCCAGGTAGGGGTTGCAGGATGGATCGGGGGCGCGGTATTCCACGCGCATGGCTTCATGTTTCGAGGGGTTGTAGGTGGGCAGCCGGATCATGTCCGCCCGGTTGTGCAACGCCCATGAGACGAAGAGCGGCGCCTCGTAGCCGGCGATGAGCCGCTTGTACGAGTTGACCCATTGGTTCGTGACCAACATGGTCTCGGGCGCGTGGCGCATCAGCCCGGCGACGAAGGACCGGCCCGTATCCGACAGGTGGTACTCCATGCCTTCGTCGAAGAAGGCGTTTTGGTCGCCGCGGAAAAGCGATAGGTGTATGTGCATCCCGCTTCCGTTGTGGCCGGCGTGGGGTTTGGGCATGAAGGTGGCGTACACGTTGTGCCTGAGGGCCACTTCCTTCACCACGAGGCGGTAGGCCATCGTATAGTCCGCCATGGTCATGGCGTCGGTATACCGCAGGGAGATCTCGCTCTGGCTGGGACCGCCCTCGTGGTGGCTGAACTCGACGCCGATACCGATCTCTTCGAGGGCCATCACGGTGTCGCGACGCAGGTCCGTCGCCCAGTCCAGGGGAGTGAGGTCGAAGTAGCCGCCCTGGTCGAGGGGCTGGGGCGGTCCTTCGCTGGACTTCAGGTAGTAGTATTCCAGTTCGGGCTGGACGTAGAAGGTGAACCCGTGCTCTGCCGCGCGATGGAGGCTTCTTCTCAGGATCTGGCGGGGGTCGCCCTCGTAGGACTTTGCACCGTCGGGTTCGAGGATATCGCAGAACATGCTGCCCACGGCGCTCTTCCGGGCGTCAGGGCGCCACGGCAGGATCTGGAACGTGCTGGGATCCGGCATGGCGATCATGTCCTCCTCGCTGTGCCGGATGAATCCCTCGATGGACGAGCCGTCGAAGACCTCGCCGTCCGCCAGGGCGTCTTCCAGTTCCTCCACGGTGATGGAAAAACTCTTCAGAAAACCCAGAATGTCCGTAAACCACAACTGGATGATCTTGACGTTGTGTTCCTGGGCCGTGTGGAGGACGTAATCCTTCGCCGCATCCGATGTGTCGTTCATGCTTCACCTGTCGGGGATCACGGACTGGCTACTTCGACGGCTTTACCTTTCGCTTTCTCTTCATATCGCGGATCGCGGCCTTGCGCCTCTGCTCCTTGCGGAACCGCTGTCTCCGGAGTTCCTTCTGGCGTTCGCGCATACCTGCTCCCTGGTGCGTGTCCGGCGCCTGGGTCCGGACGGTTGCTTTGGACTCCCGGCGACCCGGATCGAGGCATTCGGCGGTGAGCCTTGACTGCACAGATGTTGTCAGATTGTCATTGATTGCAGCTTCAAGGACGATTATACAATCTAATCCGGGCTGCCTGTCCGGGCAATCAGTTTCTCTGACGCTAAATACCCCGTGAAATCGTCTTCTGATTGGAGGCTTGCGTGAGCCAGGTACGTCTTCTGTCGAGATCGGATATGGCTTCCGTCCTCACCATGCCGGATGTCATCGACGCCGTGGAAGAGGGTTTTCGGTCCGCGGGGGAGAAAGACGACGTTCCCGTCCGCCTGCCGGTTCACGTAGCGGACCGGCCCTCCGTCGCGCTCTTCATGCCGGCCTACCTTGCCGGATCGCATACGCTGGGCGCCAAGGTCGTTTCCGCGTTCCACGACAATCCTGCCAGGGGCCTCCCGATGATCACGGGATTCTACGTGCTGTGCGACGCGGAGACCGGGCGGCTCATCGCCCTGATGGACGCCACTTTCCTCACCGGCATACGTACGGCGGCGGCGTCCGCGGTGGCCACGAAGTACCTGGCGCGCAAGGATGCCAGGGTACTGGGCATCATCGGGACGGGCGTCCAGGGACGGTTCCACGTGGACGCGATCCTGGCGGTCCGCCCCATCGAACGGATCGTCGTATACAACCGGACGCCCGAGCGGGGGCACGCACTCGCCGATGACCTTGCATCCCGGGGGATATCCTGCCGCGTGGCGGAAACTGCCGCCGAATGCGCGGCCGAAGCGGATGTGCTGGCGGCCTGCACGTCCAGCAAGTCGCCCCTCTTCGACGGCGGCCTGGTTCGTCCCGGGACCCACGTGAACGCCGTAGGCGTCTTCACCGCCGACTCGCAGGAACTGGACGCCGGGTTGATCAAGCGGGCCCGCGTTTTCGTCGATACCTACGAAGGCGCTTTCGAGGAAGCGGGCGACATCATCGTTCCCCTGCGGGCGGGCGACATCTCCAGGGACCACATCCGCGCGGAACTGACCGAACTGGTGACCGGCAGGAAGGAAGGACGGACCAGCGACGGAGAGATCACCGTGTTCAAATCCGTGGGTTACGCCATGGAAGACGCGGTTACCGCACGGCTGGCCTATGAACGGGCGGCGGATTCGGGGGTCGGCGCCACCTTCGACCTGGAAGCATGAAGCGCGTTTTGATCATCCGATCGGGCGCGGTCGGGGACCTGATCCTTACGCTCCCCGTGCTCTCCGCGTTGAAGAAGCGCTACAGCGGCCTGTCCATCGACATGATGGGCGATCCGGTCCGGCTGAACCTGTTCAAGACCTGCGGTTACGTGGACGACGTGCTGCCGGTGGACGGTCGGGACTTTACCTCGCTGTTCGGACCGGGCGGACCGGCCGGCGCACCCTCGGGCTCTGTGCCGCGAAAGCCGGCCGACGGTTCCGTTCCGCGGAAGCTGCCCGACCATTTGATTCGGCGCCTGCGATCCTACGACTTAATACTCTCCTATCTGCCCGATCCCGACGGCGTGTTCGCGGAGAACCTCCAAATGTTTGCGTCCGGCCCGGTGCTGACCGGGCAATTCAGGCCCCCCGACGGCAGCAGGATCCACATGACCCGGGTGCTGACGGATGCGCTTAAGCCCCTCGGAATCGACGCTTCAGTCGATCCGCCCCGGGTGGACGTTCCAGTGGGCGCTGCCCCGGACGACTTGAGGAGATTGGAAAACGAACAAAGGCTGGTCGCCATCCATCCCGGCAGCGGTGGCGTGGCGAAATGCTGGCCGGCGGAAAACTACGGGGCACTGATCGACCAGTTGGCCGAATCGGGCTTCAGGCCGATGATCACCTTCGGCCCGGCGGACGACCTGGTCCGTCGCCGCCTGCTACCCTTGATCGAAACCCGCGATGTCCTGGTTTTTGAGGGCCGGTCCCTCGTGGAAGTGGCCGCCCTGTATGCCCGGTGCCGGGCGATGATCGGCAACGATTCGGGCATGACCCACCTGGCCGCGGCCGCAGGCACACCGGTCATCGCGATGTTCGGACCTACCGATCCGGCCGTCTGGGGTCCGAGAGGGAAAGAAGTTCGTATACTGTGGGGGACCGATGTGTTCGAAGGAGACGTGGACGGCATGAACCGGCAAGGGGTGTTCCATCCGCGTAGTCTCGACGACATCGAAGCGATGAGACCGTTTCGAATCCTGGCGGGACTCTGTGCAGCCGCCGGCGCGTAACGCAATTAGATTCAAGAGATGGGCGTGGTTTCATGTAAATACCTATAATCTGGTATATTGGAATCGATGAAGTGTTGAAGGCGCTTGACAGGACTTCAAGGGCATACTATGTTCGCCGACATGCGACCAGACTGGTTGACGCTACAGCGTTGGGCCGCGGTTTTCGCCGTCGCTCTCTTCGTGATCTCGGCGACGCCCCATGATCACGACCACGATGACGAATGCGTAAGCGGTACCTGTGTTGCCTGCCATGTCCACGGACTGCCGATCCTCGATTCCATCGATCGCCTGGGCGTGCACGACTTCCCCGATGTGCCGGTATACCGCATATCCGGCGCATACGCCCAGGTGCATCCTCTGGATGCGGCGACCCGCGGACACGACTCCCGGGCCCCACCTGCCTGAATACCTCCCTTTCGGTTTTCACATAGTTCTTACGGTTCCCGATGCGTGTTCGCTGATTCTGCGCAGTCAAAATCCGTCCTACGCGTCGGTGGCTTTATCTTACTGGAATGAGTGATTCGAAGTCGCGCAGCTGGCGTGGCGTGGGATCGAGTATACGCCATGCATTCGGAGGAAAACCTATGGAATCCGGTCAGGAATCCCGGATAGAGAACACGAGCGAAGTACAGACTGTCGATGCGTCTGAAACCCTGGCCGATTCGGCAGGCGCCACGACGGCGCCCGTGCTGGAAGCCCGGTCGCTGTCCAAGCGTTATGACGATGTAGAAGCTGTTGTCGGCCTGGATCTCCGTGTCGGCCCGTCGGAGATCTACTGCCTCCTGGGCCCGAACGGGGCCGGCAAGACGACTACGATCCATCTTTTCCTGGGGTTTCTGGAGCCGACGTCCGGAAGCGCTCACGTGATGGGTCTGGATGTCGCCGAGGAGCCGCTGAAATCCAAAACACACCTCGCCTACGTTCCCGA
This sequence comes from Gemmatimonadota bacterium, assembly GCA_026705925.1. GTDB lineage: Bacteria > JAAXHH01 > JAAXHH01 > JAAXHH01 > JAAXHH01 > JAAXHH01. Next base: position 64,689 of record JAPOZT010000011.1, read on the forward strand.
GCAGGTCATGCTCTATCGCAACCTGAGCGGCCTGGAAAATCTGGCCTATTTCGCCGCACTGGGCGGGAAGGAATCCCTGCCGACGGATCGACTCACCGAGATCCTCGGCGAAGCGGGGCTTCAAGCGGATGCGGTACATTCCCGCGTATCCGCGTATTCCAAGGGCATGAGGCAGAAAGTCGGCATCGCCATCGCCATCGCCAAGGAGGCCGACGCCCTGCTCCTCGACGAACCGACGTCCGGTCTCGATCCAGAGGCTTCGAACGAGTTCTCCGAACTGCTGGAGCAGCTTAAGGACCGGGGTGTAGCGGTGCTCATGGCGACCCACGACCTCTTTCGCGCCAAGGAAACCGGAACGCGGGTCGGAATCATGCGGCACGGCCGCCTGGTAGCGGAGATGACCACCGACGAAATCGGCCACGCGGATCTCGAACGTATCTACCTCGAACACATGCACGATTAGGAGCCAACTATGATCAGGCATATCGTCCGAAAGGAATTCATGGACGTGGTGCGGGACGGCCGCTTCCGCTGGTGCGCCGCCCTGGTAGGCGCCCTGCTCCTGGTTTCGCTGGGAACGGGATGGGTCCAGGCACGCAATGCGCAGAAGGAACTCGCCGCCGCCCAGGCAACCGCCCGCGATCACTGGGAATCACAGGGCGAGAAGAACCCCCACTCCGCGGCCCACTACGGCGTATACGCGTTCAAACCCCGGCTGGCGCTGTCCTTCGTCGATGAAGGGGTGGATTCCTATACGGGAACGTCCGTGTTTCTGGAAGCCCACAGGCAGAACGACTTCCTGCTGCGCCCCGCACAGGACGCGACGCCCGCGCAGCGCATAGGCGCGTTGACGGCGGCGCAGGTCCTTCAGCACCTGGTACCGCTTCTTATCATCCTGCTGACCTTTGGGGCGCTCGCCGGCGAGCGGGAGCGGGGCACGCTGCGGCAACTCCTCGCTACGGGCGTCGGACGCCTCGAACTCGCCATGGGCAAGGCCCTTGGCGCGACGGCCGCCCTGGCGCTGCTCCTGGTACCCGCGGCAGTCGTGGGCGCGGCGGCCATTGTCATGGGCAGCCCAGGACCGGCGACTTCCCCGCTGGTACGCGGCGCCGTGCTTGCGGGGATATACCTGGCCTATTTCGCCACGTTCATCGGGTTGTCCCTCGCCGTCTCTGCCCGGGCCCCTTCGGCGCGAGCCGCGCTGGTCGTCTTGCTGGCCATCTGGGTGGTGAACGGGCTCGTGGCACCCCGCGTCGCGGTGGATCTCTCGAAATGGCTGTACCCGACGCCTTCCGCGATCGAGTTCGCCCACACCCTTGAACAGGAGATGGCCAACGGCGTGGAGGGCGTTGACCGTCCCGACCGGGCCGCCGTGACGCAGAACCTGCTAGCCCAGTACGGGGTGGAGCGGACCGAAGACCTCCCGATCAACGCGATCGGCGTCTTCCTGCAGGAAAGCGAGGTATTCGGCGACCAGATCTTCGACCGGAACTACGGCGCTCTATGGGATACCTTCAAGCGCCAGGGATACGTACACGAAGCGCTCGCGGTGACGGCGCCGCTGCTGGCGGTTCGGACGCTTTCCATGGGCCTGGCCGGGACCGATGTCGAACAGCACCGCCACTTCGCAGCCGCCGCGGAGCAATACCGGAGGGATCTGGTGGAGCGCTTGAACGGCGAGTTGACCGAAAACTCCCGAACCGGTGAGGTCTACCTCGCCTCCGCCGATCTGTGGTCGCAGATGCCGCCCTTCCGGTACGACGCGCCGGAAGTGTCGTGGGTCCTGAAGAACCGGGCTCTTTCGCTCCTGATGCTCGGCCTGTGGCTGGCCGGTGCGTTTGTGGTGGTCACTTATGCCGTGCGCCGTGCGGAGGTGGCCTGATCATGCAGACAAAGACCACAAAGACCATCCTGCTCAACGAGTGGCGGCTTCTAGCGGCCGACCGCACCTTGCGGATCGTCCTGCCCCTTTTCATCGTCCTCTTTGCCTACGCGCTGGCCAACGGCATGGCCTGGGTCCGATTCCAGGAATACACGGTCCAGGTCGTACGGGAGGGGAATGTCCAACGGACTGAGGGGTTGGAACGCGAACTGACCGCCATCCAGAACGGAGCCCAGCCGTCCTCCCCCTTCCGTGACCCTCGCAACGCCAACGTGATGGGTGGCCGCAGGGGCGCCCGGGCCGTCGCGCTGGATCCCGGTCCCCTGACCGCACTGGCGGTGGGACAAAGCGACCTGCTGCCGTACTACTACGATGTCAGCATCTATACCAACGAAACCACGTTCCTGCAGAACGGCGAGGTGGAGAACCCGCTCAACCTCATGGTGGGAAGATTCGACCTGGCCTTCGTCGCGATCTACCTGCTGCCCTTGCTCGTGCTGGCTATGGGTTTCAACGTGCTATCGGGGGAACGCGAACAGGGCACCCTGGCCCTTACACTTTCCCAGCCCGTATCGGCGCGCCGGTTCGTAACTGCGAAACTCGCCTTCCGCGCCATACTGGTCCTGGCCGCGGCCATCGGGGTGTCGTTGATCGGAATACTGATCTCGGGAGGTTTCGGATCTACGGGGCCGCTCGGCAGGGTGCTTCTGTGGTGCGCGGCGCTGACGGTGTACGCACTGTTCTGGTTCGCACTCACCGCCTGGGTAAACAGCCTCGGCCGGTCATCCTCCTGGAACGCCACGGTGCTGGTGGGGGCCTGGCTTGTACTGGTGGTGGTGCTGCCGGCCGCCATCAACATCGCCGCGGGCCTGCTCCATCCGCTCCCGTCGCGGGTGGAGATGATTACTGCCCAGCGCGAAGCCTCCAACGACGCGGTGAACCGACGCAGCGAACTGCTTGCCCGTTACCTCGAGGACCATCCCGAACTGACCGGTGGAGACGCGACCGATGAACCCAACCGGGCGGCGCTCGCCTGGGCTGCGACAGACGCGGTGAACCAGCGCCTGGAAGAGGTGTCTGAGCGACACAGGATGGGACGTGACGAGCAGAATGAACTGATCCGCCGCTATAGGTTCTTCTCCCCCGCGCTCCTGGTCCAGGAGCTGCTGATCGACGCGGCGGGTACGGGTGATGCGCGGTTTGCGCGGTTTCAGTCTCAGGTGAGAGCGTATGCCGGTCAGTGGCAGTCGTTCTTCGTGCCCGCGATCCTGGCCGGGGAGAAGATGTCGGCGGATGTGCTTCCCACGTTGCCGGGTTTCAATTTCGTAGACGAGTCCTTAGGCGACGTGGGCCAGCGCGCGACGGTACCGCTATCGGCACTGATCATACTGGTCGGGCTGGTAGGTACGGGCGCCTGGGTCGGACTCGGCAAGGTCCGGGGCGCCGGTTGAGCTGGCCCCGGATTTATCCCATAGGAGATTCAGATAAGAAATGAACTATCAGATAAGTAGAGGAACCGTAGACAACATCGGCGTGTTCGTCTCGTCTGCATGTGCGATCCACTGCCTGGCCTTGCCGCTGGTGGTGACGTTCCTGCCGCTCGTGGGTCTCGGATTCCTGGCCGGTGAACCCGCCGAGTACGCCATAATCGGTGCGGTACTGCTCGCAGCCGGGAGCGTGGTCGCAGGCGTAAGGTTTCACAGGAGCTGGAGGGCGTTTCTTACCCTCGTACTGGCCGTGGGGATAATCGTTACGGGTTTCACGGCGGCCGAAGGGAACTTCGAGGTAGTCCTCCATGTAACCGGGGGCATACTGCTCGCGACGACCCATCTCCTGAACCGGCACCTGTGCAGGACCTGTCCCGCGGCCGGCTGCTGATATCAACCCGCGTCCGGCCTGAACGACCAGGCAGCTTTCCCCGTCCTGTCCACGGTAAGGCGGCACGCGGGGCCAAAGGTGTGGGTCGTGGTAACCGAGACCGGCTGCGTCTCCATGGAGAATTCGGTGATGCCGTAACCGTCGCCGAAGAGCCCGGATGCCGCGGACCCGGTGCGATCGGCGCGAGCCCCGGCGGGAACCGCGCCGACCGCGGGAGGGTCGGCGCCTGGCCCGGCAAAACCGCCGCCCCGGGTTGACCATTCCACCACGATGTCGAGGTCCGGCCCGCGGAAGGATGCGCGTTTCTCGATCCCGGAAGGCTTCGCACCCGCGTCATCGTCCGTCTTGCCCGCCGCGATGCAGACCGCCGACCCCGGCTTCGTTCCCACGCCATCGTCCGCACTCCGTTCCACCGGGTTGTCCATCTTTGCTGCAACATAGCCGTACACCCCCAATTCTGCCTCGAGCAGGTCCGCCTCATCGGGCGGCAGCGTCACGGTCACCGACGTGATGTCCCGGAATAGCCGGCCAGGCAGGTCGTCGCTGATGGCGGAACGGTAACGGGTCAGGAACCCGCTTCTGGCGATGCGATCTGTTCCCGCGCGTGGCATTCCCGGAGGAAGGTCCGGCGCCCAGCGGTCCAGGAACCCGGGATCGTATTCCATCACCCAGGAAATCAACCGGGCGTCTTCCTTCCGGGGTATATCAACCGTCCAGAACCACGGGATGTCCTGGTCCCGGTACCTTCTCTTCCGCTTGAACCGCGTGATATCCCGTTTCAACGCTCTTTCCAAGCGGCCGGCGAGATCCTCTGATCCGCCCTCCTGCTCTATGCCGAAAGCGATGGCGTCGCGGGGCGCCCAGGAGGTTCGGCCCGGATCCATGAACTCGAAATAGGTTTCGCGGCCATAGTAGTATCGGCCGGTCCACGACATGCCCGTGGCCTGGTCATGGGTCGTCCGCTCTTCGGAACAGGCGAAGTGCCCGTTCAGAAACCCGGACGCGCCGATGGAACGGTAAGTCTCCGCGTCCAGGAAGATGAGCAGGTGGTTCAGGTAGACAGGTTGCATGGCTCAGACAGGATACTGGGGGTCATCGGCCGCCGACAGATCGGCGGGGCTGTTCAAGACGCCCCCGGGGTCCGGAGGCACGACCTCGTGATCGACCAGGGGATCGTCCGTGGTCTTCATCCAGCGGTTCAATCGGGCGCGCATGTCGCGCAAGACGTCCGCGGATTCGGGCTGGCCGGCCAGGTTGTTGGTTTCGTTTGGATCGAACACGGTATTGTACAGCCGCTCACGGGGCACGGCCCGGTCGCGCCAGCCCTGCTCGATCAGGGTCGATTTCGTGATCGATGCGTCGCAGTTCGTCATGACGGGAAGTTCGCGGTCTCCGTATCGCCGGATGTACTTCCAGCGGTGGGTCCGCACGGCCCGCTGGGGCTCGTAGGCCGCGTGATAATTGACTTCGGCGAAGACTTCTTCCCGGATCTCCGTGGCTTCACCTCGGACGAGTGGGTCCATTGACACGCCCTGCAGCCAGTCCGGCCAGGCCGACCGATCGATCCCGGCAAGCCCGCAAAGGGTAGGAAACAGGTCAATCTGGCTCACCATGCCATCGATCACCTTGCCGCCGCTGTATCCCGCGGGACCGCGCAGGATGAGCATGACGCCCATGCCGTGGTCGGTGAGGTGGCATTTCATCATGGGGAAGGCGATGCCGTGATCGGTGGTGCAGACGACCAGGGTGTCGTCCCTCCGCCCGTACCGGTCGATGGCCTCCAACACGCGCCCCATCTTGCGATCGAGCGTACGGGCGGCATCGATAAACAGGCCCATGTCCCGGCGAAGCTCCGGCGTATCGGGGAACGGTGCCGGCGGACGTACGTAACGGGGATCGGCCGGCTGTTCCCCATCGGGTTGCGGTGCGAAGCCCGCGCCGCTGCGATGGGTTTCGCCGAAGCCCACGTCCAGGAAGAACGGGCGGTCATGGGGTTCGGACAGGAAGGAGACGGCGAGTTCCTCGGCGGGCGCCTTTTCGTCACCGGACTCCCGTGGCAGGATGCGGGACCACCCGGCGTCATCCAGGTTCTTCACCACGTGCTGGAATCCGGCCAACACTGTGTCGTATCCCGCCTTGCGCAGCGTGTGCATGATGAGCCGCTCAGGATGGTGGACTGACCAGCCCCGATTGACCAGGCCGAACATGCCGCAGCTGTGGCCCCACTGTCCGGTAAGCAGGGCGGCCCGACTCGGAGAACAGGTCGGGTTCGCGCAGTAGGCCGACCTGAAAAGGACTCCATCCTCGGCCAGTTGCTGCAGGGCGGGGGTGGGAATGGCGTGGCCGTAGGGTTGTATGTACCGGCCCGTGTCGTGGGAATGGAGGTATACGATATTCATGGACTGACGATTCCCGAGTATGGTTTTCTACCTGTTGCTACATGCGTCGCGGCCTGCAACATGCGTCGCGGGTTGTACCTGCGCCGTGGCCTGCTACATGCGCCGCGGTACTTCGATGCCGAGCAGGTCCAGCACCCGCTCCAGCGCGCGCAGCGTGACTTCCGACAGGGCGAGCCAGGAGGCCCGTCGGTCCGCATCTTCCTCGTTCAGGATGTGGTGGGTATGGTAGAACCGGTTATAGGCCGTGGCCAGCTGGAAGGCATATTCGCACAGGTGGTTCGGCGCCCGGGTTTCGAAGGTCAGGTCGACCACCGCGGGCAGTTCGGACAACTTTAGGTCCAGGTCGCGTTCCGACTCGCTTCGGGGCGCCATGATCCCACCCGGCTGGAGGCCGCGTTCGCCGGCCCGACGCAACACCGACTTGATCCGGACGGCGGCGTAGAGGATGTAGGGCCCCGTGCGGCCCTCGAAGGATGAAAACCGGTCCAGGTCGAAGACGTAGTCCTTGGTGCGATGGTTCATCAGGTCGGCGTACTTCAGAGCGGCCACGCCCACGATGCGGGCGATTTGCTCCTTCTCGTCCTCGTCGTATTCGCGGACCGATTCGATTGTCTCGATGCGCGCCATGGCGTGGTCGGTCACCAGCCCGATCAGGTCCTTCAGCTTCATGATCCCGCCCTCGCGGGTCTTGAAGGGCTTCCCGTCCTTGCCGTTCATGGTCCCGAAGCCATTGTGTTCCAGCCGCGTCGACTCCGGAGCCACGCCCGTCTTGTAGGAAGCCTTGAATACCTGCCTGAAATGCTGCTGCTGGCGGTTGTCGACCACGTAGAGGATGTAGTCGGGCCGGTACTCCTCGATGCGCTGGTCGATGGTCGCCAGGTCGGTCGTGCCGTACAGCACGGCGCCGTCGGTTTTCTGCAACATCAGCGGCGGGATCGATTCCTTGCCGTCCAGATCGTCGACTTCCACGACCAGGGCGCCCCGGCTTTCCCTGGCGTATTCCTCCGCCTTCAAGCGTTCAATCAGGCCATAAAGCCGGTCCTGGGTATCGCTCTCTCCGAGCCACAGGTCGAAATGGATATTCAACCGTTCGTAGCTCTGCCGGAGGTCGTCGACGGACACATCACGGAAATGTTGCCACAGCGCGCGGTAACCCGGCCGGCCGGCCTGGAGTTCCACCGTGGCTTGACGGGCGGCCTCGGCGAATTCCGGGTCGCTTTTTTCTCTCTCGCTGGCCTGGGGATACAGCTCCTCCAGGTCACCGATGGTCACAGGGGGCTCTTCGGGATACGGCCCCGTATAGCCGGCGTCGAAATAGGGCAGGTCGGGCTGGCGGTCCCGGAGGCCCTCGATGATGAGACCCATCTGCAGCCCCCAGTCGCCCAGGTGCACGTCGCCGATCACATCGTGGCCCAGAAAACGGCAGATCCGCACGATGCTCTCGCCGATGATGGCCGCCCGGAGATGGCCGACGTGGAGCGGCTTGGCCACGTTGGGGCCCCCGTAGTCTACGAGGATTCGCCCCGGAGTCGCGACGGTTTCGCAACCCATTCGCTCGTCCTCGTGTACTTTCTGGACGTGGGCGGCGATGAAGTCGTCCTGCAGCACGATGTTGATGAAGCCCGGTCCGGCGAGCGAAAGATCTTCGAACACGACCGGCGCCGAGATGGAATCGACCACGTTCTGTGCAATCTGACGTGGGTTGGCCCGGTACTGTTTGGCCGCCGCAAGCGCCCCGTTGCACTGGAACTGGCACAGGTCCGGCCGGTCCGACACCCGCACTTCGCCATAGCTTCGATCATAGCCGGCTGATTCAAAGGCGTCGGCAAACAGGCCGGTCAGTTTATCCGCCAGGGTTCCCACGAAGATCCTTTCAGGCTGGACTGCCGTATATGGTGACCACCAGACGCCGCGCGCCGCCGCGGTCCCGGTGTTCGCAGAGATAGATGCCCTGCCAGACCCCCAGGTTCAGCCGGCCGGCGGTGACGGGAATGGACACGCTGCTGCCCATCATCGAGGCCTTGATGTGCGCCGGCATGTCGTCCGGTCCCTCCTCGTCATGACGGTAGTACGGCTGGTGCTCGGGGACTAGGACGTTCATGTGGCGCTCGAAGTCGCCCCGGACGTCGGGCGCCGCGTTCTCGTTGATGGTGAGGGAAGCGGAGGTGTGGCAGATGAAGACGTGGGCGATGCCGACCTCGATATCCGCCAGCGCGGGGACCTGGCCGGTGATCTCATCCGTCACCAGGTGGAAGCCCCGGGGCCTGGGGGTCAAGGTGATCTGCTTCTGTATCCACCGCATCAGAGTACGTACCGCTTCAGGAACCGTTCCACGTCGTCGTAGAAGGAAACGATGGTTTCCACTTTGCGCCAGCCGTGCCCCTCGCCTTCGTACAACCGGTAGATGTGGGGCACCTTGTTCCGCTTGAGGACCTCGACGATCGATTCGGCCTGGTCCGGCGGGACCACCTTGTCTTCACTGCCCTGGAATATGGCAACCGGATCGCGGATCCGGTCCGCGTGGAAGAGGGGCGACCAGGTCTGGTACCGGTCGCTGTGCTCGGGCAGCGTCCCCACCATCAGGTCCAGGTACTTCGCCTCGAACTTGTGGGTATCCGTGGCCAGGCCGAAGAGATTGGTCACACCGTAGAGACACAGGCCGGCCCGGAAGACTCCGGGGTGATGAACCAGGGCGTTCAGTACGGTAAAACCTCCCGCGCTGCCACCCTTGATGACGATGCGGTCCGGATCGGCGAGGTCACGATCCACGAGGGCAAGGGCGCCGCTGACGGCGTCTTCCGTGTCGTATTCTCCCCAGTGCTCGCGCAGGGCGGTCATGTAACTGCGTCCGTAACCCGTACTTCCACGGTAGTTGACGTACAGGCAGGCATAGCCCCGGTTGGTGAAGAAAGGTATCTCGGCGGAATAGTCCGACCGATGCTGGCCGGTCGGTCCGCCGTGGATGCTGACGATGGCCGGCGGCTTTCCCGATCCGGAGAACCGGCTGCTGGCGGGCGGATAGTAGAGTCCGTGCACCTCGCCCCCGCCCGGGTTCTTCCAGGTAATCGATTCGGGAACGGAGAGGTCGGCTGCGGGGATCATCTCCGACTGGCTGCGGCGATGCACCGTATGGCGATGCACCGTTGATTCGCTTTCCTCCAGGGTGACCACGCGCTCCGGGACGGTGGATGAAGAGGCGATACAGGCCACGGTGTCCCCGGCCGGGGAGACGGCAAGCTGCATCATCCAGGTGTACCAGGGCGTTTCGAGCTTCGTCTTCCGGCCGGTCGACACGGAGACCTTCCACAGCGACGCGAAGCCCCTTTCGTTTGTGCGGAAGTAGAGGGTATCGCCGTCCGGCCCCCAGCCGTAGACCCGTACGCCCTGCACCCAGGCCGGGTCGGCCAGGGTAGCGCCCTCGACCACGACACACCGCTCGCCTGTGTCGAGGTCCAGCGCGACCAGGTTCTCCCACTCTCCTTCCGTGACGATGTAGGAAAGCCACCTGCCGTCGGGGGAAAAGGCGGGCTGGAATACCGGCGTATCCGTATCTCCAGCGATCAACTGCTCGTCTTCCAGCGCACGGCGGCCGGAATCGATCCGGGCGGTCTTCAACCGCGTGCCGTCCCAGGGCATCTGCGGCTGGTCCCACTCGATCCAGGCGATCCGCTCGCCATCGGGATGCCAGGCCGGCTGCATGTAGAAATCTGCGCCGCGCACCAGGTTGACCGGCCATCCGCTGCCTTCCTCGTCGACCAGGGCGATGACGTCTATCGACTCGCAGGTATGGACGTACAGTACCCACTTTCCATCCGGTGATACGGTGGGCGAAGCGGCCGCGCCGAAGGCGGGGGTGATCGGCCGGGCCGTTCCCGGAGCCAGGGACTGGCGGTACAGCCTGCCGTCCTTTTCAGCGAATACGACGAAATCACCGGCCACGGTGAAATCACCGCCCCCGTAGCCCACGCCGCCCCGGACCGGATGGCCGTCCGTCAGGTCGTAAGGCGCGTCGGCGCCGTTGCGGCAAACGAGCACACCGGTATCCGAACGCTGTTCCAGCCAGACCAGGCCGGTGCCGTCACCGTTCCACTGCACGTCGTAGAGCGGTGTCCGGGCACCCATCGTCTTCGCCGTAATGGCGCTCTTCCAGTAACCATGCGCGACGGGAATGCGGTCCGTTGCCGCTGGTATGCGGCCCGCCGCCTGACCGGTCATCACGGGTTTGTCCTTATCTCCAGGTTCCATGTTTACCGCTTGTAATCACCGCGCTTAAATCCTTTCTTGAATATACCCGCAGGCGGTTCGTAAGCAACCGTTTATGCATCGTCCGAAGGCATGTCCGAATCATTACCGCCCGGCTGGCCCGGGAACCGGTTACGGTGCTGTTCATGCGTCTTTCAAAGTCCTTCTATCAAACGCTGCGCGAGGCACAGGGCGAAGCGGAAATCCCCAGTCACCAGTTGCTCCTTCGCGCGGGTCTCGTCCGGCAGGTGGCTTCCGGCATCTTTGCCTACCTGCCCCTCGGCCTGCGGGTCAAACGGCGCATCGAAGCGATCGTCCGCGAAGAGATGGACGCCATCGGAGGCCAGGAGGTGGCGCTGCCCGTGGTGCAGCCAACGGACCTCTGGCGGGAGAGCGGGCGGTGGCGGCAGATCGGGAGCGACATGGCCCGGCTGATGGACCGGAACGGCCGCGATCTGTGCCTGGCCATGACCCACGAGGAGGTGGTGACGTCACTCATACGCGACGTGATCAGAAGCTATCGTCAAATGCCCTGCCTGCTGTACCAGTTCCAGACCAAGTTCAGAGATGAGCCGCGGCCGCGAGCCGGGCTGATCCGCATGCGCGAGTTCACGATGAAGGACGGGTACTCTTTTCACGTGGATGGCGGAAGTCTGGACGACTGGTACGAGAAGGTCTTCGAGGCTTATACCAACATATTCCGCCGCTGCGGACTCGACGCGGTGGCGGTACGCAGCGACCCGGGGATGATGGGCGGATCGGACGCCCACGAGTTCATCGAACCGGCGCCGTCCGGCGAAGACACGATCCTGTCCTGCGAAGCCTGCGGTTACTGCGCGAACAGGCAGGTTGCACGATTCGGGAAAGACCACCCGGCCGCGGAGGAGCGGCTTCCCCTCGAAGACATCCACACGCCGGGCACCGCTACGATCGACGATCTCGCCCGTTTCCTGGAAATCCCGGCGACGAAGACCGCCAAGGCCGTGTTCATGGTCGCCACCGTCGCGGACGATCAGGACGGGGCGGCGGACCGGAGTGTGGCGGACCGGGGTGTGGCGGACCGGGGTGTGGCGGACCGGTTCGTGTTCGCCGTGCTCAGGGGCGACATGGAGCTCAGCGATACCAAGCTGGCTAACGCCGTCGACGCGCTTCAGCTTCGGCCGGCCACACCGGAGGAGATACGGGCCGTCGGCGCGGAGCCCGGCTTCGGGTCACCGCTTGGCATAGACCGGTCCCGATCGCTCCTCGTCGTCGACGATCTGATCCCGGCCTGCTTCAACCTGGTCGCGGGAGCCAACCGGATCGATTATCACGTGCGCAATGTGAATTACGGACGGGATTACGAAGCCGATATCGTCGCGGACATCGCCGCGGCCGGCGACGGAGACGCCTGCCCCGCCTGCAGCGCCGGCCTCCGGGCTGACCAGGGCATCGAAGTCGGAAACATCTTCAAGCTCGGGGACAAGTACAGCCAAGCCATGAACGCTGGCTACCTGGACCGGGAGAATGTCTCCCGCCCCATCGTCATGGGTTGCTACGGGATCGGTATCGACCGCCTCATGGCGTCGATCGTGGAGCGCCACCACGACGACAACGGCATCTGCTGGCCCGCAGCCGCGGCACCATTCCAGGTGGTCGTCATCGACCTGTCCGGCGGCGATTCCCGCCTATCTGACGCGGCGGAATCGGTTTACGAAACCCTGGTCTCGGCGGGACTCGAAGTGCTCTTCGACGACCGCGACGATCGCGCCGGGGTGAAGTTCAACGACGCGGACCTCATGGGCATTCCGGTGAGGCTGACCGTGGGCAGGCGCGGGGTAGAAAAAGGTGTTGTGGAACTCAAGATACGGCGGTCGGGCGAGATGAAGGATGTGCCGCTGGGGGACGGGCTGGTTAACGATGTAGAGAACGCCGTGGAATCCTGTTGATACCAGGTCCGAAGTAAGGTTTTATGGCGTGTGTACAGGTAAGCCCTACGCCAACTCAAGACCGGAGGTTGCGAACCGGCGAAAATCCACCGCGTTCGCGGTAGCAATGGACGCACCGTCAGCGAGCGCCGTCGCCCCAATCATGCAGTCGATCAACGATCCTCGCCGCCTTCCCGAATCATTGAATAAGCGGGTGGCAATCACGGCGTGTTCCGATGTGAAGTTCCGGCGTTGTCCAATAACCTCGGCAGCCCATTCCAACTCGGACGGATTTAGTGGACCGCACAACAGTTCCGTCCAAGCGACAGTGCTCATTTCCAGTGCTTCGCCATCCCCGATCCAGGCCCGCAGCTTGCGGTCTTCCGGTGAACCCTGGTCCATTGCCCGAATCAGAAAACTCGTGTCCAAATGGATCATTTTGACTTGGAAGGCATCTTTCTAGCTGCCGCGCGGCGTTCGTCTTTCAACTCATGCGCCCACCGCGTGACATCGACCTTGCGCTCCCGCAGGGAAGCCTGCAATCTGTCGAGCGCACTGACCGTCGTCCTCCTGCCCGGGGACTCTTCCCTGACAGCAAGTTCAATCACTCGCCGCAACACTTCGGACTTAGAAACGTTCCAGTGTTGCGACAACGCCTCCAGGGCGCGTGCGGATTCGACATCCAGTGTATACGTTGATTTTATGTTCGCGGTAGCCATGTATATAGTATATCGCCATACTCAGACTAAGTCAAATTTCTATGCTCAGACGATTTCCACCCCTGCCTCCGCCGCGATGCGCCGGACGTTCGCGACGGCCGTCGGGATCTTGTCCTCGGGCAAGTGCTCCACCAGCATGTAACTCTGGGGCTGAATCTCCTCCCACCGCCGCACGGCCGTGACCAGGTCGAGCACCCCGGCACCAGGCACTTCCTCATTCATGTGGACGACAAAGCCGGGTTCCACGCTGATGTCCTTGATGTGGGCGACCGTCGAGATCGGCCCCATGACGTCGAAGATGTGGTTTAAGCGTTCCGTGCTGCGGTAGGCCTGGTCCAGGGACTGGAAGTGGTTCACAAAATCCATGACTACGCGCAGTCGATCAGACCCGACAGCTTCAATCACCTTCCGGTTGATCTCGGGCGACCCCATGATCGTAAGCACGTGGGTCTCGATCACGACGGTCATCCCCTCCTCCTCCGCCTTGTCCGCAACCCGCGACAGGGTGTCGATCAGCACGTCGAGCCGTCCCGGTTCGTGGTTCTCGGGCGTGGGGTCGTAGGACCCCGCCGGGTTCAGGCTGCCGGTCCGGATCAATACGTTGTGGGCCCTGTGCGCCCGGCCTGCTTCGATGCCGCGGCATATGGTCTTTATGACCCCGTCACGCACCGCCCGGTCCGGGTCGAAGAGGCACTCGCGGTAGCCAATGCCGAACTGGGCGAGCTCCAGGCCCAGTTCATCATAGAGCGCGTTGACGCGGTTAAAATCCGCCGGCGTCAGATCGTTCAGGATTTCACCGGGACCGTGGTAGCAGACCGAGGTGACGCCCTGATCCAGGCCCTTCTTCAATACCTCAGCCGTGACGGCCCGGGGATCCCCCGGCGCGAAACCTACAACGCCAAGTCGCATGCATCGTCCCTTTCCTTACCCACCTGGATTCGGCCTGTTCCGCGCCATTCCGCACTGTTCCGCGCGCCTGTGGCGAGGCCGCGCGACTCGCTCTTCCGCCCGGCGTCCTTTCAGTCTCCGATGACCACCAGCACGTCGTTCTTGTCTACTGTGTCTCCCTCGCCGACCCGGATTTCCTTGACCGTGCCGCCGGCGTGGGCGCGCAGTTCGTTTTCCATCTTCATGGCTTCGATGACGACCACGCCCTGTCCGGTTTCCACCTTCTCGCCCACCGCAACGGAAATCGACACGACGCGGCCGGGCATGGGCGCCTTGACCTGTTCACCCCCGGCGCGGCGGCGAGACCTGACCTGGCCGCGCAACCGGGCCAGCTGCTCGTCCTCCACGGTGACCACGGATGAGACGCCATTGACCCTGACCTCCCGTTGCTCGCCCCGGGTCGCCGCGACCGCCGTATAGGACCTGCCTTCGATGAGCAGGGAATAGAGCTGATCCCCCTGGATCGAGGCCATGTCGATTTCCACTGGCCGGCCATCGATCTGCAGCGTGACCCGGCCTTCCCGGTCATCCAGGCTGACGGTGTATGTCGTACCCTGTATGGTGACGAGATAGCTCAACGTGCACCCTTTCGCCGACTTCCGGACCGGGCAACCGGCGGCAGGCAACCTGCGGCGGGCAGCCTGCTCCGGGCGGCATTCGGCGGGAAGGCCGTCATCGGCCCCTTCGCATGGCTTCGCGCCGTCCGGTCAGCTTCCACGGACTCTCTCCGGATCCAGGCGGTCCGTCGGATCCATCGCCGCCGACCCCGGCCGGCATCGCCCGTCTCGCTTCCCGGTGCTTCATGATGGCGGCGAAGGCGGCGGCGATGTGACGCTCATCGGCTCCGGCATCTTCGTCAGGGCCCATGGTCTCGACGAAAGCGGTGGAATAGTCGCCGGAAATGAACCGGGGGTCGGACAGGGCCCGGAGGTGGAACGGAATGGTGGTCTTGATGCCGCCGATATCGTATTCCCCCAGGGCTCTCTTCATGCGGGCGATCGCTTCTTCCCGCTTCTCGGCCCATACGATGAGCTTGGCGATCATGGGATCGTAATAGATCGGCACCTCGTAACCCGCGCAGAAACCGCTGTCCAGCCGGACCCCGGGACCACCCGGTTCGCTCAGGCGCGTAACCACGCCTACCGAGGGCATAAACTGCGCATTGGGATCTTCGGCGGAGATACGGCATTCCAGGGCGGCACCGAGCAGACGCACGTCTTCCTGCCTGAAGGGCAGGGGCATGCCGGCGGCGATCTCTATCTGCCTTCTGACCAGGTCCTGCCCCGTTCTCAACTCGGTGACCGGGTGCTCGACCTGGAGGCGGGTGTTCATCTCGAGGAAATAGAACTGACGGTCCTGGTCGACGATGAACTCCACGGTGCCGGCATTGGTGTACCGGACGGCCTCGGCGGCCCGAACGGCCGCTTCACCCATGGCGTTTCTCAGCGCATCGTCGAGAATGCAGGAGGGCGATTCTTCGATGAGCTTCTGGTGGCGGCGCTGGATCGAACACTCCCGCTCGCCGAGATGCACCGCGTGCCCGTGCTGGTCGGCGAGAACCTGGAATTCCACGTGGCGGGGCTCCACCAGGTATTTCTCCAGGTAGACCGTGGCATCGCCGAAGGCGGACTGGGCCTCGGACCGCGCGGTACGGAGCGCGCCCGCAAGGTCGTCTTGTGATTCCACGACGCGCATACCCTTGCCGCCGCCGCCCATGGCCGCCTTCACGAGGACCGGGTAGCCGATGGATTCCGCCGCGCCGAGGGCTTCCTCGTCGCTGTCGATCCCTTCTTCGGTCCCCGGAACGACGGGCACCCCGGCCTCTCGCATGGTCTTTCGCGCCGCCGTCTTGCTGCCCATGGTCCGCATGGCCTCGCCGGAAGGACCGATGAATGTGATCCCGGCCTCCGCGCAACGATCGGCGAACTCCCCGTTTTCGGAAAGAAACCCGTATCCCGGATGTACCGCGTCGGCGCCGGCCTTCTTCGCCGTCTCGATGATGCGGTCCACGCGGAGGTAACTGTCCGAGGAAGGCGCGTCGCCGATGCAGAAGGCCTCGTCGGCGAACTGAACGTGCAGGGCGGTACGGTCCGCCTCGGAGAAGACAGCCGTCGACTCGATGCCCATTTCCCGGCATGTGCGGATCACCCGGACGGCGATCTCTCCGCGGTTGGCGATCAGGATTTTTCGGATCATGTACCCTCTTACAGCGGGATGTTTCCGTGTTTCTTGGGTGGATTCGCGTCTCGCTTGTTCTTCAGCATCTCCAGCGCGGAAATGATACGTGGACGGGTCTCCTGGGGCTGGATCACTTCATCGATATACCCGATTTTCGCCGCGACGTAGGGATTGTCGAACTTCTCCCGGAACTCGGCGGTCAGTTCCTCGCGCAGGGCGTCGGGGTCATCCGCCTCGGCCAGTTCCCGGCGGTAGAGCACGTTCACCGAGGCTTCCGGGCCCATGACCGCGAACTGCCCGGACGGCCAGGCGTAATTGATGTCGGCGCGTATCTGCTTGCTGTTCATCACGCAGTAGGCGCCGCCATAGGCCTTGCGCGTGACCACGGTCAGCCGGGGCACCGTGCTCTCACAGAACGCGTAGAGCAGCTTGGCGCCTTCCTTGATGATGCCGCCGTGTTCCTGGCTGACGCCGGGCAGAAACCCGGGCACGTCCTCGAAGACCACCAGGGGGATGTTGAAGGCGTCGCAGAAGCGCACGAACCGCGCGCCCTTCACGGACGCGTCGATGTCCAGCACGCCGGCAAGTGAAGCGGGCTGGTTGGCGACGATGCCGGCGGTCCTCCCGTTGAAACGGGCGAACCCCACGACGATATTGTCGGCGAATTCGCCATGCACTTCGAAGAAGTCTCCGTGGTCCACCACCCGGTGGATCACGTCCTTGATGTCGTAGGGTTTATTGGCGTCGTCCGGCACGATGCGGGCGAGCTCCTCGTCCATCCGGTCGGGGTCGTCCGTGGACGTTGTCCGCAGTGGGTCTTCCATGTTGTTCGACGGCAGGAACGCCAGGAGCTCCTTCACCATGGTAAGGCACGTGGGTTCGTCCGGCGCGGAAAAATGGGCCACGCCGGTCACGGAGTTATGGACGTGCGCGCCGCCCAGTTCGTCGAAGGTCACCTCTTCGTGGGTCACCGCGCGGATGACGTCCGGTCCGGTGATGAACATGTAACTGGTATCCTCGACCATGAAGACGAAGTCGGTCATGGCCGGAGAGTAGACCGCGCCGCCGGCACAGGGCCCCATGATTACCGAAATCTGCGGGATCACACCGGACGCCATCACGTTGCGCAGGAAGATGTCGGCGTAGCCCGCGAGACTGACAACCCCTTCCTGGATGCGCGCGCCGCCGGAGTCCTTCAGGCTGATGACCGGTGCGCCGTTCTTCATGGCGAGGTCCATGACCTTGCAGATCTTTTCGCCGTAGGCCTGGCCCAGCGAACCGCCGAATACGGTGAAGTCTTCGGACACGACGTAGACGCTGCGGCCGTCGATGGTGCCGTAGCCCGTAATCACGCCGTCGCCGAGGACTTCCGTGCCTTCCATGCCGAAATCCTGGCAGTCGTGGGTCACGAAGGCACCGATCTCCTCGAAACTGCCTTCGTCCAGGAGAAAGGCCACCCGCTCCCTGGCGGTCCATTTCCCGGCCTCGTGCTGCCGGTCGATGCGACGCTGCCCGCCGCCTTCGGCCGCCTTTTTCCGCAAAGCTTCCAGGTGTTTCATCTTTTCGGACATGGACATGGAATACGGTTCTCCCGGCGGAGCCGCGCTAATGAAACGACGCCTGCCCGTTGAGACAGCGCCTGCCGGCCCGCATAACTACACTACGTCGAAATCCAGTGCCTCCAGGCCGGCCCGCAGCCGGTCTTCCCCTTCCGCGGACAGCCGGGCGGTCGGCGGACGCGGCGGCCCCACGGGTACTCCGCGCCATTCGAGCATCTTCTTGATCCCGGCCAGGACGCCCACCGATATCAAAAGCGCGATAACCCGGTTGGCCTGTACCTGCAATTCCATGGCTTCCCGTATTCGGCCGTTTCGAAAGGCGTCGTACATGCGCAGGAACATCCGGGGCATGATATTGTACGTGGAACCGATGGCCCCGTCGCTGCCCATCACGAATCCCGCCACGCACATTTCGTCCGGCCCCGTGATGGCGTTCAGCCCGCCCCCGGATAGGTCGACAAGCTGCTGGAACACGAAGAAGTTCGGGTCCGTGAACTTGATGCCCGCGAAATTGGGCACCGCGTCCATGGCCTCCAGGAACTGCCCGGGCGAGACCTGCCCGTCGACATCGCGTGCGAGCCAGTAGACGTAAAACGGGACCTCGGAAGCGCCTCCGATGGCGGCATAGTGTCGTACGGCGGCTGCCAGGTCGTTGGGTCGGTCCGCGGGGGCGACGGAAGCCACGGCGTCCGCACCCAGCGCGCGGGCCTCCGACGCGAGGAGGACGGCATCCTCCGTGGTCGTGCCGCCCACGTGAAAGACCACCGGAACCTGGCCCACAATGTCACGGGTTACGGTCTCGCACATCCGCCGCCGTTCGGCGACCGACATCTGCCGGCCTTCGCCCGTGCCGCCGGTGATGAAGAAACCGTCGCTTCCGGCGTCCACCAGGTGTCGTACCAGGGGCGCCACCCGGCCGGGCGACAGCTCGAGTCCTTCATCGAAGGGCGTGCAGAACGCCGGCCAGATGCCTTGGACCAGTTTGGACATGGTTCCGGAAATCGCCGTCGGTGTCAGAATCGGTAGTTGATACCCAGTTGAACGAAACCGTCCTGCCGGAGATCGTAGTACAGATCGTCCTGGTCGATGTTGGTGATCGCGACCGCTCCCAGGTCCAGGGAAAAGGCGTCTGACAGCCGGCGCGCCAGTTCAAGGCCGTAGATACTCTGACGCTTGTCGAGATCGTGCAGCACGCTCACCGTCATCTCCGTACCCTGGACATCGTTCAGCATGAGCCGCAGGGCGGCGAAGAGGTCATTCTCATAGAAATTGGTGGCGCGTCGGCCGCGTTCATCACGGTCCCATTCGGCGAAAAGGGTAAGGTCGGCGTCCGTATTCCACAAGGAAAAAAACGTGTACTCGCCGCCCAGTACGAAGGCGTTGAAGGTCTCTTCCACGCCCGCCAGGTTGCGTGCACCGGACCGCCTGATCGCCTCCAGCTTCAGCAGCAGGGACCCGGTGGTCCACTGGGCGTCCAGGCCGAACTGGCGGATCTGATGGTAGATGGGATAAAGTACGGGTACGGGCGGACCCGAGGAGCCGGACGAGCCCCGCAGGTCGGACGCCACACGCGGCGCTCCGCAATCAAAGCACAGTCCGAAGGAAGGCTCCCTGGCCGTGCCGTCGAATACGCTGGCCCCGAAGTCCAGCAGGCCCAGGGTATGGCTGTAGCGGGCGGCGAAATCCGGATGCCACTTCCCGGACGAGCTTTCGTAATCCACCAGGTCATTGTCGACGACCACCGAAGCGCGCAGCCGTCCGTCGCTTCCGGGAAAGGTGCGTTTCCGGTGCCAGGACATGCCCAACAGTTCCAACACGCCCCAGTCCGACGACCAGGTCACGTAGGCCATGGGCTGCCCCATCCGGGTCTTTTCATCGGGATGTTCAACCAGGTCGATCTGGTTGACGATGTCCACCAGGTGGCGGGACTCGACCACGCCCCAGAAAACGCGGTCCACACCCAGGCGCAGCTCCCATTCCCCGTTGCCGGCGGCGCCGGAAAGCAGGAGATACGCTTCCCGCAGATCGAAATGGGTTCGAAGGTCGTCTGCACTGTCGTAGCGGAACCAGGGCGTCACGTTGAGGATGCGGCCCGCTTCGTCTTCGAGGTAGAGGTTGGGTTCTGCTACGAATCCGCTCGCGTGGGTACCCTGGCCCTGGAAAAGGGCGGTCTGGGGAAACCACCGGCTTCCCGCGGCCAACCGGCCCGACAGCTCGACGTCGTAGATACCGGCCTGGCCGCGCGAGGCAACCGGATGCACCGCGACACCGAGCAGACAGACGCCGAACCACAGGAGGCGAACCAGGGCCCGCGAGAGGGCCCGCGAGGGCATCACCGCACCCGCCTCAGCCCGGTACGGGTAAAGTCGCGGTCGTCGATGTCGGTCCCGAACTGGTAGTCCGTCCATACCAGGTCGGTGCTCTTGCCCGTCAAGTGGTTCACCATGGCCATGCTGCCGGCCCGCCAGTAACGGTCGAGATACTGCCGGTACTCACCCAGGGTAAGCGTCTTGAGATGGGCGTCCTTGCGGTCGTAGTACTCCACTTTCCAGACGCGGTGCGCCGACTTGTCGCGCCAGACGAGCTGGCGGCGGTAGACCGATCCCTTCTCCACCGGGATGCGCTCGGTGACCACGCAGTCCAGGCCGTCTCCGCAGGGTTCGTCACGCAGATAACGGTAGGTGTATTTCTCCACTTCCTGGACCGTCATGTCCTCGTAGGTAAACTCGCTTCCCATGAAGGAACCCGAACGGTTGGACGAACTGATGCGCTTGACGCGCTTCAGGGCCGGCAGGTAAAGCCATTGGTCGTCCGGCCGGTCCTTGTGGCCGTGAATGAGCAGCGCGGTGCCCCGGGCGTCGCGCGGCTGGTCGAACACGAAGAGGCTCTTGTTGCCATCGCCTTCCGCCTCGAGCACCTTCACACGCACTTCACGGGTGCTCTCCTGCCCCTTCTTGTTGCGCAGGACCATGGTCATGCCGGCCGAGAAATTGCCGAAACCCTCGTCCTGTTGCCGGGCGTCCTGGGCGATCTGGAGCCCCTTTTCTTCGGATGGATCGGCTGGTCCGCCTGGTCCGCCTGGACCGCCTGAACCGCCTTGATCGGCCGGGTCGGCCGGACTGCCCGGTCCGCCAGCCCATGCCTCCTGTGGCGGCATGCCCGGCAGGACGAACATCGCAAGGAGGCAGAACCGGGCGGCACGCAGTCCGAGGACCGGTCTAAGCAGTCCGCGCGCCATTCGCACACGCGCCATTCGCACACCCGACGTTCGCACACCCGCCGGCCGCACACGCGCCGGTCGTACTGGTTGGTCGATTTTCATGATTTTCTCCTGTCTAGCGCCATAAGCAGGGGAGGAAGCAGCAGGAAATCGGCTATGATCGCGAAGGCGATGGTGATGGTGACCAGCAGCCCGAGCGCCCAGGACACCTGGAAACCGGAACCCGCGAAGGCCAGGAACCCCGCGGATAGGACCAGCGTCGTGGTCCACAACGCCTTCCCCACCGACCGGAAGGTAACGCGCACCGCTTCTTCTGCCGAAAGGCCGTCCTCTTTGCGCGCCCTGAGATACCTGCTGAGAAAGTGAATCGTATCGTCCACGACGATGCCGAAGGCGACGACGATGACCACCGACGAGGCGATGCCCACTTCGCCGACCAGGTGCCCCCAAAGCCCGAAGCTCATGGCCGCGGGTACGAAATTCGGCAACAGGCTGATGAGGCCGAAGCGAAAACTCCTGAAGACCAGGACCAGGATGATCGAGATGAGCGCCATGGCGGTCACCGTTCCGCGCAGCATCGACTCGATGTTGCGTTGCGAGATGTGGGCGAAGACCACGCTCAGCCCGGTGGCCTCGGTCGCGAGCGCGGGCGCGTTGTCGCGCAGCCAGGCTTCGCCCCGGCCGGCCAGGTCCTGCAGGTCCTGGCTCGACCGGCCGCGGATCACGACCGTCATGCGCGTCGCGGACTTGGAAACATCGATCCGGTCATTTAGATCGCTGCCGAAGGGCAGTGACAGTTCGTAGAGCAGCAGGTACTGCGACGCGAGATCCTGGGCATCGGGGATGCGGAAGAAGTCCGGATCGTCGCCGTTCATGTTCTTGTTCAGCCGCTTCATGATGTCCGGGAAGGCCTGCACGTGGCCCACTTCGGGCTGGCTCCGGTTCCATTCCGCGAAAGCCTCCACCTGCCGGAGGTAATCCGGATCGGTGATCCCGCCCTCTTCCTCCGCGGCCAGCGTATACTCCAGGGACAGCAGTCCGGTCAGGTTGTCCATGACGAAATCCGTATCTCGCCGGAACTCGTAGCGTTCATCGAAGTAATCCGGCCAGCTGTCGGTCAATACGTTCCTGGGCACGCCGGTGATCAGGACGACCGTCATGAGGCCGATGAGCCAGAGCAGCGGCTTACGGCGCGCGACAACAAAATCACCCAGGCGATCGAAGAAGACCGGTTGCCGGAACCCGCCGGCGCGGGCCCGCAGCGGAAGGACCGAAAGCAGCGCGGGCAGGAGCGTCATGGCGTAGACGAATGTGATGATTACCCCGAAAGCCACGTAGTTGCCGAGTATGTGAAAGGGCGGCGAATCCGAGAAGTTCAGACTGAGAAACCCGATCGCAGTGGTAATCGAGGCCAGGAATACCGGGTAGGCGTTCGTCTTGATGGATTGCGCGACCGCCGCGTTCCGGTCCTCCCCCCGTCGAATCCCTGAGAGCGAGTGGGTAATGATGTGGACCGCCTGGGCGACGGAAATCGCCATGACGATAATGGGCACCCCTGAATTCACCGGGCTGAACACCGTATGGAACCAGCCGGCAAGCCCCATCGTCGTCGAGATCACGAAACCGATCATGACGATGATGATGCCCGTACCCAGAAAGGACTTCATGAGCAGGGTCGAGGTGATGACGATGAGGACGAAAACGATGGGCAGCAGGGTTTCCAGGTCGTCCCGGGTGGCATCGGCGAAGGCCCGGTTCATGACCACGTCGCCCGTCAGGTAGAAGTCCACTTCCCCGTTCGCCGCCCGTGCATCGTCCAGCATGCCGTCCAGGTAGTCGGTCAACTCGATCACCGCGAGATCCGGGTTGTCGCCCAGCACGAAGTTGACCGCCAGGCCGGCCACGCGGCCGTCAGGAGAAACGAGCCGTCCGACCACCTCCTGGGAACCCAGCGCGATCGTCCGGACGCGATCCAGGTCGGCCTCGCTCAGCGACGAGGCGTCTTCGACGAGCGGCCCCACGATGAGGTCGTCTTCCATCGCTTCGCTGTGGAAATAGTTCGTAAGGGAATTCACCCGCGTCGAGTACGGAGCGAGCCAGGCGGTTTCGGTGAGTTCTTCGACGACGCCGAGCACTTCCCGGGTGAAGACGGAACCGTCCCGGGGGGCGATGGCGATCAGGGCGGTGTTGGAAACGGAGTAGATGTCTTCCAGCGCATCGAAGGCGGCGAGCTGGGGGTTGTTCTCGCCGAACATGACGCGGTGCTCGTTGGAAACGGTGATATTCCGGCCGCCGGCCGCCATGGCGAGCATGAACAGCGAGGCGAGCGAGATAACGAGCCAGCGACGGCGCAGGATAGCGCCGATGTATTTATCCAGGTGCAATTGATCACGCTACCATTTGCTGGATTCAGACGCTTTTACATTATCGGGAAGCCGGTAGCTCATGCCGATATCGTCGTAGGCCGAAAGCTGAAGCATCTGCGAGAAATTGTCCAGTTTCGTCTGCCGGCCTCTCGTTTTCAACAACAGGTTCTTCATGCGGCTGATGTGGTTTTTCAGGCGATGGGCGAACAGGACGCCGAAGGTACTGCTTTTCGGGTAGTTCAGCGCATCGGCCAGTTCGTGCCCAATCAGTGCGCGGGAGATATTGTACAACGTTTTGAGGGCGGAGGCCACTTCATCGGGATCCGTGATATTCAGCAGCGCCGGCCCGGCATGGATCAGTGCGTTCGCGTTCGCGATGGAGTGCTCGTCGGGAGGGGGTTCGCACATGAAGCCGATATCGATGATCGTCCGGGCTTCGTTCTCGTCCTTCAAGAGGATGCTCTCCGGGACGCCCATGATATAGCCGGTGTACCGGAAGACCTTTACGAAACTCTCCCTTTCTTCCTGGGTGTAGATGGCGCCCAGCGAGATGGAATGCTTCAGGATCTGCGCCGAGAAAATACTGACCGCCAGACCTACGTGAGCCGCGCTCAGGGGCGTGCCCCAGGCCCCGGTGTCCCATATGTCGGAGTCTTTCATCAGGCGGCGTACCATGGCATGCACGAAACGGATACGGGCGGAAAGCCGGTAGCCGTCCCCTTCCCTGCGAAGTCCGCCGGGCAGGAAGATCTCCAGCAAATGACGGTTATTCTGCTTGAAACGGCGGGTTGCGTATTCTGAATGAACCCGCCCGGTCAGGTAGAAGGACTTGCTGATGAGCGTCGTGAATCCTTCCAGCAGGGCCGCGGTCACGAAGGCCACCAGTATTTCCGGCATGTTCTTGTGGAATCCGACCACGGCGGGGCGGAATTCTTCGAAATCGACCCATTCGGGTATCTTCGAATCGACCTCCCTGAAATAGCGCTGCAGGATTTCAGGTGCCTTACTTAACCATTCCTCTTCCTGGTGCAGCCCCGCATGGATGAACTGGTGCATCTCGCCCGGCGGCATACCGGAAAGCTCATCCATCACGGGATCGAGATCCTCGTCGCCGACCATGGTGTGCCTGATGTAGTTGTCGGCGTATTCCGGGTTCAGGGACCGCGCCTTCTCATATCCACTGGCGTAAGAAGTTGGGACTTGAAGCAAAGCCGAATCCTGGATCCAGGCGGACTGACACACTACTACACTGATGAATTATTGCACGTTAACGTAAAACCTACTGAAATGTCAAGTTACCATTTTTTATTCGTGATAGTGGCCACTGTCTACGACTAAACATAAAAGCAGCTTGTAGTACTTTTTTCTAAATCAAAATGAACACGTGCACATTTTAATTAATTTAATTATATATAGTTGTTTTTTGCATTGTTATTATTATATACTGATACATGGAACGGCCGGTACAGCATTCCACTCACCATGCACTAAACCGGCCTCAGGATGCATCGTAACCGCACATGAAACCGGTCCGCCGCGACAAGGCGCCACGGGGCTGTCACCGGTTTGCGGTACGAAGGATAAGCAGCACCCGGGGATCCGGTCTGCACTTCGATGCATACAGGCGTGTACCATCTACCGCCTTGATCAGTACAGTAAGAATGCTGTGATGTCCGCGTAGCCCGTGGATGGAGCAGCGATCTATTTCAGTGCCACTGTAATCAGCGTCAGTTACCGGCACCCGTGTCCTTGAACCGGCGGAATCACGATAGATCCGTACCGTCGCAGAGACAGGGTAGTGGAATACCCGTAACCGGATACTTCGAACCGGGTATTCAAAACGGTGCCGAATGCACCCGCCGCGCTTGATCGGCCCTTCGATCTCAAGCGCTTTCATTGGAAAGGTAGTTTCTTTGAGACCATGAACAAGCAACCAGGCAGGCCAGGGGACTTCCATCTGATACACGCATGCCTTGAAGGTCGATCGGATGCGCAGAGTCTACTCTACAAATCGTTTTTCATGTCGGACATGCCCGTGCATTTCTGGGTTTACAAGAAAGCGTACTGGATACCGGCGGGTGAAAAGGAAGACATCCTCAATGATATATTCATCGCGGTCTTGCAGAGTCTTCCCAAGTTCGAATTCCGCAGTGCATTGAGCACCTATGTTATCCGCATCGCCAAGATCAAGTGTCTGGACGCCATGCCTTCGCGGATGGGGGTCGCAAGGGGGAGGGGAATCAAATTCGTCGATATCGACTGGTTCGCTTCGAACACCGAGTCGGGGCTGCAGATTGAAGACGCCAATCCGAACAACGGTCCCGGCCGGTTATTCAAGAAACTGGAAGAAGAAGAACAGATCTACCTGTTGCATACCGCCCTCAAATACTACACGGGTCCGCGATGCCGGACCGTCCTGAAAATGTACGTCAGGGAACTGAAAGGCGAACTGACCAGGGAAGACATTGCCGAACTGATGGGAGTGTCCGTACAACGCATGGGACAGATGATCTACGACTGCATGTATCGCCTCAGACGCAAAATGCAAAACAGGTACCGTGATTACGATCACTTTGCCAGGTGCGTGTGTGAAGGCACCAGGCGTCGTAGACGCAGAAGGAAGGAGTAGTCATGCAACCGCGAATGACGTGTCGTGGTCCGTAAACCGGCGACACCTTGTGCCTTAAGCGGGGGTGGATCGATGTATGGCGCAATCTGTTGGAACCGGGTGCCCCATCAACCATCCTCCCCGCCTATGGTGCGGCGATCCGGAACAGGTCGGACTTCGACATGTCCCGCTCCAAAGTTCGGGCATGCGCCTTCGAAGTATGCCGGCGGTCTTCGACGATTCCCGTGGGCCGGTACGCGGGGATTATGGGGTTGACAAACGACTGTCGGCACGTACGTTACGAAGAGCCCGAAGGAGTTTACCGCGTCGGAAGGAGTTCACCGCATGGAGATGACCTATCCTCGGCGAAAGACGCGTGAAGTACG
Source organism: Gemmatimonadota bacterium (assembly GCA_026705925.1). Lineage (GTDB taxonomy): Bacteria > JAAXHH01 > JAAXHH01 > JAAXHH01 > JAAXHH01 > JAAXHH01. The sequence goes on from JAPOZT010000011.1 coordinate 90,981, forward strand.
CGTAGGGAACGTCACGGTCGGCGGCGCGCATCCGATTGCCGTACAGTCGATGATCACGGAGAACACGCGGGACGTGGCGGCGTGCGTGGATGCGATCGTCCGATTGCACGAACTCGGTTGTGAGATCGTGCGGGTGACTACCCCTACGCTGGCGGACGCCCACAGCCTGCGTGAAATCAAGCATACCCTCGACCTGCGTAACGTGGACGTGCCCCTGGTTGCCGATGTGCATCACCAGGGCACCCGGATTGCCGAGGAAGTCGCCAGGTCCGTCGACAAGGTGCGTATCAACCCCGGTCTGTTCGTATTCCAGCGGCTGGCCGATACCATCGAGTACACGCAGGAGGAATTCGAAGCCGCGAGACGGAAAGTGGAGGAAGACCTGGCGCCGGTCATCGAGGTCTGCCGGGAGCGGGACATCGCCATGCGCATCGGCGTGAACCACGGTTCCCTGTCGGACCGCATGACGGTGACCTACGGAGACACGCCCCTCGGCATGGTGGAGTCCGCGCTGGAATTCATCCGGATCTGCGAGGCGCGGGACTATAGAAACCTGATCGTTTCGCTCAAGGCGTCCCGCGTGCCCGTCATGATCCAGGCCAACCGGCTCATGGCAAGCCGCATGGACGAAGAAGGCATGGACTATCCCCTGCATCTGGGCGTCACCGAGGCCGGTGACGGCGAGTATGCCAGGATCAAGTCCACATCGGGCATCGGCACGCTGCTGGCCGAAGGGCTCGGGGACACCATCCGCGTATCACTCGCCGAGGATCCGGCCAACGAAATACCGGTCTGCTACGATATCCTCCAATCGCTGGGCTTGCGCCGCACCAAGGTCGAGTTCATCGCCTGTCCTTCCTGCGGGCGGACCAAGTTCAACCTGGAAAACGTGCTGGCGGAAGTCAAGGCGGCCACCGACCACCTCGCGGGCCTCGATATCGCTGTGATGGGATGCATCGTCAACGGTCCTGGAGAAATGGCCGATGCCGATTACGGCTATGTCGGACGGGCCAACGGGATCATCTCGCTCTACCGTGGGCGGGAATGCGTCAAGATGAGCGTTCCGCAGGACCAGGGCGTCCACGAACTGGTCGACCTGATCAAGTCGGATGGCCGCTGGGTAGATCCCTGACCTGCGGCCGGTCTCGATTCGGCTTTCCTCCGCCTCCACGCCAGTCTCGGTCCGGCGCCATCTCCCGTAGTCTTCCGAGCTTTCGTCGTTTCCCGTTTCCATATCCGGTAACCCACGCGTGATCCCAACACGCGCCTGATGGCAAAGCCGTTTGGTCGGGGTTGATCCGTACTTGCGAACGCTGCCGAATCGAGGCGAACGGGCAACGAATATCGGTTGACCGAACGGCCGCGATTCATTAATTTGTTGCTTTCACGGTGCGTAAATCCCGGAGCCTGCGCTTTCTCCATCCTGTTTGCAGGAGGTCGTACTGCATGCCCGACACGTTGACGGTCATCGACAACCGGACCGGCAAGAAATACGAGATCCCGATCCAGTACGGGACCTATCCCAGATACGGCGCCGCGATCCCCACCACGGACTTTCGACAGATCAAGGTGTCCGACGACGATTTCGGGCTGCTGGGTTACGATCCGGCATTCACCAATACCGCCTCCTGCCGGAGCAGCATCACCCACATCGACGGGGAAAAGGGCATCCTGCGTTACCGGGGCTACCCCATCGAGGATCTGGCGGTCAACAGTTCCTTTCTCGAAGTCGCCTTCCTGATCGTCCACGGCATGCTGCCGACCCGGACCGAGCTGGACGAATGGTCCTACGACATCACCCATCACGCGATCGTCCATGAGAATATCAAGAAGTTCATGGACGGGTTCCGTTACGACGCCCATCCCATGGGGATCCTGATCAGCACGGTCGCCGCGCTATCCACCTTCTACCCCGAGGCGAAACGGATACGGGACGTGGAGATCCGCAACGAACAGATCCACCGGCTCATCGCCAAGATTCCGACCATCGCCGCCTTCGCGTACCGGCACAGCCAGGGCTTTCCCTACACCTATCCGGACAACGGACTGGGATACTGCGGCAACTTCCTGTCCATGATGTACAAGATGACGGAGAAGTACACGCCCGATCCCGTACTTGAAAAGGCGCTGGACGTGGTGTTTATCCTGCACGTGGACCACGAGCAGAACTGCAGTGCCAACGCGATGCGGAGCGTAGGCAGCTCGCTGCCCGATCCGTATGTGTCCGTGGCCGCCGCCGCCGCCGGCCTGTACGGTCCGCTACACGGCGGCGCGAACGAGCAGGTGCTGCACATGCTGCAGGAGATCGGGCACATCAGCCGCGTGCCCGCTTACATCAAGAAGGTCAAGCAGGGCGATATCCGGCTCATGGGTTTCGGCCACCGGGTGTACAAGAACTACGATCCCCGGGCCAAGATCCTCAAGGAGATGACTCACCGGGTACTGGGCGTGACCGAGAAGAACACGCTGCTGGACGTCGCCGTGGAACTAGAGCGGATCGCCCTTGAAGACGATTATTTCGTCAACCGGCAGCTCTATCCGAACGTCGACTTCTATTCGGGCCTCATCTACCAGGCCATGGGTTTTCCGCTCGAAATGTTCCCGGTGCTCTTCGCCATTCCCCGCACCGTGGGCTGGCTGGCCCAGTGGGCGGAGATGCTGGACGATCCGGAGCAGAAAATCGCCCGCCCCCGCCAGATCTATACCGGCGACGACGTCTGCCAGTACGTTCCCATCGAAGACCGTTAGCGAGGCGGCAGAACGGTAGGATTTCGTCCGCCCGTCAGCTCCGCGGCAACCACACGCCCATCAGCTTCGCGGCACCCACCTGTAGGCGTCCCTGCTGTTCTTCCCCATGATTTTATCCAGGGCTTCCGAACCTCTCGGTTCGAAGCAGGCCATGGCCAGGGCCTGCACCTGGCGGTAGGAAGTGAATCTCCAGGATACCGGCCAGTTGCTGGCATACAGCAGCCGGTGCTCCCCGAAGGCGTTCCAGAGCACATCGAGGACCGGTTTATAGTAGGCCGGGTCTTCCGGCGGAGGATCGTCCCGCGCCAGTTCCACCATGCCCGATATCTTGCAGAAAACATTGGGATGGGCCGCGGCGGAGGTGATTCCGGCTATCCATTCCTCGTCCGGGCGGCCGCCGGTTACCGGCACGTGGGCGAGGTGGTTCAGCACGATCCTGAGACCTGGGAAACGGGCGGCGCAGGCGGTCAACCCGGCCAGCCACTCCTTGCCCACGAGCAGATCCAGCGTGAGGTCGTGGGCGGCGAGTTGCTCGAGCGCTTTGAGATACGCCGGATCGTCGACGGGCGCGTTCCCCAGCCGGATGCCGTAGAAAAGGTCATGGGCGGCAAAACGGTCCAGATCGGATTCGAAATCCCTATCGGGTGGTTCCAGGTGACCCACCAGGCCCAGCAGAAAGGGATCTTCCTCGGCCAGGTCCAGGATCCACCGGTTGTCCTCCACCCAGGCGCTGGCTTCAACCACGACCGTGCCCGTAACGCCTTCGGACAGCGCTTCGCGCTTGAAATCCTCCGGCATGATGCGCCGGTACAGGAACGCGTCGTCGGCACGGGGCCACGGCACGCCCTGCGGCCGGGTGGGATCGTAGAAGTGGGTGTGGGTGTCGACGATCAAAGCGTGTTCCTTTCCGTGACTCTCCGGCAACTATCGAAGAAATCCGCGTTCGACGCCGAGAATCCGAACTGCTGCTCGATCTCGCGGACCGCGATTTCCGTCACGAAGCGCTGGTCCAGCGTGTCCGGGAACTCGACGCCCGCGGTGCAGTCGCGCAGGAAAACGATATTGTATCCGTACCGGGCCATGGATCGTATGCCGTAGTCCCTTCCCAGGACGCACCAGTTGGTGGCGAAACCGGCATAGACCAGGTGGAGCACCTTCCGTTCGGCCAGTACCTCGTGCAGTTCGGCGCCGGTGGTGATCACCACGTCTTCTTCGCGAACCTCCACGGCCGGCGACACCGTCAGGCCGTCGCTGATGGGATCCCAGTGAAGACCGATGCCCGGGGGTTGGCTCCGGGGACCGCGGTAGGCCTGGTACGCGCCTTCCCTGCCCCGAAACGCCGGGGGCGGCCAGTCCGCACCGCCGCGCGGTGGTTCCGGCGGCGCCGGATTCCGGGCCGACTGGGGAAACTGCCGCGCCACCTCGGGCGACGGGGCATGGATCACCGGCAGGCCGGCCTTCCGGCTCATCTCGATGGCCGGCACGATCGCCTCCCGCGTGACCCGGGCGGCCCGCTCGATCCAGCTGTCGATGAAATGGGTGTTCCACAGGTCCACCAGGACGAGCGCCGTCTGTTCGACGGGCAGGGCCATACGGATCTCCCGGCGGATGAAGTGCTCCTCCCTGCAGGGCACGTCGGCGGGGGTACTGTCCTGGTAGTACCGCACATTCAGGTCGAGTACAGCCTGGTTATCGGTCATTTTGCCCTGCCTTCGTCTTCGGTTGTGCCGGCTTCGCGAGCTCCGCCGGCCGGGACGCGGCGGACTTCGCGGACCGGGGCGCGGCAGCCGTCGAAGTCGACTCCACCTTCCGCGACGACGCCTGAACCGCGTTCCCCGACGATTCCGCGGTGCCGGTCCGGCCATCTTGCTGCAAACGCTGCACGATCTCGTCCACGTCGTAGACACATCCGCCCCACGCGCCGCCGCCGGCCTGCTGAAGCGCGGCCCAGAGCCGGGTGTCATCGGGTAGATTCGGGTCGACGGCCAGGTCGTTCCTCGGCGAACGCCCGGCGAGCAACCGGCTGCCTTCTTCCGCGCCGATCGTGCGATCCCCGCTGCCGACCAGGTTGATGGATCCGGTCAGGTTGTTCCGGTCTATGACGATTTCCACCAGGTCGCCGTCGATGATCTTTCCTATGGGGCCGCCCGCGAGGGCCTCGGGACCGACGTGACCGATGCAGGCGCCCGTCGAGATTCCGGAGAACCGGGCGTCGGTCACCACGGCGACGTGTTTACCGAAGGACAGGTGCCTCAACGCGGCGGTGATCTGGTAAGTCTCTTCCATACCGGCGCCCATGGGACCCCGGCAGATGAGCACCAGCACGTCGCCCGGCTTGATCCGGTCCTCGTTGCGGCTCTTGATGGCGGCGATGGCGTCCCGTTCCCGCGTGAATACCCGTGCGGGTCCCGTTTTCCGGTACACCCCGTCCGGATCGACGACGTCCGGGTCGATAGCCGTACTCTTGATGACCGATCCCTCCGGTGCGAGGTTTCCCACGGGAAAGGTTACCGTGCTGGTCAGCCCCCGGCTACGCGCGCGATCAGGGGACATGATCACGTCGTCCGGGTCGATCCCGTCCACCTTCTCGAGGCGCTCGCGGACCAGCCGCCGCCTGTCGGACGCCTGCCACCAGTCCAGGACCTCGCCCAGGGTTGTCCCGGCCGCGGTAAGTACCGATTCGTTCAACAGGCCCGCTTCGCGCAGGTGCAGCATGACTTCCGGCACCCCGCCGGCAAGGAAGGCGGTCACCGTGGGATAACCCGTCGGGCCGTTCGGCAGCACGTCCACCAGCCTGGGGGTCTGCCGGTTGATCCTTGCCCAGTCCTCGATCCCGGGGCGACGCAGTCTGGCGGCATGGGCGACCGCGGGGATGTGCAGCAGCAGGTTGGTGGAGCCTCCGAAGGCGGCATGGACCGTCATGGCGTTCTCGAGCGCCGCTTCGGTCAGGATCTTCCGAACAGTCATTCCCTCGGCGTCCAGCCGCATCAGCGCGCGGGCAGACCGCTTCGCCATGTCGATCCAGATGGGTTGTCCCGACGGCGCCAGCGCGCTGTGGGGCAGGGAGAGGCCGAAGGCTTCGCCCACGACCTGCGAAGTAGCCGCCGTACCGAGGAACTGGCAGCCGCCGCCCGGGGACGCGCAGGTTCGGCAGCCCATGTCCGCCGCGTATTCGAGCGTGATCTCACCGTGGGCGTACCGGGCGCCGATGGACTGGATCATGCCGGCGTCTTCACCTTCCTCGGGCGGCAGGGTGACACCGCCCGGCACCAGCACGCAGGGCAGGTCGTGGGACGCCGCCAGCGCGATCATCATGGCGGGCAACCCTTTGTCGCAGGTCGCCACGCCGATCACGCCCCGGCGCGTCGGCAACGACCGGATCAGCCGCCGGAAGACCATGGCCGCGTCGTTTCGATAGGGCAGGCTGTCCATCATGCCCGTCGTGCCCTGGGTGCGCCCGTCGCAGGGATCGGTACAGTAGCCTCCGAAGGGGATGCCGCCCAGGGCCGTGAGCTCCTCGGCGGCCGCGTGCATGAGCAGGCCGACCTCCCAGTGACCGGTGTGGTACCCCAGGGCCACGGGCGTTCCGTCGGATGCGCGGATCCCTCCCTGGGTGCTGAGGATCAGGTATTCCCGGCGTTTCAGCGCCTTCGGACTCCAACCCATGCCCACGTTCTGGGACAGTCCGAAGAGGTCGCCGCTCGGACTGTCCCGCAACATGTCGCCGGTCAGCGGCAGGCTGCCGTCCGGTCCCGGTGCGCTGGACTGTATATCGTATATGCCGGGATCGGACTGGCCGACGACGGCTTCGAAGGAGAGCAGGGAAGGTGGTTTCATGATAGGGATGCCCCGTTTCCGATTCGTCCGGTGGTCCATGAAGCGTACCAGTGGTCCGGGGTGAGCGCCGGCGGAACGTCTTCAAAATGATAGCGGGTCTCGCCACCCTGGAATCCCGGTAGAAACTGGTCCTCGTCGGATTGCATGAGGTCGTCGACGGGCTTGAACCGCGCCCACAGGACTTCCGCTTCCTCCGGGCTGAAACGTTCCCCTAGCGGTCTGCCCCATTGCAGGGTCATGGGATGGACCGATTCAATGCCCAGGGTTTCCGGCGCCGTAAGACCGTCCGGGTCCACACAGCGCTGATTGTAGATGTGCCGGGCTGTTTTGCTGAGACAGATGGTCGACTTGACGACGCCCTTCTCGCCTCGACCGGGATGGAGGGCATCCAGCGCGCTTCGATAGGCGCCGGCGTCCGCGGCCAGGACCGCGCGGAGCGCCGCCTCTCCGTGGTCCATGTAGCCGGTGGCGCGCTCGTGCCAGCGCAGGCAGGTATCGCGGGCCGCGGGCGCAAGATGCTCGATCCAGTCCGTCGTATGCCAGTGCGTCAAGCGCGCGAACCCCCCGTGAATGGTGCGGCGCAGTTTTGTAGAGTAATTGCTCCCCCAGTGGAGTATGGGGAGAATGTAGACGACGCCGTCCCCCGCCTGAAGTCTGGTCTGCACGCCGCCCGGGACCGGCGACCTCGGATCCTTTGCCATGGATGTGTTTTCTTCGGGCGTGTTGCGCCGGACGTGGCTGCCGGGAACGACCCACAGCACCGCGTCATCGTATAGCGGAACGTTCCACTGGACGTATCGGGGTCCGCTTTCCAGAATATCGTCCGCATAGGCCATGAGCGGACAGTTCAACGGAGGATAGAAGTCACGGTGCCATCGTGCGGGACCGCAGTCGCTCACCGGGTTGCACATGAGCATCATTTCCGTGGGCGGTGCGTCGTCTTCGGCGAGGAGCACACTGCTCACGCCCTGGGTGTTCTCGTGCAGCCAGAACTCGAAAGCCGGCGCCGTTTCCCGATCGCCCAGGTCCGGCGGCCGCGTGATGTTCAGCCGCGGCTGGGCCGAGGACCGCCACACGTCGGCCGGCGCCTTGCCCCGGGCCGCCATGTCCGTCCAGATCCTCCTTTGACGGTCCACGAGGATCTCGTAGCTGCGGCGAAGGGCTTCGAGATCCCGCGGCGGGATCACGCCACGCAGGATCAGGAAACCCTCTTCCAGAAACCGGTCCCGGTCGACGCGTATCAAGCTACACCTTCCCGGTATCGCCCGACGTTGTCCAACAGCGCTTTCATGTAGCCCAGCGCGTAGGCCCTGGACGTGTTATGGCGCCCCTCCGGGTCCGTGGCCAGCCGCGGCACGTGATCATCGATCATGGGACAGTCCACCCCGGCTTCCTCGTAGGCCAGCAGGGATGCCATGGGATCCACGTGGCCCTGGTCGATGAAGGTCTCCGAGAACGCGGGAACGGGTCCGGATACGAACCGGAAATGGACGTAGTTGATCTTGTCCCGGCTGCCAAAATACCGGATGGCCTCGAGCACGTCGCCCGGCATTTCCGAAATGGTACCCTGGCAGAAACCCAGGCCGTTGCAGTCGCTGGGTACGAGGTCGACGAGCCGCGCCAGGGCCTCGTGGCTGCGGAAGACCCGGGCGATGCCCGCGATGGGTGATATGGGCGGGTCGTCCGGGTGCAGGCTCATGCGCACCCCGGCCTGCTCCGCCGCCGGTATGACCGCCTCCAGGAAATAGGCGACGTTGCTCCACATGTCCTCGTCGGACCGTTCCATGTCCCGGGGAACGGGGGGATACCAGTAGTCCTGCCTCGCACCGCGGATCTGCTCGTAGTCGAAACGGGTGACGACCGCGCCGCCCCGGCTCGGGGTCGATTTGGAGGTGCGCAGTCCGTAGTTGCCGCCCACGTTGCGCAGGCTGAAGAAGTAACCCAGGACGGGAATGCCCACCGCGCCCATGTTCTCGAGCGTCCTGCACCAGTTGTCGATCTGCTCGTCGCGACCCGGCAGTCCCAGCTTTATCTTGTCGCACCATTCGGGGGGCACGCCCTCGAGCACCGACCAGGACAGCCCGGCTTCTTCAATGCGCGCCTTCTGGAGCGATAGATCATGGAAATCGTAGTACCCTCTGGACAAGTCGCAGTCCGGCACCCCGTTCACCACGTCCGTAACCCCCAGTTGCCGGGCGAAGGCCAGGTGTTCGGCATCCATCCTTCCGTTGACGGCAAGCTTCATGGCTCAGACTCCACCATCGACCGCTTCCGGGCCCGCCAGGAGCCCGCTTCCGGGCCCGCTCAAGGGCCACTCTGGATCCGCTCAAGGGCCGCCGCGGCCGGGGATTGCCTTGACAGGGCCACCGGCGAACCGTATCATTATCCGGTGTTTTCGGGGTGTAGCGCAGTCCGGTCAGCGCACCTGCTTTGGGAGCAGGGGGTCGGGGGTTCAAATCCCCCCACCCCGATTACCGATTCCCTCAATCGGCACGCTTTCTTCTACGGATCCTGGCTTCGGATCTCCACGTATCTTGCCAGCCGTTCCACCTCGCCGTCGTCCACGTACTTCCCGATTTCACGGCGAAACTGCTCCATGCTGGTATACGGACGGTATTCCTTGAATTCATGGGCCATGCGCTCGCCCACGCCGGGTACGGCGAGTATCTCCTCGTCGGTGGCCGTGTTCAGGTCGATGGGGACGAACACGTACTGTTCCATGCGGGCGACCTCCGCGTCATCCACGTACTTGCCCATCTCCCGTCGCCACTGGGCAATGGAAAGATAGGGGCGGTACTCCTTGAATTCGTGCAGCATCCGGTCCCCCACCCCGGGCACAAGCAGGATCTCCGCGTCCGAAGCCGTGTTCAGGTTCAGAGGAATGAACATGCCCGCATAGAGCGCGGCGGCTTCATCGCCGCCCAGGTGCCCGGTGACCAGCCCGTCCAGTTCGATCATGTCCATGAAAGGGCGCGCATCCAGCACCGCGTCCGCGAGTTCGGAGGTCATGCCCGGCAGCATCCCGAGATCGTCGTTTCCGGCGAGATTGGGATTGATGACCGCCGACGCCGATTCGACGGCCGATTCGGTCTGGGCAGGATCGCCCGGTCCGCCCGGACTGCCCGTATCGCCCGAGCCACCCGTGCCGTCCGTTTCGGAACCTCCGCATCCTCCCAACACGACCGTGAACAGGCCCGTGATCAGCGCGTGCAGCAGAACAGATCGGGATTTTTTCAGGTTTGTCATGGTTTCTCCAGGGTTTTGGTGGATACAGGTCTTGAATGAAGGGCCGGATGCCGGAGGCAGATCACCAGGCCAAGCAAACCGAACAATGTCATGGTGCCCGGCGCGAGGGACGGATAGGCGCCGCCCAGCGCCTCCCACACCAGTTCGAGCCCTTGCCGCGACGGATACATTTCCAGTTCGAACTCCACGTTGCCCTGGTAGTGCAGCCACTGCCCGACGAATCCGGAAATAACGAACAGTACCATCATGGCCTGGTACGTCCGTACGACGGCGAATCCGGGCGAGAGGATGAGCCAGATCGAAACCGGCAGCGCGGCCGCCAGCAGTACGATCGGCGCCCATTGCCAGGGATCTTCCATATGATCCAGCAACACCAGTTCGAAAGCAACGCCGACGATACCGAACGTCAGCACGGCCAGGACGAGTCGCCGGAGCGTTCCGGCATCGTCTTGCGGAGTCCCACGGGGTGGTTGAACCACGGTACACGCCTCGCGTACTTTTTTTGATTGCAGATTGCGCCAAAAGGATTGCGCCAGAAGTCTGCGCCAAGCCGTCAGAACAGCGTTTGCCTCTCCAGCGGTTTCAGGATGTCCGGCGTGTCGTTAGCCACCCGGTTTACCAGGTCGCTTACGGGACGGATTTCATAGGGGCCTTCGTGGGGCGTTCCAATGATCTCCTGAAGCGTTTCCGCGGGCGTCCCGGGGTCGAGCCAGTCGGTATAGTCGTCCGGATCGACCACCGCGGGTTGTCGATCGTGTATATCCGAAAGCGCGGGTGAAGCCTCGGTCGTGATGATGGTAAACGTTTCAAGATGCTCGCCGCCCCGGCCCCACTGCTCCCACAGCGCGGCGAAAGACAGGGCTGAACCGCTTTCAAGCGCCAGGAAATAAGGTTGCTTGCCGCCCCCGGTCGGCCCGGTCCGCTTCCATTCGAACCAACCATTCGCGGGGATGAGGCACCGCTTCGACCGGAAAGCCGATCGGAAGGCCGGCTTCTCCTGAACGGTCTCCGCCCTGGCGTTGATCATCCGCGCGCCGATCTTGACGTCCTTGGCCCAGAACGGGACCAATCCCCACCGAAGCACGGACATGGATCTCATCCCGCTTTCGTCCAGGCGGCAGAGCGCGAAATCCTGGGTCGGCGCTCCGTTGAACCTCGGTTGCGGATCAAGGCGAGGCGCGGAAACAGGCAGCGTATACAGCGTATAGATCTGCTGCCAGGTCAGGTTCTGTGAGAGGCGTCCGCACATAGGCGCAGTCGTCCGTTTCTGAACATTCGCGCGTCGTTATTACAGCGTAGACTGATAATACAAGGATGGAAATATTGACCTGGCCGGGTCGATTTATTAGACTCCGCCGTCGATGATTCTATTCCCATAAAATCAAAAATAGGTTTCTTCTTTCACAAGGAACCTGCTCAATTATCATCTAAACAGCGAAGATACGTAGCTTTCCCCGCGAAGCAAGCCCAATCAGTCAAGTACAGGAGCGCTGATTTGAACTACAGCCTGGACACTTTTCGCGGCGATCTGTTCGGTGGGATAACCGCGGCGGTAGTGGGCCTGCCGGTCGCACTCGCCTTTGGCGTCGCGTCGGGCATGGGTGCGGCGGCCGGGCTGTACGGCGCGATCGGCGTCGGCCTGTTCGCCGCACTGTTTGGCGGGACCCGTTCCCAGATATCCGGTCCCACGGCGCCCATGACCGTGGTCATGGCGGTCATCATCACAGAACACGCCAGTTCGATGAGCGAAGCCCTGGTCGTCGTCATGATGGGCGGCTTCCTGCAGATCCTGCTGGGCGTACTGCGGATCGGCCGTTACGTCGCCTACACCCCCCACGTGGTGATCTCGGGATTCATGTCCGGTATCGGCCTGATCGTCATGCTGATCCAGGCTCTGCCCTTCATCGGCGCGCCTGCCGCGCCGGGTGGCGTCGTCGGTACCATCCAGGTGCTGTCGGATGCCGTAGGAGACATCAACTACAGTGCTTTCGCGATCGCCTTCGTCACCCTGGCCGTCGGCGTGCTCTGGCCAAGACGGTTGTCGCGTATCGTACCGGGCACCCTCGTAGCCCTCATCGTCGGCACGCTGCTGAGCGTGCTCTGGTTGGCCGACGTGCCCGTAATCGGGATCATCCCGTCCGGTTTGCCGGAAATCGTCCTCGTACCGCCCACCGCGGACTTCCTGCTGCGCGCAATCGAGCCCGCGCTCATCCTCGCGCTGTTGGGTTCGGTGGACAGCCTGCTCACCTCCCTCATCGCCGATTCGCTGACGGGGACGCGCCACCGGGCGGACCAGGAACTGGTGGGGCAGGGCATCGGCAACATGGTGGCGGGGCTGATCGGCGGTCTCCCCGGCGCCGGCGCGACCATGGGCACGGTGACCAATATCCGGGCCGGCGGGACCACCCGTTTGTCCGGCGCGGTCCGCGCTGCCATACTCCTGGTGCTTATAATGGGCCTGGGCTGGATCGTCGAGCCGATTCCCCACGCCGTGCTGGCGGGCATACTCATGAAGGTGGGCTGGGACATCGTCGACTGGCGTATGCTGAAACGGATCCACCGTCTCCGCGGGGAACATCTCATCATTCTGCTGATCACACTGGGACTGACCGTGTTCGTCGACCTGGTCACCGCCGTGGCCATCGGATTGATCGTCGCCGGCATGGCCCACGCCAGGAAGCTGGAAAGCCTCGAGCTGGACAGCGTGGTTTCCGTTCCGCTGTTGGACCGTCAGTTCTTTGCGGAGGAAGAAGTTGAAACCCCTAACACGGACGAGTTCACGGCCCGGGTCGGCCTGGTTGCGCTCAGAGGCAGTTTCACCGTGGCCTCATCCAAAAAGCTGGTGGGCGTGATCAGCGAGGACATCAAGGACCATGATGTCGTCATCTTCGATTTCTCCGGGGCCACGTACATCGACGACAGCGCGGCCATGGTCGTCGAACAGCTTATGGGCGTCGCCACGAGCGAAGACACCGCGTTCATCGTCATGTCGCTTTCGGGTTCCGTCGAGGATACCCTTTCCGCCCTCGGGATCATCCAGCGCGTACCTGCGGCGCATATCGTGGAAACACTGGATGAAGCACGTGAGGTCGCCCGAAAACTGCTGGGGATGTGATCCCACTGAATACAGGGGACAAGGCGAGGGCACATGCTCGTACCTTGCAGACCATACCACCCGTTTTCCCTGTACTGGTTTCTCGTCTACGGGTTATCCATCGTCCTGCTTACGGCCACGTCCTGCGGCAACCGCCCCTCCGACTCTCCCGGCCATCCTTTTGTCGAGACCGTCCCGTCGGAAGAAGCCGCGGCCAGACCTCTCCCGGCTGACGCGGCGCCCCCCGAACGCCAGGTACTCCGCTACTTTTCCAACGAACCCTCAAGCCTGGACGTCAGCGTCGCCCTGTACGAGTCCCTGGGCAGCGCGTTCCTTTTCGAACGGCTCTGTATGGTCGACGAGAACGAGGAGCTGATCCCGGGCGCGGCGGACCGGTGGGAGCGTTCGCCCGACGGAAGGACCTGGACCTTCCATCTCCATCCCGGGGCGAGATGGAGCGACGGCACGCCCGTCACCGCCCAAGACTTCGAATACACCTACAAGCGCCTGCTCCATCCGGACAGCGGCAACGTGTACGCCTTTTTCTATTATGATATCAAGGGCGCGAAGGCGTACAACCAGCGTGTGACCGGCGACCCGGACCTGCTTGGAGCCCGAGCGATCGATGACCTCACCTTCGAAATCGAAACCGAAGAACCCTGCGCCTACCTTCCCTACATAACCTCCTACACGGCGTCCTCTCCGGTGCCGCGGTGGCAGGTGGAGAAGTATCGCGCGAGGTGGACGGAGGCCGGAAGGTGCGTGAGCAATTCGGCCTTCCGGCTGGATAAATGGGAGCAGGGCAAGTACATGACGTTCCGGCTGAATCCACATTACAAAGGCAATAACCCCGGTCATCTCAGGAAGATCGTCCGCCTCTTCTCGGGGACGGCGGGGACCGGCAGCGCGTCTGGCGGAGTGGGGCTTCTTCCTTACGAGAACGACGAGGTGGATCTGGTCGGCGTGGGAAGCCCGGCCGATCTCGACCGCATCCGGAGCGACTCCCGGCTGAGCGAACAGCTCTGGAAGTTCAACGGCGTATCCACGGTATACCTGTTCTTCCGGACCCGAGAACCACCTCTGAATGACGTCCGCGTGCGCCAGGCCATCGCCCGGGCCATCGACAAGTAGACCATAGCCGATGTCCTGTTCAAGGGCGCAGTCCGGCCGGCCTACGGCATGCGTCCCCCCAATTTCCCCGGATATGTGGGAGAAAAGCTGCGGCATCTGCAGCAGTTCGATCCGGAAGCCGCCCGCCGCCTGCTGGCCGAAGCCGGATATCCCGGCGGGAGGGGATTCCCCGTCCTCGAGGTCTGGCTACGCGACGCGCCACCCTCTTCACAGAGCGGCCAGGCCGTGCAGATGATCCAGGAACAGCTGCTCGACATACTCGGCATCCGGCTCGAGATCCGCAACATGCAGGCGAACGCCTTCAACCGGCTGATGTATGAATGGGAGATACCCATCGGCCTGGTCAGCTACGGCGCCGATTTTTCCGATCCCCAGAGCCTGCTCGGCGTACCCTGGCGCTCCCAACCCCGGGGTTTCACCCGCCATGACTGGAACAATGCGCGTTACAACGACCTGATCGACCGGGCCCGGAGGGAGACCGACCGGGACAGGCGGATGCAGTTCTACGACGAGGCGGAATGGATACTTACTTCCGAAGTCGGCGGGGCGTTTCTGTGGCACAACCACCGGTTCCAGCTACGCAAGCCGTGGCTTAAGGGACTAAAGCGCGACCGGGCGGGTTTCTATCCCTTCTGGGAAAACAATACCGTGTATACCGAGATGTACATCGGCACGGAGAGACTGGAGAGATGAAAGGATCAATGGCATGGACGATCCACATCGTATAGACGGCCAGATCGCGGTCGTGACCGGCGCGGCGCAGGGACTCGGTCTGGGCATATCGGAGCGACTGGCACGCAACGGCGCGACCGTGGTGATGGCCGATCTGCAACGCGAGAAGGTCGAGGAGGAAGCCGGAAGGCTCCAGAACCTGAGACTGTCTGTGCTCCCCTCTTTCGTCGACGTTTCAGACAGCGCTTCAGTGAACGCGTGCTTCGATGCGGTCGCCGAATCACACGGCCGGCTCGACATCCTGGTCAACAACGCCGGGGTCGGCCAGAAAGTCGCACCGGTCGTCGAACTGGACGACGGGGAATGGGACCGGGTCCTTCGGATCACGTTGACCGGGACCTTCTACTGCTGCCGGGCCGCGGGCCGGATCATGGAGGGTCAGGAGGCGGGCGCCATCGTGAACATCTCATCCATCAACGGACAGAACCCGGCGGCCCTGGTGGCGGCCTACAACGCGGCCAAAGAGGGCGTCATCAGCCTGACGCGGACCCTGGCTTTGGAACTGGCGGCCTACGGGGTCCGGGTGAATGCCGTCTGTCCGGGCCCGGTCTACACCGCGTTCAACCGGTCCAACATGGTCCAGCGCGGCAAGACGCTGGGGCTTTCCGAAGAAGAGATGATCGAACGGATTCGAAGCGCCATCCCGCTCGGAAGGTGGGGCGAACCCGAGGACATCGCGAACGGCGTGGCCTTTCTCTGCAGCCCGGCGGCAGGATGGATCACCGGCGAAGTCCTGCGGGTGAGCGGCGGCATGGAGGGCGTGGCGGCCGCGCCGGGGAGGCGTAAATAGGATGAGAGTTCACGAGAAGTGAAGGATCTGTAACTTGGGAATTTGATTAAATCTAAGTTTATAACATGGTATAGACTTAGAAGCCTGTTTTTCGTATAATACGACGGACATCGGCGTGACTTTTTGACACCAGTATTGCACGAACGCTCCAAATTCCATGAACCTCAAGACGCCAGTATAGACGGTAAGTACTATGTCACAGAAGTTCATTGTTGAGGAAGTCAAGAGTGAATGGGAACGTGAGTCGGAAGACATGGGGAGCAAACGAAAGTTCTGGTATAATAAACCAACCGCAGGCAAGTGGTTGTTCAAGTTTCCGCGAGGTAGCTCCGGGGAACATTGGGCAGAAAAGACAGCTGCCGAGGTTGCAACTGTTCTTGGTATTGGCCACGCAATAGTCGAGTTGGCGGTTTTTAAAGGAAGAAGAGGATCAACAACAAAATCGTTTGCTGGTGTTGACGCTGGTCAGATTTTGATACATGGGAATCAGTTACTTGAACTGGAAGTCCAAGGATATGATCCAAGTAAAACATTCCACCAGTCCAGTCATACCCTGAAGAATATCTGGCGAGTATTTGACACAGTACTACAGAATTCAGAAGATGCAAAACATCGGTTTGCGGATTACCTGGTTTTTGATGCCATCATTGGCAACACCGATCGGCACCACGAAAACTGGGGATTACTGTTTCATGTGGCTGAGAACAAAGTGTCAGTGGATTTGGCCCCCACATATGACCATGCCTCTTCGTTGGGCCGAGAGCTAAGTGACTCTAAGAGAGAGAGGATATTTGCCAACGACCAATTAAGCGCTTACGTTGAAAGAGCGCGTGGGGCTATTTACTGGTCTGAATCTGACTCACGTGGTATCAGCCCTCTCGAATTGGTCAGACGGTCCGTTGATGCATATCCTGAATGGTTTGGTCCTGCACTTCAACGAATCAAGAAATTGGACACGGAGTCGATTCTCAACGTATCTAAACAAATACCCGACGAATGGATATCTGCTTTAGGTCGAGATTTCATGGTAAGGCAGTTGGATTATAGCATCAGCAAGTTACAGGAGTTATTTGAATGAGTGAGAAAACGTTGTTTTTGGCCTGGCAGGATAAAAAGCCTGGTCGTGCGTGGTTTCCGGTGGGACAGCTCGACGCTGATGTCGATCATTCTATGTATCGATTTCGCTATATCAAAGGTGTTCGAAAAGCAAAGAAAGAAGGATTCACTCCTCTACTGGATTTTCCTGAACTAAAAGGAGACTATCGTTCTTCCGAGTTGTTTCCGCTATTTAGAAACAGAGTGATGAATCCAGCAAGGCCGGATTTTTCAGAATATCTGCAAAGCCTGGACTTGCCCGAAAAGGCCAACCCGATCGAGATTTTGGAAAGAAATGGCGGCACTCGAGTTACAGATACCTACGAAGTCTTTCCAAAACTTACAAAGCACGAAGACGGGAGTTTTACCTGTAGGTTTTTCCTACACGGTTGGCGCTACACCAATGAAGAGGCTAAGGCTCGGTTAAATGAATTAGTTGAAGATGAAGCGTTGTATGTAACGTTAGAACTGAACAATCCTGCAACAAGGTTAGCTGTACAGATTCAAACAGTTGATTATCATATGATTGGTTGGGCACCGCGCTATTTGGTTCACGATTTAACTAGAGCTATGGCTGACTCCCGGGGTAAATACGAAGCAAAAGTTGCACGTTTGAATTCAGACACCGTCATTTCGAAACAACGTGTCTTAATTGAAATGCGGGGTTACTGGGATAAACATGAACCAATGAGCAGTAACGATTATCAACTTCTGGTTCCACAAAAATAACTATATCTGCGTTTAAATATACTGTGTTAGGTCCCGTCAAAAGTTAATCTACGCATACTCACACCCCCGCCATCATCCGCATCACCGCACCCTGGTCCGCGTCGTCGCGTGAGAGTTCCCCGGCCATACGACCGGCCCGCAGCACTAGAATCCTTGTCGACAGGTTGAGCACCTCGGGCAGTTCGCTCGACACGAGCACGATGGCTGTGCCCTCATGGGCCAGTTGATCGATGAGGGCGTGCATCTCCGACTTGGCGCCCACGTCCACCCCCCGGGTGGGTTCGTCGATGAGCAGGATCGGGCAGTTCGCGGCCAGCCACTTGGCCAGGACCACCTTCTGCTGATTGCCACCCGACAGGCCCGCCGTGTCGTACCGGACATCGCCGGGCCGCACCGACAGCCTTCTCACATACTCCCCGGCCAGGTCTTCCTCCCGGCTGCCGCGGATCCATCCGAAGTCGGACCGGCTGGCCAGGGTGGGCAATCCGATGTTCTGATCCACGCGGAGCGACAGGACGAGGCCGAACCGCTTGCGGTCTTCGGGCACGAGGCCGATGCCCGACCGCATGGCGTCGATCGGATGCCGGATCCTCGCCGGCCGGCCGGAAACGCTGATCCCGCCCGTGGCCATGGGGTCCAGCCCGAACACGGCCTGCAACACTTCGGTCCGGCCCGCGCCCACCAGGCCGGCCAGGGCAAGTACCTCCCCGGACCGCACCGAGAA
The DNA here is from genome assembly GCA_026705925.1 of Gemmatimonadota bacterium. Taxonomy (GTDB): domain Bacteria; phylum JAAXHH01; class JAAXHH01; order JAAXHH01; family JAAXHH01; genus JAAXHH01. Next base: position 109,107 of record JAPOZT010000011.1, read on the forward strand.
GGACACGTCCTCGAATCGCCCGGGACTCGACAGGTTTTCCACGGCCAGCATCTCTCCGCCGGGCTCGGTGTCCACGTGGGAGGGGAAGTAGGCCTCGAAAGTGCGGCCGATCATGAGATTGATCAGGGCCGGCCGGTCGAGTTCGGCAACCGGCCGGGTGGCCACGTGCCGTCCGTCTCGAAGCACCGTCACGACGTCGCACAGGCGGAAGATCTCGTCCAGGTCGTGGGAGATGTAGATCGACGTCACCCCCTTGGACTTGAGATGACGGATGTTCTCCCGAAGCCGTTCCGCTTCCACGTGGGAGAGGCTGCTGGTCGGCTCGTCGAAGACGATCACGCGGGCACCGCTGCCGAGGGCCGCCGCGATCTGGACGAGTTGCTGTTGGGCCACCGGCAGTTTACCGATAGGCGTCTCCACGTCCATGTCGACCTCGATCGCCGACAGCAGCTTGCGCGCGCGTTCCTCCATTTTCCGGTCGGAGACGAACCCTGCCCGGGCCGGCAAGTTCCCCAGGTAGAGATTCTCGGCGACGGAGAGGTTTTCGCAGAAAACGAGTTCCTGGTGTACCATGCCGATGCCCAGGTCCAGGGCGTCTCCCGGTTCAAGAAACTGCACAGGCCGGCCGTCGATGCGGATCTGTCCGCCCTCGAGACCGTAGATGCCGGTCAGGATGCGGCCCAGCGTGCTCTTGCCGGCGCCGTTCTCGCCGACCACAGCATGGCAGGTACCCGCCTGGATGCCGAAGGTCACTTCGTCGAGGGCCGTCACGCCGGGAAACCGCTTGGTGATCCGGTCGAATTCGATATAGGAGTTCGCGGGATTGCGGTCCATGGGGTAACCGGATCAGTCGCCCGAGGCGGGTTGTTCATCCACCTGCAGGTACCGTTCCGGCACGTCGGTGAATCCCCAACCCTGGAGCATCGCCGCCCACTCGCCGAGGTTCTCCTGGGACACGTGGACCAGTTCGAGGGGGTTGATCATGGGCACATCCTGCTGCAGGTGGATTTTCTCGACGATCAGGCGGACGGATTCGTACCCCCAAAGGTAGGTCGGCTGTCCCCACAATACGGGTACGACGCCCTGTTCGATGTAGGTCAGCTGGGGCGGCAGCGCGTCTACAGAGATGATCTTCATGCGCTCGGGATCGAGGTCGGTCAGCAGGGTCTGCGTGAAAAGCGCCCATCCGCCGACCATGGCCCATCCCTCGATATCCGGATAGGCGTTGTTGACGCGCACGACTTCGGCGGCGGCGTCCTGGGGGGTTTCAATGTGATAGAAGGTTCCCACGATCGAAATCTCCGGATACTCCGCCGCCTTCTGCAGCACGCCTTCCACCCGCTTGCGCAGGTTCGGCGCGTTCTGGTTGCCCGCGAGGATGGCCACGCGTCCCCGGCCGTCCATCGCCTTGGCCAGTTCCCCCATGATCAGGCCGCCGGTCTTGATGTCGTCCACGCCGAAGAAGGCGAACCGCTTCGAGTCCGGCGCGTCGCTGTCGAAGGTCATGACCGGCACGCCCCGGTCCACCGCGTCGTTGATGGCGCCCGTGACCTTGGCGGCGTCCGAACAGGAGATCAGGACCACGTCGGCGCCCTCGTTCACGGCCTGCGCGATACGCTGCGCCTGGACCTGGCCGTCCTCCGTCGGCGGCGTGCGCCAGTCGATCACGATGTCGACGCCGTGGGTTTCCGATAACTCCCGGGCCGCCGCCTCGGCGCCGGTACGGGAGGACAGGAACACGGGATTGGTCGTGCTCTTGGCGATCATTGAAATCACGAGCCGGTTGTCGTCCGGCGGCGCGGTTCCACCGCAACCTGTTGCGACAATGGACAGGCCCGCGGCCAGCATGGCCAGCCCGGCTGACACGGCCAGCCTGGTCAAGACAACTGGCACGGTCAGCCTGGACAGCCCGGCCGGCACGATCGGCATTGCCCGCTCTAGCATCGTTCGCAGCGTCTTCTTCAAAAGTATCATCGGTTTTGTTCCTTTCTGAACGGGCCTATACGGTCACGGGCCGGCCTATGCGGTCACGGATCCGGACTATACCGTCATAGCTCGGTCCGCTCCGGCCAGTCTGCGCGCTGTGAGCCGGCGGTTCACCTGGTCGAGGACGACAGCGACGATGATCGCGCAACCGATTACGACCCATTCGTAGTTCTGGTCCAGGTGCAGGGTGCGGATGGACTGGCGGATCAGGACGATCAACATGGCGCCGAGCATGGCGTTGACCGCGCTACCCCGGCCGCCGCGAAGGCTCGCGCCGCCGACGACCGCTGAAGCGATCACGTAGAGTTCGTAACCCGTGGCATCGGCGCAGGAGGCCGAGCCGTAGTAGCTGCTGCCCACCAGCGCGGCGATGCCCGCGGTGAGTCCTGAAATCACGTACACGCCGACCAGGATCCGGTCGATCCGCAGCCCGGCGTATCGGCCGGCCTCCACGTTGCCGCCCACGGCGAAAATATGGCGGCCCATGACGGTCCTGGACAGGTAAACGGCGCCGGCGGCCGTGATGAGGAGCATGATGATCATGGGCATGGGATAAAGGGCGTCGGATCCGATGGACAGCTTGATCGCGTCGGTCAGGGGCTGCGGCACGAGTATGCTCTCCGCCTCGCTGGCCACGAAAGCGACGCCTCGGAACACCCACATTGTACCGAGCGTGACGATAAAGGGGTGCACGCGGAGTCCGACCACCATCAACCCGTTCAGCAGGCCGCACAACACCCCCAGGCTGACGCAGGTCACGACGGCCAGTGCGACCACCGCGAAGGGAGCTTCCGGAGCCATGGACCGCAGGACCATGGCGGTCATCACGCCGGACAGGGCGTAAATCGAGCCGACCGAGAGATCGATCCCGCCGGAGATGATCACCATAGTCGCCCCGACGGCCATGATCACGAAGAAACTGGCGTCCGTGGCTGTCTGCATCAGCGTTCGGGAATTCAGGAAATTGTTGACGAGTTCGCCCGTGGATCGGTCCACGTGATACCCTGCGAAAACGGAGAGTACCGCACCGAGCAGCAGGATGACGAGAATCAGTCCCGTTTGCTGGGAACCGAGCAGGATTCGAAGCATCGGCAGCATCGTCGTTCCGGGCGTTCGCATGGTTTTTCTCGGTGGACGAGGTGTCCTGAAATTGTAAGGGAACGCAGACCTAAATCAAGGAAAACGTATCGGAGGGGAAACAGAAAACCCCGGCATGCGTCGGCGGCATGCCGGGGTCGGTGCTCTTCCTTTCATCCTGCGTGGCGGCGCCGCGTCAGGAGGCCTTCTTCTCCGCGGGTTCCGCATCCTCCCGCTGCAGTTCTTCTTCCCGGTCCTCGATTTTCTGCTGCGATGCCTTGATGCGATCCAGGATGCCGTTCACTTCCGTATCTCCCGACACGTCGGTGATGCCATCATCGACCACCAACTGGTGCACCCGGCCTCCCAGTTCGGTCATCTGGTTGCGGATATCGGCGCGGGCCGACTGGATCTCCAGCTTGATCCGGCCCTTCCGCGTGAGATCTTCCGCCATGTCCAGTGCGCCGGACAGGCTCTTGCGTACGGTTTCGATCGGACCGTCCAATTCCGACTTGATCGTCTGCCAGAGGTTCATGATGGGACTCCTTTTCCTGGTTCCTTCGTGCGTCTCTAAAACCGCGGCTTAAGCGGCCGTATGGTCTTTAGTAGTTAGACGTCCGTTTCGCCGTCCGGGTTTCAGTATACCGCAAGGCGGCACCCGCGTCAACGATAGAGCGCGTACGCCACGATGTTGATGCCCATTCTGAACGCGGCTTCGCGTTTATCCGGCGGATCGTTGTGGGTCTTCTCGTCGGCCCAGCCATCGCTGACATTGCTTTCGTACGTGTAGTACACCACCAGCCGTCCTTCGTGGAAGAGCCCGAACCCCTGGGGCGGCTTGCCGTCGTGCTCGTGATGTTTGGGCGGCCCGGCCGGGAAGTCATAGATGATGTGGTAGATCGGATGGTCGAATGGCAACTCGACGAAGTCCTTGTCCGGAAAGACCCGTTTCATCTCCCGGCGAAAGGCCTCGTCCATCCCGTAATCGTCATCGGCGTAGAGGAAACCGCCGCGCGTCAGGTAGGTGCGTAGGTTCCGGGTTTCCGGTTCGGTCCACCTCACCTCGCCGTGGCCGGTCATGAAAAGGAAAGGGGAAGAAAACAGGAGGTCATCGGTCAGGGTGACGACGCGCTGATCCAGGTTCGTCTCTATGCCCGCGCGCAACTGAAGCTCCCGGGCCAGGTTGGGAATGGCTTCGGGGTCGTTGTACCAGTCGCCCCCGCCGTCGTACTTCATCCGCGCAATGGTCAGCCTGCCGTTTTCGCGGTCGGCCGCCCGCCCTTCGGAACCCGTCCACCCGAGGACGATGCCGCACAGCAGGAGGGCGAGCACGCTTCTGCGAAGGGGGTTCATCGCGGGAAGCCCCGGGTCATCCACGGCCGCCGGGGCGGGCGGGCCGGGTTCTGCCGCCCGCGCGCCGTGCGGAGGTCCGCACGCGCTGCCCGCCTCCCGCGAGGGCCATCAGGTAGACCAGGCCAATCGCGACAAGACCCAGGATTACCGTTCCGATCACGCTGAAACCAATCGTCGCCAACATACGCTCTCCTCAACCGTTGCTGAAGACACGTCCACCCGGACGTTCTCCGATCGTTTTCTCCTCGAATCCGGTCTGCCGCCGACCCCGGCCTGCGGTCCCGCGGTGATCGGTCTGTGTCTGCCGCCGACCCCGGCCCGTGGTCCCGCGGTGATCGGCCTGCGTCAGCTGCCGACCCCGGCCTGCGGTCCCGCGTCGCGGCCGGTATTCACGCTCCAGTCCAGCAGGCGCCGCATGTCCGTGAACCGGGTCCTGCTCGTCGGACCACCGAGAATGACGGCATAAAGGTCATCGCCATCGTTGCCGACGGCCCTGAGCACGAGACAATAACCGGCTCTGCGGATATATCCGGTCTTGCTGCCTACGCACGCCCACCGGCTTTCGGACACCGGTTCGCGGACCAGCCGATTGGTGGTCCGGATGGTATGCGTGCGCCTGTTCGTGCCGAATCGGTGCTCCTTCGCCAGGAGGATCTCGGCCAGCAGGTCGTCCTGCAGCGCATTCCACAGCAGGGCTACGCAGTCCACCGCGGTGGACGTATTGCCTGAATCCAATCCGGTGGGTTCGGTAAATCGCGAGTTCGCCAGGCCGAGTGAAGCCGCCGTTTCGTTCATCCGCTCCACGAACGCCTCGATCGTCAGGCCCGTCGCCCGGGCCAGCGCGCGGGCCGCCGCGTTGTCCGAAGCGATCAGGGTGGCGTACAGCAGGTCCCGGGCGGAGACCCGTTCCCTGAATCTCAGTTTCGTCCAGTTCGCCCGGTAGACGTCCTGCCGGGTGATGCTGACCTGCTTGTCCAGGTCCGGGTTCATACCCATGAAGGTCACGGCCGTCATCAACTTCGTGATGCTCGCGACCGGGAACGGCGACGTCGCGTTCTTCTGGTAGATCACCTCGCCCTTCTGCATGTCGACCACGAGGGCGGCCCGGGCTCGTACACGGACGCCCGCGCTCCACCTGCTCGAACGGATGGGCGCCGCATCCACCTCGGCGTCCACTGCGGCCGGCGGTCCGGGCGACCCGGCTGGCCCGTCCACTTCGGCGGCCGACGGCTCGGGCGACCCAGCTGGCCTGTCCACTTCGGGGAGCGCACCGGGCGGCTCAGCCGTCCCGTCCTCGACAGGGCTCGGTCCAATGATCGGACCATCTACCGAAGAAAGTCCATCGGAAGGTCTCGTGTCAGCGGACACGGAAGCGATCGAAAGCAGCAAGGCGCAACTCACCCATACCGCCCTCGGCCAGATCGGGTTAAAGCTACTCATAGCATGGGAAAATAGGACGGGATGTAACGCTAAGTCAAGGTGAATTCAGCCGGTTATTCAGGCTGGTCTGCGAGGAAGCCGCCACACGGTCCAGTCCGGCGGTTTCTCCCGAAACCGATTGGCCATCGCCGATGGGCCGCAGATCGATGTGGACCCTGACCTCCCGCCCTTCGATACTGAAAGAGGTAAAGGTCAGGTTTTGCGGAAGGACTTTCAAGTTGCAGTCAAATACCTGGCTTGCGGTGATCTGGGACAGGTCGATCGTAGGTGACGTCACGATCCGTTCGATCTGGTCAATCTCCATTTCACGGCCCGTGATAGGCACCGAGGGCGGATCCACCATGACGTCCCGCGCCAGCTCCAGCCCTTCGGGCAGTTGGCCGGTCAGGTCATAGTCGATCATGATCCGCCTGTTTACGATACGATCGGACTTTATGGTCAGGCTTCTCGGATCGATCGAAGTGGCTACCACGTCGTAGGGCAAATTCACGTTCGCATCCGTGAGCGGCATGGTGTGCGTCCCGGGTTCCATGTCGTCCAGGTCTACCATAACGCGGACCTGGTCCGCCGTCAGCGTCGAAATACTCCCCTGGGGGCCCCGCACGCGTACGTTCACCTCGCTGGTCGAAACGTCCGTCAACTCGATATTGGTCGGGATGTTCTGGAATTCGAGCGCGGCGGTTATGGCGATCTCCGAAAGCTGCTCCCCGATCAGTACGAACCAGAGCAGGCACGCCACACCGATGGACGCCAGTTTGGCAGTAAGGTTGGAGCGATTGAACCGGTATCCCGACCGGAGGGCGACGATCTTCTTCATCGCTTCCCGCATCGACGGCCTGCTTCGCGGGATCTCGATGGGCAGCAGTGACTTTTCGAGCGTCTGCCAGAGCTTCTCTCTGTCCGCCATCGGCGAGATGTCTCCACCGGACGCGACGGATACCTCGCCGCTTTCTTCGGAGACTACGACGCAGAACGTATCGCCGAGTTCCGATACGCCCAGGGCGGCCCGATGGCGCGTGCCGTAACGGGGCGGCAGGTGCTCCCGGGTTGAAAGGGGCAGATAGGTGGCGGCTTCGACCACGCGTTCCTTCTCCACGATAATCGCGCCGTCGTGAATAGGAGATGACGGATGGAAGATGCTGACGATCAGTTCCTGGCTCACGAGACTGTCGAGCTTTACGCCGTGCTGCACGACCCCGGAGATCCCGGTCGCCCGGGGGAAGACCAGCAGGCCGCCGATGCGCTTCTCCGACATCTCGAAACAGGCCTCGGTGATCTCCTTCAGAATGCGCCGGGAGATGGGACTGGACTGAAGCCTGAAAATGACCAGGGGACTGACTCGTTCCAGCAACTGCCGGATTTCGGGCTGGAACACCACGATGATCAGCAGGAGGGTCACACCGAGCAGGTACTGCAGGATCTGGCTGGTCAGGAGCAGCCCGCTCCAGGTCGCGATGCTGTAGAGGATGCCGAGAATGCCAAGGCCGATCAGGATATGGTACGCCCGGGTCCCCTTGAGCCACATGTAGAGGCTGTAGATCAAGGCTGCGATAATGAAAATATCCAGGAGGTTGACCAGATCAAACATCGACGAGGATTCCTTGGGTGCAGGCTAAATCAAACCATACGGTTACAGGCGATAGTTGTAGAAGGTATATAATCACTATAAAGATAAGAAAACACAAGACTTTTGCAAGAACACCGGTGATGCCGTTACCAGCCGTCTCTACACCGGGTTGTCGGTCATGGTCAGGGACACGCGCCGGCCGCGCTGGTTCCGACCGTCTCTACATCGTGTCGTCGGTCCGGGTAAGGTGCACGCGCCGGCCACGCATGGATGCAGGCGCCAACCGGTTGCCGCGGGACGGGGAGGACGGGGAGTCCGGTTGTCCATCCCGTGATGCGGAAACCGGAAGATCCGGACGGGACTCCGCCGGACGGGACTCCGCCGGACGGGACTCCGACAGTTGAGGCTCCGCCGGACGGGACTCCGACAGTCGGGGCGCCGTTTGATCACGCGACGGCAGGGAGGGCAGGGTCAGTGCGTTACTGAAGGCCGTTCCGCCCGAAACGACGAATTCCAGGGCTTCCTCGACCGACAGGTCCACGGGTACCACGTCCCGGCGAGGCACGATGACCACGCGACCCGCGGCGGGATTGGGCGTATTGGGCACGAAAACGCTCACCAGATCCTCGCCTGGTTCTTCACTCGGCATGTCACCGGCAATGAAGGCGATCATCCACGCGCCGCGGCGAGGGTACTCGACCACGACGGTCTTCCAGGTCCTGGTCTCCCCCGCCATCGTGAAGGTGTCCAGGATTTTCCTTACCGGGTGGTACACCCTTCGCGCGACGGGAAGCCGCATCATGAGGTCTTCGAACCAGGTGATCAGCTTCCTGCCCAACACGTTCGAAGCCACGAAGCCGGCCAGGAAAATCACGATCAGCATGAGGAGGATACCCAGTCCCGGGATACGGGTATCCAGTCCCAGCAACCCGCGGATGACCGGCGCGGCGAAGGAGTCCAGCCAGGTCAGCAGCCAGCTGAGTACGGCGATGGTGATGGTGAGCGGAATGAGTGCGATCAGCCCGGACACCATCGTGCGCTTGAGAAACTGGCGGACTTTGGAAAAACTGGATTGCCGCTTCGGGAGGTTATCCATACTGAAAGTGGACTCCCTGTTGAAAGAGGACATAACACGCGCCTTCACTTTCAAAAACCTGTATCCGTTTCACCACGCGAGACCGTACCCCTCAGGGGCCGCATGCTCTTCCATCCGTCCCGCGACCGAGGTTCCGGCGTCTCCCGCACCTATCCTGCTATACTGTTAGACGCAGATTCCGCGTAGTTGGTTCAACGAAGTCGGTGCTATACCTTGAACAACTGGCCCATTCTTCTACCGAGTACTTTCCCTGTGAAGAGCAAACTGCATGCCAGGAGGATCATGCCCAGCATGCCCATGGCGCTCGCCATGTAGGGCCCGTCGGTAATGCGCCCCATCAGGCTGTAGATGGCCTTGGTAATGGGATAGTACTGTTCCTTGATGGCCAGGATCAGGCTGTCGCTCACTTCGAGCATGGCGAAGGAAAAGGAGAGGATGGCGCCCGCCGCTATGTTGGCGAGCACGAGGGGCATGGTGATTTTCCAGAGCGTCCTCAAGGGGCCGGCGCCCATGTTCATGGAAGCCTCTTCCAGGGTGACGCTCATCTGCTGGAATCCGGCGTAGGCCGCCCGGACCATGTAGGGAAGGCGGCGCACGGCATAGGCGATGATCAGCAAGGGCACAGGGGAGACGCGGACGTCCAGGAAGGTCCCCGAAAAACCGGAGATGTAGCCGAAGGCGAGCACCAGACCCGGCAATGCCAGGGGCAACATGGCCACGGCGTCCAGCGCGTCCCGGAACGGGAAGCGGCGGCGGGTCAGCAGGTAGGCGATGGCGACGCCGAGGACGATATCGATGACGGTGCTCATCACGCTCAGCCACAGGCTGTTCCGGATGGAAAGCAGGGTCAGGTCGTGGGCGAAGATCTGCCCGTAATAGGCGACGGTGTAGTCGGATGGAAGCACGGTCATGAACCAGCGTTCGGTCACGGAGGTGAGGACCACGCTGAGGTGGGGGATCAGCGCGATGCCCGTGATGGAGAGGAGCATGCCCCAGATCAGGACGGTCTCGAGCGAGGTCGCACGTTTCGAGGCCGACGCCACGTGGCCGCGGGCGACCATTTCGTAGTGGCGGCCACCGAAGAACTTCTTGGAGAGATAGAACAGGGCGAGCGTGACCAGGACGACGAAGACGACCAGGGCGTAGCCAAGGGGATTAGCGTGGACGTCGGTGGACATGTTGAAGATCTGGACCGCCACCACCTCGCGGAACTCGAAGATCAGGGGCGTGCCCAGATCCGTAAAAGCCCAGATGAACACGATGATCGCGCCGGCGAAGTATCCGGGCAGCATGAGCGGGAACGTAACGGTGCGGAACAGGCGGAAGCCGCCCGCGCCCACGTTGCGGGCCGACTCCTCCAGGCTGGGGTCCACGTTGGCCAGCGCCGCGGCGATGTTCAGGTACATGATGGGGTACAGGTGGAGCGCCTCGAGGATCACGACCCCCCAGAATCCGCCGCCTCCGAACCAGTCGATGGGCGCGTCGATCAGTCCCGTTTCCAGGAGGAACAGGTTGATCGAACCGAACCGGGCAAACATCTGCTTCATCCCGATGGCGCCCACGAAGGGGGGCATGATCATGGGCACGAGGGCGAGTCCGCCCAGCAGGCCCTTCCCGATGAAATCGTACCGTACGAGGGCGACGGCCATGGGCAGGGCGATGATCGTCGTCAGGGCGGTCGTGACGATGCCCAGCTCGAAACTGTTGATCAGCGCCCGCTGCTGCACGGGACTCTGCAGCATCAGCCCGAAGAACTCCACGGAAAACCGTTCGTCCGAGTAGAAGGCGTTCAACAGGACGTGCAGGATCGGGTAGAACAGGAAGAGGCCGAAGAAGAGGACGAGAATGCCCAGGATGGCGAGGACGCCGGGGGTCAGGTCCGAGAGATCGAATCGGGTGCTAGGCATGGGGGCAAGCTCCGCGGTACCGCTATCCCGGTTTCCCGAGCACGACGACCTGCGACGCGTCGCAGGTCAATCGAACCGGCGCGCCGGGCCCCGCGAGTCTACGGCCGGGGCGGTGGTCCACCAGCTTCATGGGCGTGCCGTCGTCCAGCCGGACCGAATACTGCTCGTGGTCGCCGAGGTAGACAGTCTGCCGCACGACGCCGTCCATCACGTTCTCGCCCTCGCGGGCGGCGGTGTCCTCGCCCGAGGCGGTGTCTTCGCCGGCGTCGGCGTCCGGATCCGAAACCCGGATGGCTTCGGGCCGGACGGAGCAGACCACTTCGTCTCCCGGCGACAGGTCCTCGACGGGCTCGACCGTCGAATGGAGGACGCCAAAGGCGGTCTCTACGGCCAGGGGAAGCTCCGAACGTGTCAACCGGCCGGCCACGAAATTCGTTTCCCCGATGAAATCCGCCACGAAGGCGTTCGCGGGCCGATCGTAGATCGAACGCGGCTCCCCGGTCTGGGCCACGGCCCCCATGTCCATCACGGCCACGCGGTCCGCCATGGAAAGGGCTTCCTTCTGGTCGTGGGTCACATAGATCATCGTCGTGCCGGTCTCGTCGTGGATCCGCCGTATCTCATCACGCATTTCCAGGCGGAGCCGGGCGTCCAGGTTGGACAGCGGCTCGTCGAGCAGCACCACGTCGGGACGGATCACGAGGGCGCGGGCCAGGGCCACGCGCTGCTGCTGACCGCCGGACAACTGGTTCGGCGACCGCTCCCCGTAGGGATCCATCCGCACCATCTTGAGGGCTTCCGAGACGCGGTCGTTCTGTTCAGAAGACGGGATCTTGCGCAGGACGAGTCCATAGGCCACGTTCTCCCAGACGGACATGTGCGGCCAGAGCGCGTAGTTCTGGAACACCATGCCCGTGTTCCGCCGGTGGGGAGGCGTCTTCGTCACGTCATGATCGTCGAACAGGATGCTTCCCGCGTCGGGCGCGTAGAACCCGGCGATCAACCGAAGAAGCGTCGTCTTTCCGCAGCCGGACGGGCCCAGGAGAAAGAACAGTTCACCCCCGGCGATCTCCACCGATACGTCGTCGACCGCCGTCACGTCACCGAATTTCCGGGTTATGCCCCGCAGGGTCAAACCGACCATGTTTCGGTCACTCCAGATGTGAAAAATTGTTCAGGGTATGAAATAACACGCGGCCGTCCGTGCCGGACGCGACGCGTGTCTCCGCGCCGACTGCGACATGCCGGTTGCGACGCGTCGCAACGAGCCGTCCGAAGGCTGGCCCTCACCTCATCCGCTTCTCCGCTTCATCCGCCAGAGGTATAGCACCATCCCCGCCAATAACAGGCCGCTGCCGGAGAACAGCAGGTACCTGGCGCCGGCCCAACCGGAGGCACCCGATCCGTACTTGTCGGCCGCCAACCGGCTCCACGAGAGCAGGGTCCGGTTCCGGAAGGCCTGGTCCCGCCAGCGGTCGCCCAGGGCCAGCGATTCCTCCTCCGTGATGGGTACGGCGCCCAGCGACGGCAGGATACGCTCCACTTCTCCCCTTTCGATGGCGCGCCGCCACGTTCGTTGCAGGGCAGCGTGGGCGTCGATGACGAAGACGCCGATCATGTCGTCGACGATATGACGCCGCGCGGCGCCTTTCACGGCATCGTACATGAATGACGATTTCCACGCAAAGGGATTGAAAGTGACCGAGGTATGCGACGGATCGATGCGCTGGTAGAGGCGGGGCAGCACCGTGAACCGGTTCAGCTGGAACTGCTCCGGTCCGCCCGGCGTGCCGGGTTTTTGCATCCACAGGCGCTGGCCGGCTTCGGACAGGACAAAGCGAAGGAAGGACTGCGCCACCGCCATGTTGGGCGCGCCTTTCAGAATGGATATGCCGTCCGGGTTCAGGATCGTGAGATTGTCCGGCATGGTATATCCGATCATGTCGGGGCCCACGGCGTTGATCTGCGCCCAGGCGTAGAAATCGATGGCCATCCCGTAGGCTACTTCGCCGGACGTCACGTCCTTGGGCACCTGGCTTCCCGAATTCGCGAACCCCCGGGCGTTGGCGCCCAGGGCGGTGATGATCTGCCAGCCCCGTTCCCAGCCGTAGACCTGCAGCATGATCTCGAATGGCACGTGCGCGCTGCCGCTCTTCCGGGGATCGGCCGCGCCGACCCACGAGTAGAGTCCGGGATCGGCCAGGTCTTCCCAGGTCTCCGGCACGGGCAGTTCCACGAGTTGCGCCACCCGCTTGTTGTACATGATGCCGAACCCGGCCATCGTCGCGCCGTACCACCGGTATTTTGCGTCGTATATCGGATATCCGCCCGCCTCGGCCGGCAGCCCCTCCAACTGGTCATCGGGAAGGCGGTAAGGCGCCAGCAGGTCGAGGCGTGCCAGTTCCACGAACGGATCGCTGCCTCCCCCGTACATCATGTCGATCCCGATGCCGTCCGGCTTGCCGGTGAACTCGGACTTTATGAACCGGATGATCTCCGAAGTCCCGCCCACGTCCATCCACTCGATCTCGACCCCGCGGCCGGTTTCTTCGCGGTAAAAAGCGTCGAAACCCCGGGTGAATTCGTAGCGGATGCCTTCCCAGTGCGGAGAGACGATGACCAGGCGGTCCTGCGCGGTGATGGAAGCCGGGTCGCCGGCGTGAAATACGACGCCCGTGAAGAGGAGACCCCGAAAGAGGAGACCCCGTAGGAGGAGACCCCGCAGGAGGGAACGAATGACTGGCCGACAGTTCAACAGTACCTCGGGGAGTTTAAGTCCGTTATCGCTTTCTCGCTGTGAGGACCAGCACGATGGCGACCAGCAACGAAACTGCCAGGCCGATGCCCACGACCGCCGGCGTGGCCACGTTGCTCATCGGGGGATCGTCGATCCCGAGCAGGACGGCTATGACGAGCACAGGAAGCAACAGGGCGACCAGGAAGGTCAGGCGCCGCGAGGAGGCGTCGATGCTCCTGAGGGCTTTCGTCTGGGCGGCCATCGCCGCGTCGTTCAGCATTTCCCAGGTGCGCGTGAGCGCGTCGGCCATATTCCTGAACCGGTGATACGCGTCCTGCAGTTGGATGACCGCATCCGGCTGCAGGGAGAGTTTCTCGCCGGCGTATAGCGAGTGGACGATGTCGCATTGTGGTCTTACGAGATGGATCATGTCGTTCAGGCGGCGCTGCCTGTCGTAGATCCATCGGGCTTCCAGGTCCTGGTCCGGTGGAATCGTTTCCACGACAAGCTCGGCAACCAGCGGGTCCTGGCAGTCGGCAATGGTCTGCATGATCAGGCCGACCGACTGGTCCGTGGACCGCATCAACTGGGCATCCCGCTGGATCCGGTCCTTGACATCCTGCAAAAAGGGCATGGGAGTGGCGTGAACGGTAACCAGGTAGCCGGGCGCCAGGAAGAATCCCAACTTGGCCGGTGGCGCGTCCGGACGCTCCTGCACGTGCAGGACGATGAACAGGTGCCCCGGAAACACGGCCGAGTAGGGCCGGGTGGAGACCTCCCGGCAAGCCTTCACCGACAGGGGATGGACGCCGAACTCCTTGAAATCGCTCAGAAACGCCGCGTCTTCGTCCGTGATCTGCTCGATGTCCAGCCAGAACAGGCCCCTGGAGCCGTCCAGGGTCTCCTGGAGATGGGAGAGGGACACGTCATCGTAGCGGATGACGTTGTTCTGTTCTACGATCAGCAAGTCCCGCATGAAATCCCTCAGATTCCTTTGTTTTTCTTTTCCCAGTAGAAGTAGAAGGGAAAGCCGGCGGCGACGATGGCCAGGCCGATGAGCGTATTGTAGATGAAATCCACGTTAGTCAGCAGCGACACCAGGTAACCGGTGATCACGGCGAGGAAGAGCAGGGGCGTAATCGGATAGCCCCAGGTCCTGTAAGGCCGCTTCGCGTCGGGACGGCTGTAGCGCAGCACGATGACCGCGGCGATCGCGAGGATGGAAAAGGCGTACGATGTGAAGGAACCGTAGGAGATGATATCCTCGAACCTCGGCGTCAGCGCGAACAGGGCGGCCAGTATGCCCTGGGCGAGGATGGATGCCGCCGGCGTGCGGAACCTCGGGTGTGCGCGGCTGAGCCCCTTGAAGAAGAGACCGTCCCTGCTTTGGGCGAAAAAGAGGCGGGGCGCCACCAGCATGTGCACGTTCACCCCGCCGAAGGTGGAACACATCACGCCGATCGAGATGAAGAGCGCGCCCCCGTCGCCGAGCAGGACCTTCATCACGTCCGCCGCGATCCACTGCGAGGTCTGGACCTGCTCGAAGGGCAGGACCAGCATGTAGACGAAGTTCGCCGCCAGATAGATCGCGATTACGAAGAGTATGCCGACGATGATCGACAGGGGGAGATTGCGGCGCGGATCGCGCATCTCCCCGGCGACGTAACTGGAGAAGGTCCATCCTTCGTACGAGAACAGGCCGGTCACCATGGCCGCGCCGAAAGCGCCCAGCGCGAATCCGCCCACGGACGTCCCGCCGCCGCCGAACAGCGGCGAGAAATGCTCCATCGATCCCTTCTCGGCCATGAAAAGGCCCAGCAGGATGAGTCCGCCGAGCGCGGCCACCTTGATGAAGGTAAACAGGTTGGTGACCCTGCCGCTCCATCGGACGCCGACCACGTTGATCATCATCAGGATCAACACGCACGCCGAGGCGATCACCGCCTGGGCGCCGTCGCTCAGGACGATGCCCTGGCCGCCCGCGTCGGCGGTGAGGATGTTGACCACGCTGGCCAGGTAATTGGCGAATACGTTGGCGACGGCGGCGATGGAAACCGGCCACACGAGCCAGAATGCGGACCAGCCGTAGATGAAGGTAACCCAGCGCCGGCGATAGGCTTCGCGGACGTAGACGTACTGGCCGCCGGTCCGGGGCAGCATGGCGCCGAGTTCGGCGATGCAGAGTCCGCCGCACAGTGCGAGGAGACCGCAGACCAGCCAGACGAGCAAGCTCATGCCCGGCGAGCCCACGTTGGAGGCGATGGCACTCGGCGCCTGGAAGATGCCGGAACCGATGACGCCGCCCACGATGATGGTGGTGGCTTCGAGGGGGCCGAGCCCCCGAACGAGACCTTCGTCTTCGGTATCGGCTACCGGATCTGCGGCGGTATTCGAATCGGTTTCAGCCAATCCTCACCTCGACGGAAATACTTGTTAAATCAGGCATAAACATGTGTAATGCATCCATATTCGCAGGTCAATAACAATCACATTAAAGCCGGGTGTGCGAACCGGTTATTGCCTTGACACCCTACCCGTCCGGGTCTATATTGGGATGTTCGATTCGAGGCGGCGTAGCTCAGTTGGTCAGAGCATCGGAATCATAATCCGAGTGTCCGGGGTTCGAATCCCTGCGCCGCTATGTTCCATGGCCTTTCTGCACTCGGAAGGCCATTTTCATTTTGCCTTCCCCGCGGTTTCCCATGCGCGCAACGCGCGATTCCTCCATGCCCGATACGATATGCCCGATACGATTGAACATAAAATCGAATCCAGGATCCGGCGCCACGGGATGATCAGCGCGGGCGACCGTGTGATCGCCGCGGTTTCGGGCGGCGCGGATTCGGTGGTCCTCCTTCACGCCCTGCACGGCCTCCGCGGCAAGCTGGACATGGAACTGGGGGCGGCCCATCTCGACCACGGTCTCCGTGGCGAAGAAGGACGGGAGGACGCCGCCTTCGTCATGGACTACGCGGCGTCACTGGGCCTGCCCTGCGTGGCGGAACGGGCGGACGTCGCGGCCTACTGCCGGGAAAAGGGCTGTTCCATCGAGCAGGGCGCGCGCGAGGTGCGGTACGGATTCCTGAAAAGGGTGCTTCTGGACCAGGATGCCGATTCCGTGGCGACCGGCCATACGGCGGACGACCAGGCCGAGACGGTGTTGATGCGGCTCCTGCGCGGCAGTGGCAGTTCGGGTCTGTCCGCCATCCGGCCGGTCAGGGACGGATGGATCATCCGGCCTCTGCTTGACGTCACCGCCGAAGAGATCGCCGAATATGCCAGGAAGCACGGGTTGCCCTACCGGACCGACCGGACCAATGAGGACCAGGACATGCTCCGCAACCGGATTCGGCACCACCTGGTGCCCCTGCTGCAAAGGGAGTACAATCCCCATATCGTCCACGGACTGGCGCGCCTCGCCGACGTGACGCGCGGCGAGGCGGAGTACCTGGACGCAGAGGCGACGACGTTCCTCGCCGATCATGCCCGGTCAGAGGACGGGAAGATCCTTCGGCTGGACCTCGCTGCCTGGACGAACGCGGCGCCCGCCCTGCAGCGGGTCCTGGTCCGGCGCCTGGTCCGGACCCTGGGCGGCAACGAGGAGCGACTGCGTTTCGACCAGGTGGAAGACGCCCGTGCATGGATCGGCCGGGATCCGGTCGGCCAGATCCATGAACTGCCCTTCGGGATCCGCATGGAATGCCGCAAGTCCGAACTGGTTGCGTGTCGAGGTTTGCTAACGCCTTTCCGACTGAATCTGGAGGTACCCGGGAGGGTGGCGTTGCCGGACACGAACCTGTCGATCCACGTCGCGGAGGGATCCGCGGAAACCGCGCCCGACGCGACGGCGCACCGGGCCGTTTTCGATGCGGCGGCCGTGCACCGGCCGTGGACCGTGCGTTCCCGCGAGCAGGGCGACCGCATGTCGCCCTTCGGCCTGGCGGGACACAAGTCCCTGAAGAAACTGTTCAACGAATGGGATGTGCCCCGGCTGTTGCGCGACCGCGTGCCGGTCGTCACGGACGGGACGCAGATCCTGTGGGTGGCGGGTTACCGGCAGAGCAACGAGGGCCTGGTCACCGGGAAGACCCGGCGCGTGATGGTCGCCGAGCTTATAGTGAACGAATCGAAGCGATGAAAATCCTGCTCACCGAAGAACAGATCGCCGAGAAGGTAAGGACCCTGGGCGCGCAGCTATCCGCGGACTACCGGGACAAGAACCCGGTGCTCATCGGATGTCTCAAGGGGTGCGTGGTCTTCCTGGCCGACCTCATGCGGGAGATCACGGTGCCTCACGCCATCGACTTCGTCCGCACTTCATCCTATGGGAAGGGGCGGGTTTCCACCGGCGTGGAGGAGGCCGAAATCTTCGATGTAAACATCCGCGGACGGCACGCCGTGATCGTGGAGGACATCGTTGACACGGGGCTGACGCTGGGCTATCTTACGGAAGTGTTGACGAAGCAGGAACCGTTGTCCCTGAAAGTATGCGCCTTGCTGGTCAAACCGGGGGCGCACCGTGCGCCCGTGACGATCGATTACCGGGGTTTCGACATCCCGGCCGATTTCGTCGTAGGGTACGGCCTCGACTGGGGCGAGCGGTATAGGGACCTGCCATACGTCGCCGTGGTCGATGAACAGGATGCCTGAGCGTGGGGGCATGCGGGCGCGAATACGGCCTCGCAGATCCTCACGCTTATTTCTTGAGCATTGCGCAAGGTCGTTGCACAACGGCAGCGGGCAATACATTCAAGCGCTCGGACGGCAAGGTCAATGATGAATACCAGGCAGCACAATGAGGAGCCGCAAGGTCGTCGCCCCGCCGGACCGAATCAGGACCGCGGCAACCGGCAGCAATCGCCGGGCCAGGGCCGCGGCAACCGGCAGCAATCGCCGCGCCGGACCCGCACCATCGTCATGTGGGTACTCCTGGCCCTGTTGTCGGTGGTACTGGTCCAGTTCTTCAGCCGGAACCGCACCGACGGGATGGAGATCGGTTACTCTACATTCCGGAACCACCTGGCCAACGGGAACATCCTGAGCGTGACGATACTCGAAAAGACCATCGTCGGCGAATTCAGAAACGGGGTCAGTACGCCCGTGCCCGGAGGCCGGGAGACCATGGAGACCCGGTTCAAGGTCGAGATTCCTTTCGAAGATACGGAACTGATCGATGAACTGGTGCGGAAAAACGTAACCATCACCGCGCGGCCGAAGTCAAGCCCCTGGTATGCGCACCTGGTCACCTGGCTGCCGCTGCTCCTCATCATCGGCCTGGGGATCCTCATCTTCCGGCAGATGCAGGGCGGCCAGAAGGGACTATTTTCCATGGGGAAGAGCCAGGCCAGACTTACGGGAGAGCGTGAAGGCGTAAAGTTCAGCGAAGTGGCCGGTGTCGAAGAAGCGAAGCGCGACCTGCAGGAGGTCGTGGCGTTTCTCAAGCATCCGGAAAAGTTCAGCCGGTTCGGCGCGCGCATTCCGAAAGGCGTGCTCCTGCTGGGTCCGCCCGGCACGGGAAAAACCCTCCTGGCCCGCGCGGTTTCCGGGGAAGCGGGCGTTCCCTTCTTTACCATGAGCGGCGCGGATTTCATGGAGATGTTCGTGGGGGTCGGCGCGTCCAGGGTGCGGGACCTGTTCAAGCAGGGCAAGGAGCACGCTCCGTGCATCATTTTCATCGACGAGCTGGACGCCGTGGGCCGCCACCGGGGCGCGGGCCTGGGCGGCGGGCACGATGAGCGGGAACAGACGCTGAACCAGTTGCTCGTGGAAATGGACGGTTTCGAGCCGAACAGCGGGGTCGTCCTCATCGCCGCCACGAACCGCCCCGACGTGCTGGACCCGGCGCTGCTCCGGCCCGGACGGTTCGACCGGCACGTCACCGTGGACCGGCCGGACGTCAGAGGACGCGAGCAGATCCTGGAAATCAAGGCGAAGGACAAGCCGCTGGCGGAGTGCGCGAACCTGAAGACCATGGCCAGGCTCACGCCGGGCATGTCGGGCGCGGACCTGGAGAACATCATGAACGAGGCGGCCCTGCTCGCCGCGCGGGAAGATCACAAGCGGATCACCATGACGGACCTCGAACGCGCCAGGGACCGCATCGTCATGGGATCGGAACACCAGCTGGTCATGTCGGAAGAGGAGCGCAGGACCGTGGCCTATCACGAAAGCGGCCATGCTCTGACCGCCGCCCTGATTCCCGAGATCGACTCTCCGCACAGCGTCATCATCATTCCCCGCGGGCAGGCACTCGGGATCACCTACTCCATCCCGGAAGAAGACCAGTACCTGTATTCGGAAGCCTGGTGCCGGGGCCAGATCGCCTGCCTGCTGGCGGGACAGGTGGCGGAACGCATCGGGGTCGGTGACACGTTCAACGGCGCCGGCGACGACATCAAGCGCGCCACGGAACTGGCGCGGCACATGGTCTGCGGCTGGGGGATGGGCGAACTCGGCCCCCTGGCTCTCGGCAACCAGGCCGGGGAGGTATTCCTGGGCAGGGAACTCACCCGGAAGCGGGACTACAGCAACAAGACGGCCGTGAAGGTCGACGAGGACATGAGAAGCATCCTGGATGCCTGCAGGCAGCGTGCCGAAACCATCATTTCGAAGCAGGAAGACATCCTGCACCGGATGGCCGAGGCCCTCCTCGAACATGAAACACTGGACCGGAGCCAGATGGAACAGTTGATCGCGGGCAAACGGCTGGCGCCGGCCGTCCAGCGCGAAGCCCCATCGACGCAGGACGCGAAGGATGAAGCCGGGCAGGCGGAGGAGACCCGGAAAGACGATGACAATGCGCCGGTCCCCACGCCTTTCAAGGAGCCTCCCCTGGCCGCACCCGGAGTCTGATCGTGGATGATGAACGGGTCATCGAGGGTGACGGGTTTCACTGGGACTGTTCGCAACGCACGCGGATCATGGGCGTCCTCAACGTCACGCCGGATTCCTTCTATGACGGCGGCCGGTACTGGGACCCTTTAACTGCCGTTCGGCACGGCCAGCAATTGGCCGAAGATGGCGCGGACGTCATCGACGTGGGCGGTGAATCCACCCGGCCGGGCGCGGAACCGGTCGGTCCGGAGGAGGAACTTCGGCGGGTCATTCCCGTCATTGAAAAACTGAAGGACCGGATCGCGCAGCCGGTGTCCATCGATACGCGTAAGGCGGAGGTCGCCCGCGGGGCGATCAGTGCCGGGGCCCGGATGGTGAACGACGTCAGCGGCTTGACCGCCGATCCGGATATGGCCGGGACGGTCGCCGCGACAGGAGTTCCCGTGGTGATCATGCACACGGCGGGCACACCGCGGGACATGCAACGGAATCCCGGTTACAGGGATACCGTGGGCGAAATCGTCGCGTGGCTGGACGCGCGCATAACGCACGCCGTGGCGCACGGTATCCGAAGATCGCGGATCATTATCGATCCCGGCATCGGTTTCGGCAAACGGCTCAGCGACAACCTGCTCCTGATCCAGTCCCTTGCGTCATTTCAGCGTCTGAATCGCCCCATACTGATCGGCCCGTCGCGGAAGTCCTTCATCGGCCGTGTGCTCGACGCGGAGAAAGACGACCGGATGGAGGGCACGGCGGCCGCGGTCGCGCTAAGCGTCGCCAACGGCGCCAGCATAGTCAGGGTCCACGACGTCCGGGAAATGAGCCGCGTGGTCCGCATGACCGACGCGATCTGCAAGGCGCGGCAGGCGTAGGCGCCTACCGAGAACAAGGCCATCCATCTTCCATCATGACCATAGACATCGTTATCCTCGGCTCCGGAGGGGCCATTCCGACCCTGACGCGAAACCTGCCGTCAGTAGCCGTCCAGTGCGACGGACGCGTGTTCCTCTTCGACTGCGGGGAGGGCACGCAAACGCAAATGGTCCGGGCGAAGTTGCCCCTGAGCAAGATCGAGCGGGTCTACATTTCCCATCTGCACGGCGACCACGTAATGGGACTGCCCGGCCTGCTGATGACCATGGGGCAGATACCGCGGGAACGGGCCCTGCACATCCACGGACCTCCGGGCATTTCAGAGTTCGTGGAAGGCAACCGGCGCTTTCTGGGCCACCAGTGCCCCTTCCCCGTGATCGTCACGGAGCACAAGGGCGGCCCGGTCTCCGAGGACGACACGGTCTTCGTCGAGGCCGTACCCGTGGACCACAGCTGCTTTACGCTGGCCTTCGCCTTCCAGGAGAGGGAGCGGCCCGGTCAGTTTCAGGTCGAGGAAGCCCGGCGGCTGGGCATACCGCCCGGACCGCTTTACGGGCGGCTGCAGGCCGGTGAAGCCGTGACGCTGCGGGATGGACGGGTGATCGAGCCTGAACAGGTCCTGGGTCCCGCCCGGCGGGGCCGGAAGATCGTGTACGCCACGGATACCCGGCCGTGCGACCAGGTAGTGTCGCTCGCCCTCGAGGCCGACGTGCTGATCCACGACGGCATGTTCAGCGACGACCTGCGGGCGCAGGCCCGGCAGAAGCACCACTCGACGGTCGTGCAGGCCGCGCGCATCGCCCGGCGCGCGAAGGTCGGCAACCTCGTGCTGACCCATATCAGTTCCCGCTACATGCAGGATGGGCCGCTGGCCGCCGAGGCGCGCAAGGTCTTTCCCGCAACCCGCGTCGCGCGGGACCTCATGGAATTCAACGTACCCATGTACAAATAGGGTCACTCCCCAGTCTCGCGCTGGACGGCCTCCCAGGCCGCCAGGCCCCCGACCAGGTCCATCACGTCCGCGATGCCGTTCCGCTTCAGGATGCTGGCCGCCATGGCGGAACGATAGCCGCCGGCGCACTGGACGACCACCGTGGTGCCGTTGGGGATCTCGCCCAGCCGTTCTTCCAGGTGATTCAGGGGAACGTGGAGGCTGCCACGGATGGACCTGGCGGCGCGTTCCTGGCCGGATCGGATGTCGAGCACCAGGGGCGGGCTTTCCGTGTCCAGCCGGTCCCTGAGCGCCGCCGCGGTGATGCGGTCGGTCCGGCCCAACAGGTCGGGCCGTGCATCCAGCGCGTGCATGCCGCCCTTCAGGTACCCCGCGATATGGTCGAAGCCGATGCGGCCCAGTCGCAGGGCGGATTCCTCCTCGGCGCCCGATTCCGTGATCAGCACGATCGGCCGGTCCCGCCGCAGCAGCGTGCCCGCCCAGCTGGCGTACTGGCCCCCGAGCCCGATGTTGACGCTCCCCTTCAGGTGCGCGCCTTCATAGTCCGCGGCGTCCCGCGTGTCGAGCAGCTGGGCGCCCTCTTCCGCCTTGCGCAACACCTCGTCCAATGAAAGGGGGTTCAGGTTGCGCTTCAGCAGGTGGTCCAGCGTTTCGTGTTCCTGCGCGTTGAACGCGGCGTCGTAGGTGAAGTACGAAGGCGCCTCGGGCTGGTCCGTCGTGATCAGGCGGGTAAAGGTCTCCCGGTCCATCGGCTGCAGGGCGTAGTTGTACTTCTTCTGATCGCCCATGGTGGACACCGTGTCCGTACTCAAATTTTTGCCGCACAATGAGCCGGCGCCGTGCGCGGGATAAACGAGCGTCTCGTCGACGGTCGCCGGAATCAGCTTCCCGTGGAGGGAGTCGTAGAGCAGGTTGGCGAGGTCCTCGGCCTTCCAGCCGAGGGCGGCCCGCAGGTCCGGTCGGCCCACGTCGCCGATGAACAGGGTGTCCCCGGTCAGTGCGGCGTAAGGCGAGGCGGCCGCCTCGGGGTCGAAGACCAGGATACAGACCGACTCGGGAGAATGCCCGGGCGTCTCGAGAAAATCGAGCCTGATCTTGCCCAAGTCCATGCCTCCGCCGTCCCACATCGGCTCGAAGGCGTAGTCTGCCTCGGCGCGCGCCCCGAGGTGGATCATGGCGCCCGTGCGGTCTCTCAGTTCCAGGTGGCCCGCGGCGAAATCCGCGTGGAAGTGCGTCAGAAAGACATGTTCGATGGTCATGTTCCGGGCTTCGGCCTCTTCGATGTACTGGCCGATGTCGCGCTGCGGGTCCACGACGGCCGCGACGCCGGAGGATTCGTCCCCGAGGAAATAGGACGCATGGGCGAGACAGCCCAGATAGTACTGGTTGAGTATCATGTGGGACTCCTTCCGCGCTCCGGTCCTTCCGCGATTCGCCGCGCCTTCGCGCTCCTACCGCGCTCCGGTCCTTCCGCGCTTTGGCTTGCCTCACTGTCTCCGGGCAGGCAGGGCAAGTTCCGGCTCGTCTTCCGCCAGGTAAAAGGTGATGGAGGAACTCATCACCTGGTCGCCCCTCCACGTCCGGTAACCCGACGAATTCGGCTCAAGGGCCGATCCTTTAAGGTAGGGCTTCCACACCTGCGCGCGCTGCCGGTGCCAGAGGAACACGCCGGCCACGTCTTCCACCAGCAGCCTTTCGGCTTCCTTGTAAAGTGAGATCCGACGGTGCGGATCCCTGACCTCGGCCTCGGCCGCGGTCATCAGTTCGTCGAAAGCGGCGTTATTCCAGTTGTGCCGCCCATTCGACCGCCACAACCCCAGGAGATTGCTGGGATCCACGAAGTCGAATTCGTAGGGTACCATGCCGAAGGCCAGGGTGTGGTTGTTCAGGCCGTCCATGAAGACCTTGTTCTCCACGTTGCGTACTTCGACCTCTATGTTCAGGTTCCGCTGCAGCATCGCCTGGATCCCCTCCGCCGCGTCCCGGTGCATGACGATTTCGTTCCGCAGCCACATGTCCATCGCGGGAATGCCGCGGCCATCGGGATACCCCGCATCCGCAAGGAGTTGCCGGGCGCGTTCCGGGTCGTATCCCTGGCTTTCCGCGTAAGCATCGTCGGAGTAGGCCGGGAATCCGGGCGGCAGCATGGCGTAGCCGGGAATGGCGAACCCCTTCAGCGCGGAACGGCATATGGCGTCCCGGTCGATGGCGAGACTCAGCGCGAGCCGGACCCTCCGGTCGTTGAACGGCGGCTGCGTCACGTCGAAAAACAGGTAATGGGTCCAGAAATTGGGCCAGGTATGGACCTGGTCGCTCAGTGCGTCGTCCGAAAGGAGGCGAGCCAGTTCAGCCTGGTTCTCCACCTCGGTGAAATCGATCTCTCCGGCCTCGTATGCCGGTATCCTCGGAGGCGGCGTGGTCAGGTTGAACATCTTGTAGATCAACCTTTCCAGGTAGGGCTTGTCGACCCCGCGGTACATGGGATTGGCCTCGTAGACCATGCGCTCGCCCTTTATCCATTCCACCATGACGAAGGGACCGGAAGACACGCAGGTTTCCGGCCGGGTGGACCACGTGTCGCCATACTTGCGCACCGTATGTTCGGGCGATACCCACGAGTAGGTCAAGAGCAGGGGCAGGTGGGGCGTGGTCTCTTCGGTCGCGATGTGGAGCGTCAGATCGTCGGAAGCCCACACGCCCAGGGAGTCCACCGGCACCGTGCGGGCGACGACGGCCTGCCAGTTCCGGATCGGCTGGTAATACCACCCGAAGTCGTAGGCGTTTTCCGGATCGGCGCCACGGCGCAGGGAGAAGACGTAGTCGTGCGCCGTCAACGGCCGGCCGTCGCTCCACTGCAGCCCCGGCCGCAGGTGGAAGGTCCAGTCCAGTCCGTCATCCGACACCTCCCATCGTTCCGCCGCGCCGCCTCGCAACTCGAAATTCCGGTTGGTGCGCGTCAGGGGTTCGGCGATGATGTATTTCCCCGCGGCACCCTTGTAGACCGTACGGAACCACTCGTTATAGGGCCGTGACTCGGAGAAGACGCGAATGACCTGTTGTTCGGGAGGAAGGGCGTCCCCGGGGAGCGGCACGCCGATGGAATTGACATAGCGCGGCTCGGTGTCGGCGAGAAGCGTATCGATCAGGCCGTAGGCCGACCAGGCCAACCCCGCGATAAGGAACAGAAAGCTCGAACGCCGAAAAATCGAAATGCCGGTCTTGATTCGCATGTTACACCTGCCATAGGACGGGAAGCCCTATTCGTTCATCCGCGGGTCGAGGGCGTCGCGGAGTCCGTCGCCGATGAGCGAGAATCCTAGCATGACCAGGGCGATCATGAATACCGGAAAGAGGGCAAGGTGCCAGTAGTAGATCACGTTGGGCAGGTGGCTGCTGACCATCTGTCCCCAGCTCGGCGTGGGCGGGTTGATGCCCAGTCCGAGGAAGCTCAGTCCCGCCTCGGCGAAGATGGCCTGGGGAATGCCCATGGCCAGGCCGACGATGATGGGACTGAGGGCATTGGGCAACATGTGGCGCACGATGGTATGCACGTTGGAGGCGCCCATGGAACGGGCGGCACGGACGAAGTCGGAAGCCCGCAGCGACAGGAACTGCGCGCGGACCAGGCGGCAAACGCCCACCCAGCCGGTCACGCCGATGGCGAACAGCACGTTGCTCAACCCGCTGCCCAGCCAGGCCATGATCAGTATGGCGAAGAGCAGGCTGGGGAAGACCGACATGACGTCCACCAGGCGCATGACGATGTAATCGGCCTTGCCCCCCTTGAACCCGGCGATGGCGCCCAGCGGCACGCCGATCAGCAGGGAGATCATCTGCGCGACGAACCCCACGATGAGCGAGATCCGGGCGCCGTACACGATCCGACTGAAATAGTCCCGGCCGATGCTGTCCGTGCCCATGGGGTGGGTCCAGGACGGAAACTGCCATGCTTCGTCGAAATTGGCCTCGGAATAGTGGGACGGCGAGACCCAGGGCGCGAAGACGGCCATGAAGGTGATGACGATGATGATGATGGCCGCGGCGACGGACAGCTTGTTCTTCATGAAACGGCGCAGGGCGTCGCGCCAGAGGCCGCCGGAAGATGAGGTGATTTCGGTCAAGGTGCTGGTCATTCGTGTGCTAGCCTTCCGTGTGCTGGTCTTACGTGCGCGCTGGTTTTCCGTGCGCTGGTTTTCCGTGTCTCAGGCGGATCGCCGCGTCGCGATACGCTCGATGATCACCACGATCGCGCAGCCCGCGATACCCAGGCCGATGGACAGCAGGACTTCTCCCGACAGCGACGCGGGCAGGACGTTCTCCTCGACTTCCTTCCACGGCCAGATCTTGCGCAACGAGCCGGCCATGAGACCGATGAGGACCGCCACGGTCACGTCATGGAAGCGGCGCAACAGCCACCTGAGCACCCGCGCGAAGAAGACCAGTCCCAGGATCCCGCCACACCCGAAGATGAAGATGGGCAGGAGATTGCGCTCGACCACGGCCGTGAGCATGTACTGGTATTTCCCCAGGATGACCAGGATGAACGAGCCCGAAATACCGGGCAGGATCATTGCGCAGATGGCGATCGCCCCGCTCAGGAAGACGAACCATGCGGCCGAGGTCGTCTCGACCGGTACGGCGCCCACCAGGACGAAGGCGGCCACGGCCGCCAGCAGCAAAGCGAGCGCTTCCTTAACGGTCCAGCGGGACACCTTCACCCGCACGGTGATGATCGACGCCAGCACCAGTCCGAAGAAAAAAGCCCAGACGTGGACGGGATGGTGTTCGAGGGCCCATGCGAAGAACTGGGCCAGGCTGAATATGGCCACGAAGATGCCGGTTACCAGGGCGATCAGGAACCGGTGGGGGAAACCGTCGAAGGCATCGCCGAACCGGAAGGTAACCAGCGAACGCAGAAACCTGGCGTTGACGGCGTGCACGGCGTCGAGCAACTCCTCCCATACGCCCAGTATGAAGGCCATCGTTCCCCCGGACACGCCGGGCACGACATCGGCCACCCCCATGCAGAAACCGCGGGCCGAGATGCCCAGGTAGTCCCGGAACGTCCGTTTCGAGCGCACGTCATCCGGGCGCGCGGAACCGTTGTCCATTACTTGCTCCCGCGAACGTATCTGACCCGGGGATCCACAAGCGCGTACAGGATGTCCGTAATCAGGTAGACGATGCCGATCAGCACCGCGACGAGCAGGGTCAGGGCCATGATCATGGGGTAGTCCCGCTCGAAGATGCTCGTGACGAAGAACTGCCCCAGGCCCGGGATGCGGAAGATGCCTTCGACGAAGAGCGATCCGGTCATCACCCCGGGAAGCATGGGCCCCATGATGGTGAGCAGCGGGATCAGGGAGTTCTTCAGCACGTGGATGAACAGGACGCTGCGCTCCTTCAGTCCCTTGGCCCTGGCCGTGCGCACGTAGTCCATGCGGAGGTTCTCGAGGATGCTCGAACGGGTGTACCGGGCGACGATGGCCATGGGACCCAGGGCGTATACGATCACTGGCATGATCCAGGTCTCCGGGCCGCCCCATCCGCCCGTGGGCAGGACCCTCCAGATGGTCGCGAAGAGGACGATGAACAGGATGGAAATGGCGAAACTGGGCACAGTGATCCCCAGGGTGGCGATAACCGTGGTCCCATAGTCCACCCAGGTGTTCTGGCGTATGGCGGACAGGATGCCCAGCAGGATGCCGAAGGAGAAGGCCACGGCCAGGCCCATTCCGCCCAGTTGCATGCTGATGGGCCAGGTCCGCGCGATAAGGTCCGTCACCGTCTCTCCCGGACTCTGGAAGGGGATGCCGAAATCGAATTGGAGCGCGTTCCACATGTACCGTCCGTACTGCTCGTAGAGGGGGCGGTCCAGTCCGTACTTGCGGAGGATATTCGCCTTGGCCTCGGCCGACAAGGGCATCTTCTCCTCGTCGAAGGGGCCGCCCGGTACCGCGTGCATCAGGCTGAAGGTGATGACCGTCACCAGGAACAGCACGCCGACCAGGCCCACGATGCGGTATATGATGTATCGGATCATAAAATCGGGTTTTGCGATGCGCCGGGGCGGCACACCGGGGCGAGACCGGGCCGATCCAGGCGAGTCCAGGCGAATTCAGGCGAGTCCAGGCTAAGCCGGACGAGTCCAGACGAGTCCGTGCGAATCCAGGCGTATACAAACATAATGGGCGCGAATCCGGGCGTAACGGCCGGATCGCCATGTGACTGGGAATGCCGTCAATCCAGCCTCCAAAGTGCAAGTGGCCGCGCGGGGGTGTCAAGGTTTATTTCCCTGTTCCGAGGCGTTACCGGCGCGGTTCCAGGGGTGTTTCCGGCGGCGTTACCCGGCGCGGTTCCAGGGGCGTTACCGAGGGCGTTTCCGGGGGCGCGATCGAGGACGTCTCGCGGGCGAAATCAGACCGCGCAAAACCCGTGTTCGGGCAGGATTCCCGGGGGCCTTCGTCCCGATGCCGATCCAGGGGCATCTCCCCTTGACACCCCCCGTGTCGTTCCTCACATTACCGACGTGATTCCATGTTGTCGGGATGAGGACCATAGGAGGTCGTTCGCGTGCGGATCGTCGAGGTTTCCGCCCTGGTCCTGCGGCTGCCCCAGGTGACGGAAGCCTGTGACGGGACGCAGGATACCTGCCTGATTAAAATCGAAACGGATGAAGGCATCACGGGCTGGGGCGAAGTCGATTCTTGTCCCACCGTGGTCAAGGCCGTCATCGACGCGCCGCTTTCGCACCAGATCTGCAATGGCCTGGCCAACGCGCTGGTCGGCGCCGATCCCATGGACATCGACACCTGCACGGATCGGATGATGGCGTCAGCCAACTACTACGGCCGGGTCGGCGTGGGGCGGCACGCCATGGCGGGGATCAACCTGGCGCTCTGGGACATCGCGGGGAAAGCGAGGGGACAGCCCGTTTACGAACTCCTGGGCGGCGCGCACCGGCTCCGGTTCCGGGCCTATGCTTCCGTCCTTTTTGGCGACACGCCGGAGCAGACCCGGGCTATCGGCCGGAAATTCGCAGACCAGGGATTCACGGCGGTGAAGTTCGGCTGGGGCCCCATGGGAGAAAACGAAGGGCAGGACGTCGCCCTGGTGCGGGAAGCCCGGCGGGGCACGGGCGACGAGGTGGACGTGCTCATCGACGCCGGCCAGGTGTGGGACTGGGAGACCGCGCTCGTCCGGTCCCGTCAGTTCGCCGAGTACCGGCCCTTCTGGATCGAAGAACCGCTGCATCCGGACGACATCGAGGGGTATGCCGCGCTGACCGCGGAGAGTCCGGTGCCCATCGCCACCGGGGAAGCGGAGTCCCGGCTCGAGGACTTCGAACGCCTGGTCACCGAGGGCGGGCTCGACTGGATCCAGCCGGACCCGGGACGCTGCGGCATTTCGACCATGGCCGAAGCCGGACGGACCGCCCACCGGCACGGCCGCAAGGTCGTCAACCACAGTTACAAGAGCGGCATTACCATGGCGGCGTCGCTGCACGCCCTGACTGCCCTGCCCAACGCGTCCGTCTTCGAGTTCTGCATGTCCGATTCGCCGCTGAGACACGAACTGACCCACGAACGCTTTGCCATCGATGACGAAGGACTCGTGGCGGTGCCCGAAGGACCCGGGCTGGGCGTCACCGTAAACGAGGAAACCGTATCGAAGTACCGGGTCGCGTAGCCCCGGGTCGCGTAGCCCCGGGTCGCGTAGCCCGAACACAACCGGTTCACCAAAGGAGCATCTTGATGGCCCCGCCGAACCCGATCATGCACGCCGCGCTCAACCGTATCAATATCGAGGAGATCAAGGAACGGATCGGCCCGCCGCCCGCCTCCTGCGCCGTCGTTGCCGCGGACCACGTTACCGCGGCCTTCATCTGGCAGGAATCGGGCACGATCAACGACAATCACTGCCATGATTACGACGAGTGGTGGCTGGTGCTGGAGGGCGAGATCGACTGGGTGATCGAGGGCCGGGACGAGACCGTCCACGCGAAGGCGGGAGACTTCATCTTCGTACCCGCCCTGACGTTCCATCACATTTTCCCCGTGGGCGGCAAGCCGTCCATCCGTCTCGGTGTGGCACTGACGGGACACGGGCACCTGCACGAGCGGCCGGAGCGCAAGGTGAAGGTCACCCTGGAGTAACATCTGCTGGAGTATATCCATGTCTTCGAGAACTGAAAACCTCGCTTCCATCAAGACTTGCGGCGTGGTCGCGGTGCTCAGGGCAAGCGGTCCGGACCAGCCCGACGCGCTGGTCCAGGTCGCCCAGGCCATCGGCAGGGGCGGCATCGGGGCCGTTGAGATCACCATGACGACGCCCGGGGCCCTGGACGTCATCGGCGAATGCGCGAACCGGTTGGATGACGAGATCCTCCTCGGCGCGGGAACGGTACTGGACCCCGAAACGGCCCGGGCGGCGATCCTGGCCGGCGCCGAATACATCGTGACGCCGACGCTGAACCCGGACGTTATCACCCTCTGCCGGCGATACGACAAGGTCGTCATTCCGGGCGCATTGACGCCGACCGAGATCCTGACGGCCTGGGAATGCGGCGCGGACATCGTCAAGGTGTTCCCCGCAACGGCGGTGGGACCCCGGTATTTCAAGGACGTCAAGGCGCCGCTCCCCCAGATCGATCTCATGCCCACGGGCGGGGTGGACCTGGAGAACGCGGGTGACTTCATCCGGGCGGGCGCCTGCGCTGTCGCCGTGGGCGGTAACCTGGTCGACAAGGCCGCCGTGGCGGCGGGCGAATGGCATGTGCTCACCGATACGGCCCGGAAATTCGTCGATACGGTCCGGACCGCGCGACAGGAAGGTGGGGGATGATCCGCAAGGCCGTCGTGCCCGTCGCGGGCCTGGGCACGCGGATGCTGCCGCTCACACGATCTGTCCCCAAGGAAATGCTGCCTCTCGGGCGCAAACCGGCCATTCACCATGTTGTGGATGAACTGGCGGCCGCAGGGATCGAACAGATCCTCTTCGTGACTTCCAGCCGGAAAAAGGCGATCGAGGAATACTTCGTGACCGGCGGTACGTCGGACGGACCACCCGCACTGGACTATTCGTTCGTCCGCCAGGAGATTCCGGGGGGAAACGGCGACGCCGTGCGCCTGGCAAAGGCCTTCGCCGGATCAGACGTCTTCGTCGTGGCCTGGGGTGATGCCGTCCTCCGGTCGACGGGAGAAGACAGCATCCTGCTGCGCATGATGGCGACTCACGAAACCGAAAACGCCGCGTGCACCATCGCGGTGGAGCACGTGCCCGAAGACAAGGTGTCGCGGTACGGCATCGTAAAGCCCAGGTACGATTCAGACACGGCCTTCCCCATCGACGATATCGTGGAGAAACCGCCCGCGGAAAGCGCACCCAGCCGCTTCGCCGTATCGGCCCGGTACATCTGCGGCCCTGACATCTTCTCTGCGCTCGAGGCGACGCCGCGCGGAAGGAACGGCGAACTGTGGCTCGCCGATGCCATCCGCGGCCTGCTCGGGAAGGGCGGTCCGGGTGACTCGGGCGGTCCGGGTGACTCGGGCGGTCCGGGTGGCTCGGGCGGTCCGGGTGGCGATGTCGGCACGCGCGGACCAGCCGGCCCCGGCTGCGATGTCTGGTGCGTTCCCCTGGGGTCTGCCGACCGGCGCTATGACATCGGTACGCCCTCGACCTATTGGGAAGCCTTTGCCGATTACGCCCTGGCGGACGAAGCCGACGGACCGGCTTTCCGCGATCTACTGAAAGAACGGTTGAGCGAGTCATGATTACCGCGTGCATACCGCGTGCGCCGCGTGCGCAATGGGTATTTCGGTAGAACAGTTTACACCAATCGGAGTCCATTTGAACGAGACCATAACTGCATCCGCACCCGGCCGTGTCGGCATTGTGGGCAACCCGACCGACATGTACGGCGGGAGCGTGATATCTTGTTCGACAAAGGAGCGGGCACGGGTCTGTATCCAGCCGGCTGACCGACTCGTCCTGGACGCCGGCACCGAGCAGCGCGTCATCACGTCGCCCGACGGCCTGGCCCCATGTGAGGACATATTCGATATCGCCCGGGTCGCGCTGGCCGGAACCGAATCCGCGGACCTGCGCGTCAGGATCTCGTGGTCGACCGATATCCCTTTCCGCGCCGGCCTGTCGGGATCGACCGCGCTGCTCGTATCGATGGTCGCCGGCCTGCTCGCCTTCCGCGGTATCCGCCACAGTCCGTACCACCTGGCGGAGCTTGTCCGCAGGACCGAATACCAGAACCTGACTTTCTGCGGGTACCAGGACGCCTACATGTGTACCTTCGGCGGGCTTCACTACATGGATTTCAGAGGGAAGGAATTCCACCTTGAATACGGGACCGATCCCTTCGCCACCATGGAGTCGATGGCTCCCGCCGCGTCCCTGCCGCTTGTAGTGGTCATCACGGGAGGCCAGCGCGTATCGGGAGGCGTGCACACCCCCTTGCGGGAACGCTGGCTTGCCGGGGAAACGGAAGTGGTCGAAGCCTATAACGCCATCGCGGTCCTGGCCCGGGAAGGCAAGAAAGCGATCCTCGATAACCGGCTCGACGCGCTGGGGAAGCTGATGAACGAGAACCAGGCGATTACCCATTCGTTGGGTGGATCCAATCCCGAGGACGACCGGTTCATCGAACTCGCCCGGCGTGCAGGCGCGTCCGGCGCCAAGCTGGCGGGCAGCAGCGGGGCCATCGTGGCGCTCCACGACACCCCCGACGAACTGGCTCGGGTCATGATGGATGCCGGCGCCGCGGGCATACTCGAACCTTCGCCGGGACCCGGACTCGATATCGAGCCGGAAGACCTGTAGGAAGTCCTTTAGGGAGCCGCCGTGAACATCACCCTCGACTACCATAAATCCGGCCTCGAAGTAAGCGTCCCGGACGAAAATCTGGCCGTTGTCCTCAAGATGCGGGAAACGCCTCCGCTCGATGATCCGGTGACCTCGACCCGGGAGGCCCTGCAGCGACCCGTGGCCGGTCCGCCCCTTGCGGAAATCGCCCGGGGCCGCCGCAACGCCTGCGTGGTCGTGTCCGACATCACCCGGCCCGTCCCACACGACATTATCCTGCCGCCGCTCCTTGAATGCCTGGAGCAAAGCGGGATCAGACCGGAGGACATCACCCTTCTGGTCGCCACGGGACTGCACACCCCCATGGACGAGGAACAGCTTCGCGAGACCCTGACCGGCGACGTGGTGGACCGGTATCCCGTCGTCAACCACGTCGCCCGCAACGGGAACGAACAGGCCGACCTGGGCGCCACCAGCACTGGGATCCCTATCCGCGTGGACCGCAGATACGTGGAAAGCGACCTCAAGGTGCTGACCGGGCTGATCGAGGCGCACTTCATGGCCGGGTACTCGGGCGGACGCAAGCTGGTCGCGCCCGGACTCGTGGGCGTGGAGACGATCGAGCATCTTCACGGACCCGGTATCCTGGAGCATCCCAACGCCACGACGGGTGTGCTCGACGGCAACCCCCTTCACGAGGCCGCGCTGGAAATCGCCCGGCGGGCCGGGGTGGATTTCATCCTCAACGTGGCCATGGACGAGGACCGCCAGATCACCGGGGTGTTTGCCGGCGAGCTCGACCGGGCGCACCGGCACGGCGTCCGCCACGTGGACGGCATGGTCGTGGCCTCCGTCGAAGAACCGGTGGACATCGTCGTGACCTCGTCGGCCGGCTATCCCCTGGACACCACCTTCTACCAGGCCGTGAAGGGCATGGTCGGCGTGCTCGACATCCTGAAAGAAGACGGTTCCATCGTCATCGCCGCGGGATGCGCAGACGGGATCGGCAGCGCGGAGTTCGAAGAACTGCTTCGGAAGACGACGGACATCGACGCCTTCATCCACTGGATTCAGCAACCGGGCGTGTTCACCATCGACCAGTGGGAGATCGAGGAACTGGTCAAGGCGCTGAAGAAGGGCCGGGTGTATCTTTACACGGACGGGCTGAGTGACGACGACGTACGGGACTGCCTGGTCGAGCCGGTACCGTCCGTCGAGGCCGGCATCGCGCGGGCACTGATGCGTCACGGCGCCGGTGCCACCATCGCGGTCGTCCCGAGGGGCCCCTACGTCATTCCACGGGTGGTGCCCGGACAGGACGCAGCCGGGTAGTGCGATGCAGCCGGTGGATCTAACGGCTGTGGCCTGCAAATCGCCGGCCGGGTTTGCCGCCGCCGCCTGGCAGACCGCCCGCTGGATTCACCGCCGCGCCTTGAAAACGAGCCTCACATGACTTCCAACCAGTACGTCCACCATACTCCAAGTATCCATCCCTCCGCCTTCGTAGCGGAAAGCGCCGACTTGATCGGCGCGGTGGACATCGGGAAGGACGCGAGCGTCTGGTTCCAGGTGGTGATCCGGGCGGACGACGAGCCCGTAACCATCGGCGAGGGAACCAACGTGCAGGACGGCAGCGTCCTCCACATCGACGCCGGCATGCCCACCGAACTGGGCATGGGCGTCACCGTAGGGCACCGTGCCATCGTCCACGGCGCGCTGGTGGAGGACCACGTGCTGATTTCCATGGGCGCCGTGATCCTCAGCGGCGCGCGGATCGGCAGGCACTGCATCATCGGCGCCGGCGCGCTGGTGCTCGAAAACATGGAAGTGCCACCGGGTTCCCTGGTCGTGGGCGTTCCCGGACGCGTGGTTCGTTCCGTCACGGACGAGCAGATCGAACGCATACACCGGACCGCCGAGGGGTATGTTGAACGGCGCGGAATCTACCTCGAACGGCGGGTTCACGACACTTCCTGACCGCCTGATTTGTGGTGCTCCGGACTCCGTGTCGGGCGTCAGAATCCACTTGACTTTGACAGGCTTGTTCTGTAGTTTGCGGTGCTCTGTTATGCTGGTCCTGAGCGCCTGTAGCTCAATTGGATAGAGCACCTGACTACGGATCAGGAGGTTGGGGGTTCGACTCCCTCCGGGCGTATTTTCGTGGGACGCGGTAGCATGAGAATGAACGAGGGCGAACACGAAGAATGGCTCAGGCTGGCGCTGGAGGAAGCCCGGTCGGCGGGAGCCGCCGGTGATGTGCCCGTCGGGGCCGTGATCGTTCACGATGGTGTGGTCATCGGTCGGGGCCAGAATCGCGTGGAACGATTGCGCGATCCCACCGCCCATGCCGAGATGCTCGCGATTCGGGAAGCCAGTTCATCGTTGGGGTATGAACGGCTAGCCGGGGCCACGATTTACGTTACGCTGGAACCCTGCGCCATGTGCGCGGGTGCGATCGTACTGGCCCGTCTGGACGAACTCGTGTACGGGGCAGACGATCCCAAGACCGGGGCCTGTGGATCCCTGCGCGATATCGTGCGGGACACCCGGCTGAATCACCAGGTGGCTGTAACGCGCGGTGTGCTGGCGGAAACCTGTTCAGGGCTGCTGAAGGAGTTCTTCAGGGCGAAACGGGGAACGGGCGAAACGGGCGGTTCGGGAAGTACGGACGGTCCAGGAGATACAGCTGTCGAACCGAGGTTGCCGGAGAGGTGCGAGAGTGGTTGAATCGGACGGTCTCGAAAACCGTTGTGCCTTCGGGCACCGTGGGTTCGAATCCCACCCTCTCCGTTCTACAGCCCGCTGAATGAAATCCTGGAGGATGGCTACCGGCCACGGTGATGGCTTCAGACACAGACCTGGGAGAGGTGCGAGAGCGGTTGAATCGGCACGCCTGGAGAGCGTGTGTTCACCATGTGGACCGTGGGTTCGAATCCCACCCTCTCCGTAATTGTTTTGGGGCAGTAGCTCAGTTGGGAGAGCGCCAGAATCGCAATCTGGAGGTCGGCGGTTCGATTCCGCTCTGCTCCACTCGGAAGGCCGGGCGCCAGGCAGTCGGTGTTCAGGGCAGCCGGTGTCCCCGCCGTCCCGTATTACAGGCTTGGATCGATTACGGTCGTGCTAGATGGGGAGTTAGCGGTGCCCTGTAACCCGCAACCCGCTACAGCGGGATCGAATTCCCATCCCGAGGATCGCACTTGCGTCGCCGGTATGCGCTGCATCCGGTATTGAAAGTCAGGTCCCGCGCAACGTGACAACGCCCAACCCCGTCAGGACCGGAAGGTAGCAGCGGTAAGCGCCTGAAGCGTGTGCCGCGGGAGCGCCTGGCCGGAGCCGGCGGCACGGATGCCTCGATACGAGTAGATTCGAGGGTGGGTGCACGACCGCTTTATCTTTTCCCCTTCGTTCCGCCTGCCGCTCGTCCCGAGTAACCCAGGCATGGAGGGTTGGGCATTGGCCTACGAAGTCACCGCCCGAAAATGGCGCCCCCAGGAATTCGACGGCGTGATCGGGCAGGAACACGTCACCACCACGCTGAAAAACGCCATTCAGGCGGGCCAGATCGCCCATGCCTACCTCTTCGCCGGACCCCGAGGCGTGGGCAAGACGACCACGGCCCGCATCCTGGCCAAGGCCCTGAACTGCGTCGACGGCCCCACGGTGACGCCCTGCAACGCCTGCACGTTCTGCCAGGAAATCTCGGAAGGACGAAGCGTCGACGTGCTGGAAATCGACGGCGCATCCAACAACCGGGTCGAACAGGTCCGGACGCATCTGCTCGAGAGCGTCAAGTACACGCCCAGCCAGGGCAAGCACAAGATCTACATCATCGACGAAGTGCACATGCTGACCAAGGAGGCCTTCAACGCCCTGTTGAAGACGCTCGAGGAGCCGCCTGCCCACGTGTACTTCATCTTCGCGACGACGGACCCCCGGAAGGTGATCCCCACCGTGCTTTCCCGGTGCCAGCGATTCGACTTCCGGCGCATATCGGGGCCCACCATCGTGGATCACCTGGCCATGATCAGCGAGAAGAGCGGGTACGACGTCCAGCGCGAAGCCCTAGCCCTCATCGCGCGCCGGGTGGACGGCAGCATGCGCGACGCCGAAAGCCTGCTGGACCAGGTCGTCGCCTTCGGCGGCACCGCGCTGACCGCCAGCGAAGCGGCGGAAGTCCTGGGCATCGTGGACCAGGACGTCTATTTCGAACTGCTGGACATCGTGGCGGAGCAGGACGTGCCCCGGGGACTGGACCTGGTCGACCGGGTATTCGGACAGGGCCATGATCTCGAGGAGATCGTCCTCGGCATCCTGGAACACCTGCGCAACCTGCTCGTCGTCAAGGCGGCGCCCGAAGCGGAAGTACTGATCGGCGACGCCGCCCTCGCGTTGGACCGCTTCCGGGAACAGGCCGGAAGATTCGAGACGGAAGACCTGCTCCGGCTTTCCCAGCTGGCCACGCAGATGGAACAGTCGATAAAGACAAGCGCGCTGCCCCGGGTGCAGCTCGAGACGGGCGTCGTCCGCATGATACGCTTGGCCCGATCGGTCCAGCTGACGGACGTCATGGCCCGGTTGTCAGAAATGGCCAGCCGCGTGGAAGCGGGAGACGAAGGAGCGGGAGACGGTGGAAAGGGAGACGGAGAAAAGGCTTCCAGCACAGGGGCTTCCGGCAGAGAGGGTTCCGAAACAGAGGGTTCCGAAACACCGTCCGCTCAGTCTGCCGGTCCGCCGTCCGGCTCTTCACCTGCGCCGCCGGAGCCAGCATCATCGGGACCTGTCCCCTCTGGAACAGCCCCATCTGGGCCACCACCTTCAGGCCCAGCCACATCCGTTGATGCAACGCGAAGCCCCGCGGCATCCTCAGAGTCATCGGCGGCATCCACCGAATCTAAGGCGGCATCCACCGCGTCATCGGCGGTATCCACCGAGTCATCGACGGCCACCTCGACTTTGCCGAAGCTGGATCTACGGGCGGCCCGCGACCGATGGCCCGCCATCGTGGATGAGATCGCCAGGCAACCAGGCTTCCTGGGCAGGCAGTTGGAGGAAATCGAGATAAAGCGTTTTACGCCGCCAAATGAAGAAGGATCTGGAGGTCCCGCCACGATTACGCTCGGGTTCGGGACCGGACAGGTATTTGTCAAGGAACGTGTCGAAAAACGCGAGAACTCGCAGATGATACAGTCAATATGTAGAGAAGTACTGGGCATCCCGGTACGTATCGAATGCGAGATCGACGAAAGCACGGCGGAAAACGCCGACCGGAAGACTGGTGGCGCCGAAGCGGAGATGGCCGGAGACGGCGGTAGAACAGTTGACGCCGAAGCGGGGACGGCCGGAGACAGCGGCAGGACCGAAGACCCCGAAGCAGAGATGGCCGGCGGCAATGCTGCGGCAGATATCGCCAGCGCCGAGATGGCCGGCGCCAGCGATAGCACCGACGACGCCGGGGCCGGTCTGGACGAATACCCCGGCTCGGCAGAAGAAATCGTCAGCGAAGCACAGGACACCACTGCGGCCGGCAGAACAGGCGGCCAGGCGGATCACACAGCCGGCAGAACAGGCGGCCAGGCGGCAAACACCCGCGCGGGCGCCGCGAAGGATCCGGCCGTCCGGAAAATCGTGGAGGCCTTCGACGGCCAGATCGTGACGGACTGACGGACTGAGACCGGGTAGCGGTAGCTAATGGACTGAACCCGGGTCGCGACAATTAAAAGCGGGCAGGAAAGGAAAAGAATATGGCCAAGGGCATGTCGGGCATGATGAAGCGCGTCCAGCGGATGCAGAAGAAGATGATGCAGATTCAGGAAGAAATGGCCGGGAAGCGGGTCGAAGGCACTGCGGGCGGCGGTATGGTCACCGCGGTGGTCGACGGCAAGCTGAACGTCGTGGAGATCAGGATCGATCCGGCCGTGGTGGACGCCGATGACGTGGAGATGCTCGAAGATCTCATACTGGCCGCCGTCAACCAGGGCCAGCAGAAGGCGCAGGAACTGGTGAACCAGGAGATGGGCCAGATCGCCGGCGGACTGAACATCCCCGGCCTGGGTTAGTAGCACATCGTCGCGAGACGTTTCGCCGATCCCGGTCCGGTGTAACTGCCCGGTCTTACTGCCCGGCCGTGCAATCCGGTCGTACTATCCGGTCGTACTATCCGGTCGTACTGGATGTTAACCCATGGTGCGCAAATACAGTTCCGAGGCCCTGGCCATCCTGGTGGACGAGTTGAGCCGCCTGCCCAACATCGGCAGGGTGACGGCCCAGCGGCTGGCCTTCCATATTCTGAAGGGGCCCGCCGAACGCGCCTTTTCGTTGTCCGACGCCATCCGCGCGGTGAAGGAGAAGGTCCGGTACTGCAGCGTGTGCTGGAACATCACCGAGTCCGCAACCTGTGAGATCTGTCACGACGCCCGGCGTAAACCGGAGACCATCTGCGTGGTGGAAGAGCCCCGCGACGTGATCACGCTCGAAAGCACGGGAGAATATCGCGGCCTGTACCACGTGCTTCACGGTGCGCTTTCACCCCTCGACAACATCACCCCGGACGACATTCGCGCCCGGGAACTCGTGGACCGGATGAGCGAATCGGTGGAAGAGGTCATCATCGCGACCAATCCCAATATCGAGGGAGAAGCCACCGCGCTCTACCTCAGCCGTCTGATCAAGCCCCTGGGCGTACGGGTTACCCGCCTCGCCAGGGGTCTTCCCATGGGCGGCGACCTGGAGTACGCCGACGAAGTGACCCTTGCACGCGCCCTGGAAGGCCGCACGGAGTTGTAACCCGGATCTGAATCAAGATCGCCGGACCGATCCGGCGATCCCCTTGCCGCCATGAACCTACCCAACAAGCTGACCATATTCCGCATCATCCTGAGTCCCATCTTCATGGTCTTCTTCTTGGTAGATACATTGTATACACGGTATATCGCGCTGGTCATCTTCATGATCGCGTCGCTGACGGACCTGTATGACGGCTACCTGGCACGCAAGACCGGGGTGATCACCAGTTTCGGCAAGTTCATGGACCCCCTGGCGGACAAGATCCTCACGTCCACCGCGCTGATCTGCTTCGCGTCCCTCGGCTACATCTATACCTGGATGGTCCTGGTCATCATCGGAAGGGACTTCATCGTGACCGGCCTGCGGTGCATCGCGGCCTACCGGGGCCTGCTCATCCTGCCGACCCAGGTGGCCAAGTGGAAGACCGCTTCGCAGATGGTGGTCATCGTGATCATCCTGCTTTATATCAACGTCCAGACGACCATGATCGCCTTCGGCCAGTGGAACGGGGAGTTCGACAATATCGCATGGTGGGTCCTCAACGGCATGGTCTTCGTCTCCATGGTGCTCACGGTCAGTTCCGGCCTGGACTACGTGGTCAAGAATCGGTCCATATTCACCAGTCTGCTGAGGTAGGCATGCGCGCCTTGATTACCTTGTTGTCGACCGGATGTTACGTCGGCTACACGCCCCACGCGCCCGGCACGGCGGGCAGCATTCTGGGTCTGGGGCTGGTCTGGGCGCTGACCGGTCCGCTCGGGCTGAGCCTGTCCTATTACCTGCTGGTCACCGTACTCTTTTTCGTCCTCGGCGTCTGGGTATCAAGCCGGGCGGAATCCCTCTTCGGCCACGACGGGCCCAGGATCGTCATCGACGAAATCGCCGGCGTCCTGATCGTCTTCGCCGGCATGCCCTTCGACCTTCTGACCGTGGTCGCGGGGTTCGTCCTGTTCCGCGTCCTGGATATCTGGAAACCCTTTCCCTGCGACCGGGTGCAGCGCCTTCCCGGCGGGTTGGGGGTCATGATGGACGATGTTGTTGCCGCGGTCTACGCCCATCTCCTGCTGCGAATCATGATGGGGGTCTTGTCATGAAGTCCGCCGCGATTATCACGATCGGCGACGAACTGCTCTACGGTTCCGTGGTCGACACCAACGCCGCCTATATCGGCCAGCGCCTGACGGAAACGGGCATCGAGCCGGTCTGCTCCATGACCGTGGGCGACGAGGGGCCGCGCATCGGGCAGGCGCTCGAAACCGTGTGCCGGCAGGCGGACGTAGTGCTCGTCACGGGCGGACTCGGGCCGACCCATGACGACGTGACCAAGACCGTCATCGCCGACGCGATCGGACAGGACCTGGTCTTTCATCCCGATATCATGGAAACCGTGGAGGGTATGTTCACCCGGCGGGGCATGGTCATGCCGGAATCGAACCGCATCCAGGCCTATATGCCCCGGCACGCCGAGGTGCTCGACAATCCCGTGGGCACGGCGCCCGGCTTCCTGGTACGCCACCACGACGCTGCCGTATTCGTCATGCCGGGCGTGCCCCGCGAGATGAAGAAGATGCTGAACGAACAGGTGCTGCCGCGGCTGAAGGACCAGGGCGCGGGGAGGGTCATCCTGCACCGGTGGATCCGCACCACGGGCATCGGCGAATCGAATCTCTCCCAGATCATCGGCGACGTCATCGATGCGGCGGAGGACGTCAAGATCGCCTCCCTGCCCCAGGAATCCGGGGTGAACCTGCGGCTCACGGCCGAGGGCCGCACCGGGGAGGAAGCCCGGCGGCGTATCGAAGCCGTCGAAACCAGGATGGTCGCCCTGGCCGGTGAACATATCTACGGCGTGGACGACGATACCCTCGAAGAGGTGGTGGGACGCCTGCTCCGGCAGGCGGACGCGACCGTGGCCATCGCCGAATCCTGCACCGGCGGCCTCGTGGCCTCCCGCATGACCGACGTGCCGGGCAGTTCCGACTACCTGCTCGAAGGGGTCGTGTCCTACAGCAATGCCGCGAAAATGGCGCGCCTGGAGGTGCCGGTGAGCACGATCGATCGCCACGGCGCGGTCAGCGAGGAAACGGCGGCCGCCATGGCCCAGGGTGTCCGGCATACCAGCGGCGCCACCTACGGACTGTCCACTACCGGCGTCGCGGGGCCCGGCGGCGGGACGCCCGAGAAGCCGGTGGGACTGGTCTACCTGGGTCTCGCCTCGGTGAACGGCGTCGAGACGCGAAAACTCATGCTGGGACCGGACCGGCAGGTCAACAAGACCCGGGCCGCGCTGGCCGCCCTGAACCTGCTGCGGCAGGCGCTTACCCGCGCGGCCGGCACGAACCGGGTCCCCGGGAACCGCAACCCGCAGGTCACGTAGACAACCCGCAGGCCATGTAGAAAGGTATTCGATGCGTACGTTCATCGCCGTGGAAGTACCGGATTCCGCCAAGGACCGGATCGCACAACTGATCAATCACCTTAAGTCGACGGGGACCGACATCAAGTGGGTCGAACCGGACAACATCCACGTCACGCTGAAGTTCCTCGGCAACATCGAGACGGACCAGCCGGTGGTCATTCGCGATGGGCTGGGCGCGGCGCTCGATTCGACGGGTTCTTTCGACCTGAAGCTGGGACGCATCGGCGCCTTCCCGGATATGAACCGCCCGCGCGTCTTCTGGGTTTCGATCGTAGAAGGACGGGACGAACTGGTCGCCATGCAGCAGCGCATCGAAGCCGAACTGCACGCCCGCGGCTTCGTTCGCGAGGAAAGGCCCTTTTCGCCGCACCTGACCATCGGTCGGGTACGGTCGCCGCGAGGCCTGACCAAGCTGACGGATCTGATCGGGGACATGGCCTTCGAGACCGAACCGTTTACGGTGAAACGGGCGGCCGTGGTAAAGAGCGACCTGAAACCGGACGGACCCTTGTACACGGTCATCGACCATGTCGAACTGGGATGACCGACTGGAATGACCATGCCGACCATAACGGAAATCACGCCGCGGGGGAGCGGAGGGCGACGGGAACGCAAGGTCACGATCGACGGCGAGCGCACCCTGACGATTACGGAAGAGACCTTCCTCCGGTTCGGACTTTTCGACGGCCAGGCGATGGACCCGGACCGGCTGCAGGAAATGGAATTGGCCGACGGCGTCTCCCGGGCCATGACCGAAGCCCACCGGCTCATTGACTACCGCATGCGGACCCGCCGCGAGCTGGCGGTGAAACTCAAGGCCAAAGGGCGGCCGAACGAGGTGATCGACCAGGTGCTTGACCGGCTTGAGCACGCGGGACTGATCGACGACGGGCGCTTCGCCCGGCTGTGGATCGAGGAACGGCTTCGGAGAAAGCCGGCCGGCCTTTCCCTGCTGCGCCGCGAGCTGCGTCAGAAGGGGATTGACGCCGAAATCGTCGATACCGCTCTCGAGGAAAGTGCATCCCGCGACGAGGAAACCGAACGGGCCTACGAAGCGCTACGCCGCCAGTCCTATCGATATGCCCGGCTCGACCGCGATGCGGCACACCGCCGCATGGTCGCCTTCCTGGGCAGGCGCGGGTTCGGGCAGGCCGTCATCTACCAGGTCGTCCATCGCGTGCTGGACGAGATAGAGGAGTCCCGAAATTGACCGGAGCCGAACTGCGAAAGTCCTTTATCGAGTTTTTTGCCGACCGTGGCCACTCGATCGTGCCGAGCGCCAGCGTGGTGCCCTGGGACGATCCCACGTTGCTCTTCACCAACGCGGGAATGAACCAGTTCAAGGACGTTTTCCTTGGGAAGAGCACACGCGAATACGTGCGCGCGGTGGATTTCCAGAAGTGCATACGGGCCGGCGGAAAGCACAACGACCTCGAAGACGTGGGCCGATCGCCCATTCACCAGACCTTCTTCGAAATGCTGGGGAACTGGTCCTTCGGCGACTACTACAAGGAAGAAGCCATAACCTGGGCGTGGGAACTGCTCACGGAGAGGCTGAAACTCCCCGCCGAACGACTGTGGGTTACCGTGTTCCGCGAGGATGACGAGGCCGAGCTGCTCTGGCAGCGCCACACCGGCGTGCCCGCCGACCGCATACTCCGTTTTGACGAGAAGGACAACTTCTGGGAAATGGGCGAGACCGGGCCCTGCGGTCCCAACTCGGAAATCCACTACGACCTGGGTCCGGAGCGGATAGGTCGGAATGAAGATCCCGGCCATGTCGGCGGGGCCAACGGAGACCAGGCACTTGAAGACCCTGCACGCTTGGTGGAAATCTGGAACCTGGTCTTCATCCAGTACGACCGGGGCGCCGACGGCGCGTTGACGCCCCTGCCGTCCCGTCACGTGGACACGGGCATGGGCTTCGAACGCATGCTCACCATCCTGCAGGGCGTGGATTCGAATTACGAGACCGACGTGTTCCGCCCGCTGATGGACCACATCGGCGAACTGTCGCAACATGCCTACGCGGAAGGGAATACGGATGTGGCCTATCGCGTGGTCGCCGATCATATCCGGGCTCTGGCCTTCGCCATAACCGACGGCGCCCTGCCTTCCAACGAAGGGCGGGGTTACGTCCTCAGGCGCATCCTCCGGCGCGCCGCGCGGTTCGGCCGCAATCTCGGACTGTCCGATCCCTTCCTCTACCGGCTCGTGCCGACGCTCATCGAAGAGATGGGCGCGGCCTACCCGGAACTCCCCGCCACGCAGGATAAGGTGGAGCAGGTAGTCAAGTCCGAAGAAGAAAGCTTTGGACGCACGCTCGACCACGGGATCGAACTCTTCGAGGACATCGTCGAACAGGCGGGCGCCGAAGGACGAAATGAAATCCGGGGCGAAGAGGCCTTCAAACTGTACGATACCTACGGCTTCCCCGTGGACCTGACCCAGCTGATGGCCGAAGAGAAGGACATGACCGTGGACATGGCCGGCTTCGAGGCGGAGATGGGTCAGCAGCGTGAAAGGTCCACCAAAGCGAGGGTTACGGCGGGCATGCCATCAGTCACGGCTGATTTAAAGGTTGAAAACCCTACTCGTTTCCTCGGATACGATACGCTCGCCGTCGAAGATGCCGACGTCGTAACGGCGGAGGGAGGTTCCGTCGTCCTCACCAAAACCCCCTTCTACGCCGAATCGGGCGGGCAGGTGGGCGACACCGGCTGGCTGGAGACGGAATCAGGCGACCGGATCGCCGTGCTGGACACCACGCGGGACGGCGTGGCGATCATCCACCATTGCGACCCGGAAAGCGCCTCCGATCTCAAGCCCGGCATGACCGTCACCGTGCGGGTAGACGGGGCGCGCAGGCAGTCCATCATGCGGAACCATACGGCGACCCACCTCCTGCACGCCGTGCTCCGGGAGACCCTGGGCGCCCACGTGGAGCAGCGGGGCTCCGTGGTCGCGCCCGACCGCCTGCGTTTCGATTTCTCGCATTTCAGCGCCGTGACGCCCGAAGAGCTGAACGCGATCGAACGCCGGGTCAACGAGCTCGTCTGGGAGAA
Source organism: Gemmatimonadota bacterium (assembly GCA_026705925.1). GTDB lineage: Bacteria > JAAXHH01 > JAAXHH01 > JAAXHH01 > JAAXHH01 > JAAXHH01. Next base: position 154,014 of record JAPOZT010000011.1, read on the forward strand.
CATCGGCGTCGAACCCTTCGAGACCGACCTGGAAGACGCGAAGCGCCAGGGCGCCATGGCGCTTTTTACGGAGAAGTACGAGGACCGGGTGCGCGTAGTGCGCATCGGTGAGATGAGCCTGGAACTGTGCGGCGGCACCCACCTCGGCGCCACCGGCGAGATCGGGCTGTTCCGGCTGGTCCGGGAATCGGGCATCGCCGCCGGTGTGCGGCGGGTGGAAGCCCTGACCGGTGCCGGCGCATACGAAGCCGTCAAGCGGGACGAAGGACTCGTCGCAGGTACCGCGGAGGCCCTCAAGAGCGAACCGGAGGACCTGGTGAAAAGGGCAGGAGACCTGACCGCGCGGGTCCGCGAGCTGGAACGGCACATCCGGGAACTGAGCACGGATTCTGCAAGGAACTGGATCGACGACATGATCGGTGGCGCCGTGGACGCGGACGGCGTCGCCGTGGCCGCGGGCCGGGTGGACTGCCCGGACATAGACACCCTCCGCGCCATGGGAGACACGCTGCGCGAGCGCCTTTCCGGCGCAGCGGTCGGCGTGCTGTTCGCCAGCTTCGAGGAACGCCCCGTCTGCATCGTCGTGGTGACCGACGGCGCCATTTCCGGACGCGGCCTACACGCGGGCAAGCTCGCGCGGGACGTGGCCGCCTTCATCGGGGGCGGCGGTGGCGGCAAGGCACACATGGCGCAGGCCGGCGGAAAGGACGCGTCCCGGATCGACGAGGCCGTCGAACAGGCGCCGGGGGTCGTTGAGCAACATCTGCGGGACGCCTGACCGGCGGGTGACAGGAGCAAATGCGCATCCTCATAACCGGGGCCCGGGGACAATTGGGTACGGACCTGCAACGTTCGCTGGCGGAACACAAGCTGGCGGATCACGAACTGATTCCGTGCACGCACGGTGAACTCGATGTCACCGAGAAACACCGCGTTTACGCTCTGCTGAAGGACCACCGGCCCGATGCGGTGATCAATACCGCGGCGTACCACCGGGTCGACGAGTGCGAGTCCCAACCCGACAAGACCTTCGCCGTCAATGCCTTCGGCCCCTGGCACCTGGCCATGGCCTGCCGCATGTACGGGGCGAAACTGGTGCACGTCAGCACGAATTTCGTCTTCGACGGCACAGCGGACCGGCCTTACCGGGAGGATGACCTGCCCCTGCCCCTGAACGTCTACGGCACTGCCAAGCTTTCCGGCGAACACCTGGTGCGTTCGACCTGGGACCGCCATTTCATCATCCGCACCACCGGCCTGTTCGGCCACTCCGGCGGGGGCGGGAAAGGATACAATTTCGTCGAGGCCATGATCCGGGCGGGCACGGAAAGGCGGGAAGTGGTCGTGGTGAGCGACCAGGTGATGTCGCCCACGGGGACGGCCGACCTGGCCCGCGCGCTGGCGGAACTGGTGGCCACCGACGCCTTCGGGACGTACCATGTGACCAATGGCGGCGCGTGTTCCTACTATGACTTTGCACGGACCATCTTTCAGAAGACGGGCATCGATGCGGCCTTGAAGCCCACGACCACCGAAGCATACGGCGCTCCCGCCGCCCGGCCCCTGTACACGGTGCTTGACAACGGCCGGATCCGGTCCCTCGGCATCGAGGAGATGCCCTCCTGGGAGGAAGCCCTGGACGGTTACCTGGCGCGGCGGACAGCCCGCGGCGACGCGCGGGGGGCGCACCCGGACGCCACCAAAGAAACAACCGGCGGGAATCCATGATCATTACCCAGACGCCGCTGCGCATCAGCTTCGCCGGCGGACTCACGGATTTCGCCGATTTCTACGAACGGGAGGACGGCCTGGTCGTCAGCGCGGCCATCGACAAGTACATCTTCGTCATCATCAACGAACGGTTCGACGACCGCATCTACATCAACTACTCGAAGCGGGAGGCCGTGGATCATCCCGACGAGATCGAGCACGACCTGATCCGGGAAGCGCTGCGGCTCACCGGCGTGACCCGGGGCGTGGAGATCACGACGCTGACGGACATCCCTTCCGAGGGATCGGGTCTGGGGTCCTCGAGCAGCATCACGGTCGGCCTGCTGAATGCCCTGTATACCTATTGCGGCAACCCGCAGCCTACCGAGAAACTGGCGCGGGACGCCTGCGAGATCGAGATCGAACGGTGCGCCCAGCCCATCGGGAAGCAGGACCAGTACATCGCGGCCTACGGCGGACTGTGCGGGTTCACGTTCCGGCCCGGCGGCGTGGAGGTGGAACGCCTCGGTCTCGCCGACGGTCACGCGGAACGGTTGAGCGAAAGCCTGATGCTGTTCTACACCAACAAGACCCGCAAGGCGGAGACCATCTTGCGCGAGCAGAAAGCGAACATGACCGGCAAGTTCGCCCTGGTGAAAGAGATCAAGGCCGTGGCGCAGAGCGCGCGGTCAGCTCTCGCAGCAGGGGAAATCGACTGCATGGGCGAACTGCTGGACCGGGGCTGGAACTGGAAGTACAAGATGTCAGGACTCGTGAGCAACGACGAGATCGACACCATGTACCGGAAGGCCAGGGACGCTGGCGCCACGGGCGGCAAGGTGTGCGGCGCGGGCGGCGGCGGCTTCCTGCTCCTGTGCTGCCCGGAGTCTTCCAGGTCCCGGGTGCGCGACGCGCTGTCCGACTACCGGGAACTGCCCTTCAACCTGGAGCGGGACGGCACCAAGGTGATCTTCAACATGCGAAGGCAGGTATTGAAATGATCCGCGAATACCTCGACTGGACGAAGGAGGTCCTCGGCCGGATCGAACCCGGCGAGGTGCAGGCGCTCATCGACCTCCTGATGGACGCGCGGAAGAACGGGCGCGGGATCTTCGTCATCGGCAACGGCGGCAGCGCGGCCACGGCTTCCCACTTCGCCGTGGACCTGGGCAAGGGCACGCTCCGCGGCACGGAGGACGAGCCACGCTTCCGGGTCAACAGCCTCACCGACAACCTGCCCTACGTCACGGCCTGGGCCAACGACTTCGACTACGACCAGGTCTTCGAGCAGCAGCTGCGCAATCTGGGCGCGCCCGGCGACGTGGTCATCGGCATCAGCGCTTCGGGAAACAGCCCCAACGTGGTCCGCGCCATGGAGTTCGCCCGTTCCGCCGGGATGGTAACGGTCGCGGTGACGGGATTCTCCGGCGGCGCGCTGAAGGAAGCCGCGGCGCATTCGGTCCACGTCCCCGTGGACGACTACGGCATGGCAGAAAACATGCACATGATCATCGTCCACATCATCATCACGCAGACCACATTCCGCATAGCGAACGGCGAATGACCCTTCGTTCCTTTGCCAAGATCAATCTCGCCATTCACCTGCTCGGCAAGCGGGCCGACGGCTACCACGAGATCGTCACGCTGATGGAGACCGTGGACCTGGCCGATGAAGTGGAAGTGTCCGCACGGGAGCAGGGAACGGCCATAACCTGCTCCGACCCGGCCGTGCCCACGGACGGGCGCAACCTGGTCCACAGGGCGGCCGGACTCGTGCGGGAGCGCTGCGGACTCGGCGACCGGGGCGTGCGCATCCACATCGAGAAGCGCATCCCCGTGGCCGCGGGACTCGCCGGCGGGAGCGGCAACGCGGCCATGACGCTGCACGGGCTCAACGCGCTCTGGTCGCTGGGGTTGGGGGAAGCAGACCTGGCGGACCTCGCCGCGGAGCTGGGATCGGACGTGCCGTTCTGCCTCCATGGCGGCGTGGCGGTGGCTTCAGGACGGGGGGAGAAGGTCGCCTGGCTGGATGCGCCCGGATCGCGACACTACGTCCTGGTCTGCCCGCCCCTCGAAGTCGCGAGCGGATGGGCCTACAGCCAGTGGAAAATGGAATTGACAAAAGACGCGTCCTGTATTAACTTAATCTCTTCTGTCATGCAGGCCGGGGATGCCGATAGACTGGCTTCCTGTCTGCATAACGACCTGGAACCGGCGGTCCGGGCGGCCCACCCCGAAATCGATGGGGCGAGGGGCCTGCTTGCGGACGCCGGACTGAAGGGTATGCTGATGTCCGGCAGCGGCCCGACGGTCTTCGGCCTTGTGCCAGGCCGGGCGGAGGCGGAGCGGATAGCACATGACCTGCGGGGACGGGTCGAACCGTCCTGGCGGGTCTTCGCGGTCTCCTCGTCATCCCGGCGGGATGTCGCGGTTTAATCGAGGTACCGGAGGAGGGCGGCACGTGGCGGTCGGTTTGAAGATTCTGAGTGGGAATTCAAACGCACCGCTTGCACAAGACATTTGCACATATCTCGGCGTATCCCTGGGCAACGCCGCCGTTTCCCGTTTCAGCGACGACGAGATCCGGATACACATCAACGAGGACATCCGCGGGACCGACGTGTTCGTGGTCCAGTCGACCAATTCGCCGGCGGAGAACCTCGTCGAACTGCTGTTGCTGCTGGACGCGGCCAAACGGGCATCGGCGCGAAGGGCCACCGCGGTGATCCCCTATTACGGCTACGCCCGCCAGGATCGCAAGGCGGGACCCCGGGTACCCATTTCGGCCAAGGTGATGGCGAACCTGATCGCCGCGGCTGGCGCGGACCGCGTGCTGACCATGGACCTGCACGCGCCCCAGATCCAGGGGTTCTTCGACATTCCCCTGGACCACCTGTATTCGGCGCCGGTGTTTACGCGCCGGCTCAGGGAGCTGGGGACTTCGGATGACCTGGTGATCGCGTCGCCGGACGCCGGGGGCATGGCCATGGCCCGGTCCTACGGCAGGCGGCTGAACTGCCCGCTGGCCCTGGTGGACAAGCGGCGGCCGAGGCCCAACGTGTCCGAAGTCGTCAACGTGATCGGCGAAGTGGAAGGAAAGAACGTGATCATCCGCGACGACATGATCGACACCGGGGGGAGCCTGACCGGCGCGGCCGAGGCCCTGAAGAAGAACGGCGCGGAGACGATCTACGCGGCGTGCACCCACGCCCTGCTCTCCGGAAACGCCATGCAGAAGGTGGAGGATTCCGTACTGGACTGCCTGATCGTCTCGGACACGATACGCCTGAACGATGAAATGAACAGCGGCAAGCTGGAACAGTTGTCCGTGGCGTCCCTCTTCGGCGAGGCGATCAAGCGCATACACGAAGAAAAATCCGTCAGCTCGCTCTTCGAGTCGTCGGATCAGACCTGAAACAGGAGAAGTAGATGAACCAGGTATCGTTAAAGGCCCGTCAGCGGACGGACACCGGCAAGCAGGTCGCCAAGTCGCTTCGGCGGGACGGCGCGCTGCCCGCCGTGGTCTACGGCAGCGGTGAATCCTCCACGCCGCTGACCCTCGACTATCGCGAGTTCGAGGGCTTCCTCAGAAAGACCCGGGGCGAGAGCGTCGTCATCAACCTGGAAATCGAGGGCATGGAGGACAAGAAGGCCCTGTTGCGGGATATCCAGCGGGACTACCTGAGAAACCAGTTGCTCCATGCCGATTTCCAGCAGATCAGGATGAGCGACCGGATCACCACGGAGGTTTCGCTCGTGATGATCGGTGAGCCCATCGGCGTGACGAGAGACGGCGGCGTGCTCGACCAGTCCCTGCGGGTGGTCGAAATCAGTTGCGTCGCTTCCGAGATCCCGGAGCACCTGGAAGTGGATATCAGCGAACTGAGCATGGGCGATACGATCCACATCAGCGATCTTTCCTTCGAGAACGTCGAAATCGTAACCGACGGAGAGGTCGCCGTGGTATCGGTACTCACGCCCATGGCGGAGGAGCCGGAGGAAGAGGAAGTCGACCTGGAGCAGGAAGAGCCGGAGATCATCGGCCAGGCCCGGGAAGACGGCGAGGAAGAAGACGGGACCGAGGACGAGCAGGAAGACTAAGGCAGCCCGGATATGTGTCAGCATGCCGATTCCGGTTCCTTGCGGCCCGCAGAGCGGCCTGACGATCCGTCCATGCATGCCTTCATCGGCCTTGGCAATCCCGGCGTCCGGTATGCGGACACGCGCCACAACGCCGGTTTCGACGTGATCGACACCTGGCTTCGGCGCCTCGGCCATGAGCTCGCCCCGGTCAGCGAGCGGTTTCACGGCACCGTCGCGAAGATCGGCGGACTGCCCGTGGCGCTGGTCAAGCCGGTGACCTTCATGAACCGCAGCGGTTACGCGGTCCGGGAGGCGGTGGGACACTACGAACTCGACGTCGATCGCATCGTGGTCGTCTGCGACGACGTCAATCTGCCCTTCGGTACGCTGCGCTTCAGGGCGAAGGGCAGTCATGGCGGCCACCGGGGCCTGGAATCCATTATCGATGCGCTGGGCACGGAAGCATTCGCCCGCCAGCGCATTGGCGTAGATCAACCCCGGGATGCCGATACGCTGGTCGATTACGTGCTGGAGGCGTTTACCAAAGAGGAAGCAACGGATCTGCCCATCGTCCTCGACCGGGCCTGTGACCAGCTCGAGGTGTTCATAAGCGAAGGTTGCGGCGAGGCGGCAAACAAGTATAACGGCCCGTCGTTCACGGACTGAAAGCCGGCCGGAATGAAAGCCGGCAGGGATGAAGGGCATCGTTCACGGACTGAAGGCCGTCCGGACCCGGGCGAATCCGAAAACAACTTAAGGAGCATGCGCGTGCGTTCTTACGAAACAGTGGTGATTATCGATTCCAAACTCGAAGAAGAGCCGCTCGAGGAAGAAATCTCCGCCATCGAGGGGCTCATCGCGTCGAACCAGGGAGAAGTCGTCGACACGGAACGCTGGGGAAGCCGGAAGCTCAGCTACGAGATCAACGACGCCCACCAGGGCAATTTCACGCTGATCCGTTTCGATGGCGAGCCCGCAACGGTGGACGTACTGGACCGGTCGTTCAAGCTGAACGATCGCGTGCTCAGGCACATGACGAAGCGGGTCAGGAGGCATCCGGCCCACGTGTACGAGAAGGCGGAACAGGCCGAAAAAACCGAGCAGGCCGAGAAGGCGGAACAGGCCGACAAGAAAACGGGAGCGGAAGCATGAATCAATCCAGGATGACCAGGGGAAGAAAGCAGAAACGCATTCCGGGCCGCATCAAGAACATCGATTACAAGGACCCGAAGGCGCTCCGGCGCTTCGTCACCGAACGGGGCAAGATCGTGCCGAGCCGGATTTCCGGCGCCAGCGCGTTGTGCCAGCGGCGCCTGGCAAAGGCCATCAAGCGGGCTCGGGCCATCGGCCTGCTCCCCTTTATCGAAGAAACCTACAAGTAGCCGAGGAGTCGGACGTGAAGCTCATTTTGACCGAATCGGTGCGGAACGTGGGAAGCGTCGGTGAAATCGTGGACGTTTCCAACGGGTACGGCAGGAACTATCTGATGCTGACGAAGAAGGCCGTTCCGGCGACGCCCGGAAACCTGAAGATGCTTCAGGGCAAATTGAAACGGCAGCTGGCCCTGGAAGCCAGGACGCGGGAACAGGCCGAGGAACTCGCCGGCGTCCTGGAAGAGGTCTCCCTCACCGCCGTCGTTCAGGTCGGCGAAGAGGACCGCATGTTCGGTTCCGTCACCCATCAGCACGTCGCCGACCTGCTGAAGGAGAAGGGCTACGATATCGACCGGCGGAAGATCCATCTCGACGAGCCCATCAAGGCGCTGGGGATTTACACTATTCCCATCGCGCTGCACGCCCAGGTAGAGGCCGGCGTGAAGCTCTGGGTGGTCAAGGAATAAGGGCCTTCCGCGTGGCCTTTCGCCCTGGCCTTCCGCCTTGATTTGGACTTGACGCGAAGCGGCATTTTACCTATATTGGCCGATCGTGGAGGCTTAAGGAGAAATGGGGAGAAGATCGCAGTCAGCGTCCGGTTCAAACCGGTCTTCCGGACGGCGGCGCGCCACGGCGACCCAGGCCTATGTCCTGCCGTTCCGTGGAAGTCACCTTCGTCTCCTCGCCATCGTGCTCGGCGTCATACTGGCGGGTTTCATCGCGTTGGCCTACGAATCGATCACCCTGGCGCCGCTGCTAATGGTTTCCGGATATTGCGTGGGCATTCCCGTGATCCTGATCTGGAGAGGGAAGTTCCCGCGGACCGGTTCGGCCAGCGACCGGGAGTCGCGTCGACCGTAGCGTGGATACACCTGCGGGCGATTAGCTCAGTTGGTTCAGAGCGCATGCCTTACAAGCATGAGGTCACTGGTTCGAATCCAGTATCGCCCATGCATCAAATCGGGGGCGTAGTTCAATCTGGTTAGAGCACTGCCCTGTCACGGCAGAAGTTGCGGGTTCGAGTCCCGTCGTCCCCGTTTTATATTGACCGATAGCCCGCCGAACGAGCATGTCTCCGGCGGGCTATCTTGATTGTGCCGGAGTGGTGGAATTGGTAGACGCGAGGGACTCAAAATCCCTTGACCGCAAGGTCGTGTCGGTTCGAGTCCGACCTCCGGCATCCTCCCATTGGCATCTTCCTATCAAAGAAAGCAGGCTTTAAGTGATGTTCGATCCTCTCCAGGTCACCAGGGAGCTGATCGCGTTCAATTCGATCAGCACCAACAGCAACGCCGCCGTATCCGATTACCTCCAGGACCAGCTCGACCGCGTCGGCTTTCAGGTCGAACGCATCACCTACCAGGACGACAACGGCGTGGAGAAGGTCAATCTCGTCGGCCGCAAGGGCGAGGGGCAGGGCGGCCTCGCGCTGCTGGGCCATTCGGACACCGTTCCGGTGGACGGCTGGGAAACGGACCCTTTTACGGCGGAGATCCGGGACAACCGGATATACGGCCGCGGGAGTTGCGACATGAAGGGCGCCCTGTCCACCATGCTGGCGGCGGGGGCGGCTTTCGAGGCGTCGGAACTCTCCGCTCCGATCTATCTCGTGTTCACGGCCGACGAGGAAGTCGGGTGCTGGGGCGCGGCCGAAGTCAGCGAACGGTCCGAATTCCTGAACGGCAGCGGCCTGCGCTACGGGATCATCTGCGAGCCGACGCGCATGGAGGTCGTACGGGCCCACAAGGGCGCGGTTTTCATGCGGGGCGAGACGGAGGGTCGGGCGGCCCACAGCAGCACCGGCAGAGGCGTCAACGCCCATCACGCCATGATCCCCTTTCTCGTGGAGATGAAGGCCATCCACGACGAGCTCAGATCGGAACCCAGGCATCTGAACGACGAGTTCGATCCGCCCTTTTCCGACTGGAACATCGGGGTCAACGACGGCGGCGTCGCCCTCAACATGACGGCGCCCAAAAGCACTTGCACGGTCTACTACCGGCCGATGCCCGGACAGGACCAGGAAGCCCTCCTGGACCGGACTCGGAAAGCGGCCGAACGAAACGGCGTGGACCTGACGATCCAGAAGATCGGGGACCCCTTCAGTACGCCCGCGGACTCGGAGCTGGTCCGGACGGCGCTGCGGATCACCGGCACGGAGAAGGCCCACACGGTTCCCTACGGCACCGACGGACTGGTCTTTGGCAGGACGATGGAGCTGATCCTGCTCGGTCCGGGGGACATCCGCCAGGCCCACACCGTGGACGAATGGATGGACCTGGACCAGTTTGGCCTGGCGATCGACGCGTACAAGGCGATGATCCGCGCGTTTTGTGTTTGATAGGAGGAAACCAACTTGCAGATCGGCCTCGTCGGGCTGCCCGGTTGCGGTAAGACCACGTTGTTCAACGCGCTGGTCAGGGCCAATGCGGTAACCGGCGGATACGCGGGACAGAACGCGGCCAACCGGGGCACGATCAGGGTCCCGGACCACCGAGTGAACCGCCTTTCCAGTCTCTTCAATCCGCGCAAGACCACCTTCGCCACCGTAGAATACCTCGATATAGGCGGCATCACGTCCGGTTCGGGACGGCAGGAGGAACAGCAGGGCGCGGGAGGGCTCGCCGACCTGCGCATGATGGACGTACTCGTGCACGTCCTGCGCGGCTTCCCGGACCTGGCCGGTACGCCCGTTACCCCGGGCGAGGATTTCGAGTCGGTGGAACTGGAACTCGCCATCGCCGATCTGGAGATCATCGAGCGCCGGCTGGCCCGCCTTTCCAAGGAGGCCCGGTCCACGAAGCAACCCGACCTGGTGCGGGAATGGAAACTGCTCGAACAGTGCAAGGAGGAGATCGAGGGCGGCGGGGTCATTCGTAACCTCGAATTTGCTCCTGAAGACGAGAAAAGGTTAAGAGGCTACCGGTTTCTCTCGCAGAAACCGGTGCTCCTCGTGCTGAATGTCTCCGAGGAAGACATGGGCTCGGAAACACGCGTCCTGTCGGAACTGGGCGACTGCGCCGAAGGGCTGGACGCCCTGGCGCTTTGCGCGAAGGTCGAAATGGAGATCGCCCAGCTCGACGAGGCGGACACCGCGGCATTCCTGGACGAATTGGGCATTGAGGAATCTGCCCTGAGCCGCATGATCTCCGCCTCGTACCGGTTGCTCAACCTGATCTCGTTTTTTACCGTGGGTGAAGACGAAGTGAAGGCATGGACCGTCACGCAGGGCGTAACGGCGCCCGATGCCGCCGGGGAGATCCACTCCGATCTGAAGCGGGGTTTTATCCGGGCCGAGACCGTGGAGTGCCAGACCATCCTCGAGCTTGGAGGCTGGCAGGCCGCAAAGGAAAATGGCGTGCTGCGCGTGGAAGGCAAACAGTACGTCGTCATGGACGGCGACGTGATCAACGTGCGGTTCAGCGTCTGACAGCGCCGTCCTGATCTGACCGCGCCGTCCGAAAGGTTTACGAATTCACTTGTCAATCTGCAGGCAAGGTCAATATCATAGATAACCCGACCGGCCCGGGACAACCGGGGCTTTAGTCCACCACCTGAAACGGATCGATGAAAATGAAAACCCGAATTCGCTTGATCACCGCGCTGATCCTGGCCGGAGCCATGTCGTGGGCTTCGCAGGCCGGCGCCCAACTCAACACCAACACCAGCTTCAACCCGGAACCGCTCAGCCTCGTGGACTTCAAGAAGGCGTTCAACGGCGATACGGGCAAGGTCCGCCTCGTCGTGATGTTCTCGCCTACCTGAGGCCACTGCATAAGCGGCGCCGGGGCGGTGCAGCAAGAGATACTGAAGAAGTTTCCCTCCGATGACCTCCGGGTCTACGTGGTCTGGCAGCGGATACTCAGGAACGATGCGGTCAATACGGCCAAGATCGCGGCGGAGCAAGTGTTCAGCGACAAGCGGGTCAGCCAGATGTGGGACCCCGCGAACGCGCTGGGATTCTGGTACAAGAAGTCGGGAGAACTGGAACACAAGGACCCCATGGTCTGGGACGCCTACTTCCTCTACGGTGCGGATTCCGAGTGGAAGGACGCGCCTACCGGGCTGATCGACGCTGGTTACACGGTGTGGAATATGAAAGACAGGCTCTTGAAATCGGTGGCAACGACGATGGAGACCGTGGACTGATTTCCCGGCATCCGGGAATCAGGATACAACTACAGCACGACGAAGATTGATTGGACGGGGCGGTTCGGCAAGGACCGCCTCGTTTTTTGTGGGGATGTTGTTCGAAGGTTCCGGCCGGTAAGTGCGGATTCAGTCCGGCAGAAAAGGTCCGACCGGTCGGGTCCGAAGGTCCCTGCCGCCCGGTCATCCCTCCAGACTGAGCAGGAAGGGTTCCTCGAAGGCCTGGACCAGCCACTGCATGAAGCGGGCGCCGTCCGCGCCGTCTATGAGCCGGTGGTCGTAGGAGATCATCAGCGGCAGCATGAGGCGCGGCTGGAACGCGCCATCCACGTAGACCTGTTCCATGCGGCTGCGCGCCAGCCCCAGGATGGCTACGTCGGGCGCATTAATGATCGGCGCGAAGAAGGTGCCGCCGAACCCGCCCAGGTTCGAGATCGTAAAGGTGTTCCCCTGCATATCGTCCGGCGAGAGCTTCCTGTCCCGGGCCCGGGCGGCGACTTCGGAAAGTTCGACAGACAACTCGACCATGTTCTTCCGGTCCACGTCCCGGATGACCGGCACGACCAGGCCGCGGTCCGTATCGACGGCCACGCCCACGTGGTAGTACTTCTTGTGGATGATCTCCTGCCCGGCCATGTCGACGCTGGCGTTGAAGAGGGGAAATCGCTTGAGCGCCGCGGCCACGATCTTCAGTGCGATGGCCGTCATGGTCAGCTTGCCGCCGGCGGCTTCGGCCGCGGGACCGAACTGCTTGCGCAGGGCTTCCATGTCGGTGACGTCGGCCTTGTCGGCGTAGGTGACGTGGGGGATGTTCGTCCACGCGGCGGACAGGTGCTCCGCGGCGGCCCGGCGAAGGTTGCTCATGGGCTCGGTTTCCACCGGACCCCATTTCGCGAAGTCCGGGAGCGTAGCCGGAGCGGATGGCCTGGGACCGGCAGCCCCTTGGCCGGCGCTCAACAGCCTGGAATGGGATTTGACGTCTTCGACGGATATGCGGCCGTCGGGACCGGTTCCCGGTACCTGGCCGATGTCGAGTCCGATCTCCCGGGCGAAGCGGCGTACGGAAGGCGCCGCGGGTACCGGCGCGCCTGAAGTGGAAGTGGCCGCGGGAACGACCGGAGCCGTCGGTAGAGGGGGTGCATCTTCTTGTTCCGATGGACCAGCGTCCGCGGCAGGTGGCGCGCTGACTCCGTTCTCAGGAGTATCGGCAACTGAGGTTTCCGCGGCAGGCACTTCGGTAGTGGACTCCGAACCATCAGCGGCAGGTCCGTCGGCGGCAGGCGCTTCGGCCTCCGCCCCTTCTTCCGCTTCTGCTGCGGCGGACTCGCTGGTTGCCTCTCTGGCTGCCTCTCCGTCCGCGTCCCTGCTGGCTTCCTGCGCCGCGTCCCCGCCGGCTGCCGCACCCTCCCCCGCCCCTTCTTCATACATCAGGACAGGAGCGCCTACCTCGGCCGTCGCGCCGTTCTCCACGAGGATTTCCGTCACCACTCCGCTGAATCCCGACGGCACCTCGAGGTTGGCCTTGTCGGTCTCGATCTCCAGGACGGGCTGGTTTTCTTCGACTTGATCCCCGACGGCCACCAGGATACCCACCACGGTGCCCGCGTCGACGTTCTCACCCAGCGCCGGAAGATTAAAAGGCGTCGCCATGTTTCTTGCTTCTCCCTGCCATTAGCATGAGCGGATTCGGCTAGTAGGCGCCGGTTTCCGGGTCGGACTTCGCCGGCTTCAGCCTGCTACAGCATGAGCGGATTCGGCTTGTCGGCGTCGATCTCCAAGTCGGCCATCGCCTGCTTCAGCTTGGAAGCCGGCAGTTTGCCGTCGCGCATCAGGCCGTAGAGCGCGGACAGCGCGATATAGCGGGCGTCCACCTCGAAGAAATCCCGCAGGGCGGCGCGGCTGTCGCTGCGTCCGAAGCCATCGGCCCCGAGCGTGATCAGGTGGCCCGGAAACCAGGCGGACACCGTGTCCGGCAGCGCTTTCACGTAGTCGCAGGCCGCCACGTAGGGGCCCGGCACGTCGGCCACGCAGGAGGTCACGTAGGGTACGCGCGGCGTTTCCTCCGGATGCATGATGTTCCACCGCTCCACGTCCACCGCCTCGTTGTGCAGCGCCTTGTAGCTCGTGATGCTCCAGACGTCCGCAGCCACGCCGTATTGTTCCTCCAGGATCCGGCCGGCCTTGAGCACCTCGTTCAGGATGGCGCCGCTCCCGAAGAGCTGGACGCGCAGATCGCCGTCTTCTTTCTCCGACTTGCGGAACAGGTACATCCCCTTGAGGATACCCTCCCGGGTCGCCTCGGGATCGCCGGGCATGGGCGGCATGGCGTAGTTCTCGTTGTGCACGGTCAGGTAGTAGAACACGTCCTCCTGATCCTCGTACATGCGCCGGATGCCTTCTTCGATGATCACCGCCAGTTCGTAGCCGTAGGCGGGGTCGTAGGCCAGCAGGTTCGGCACCGGGTAGGCCAGCAGGTGGCTGTTGCCGTCCTGGTGCTGGAGCCCTTCGCCCGCCAGCGTGGTCCGCCCCGACGTGGCGCCGACCAGGAAGCCCTTGCATTTCATGTCGCCCGCGGACCACACCAGATCCCCGACGCGCTGCAGGCCGAACATGGAATAGTAGATGAAGAAGGGGATGGTGTTGATGTCGTAGGTGGCGTAGGCCGTACCGGCGGCAATGAAGGACGACATGGCGCCCGCTTCCGAAATGCCCTCTTCCAGCAACTGGCCGTCTTTCGATTCGCGGTAGTACAGGAGCGTTTCGCTGTCCACCGGGTCGTAGAGCTGCCCCACCGGGGAGTAGATACCGGACTGCCGGAACAGGGCCTCCATGCCGAAGGTCCGGGCCTCGTCGGGGACGATGGGCACGATCAGGTTGCCGATTTCCTTGTCGCGCATCAGGTCCGACAGGATGTTGACGAAGGCCATGGTCGTCGACACCTGCCGGTCGGTCCCCTCGTAGTACTTGCGGTACTTGTCCTGCTCCGGCGCGTGCAGCGGCGTGAAGGTCGTCCGCCGGGAGGGCACGTAGCCGCCGAGGGCCCTGCGCCGCTCGTGCAGATACTGGATCTCTTCGCTGTCCTCGGGCGGCTTGTAGAAGGGCACTTCGGCCACGTCTTCATCAGAAATCGGGATCCGGAACCGGTCCCGGAAGGCCAGCAGGTCGCTGTCCTCCATCTTCTTGATCTGGTGGGTGCTGTTGGCCCCCTGCCCGCTGTCGCCCATTCCGTATCCCTTGATCGTCTTCATCAGGATGACCGTCGGTGAACCCTCGTTCTCCACGGCGGCCTTGTAGGCGTGGTAGACCTTGAGTGGATCGTGGCCGCCCCGCCGCAGGTGCTGCAGCTGTGAATCGGAGAGGTGTTCCACCATCTTTTTCAGGTCCGGATGGACGCCGAAGAACTTGTTCCGGATGTATTCGCCGGACGCCATGCTGTACTTCTGGTACTGGCCGTCCACCGTCTCGTGCATGCGGTTCACGAGGAGACCGTCGCCGTCCTTTTCCAGGAGAGGGTCCCAGTCGCTGCCCCAGATGCACTTGATCACGTTCCATCCCGCACCCCGGAAGATGGCCTCGAGTTCCTGGATGATCTTGTGGTTGCCACGGACGGGGCCGTCGAGCCGCTGCAGGTTGCAGTTGATCACGAAGATGAGGTTGTCGAGGTTTTCGACGACCGGCACGGTGATGGCGCCGAGGGACTCGGGCTCGTCCATCTCCCCGTCGCCCATCATGACCCACACCTTGGAATCGCTCGGTTTCTTGATCCCCCGGTTCTCCAGGTATTTCATGAAACGGGCCTGGTAGATGCCGGTGATGGCTCCGAGGCCCATGGACACCGTGGGGAATTCCCAGAAGTCCGGCATCAGCCAGGGGTGGGGATAGGACGACAGGCCGGGCGTATTCACCTCGTGGCGGAAGTTTTTGAGCTGCTCTTCGGAGACGCGGCCTTCCAGGTAGGCCCGCGCGTAGATGCCGGGCGCTGCGTGGCCCTGGACGAAGAGGAGGTCGCCCTCGTGGCTTCCGTTCCGGTTGCGGAAGAAATGGTTGAACCCCACCTCGTAGAGCGTCGCGGACGATGCGTAGGTGGAGATGTGCCCGCCTATGGAGGCGTCGGCCCGGTTGGCCCGGACCACCATGGCGAGCGCGTTCCAGCGCACGATGTTCTTGATGCGCCGTTCCAGGTCGCGGTCACCGGGATAGGGTTCCTGCAGTTCGACGGGAAAGGTGTTGACGTAGGGTGTGTTGGCGGAGAAGGGCAGGCGGACGCCGGACTCGGCGGCCCGGGACTCCAGCGCCGCGAGGATGCGGCGGGTCCGCTCCGGGTCGCCCTGCGAAATGACGTACTCAATCGATTCGAGCCATTCGTGAAGTTCCAGCGATGCTACATCGGGTTCCACGTCCGTTGTCATCAAGCTTCCCCGGGGTATTCTGCGCGCCTGTCGCGAGCCTTTTATTCATTCGAAAACAACGACACAAAATAGGGGCGTGGCGCCCCTTCTGTCAATCATTATATTGGTTTGCGGGCGCGTCCCGGACCCCTTCCGCAAGCGTGTCCGGGATACCCCCGGAGCGGTGCCCGAGATGCTTCGGAAGTGCTGCCCGGAATACCCCTGCAGCGACGCACAAACACGCTTGAAACCCTGTTTCCGATCAAGGGAGGTTGGCATGAAAAGCGACGGTCGACAAGGCTGGCACGGCATATTCACCATTCCGCAGACGCCCTTTACCGACGATGGCGCGCTGGACGAGGAGGGACTGCGCAGGCAGATCGATTTCTGCGTGGATACGGGCACCCACGGCATCGTCTATCCCGTCATGGTGAGCGAGTTCTGGCTGCTCTCGGACGACGAGCGAAAACGGGTCGTGGACGTGGCCGTGGAACAGGTGGACGGGCGCATCCCCATGATCGCGGGCGTGGCCGGGGTGAGTACCGAGGTCGCCGTGATGTTCAGCCGCCACGCGCGCGAGGCCGGCGCCGACGGCGCCATCGCCCTGCCGCCCTACGTGCTCAAGCCCGGGCTGGACGGCCTGGTCGACTACTACCGCCGGGTCGCGGAAGCCATGGGGAAACCCGTTTTCATCCAGAACTTCGATCCGCCGCTGGGTTCCAGCCTCCCACCGGCCGTCATCCGTGAGTTGCTGCTGGACATTCCGCAAGTGAAGTACATCAAGGAAGAGATGATGCCGCCGGGCCATTCGGTAACGGCGCTGCTGGAGACCTGTGGGGACGAGTTGCACGGTGTCTTCACCGGATTCGGCGGACGCTGGTTCATCGACGAGCTGAACCGCGGCGCGAGCGGCACCATGCCGGCCTGCGAGTTCACCGACGTGCTGGTCCGCCTCTACGAGCGCTACCGGTCCGGCGACGTGGAAGGCGCGCGGGAGATTCACACCCGGCTATTACCGCTCATCAATATCGAAAGCCTGCAAGGCGTGATCTTCTGCAAGGAGATTCTGAAACGGCGGGGCCTGATCGCGTCGACCTGCACGCGGGCGCCGGGCAGGCTGGACCGGCACGACCTCGCCGAGATCGACCGGCTCTTGCGGGACGTCGAGCCATTGTATATACGCTAAATGTAAACACTGACCGCAGTCGGCCACAGCGCAAGGCTACGTCCATTCATGCAGAGAGTGTCCCTGCCCCGGGAACCAGATCCAGTCCACGACGAACCCGAGAAAAACCCCCGTAGTGTACCCCACGAGCACGCCCCAGGCAAAGGGCTGGGCCCGGCGGTAGAACGTCACCCCGCCGATCCGCAGCAACAGCATCTTGATCAGCCAGGCCAGGAACAGCGAGAACATGAGGAGCCGGGTCACGTCGGCGAAGGCCACGGTGAACCCCACCGGTGCGAGGGGCCAGCCGGGAAACCGGTAGGACAGGGCCGTCATGACGAGCATGGCGACGCCGCCGAGGGCCATGAAGAGGAACTCGGGCGGCTGCAGCTGGTCAGCATTCCGTATCCACCGTACGATGTCGTCGTAGTACGACTCGTTGATTTTGCCGCCGAAGGCGTCACGCTCGCCGAAGTTGTACGCGCCGACGGTCGTATTGCCGATGTAGACCGTGTACAGGACGGACGTCAGCAGGCTGATGACGAAGGTGGCGATCATGAGGGCGAGGATCCCCCGCTTGTCCTGCCGCAGGTCGGACATCACCTTGTCGGACTGGGCGATGGTGCCGATGCCCATGCCCCGCCAGTTCCGGGCGTAGGCGGATCCCAGGCCGAGGGTGGTCAGGCTCTGGGGGTCGATGTTCCCCGATCCCAGGGTCAGGATCGTAAAATGGTGGGCATTGACCGGCAGGTCCAGGAAGGCCAGGCCCGTCTGGGCGATGATCCGCGCCGTGCCCAGGTACAGGACGAAGAGGAAGAACAGATATACGGGCACCACATGCCACGAAAGGCCCGATCCTACCAGCCAGGCCACCAGGTACACCACGCTGCCCGCCAGTCCGAGCACGGCCACGCGGTAGGACATTAGCTCTGTAGGCCCTTGCTCACCGCCGCGCAGGGCCCGCTTAAAAACGTCGGCGATCTGCTCGCGGGCCGTCCACAGGTGCCAGATGACGAATACGATGAACCCGCCGAAGAACTGAGCCTTCACCACGGCGTTTACGCCTATCGGGCTGCCGGAATACTGGAGTCCGACGCGGTCGAGCAGGCCACCTTCCAATACGCCGAACAGGGCGAAGAACCACAGGCTGAAGGTAATCTCGAGCGGCGCCAGGAAGGCGAAGCACAGGGCATATATGTTGACGCTGACCCGAATGGCAGTGAAGCCCTCCAGGAAGTTAAGGTTAGTGTGGTAGAGCGCTCCGATGGGTATGGGCGAAATAGCGCCCCAGAACGCAGAGATGTTCCAAATCATCAGGGCCAGCGTGACGCCGAAGCCCACCTGGAACATGCGGTCGTACACGAAACCGGGGAACGTCCGTTCCGTCCGGTCGTCGTGGCGGATCAGGTCGACGGCCATCCGGACGAGCGGAAAGGACAGTCTTTCGTGGGCCACCCACGTCCTCCGCATGATGGTGGACATGCAGGCGCCCATGAAGAAGAGCATCACGAAGAAGGTCAGCCACCAGAAGAGGGGCGGCAGCCAGGGTCCCCAGATGACGTCGCCGGCCCCTTCCGGGATCCCTTCGTAGAACCACACCAGCGTATTACCCTGGCCGCTCACCAGCAGCCAGTCGGGCAGGTACTCGAAAAAGGTGACCGCCCACTGATTCTCGGGGCGCGCGAAATAGTACGGCGTCGCGATGACCCCCATGAGATAGGCGACCAGGACCTTGCCCGGCACGAGGGAGGAAACGAACATCATCACGAAGACCAGGGCCAGTTCGTTTCCGGTCAGCACCCAGGTCGGCCGCCACGTGCGCAGGGCGGGGTTGACGATGAAGAGCAGGAAGAAGAAAGGTATGAGGACCGAGATCGGCAGGTGCCCTACCGTCATGCGGGAGGACTGCAGGATGAAGGAGCCGAAGGGCACCCAGATGTTGATCAGGACCGCGAGGGCTAGCCCCAGGACGACGGCGCGGCGGGATATGCCGGCCGATCGCAGTATGCCGGGCCGCGGTATACCGATTCGCGTAAGGGATGTCATGATTCGGTGCGCCGAAACAGGAAAACAGGTTTTAGAGGGGGAAAAAGATCTGGATACTGTACGCCAATCAATATATCCGGTCTCCGTCAGGTGGCACAACCCTAGTTTTAAACGGCGCGTAACCCCGCTTCAACCCCAAGGTCGTGCGCATACCGTGCACGCCTCGCGTGTCGTGCGCGCCCACGTGTCGTAAGCGCTTGTTGTGTACGTTGCGCGCGCTTCCGGCAAACTCGGGAACTCGAAACTCGGGAACTCGGGATCGGGCCGTCAGGTTTTTGCTTGAACCGTCGTATCATCTTTTTTATATTGCTTTGTTAAAGTATGCGACAACTCACTACGCTCGGGATGAATGCGACTGGAAGGGCCTCTCGGCAGTCCCGGGCATACCAATGTTCCCCGGCAATGACTGACGCGGAGGCGGCGGTTCTGCGCGGCTTCCAGCGTACGAAACCACCGCTTCCGCATTCGGACTGCGGCAGCGGCGACAGGACTGCGGCGCGGCATGACTGCGCGACAGAACTGCGCGGCACCAGGCCTGCGCGGTCGCTTATCAGGGATAAACGCATATGTGGTCGAAGATCAAAACGGGCATAGGCATCACCATCGCGGTGCTGATGCTGTCCTCGGTCACCATCTTCCATCCCGAGGATATTACCGAAAACATCCTGATGAAGCTGATCTCCCTGCCGGAACCCCAGGAAGTCCAGCCTTTCCTGGGCCACGACCGCGACCTCGAGGAGGCCCTGGAGTCGGTCAGCGCGGAGTCGGTCGAAAACACGGTGCGTACCCTTTCCTCCTTTCCTTCCCGGGTGGTGGGCTACGCCGGCGCCGATTCGGCCTACGCGTACGTGCGGGATCAGTTCGAAGAGATCGGACTGGAGGACATCCGGACCGAGACGTTCCCGGTGACGGTGCCCATCGACAAGGGTTCGAAACTGACGGTGCTGGAGACGGGCGAGGAGATCCCCCTCCATGCCCTATGGCCCAATCACGTGCGTACGCCCACCACGCCCGGCGAGGGCCTTTCCGGTCCGATCGTCTATGGCGGCAAGGGGGAATTCGCCGACTTCAACGGGTACGAGATGCAGGGCAGCGTCGTGCTCATGGACTTCGATTCCCAGGACCGTTTCATCAATGCCCGGATGCTCGGCGCCAACGCGGTCATCTTCTTCGACAACGGGCGGGTGACCCGGAGCGAGGCGGAACTCAAATTCATGGGGCTGCCGCTCAACGTGCCCCGTTACTGGGTCGATGAGGAACACGTGCCCGGCCTGCTGGCCCTGGCCGAACCGGGTACGAACCAGGTGAACGTCCAGGCCCGGATGGACTGGGAGGTGGTGGAAGGGAAGAACATCTTCGGGTGGATTCCCGGCCTCGACGAGGAAATGCCGAACGCCAGGGACGAGACCCGCACGAAGTGGAAGGACTACACGATCGTCATCTCGTCCTTCTACGACGCCATGTCGGTGGTCCCGGGCGTCGCGCCCGGCGCCGAAAGCGCCACGGGCGTCGCCGCGCTGCTCGAGGTCGCCCGGGCAGTCAAGCGCTACAACCCGAAGTACTCCGTGGTCATCCTGGCCACTTCCGCCCACTTCATAGGCCTGGAAGGCGCGCACAACTGGCTATACCGGCACGGCCGGGCACGCAGTTACTTCATGTCCAGGATCCCCGAGGCGGACAAGATCGATTTCGACATGTTCTTCGGCATCGACCTTTCCAGTCACGACTCCCGCGTCGGCAGCTTTGCCTTCGGGACCTTCGACAACGGCGCCTGGGCGACCAACCACTACATCAAGAACATCTTCGCGCCTTATTCGCGGAAATTCGCGAGCTATATCCAGGAAGCCTTCGGCGCCGGCGCCGATTCGGCCCGGTACGTCAATGCCATCGTGCCGCCGCAACGGACCTGGAAGGACTTCATGCCCGTCAAGATCGGCCTGGACAGCGAGGCCGTCACCTACATGGGCAAGAAGGGCATGTCCTTCGTCACGCCGAACGGTACGCGGGGCCTGGTGGACACGCCCCACGACCGCTTCGAGTCGGTCAACATCGCCAATGTCACCGAGCAGGCGCGGTCGCTCGCGGTCATGCTCGCCCGGGCCACCACCGACGGCGAACTCTTCGAAGAGACCAAGCTCAAGATCCAGGACACGGCCCGCGACATGTCGGGCACAGTCTACGAGTTCGACCGGGACGTCAACTTCTTCGTGCCCAAGAAGCCCATCCCCGGCGCGCTGGTCACCTATTTCAAGGGGCTGACCAATACGGGCGTGCGCGGCACCCTCATTGCCAAGGCCGATTCCCTGGGACGCTTCGAATTCCGTCCGCTGAAACAGCAGAAGGGGCCGGTCAAGCTGCGGTCGTACGCGCTGGACGAGGACGGCGAGATCGTCTACGCGCCCGACCTGGGCCAGGAGGGCGACAAGACCTTCCCGCTGGACGCTGCGATCGGCGCGAATGAAAACACCACCCTGCAGATCGTGTTCCGGGCCCGGGCCCTGGACGTGTACGAGATCATCGACTCGCGGTACCTCACGGCGCTGGACCAGTTGACCGTCCTGGCGCAGAACGACGCCGAACCCCAGTGGTACGGCCACAGCTACATCGAAAAGCAAAGCGGCTCGGAAGGCCGTACCATACCCGCGGCCGTCGTCTTCGCCAAGCCGGGCCAGCACGTCAAGCTGCTCATGAGCACCAGCCTCTTCGGCGTCAAGTACCTGCTGACCAACGCGCCGGATACCTTCCTGAAGGACCCCGTCGAACCGAACGAGGTGACCCTGGATCTCCTGGAACAGGCCCAGGGCCAGGGCTACCCGGTCGATATGGGCCTCATCGTCAATCCGTCCTACCAGGGCACGCGGGATATGTGGGTCGTGGATGACGTAAGGCTCAAGCAACTCGCGCGCTTCGGCGTGGAGAACCAGCGCATCGAGCAGTTGCACGAACAGGCGCGCGTCAAGCTGCTCGAAGCGGAGGAGCACCTGGCGAACCGGGAATACGACGCCTTCATTTCCATGTCGAGAGAGGCCTGGGGGCTCGAAGCCCGGGGCTATCCGGAAGTCAAGTCCACGGCGGACGACACGGTCAAGGGCGTGATCTTCTATTTCATCCTGCTCATCCCCTTCTCCTTCTTCATGGAGCGCCTGGTCTTCGGGTTTCCGACGATCAACAAGCGGATCTTCGGTTTCGCCGCCTTCTTCATCGCGGTCTTCCTCGTGCTGCAGCAGGTGCATCCCGCCTTCAAGCTCAGCACGTCGCCCTACGTGATCTTCCTGGCCTTCGTCATCTTCGCGCTGGGGACGACCGTGCTCATCATCGTCATGTCCAAGTTCAACCAGGAAGTCCAGAAGATCAAACGGGCGCAGACGGGCATGCACGAGGCCGACATCGGCCGGTTGAGCGCCACGGCCGTCGCCCTGTCGCTGGGGGTCTCCAACCTCCGCAAGCGCAAAATCCGCACGGCCCTCACGGCCGCCACCATCACGCTTCTGACCTTCACCGTGCTGTCCTTCACGTCCATCACCACGTCCTTAAGGTACTACAAGCTGGAACGGTACAACGAACCGACCTACGAGGGGACGCTGGTCCGGGACCGCAACTGGAAGGGACTGCAGCCCTCCGTCTACGACTATCTCAAGAGCACCTTCGAGGACAAGGCCACGCTCATTCCACGGGCGTGGTACATGTCCCAGGTCAAGGGCGAAAAGGGGTTCTTCTCCTTCTCGTCGCCCCGGTCGTCCCATGAAAGCTACGTCAACAGCATACTGGGCCTGACCCCGGACGAGCCCAGGGCGACCCGCCTCGACGATTACCTCCTCGGCGGGCGGTGGTTCGAGCCCGGGGAACGGGACGCGGCCATCCTGCCCGACGACGTGGCCGCGGTGGTGGGCATCAAACCCGAAGACGCCGGCTCCTCCTACATCGACATGTTCGGCATGCGGCTGCAGGTCGTCGGCGTGATCGATTCCCGGCGGTTCAACCAGCTCAAGGACCTGGACGACGAGAAGCTCACGCCCGTCGACCTGGTCCAGGAAAAGGGCAAGATCGCGCAGCGTATCGGCGAGGACCCGCGGCTGCAGGCCGAGTCGCCCCCGGAGGCCTTCATCCATCTCGAATCCAACAACGTCATGATCCTGCCGTACGAGACGGTCATGGACCTCGACGGGAAGATGTATTCGATCGCCATCACGGACTTCCTGGACGAGAGCGGACAGCCGAACCCCGACTTCGACCGGGATATCGAGGACTTCCTTTCCCGGGTCGCCATGACCATGTTCGTGGGGAAGGACGGCACGGTCAACGTCTACAGTTCCATCGGTTCCACCTCCATCGGGGGCCTCGGCAACTTCCTCATTCCTATCCTCGTCGCCGCCATGATCGTCCTGAACACCATGATGGGCGCGGTCCACGAGCGCTTCCGTGAAATCGGCGTCTACAGTTCGGTCGGCCTGGCGCCGAGCCATATCGCGGCGCTGTTCCTGGCCGAGTCCTCGGTCTTCGCCACGGTGGGCGCCGTGATGGGCTACCTGGGGGGACAGACCATCACCCTCGTGCTGTCGAATTACGACATCCTCGCCGGCCTGTCGCTGAACTATTCCTCCCTGTCGGCCGTCTGGTCGGTGGTCGTGGTCATGGCCACGGTGTTCCTGTCGACGGCCTACCCGGCCAAGAAGGCGGCGGACATGGCCGTGCCCGACGTGGGCCGGGAGTGGAAGTTCCCCGAGCCCGACGGGGACGACTGGAGCTTCGACTTCCCCTTCACCATCGGCAGCGTCGAGGTGCTGGGCATGTACGCCTATCTCACGCGGGTCTTCGAGTCCTACGAGGAGGGTTCCCTGGGCGCCTTCGTCACGGAGAACGTCCAGTTGACGGCCGTGGAAGGCGCGACGGACCAGCCCATGTACCATATCTCGATGATGACCTGGCTCGCCCCCTACGATCTGGGCATCAGCCAGAAGGTCTCGCTCAGCGCCGCGCCGGCGGAGAATGAAAGAGATCTCTACGCCGTATGGGTGGACATCCACCGCGAGAGCGGCGACGTGGCGTCCTGGCAGCGCATCAACCGGCGCTTCCTGAGCGTGCTGCGCAAGCGCTTCCTGGTCTGGCGCACCCTCCCGCAGGATCTCAAGAACCAATACGCCGCGACCGGCCGGGAAATGACGGAAAGGATGGAAGAGGCGGGACAACCCGTATGAAGTTCGCCTTCTGCAACGAGATGTTCCAGGACGTCCCCCTCCGGCGGATCTTCCAGACCGCCGCGGAAATCGGATATGACGGCGTGGAGATCGCGCCCTTCACCGTGGCACGGTCGGTGAACGAGGCCGGTCCGGACGCCCGAAAGGCGATACGCGACGACGCGGCGGAATTCGGCCTCGAGATAACCGGGCTGCACTGGCTCCTGCTCAGCCCGGAAGGTCTCTACCTCAACCACCCCGATGACGGCATCCGGTACTGCACTCGCCTGTACCTCTGCGACCTGATCCGGTTCTGCGGCGACATCGGCGGCCGGGTCATGGTGGCCGGTTCGCCGAAGCAGCGCAACGTGCTGCCGGACCAGACCTACGAGGCGACCTGGGACCGGACCCGCCAGGCGTACCAGGAATGCCTGCCCACGGCGGAAGAGTATGGGGTCACCATCTGCCTCGAGCCCCTGGACGCCGCCCAGACAAATTTCATCAACACCCCGGCCGAAGCCGCGCGGATGGTCCGTGAGATCGACCATCCCAATTTCCGCCTGATCATCGACGTCCGGGCGACCCTGTGCCAAGGGCTGGACGTCGCGGCGGCCATCCACGAACACCGGGATATCACGGCCTACATCCACTTCAACGACGCCACCGGCAACGGGCCGGGGTTCGGAGATACCGATTTCGTCCCCATACTGCGGGCGCTCCGGGAAACCGGCTACGACGGTTACGGTTCGGTGGAGGTGTTCGACTATTCGTTCGGCGCGGAGCACATCGCCCGGAAGAGCCTGGAGACGCTGAAGGCGGGCTGGTCGGCGGTGGGCGCGCCTTCAGAGAACGAGGCGGGCGAGGGGACGCCGATTGGCGCGCCTGGCGCACCGCGCGAGGGGGCGGCCGGATGAGCGAGCAGATCCTCGACAGGGAAGGCATCGCCCGGGCGCTGTCCCGCATCGCCCGCCAGATCCTGGAACGCAACCAGGGCGCTTCCGGCATCGCCATCGTGGGTATCCAGCGGCGAGGCGACTGGCTGGCGCGGCGGCTGGCCGAGGCCATACGGGAGGCGGAAGACACGGCCGTACCCGTGGGCGTGCTGGACATCAATCTGTACCGCGACGACCTCCAGGTCCGCGCGGACTACCCCGTCGTCCGCACGACCGACATCCCCTTCGACATCGAGGGGCGCACCGTCATCCTGGTGGACGACGTCCTGTACACGGGCCGTACGATCCGCGCGGCGCTGGACGAGCTTAAGGATTTCGGCCGGGCAAGGCGGATCGAACTCGCCGTCCTGATCGAGCGGGAAGGACGGGAATTGCCCATCCAGGCGGATTACATCGGGGAGACTATCGAAGTGGGCCCCGGCCGGACCGTCGTCGTCCACGTCCATGAGCTGGACCGGGACGACAACGTCGCGGTGGAGGAGGTGGCCTGATGGCGAAGAAAAGGCTTCGCGCACTGCGCCACCGCCACCTGATCGGCCTCGAGGACTATTCCCGAGAGGAGATCGGGCTGATCCTGGATACGGCGGACTCCTTCAAGGAAGTGATCCGGCGGCCCATCCGCAAGGTCCCCGCTCTCCGCGGGAAGAACGTCGTAAACCTCTTCTTCGAATCGAGCACCCGCACGCGGCTGTCCTTCGAACTCGCCGAGAAGCAGCTCTCCGCCGACACCCTGAACTTCGCGTCCACCGGCAGCAGCGTGTCCAAGGGAGAATCCCTGAGCGACACGGCGCGGAACATCGAAGCCATGCAGGTGGACTGCGTTGTGGTGCGCCATGGCGCCGCCGGCGCGCCCCTCTTCCTGTCGCAGTGCCTGTCGAGCGCGGTGGTCATCAACGCGGGCGACGGCGCCCACGAACATCCCACGCAGGGGCTCCTGGACCTCCTGACCATGCAGGACGCCCTGGGCCGGCTGGAAGGTCTGAAGGTAGCCCTCATCGGCGACATCGCCCACAGCCGGGTGGCGCGCTCCAATATCTGGGGACTCCGGAAAATGGGCGCCGAAGTGGTCGTATGCGGGCCGCCCACACTGATTCCCGTCGACATCGAGGAGATGGGCGTGGAGGTCTGCTACCGGATCGGGGACGCCCTCCGCGACGCCGACGTAGTCTACGCCCTGCGGATACAGCTCGAACGGCAACAGGAAGCCTTCTTCCCGTCCCAGCGCGAATACACGCGGCTGTTCGGCATCGATCCCGAACGGCTGGAACTCGCCAAGCCCGAAGCCATCGTCATGCATCCCGGCCCAATCAACCGCGGCGTGGAACTCGACAGCCGCGTGGCGGACAGCGGGAGATCGGTCATCCTGGACCAGGTGACCAACGGCGTCGCGGTACGCATGGCGGTCCTCTATCTCCTCAACGGCGGAGGTGAGCGCGATGCGGCCTGACGGACCGGATACCATCGGCGGCGCAGCCGGAGCCACCGGGCTCGTGGTGGTCTGCAACGGACGCATCGTCGACCCCGCTTCCGGTCGCGACGAGCCGGGCGATCTCTGGATGCGCGACGGCCGGATCGTCGACCGGCCGGCAGATGACGAGGCCAGAGGCGCCGCGGTCATCGATGCGGTCGGCATGCTTGTCCTGCCGGGCCTGGTCGATCTGCACGCCCATCTCTGCGAACCGGGTTACGAGTACAGGGAGACCCTGGAGAGCGGCGCGCTCGCCGCCGCCGCGGGCGGGGTCACCGCCGTGGCGTGCATGCCGGACACCGACCCGGTCATCGACGACGCGCCCACGGTGAAATTCGTACGGGAAAGGGCGGCCGGCGCGGCGGCCAGGATCCATCCCATCGCCGCAGTCACCGCGGGACGCCGGGGTGAACGCCTGACCGAGGCCGGCGAACTGGCCGAGGCCGGCGCCGTGGCGCTGTCCGATGCCAGCCGGACCATCCGGAACCCGGCCATCCTGCGACGAGCCCTCGAATACGGCCGGATGTTCGACCTGCCCATTCTCGTGCACTGCGAAGACCCGGCGCTTTCGGCCGGCGGGCACATGCACGAGGGAAGCCACGCCTCCCGCCTGGGCCTGAAGGGCATACCCTCCATCGCGGAGGAAACCGTCGTGGCCCGGGACCTCATGCTGGCCGAGTGGACGGGCGGACGGATCCACGTCACCCACGCCAGCACGGCCGTGACGGTGGATCTCATCCGGTCGGCGAAGCAGCGGGGCGTGCGGGTGACCGCCGATGCCAGCCCCCACCACCTGGTGTTGACCGACGAATCCCTTTCAACCTACGAAACGCACCTGAAGGTCAATCCGCCCCTGCGGAGCAAAGCGGACGTGGAAGCGCTTCGCGCGGGCCTGGCGGACGGAACGATCGACGCCGTCGCTTCGGATCATACGCCGCGGTCGGTGGACGAGAAGAACACGGAGTTCCAGCAAGCGCTGCCTGGTGCCACGGGTCTCGAGACCATGCTGGCCGTCGTGTTTACGGAGCTGGTCAGGCCCGGCGTGCTGACCCTGGGCGACGCGGTAAAGGCCCTGTCCACGTCTCCCGCGGGGATACTAGGGATCGAAGGAGGCAGCCTGGCGTCCGGTGGTTCCGCCGACCTCCTGCTCTTCGATCCGGATGGAACCTGGACCGTGGATACGGCGTCCTTCAGGTCAAGATCCAACAACTCGCCATTTACCGGTCGCACGCTGGAGGGATGCGTATCCATGACCATCGTCGACGGACGGGTCAGTTACCGGCGCGACGCACCCGAATCACCTTGACGAACCGGTGCGAATCACTTTATTTTAGAAGACTGTCTACATCGGATCCACCGGACGCGATCTAGAAGATGCAAACCCATGGCAGGCCGCGGAGAAGTGTCATAGACGTACCTGTCGAAAGGAGTCCGTAATGTTTTTCAGAAAGGTTTCCGTCTGCGTATTGTTTGCCCTCGGCTTCGCCCTGTTGATACCGGTCGCCGCCGACGCGCAGAAAATCGAGCTTCGTTCCGCAAAGATCTACATTCGCGAAATCCCGCCGCAGACCGAAAAGGCACTGGCCCTGCTCGAGACCGCACTGGAAAAAGACCCGGGCAACAACGAAGCCCACTATCTTCTCGGGCTGATTCATTACCGCTCGGGCAACTTCGACCAGATGTTCCAGAACTGGGGAGCGGTTACCTTCGATGATCTGGACAGGAAGGACAAGGAACAGTTCAGAAACACCCTGGGCTCCATGATCCGCATAAACTACCAGACGGGCCAGCAGAACTATGAACAAGGGAAGTACGCGGACGCCGCCCAATTCTACGGCCGCTCTGTCAACGCGACCTCGATGCTCCAGGGCATATTGCGCTCCATCGGAAAGAAGAACGAGGCCGAGGAGGCAGACAACCTGGAAATCGCCAAACAGCAGGGCTACCTGTATTGGGGCTACGCCGCCCTGCAAGCGGAAGACTATGAAAATGCCAGGATGGCCCTCGAGCAGCTCACCGAAGCGGATCCGGACAGATTCGAAGCCTGGGACGGCCTGATCAACGTGTACTACAACTCCCAGGCCTGGGACAAGGCGATCATGGCCAGCGACAGGGTCATCGAACTGTCGGAAGAGGTCGATCTCAACACCTACCTGATCAAGCGCGATGCCTATTTCAATGTCGCCGACACGGCCGGCGTGATCACCACGTACGAGCAGGCGATGAAAGCGTTTCCGGAAGAAAAGTCTCTTTATCGGGACCTCGGTTCCATCCAGTCCACCAGGAATGACCTGGCCAAGGCGATCGAAGTGCTGGAAAAGGGAACCGTCGCCCTACCGGAAGATCAGGATCTGCTGCGGTACCTGGGGACCAACTACTACAACAAGGGGCTGTCCGACCGGGATGCCGGTAACGTGGAAGCCGCCTCGGCAGCGTTTAACGGCGCCGTCGAAAGCATGAACAAGCTGCTGGTGCTGGAGCCGAAAAGTATCGAAGCCCACGATATTCTCGGCGATGCATACGTCGGACTGGCCAGTATCGAAACGGACGAAGCCAGGAAGATGGAGTTGTTTACCAAGGGAGAAGAACACCAGAAGACGAAGATGGATCTGATCACCTCGGGAGAAGGCAAGTAGGTTCCGGGGATGGTTCCCGGCTGGTGGTCGGCCGATCTTAAAACTCGTTGTTTTCAAGAGGATTCCGTGATTTTTCGGAATCCTCTTTTGCTACCGTTGCCCTGTCCCAAGCCTTCCCACCAGGCGCCATCGCCAATACGGGTGCTGATCATGCGGTATGACTTTCCGTTGAAATCGCCGTACCAGGTTGCGTTGATGGTAGTGTGTCTCCTGGTCGGCATGAATCTGGCGGGCTGCACGTGGCTGCTTGGGAAACGGGCACCCGACACGGCGCCTCCAGCATCTCTGCCGGAAGCGCAGGCCCCCGAAGCGCAGGCCCCCGAAGCGCAGGAGCGCGAATACGACACGTCACGATCCGATGTGGCGTTGATCGGCGATTCGGCCGAAGCGGCATCCGAAACCCCCGTCCCCGCCACGGTAGCAGAACCCATCCTGGGATACAGAGTCCAGCTATATTCCTTAACGAGCCGCGAAGCGGCCGAAGCCGCGCTACAGCAGGTGGAGCAAACGCTGTCGGAATGGTCGTATGGCGTCTACGTGGAAGAGGAATCCAACAGTTTCAAGGTACGCGTGGGCGATTTCAAGGATAAGGCCGATGCCGATATCCTGCGCGACTGGTTGAGAACCAGGGGTTTTGTCGACGCCTGGACTGCCAGCACCCCGATAAAGACGCGTTGACGGATTAACAACCCGGTCAGCCTGCGCTCCGAAAGGCGCACCTCCATCCCGAAGGGAACACCAACGCATGCCCCTGCATCATGACTCATTCGCCCCCCTGGACCCCGGCCGGCGCGTCCTCATGGGGCCCGGACCGAGCGACATGCATCCCAGGGTCTACCAGGCCATGGGAGCTCCGCTGACCGGGCACCTGGACCCGTATTTCATCGGGGTCATGGACGATACCAAGGCGCTGCTGCGATACGTGTTCCAGACCGAAAACGCCATGACGCTGGCCATCTCGGCCACGGGTTCCGCCGGCATGGAGACCTGCATCTGCAATCTCGTGGAGCCGGGTGACGAGGTACTCATCTGCGTGGGCGGCGTCTTCGGAGACCGCATGGCCCAGATGGTTGAGCGCCACGGCGGCAGGTTGATCCGTCTCGAAGGCGAACCGGGACGGCCGTTCACGCCGGAACAGGTCCGACACGCGCTGGATGGATGTCGTCCCAAGGTCGTGGGGCTTGTACACGCAGAGACGTCCACGGGCGTGCTGCAGCCCCTCGAGGAGATCATCCCCGTCATCCACGAGCACGGCGCCCTCGTCCTGGTCGACACCGTGGCCTCCCTGGGCGGGACGCCGGTCAAGGTCGACGCATGGGGCATCGACGTCTGCTACACCGGAAGCCAGAAATGCCTGAGTGCCCCGCCGGGCCTGGCGCCCCTTACGCTCAACGGTCGCGCGCTCGAGGCCATTGCCGCACGCAAGACTCCGGTCGACAGCTGGTACATGGACCTCTCCCTGATAAACGCCTACTGGGACGGCGACCGGACCTATCACCATACCGCGCCGGTGAGCCTGTTCTACGCCCTTCGGGAAGCCCTCGTGCTCATCCACGAGGAGGGGCTGGAGAACGGCCACCGCCGGCATGCCGCGAACTACGAAGCGTTCAGGGCGGGGATCGACGCCATGGGGCTTGCGTTCTTCGTCGACCCGCCGCACCGCGCCCCGACCATCAACCCCGTTCTGGCTCCGGAAGGGATCGACGAGGCCGCCGTACGGAGCCGATTGCTGAAGGATTACGGCCTCGAACTCGGCGGCGGCCTCGGCGCGTTGAAGGGAAAGGCCTGGCGCGTGGGGCTCATGGGCCAGTCCTCGCAGCGCGACCACGTCATCCTTTGCCTGGGTGCCCTCGAACAGGCCCTGCGCGCGGAAGGAAGCGAAGTCGCCGAGAGCGGCGTGTCGGCGGCGAGCGCCGTATACGCAGGCACCGGAACGGCCTAGCCTGGATGGCCCGATCCGACCGCTTGCGCACTACCGATTGACGGCCCGATCCGACCGGTTCGCATACGACCGATTTCACCGGGCATCCTGCCCATAGACGGAGGAGCATATGTATTTCGTCGAAGAGGAAAACATGTCCAAAAAGTCCATCGCCCCGGGCGTCAGCATCGCCGTGGCCGGAGGCGACCGGGCCCAGATGTCCTTCGTGACGCTCACGCCGGGATCGCAGGTGCCCATGCACGACCATCCCCACGAACAGATGGGCGTGGTGCTGGAAGGGGAATTCGTCATGGTCATCGGCGGGGAAAGCCGGACCATCCGGACGGGCGACAAATACGTGATTCCCGGCGGGGTCCAGCACGGCGTGACCGAGGTCATGACCCGGTCCGTCGCCCTGGACATCTTCAGCCCGCCCCGGGAGGATTACGCCTAAACGAGAAATACCGTGTCCGCGCCGATCAACCAGTAAGCCCAGTAAGAACCGCCGCGGCTTTCACAGTGAGACCCGCCGCGGCTTTCACAGCGAGACCCGCCGCGGCTTTAAGCCAACCAGTCAGGAGTCTTCCATGTCCGACGCCCTACCCCAAGATCGTCCCGTACAGCTATGGAAAATGACCCGCAGGCAGTTCCGCGAGGGGATCTACGACGGCAACCTCAAGGGAGCGATCATTCCCACGGGCAGTACGGAACAGCACAACGAGCACCTGGAGATGTCCCACGACACCGCCAGCGCCGTCCACGTGTCCGAACGCGCCGCGCAGGCGCTCTATCCCGAAGTCGTGGTCACCACGCCGCTGGCCATCGGCGTGTCGGAGCACTGGATGGGCCACAAGGGTACGCTGACGACCCGGCCCGAGATCTTCACGGAACTCCTCTACGACGTGGCCGACAGCATGAAGCGGGGCGGGATCAACCATATCCTGGCCGTCAACGGCCACGCCGGGAACGCCGGTCCCGTCAACGCCGCGCTGGAGGACATCCAGTCCCGTCTGGGCGTCGATTTCGCCTTCTGCAGCTACTGGGAAGCCTACACACCGGAAATCGTCCGGAAGTACATGGACTCCAACAACTGTCCCGGCCACGCCAGCGAGTTCGAGACCTCCTTCGCCTACGCGGCCTTCCCCGGGCACGTCCACTGGGAAGGCGTCGACTACGATGCGGCCAGGCTGACTATTTCCCAGACCGACCGGGCGACACAGGACCGGGAATTCCACCACGAGGCCAAGCTTGCCGACGCCG
Source organism: Gemmatimonadota bacterium (assembly GCA_026705925.1). Classification (GTDB taxonomy): domain Bacteria; phylum JAAXHH01; class JAAXHH01; order JAAXHH01; family JAAXHH01; genus JAAXHH01. The sequence continues at coordinate 186,340 of JAPOZT010000011.1, forward strand.
TGAAGGGACAGGGCATGATCGACGTGGCGGTCGACTGGGTAGCGGCCAGGATGAAAGCGATGATCGAGGGCACCTGATCCGTGTCTGGCGATACCCCATCCATTATCGCGTTTGAAGACGTAAGCAAGTGGTTCGGGACGTTCCAGGTGCTTCGTGACGTGGACCTGAGCATCGGCGAAGGCGAGTGCGTCGTCATCTGCGGTCCTTCCGGATCGGGCAAGTCCACGCTGATCCGCTGCATCAACCGGCTGGAAACCCATGACCGGGGCGTGGTCCGGGTCCACGGCGTCCCGCTGGGACCGGGCGAGCGGCTTCCCCGCGAACTGCGCGGGAAGATCGGCATGGTGTTCCAGAGCTTCAACCTGTTCCCGCACATGACCGTCCTGCGCAACCTGGCCCTCGCCCCCATGCGCAATCTCCGGATGGATAAGGAGAAGGCGGAAGAAACCGCCCTGACCTATCTCGAGCGCGTACACATCGGGGACCAGGCCGAAAAGTACCCCGACCAACTCTCCGGCGGGCAGCAGCAACGCGTGGCGATTGCCCGGGCGCTGTGCATGCAGCCGGATATACTGCTCTTCGATGAACCCACGTCGTCGCTCGATCCGGAGATGATCCGGGAGGTCCTCGACGTGATCTTCGAACTCACGGACAGCGGCATCACCATGGTCTGCGTGACCCACGAGATGGGTTTCGCCCGCAAGGTGTCTGACCGGGTCGTTTTCATGGACCATGGCGAGATCGTCGAAAGCGCCGCGCCGGACGCCTTCTTCGACGCGCCCAGGGAAGAACGGACCCGGGCCTTCCTCAACCAGATCCTCCACTACGAGGCTACGGCGTGATCGGGCTATTCCGCAGGCCGTGGGTCAGGCGCGTCCTGTCGAACTGGATCCAGCCGGCGGCCATCGCCGGCATCCTCGTCTTCGCGGTCATGCGCGGCGCCGAGAACATCAACTACCGGTGGCAGTGGTACCGGGTCGACGACTTCCTGTTCACGTCCGAAAACGGCGCCTGGGCCGCCGGCCCGCTGGTGCAGGGCCTGTTCGTCACCCTCGAAATATCCGTCCTCAGCCTATTCCTGACCCTTGTCATCGGGCTCGTGACCGCGCTGCTGCGACTGTCTTCTTCCATGGTCGGGCGCGGACTCGCCCGCGGGTACCTGGAACTGATCCGCAACACCCCCCTGTTGATCCAGCTCTACGTGATGTACTTCGTTCTCGGCCCGATCCTCGGCTGGGGACAGACCACGACGGCGATCGCGTGTCTCGCCGCGTTCCAGGGCGCCTATACGTCGGAGATCTTCCGGGCCGGCCTGCGGGCCATCCCCCGGGGGCAGGTCGAGGCGGGGGAGAGCCTGGGCCTGAAGCGCCTCGACAACTACCGGTACGTCATTCTGCCGCAGGTGCTCCGGAACATGCTGCCGCCGCTCACCAACGAGGCGGTATCGCTCGTGAAGAACTCCTCGATCGTCAGCGTCATCGCCATCTTCGACCTCACCACGCAGGGCCGGAACCTCATCGCGGACACCTTCCTGACCTTCGAGATCTGGCTGACCGTGGCCGCGATCTACCTCGCCGTGACCCTGGCCCTTTCCACCGCGGCGGCCATGGCCGAACGGCGAAGGGCGGGTGCTTGATGTCGACAGTCAACCAATGGACAGGCCGGTTCCGGCCCACCCGGCTCGACGGGATACTACTGGTAGGATTGGTCGCGGCGGCCGGCTGGATGTGGTACCGTTCGGCCGTCGGCGTGGCGTACCGCTGGGACTGGCCCCAGGCGCTTTCGACCGTCTTTGCCGCCGGCGACGCCGGCGAAACGCCCTTTTTCCTGACGGGGATCTACGCGACCCTGCGGCTCAGCCTCTGGGGAGCGGTGCTGGCCAGCATACTGGGCGTTCTGATCGGTGTGGGCAGGTACGCCGGAGGGCGCACACTGCGCATGTTCTGCGGGACCTACATCCAGATCCTGCGCAATATCCCGCCCCTGGTGTTCATCTTCATCTTCTACTTCTTCATCAGCAGCCAGCTGATGCCCCTGCTGGGCCTGGACGCCCTGTTCAACCGCCCCGCGGAAGAAGCCTCAGGATGGCAGCGCTTCCTCTTCGGTCCCCCGGCGCTCTGGGAGAACCTGGTCTCCGGCGTGCTGTGCATATCCTTCATCAGCGCCGCGTACATCGCCGAAGTCGTCCGGGCCGGCCTGGCCGCCATACCCCGCGGCCAGTGGGAGGCCGGTGAAAGCCTGGGCATACCGGTCCTGGACCGTTACCGGTTCGTCATCTTTCCCCAGGCGCTGGCTCGCATCGCGCCGCCGCTGACGGGCCAGTACATCTCCCTGGTGAAGGATTCGTCCATCGTCTCCCTCATCTCCGTCCAGGAACTCACCTTCGTGGGCTCGGAAATCGCCAATTCGAGCGGGCTGCTCTTCGAGGTGTGGCTGCTGGTGGCCTTCGTGTACTTCCTGCTCTGCCTGTCCCTCTCCATCCTGCTCAGGCAGGTGGAACGGCGCATGACCCGGCATTTTCACCAGTTCGCTTAGGCGGGCTTACGCTGGTGCCCGGCCGGGGCTTACCGGCGCCGGTTTTCCGCGTCGATCCCGCCGCGCAGTGGATCGAAAACCCGCTTCACCGTCTCGAACTGGCGTTCCAGGGTCGGGGGCCTGCCCAGCAGCCTGTCGCTGAGCATGCGCGCCGCCACCGTGGCGTAGGCATTGCCCCGGCCCGTGAATCCGGCGACGATGTGGACGCCCGGCGTTTCCGTCTCGCCGACGAAGGGGCTGCTGTCGTAGGAGAAGCCCATGACACCGCCCCAGCGGTGGGAGCGGCCGAGGTTGGCCAGGTGAGGGAAGGCCCCGTTGAACGCCCGGTCGTTGGTCCGCTGCACCGCCCGCGTGGGACGCTCCTTGTACCCCCGGTACGTCCGGACCGGGCGGCCCGGCCGGCTTCGGTGCCGCAGGAAGTGGAATCCCCGCTCGGCGCGGATGTGGTGATTCCGGCCCCCGCCGAATAGCAGTCTGCCGCCCTCCCCGGGCCCGTCGTGCAGCTGCCGCCAGAATTCCCAGCCATCGTTGGCGTAGAAGACGCCGTTGAACAGCCGCTCGGAAACGGGTTCCGTCGTGAAGACCTGCCCCCGATGGGGAATGATGCGCCGCTCATACCGCGCATCGAGCTGCGGCGTATACGCGTTCATCCCGAGGAGCACCTGCTGTGTCCGGATCCTTCCGCCCGGCGATTGCACGAGCAGTCCGCGGCCATCCCGATCGATCCCGGTGACCGGCGTGTTTTCGAAGCACAGGATGCCCAGCCCCCGCGCGGCGGCCGCGAGACCGCGCACGTATTTGACCGGGTGGAGTTCGCCGTCGAACTTGTTCCGCAGAGCGCCCGCCAGGAGCGGACTACGCTTGATGTCGTAGAGTTCCTCCTCGTCCAGGTATGCCACCTCGAATCCATCTTCCTGGAGGAGGTGGTACGACTGGACGATACGTTCCAGCGGATTCTTGTGAGAACCGCGGTCCGGCCGCTTCATCGCGATCACGTAGCTGCCGTGCCGGTAGTAGTCGCATTGTATGGCGTACTTCTTCATGAGACCGGCCATGAGATCGTGGTTCTCGAGGGCGATCATCCAAGACTCCCGGGCCAGCCTCCTGCCGTCCGGGCCGTACAGGTCCGTCAGTTCCTCCACGGCCTCGGCGTAGTACTCGTGGGTACCGGCCAGCATGAACCCCCCGTTGCGGCCCGTCGCGCCCGAGGCGATCTCGCGCCGCTCCAGTACCGCCACGCGCGCGCCGCCCTCGGCCAGGAACAGGGCGCCGGTCACCCCTGTCACGCCGCCGCCGATCACGACAACGTCCACGTCCAGATCCCCGGACAGGGGATCGGAGGGCGCGTAGGGCATGTCCAGCCAGTAGGAGTCTCGGATCATGGGGAGGTTTTCCTGTTCACGAATACCGCTTCAGCGAATGGTTTTTTGGTCACTGTCGGACAAGTCAGACAGATAATCGACGAGGTTTCAGGAGCGTTCTCCGACTGTTACAGGATAAGGCGTAGATAACTGCTGCGTCAAGGAACACAGATATCGAATAGCCTGGTCATTCTGTTAGGTTTGGCATTGACACAGTACATCTAACTCCACTACGTTTCCAGTGATTATATCGTTTCGAAATCGTGGTCTCAAACGGTTATATGATTACGGATCTGCTAGAGGAATCCGAACCGACCTTGTGAGAAAGATTACACACATTCTGTCTGACCTTGATGCTGCCAACAAACCATCCGATCTCGATCTACCAGGTTATCGACTACATCCACTGAAGGGCAGTTTGAAGGATTTCTGGAGTGTATCTGTTTCTGCAAACTGGAGGATCATTTTTCGATTTGAAAAGGAGAACGTCTACGATGTCGATCTGGTCGACTACCACTAGAAAGGGGGCAGGCCATATGGCCATGAATAATCCGTCGCATCCTGGTCACAGCATCAGACAGAACTGCCTGGACCCATTTGGCCTGAACATCACCGAGGCGGCACGAATTCTGGATGTCTCACGTCACACGCTTTCACGGCTGTTGAATGGCCATTCAGCTGTAACAGCCGAGATGGCCATTCGCCTGGAAAAGGCAGGATGGTCGAATGCCGAATTCTGGCTTCGTCGCCAGGCCAACTTCAATCTGGCACAGGCCCGCAAGAACGAAGACCAGATCAGGGTTGAACGCTATAAGCCGCGGTAGGATTTTCTCAAGATCCCTGGTAAAATACGGCCAATACTTGTGGACGAACACTTTGTCGCAGTCTGAGACATTCTGGCTTTTCAGATCAAACAAGACCTCCAATTGCCCGGGATGGTTTGAAGTTGGCACAACCCGGGAGTCGCTCAAATGACTAAGAGCGCACGCTACATCAAAATCGTCGAGTGGTCGAATGAGGATGAGTGTTTCATCGGCTATTGCCCGAGAATCATCGGTCCCTGTTGTCACGGCGACGAAGAGACCGAAGTTTACCGCCAACTTTGCCAAATCGTCGACGAATGGCTTGAGATCGCACAGCAAGAGAACAAGGAATTGCCTCCCCCGACCATAGGAGGCAACCTTACTGAGTTATTGATGACTGTCTGATTCATCTTCCTCGTAATCGCCGTTGGAAGGAAGAACGCCCGATCTGATCGCTCAGACCTCCAGCACCGCCGCGATGGTCTCGCCCTCGTGGACACGGTTGAAGGTGCGCAGGACCAGCACGTGGCCGGATTGCGTGGATACGATCTCTTCCCGCCGGTCCCCCAGCAGGTCGGTTACCACCCCGAATCCATCACCGGGCTCGATGCGGTCCATCAGTTCGACCCAAGGTTCGAAGAAGCCTGAAAAGGGCGCCGGGTAGTTCAGCTGGATGTGTCCCGCGCCTTCCCGGTCGTCTTCCACCGTGTGCTGTTCAATCGACGGCGGCTGGACGCGTTCGATCATGCCCAGTACGCCCATGACGTTCAGGCACCCTTCGTAGTAGCCGTCGACGCCCTCGGGGTCGCAGTCCCCCGCACCCATCCATTCCGAATAAATCGCGGGAATGCCGGCGTCCCGGGCGATAGAAAGCGTGCGGCCGTCGTGTCCCGCATAGGTGCCCCAGACGACCGGCATGTTGAATGCCCGGGCCATCTCCCGCTGCCGCGCCAGGACGTCGGCGTCCGCGTGCAGCATGTATCCCACCGTAGGGTAGAACCTCGAGATCAGCCCGCCGCTGTGCAAGTCGATCAGGAAGTCGGCCTCGCGGATCATCGCGCTGACCGCGTGGGCGATCCGTTCGGTGATGGTGCCGTCTGCCTTGCCGGGGCAGGTCCGGGCCAGGTCGAGGCCGTCCTCCGCGGTACGCTGGCCGCGCCAGTAGGCCGCCTCGTTGACGACCGGGACCAGGGTGACCGTGCCGCGGAGTTCACCGGGATCCAGGACCTCTTTCAGCCGCCTTATGGCCCACATGGATTCGAATTCGTCGCCATGAATGCCGCCGAGTATGAGCAGTTTCGGGCCGGGAGCCTTTCCGGTTATGGCAATGGACTTCATCTTGACGGGGCCTGACATGGCGTTCTCCTTGGATTATATTTAAGGGTAACCCGGTGTACTGACCGCGACGGATTCACTTGCCGGTGCGCCTTGTTTCGCCTCGTAGCGTCACGGTGCGCCAGAATATAGGGATGAGGCAGGTCCCGATCAAGCGATGCCCACCGGTCGAAAACGGCCGGAACGCAGAAAACGCCTGAATCGCATATAGCACCAATATGGTCTCGATCCCCCTTACGTATTCCCATGACCCACAGCGGAACCCGGCGCACTGGCCGGTTACGCGGGGCGTGCCCATGCCCGCCGGCATGATCCGGGGGACGGAAGGTCTGGCTGTCGTGGATCAGGATGGCGATCGCGTCCCGGCCCAGTTCCGTGTACTCGGCCGCTGGCTGGACGGATCGGTGAAGTGGGTCCTCGTCGATTTCCAGGCGAAGGCCGGGTCATCCGGGACAGCGACCTACAACCTTACAGACGAAACCGTCGATGAGGAGCCGGCGCCCCGGCAGCCCGCCACATACAATCCCACCACATACGCTTCTGTACGCATCGAAGAGTCCGAAGACGAACTCCACGTTGACACGGGCGTCCTGCGATTCAGCGTCGACCGTCATCGATACCGGCTCTTCCATGACGTCTCCCTCGGCGATGTGCAGTGCGACGATGCGGTTCGCGGTGATGCGCAGCGCGGCGATCCGGCCCACGGCGATCCCCATCACAACGAACCGACCCGCGCGGAATGCGGTAGGGGCCAGGCCGGCGACGCCTGGGCCCGGATCAGTGAAAGCGCTTCGGACGGACAGTTAACACGCCGGTTGTATGGACCGGGGGGTCTGTGCCGGGCCTCGCTGGCCGATGACGCCTGCGTCGTGACCGTCGAAGATCACGGTCCGCTGCGCATCGTGATCCGGCTGGAAGGCGCGCTGGAGGCTGATCTCCCCATGCATCACTACGGCGGCTACCGGCCGGTAAGGTGTATCACCCGGATCCACGCCTATGCCGGACAGGCGTTTCTGCGTATTCTACAAACCCACGTCTTCACCTGCAATCCGCGGGAAGTGGAAATCGAAGACCTCGCGCTGGATGTACCCACCACATTCTCCGGATCCGGTCCGGACTACGCCTTCGGACTGAACGGCGTCGTTACGGGTACGCTCGATCACGGTGAGTGTCTGCGCGTCGCACAGAAGAAGGACAACCAGGTGCAGGTGATGCACGGCCGGCCGGGGACCGAAAGAACCATCACTGAAGATAAAGCGTGCGAAGGGTGGGCGATCCTCAGCGACGGGGCTACGGGCGTGGGCGTTGCCTGCCGGAACATGGCCGAGGAATACCCGCGGGCCATCGAAATGACTGGTGACGGCCGGATGACCGTGTACGCGCGCCACGACCCGGAAGGCAGCCGCCTTTCCCTGGCTCGATACGCCGAAGAGGTCGCCTGGCACGAGGGAGAGGGGGTGTATGCCGACGGGACCGGGATAGCGAAAACCACCGAGTGCTACGTCCTGTACTTCGAGGAAGATCGCCGCAAAGAGGCGGTCGAAACACTTCGATGCGCCCTATCGCAACCCCACGTATCGGTCTCGCCCGAGTGGATGGACCGATGCGGGGCCTCGGGAGGCTTCGCGGCTTCCGCTTCGGTTGACGCCGGTAAACACGGGATTCAGGCGGGGTCGGCGCGGGTGCGAGAAGGTCGACCGGAGGCGCGTTCCGTTCAGGAAAGTCGACCTGAGTCGGATTCGGAGCGGGAAAGTCGACCTGAATCCGACCGGACGCCGCAAGTCTCGACGGAGATGACCCAATCGGCCGAACGCATGCTGACGGGTTTCGCGGACTGGCTGGCGCGCAACATCCGGCTCGGACACTGGTACGGTTACCTCGACTACGGCGACGTCCGGGCCACGTGGGACGAAGCCGAAGGCGACTGGAAACACCAGGGCCGATGGGGCTGGTGCAACAGCGAGTGGGACCCCCGCCACGCGGTCTGGATCCACTACCAGCGCACGGCCGATCCGCGGTACTTCGCGCTGGCCGAGGCCATGACCCACCATTCGATGGACGTGGACACGTGCCACTGGCATCCCTTCCGGCCGTACATGGTCGGCGGCTGCTACCGCCACGGCGTCGATCATTTCAGCGACGAGCCCTGCGCTTCCCATACCTTCATCGACAACTGGATCGATCACTACTTTCTGACCGGCGACGGCAGGACCCTCGAAGTCCTGCGCGAAGCCGGCGCGTTCTTCCTTCGTTACCGGTGGACCGAAGACCCGGCATTCAGCTTCAGCCTGCGGTCCATAGCCAATGTGTTGCGCGGACTGCTTCACGTATACGAGGTCACAGGCGAGGACCGCTTACTGCGACGAGCCGAGGAAGTATATACCATCGTCGCCCGGGGACAGAATGACGACGGGAGCTGGCACAAGCGCTTCCAGGTCGCGACACCGGACCGACTGCCGAACCAGCTTCCCTACGGCATGGCCACGGAAGGCACGACGCTGGCCGTTGAATCGGGAACGGCCGCCCCCTTTACCCACGACGAGTTCAGGGGCCTCGGCGGCCCGTTCTCCCGCATGATCCGCGACCTTCCCTACGAGGAACAGAAGGGTTACCAGACCCATTATCTGATGATCGGGCTGGAACTGATGCACCGCATGACCGGCAGAGAGGATGTTGCCGGGACTTATCTGCGAGGCGTGGACTGGTTCTGCGGCTTTCCGGACACTTTTGCGTCCGACCGGCCATTGAAGGAGCATTACGGCGGCATCCTCTGCCGGCACCTGGGCTACGCCTATCGACTGACGGGCGACAGCCGTTACCTGGAAACCGGCATGAAGGTCCTGGAACTGCTCATCGAAGCGCAGGACTGGAGCGACGATCCCAGGAAGCGCGGATCCATCGACATGAACCCCTCGACCCTCAGCCTGCTGTTCTTCGGGGTGCCGGCCTTGCTGGCCGAGGTACGGCGAGAGGCCGGGGTACAGCGAAAGGCCTGAGTTCGGCGAAACATGGCCAGGTGAGCCGGTGGGGTATGGTTCACTTGATTGTAATCCCAGGGAAGATCGGTAAGTGCAGCTCTTCCAGCAAAAGCGTTTCTTCCCGTGAAGCCGTAGAGGGCAAACTCCCCGGGAGTCTGGCGGACCGGCCGCTAACCCCGGATCAGGACGGCCTGCTCTTCACCCGTCGCTATTTGAAGCATCGGATCGAATGCCGCTTCGCCCGAATCCCCCAGTCGCAGTCGTGACAGCCTGAGCGCTCCGTGGAGGACGCTCAGTTCCGCCTTCAGCCCTTCACCGTTACGCGACACCACGCACATCCCCCACGCATACCCGGTCGACCAGAAATACCGGCCCGGCTGGTCGGTCAGGGCCATGGTCTGCGTGACCGCCGAGTAGTGAAAGCCGGTCAGGGCGAGGTGGGCAGCCCAGGCGGCCATGGCCCGGGCGTAGTGATGTCCGCACTCGGCCTCGTCGAAGGGATTGCGCCGCCGTCCGTCGTACCGGTTGCGGATGTCCTGGATGCAGGCAAGGCCCTCATCGACCATACCCTCGTAGATCATGCCGATGGCCGCGGTGTACTCGAATCCGGTCATGACCTCGGTGAAGTAGGAGAAGGGGTTGTCGGGGCGGTCCTTCGGGTAGGACGCCATGAGCAGCGCCGACTCGTCGCCGAGGACATAGGACCGCATGACGTTGGTGTGGCGCTGGAAGCCCTCCAGCCTGTTGTACGCCAGGATGCTCTCGTGGGACCTGCGGACCTTGCCGGAGTCCGCCAGGTATCCCAGGCCGCAGACATGGGCCATGTACTGGCCGACGAGCTGATCCACCAGGCAGCCCGGGCCGAGCTGGTAGTCCGGGTTCGACAGGTCCTTCGGTCCCATGCCGACGGTCAGTCCTTCCGCAACTTCATCCGAGCTCTGCGGCGTCCGGATCTCGTGTTCGTAGTAGTCCCCGTTGAAGAGATGCGCGTCGGTCCACTTGCTGCCGCGCTCGTACAGGTCACGGCATTCCCCGGCGAAGCCGTCGTCCCCCAGGTAGCGGGCCATCTCTTCCGCGGCGCGCAGTGCGCCCAGGTACCAGAACTCCATCTGGGGATTGGGCCCGAAATACTCCACGTCCATGGTATTGTGCTGGCAGCCTTCCATGACGCCGTCGCGGTCGGCGTCCCATCCGCCGGGTATCCAGCTGAAGGCCAGCGACTTCTTCACATCGGGCCACAGTGCCCTGAGCCGCCCGTCGTCGCCCGAGAGTTGCCAATCGCGGTACATCTTCATGACGCAACCCATCTGGCCGTCCGCCGCCGCGCGACTGAAATTGCGAGCCCGCGCCAGGGGCAGCCATACGCGGAAGCTCATCAGCCCGTTTTCGTCGGTGGCGTGGGCGAATTCCACTTCTCGCATGGTCTGCGCCAGGTCACCGAAGAGGAAGGCCGTGGACTGCTCGTAGTTCCAGACATGGGTGCAGGAACCCAGGCAGCACCCCGCCGCGTCGTGGCAGCCCTCCCAGCCGTAGAAGCGGCCGTCGGGCGTGCGGAAGCAGGTCTGGCTGCGCAGGGTGCTCAGGTTGAACAGGGCCGCTTCCTTGACCACCTCCGGCAGGTCCGAACCGCAGAACGCCTCGACGAACCGGAGCGTGTCCGCTTCCAGGCTGTCCAGGACGGGCACTACCTGCTCCACCACGTCCCAGGCATCCTCGTACCGCGTCGTATAGTAGTTTCCGATCCGGTCGCCCGTGTCGCAGCAGACGTCTCCGTCGTCGCAGCAGTTCCCCGTATCTCCGCCGTCACCGTTGCTGCCGTTGTCGCCACCACTGTCGCCGCCACCCTCGCAACAGCCTTCACCCTCCTCACAGCAGGCGTCCTCGTCGGTGGTCTCCGTATCACCGCCCACCGTCAGGTCCTCCTTCGTCGCGGGCGTCCAGGTATAGCGGTTGGGATAGTGCCAGGCCAGCAGGAAGGTCACGCTGGACGTTTCCCCCGGCGCCAGGTCGATACGGGCGGACAGGGAGGCCATGGGCCGGTCGTTGTTGCCGGCTTCCCTATCAGTTAGCACACCTCCGGTGCTGAATTTATCCCAGAAGTCGAGGAGTGGAGTACCCCAGCCCGCCTCCCGCCAGGCGGTGCGGTAGCTGACCGTATCCGCCGTAGTGGCCAGCGCCATCGTGCCCCACTGCGCGGCTTCCCGGTCCACGCCCTTCGAGGCCATGAACAGGCCGCGGTATCCGTCGCCCGCGCGGTAACGATTCCGGTTTTCGCTGCAGGCCCCGTCCGTGCCGTCCATGCCGATGAAATTGGGGATCGAGCCGCAGACGGCCGCCGAAACGGGCACGTCGGTCCGGTTGGCCAGCACGTACCGGAGGACCGCCACGGGCAGTCCGCTGCGGTCGGCGTCGCAGGGAATGAGGGGATTGAACGCCTCCAGCCGCACATCGACCGGCACTTCGTCGTCGGACAGATGGACCCGGCCGAAGGGGTAGGCCGCTTCGAAGGTGCACCGGGAGAAGCGAGGCAGGCCGTGATTGGCCGTGGGGCTCCCGCTCGCACCTTCGTATTCGAAGTATTCCAGGGGGCCTTCGAGCAGGCGGGTCACTTCGGCCCCGCCGTCAGGCCGGGCATAAAGTACGAACGACGGGGGACACCGGGTGTCCCGGCCGGGAATGAACCCCTTGGCCGGGCGATTCATCAGCTCCCAGTCCCGGAGGTCGCCCCTCCCGCCCAGGGAAACCGTACCGGTGCCGATGCCGCCGAGGGGCAGGGCGATGCGCGCGAGATGATCCTGGTCGTAGTGATGTAGAACGGGCCACGTCATGGATATCTGTCCCTTCTGAACTTATCGATGGAATCAGGCGCTGGGCTTTCCGCGTCCTCCTGCGAAGCCGCTCGACTACCCCGACCCCAGTTGAAAGCGTCGCCGGTAGTCCCGCATCGCTGCCATCACCCTGGGCGACAGGAGCAGGGCCGATAGCATGGTGGGGATGGCCATCAGGGCGAACGTGCCGTCGATCATGCTGATGGCGGTATCCAGTGAAGCGACCGACGCGGCAATGATGCAGGCGACGTAGAAGTAGTTGTACAGAAACTGCCACCGGGCCCCGATCAGGAAACCGAGGCACTTCGTTCCATAGTAGGAATAGGTGAATATCGTGCTGGTGCTGAAGAAGAGCACGCACACGATCAGCATGTAGGAACCGAAGCCCGGCATGGCGGATTCGAAGGCGTTGGCCGTCAGCGTCACGCCGTTGTCGGAAGTCGTCTGCCATACCCCGGTCATCATGATCACCAGGGCCGTGCAGGTACACACGATCATGGTGTCGATGACGGGCTCCAGCATGGCCACCAAACCCTCGCGCGTGGGTTCCCGGGTCTTCGTCGCACCGTGGACGAGGGATTCGGTGCCGATGCCCGCTTCGTTCGAGAAGGCGGCGCGACGCACGCCGGTCATGATGACCGCGCCCACGGCACCGCCCGCCGCGGCTTCTCCCGTGAAGGCGTCGGTGACAATCAGCATGAGGTACCGCGGGACATCCGAAAAGTTCGCCGCGATGATCCACAGGGCGCAGAACATGTACAGGATCACCATGGTCGGGACGACGCGGGAGGCGACGTCGGCGATCCGGGTGATGCCGCCGAATATGACGGTGCCGACGAGCAACACCAGCACGACGCCGGCCGTGAGGTCAAACCAGAAATGATCTTCGCCGACCACGCCCATGGGTGTGAAGATCACGTCACGCATGATCTGCACCAGCTGGTTGACCTGGAACAAGGGCAGGCATCCGATCACCGCGACCACGGCGAAGAAAACGGCCAGAGGCTTCCACTTGCGGCCGAGCCCCTCCCGGACGACATACATGGGCCCGCCCTGCGTCTTGCCGGCGCTGTCCTCGCCCCGGTACATGATGGCCAGGGAACAGGTGAAGAACTTGGTCGCGATGCCCACGAGGGCGCTGACCCACATCCAGAACATGGCACCCGGGCCGCCGACCGCGATGGCGACGGCCACGCCGGAGATATTGCCCATGCCGATGGTGGCCGCGAGGGCGCTGACCAGTGCCTGGAAATGCGTGATGTCGCCGGGTTCGTTCGGGTCGTCGTATTTCCCGCGGATGATTTCAATGGAATGCCTGAAATGCCTGAGCGGCATGAAACGGGAATACAGCAGGAGAAACAGGCCGCCGCCGATCAGAAGGTACAGCAGGTACGACCAGGCGGTATCGGCGAAAAAGACGATACCGCGTTCCACCATTTCCATGAATCCCCTCCTCCGTGGCACGTCGCGATGAACTGCAGCAATTTGTCGAATCGCAGCGGTCAGATGACTCGCTGCGGTCTGTCGAACCTATTTCCTGGTGAAGACCAGGGTCCCGCTGTCGAGCCGTGAAGTGTCCGGCACGTTGTCGGCGACCAGCACTTTGCTTTGGGGCACCAGGAACACGGTATCGTTCCGTCGTACGGCCTGGCGGCCGGCGCTGGCCAATGCGACCGGCGCGTTGTAACGGACGAGCACCCGCGTCCCCGGCGGAATGCGGTCCCATCGGCGGACCTGCCTGCCGTGTTTTATCGTACCTGTTGGAAAGATGTAGTACGTGTCGGAGCGACGGTAGGCCGTACCGGCGATATCGAAAGCCGTGGTTCCCTGGATGATGACGGGTACGACGGCGGTGACCGCCTGAACATCTTCGGTGCGATCGCGGTTGAGAAAGACCTTCGTCCCGACCGGGATCCGGTCCCAGTTCCTGATCTGATTCCCCCGCATGACCGTCCCGTTGGGGAAATGGTACACCGTCGAGGCCTCGTCATAGTGCCCGCGGGCGATGCGCCACGCCGTGTTGCGCCGGGTAATGACGTTTTCAGACAGCTGGGCGACTTCTATGTCGTACCTCCCGCGGTCCACGAGGCGGACCCTGGCAATATCGATATCGGGATCCGGGATTAAACGTCCCGCTTTTACGTCCGGGTCATAGAGAATGCTGTTGCGCGGATCCTTCGAGGTCAGGCCGGCCCGGGCCCGGCTGAAATTGAACACGCCGGGATCCTTCTTGCGTCCTCGGTGGAGCCGTTTCACCCACCTGTTCGGCCTGCCGTAGGCGACGCGGTAGTGTTCCAGCACGTGGTAATCGGGAATCTTGTACACCCGCTGCAATACTTCGATCAACCATTTCAGCGCATCGTACTGGGACGCGCTAAAGGGGTCGTTGTGGTATCCCACCAGTTCGATGCCGATGGAATGGTTGCTGATGTTCGTGAGACCGTTCCACATGCTCAGGCCCGCGTGGTGAGAAAGGTATTTTTTGTCCAGGATCCGGTAAATGGTCCCGTTTCGGGCGACGAGGTAGTTGGAGTACCCCCTGCGCGAAACGGTGTTCAATGCACTTCTCAAGCCCGATTCCGTGCTGTGTATTACGATGAAACGGCTGGATTTGCGGAGGCGTTTCTTGAAGGACCGGGGCAGGCGATTTTGTATGTCGACGATTTTCGGGGTCGCCGGGGCAGGCGGGGCTGTCAGGACTACCGAAGGCGTCGGATTCGCCGGGACCGCCGGGGTCGTCAGGACTACCGAAGCCGCCGGGGTCGTCGGAGACGCTGGACCCGTCGAAGCCGTCGGGGCCGCCTCGAGGACTTTCGGCTCGAGGGAAACGGACCAGAGCAGGGTCAGACAGATGAGCCAGACCGGTGCGCGGACCAGTACGTGGGATCTGTATTTCCTTGGGATCAGGGCCATCGTGAAGGCAAGATAACAAACATATGTTTTGTTTAGTACAGCTTTTTTATTGTTTTCTTGCTTGCCGCTCACGGACTGCGCATTAACCGATCAACCATTCGCGGGCCGAGCGCGGTTACACCATGGGCCGCGCGTGGTCTTGCCACGCAATTTCGCGGGCGGCCTGCCAACCGATCAGAAAACCTTTTACCAGTTCGTGAAGGACCCGTCTTCCCGCTGCAGCATGTGACCCCGGGCCGGCTGGTATGGAAACCGTTTGGCCGCTTCCTCGTCGAACTCCACCCCCAGACCAGGACGGTCAGGCGGCAACAGGTAGCCTTCTTCCCATTCGACCTGGACGGGGAAGACCTCAGGGAGCATGCCCGGCAAACGGGGCAGTTCCTGCACGGCGAAGTTCGACGACGCCAGGCTCAGGTGCAGGCAGGCGGCCGTGGACACGGGTCCGAGCGGATTATGCGGCGCCAGGTCGATGTAGTGGGTCTCGCACCAGCCCGCGACTTTACGCGCCTCGGTCAGCCCGCCTACCAGGCAGAGGTCTGTGCGGGCGTAGTTGATCAGATCTTCCTCGATCAGTTCCCGGAATTCCCATTTACTGGTGAAGTGTTCGCCGACGCCGAGGGGCACGGCGACGTGCTGCCGGAGCATGCGGTAGGACGACTTGTTCTCGGAACGCAGGGGATCTTCGATGAAAAAGGGACGGTAGGGTTCGGCGGCGCGGCAGAAGGCGATCGCATCGGGCGGGTCGAGCCGGGTATGCACGTCGCAGATCAATTCGACGTCGTCGCCCAGGGCTTCCCTGAGGGCCTCGAACTGCGCGATGCCCGTGCGTACCGCCCGGGTGGGCTCCAGTACGCTGCCTTCGTGGGGCAACCCCCAGCGGATGAACTTCCAGCCGTCCTCCATCCTGCTTCGCGCCTGGTCGACCAGCGCCCCGGACGGACCGTCACCGCCACAATGGGTATAGCAGACTGCCTTGTCCCGGCACAGGCCACCGAGCAACTCGTAGACGGGCACGCCGAGTGCTTTGCCTTGTATATCCCAGAGGGCGATATCGATGGCGCTGACCGCGGCGGAAAGGGCGTGTGCGCCGGGGAAGAAACTGCCGCGGAACATCACCTGCCAGAGGTGCTCCCTGCGCACCGGATCCTGGCCGACGAGCCGGTCGCGGAGGGCGTGGACGATCTCCTTGACGGCCTGTTCACTCCACGTCAGGCCGCTTTCACCGATCCCGTAAATGCCCTCGTCCGTCTCCACCTTGACGAAGAGATAGTTTCGGCTTCCGCCCCAGACCGGAAAGACTTTGACGTCGGAAATGCGCATGGGTATCGCAGGCTCCTGCTCCTTGCCGTGAGAGCGGACGCCGGGAGGCCGGGAGCCTGCTGCTCGTTCCTTGCCGGGATCCTTTTCTTCGTTTCCTGGCCGCGATCTACTTCTCGGACGGGGCCTTCTTCTCGGGCTCGAAGTCCAGGGAAGCGGAGTTCATGCAGTACCGCAGGCCCGTTGGCTGCGGACCGTCGGTAAACACGTGGCCCAGGTGGGCGTCGCATCGCCTGCACAGCACCTCGGTGCGGATCATGCCGTAGCTGAGGTCCATCTTCTCGTCGATGTTCTCTTCGGCGACCGGCTCGTAGAAACTGGGCCAGCCCGTGCCGGATTCGTACTTGGTACCGGACGCGAAGAGCGGCGTACCGCAACCGATGCACTTGTAGACACCGTCTTCATAGTGCTTGTTGTATTTACCCGTAAAGGCCCGTTCCGTGCCCTTCTCCCGGGTGACGTAGTACTGCTCGTCGGTGAGTCGCTCTTTCCATTCTTCTTTGGTCCTGACCACTTTATCCACCGTAACGGCTCCTTTCGTCGTTCCGTCGGAAGCGACCTCGACAATGGTCACCTTCTCAACGTCGCCGGACTTGTCCTGGGCCACCGCCTCGTCCTGTCTCGGCATGCCCGAATCGCATGCGGCTACGAAGGCAAAAGCGGCTACGGCTACGATCATTCGGTACATGACGCCACCTCCCCGTCACGATTTGATTGCAGTCGGCCTCGGCTAGCTGGGCGCCAGCTGTTGCCAACCGGGTGCTAGCCGGTGCTAACCGGCGCCAACCGGGCGCTAGCCGGTGCCGATCTCCTGCATGAGCGCCGCCCCGGAGGTGGAAATCCCGGGGACGGGGAAACCGGCACAGAGTTCCCTGACCTCGTCATGGATCGACGAGAGTCTTTCGTCGTCTCCGTGGTGCTCGATCGCCGTGTCGATCCATCCGGCGAGCTGCTTCATCTCAGGTTCCTTCATCCCGCGCGTCGTGGCCGCGGGCGTGCCGATGCGGATCCCGCTCGGGCTGAAGGGCGACCGCGTGTCGAAGGGCACCGTGTTCTTGTTCACGGTCAGCCCGGCCTTGTCGAGGGCGGTTTCGGCGTCTTTGCCGATGATGCCCTTGTTGGTCAGATCCACCAATACGAGGTGGTTGTCGGTCCCGCCTGAAACGAGATCGAATCCGTGCCCGAGCAGCGCCTCGGCCAGGGCCTTCGCGTTGGCCACGATCTGGCGGGCATAGTCCTTGAACTCCGGTCTCATGGCCTCCTTGAAGGTCAGCGCCTTGGCCGCCGTGATGTGGTCGTGAGGGCCGCCCTGCAGCCCGGGGAACACGGCCCGGTCGATGTCCTTCGCGTATTTCTTGTGACACATGATGATCGCGCTGCGCGGACCCCGCAGCGTCTTGTGGGTGGTCGTGGTGACGACGTCCGTGAAGGGCAGCGGACTCGGGTGGACGCCCCCCACGATGAGCCCCGAAATATGGGAGATGTCGGCCATGGGTACGGCCCCGACCTCGTCGGAGATGGCCTTGAATGCCTCGAAGTCGAACTGCCGCGGGTAGGCCGTGGCCCCGGAGATGATCAGCTTCGGCCGGTGCTCGAGGGCCAGGTCGCGGACCTCGTCCATGTCGATGCGGCCCGTTTCCCTTTGCACCCCGTAGGACACCACGTTATAGGATTTGCCGGAGTAATTGACATGGAGCCCGTGGGTCAGGTGGCCACCCTGGTCGAGCTTCATGCCCATGATCGTGTCGCCGTAGTCCAGCAGGCCGAACATGACCGCGGTATTGGCCGGGCTTCCCGAATAGCACTGGACGTTGACGTGCTCGGCGCCGAAGAGCTCCTTCGCCCGCCTGCGGGCCAGGTTCTCGATCTTGTCGATGTACTGCTGCCCGCCGTAGTATCGCTTGCCCGGGTATCCTTCCGAGTACTTGTTAGTCAGCACGGACCCCATGGCTTCCAGGATGGCGGGCGAGACGTAGTTCTCCGACGGGATGAGTTCGATCCCCTCCCGCTGGCGTTCGCGTTCGGCCACCAGCAGGTCGTACAGTTCTTCGTCTCGTTGCCGTATCGCGGTAAAGTCCTGCATGTCCGCTCCCTGTCCCGGGCCTTCGAAAATACCCACGACTTACGGGTTCATACTACGCAAATCGGCCGTGCGTCGCAAGCGAAAAGGGACGTAGCCGACCCCTCGCGGCACGGCTGTCGGGACGCGATACGGCTGTACATCGAGGCATGGATTTCCGACAGAATTTCAGTGTTTTTTACGATGTATCTTCGGCAGTTCACCACTATTACCTTTACATGATGTCTCTCGTCGATCACCAGACGCAGTCCGCGAAGGAGCTGAAATGTCTGGGGAAGATCAATTTGACGTACCGGCATCCCGTTGGGATTTCCTCGTAGAACGCCTGAACAAGATCGACAATCGCCTGTCCGCCCTCGAAGACGCCCAGAAACACGTCGCCACGAAGATGTGGGTGGTCGGCACGGGACTGACGACCATCGTCGTACTGACGGGATTGATCATCAATCTGCTGAACTATCTCAAACCCTGATGATCCGGAAGGCCGGGTGTCTTGCGGCCCGTCACTTCTGCAGCATGCCCGCGGCGCTGACGACGAAGGCCGAGAGGAGTACCACGGTGGAGAGCACGCCCAGGACGAGCATGGCGGGGCGGGTACGGTATGCGGGGGGCAGTTTGAAATTCAGATAGACCGCCGCGCAGCAGACGATGCCCACGCCCAGGTTGGTCGCCAGGAGCGCCACGATCTGCGTGATCAGGTCGAAGGTGATGTCACTCCAGATCGCCGCGGCGGAAGAGACGAAGAACCAGATCACGATCCAGGTCTGCAATCTGCGGTAGGAATAGGACTTGAACCGCGGCCAGACGGCCGTGAGGAATTCATGGGCGAAGCGGGTCAGTGCCTCCGGTATGGTGGCCAGCGTTCCCCACAGGGCCGCGAGGATGGCTACGTAGTACACGGGGATGAGGGCGGCGTGGATCTGCGCCCAGATGGAGGACTGCCGCGTGAGCAGGTCCCACGCGTTGCCGGGGAGGACCGTCTGCCTCGGGTAAAGCACGACCGCACCGGCGATCATGAAGGCGGCGGTGACGATGAAGAGCACGAGCGCGCCCATGGACACGTCCCACTTGAGCGGCGAGAGCAGCACGCGCATGCGCCGCACCTCCGACGGGTCCTCCTTCAGGTATTTGATCTTCAGGGTGCTGTCGATCCGGCCGGCAAGCCGCTCCATCCCGGCATGGTTCGTCATTCCCCAGCCCCGGTGCGCCACCCACCCGGAATAGGCGAGATAGGTACTCAGCGTGCCCCCGACATAGCCGAAGACGGTGACCAGGTTCAGGAAATAGTCGTTTCTGGCCGCGGAAGGCGCCCAGTCCGGGGCGGCGGGCAGGCTTCCCATGGAAAGCGTTCCGAGGAGGATTGCGCTCAGGTTCGGCCAGACGATCACCGTGGCCAGGATGGTGCCGGAGACGAGGATGCCGCAGATGATGATCTGCTGTTTTTCCAGGATTTCGTAGGAAGTCAGCAGGCTCAGGCCGATCGCCAGTCCCAGGAAAACCGTGGTGACCAGGTTTCCCCAGAAGGTGTCCGTCGGACCGGCGGACAGGGAATCCGAAAAGATGTGTACGACGAGATTGCCGCAGGGCTTGGCGACCGCCGTCAGGGCGATGCTGAGGGCGAGCAGCTCGATGACCAGCAGCGTCATGATGAACCAGCCGCGGGGACCCGGCAGCTTGGCCAGCATCCTGCCGAAGGGCTGGCCGCTCACCGCCGTGAAGCGGCCCAGCAGGTACGTCACCGCGACGCCCTTGACCAGTACGCTCAGCAGGATGAGCCAGAGCAGGCCGTATTCCGCCCATGCGCCCACGCCCGTAACCAGGATGGTCTCTCCCGCGCCCACGGCCATGGACGCCACCAGCGCGGCGGGCCCGAAGAATCCGAGCATGCGCCTGAACTTCCGCCAGGACCACGGTTCCGCGTAGACGCCGGCAGGTTCGGGAATGGACAGAAATTCGGAGGAATCGGGATCTTTCGGGGCTTCGTTCATGGAAAAGAAATGATATGATCACGTAGCCGTCACATCAAGCATTAATACTGAGAACGGGCCATGGACGGACCGTGTGGCTCGACAGCTTTCAATTCAGGAACGAGGAGCAGGTGCAACCTGCGTATTTCGTTCACAAAAACCTGTTTCAACAGGTGTCGACTTTGTATAATCAACCCATATCCTCCACATTTTTCGATGCGGATGGTCCACCGGCCATTCGCACGATATCCGGATCGTGATCCGGCGGCCAGAAAGGAAGCCATCCGATGGACCCCAGCCTTAAAGCGACTCCAGATGAAGGGGACGGGGCAGCGAACCGTTCCAAAGACCGGGAAGCCCTGACCCGGCGCGCCTTTCTCAAACAGACAGCCTTCGTGGCCGCGGCGGTGGCGGCGCCCTTTCCCATACTGGCGGACCCCTACGCGCCGCAGACCGGAAGCGGCGCGGCAGCCGGCGCGTCCCCGGACGGCCTGGTCCGTCCGGTCCGCCCGGTGCGTGTCTCCGGACGCGTCACGGCCGGCCGCGCGAGCCTGGCCGGAGTCGCGGTTACGGACGGGTTGACGGTCACGGCAACCGACGCGGACGGACGCTTCGAACTCGTTTCCAATACGCTTCAGTCCTTCGTATCGATCTCCACGCCCGATGGATATGCCATTGCGCAGAATCCAAGCGGCACGGCTTCCTTCTACCAGCCGATCACGGCGGACGGGTCGGGGGAGATGGCCGCGCGCTTCGAACTCGCCGCCCTGGACGGATCGGATGAACGCCACGGATTCCTGGTCCTCTCCGACCCCCAGACCCAGGACGACTACGAAATGGGCCTCTTCCACGCGGAAACGGTCCCCGACGTGCAGGAGACCGCAGCCGCGCTGTCCGGCCGCCGGCTGTTCGGTGTGGGCTGCGGGGACATCATGTTCGACGACCTGACCTTGTATCCCGAGTATGAACGGGGCGTGGGTCGAATGGGCATGCCTTTCTTCCAGGTCGTCGGCAACCACGACCTGGACTTCGGCCCGACCGACGACGGATCCGTCCGCACGTTCTGCCGCCGTTTCGGCCCCAACTACTATTCCTTCGACCGGGGAGAAGTCCACTACATCGTGCTGGACAACGTGTTCTGGCACGGCCAGGGCTACATCGGTTACGTGACCGACGATCAACTCAACTGGCTCGCCCAGGAACTTGCCCTGGTGGAAGCCGGCCGGACCGTGGCGGTGTTCAACCACATCCCCCAGTACACCACGCGCCATATCCGGACCGGCGACGGCAGTCCGTCCATTTCGTCCACGACCGTGAACCGAGAGCGCATGTACCAGTTGCTGGAGCCCTACCGGGCCCACGTGTTTTCCGGCCACGTGCACGAACACGAGCACATCTTCGAAGGCGGAGTGCACGAGATCGTCCAGGGCACGGTCTGCGGCGCCTGGTGGAGCGGCCCCATCTGCTGGGACGGGACGCCCAGCGGTTACGGTGTCTACGAAGTCGATGGTTCGGATATCCGATGGCGCTACAAGTCCACGGGACTGGATGAAGACCACCAGATGCGGGTCTATCTCCGCGGCGCCGATCCGGGGGCGCCGGACGAGATCGTGGCGAACGTCTGGGACTGGGAACCCGAATGGCAGGTGGTCTGGTATGAAGACGGCATGCGGAGAGGCGCCATGGCCCGCCGGCCGGGCACCGATCCGCTGTCGGAGTCCATCCACCGGGGATCCGACCTGCCCGAACGCCGTCCCTGGGTGGATCCGGTCCCCACGAATCACCTGTTCTACGCGCCCGTGTCACCCGATGCCGGGAAGGTAGTGGTGGAGGCGACGGACCGATTCGGCAAGACGTTCACAGAAGAATTGGGCTAAGGCCGGGCCGGCACTCGTGGCCGGCCTGACGCAGGTCATTCCGGTCGATGACCGGAACATGCGGTCGATGGCCGGAGCATGCGTATTTAGCGGAAGCAGGACATTATCAGCGTTTTCATTCACGACGACACGACACCATTTCACCGCCAGACCACGGGAGAGCACCATGGCGAGCGACGGGCTGATCAGCCCCTTCGACATCGATGACGACGGATACTTCTGGCTCAAAGGCAACCTGCATGCCCATACCACCAATTCCGATGGAAAGCCGTCCCCCCAGGAGCGGCTGGACGGTTACGTCAACCAGGGATACGACTTCCTCTGCATCTCCGATCACTACACGATCACCCGGATCGATACGGTAAGCGCGCCGGACGATTTCGTGCTGGTGCAGGGCGCGGAGATCCACCCGGAAAACCCCTTCGGAGGCCAGACCCACCATTTCCTGGCGTACAATATCGACGAAGACATGGACTCGAAGCGCATGCCGCCGCAGCACGTGATCAATGAAGTCAAGCGGCAGGGCGGCTCGATCTGGCTCGCCCACCCCCACTGGAGTTCGGTCAACATCCTCCGGGATACCCTTCCCCTGGACGGCCTGGCCGGTATCGAAGTTTTCAATACCACCTGCCGGTGCGCCGGACGCGGCGAGTCTTCCGTGCACTGGGACGACTGGATGGACCTCCTGGGCCGCACGATACCGGCCCTGTCCAACGACGATTCCCACGCCCTCGAATCGGACGACAAGGACACCTACGGGGGCTGGAACATGGTGAAGGTCAGGGAACGCTCGGCGGAAGCGATCATCGACGCGCTGGAACGGGGCTGCGCCTACGCGAGCTCGGGTCCCGAGATCCGGGATATCCAGCTTCGCCGGGTCGACGATCGGGGTGACGGAAGCCGTACCGTGGAGGCGAGCATCCGGTGCTCCGAGGCACAGCGCATCATTGCCGTGTTCGATTCCTATGGAACGGAGCACCGGCCTAAGGACGGAAGTACTTTCGAAGAGGCCACGTTTACCCTGCGGCCCAACGCCCGCTGGGTCCGATTCGAGATCATCGCGCCGGACGGCACGAAAGCGTGGTCGAACCCGATGGATCTGGAGAACGCAGCGCGGTAGAAGCTACGGCAGGTCCTGGCGGTGGTTGGCCTCGGCGAGCACGACGGCCGAGGTCGAGGCGTTTTCGTTGAAGTAGAAGACGAAGCGCTTCGTCTCGTGGGCATCGTACGGGGCGAGGTTCTGCGCCCACCGGAAGCCGATCGTCTGGAACATGAGCCGCGCCCGGACGTCGACGCGCTGTACGCCGGCCGGGACCTCGACCAGGTACCGGATCCTGTCGCTTCCGGCCTGAAAATCCCCGTCTTCCCCCGCCTGGCCGTGCACCATGATGGCGGCGTCGGCCGTCTCCCGGTCAAAACCCTCGGGGAGCAGCCGGTTGTCCTTGGCATAGGTAACAGCCGTCAGCAGTCCGGTGGTAACCCTTCCCGATCCGTCTGCGATAATCGGTTCATAGATCTGTACCTGGCCTGGATCGTCGATCACCTGGTAGTGCGGTTCGTAGCGGGACGCGTCCGCGTCGTTGTCGTTGCCCTCGATACTCCCGTCGGGATTCATGGCGCCGGATTCGTACAGCAACTCGCCGGCGCCGTCGTGTACCGTAAGGTGGACCCAGGCTCTTCGCGACGGGTAGGCCGTCGGCAGCTTGTGGCCCGCCAGATTCGTCACTTCGATGTCGACAGAAATGTGTTCCTCATCGCGGGACACCGCCAGCACCTCCAGCCGGGCGGTGGCGGTCTCCAGGTTTTCCAGGGTCGCTTCGGCGGCGCGCTGAAGATCGCTAGGCGGCGCGGACACGAGCAGTTCATCGCGGTACTTGTCCAGTATACGCAGCATGAACGCGTTGCCTCCGCGAAAGACATGCTGTGAGACATTCTCCCGATATTCCCCGAGCACCGAGGAGATGGGGGCCGATGCGGCCTCCGGCATATGGCAGGACTGGCAGCTCTCCGACGCCGCGAAGGCGCTGTGCCGCCACTCCAGGTAGGGCGTCTGTTCCGGGAAACGGGCCACTTCCCGTCCCTCGGCATCCAGGCTCGTCGTGAACAGAGTGTGGCACGTGGCGCAGAACTCGGACTGCTGGACGTGGGTGGAACTGTCCGGGAGGAAACCCGTGGCAGACTGCATGACCCGGGTCAACCCGTCATCCACCTCAAACGGTCCGAAAATCTGCGGATCGACGCCGGGATCCGTCCGAATCACGAAATTCCCGTCGAAGCTCGATTCCTCGCCAAGATTATCCGGCCGTATCTGGTGGCAGGTCGTGCAGGACACCCCGTCCATGGCGAGCAGCGCACTCTCCTCGCCCCGCCGGGCGGCTTCGAGGTGCGCGAACACTTCACCGAGTCCACCGTTCTCCCGCGCCACCACCCGCGCCATGGGCATGTGGCAGGTCGAGCAGGTGTCCTCGATCTCGGCCCGCGCGCCCGGATGGTCGGTAACCTCCCGCCGCACGGACGCCTGCCAGTAAGGGTCGCGGGCGGATTGCGCCATCATGGATCCGCGCCAGACGTGGCCAATGGACACGTTCTGCCCGTCCGCATCGACGATATTGCTGTGGCAGGCGATGCATTGATCCGAAGTGGCGAAGGTGCTGTGGTCCACCGATTGCGCGTCAACGGACTGCGCGTCAACGGTTGCACACGCGAACGACAAAACCAGGCCGATTACTCCGGGAATGAATACCGCTGTTAGCCGCCACTCGGCATTACCAGCCATCGCGGAATCCTCCGTCGAACCAGTCCCACAGCAGGTACATGACGATCTGTGCCTTGCGGCCCTGACTGTTGGCGACCGGTACCCGCACGCCCACGTTGAGGAGGATATGCTGGCGGGTATTTAAAGCCACCTGCATTTGCGGTACCAGGTCGAGCGTGACGTCGGCTTCGGAAACCGTTTCGCGGGACGCGAGCAGCTCGACCATAGGACTCCAGGCCCGGCCGAATTCGCCTTCCGTGAATGTCCTGCCGATCGCCGTCCGGACAATACCCTTGTCGAGAGCGGACCCCGTTACGGCGAAGTCCATCTGCACCTGGGACTGGAGAAAGGCATCGCCGGGCAATAGCTGGACGAAGGAAACATGGGGCTCCAGCTTAGTCGAGCCTGCACCGAAACCGTTGTCCTCATCGCCGGTGGGCAGGACGACCTCGCCGCCGATGCTGAAGGCATTCCCGCGATCCAGATTGTGGTAGAGCGCATACCGGTAGCCCACGGTAAGATCGCCGAAGCCGATCTCCGCCCCGTCGTCTCCCCCGGTCTGGCGCCGGCCGAAAGGCACTTTCGCTTCGATCATGCCCCGGGGGCCGAACCGCTTCTCGTACAACGGCTCGATGACCACGGCCTTGCTGTCGTCCGTGTCCAACCTCACGTTGAATACGGTCTCGTCTTCGGGAAACGCCTTCTCGGTAAACAGGGGTTTGGGCACGTTGAATTCGCCGCGGGGCCAGTTATCGTTGGTGCAGAAAGTGCGGACGTGCCCGAGGATGGCATAGATCTCTTCGTCCGTCAGGGCATCCCCGAAGGCTGGCATCATGCGGTCGAAGGCCCGCACCGGCCCGCCTTCATGGATCACGGCGTGCCAGTCGGGATCGGGTTCGCGGGACGCAAACTCGCAGTCTGTAAAGTCCGGAAGCTCCAGGACAAAACCGCGTTCTTCGAGCGGCCGTCCCCTACCGTCCGATCCATGACAGGCCGCACAGGCCTGTTCATAGAGTTTGGCCCCGTCCAAGGGTCTGGTCCCGTCAACGGGGTTGGCCCTGTCTACCTGGTCGGCGAAGGCAGAACGCGCCAGTAATAGACCGAAGAGACAGAGTGGCACCGCCAGATATGTGACATGTCTTCGCATATAGGCACAATATTCCGCGATGGTGGCTGTCAAATTGGCCTGCCCGGCTACCCTGGCCGCAACGGCCGCACCAGCCGGAAAAACACCGGACTGGTGTTGCCACAACGAACCGGCCGGACACAAAGCCGTCTGCCTTTTCGTTAACGCTGATTCGTTGAACGGTGTGTTTAATTAGACCGATTTGGGAGCGATTTCCTGCGATTCGAATTCAAACGACCCGTTCGATCCGTACACGTTTCACCCCTTCCCGGCGTATCCGGTAACACACCGCGAAGAACTCACTGGCGTCTCCGACCATCCGGGCAAAGAGGTTCACCGAGACGGGGCCGTCCGGCATGTTGGGGCGCCCGTCCCTTCCGTAGAACCAGCACAGTTCGGTGATGCCGTCCAGCCATCCGTGCAAAAGGCCCGGTTCCAGGCGGAAATAGCAGATATCGCCGGGCAGTGTGCGGGTCGTCAGGTTCTCGGGCGGGATGACGATGTCCTCGGACAGGAAGTAGGCGATCTCGCTGCCCGAGTACACGGCGTGGATGCCCTCCTCCTCCAGAGGCAGGGCGTTCCAAACCGTCTGGCAGGTCTTCGGGGCCTCGTCCTCGAGCAATTCGGCTTCGACGGAAACGGCTTCGTCGATGAAGGTCAAACGAATCCTGCGTGGCATGGGTTGTTCAGAAATCCTTGGTATAACGGAGATTAGCTATCGAACCGGAGCTACAACTTCAGGAATAGACCGATATCCCACGCAGGTGCGTCCAGCACATTGTGTGCGCCGGCATACCGCGTCACCCCGGCGGTGATCCCCGCGTTGGGCGTGAAATAGAAACTCAACTCCGGTCCGAAGGATACGTACTGCTGGTCGTATACGGTCCACTCTCCATCCGTACCAACCGCTTTCGCGCCGCGGACCCAGCCGGAAACGCCAAAGCGCTCACCGACCATGAATCCCGCTTCCACGGCGTACCGTATCTCGTCCGAAAAATCGCTCTCGCGGTTGTTGAATCCTATTTCCGCTTTGAGATAGCCTGGTGTCGGCCACAGGGAATGACCGACCTGGAGCATGAACAACTGGTTGAATTCACCGTCCCCGGTAAACAGGCCGACTTCCTGTTGATCGGAGAAGGAATCCCCCAGCGGCAGGCCGGCCATGATCTGTATGCTTACGACCGTGGCCCGGTTGGTGAGCAAACCAACCCTGGCGCCAACCTCCCAGTCGCCCATACCCGACTTGGCTTCTGACCCGGACCGATCTTCGCTGATTCGCTGGTAAAAGGGGATGTAACCAACAAGCGTCAACCGGTTCGCCAGGCCGTATTCGCCGTACAGGCTGGTTGTATAACGGCTTTGGTCCGTTATGTCTATCCGGTCTCCGGACGGCTCGAAATACGAGTCGCTCCGAATGATCTGCTCGTTCAGCTTGAAGTAGCCTTTGCCCGGCGCGTGTGTCCATCCCCCGGCGTAAACCGTACTTGACTGAAGGATGAATCCCGCGAGCAGGGCGGCGAGAATGACGATTCTCGACATAGGTATTTCCTCTTAGGATGCGGTACAACCAAATCGTCTGCGATACTCGTGAACCAGGGCACCTGGACAGCGGCAGGACGGGTTCTCGAAATCGATCCGACCGGCCGTCACGCTCCAACTGCTTACAGTTTCAGAAACAACCCAATCTCCCAGGCAGGAGCGTCCAGTACGTTGTACCCTCGGGCAAACTTAGTCATGCTGGCGGCGACCCCGGCATTGGGCGTGACGTATAGGTGGACTTCAGGTCCGTAAGAAAGGTATTGAGAGTCATTTCGATCATTCAATTCGCCAAGTACGTCAACACCACGGAACCATACTGAAATTCCCACACGTTCGGCGATGGTATATCCCGCCTCCATGCTATATCGAATTTCGTCCGCATAATCATCTACGGGATTATCGTCACTTTTCCGGTTGTTGAATCCAAATTCTCCTTTCAAATACGCTGGTAATGGGTAAAGTGAGTGCCCCACCTGCAGCGAGATTTGCTGATTGAATTCACCGTCTCCGGTCCAAAGGAACTTGGTCTTCTCCGCTTCTCCCAGAGGCAATCCTGCCATCGCCTGTATACTGATGACCGTTGCCCTGTTTGTGAGTAGCCCGACCCTTATCCCAATATCCCAGTCACCAACGCCGGTCAACGTTTCGTCACCGTCTATGTTGAGGTGTTTATAGACCGGCATGTAGCCAACGATCGTTAGCCGGTCAATCAAACCGAATTCACCGTAAAAACTTGTAGTGTAACGGTTAACGGTGACCGGAATATCCCATTGGTCTCCGTTCGGGCGGAATACGGAATTGGCACTTACAATCTGCTCGCTGAGTTTGAAGTACCCCTTCCCTTTGGGTTGAGTCCATCCACCCGCATGGGCAATGGAAGTATGGCAGATAACCACACCAACGAATAAAACAGAGAAGACGAACTTATTCATGTTGTTGTTCCTTTACTGGCTAGTTGCTAAAAGCATTCGAGGAGATTCGCAAGTCAAACTGCCTGCAATAGAGGATGATATAGTCGTAAGAGTCTATATCCTTGCCCGATGGGGGTGTAAACGTACTCGTAAAACTCGTCATACCTGTAACTTCACCGAAACTGCGCGCAGTGCTGGGTAAAGTTTCCCCCACTGCCCAGTCGATGCTCGCTTTCTCGGAAAGAGCCAACCACGTATCGGGGGCGGTGCTCCTGAAACCGGTTATGGTCAGCTTGAGTTGCCCACCGGCACCTTCACTTAAAGTCACACTCCCAGCAGCTGAATAACTTCCCGAAATCGTAGCCGTTCGGCTCCTCAACATCGGCGGTGGTGGCGGTGGCGGCGTCGGTGCCGTCACCGTCAGTGTCGCCATGCCGGACTTGCCGTCCACCGATGCCCTTATCGTCGTCGAACCTGCACTCTTACCCGTTGCCAACCCGGAGGAGCTGATCGTTGCTTTCGATGTATCACTGCTCGTCCAGGTAAAGGTCTTGCCCGAAATCACCGTGCTGTCCGATTCAAAGGCCATCGCGGAGAACTGCTGCGTCTCCCCTTCTTCGATCGATGGGGACGATGGAGACACGGTGACCCGGTCCACTACCGGGGGCGGAGGAGGAGGTGGCTCGGTCACGGTCAACATCGCCGTGCCGGACTTGCCGTCCACCATCGCTGTAATCGTTGTGGAACCGGCTTCCATTGCCGATGCCAGACCTGACGACGAGTTGATCGTCGCGACCGTCGTGTTGCTGCTCGACCACGTAAAGGTCTTGCCCGTGATCTCCATGTCGTCCGCGTCAAAGGCTGTCGCGGTGAACTGCTGCATCTCCCCTTCTTCTATCGTCGCGGTCATGGGCTCCACGGCAACCCGAACAACCTCCGGCGGTTCGGCAACCGTGACGGTTACCGGATCGGAAGTCGTTTCTTCCGTCATGGCGGTAATGTCCGCCATACCCGCGCCGACCGCGGTAACCAGCCCCGTCGTATCAACGGTCGCCACCCCAATGTCGTCGCTCGACCACGATATAGTCGCGCCACCGATCATGGTCCCGTCTGCAGTCCGGGCGACGGCCATGAGCTGAAGCGTTCCGCCGATTTCGAGCATTGCAGGCATGGCGTCCACAATCTCGACACTGTCTACCATCGGCGCCGATTCCGCCACGGTGACCGTCGCAGGCATGCTCGTCACGTCATTCCCTGTGGCCGTTATCATGGCCGTACCGGCGGCGACGGCCGTTACCATCCCGGATCCATCCACCGTGGCGACTTCCGGATCATCGCTCATCCAGGTGAATTCCACGTCATCAACCACCATGCCGTCGGCCGTCATGGCAACGGCCGTGAACTGGAACATGCCTCCGACCATGATCATCATGGAAGCCGGACGCACCGTCACGGTGGCCACCACCGGCTCGGGCGGCGGCGGTTCGGCCACGTTGATCGTTACCGGCGAACTCGAAATACCATCCGCCGTGGCGCGGACCATGGCCGAACCGGCGTCGACGGCCGTGGCCACGCCGGCGGAAGTGATGGTCACTACGCTGGTGTCGCTGCTCGCCCAGATGATACTGACATCACTGCGGATCGCGCCGCCTGCCGTCCGGGCCGTTGCCGTAAAAGTGACCATTTCCCCAACCATCAACTCCTGGGTCGAGGAAGGAGAGACCGTGACGTTGGCCACGGCGGCCACGGTGACCGTGATCGTCACCGCCGCACTCGAAACGCCGTTCCCCGTCGCCCGGATGGTGGCCGTTCCGGCGGCCACGGCCGTGACAACCCCGTTGTTGATGGTAGCCACGGCGGTATTGCTGCTCGACCAGGTAAAACTGACACCGCTGATCACGGTGCCGTCGGAAGCCTTGGCGGTCGCGACAAATCGTTGTGTCCCTCCTGCTTGCAGCGTCGCCGTGCTCGGACTGACTTCGACTACGGAGACCGTCGGCGCGGGCGGCGGCGTGGGCGGCGGAGATGGTGGGGTAGGGGCCGGCCGGGTCGGTGATTCGCCGCCGCCGCAACCCACGGTCCAAAGGCCACCTGCCAGGACCAGCATGGCAAAACGAGTCGTTATCAATCGGATCGACATACATCCTCCCGCCGTATCGTAAGCTTCCGTCGTATCGTAAGTTACCGCCGAGTTGTTAGGCTTCGCTGCCAACATTTGCAGCCGGCTACGCGTAGACCTGTTTCCAGCTCCTCGTAGCCCTATTTCCCGTTTCCGTTTCCGCGCCCGTCCCCGTTCCAGCGGCCTCGGCCGTTTCGCTTCCGGCCGTTCATCTCCACCGGTTTCCATCCGCTTTCACCGCTGTGCGCGGGCGCGCCGGCCAGCCGGACCCGTTTCGCGCCGCTGGACTCCCGCAGGGTCTTCAGCAGCTCGTCCGTGGGCCGGACCTGGAGGTGGTTCCCCGCCCTGACGCCGATCTCGCCGTGATCGGCCGTCGACACTTCGAGCACCACGTCGCATTTTCCCGGGTAGGTCTCCAGCACATCCTTGAGCGACGCGAGATTTTCATCCCCGACCTGTTCGTACTCCATAGACAGCACGACGGACCGCGCCAGCCGGTCCCGTGCATCCGTCAACGCGATGATCTCGGAGGCGATAACCTTGTTGTCCTCTTCTTTTTTCGAAAGGTGACCGTTCACGAGGATCAGCGCGTCGATCGACACAAGATCGCGGTACAGGGCGTAGGGTTCCGAAAAAACGAGCACTTCGCCGGATCCGGAGAAGTCTTCGAGCGTGACGAAGGCCATGGTCTTGCCGTTCCGGTCCACGATGGGCTTGATCTCGGTCACGATACCGCCCACCACGACACCGTCCGACCGGCCGTTGGCGAGTTCGAGGCGGCGCATCTCCGCCGTCGTGAACGCCCGGATGTCTTCCTCGTATTCCTTCAGCGGGTGCCCCGTCACGTAAAATCCGAGCAGTTCCTTCTCGAGGCCCAGTTCCTGGCTGGCCGCCCACCGGGGGACCATCGGCAGCACGGGCTTGTGCACTTCCAACCCGGAGCTTCCTCCCATGCCGTCGAGGTCGAAGAGGGAGGTCTGTCCCTTTTCCCGGTCCTGCTGGCGGGTCTGCGCTCCTTCGATGACCGAATCGAGCACGTCCATGAGCTGCGCCCGGTGTCCCTCGAGGCTGTCGCAGGCGCCGGCCTGGATCAGAGACTCGAGCACCCGCTTGTTGACCAGCCGCAGATCGATGTGCTCGCAAAGCCCGAATACATCATCGAAGGTTCCATGTTCCTTCCGTGCCTCGACGATGGATTCCACCGCGGCCTGCCCCACGTTCTTTATGGCGCACAGCCCGAACCGGATCGAGCGGCCTTCCACGACGAAGGTCTTGTCGCTTCTGTTGACGTCGGGCGGCAACACTTCGATGCCCATCTTCCGGCATTCGTTGATCAGTACGACGATTTCCTCGGTATTGGACATCGTGTTTGACAACAGCGCCGCCATGAAGGGCACCGGGTAGTGCACCTTCAGATAGGCCTCCTGAAAGGCGAGTACGGCATAGCCCGCCGAATGGCTCTTGTTGAACGCGTAGCCGCCGAAATACTCGATCAGGCCGAAGACCTCTTCCGCGATGCCTTTCTCGATGCCGTTCTCCACGGCGCCGTCGACGAAATTCCGCCGCTCTTCGGCCATGACTTCGGGCTGCTTCTTGGCCATGGCCTTCCGGAGGAAATCGGCGCGGCCCAGGGTGTAACCTGCCATGTCGCGGGCGATCTGCATCGCCTGTTCCTGGTAGACGATGAGACCGTACGTCTCCTTCAGGGCCGTTTCCATCACGGCGTGGTGATAGGAGACCTCCTTGCGTCCGTGCTTGCGGTCGATGTAGTCGTCCACGACCCCGCCGTTCAGTGGGCCGGGCCGGCAGAGCGCGTTCATGGCGATCAGGTCGTCGACGCCGTCCGGCCGGAGCCGACGCAGGAATTCGTGGAGCCAGCCGCTGTGGAACTGGAAGATCCCCGTGGTCTCGCCCCTGCGGAACAGGTCGAGGGTCTTCGTATCGTCCAGGGGAATGTCGTCCAGCTCGATCTCGTCGCCCGTCGTGTCCTTGATGATGGCGAGGGCGTCCTGGATGACGGACAGGTTCTGCAGCCCAAGGAAGTCCATCTTGGGCAGGCCGATGTCCTCCATGAGCTCGCCGGGATACTGGGTGACGATCGTATCCTTGTTGCTCGGCTTGTACAACGGCACGTAGTCGGTCAGTTCGCCCGGCGTGATCACCACGCCCGCCGCATGCACGGACGCGTGGCGGGCCAGGCCTTCCAGGGTCCTGGCGTACTGGATCAGCTGGCCTTCCGTTCCGCCGCCGTCAGCCATCTGCTTCAGTTCCGGGACCTGGTCGAGGGCCCGGTCGAGGGTGATCTTCAGTTCACCGGGCACCAGCTTGGCCACGCGGTCCACGTCGCCGTAGGACATGCCCAGGACGCGGCCCACGTCGCGGATCGCCGCCTTCGCCCCCATGGTGCCGAAGGTGATGATCTGGGCCACGCTGTTCTTGCCGTATTTCTCCACCACGTAGTTGATGACCTTGTCGCGTTCGCGGTCCGCGAGGTCGATGTCGATGTCGGGCATGCTGACGCGCTCGGGATTCAGGAAGCGTTCGAAAAGCAGCCCGTACTCGATGGGGTCGATGTTCGTAATGCCCAGCACGTACGCCACCATGCATCCCAGGCCGGACCCCCGCGTCATGAGCGGGATCCCCTGCTCCGCGGCGAACCGGGCGATGTCCTCGACGATGAGGAAGTAGCTCGGATAGCCCATCTGGCCAATGACGCCCAGTTCGTATTCGAGGCGGGCCTTCAACTCGGGGGTGATGGAGTCATACCGCTTCTCCATGCCGTCGAAGGACAGCTTGCGCAGGTAGGCGTCCGCGCTGTCATATCCTTCGGGCAGCGGGAAGTGGGGGAATTTGAACTGGCCCATTTCCAGCTCGAATTCGATGGACTCGGCGATGGAGACGGTGTTGGCCAGGGCCCCGGAAACGTGGCCGAACAGCTGGCTCATCTCCTCGGCGTTCTTGAAGTAGAGCGAATCCGTGGCGAACCTGAGCCGCTTGGGGTCGTTCAGTTCCTTCCCGGTCTGAATGCAGACCAGCACGTCCTGGGCGGGGGCGTCGCCCTGCTTCAGATAGTGGGCGTCGTTGGTCGCGACGATGGGGAGGTCGAACTCCCGGGAGAAATCGATCATCGCGTTGTTGATGGTCTTGTCGAACTCCAGTCCGTGGTCCTGGATCTCTAGGTAAAAATTTGATCCGAAAATCTCTTTGAGCTGGGCGCATTTCGTCCGCGCCCGGTCGATCTGGCCGTCCACCACCAGGTTGGCCAGCGGCCCCTTGGCGCAGGCGGACGTGGCGATTAACCCTTCGCTGTGCTTCTCCAGAAGCTCCATGTCCACCCGGGGCTTGTAGTAGAACCCCTCGAGGTACCCTGCGGAGGTGAGCTTCATCAGGTTCCGGTAGCCGGTCGCGTTCTTGGCGAGCACGACGAAGTGCGTCGTCTGTGCGGACCGGTCGAGCCGGTCGCCGCCCCGGACCGGGCGCCTTTCCTTCCGGCTGCCCGGGGCCAGGTACAGCTCGCAACCGATGATCGGCCTCAGGCCCGCGGCCGTGACCGTCTTGTAGAACTCCACGGCGCCGAACATGTTGCCATGGTCGGTCATGGCGATGGCGGGCATGTCGAAGGCTTTGGCGGTCTCGGCGAGATCCTCGATGCGGCTGGCGCCGTCGAGGAGGCTGTAATGGGTATGGTTGTGCAGGTGTACGAACGAGGACACGGGGTTCGTCCTTAAGGCAGGTACCGCAGTTCACCTGTTGCGGACGGGCGGGGTCCTGCCTGATGAGTGTCTGACGGGCTTCAAAGTGGGAATGAAGATACGAGACTACCTTGGAAAAATAGGTTGATAAGAACCATCGGCGCAAGGTATTTTACGTTTTTTTCCGGCCGGTCTGAGCACGATCCGTGTAGTGGGCAGGAAGGCTTCGATCAGACCGGAATTCAGGCTGGATTTGCAGATCACGTAAAAGGAGTGTCCGGCGCGTCATGCATCGCGTTATCGTCCTCGACAAACTTGCCCGGGAAGGGCTTGAACGACTCACCGGGGCGAACGAAGTATCCCACGACGTGCGTACCGGCCTCGACGGCGAAGCGCTGCGCGGCGCCCTCACGGAGTACGACGGCGCCATCTGCCGGAGCGACACGAAGATCACGGCGGACGTGCTGAAAGGTAACGCGCGCCTGCGCGGCATCGTGCGCGCGGGCGTGGGCACGGACAACATCGACCGGGTCGCGGCGACCCGGCAGGGCATCGTGGTCATGAACACGCCGACCGGCAATACCCTGAGCACGGCGGAGCACACCTTCACCCTCATCGCGGCCCTTTCGCGCAACATCGCGCCGGCAAACCGGAGTCTCATGGAAGGACGGTGGGACCGCGGCGCGTTCACGGGGGTCCAGCTGGCCGGCAAGACCCTGGGCATCATCGGCATGGGCCGCATCGGCCGGGAGGTCGCCGCGCGGGCCAAGGCCTTCGCCATGCGCGTCATCGGATTCGACCCCTTCCTTTCGCCCGATCAGGCGGCCAAGCTCGGTGTGGAGTACGTCGACGAAGTGCGCGACCTGCTACCCGAGGTGGATTACCTGACTGTGCATACGCCACTGACGCCGGAGACCCGCCACCTGGTGAGCCACGACGAGATCGACCTGCTCAAACCGGGTGCGCGGCTGGTCAACTGCGCCCGCGGTGGTATCTACGACGAGGAAGCGCTGATCCGGGGCCTCGAATCCGGGAAGCTGGCCGGCGTGGCGCTGGACGTCTACGAAGAGGAGCCCTGTGTGGACAGCCCGCTGTTTCACATGCCCGGCGTGCTGTGCACCCCCCATCTCGGGGCGAGTACGGAAGAGGCGCAGGCCGACGTGGCGGTGGAAGCCGTGGACCTCCTGGTCAACTTCCTGGTCACCGGAGAAGTCCGCCACGCCGTGAACGCCATCACCATCGATTCGAATACGTACGAGACACTGGGCGGCTATCTCGACGTGGCCTACCGGCTGGGCATCCTGCTGTCCCAGTGGCACAGCGGGGGGCCGCGCGCGTGCCGGCTGACCTACCGCGGCAAGGTGGTCGACGAGAACACGCGCCTGCTCACCTCAGCCTTCTGCGCGGGCCTGCTCGAAGACGCTCTCGACGAAGAGGTCAATATCGTCAACGGCGAGATGCTGCTCCGGGAGCGGGGCATCCACCTGACGGAACAGACCCGCAGCGCGGCCGGGTTCTTCTCCTCGGCCATCAGCGTGGAGATCGACTGCGCCGACGAGACGTATCGGGCCGACGGAACGGTTTTCGGAAATAACATGCCGAGGTTGATCCGCCTGGGCGAACACCGCATGGAGGCCTACCTGGACGGCAACCTCCTGGTCTTCCACCACAGCGACGTGCCCGGCATCGTCGGCGCCATCGGCGACACCTTCGGACGGTACAAGGTGAATATCGCCCAGATGGCCGTGGGGAGGCTGGGGAACGAGCCCGGCGGCAAGGCCGTGGGCGTGCTGAACCTGGACGACGTCCCGCCCCAGGAGTCCATCGACGAGATCCTGCGCCACCCGGCCATCAACAGCGCACGGTTCATCCGACTGCCTGCGCACGGCGCGCTGCCGCCCTGGATGCCCGGGTGATGCCCCGCGACTGGACGGACCTGACGCGGTCTGGCCGAAGGGACCTGACGCGGTCTGGCCGAAGGGACCCGGCACGGCCCGGCCGACGGCACGAAAAGGCCGTAGGCGCGGCCCGGACGGCCGCGTGGCCCTTGGAACGTTTGAAGAAAAACTGTAGTTTAGGGGAATACAAAGTCTATTCGACCTGTGGCCTGAAATCGGAGGATCCTTGGCTAAACTAAGTGTAAACGTAAACAAGGTGGCCCTGCTGCGGAACACGCGCCTGCACGGCATACCCAGTGTTACGGGCATGTCCCGGATCGCGATAGAAGCCGGCGCTTACGGCATCACGGTGCACCCTCGGCCCGACCAGCGGCATATCACCCCCGGCGACGTGGACGACCTGGCCGAAATGCTGAAGGACTACCCCGATATCGAATACAATATCGAGGGCAATCCCTTCCACCAGGTCATGGACATCGTCCGGAAGACTCGGCCCACGCAGGCCACGCTGGTCCCGGACGACCCGGACGCCTTCACCTCGGACCACGGATGGGACGTGAAGGCCCATGCCGAAAGACTCAAACCGATCATCGCGGAACTGAAGGAACTCGGCTGCCGGGTCAGCCTGTTCATGGACGCTGACCTCGACCAGATCGACCGGGTGCCCGATATCGGGGCCGACCGGATCGAGCTGTACACCGAACCTTATGCGGTGGCCTTCGCAGCAGGTCCCGAAGAGATGCAACCCGTACTTTCGGCCTTCGCCAGTGCGGCGGAACGCGCCCATGAGCTTGGCCTGGGTGTCAATGCCGGCCACGATCTCAACCTGGACAACCTGGCGGTGTTCTGCGGCACCGTACCGAACGTACTCGAGGTCTCGATCGGCCACGCGCTGGTCGCCGACGCGCTGGAAATGGGGCTGAAGCTCGCCGTGGGCGCGTACCTGGGCGAACTCGAAAAAGCGGAAGTGATTTCAACAAGTGCTTGATCAAATGGGATAAATCCCGATCGTGTTGATTTGCGCGAAATAACAAACTTTCCTGGAGGTTGATTACATGAAGACTCGATTAACGCAACTTATCCCTTTGGCCGTCATGGTCCTTGCCTTGTCCGGCCCGTCCGGTTCGGCGATGTCTCAGGATCTGGCCGCCTTCGAGCAGAACGTCACGGAATTCACGCTCGACAACGGACTCACCTTCATCGTGGTGGAGAACCATGACGCCCCGGTCCTAAGCGTCCTTACCTACGCGGATGTCGGCTCCGCGGACGAGGTCAAGGGCATCACCGGCATAGCCCACCTCTTCGAGCACATGGCATTCAAGGGTACCACGACCATCGGCGCCATGGACCTGGAAGCCGAGTATGCGGCCATGGAGAAGGTGGACGAGATTTTCGACGATCTCCGGAACGAACGGCACAAGGGCCACCTGGCCGACCCCGAGCGCCTGGCCAGCCTGGAGCAGGCCTTCGATGACGCCAAGACTGCGGCCCGGGAACTCGGCCGGTCCAATGCCATGGACGAGGCCATCGATCGCGCCGGCGGAACGGGGTTGAATGCCTCGACCAGCCGGGACGCCACGCGGTACTACTACAGTCTTCCCTCGAACAAGCTTGAGCTATTCTTCGCGCTGGAGTCCAACCGCTTCCTCGAACCGGTGCTCCGGGAGTTCTTCATAGAACGGGACGTGGTCAAGGAAGAACGCCGGATGAGCGAAAGCAGTCCGGTCGGACGCCTGGTGGAGGAGATGCTGAGCGCTGCGTACAAGGCCCATCCCTACGGTGAGCCGATCGTGGGCCACATGTCGGACATTGATTCCATGACCCGCGCGGAGGCGATGGATTTCTTCCGGCGGTACTATGGCGCCGGCAACCTGACGATCATCATCTCGGGCGACGCGGACCCCGCGCACGTCAAGGAACTGGCCCA
Source organism: Gemmatimonadota bacterium (assembly GCA_026705925.1). Lineage (GTDB taxonomy): Bacteria > JAAXHH01 > JAAXHH01 > JAAXHH01 > JAAXHH01 > JAAXHH01. The sequence goes on from JAPOZT010000011.1 coordinate 224,301, forward strand.
CGAGTATTTCGACCGCCTTCCGGCCGGACCTCCGGTCGAACCGGTTGAGACGACCGAACCCCCGCAAATAGCGGAGCGCCGCGTAACCATGGAAGACCGGTCCCAGCCGGTGATCCTGATGGGTTACCATAAGGTCGACATCAACCACGAAGACGACGTGGTGTTCAACGTACTGTCCGATATCCTGGGAAGCGGCCGCACCAGCCGATTGTATACAAAACTCGTCAAGGATCAGAAAATCGCGGTGAACGCCTCCTCCTTCACGGACTTCCCTGGCAGCAAGTACCCCAACATGATCGTGTTCTTCGCCTTTCCGAGTAAGGACTACACCGCGGCGGACACGGAGCAAGCCATCGAGGAGGAAATCGAACGGATCCGTAACGAGGAAGTCACCGAAGAGGAACTGTCCAGGGCGAAAGTGCGGGCCCGGGTCAACCTGATACGAGGACTCGAATCCAACATGGGACTCGCGACTCAGCTGGCTTATTTCCATGTACTTACCGGAGACTGGCGCAACCTCTTCCACAGTATTGACGCGATCAATGAGGTGACCGCCGAAGATATCAAGCGCGTAGCCAACGAGTACCTGGTTTCCAAGAACCGGACGGTGGCTTCGATCGTTACCATGGATGATGGCGGAACCGAATAATCACGGACCGAATAATCACGGAACGAATAATCACGGACCGACGCGAACATCCGCTGCACTGAACACAGGAGTCGAACCCATGCGCAGTACCCGTCTTAAAACCGCTACACTTGGCCTGATGCTGGCAGGGCTGGTCTTTTCGGCCTTGCCGGTCGCGGCACAGAAGGACTACAGAGCGCTGGAGTTCCCGCCGCTCAACGATATCGTCACCCCGACGCCCACCAGGGTAGTCCTGGATAACGGGATCATCCTGTACCTGGTGGAAGACCGCCGGCTGCCGATGATCAACCTGAGCGCTCGCTTCGGCGTGGGCGCCGTCAACGAACCGGCGGACAAGATCGGCCTGGCCGGGATCACCGGCGCGGTCATGCGCACGGGTGGATCCACGAGCATGTCGGGCGACGAGATCGACGAGACCCTTGAGGGACTCGGGGCGGCCGTGGAAACGAGTATCGGCCTGGTTTCCGGCTCCGCCTTCATGTCGGTCCTGAAGGACAACGTGGATACCGTGCTGCCCATACTCGCGGACGTGCTCATGCATCCCGCCTTTCCCGAGGACAAGATCGAACTGGAGAAAGTCACGGCGCGGTCCACGATTTCGCGCAGAAACGACGACCCGACCGACATGGCCTTTCGGGAATACCGCAAGCTGATCTACGGGGCGGAGAGCGTGTACGCGCGGCACACGGAATATGCCACGATCGACGCCATTACCCGGGACGACCTCGTGGCCTTTCACCGGGACTGGATGCATCCGGACAACACCATGTTCGGCGTGTGGGGGGATTTCGACACGGACGAGATGGTAAAGAAGATCTCCGATGTATTCGGGGGATGGGAGAAGGCCGGGTTCGTGCGGCCCGATCTGCCCGATGTCGACTATACCTACGACAGTTCGGTGAACCTGGTCCGGAAGGACGATATCAACCAGAGCACGGTCGTCCTCGGCCACATCGGCGGCGTCAGGGACAATCCCGACTACTTCGCCCTGCGGGTCATGAACGATATCCTCAGCGGCGGGTTTTCCGGCCGGCTCTTTCGCATTGTCCGGTCGGAGCAGGGCCTGGCCTACGCCGTCTTCGGCATCTACAGCGCCAACTACAATTTCCCCGGGATTTTCTACGTGGCCTGCATGACCAGTTCGGAAACCACGGCGCAGGCGATCCGGTCTCTCCGGCACGAAGTGGGACGGATGACGACCGATGAAATCACGGAAGAGGAACTGAACCTGGCCAAGGAAAGTTTCCTGAATTCCTTCGTCTTCAATTTCGACAGTCGCCGTGAGATCATCGACCGGCAGATGACCTACGAGTACTACGGTTATCCCCAGGATTTTCTCGAGAAGACCAAGACCGGGATCGAAAAGGTAACCGTGGAAGACGTCAAGCGCGTAGCTCGCGAATACCTGCAGCCGGACAAGATGCGCCTCATCGTGGTCGGGAACGACCAGGATTTCGACGAGGCGATGTCGGCGTTCGGCGAGGTCAACGAGATCGACGTGACCATCGCACTTCCCGCCGTGGAAGCTCCGGAAGCCACCGAGGACGACGTGGCCATGGGCAGGGACCTGCTGGTGCGCTCGGCCGAGGCCCTGGGCGGGCTCGATGCGATCGCCGCGGTAAAGACCTTCCGCGAGACCGCGGAGGTTACCGTGGTCAGGCCGATGGGCGAAATGAACATCACCATAGAATCCCTGGTTGCCCTGCCGGACCAGTGGAAGACGGTTATGCAGACGCCCATGGGAAATATCGATTTCATACTCAGCGGGGATCAGGGCTGGATAGTCGACCCCATGGGGAATACGCAGCCCCTTCCGACGCAGCAGCGGGATTCGATTATCGAGGATCAGTGGCGGAACCCGCTTATTCTGTACCAGCGGCTGGACGCCGAAGGGCTTGTGGTCCAGCATATCGGGCAGGAGGAGGTCGAAGGCACAGCCGTGGAAGCCCTGCTCATCACGCCTCCGGGTCTGAATCCCTACCGGCTCTACCTGGACGCGGAGACCATGTTCCCGGTGAAGTGGTCCGGCCAGACCGTATCGCAGCAGGGACCCGTGGAAGCGGAAAGGATGATGAGCGATTACCGCGAGGTAAGTGGGATCATGGTGCCTTTCATGAGAACGAGTACGGAAAACGGAAACCCGGGCGACAAGACCGTTACGCAGATGGTCGAGATCAACGTGGAGTTACCGGCCGACGCGTTCGCGGCGCCTGAATAAGCGGAATTGCCGGCGGACGCCTTTGCGGCGCCTGAGTAGACGAGACGATTCGAAAAGGAAGCGGACATGTCCGCAGACATCAAGCACCTGATCGACTGGAAGTACTGGGACGACGGCGAGATCGTGGAGATCCTCGACCTGGCCCGGCGCGTCAAGCACTACCGCTGGGAATACCAGGGCCGCATGCAGGGCAACACGCTGGTCATGATCTTCCAGAAGACGTCCACGCGCACCCGGGTGTCCTTCGAGGCGGGCATGACCGAAATGGGCGGGCACGCCATCAACCTGGACTGGATGGCGACGAACTTCACCCTGAGCAAGGTCCGCTTCGAGACCCGGTACCTGGGCCGCAACGCCGCGATCATCATGGCGCGGCTAAAGGACAACCGGGACCTGCTGGAGATGGAAAGGGCCTCCACGGTACCGGTCATCAACGGGTGCTGCAACCTGTACCACCCCTGCCAGGCCCTGGCGGACGTGCTGACCATCGCGGAAGACCGTCCGGAGGGCGTGGAAGGCGCGCGGCTGACCTACATCGGCGTGTACAACAACGTGGTCAATTCGCTGGTTTCCATCGCCGCGCCGCTGGGCGTGCACCTGACGCTGGTCTGTCCGATCCGGGAGCCGGCAAGTGTGGACGAGGAGAGCCGGAAGAAGTTGCTGGACAGGGGGCTGCTCACGGAGACGCTGGATGCCGGGGAGGCGGTTGCGGAGGCCGACTACGTCTACACGGACACCTGGCTCGACATGGAACTCTTCAACGATCCCGACTACGCGGCCGAGAAGGAAAAGCGTAGCGGGATCATGATGCCCTACCAGATCACCGCGTCCCTGCTCGCCGGCAGCCGTGCGAAGATCATGCACGACATGCCCATCCATCCCGGCTACGAAATCGCCGAGGACATGATCGAGCACGAGCAGTCGATCATCTACGACCAGGCCGAGAACCGCCTGGACGCCCAGAAGGCTATCATGATGCGGCTGCTGAACCGGTTGTAGCCCTTACGGCAGGCCCAGCACCACCAGTTCCGCCCTTTCCGACGCCCCGCCTATCGGTACGGCAATGTACTGCTTGGCACCCACCATGTAGGTCATGGGATTGCCCGTCGCATTGCCGGGAAGGGGGACTTCCGCGATCAGATCGCCGTTATCCGGATCGAAGGCCCGCAGGAACGCCTCGTTGCTCTCGGAATCGTAGGTCATGGCGTTGCCGCGGTCCGACACCTGCCGGTCCAGCACGATCCCCATCTGGGCGGCGAACAGCAAAGACGGTGTCAGCAGCGGAAAGGTGCGGCGGTCCCACCCCAGGGCCGGCAGGTTCAGGCCTTCCAGGGCCGGGTGGTTTCGGGGTCCGCTGCCCACCGGACTCATCCACACATGCTCGCCCGTGTTCAGATCGATGGCGGTGATGCGGCCATAGGGCGGCTTGATCACCGGCAGGCCGTCCATGACGGTGGGTCCGTAGGCGAACCGGCCGGTGTACGAATACGGCGCGTCCTCCTCCTCCGACGCGTTTACCGTCATGATGGCCGGCAGGCTGTAGGACGGCACGTACAGCAAGCCCGTCTCCGGGTTCACCGCCGCCCCCGACCAGCTCGCGCCGCCCACCAGTCCGGGCACCGCGATCACGCCTCTTGTGGTCGGCGGCGTGAAAAGCGGACCATGGTCGTATTCCGCGATCGCGTTCAGGGCCGCCTGGCGCAGTTCGGGCGTGAAGTCGATGAGGTCGTCTTCCGTCAGTCCCTGGCGCTCGAATGCCGCCGGTTTCGAGGGGAAGGGCTGCGTGAGCGAGGCGGTTTCTCCGGGTACGGCGGACGGCGGCGTCTCCCGTTCCTCGATCGGCCAGACCGGCTCTCCGGTTACCCGGTCGAAGACGAAGGTGAACCCCTGCTTGGTGACCTGGACCGCCGCCTTGATCTCGCGTCCGTCCACCGTGATGTCCACCAGGTTCGGCGCGGCGGGCAGATCGTAGTCCCATATGCCGTGATGCACGGTCTGGAAGTGCCAGACCCGTTCGCCGGTCTCGGCGTTGACGCAGACCAGGCTCTCGGCGAACAGGTTGTCACCGTGCCGGTGGCCGCCGTAGAAGTCGTTGGTGGGCGTGCTGACCGGTAGATAGACGTAGCCAAGTTCCTCGTCCGCGCTCATCCACGTCCACACGTTCGTGCTGCCCGCGGTCTTCCAGGACTCGTCCAGCCAGGTATCATTGCCGTACTCACCCTCCTGCGGAATGGTCTGGAACACCCACTTCTGCTCGCCCGTCCGCACGTCGAACCCGCGCACGTCGCCCGGCGGCATGGTCGCGTCGGGCATCCGGTCGACGGCGAATGAATCCAGCACCGTCGCCCCCACCACAACCACCCCACGGACGATCGCAGGTGGACTGGAAACGGCGTAGAGGCTCCGGTCGACGGGACGGCGCAGGCCCTTCGTCAGGTCCACGCGGCCGTTGTCACCGAAGGCCGGGATCGGTTCCCCCGTTCCCGCGTCCAGCGCAATGAGCCAGGCATCGCCCGTGGCATAGAGGATGCGCCGGTCTTCTCCATCCTCCCAGTACGCCACGCCGCGATGGACGAAGCCCACGTTCGCGGGCGTACCATCCTTCCACGTACCGGGATCGTATGACCAGATCGTCTCCCCCGTAGCCGCGTCGATGGCCGCCACCTGGCTCAGAGCCGTACTCGTGTACAGCACGCCGCCGACCTTGAGCGGCGTCGCCTCGTTTACGAACACCCGAAGGGTCGAATCCGCCTCCAGGATGGCGTTGTCGATGGAATCCCAGCGCCACGCGACCTCGAGATCCATCACATTATGCCGGTCGATCACGGCCAGGGGCGCGTACTTGGTGCTCGCGTGGTCTCCGGCGTACGCGCGCCATTCCACCTGGGAGGCGTCACCAGTCTGATCGGCGTCGCCGGTCTGGGAGGCGTCACCGGTACAGGAAGACACTACGGCGAGGCACAGGACCGAGAGCGTCAACGCGGTCAATGAACGCAAGCTTTGCATGTTGAAATCTCCTGGAAAACAGGATTAAGTCGAATACCTGCGATGTCTATTATGTTTCAAGTGTTTCATCACCGTCACGTATACCTTGCGTGGTTCAGTATTGTACAATTGTACAACTCATATGACCTCTATGTGTAACATCGCGCCCACGTTCCATCAGATGTAGGACGTCGACCCGTCAGGACGAATGGTACATGTCCGCTGCCAGTGCACGATCTTATTGTCTTTCAGCGCCTCCTCGTCGATTTCGATACCCAGCCCGGGACGATCGCGCAATAACAGGTAGCCATCCTCGGGAAGATATGGATCGGCGATACACTGTTCCCATTCCGTACCCACAGGAAGGCCGTATTCGAGTATCTTGAAATTGGGTGTGGCCGCCGCGAAGTGCACGTTGACGGCCGTGGCCAGGGGCCCCATGGGATTGTGTGGGGCGATGGATACGTAGTGCGCTTCGGCGATAGCAGCGATCTTGCGCATCTCCAGCAATCCTCCGCATACGCAGATGTCCGGCTGTATGATATCGGCGCCGTGGGCTGCCATGAGGTCCAGGAACTCGAACCGTGTGTAGAGCGATTCACCGGTAGCAAGCGGTACCTGCATCTGCGACCGCAACCGTGCCCACGCGGGAATGTGTTCGGGACGCAGGGGCTCTTCGTAGAAATAGGGATCGTATGGCGCCAGGGCGTTGGCGAGTTGCAGCGCCCTGACCGGCTCGAAAATCCGGGCGTGGGGATCGAAGGCGAATTCCCATTCGTCAGGCGTGCGGTCCCTTACATCCTCAAAAAACCGCGCGGCAGCGCTGCAGACCCGGCCCCACCGTACGGCCTCGATATCTACCTGGTAGGGACTCGTCTTAAAGGCCGTAAATCCCCATCGGTCATGCAGTTCGTGCGCCTGGTCAGATGCTTCGCCTGCGTTTCCGCCGACGCTGTGATACACCCGAACGCGGTCCCTGACGGTGCCGCCAAGAAGCATGTAGACCGGAAGCCCGGCGGCTTTTCCACTGATATCCCAAAGAGCGTGATCGACGGCGGACATGACCGCCAGACCCGTACCGCCCGGTGGAAAGCGAAACTGCTGGAACAGCTTCAGCATGATGTATTCGACGCGCCTGGGATCTTCCCCCTTGATCATTTCGAAGATATAGTCGGCAATGGGTTCCACGGACTTGTCGGGACCGATCGAGTAGGCTTCCCCCCAGCCGTACAGCCCCTCGTCCGTCTCCACTTTGACCAGTCCGCGCGAACGGTTTTTGAAGTATCCGGCAAATGTTTTGATGGCGGTGATTTTCATGAACGAGACTCCGGACGAACGGGGTGCTGAACTCCGCAACCGTGGCAGCATCCAGAAAGATTCAAGTGACGGAATGGGGCGGGCGGGTCTTGAGCAAGATAGACGGGGGAATTCGGACTGTCAAGGAAGGGCAGGTGCGCCGGAAGCGAGCGGTCGCCGGTGAGTCAGTTTACCAGCAGACGCTGTTTTTCGGTGTGGTTGACTTGCCCTGCCCAATGCATATCTTGATTTGATGGGTTATGCGATTGAACTGTTTTATGACGATGCGAGCGAACAGGCCGTTCGCCATATCTGGGACGGTCTGGGCACGGCCCTGGGACAACCTTCACTGTCGGAACTCGGTTCCCGGCCGCACGTTTCCCTCGCGGTCTACGGCGACGATCTCCACACGAACGATTTCCCGGAGCGGCTGCTCGAATTCGCGCGATCCATCGATCCATTCGATTTCACATTGAGCAGCCTGGGGACTTTCGCCGGCCAGGAAGGGGTGGTATTCCTGGCGCCCGTGGTAACTCGCCGGTTGCTGGAAGTCCACGCGCAATTTCACGAGGTGTTTTCGAAACACAAAGACGCGGGCATGGGCTACTACCTGCCCGGCCACTGGGTGCCCCACTGTACGATCGCCATCGACCTGTCGGCGGCCGAGGTGACCGAGGCCCTAGCGTACTGTCGTGAGGTCTTCCAACCGATCTCCGGACGGTTCCAGGAGATCGGTCTGGTCGAATTCCGTCCCGTGAAGGAACGGTTTACCTGTGCACTCGGTTAGTATTAGTATGGACCGCAAGAATGGTTGTCGAAAACATGGTTGCCGAAAACCCCGTTAGCACATCGAATCTGTAAGGATCCCCATGGCCAGTCTGATCGTCGAAGGCGGTAAACCCCTCTCCGGCACGGTCGTTCCGTCCGGCAACAAGAACGCCGTGCTGCCCATTCTGTGCGCCACCCTGCTGACCGACGAGACGGTGACGATCCGGAACGTGCCGGACATCACCGACGTGCAGAAAATCGTCACGTTCCTCGAAGCCCTGGGCTCCCGGATCGACTGGGACCGGGACGCCGGTTCGCTTCAGGTCAACAACGCAGGATTCCATGACGACACGGGCGAGGTGGCCCTGCCGGAAGGCATGCGTTCCGCCCTGCTCCTCCTGCCCGGCCTGTTGCATCGGACCCGGTCCATCCGCTTCGCGAACGTCAAGGGATGCGCCCTCGGGGTGCGGGAGATCGACCCGCACGTGGACGTACTGCGCGCGCTGGGAGGCCGCATCGTATCGGAAGATCCCATAGAATTCGAGCTGAACGGCCGGTTCAGGGGCGACCGGATCTGGCAGGATTACGTTTCGGTGACCGGGACCGAGAACTTCATCATGGCCGCGGTCCTGGGCGAGGGCAAATCGACCCTGGTCAACGCGGCGTGCGAGCCCAACGTGCAGGACCTGTGTCATTTCCTCAACACCCTCGGGGCGAGGATCGAGGGCATCGGGGCGAACGTCCTGCACATCCAGGGCGTGGACCGTCTCGGCGGCGGCACGGTGGAGATCACGCCCGACCATCACGAGATCACGACGTTCCTGGCCGTGGGCGCCGTGACGGGCGGCGAAGTGCGGGTCGAGCAGGCCATACCCCACCATTTCGACCTGATCAACCGCTGCTTCAGGAAACTGGGCGTAGCCATCGAATACGAGGGTGATACCGCGCTGGTGCGGAACGGCCAGCCACACCGGATCGAGAATCCCTTTACGTCCAATATCCTGGCCAAGATCGAGGCCGCGCCCTGGCCCTACCTGCCCGCCGACCTCCTGCCCCTGATGATCCCCCTGGCCATCCGGGCCGAAGGATCGATCATGTTCTGGAACAAGGTATACGAAGGCGCCTTCTTCTGGATCTCGGAACTGGTCAAGTTTGGCGCCCACGCGGTCATCAACGACCCCCACCGCATCATCGTCTTCGGTAACCGTCCCCTTCAGCCGGCCACCGTGGAGGCGCCCTACATCATCCGGGCGGCCGTGGCCCTGTACATGACCGCCGCGAGCATCCCGGGCACGAGCGTCATCAACGGCGCGGAGTCCATCAACCGGGCCCATCCGAATTTCGTGGAGAACCTGCGCGCCTTGGGCGCGGAAGTGTCATGGGACGGGTTGGAAGAGGATTGAAGGGAAGGCGGGGGTGGCGGTGTGGGTGGCGCGTCCAGCCGTCGTACCTTCGACCTGGACGTCGATCCCGGCCTAACCGATCACCCGTATGGGCAGAAGGGGTTTCGAGGCGTCGACTCCGAAGTCCAGCCTGACTTCCTGGTCCCCCTTGCGAAACGTCATCTTGCTTGTTCCGGCAGGCGCGTCCACCCCGGGCGCCTCGTACAGCGGGTAGGCGTCGTAGTCGATGGCCTCGCCGTCCACCTTGTGCTGACCATGCTGACCATGCTGGCCATCGAAGTACATCTCCATCTGGTTTCCGTCCAGCGTCTCGACGGCGACGCGGTCGCTCCCCGGCCATCCGGACAGGTCGGGTGATAAAGCGGCCCGGCGCGCACAGAACGCTTCGAACGATTCCTCGCTGTCCGCCTCCCGGGCTTCAAGCACCAGTCCGCCATGCAGGTCCGGGATCCTGAGGAGCCAGCCGTCGATCTGGTCGGGATTCGCCGCCAGGTGGCGCATGGCCCCTTCCTCCCGGATTTCCGACCACCCGTAGGGACCGATCGGATAGAGGGCGATATAGGCGCCGGCGCCGGTATCTCCCATGATCCAGCCTTCGCGCTCCACCCAGCCGATAGACCGGGGCAGAAACAGGTTGATGAAGGGGGCCTCGTCGTCCGGCGGGATCTTGTAAAGGACGATGACGGTGCCCTTGTGCTGCATCATCCTTTCATAGGGTGATGCGCCGAAAAGCCGGTCGGGCCATTGGAGATAGGGCTTGTCGGATCCGATCTGCCGTCTGATCTGCTGCGGATAGCCCACGAGAAAGGCGCTGAAACGTTCCGGGCTGCGATAGGGGTGGTTGCAGCAGATCTTGGCCTGCTGATTCTCTCCTCGCCACGTCAGGTCCCATGAAATCAGGTCGATGGGGCCGGCCCCGGGGCCCGGCAGGCCCAGCTGCGACGACCCGAGGGCGAAGGACGGACTCATGTAAGTGTACTTCCGGACCGGACGCGCCTCGTGCTCTACACGGCGGTAGATCGTCCTGGGCGCCTTGGTCTTCTTGACGACGTGGGCCGTGGACCGGTCCATCGCCATCTCCGCGAAGAGGGCCGGGGGCCGGTAGGCGGCCGTGGCCGGCGGAATGCAAAAGCCATGGACGTGGTGCTTTGGTTCGAACTCCTCGTCGCCGAAATATAAGTACTGCAACGCGGAGATCGCGCCGGATTTCCTCCAGGTGTTCTCCCGGTAGCCTTCGCGGCTGTGACCGCCCGCCCAGGATCCGTAGTAATACTCCAGTGCCATGTCCGCCACGTACAGGGCCAGCACCTGTTCGACCTGGTGGCGCAGATGAGGATCGGCCGCGTGGTCCGCGAGCGTGATCATCGGTACCATGTGCTCCACGTGGTACTGGGGGGAGTCGTATTCGTGGTGGCCGTTGACGGCGGTGCGTTCGATCATCCCCAGGATCCAGCGCATGGCTTCGGCCCGGTTGGCTTCCGCGGACAGGCCGTTCCACATGCATTTCGCGTCCGGCCACCTTTCCGCCGCCAGCAGGTTGCCCACGTAGAACATCAGCCAGTGGTTTTCCGTGTTTCCGCGCTCGAGGACGCCGTCCATCATGAAATCCCGGATGATACCCAGGGCTTCCTCCGGCAGCCGGTCGGGCCACCGGGCGATGAGCGCGCCGCAGGGATACACGTGGAACGGACCACCGGCGGGACGGCCTCCCCATCCATCCGTCTGGTCTGAGAGCGCGTTCCGCACGATGTCGACGACCTTCGCGTCATCCATGCCCGTCGCAAGGTGCGCGTTCAGGTCCCATAGGCCCCCGCCGTCCCGTTTCGACCAGTTTTGGACGACCCGGTCGGCCCGCTCATCGACCTGCCTGTTGTAAGTTGTCTGGTCCATGTATTGTTTTCTATGTCTCAGGTGCAATGATCGCACGTACGTTTACAAATCCCGGAATCTGATGCCACGTGTGGCCGCCATCATCCGTGTACCACAGCCCGCCCGGCGTGGCGCCGGCCAGCCACGTCGACGTCGAACCGGGATGGCATCGTATGGCCGCGCACAGGTGCCGCGGTCCCCTTCGAACCCAGTGGCCCGAACCATCGCCGATGGCCACGCCGTGTTCCGTGGCGGCAACGATATCGTCGCCGGCACGCATCAATTCGAAGACCGCGCCGCCGTCTGCCGTATGGCCCGTCGAATCCCAGCGCTCACCGTCCTCGCTGCGCCAGATCCCCCGGTCGTCGGTGCCTGCCCAGAACTGCCCGTGGATACACGCCAGCGCGCGTACTGCGGTACCCGAAATACTGGTCCGCCGCCACGCCGCTCCCGAGTCGTCCGCGATCAGGACGCCGCCTTCGGTGCCGATCAACCACGTCGTGGGTTCTTCCGGATGCACGAGAATGGCGTTGGTGAAACGCTCATTGACGCGAAGTGCGTCCGAGTGATGCGTCCAGCGGACCGCCCCGAGGTCGTCGTAGCGACCCGTGGCAATGCCGTAGGGGGATCCAGCAATCACTCCCGGCGATCCTTCAACCGATGCGATGGCCATGATCTCGGTAAGCGTCTCGTCGTGAAGCTGCTTCCAGCGGTCGACCTGATCCGAGTCGTTCGGCCACTCCCAGAGTCCGCTGCCCCAGCTCGCGCCCGCCACCAGGCGGCCCGGTTCCCGGATAAGGCTGGAGATGCCGTACTCCTGGGCACCGATGCGCGTCCAGGATCCACCGATGGTGCCGTGGTATACGCCCTTGGATCCGATGAGCCAGTGATCGCGGGGGATCATATCCAGGGTATGCTCCAAGTGAGATGTCAATTAAACTGCGGACATGGGGAGTTCCGGGCCAGTTACCCTCATATCCAGATATACTTTTAACAGAAACAATCGGACAAAAATAACCCGCGGGTACCTACGCACACAATGAAAAACCAATGCAGTGGAAGGGGGGCCAACTAGAACGGGAGTTTTTGACTTGATTCTCCGGTACCGCTATACTCTCCTACCATGTACCGGACCCTTTTCTGGTTCCTCCTCCCCCTCGTCATCACCGAACTGATCTACGAACTGGGCATCCAGGTCATCAACGGCGGCATCGCCCGTGTGCCCCGGCCCACCGAAACCCTGGCCGCGTACGGTATTGCCTGGGGGCTGACGTCTTTCCTGACCGGCACCGTCTCCCAGACCCGGCAGATGTCCATGGTCCTCGTCCGGGACCGGGCGACCTTCCACACCGTGCTTCGATGCGTCGCCGGTTTCGGTGGTGTGCACTTTCTCATCCTTGGGTGTCTGGCGTTTACACCGGTGGGACTATGGGTGATCGACGAGCTTCACGCCGTGGACCCGATCCTCGGCGGCACGGTGCGCAGCGCGCTCGGACTCCTGCTGCCCATACCGCTGATCGTGGGCATCACGAGGTTCCTGTCGGGTCTGCTGTTGCGGGTGAGACGGACCGACATCATCAGTTATGCCATGATGGCGGGCATCAGCATGAGCGTGGTGTCCGTGTTCCTGTTCCTCCCGACGCCGACCGTCCAGGCCGATCCCATATTGCTGCCGGTGGCCGCGACCTACTTCGGCGTCCTGACGGAATTGGTTGTGATCATCTATGGCTACCGGCGATTCGTCCGGCGGACACTGAAGCGGTCGAGCGGGGAAATCGTAAGCGAGGAAATCGAAGGGGGACGAGCGGCCGGGCAGGATGCGGCCGGCGAACCGGTCTCCCGGAGACAGCACCCGCTGACCGCCGCCTACGTACTGCGGTTCTATTGGCCCCTGGCCGTAACGATCGGCATACAGGCCTTGAGCCGGCCCATCATCAACCTGTTCGTCGCCCGGGGCGCGGACGGCACGGAATCCCTGGCCGTGCTCACCATCGTGTACGCCCTTGCGCATCTGCCCTACGGGTGGCTGAACGAACTCAAGAACCTGCCGCCCGCCTTTCAGCGACAGGACCCGGAAGGCCGGATCATCCGACGGTTCACGGCCATCTGCGGTCTGATTTCCTTTGGGACCATGGTCCTGATGTTCTGGACCCCGGTGAGGTTCTTCCTGCTGGAGTCCCTGATCGGCGTGGATCACGATTTCGCCGTGCGCTGCACCGTGCCGCTGATCATCTTTTCCTTTTTTCCCCTCGCCGTCACGATCCGGTCCTATCTCCACGGGATCGCGCTGCGGGACCATCGGACAGGCGCGATCGCACCGAGCGGACCCGCCCGGGCCGGCGCGATCGTCATCGTCGTGAACGTACTCGCGCTCTTCGATCTGCACGGGGCGATCCGCGGCGTGGCCGCCCTCTACAGTGGGTTTGTCACGGAAACGATCGTGGTCCGGTGGCGCATGGGCAGAAGGCGCGGCTAGCTGGCCGTCTCCCTCCATCCCTTCGTGATGTCCAGGAAGGCGTCGATGTCCTGCTCGTTGTTGAACATGGCGGGACCCACGCGGATCTGGGTGTTGTTCTCCCGGAAGGACAACCAGACCCCCGTGTCGTTAAGCTGCTTTTCAATCACTTCGTGGTCGGCGGCGTGGTTGAAGGAAACGATGGCGGACTGATTGCTGGCCGGCGTGAAGACCTCGAACCCCTGCTCGGTCAATCCGTTGTGCAGGCGGTGCGCCAGGGCCACCGTGTGCTGCTCGATCCGGTCTGTTCCCACGTTCAGCAGGTAATCCAGCGACGCGGAAAGCTGGTAGATCGCCGCGAAGGCGGGGGTGGCGTATCCAAACTTCCTGGCGTCGGTGTAAAGCGTGTACTGGAAGTCGGGAAGCCTTTCGTCCACCATTCTCCATCCCAGGCGGTCGGGCTTCACCACGTCCATTACCGATTCCCGCACGTAGAACGGCGCTACGCCGAAGCCGCCGAGTAGCCACTTGTACGACCCCGTGGTGAGGAAATCGACCCCGGTCGGTCCGACGTCGAGATCGACCATGCCGACCCCCTGGACGGCATCCGCGTACAGGTAGGCGCCGCTAGCATGGGCCACGTCCGCCAGGGCATTAAGATCGTGACGGTAGCCGTTCCGGTTGGATATCCAAGCCACGGAGACCAGCTTCGTCTTCTCGTCGACCATCTCGGCGAAGGCTTCGGGCGAAGCCACGCCGTCCACGTTCCGGACGATGCGCGTTTCGATGCCCAGGGTCTCGGCCAGCTGGCTGTACATCACAAACGACGTCATGTAGTGAAGATCGTCGATCACCACGTTGTCCCCGGCCTGCAGGGCCAGGGAGTTGACCACGATGTTCTCGCCCTCGCTGGTGGAGGACACCAGCCCGATCTCGCTCAACTGTGCCCGGATAAGGCGCGAGAACTTCTCCCGCACGGCTTCCTCTTCATCGAGCATGGCGCGCAAATGGACGGGATCGCGGGACTTGGCCGCGAGGAACTCGATGGTCTTGTCCACCGCGGGCTGTGGCGAGGGACCGATGTAAGGCGTATTCAGGTAAAGGTTATCGCCGGCGACCGGAAAATCCGTGCGTACGCCCAGGGGATCGTCGCCGGAGGGAGGCGCGGCGCTGACATCCGCCGGGACCTGGTCCGATTCGTCGCTGCATGCTAGTCCTGCGGCGCCGGCGAGGGCGGCCGTGGACACGACGCCCATGAACTCCCGTCTCGATACGGACATGAGTTGCTCCTTTGCATCTTGGCTAGGATGAATCTTGGCTGGGATTAACTGGTATGGGGTGTGCAGACACGGTATGGAGGCCGTGGGAAAGCGTCAAGGAAAGAACAGGTCAGTCCGCCTAAGTTGTCCAATCACACCTGTATTTAGGATGCAAAAAGTTGGGTGTTTGTCACAATACAGGATGATTAGGGGTACATCTTGACATGGATGTGATTAACTTGTTCCTTCGTTTTAGATTATCTCTGCAACATACTACTTTATACATAACGAGCCTTTCGTTAGTGCCAGGAAAGGCATGGTTATCTACATGTTCACCACGCAGACAGGAACGATAGTTGAAACTTCCTACCTACGAAGAAATCTCGAGCGACGAGAAGCAATTGGAAGTTCGGGAGTGGCCGCCTAATGAGTCACTTTTTGTCGTAGGACCACCGGGATCAGGTAAGACAGTATTGGCGGTTTTACGCGCTGAAATGGTATCTGAGTGGGCAGAAGAAAAAGATGTTATACTTGTAACCTACAACCGTATGCTAAGAAGGCTACTGGATTTGCTAGATAGAAGCGGTGTGAATGCGTCAACCATGCACAGTTTTGTATGGAATCATTATACCCATGTTACTAAGGAGGATGTGCCTACGCTACAAACAAACTCCTATGTTTATAATTGGAAAAACATGATAAGTCACCTAAGTCAATCAAGTGTGTCTTCCTCCCTCTCTTGTTTAATTGTAGACGAAGGACAGGATCTTCCCGTCGACTTCTTTAGATACACTGCTAGATTTGTCGCCAAAACTCTCACAGTCTTTGCCGACCAAGATCAGGCTATTGGCGATCGGCACACAACTCTTGAACAAATCAAGGGGGCTACAGGCTTAGATGACCCTATTATCCTACAAAACAACCATCGGAATACACCAGAAGTGGCAAGGGTTGCTGAGCACTTTCACAGCGGACTCTTGCCGGCTGCTAAGGTATCCCGAAATTCCATTGGAGAGGTGCCACGATTAGTTAAGACACGAGACATCGATCATGTGGCAGTACTAGTTTCGAATTGGCGACAAACTCGGGGAGGATCGGTAGGCGTGATTGTTGTACGAAATGAAACGGGAATTGCACTCCATCAAAAACTCAAGGATCGGCTTTCAGGAACGCGTGTTGACATCTACAGGAACGACGATAAAAACGAAAATAGTATAAATGTTCTAAATGACGGAGTGACGGTTCTAAATAAGGAATCGGTTAAAGGACAGGAGTTCGACACAGTATTCATCTTGGAAATCGAGCACCTCATTCCCATCGCCAACGATACAGACCGTCGAGCTATGTATATGATGTGCTCCCGAGCTCGAGATCATTTGTTCCTTATTTATGGTCCAACTGAACTCACGGTTCCAGCTGCGGAAGCACTACCAGGACCGGAAATCCTTGAACGAGTTTAACTATGGATAAAGACGTACAGACTTCTATGAGATTCGACAGAGTTGCTGAAACGAATTCTAATAGTGAGTTCGACGGTAATAATGGCCCTTGGTTTGGTTTGAGTTTGCATCATCGCCGGCTGTTAGATTCCCTTCAAGACGGCTGGTTGCGTCCTCCTGGCGAAAAGACCGGTCTGATATTAGGTAACTCAGCGTTCGTTAGCGAGCAGTTTGAGACGGGGAAACACACTATCATAGTTCAATTGAAGTTCGTTGCAGATAAACTTCCTAGCCTCGATGTGTTCGTCCTGCGTGGTGAACGTTGGTTTCCTTGCAAGCTAATGGAAATTGAATCATCTGATCATACTGTTTATTGGCCGGGTTCCCTCCCTACTTTCGCAGTTTCTGCCTTGTATGTTAAAAACGATCAGGAACGTATACGGCTCAGTACCTTAGCCCGTCAGTTTTCAAACTTGTCTCTACCCATAGACGTAACAGTCAACACTACAGAATCCATTTCACCACAACACCAACACGAACCCCCAGAATCGAATAGAAGGATCGACATCCCGCACGATGAGGATGCGATCCGCGGTGCCATGAGCATGGCTGTGTGGGCTGTACCTAAAACCGACCCATGGTTGGAACTACTAGTGACAAGTCTGTCCTTTGATAATAAAAAGACCACTAAATCGGCTGCCAACGTGGAGGCGAATTGGTGGAGAGTTCCACCATGGAGTGATTGGCCCAACAATGTCAAAATTAAAGATCTTCAGGATGGTTTTTGGCGGTCTGCAATTGAAGTCTTCAGTGAACATTCTGGACAAAGTGGTGTTAGTCCGTACGTACTCGCCGAGAAAATCAAATCTAAGGCTGATAGTGCTTACTGTACCGACTACTCGTCGACTGATACCTCTGCGTGGCTAGACAATACAAACCAAATACTTCGAGCGGATTCTGTTTTTAGTGTAATAAACTGGCAACATAATCCTGTTGGGAAGGCTATCCAACTAGTACTGACACGTCCCGAGCCAGACAACTTCAAGACCTGGCGTCGAGATATACACGACCTTCCCCCGATAGTGTGGTGGTCTGCAGCTGTTCTGTGTGGACTCAAACATGGTTACAAGAGGTTGAATCTGTGTTTTCGAGGTGAAGTACCACTCCAAGAGGCACTTACAATACATGCATTGCAGTCATGTAATTTGTCCTTGAAAAACATGAAATGGCCATCTTTGACAGGTGATCCAAATTGGCGCAGGAATGGAGATGGATTTGAACTGCTTTGGGGAAACGCGGTTATTGCACAAAAACAAGGAAATGCACGTAGCCGATGGTATGTAGCTGACTTCAAAAAAGATCTGATCCGGTCTAGCGCAGTGACATTAGCGAAGGAATTGAATTGGACTTGTCTACGCCAAACACTCCAGCTTAAGTCTGGTCAGATTGCCTATTCTGGTACAGGCGAAATCGAGATCCGAGACCATAGACTCGCTATTCATGGAGAAATAACCTTGGAAATGCCATCGAACGTGGACATTCGCTCTGAATTGGATGTCGAATCCTTTCGTCATCTAGTCGCGGTGTCTGCCGGACAGCTTCCAGATCCGCCACAGGTAGTCGCTCAGGTATCTATATCAAAAAACCACATCATCACCGGACTCAATTACGTACCAGATTTTGTAAGTGAGACCGAAGAAGCAGAACTCGTCGCGAAAATAGATTCGAACGTATGGCTAACTGATATAAAAAGGCGCGTACAACATTATGGTTGGCGATACGATTATGCTAATCGGCAGGTAAATCCAGCTATGCGTATTGACGATCTGCCAGATTGGGCTATTGAAATCGCCCATCGACTAGTTGATCAGAAGCTTGTCAAACAGATGCCGGATCAGTTGATAGTCAATGAATACAAAGGCAGCCAAGGAATTGGTAGGCACATTGACAGTGAACCGTACTTTGCCGATAACATTGCCATGATCAGCTTACTTGAATCTTGGGAGATGGTTTTTCGACAGAAATCCAACAGTAAAATCAAGCATAATATAATGTTAGACAACAGGAGCGTGGCAATTATGAGCGGGCCTGCTCGCTACCTGTGGACTCATGAAATACCGAGCAGGAAATACGAACCGGGTCCCGAATTGCTCGATGGGAAGAGATCAAGGAAGTTACGAAAACGTCGTCTTTCGCTCACATTCAGGAAAGTACTTCACGAGATTCTTCGGTGAATATCAAAGTACTTATCTCAGAGTAAATACGTTGTTGAGATGGAGTATTGGTTGACTACACAACTGCCCCGATGGTTGGTCTCTCTCCGATCCAGCGTAGTCGTCGAGCCTGTCAGGAACGATCCCCGTACAGTTGAGCATACTGTTTTTGGTATCGATCTCAAGACTGCACAAAGAAAAGTCTTGGCTAATGGACAGGCAAACTTCGACAAGTCGTGGAACGGTCTCTCCCCACACGATCGTGCACTCGTATATGCCTACTTAAATCAACTAGGTCACCTAGAAGAACTGGTCGAGGCTTTTCGACAGCTATTTAAAGACCAAGAACCTCCTAACGAAACTATACTCATAGATATCGGTTGCGGACCATGTACAGGAGGTCTTGCATTCACCAGTGTTTATTCTAACACAGCACGATTTGATTATATCGGAGTGGATCGTTCGCAAACTATGCGAGAACTGGGTGAGCTAATGGCAGCTACCGCTACACAAATGAATGAGGTAAATCGGCAGTGGATTGCAGACATTACATCTGCAAAATGGAACAGTGCCCCTGGCTGGCGACCGATTATTGTTGTCGTATCGTACCTGCTAGCGAGCCCGACATTGATCCCTGGACAACTCGTTACTCAACTCGAAACTCTTCTACGGAAAATTGGCAATGGTCCGGTTACTGTACTTTATACCAACTCAAATCAACCTATCGCCAATCTTAAGTTCCCGGAGTTTAACGATTCACTAAATAAAATCGGTTTCAAGTTATATGCTGACGACGAAGGCGAGATTGTTGTCTCACGTAGGGATGGATCCACAAAACGCAATTTCAGATATGCCTTGTTCCATCGCCCTTTGAAACGAATTCTAAAGCTAGATAACTAGGTCCTGTATTTAAGTCTCTCCTCTAGTGGAATATAGTAGCATTACGGTAGTGCTTCGGTATCTGGTTTTCTGTGTTTTCCAACACTCAACATGCAAAGTGCAATGTCTAGCGCGGATTGGATTAATTACTCATTAACATAAGGGGTTAGATCATGTTCTACCGTATAGTTTCTATACTTATATTCGTTTTGCTAGCCCCACGTTTTCACGCCCAGGAAGTCGATCCGCCCTTCGGCGATCCGGCATTCATCTCGCCCGACGCCCGCCTGGAGATGGTGTTCAATGAAGGCCTGGCCCTGACGGAGAGTCCCGCCGAGGGTCCGGACGGGATGATCTACTTCAGCGACATCACCTTCACCACGTCCGCAGGTACGGATGGCATACAGGCCGGGCACATTTGGCGCTATGACCCGAAAACGGGCGAGACCACTATTTATCGTTCGCCGAGCGGGATGTCCAACGGCCTCAAATTCGACGCCCAGGACCGGCTCATCGCCGCGGAAGGCGCCGACCAGGGCGGACGGCGGGTGACAAGGACGGATATGGAGACGGGGAAGGCCTACATTATCGCCCACGAATACGAAGGGCGGCCGTTCAACGCCCCGAATGACGTGGCCATCGACGAGCGGGGGCGGGTCTACTTCAGCGATCCCAAGTACATCGGCAATGAATCGGTGGAACAGCCCGTGATGGCGGTGTACCGCATCGATACCGACGGTTCGATCCACCGGATCATCACCGACGCGGGCAAGCCGAACGGCGTGGTGGTCTCTCCCGACCAGCAGACCCTCTACGTGGTCAGCAACGACAACGGTTCCATCGACCTGGGCAAGATCACCCTGGACATCCCCGTGCACAAGGGACGCATGGCCCTGCTGGCCTACGACCTGCACGAGGACGGATCCGCCACCTTCCGGAGCGTACTCGTGGACTACCTGCCCGAGGACGGGCCCGACGGCCTGGTCGTCGACGTCGAAGGCAACCTGTACGTGTCCGAGCGCGACGTGACCCGGCCGGGCATCGCCATACGCGCACCGGACGGGACCGAAAAGGCCTTCATCCCCACCGGCGTGCTGCCCACCAACGTGGGCTTCGGACGGGGCGAGAACAGCAAGATCCTGTACATCACCGCGGGTACAGGGCTCTACCGGATCCCCGTGATGAAGGACGGCTATCATCTTCCGCGGGAGTAAATGCGCAACCCTCGCCCCACGCTGCCATAACCCATGTCTTTTCTAGACTGGACCATCGTCTTTCTCGTCAACGGCGGCATCGTCCTGTACGGCCTGCTGGCGTTCCGGGAGAAGGGCGAAAGCTTCGACTGGTACCTGGCGGCCAAGTCCATGCCCTGGTGGGCCATCGGCCTGTCCGCCTTCGGCACCGCCGTGGACAGCGGCGACTACGTGGCCATCGCCGGCGGCTCGTACCAGTTCGGCCTTTCCCAGCTGTCGCAGTGGTGGCTCGGGATCGCCATCGGCTGGTTCGTGCTTGCCTTTTTCGTCATCCTGCCCATGTACCGGTCGGGCGTATTCACCAACGCCGAGTGGCTCGAGTTCCGCTTCGGGCCGTCCGTCCGCATCATGGCGGTCCTCATCAACATCCAGTCCCGCACCAACGTCCTCGCCAACATCTTCTTCTCCATGTACCTGGTGCTGAGCGTCCTCGCCGGGTTCTCCACGACCGCCAGCTGGTTCGTCGTGGTAGCGGTGGCCGCGTCCGCGACCCTCTACGTGGTCCGCGGCGGCCTGCAGGCAGGGGTGTTTACCGACGCCGTCCAGGGCGTGGCCATGATCATCGGATCCTTCGTGCTCTGGATCGTAGTCTGGGTCCGGGGCGGCGGATGGTCGGGGCTGAACGAGCGCCTGGCCGCCGTGGACCCCGGACTGCCCGACGTGATGCTCCACGTGGGCGGTTACGCGCCGCCCGGCGTCCCCGCGGCGGTGGTCATCCTCAGCTTCATCGTCGTGCTGACCATGTATGCCGTCATCAACCAGTACGAGGCGATCCGGTTCCTCGGTGCCCGGTCGGAGTGGGATTTCAAGATGGCCGCGGTGGTGGCCAGCACGGCCACGGCCGTGTGCCTCTGGTTCAACATCACCATGGGCCCCATGGCCCGGGCGGATTTCCCCGCCCTGGAAACCATCGACCAGGCCTATCCACTGATGATCCAGGCCTACCTGCCCCACGGACTGATCGGGATCGTCGTGGCGGGGCTCATCGCCGGTGGCTATTCCACCTTCGACTCCATCGGCATTGGCATATCGAGCCTCTTCGTCCGTGACATCTACGCCCGGTTCATCGTGAAACGCGCGTCGGACGCCCACTATACCCGCGTGGGCCGTATCACCGCCCCCTTCATCATGGCCCTGGGCTTCGCCTACGTGCCCTTCATCCAGGAGGGCATGCTGGCCTTCTACCTCCGCCTGGCCGGCGCCATCGCCGTGCCGCTCATGACGGTCATCCTCATGGGCGTCTTCACCCGCGTCCACCGCTCGACCGGCATCGTGGGCCTGCTCGTCGGGCTGACCTACGGCGTGACGGCCATTTTGGGCGAAAGCCTGGAATGGGGACTGCCGGTCTGGTACACCAACACCTGGTGGACCTACCTGTGGAACATCGTGCTGCCCGCCGGCGGCATGCTGGTCGCTTCGGCGCTGATCACGCTTCGGAGCGGTCCCATGTCCGACGAGGCCCTGGAAGGACTCGTCTACGCGCGGGAGAACGACATCCCCTCGGTGCGCAATCGCATGGCCCACCGGCTGAAGGCCCTCGAAGGCACCTGGCTGCAGAAGACCCTGGCCGAGATGCCGGTTCGGGGGGCCTATCCCTTCAAGCTGCCGCCCGGGGGCTTGCCGCTGTTCCGCCGGCCCGGGGTGCTGGCCCTGGGTTACCTGGCCATCGCGTCGGGCTTGCTGTTCGGGGTGCTTTGGTAAGGGACCGGCGCCAACCCCGAGGCAGGATCCTTCTGGCAAGTTTCCCGGCTGTCCTTTCCTGACGATCCTT
Organism: Gemmatimonadota bacterium; assembly: GCA_026705925.1. Taxonomy (GTDB): domain Bacteria; phylum JAAXHH01; class JAAXHH01; order JAAXHH01; family JAAXHH01; genus JAAXHH01. Next base: position 246,758 of record JAPOZT010000011.1, read on the forward strand.
TTCCGACTATACTGTAAGCAATGTGCCCGTTCTTGAAACAACCGGCAAATTTGGCGGGTCTAAACTTAGACCCACTTCCGGAAATTCCATATCGGGATTTTCCGTAGTGGGGTATTCCGCCCCTTAATCAAGGAGAACATGATGAGCACATTTGGAATGACCGAGTTAATCCTGATTTTCATTGCGTTATTCTTAGCACTGCCCATCTGGTTTACCTATAAAATTATCAGCCACAGATTACGGAATAGAAACAAACCTTGAGGAATCCATTTAAAGAGGATTCCGTATAAAACGGGCTCATCCAGCGTTCATTTTCCAACCCTTCCGGGACAAAACCACCTCGAAACGGTTCCCCCTCAATGTTCAAGAACTACCTCACCACCGCACTGCGAAACCTGCTCAGGCACAAGGGCTATTCGGCGATCAACGTCCTCGGGCTGGCCATCGGCATTGCCTGCTGCGTGCTGATCCTGCTCTACGTGCAGGACGAACTCAGCTACGACCAGTATCACGAGAAGAAAGACCGGATATACCGCGTGGCGGAATCCGCGACGGTAGCGGGAAGGTCCATCGAAGCCGCAGTTACGCCCCCGCCCTGGGCCCCGGTGCTGGCAAAAGACTATCCTGTCATCGAGGCGTATACCCGGATCAAGCCTCCGGCCTCCCGGTGGCTGATTCGGTACAAAGAAAAGCGGTTTTACGAGCGGTATTTCGCCTTCGTGGATTCATCGTTCTTCGACATTTTCACCTTCCCCCTGGTTCAGGGCGATGCGAAGACGGTCCTGGCCGACCCCCATACCGTGGTGCTGTCGGAATCCATGGCCGACAAGTACTTCGGGGACGAGAACCCGATCGGCGAGGTCATTACGGGCGATGACCTTTATGAGTTCACGGTTACCGGCGTCATGCGGGACATGCCGAAGAACACTCATTTTCATTTCGACTTTCTGGCCTCCTATGCCTCCCTGGCGCCGCACAGGCTCTACGATGAACCGTCCACGATGCAGGACCAGGGCTTCAGCCACGACCTGTTTACCTATTTACTTCTACGGGAAGGAAACGCACCCGAAGACCTGGAGCGGGAATTTCCCGGATTCCTGGACAAGTACCTTGGCGAACTGCTCACGTCCGTGGGCATCGAGGCCCGGCCCTTCCTGCAGCCCATCACGGATATCCACCTCCATTCCAACATGGAAGCCGAAATCAGGGCGAACAGCAGTATCCGGTACGTGTATATCTTTACCTGCCTGGCCGTCTTTGTCCTGCTGATCGCCTGCGTGAATTTCGTGAACCTTTCCACCGCCCGTTCCGCCCGCAGAGCGCAGGAAGTCGGCATGCGGAAGGTGCTCGGCGCCTTTCGGAATCAACTGATCAAACAGTTTACGGGCGAGTCGATCCTGGTCTCCCTGATCGCCCTGTTCATCGCACTGGGCCTGGTTCACCTGCTCCTGCCGCAGTTCAACCTGTTCTCCGGCAAGGCGCTGGCGATGGACTACCAGTCTACCTGGCTGGTACCAACCCTGGCGGGCATTGCCCTGGTGACGGGGATCGCCGCGGGTGGATATCCCGCCTTCATCCTGTCCTCCTTCAGGCCGGTGGCCGTACTGACCGGCGCGCTCAAGGCGGGGGCGTCTCATTCGCTCCTCAGGAAAGTCCTGATCACCTTCCAGTTCGGTATTTCTATCCTCATGATCATTGGCACGCTCGTAGTCCTCGATCAGCTGGAATACATGCAGAACAAGCCCCTGGGCTTCGATGAAGACGACCTGGTCGTCGTTCGCCTGCCGGATGAGGAAGCCCTTAATGGCTATCCCGCCTACAGGGACGCCTTGATGCAGTATCCTGAAATCCTTAACGTGAGTACGGCGAACAGCATACCCGGGGGCCAGACGAGCCTCAACCTGGTTACGCCGGAAGGGGTGCAGGAGGATGAAAGCCCGGTGTACCAGATGGTCCAGGCGGACTTCGGCTACATAGAAACACTCGGCATCGAGATGGCGTCGGGACGGACGTTCTCCCGGGCCTTCGGAGCGGATTCCACCGCCTGCCTGATCAACGAGGCGGCCGTCCGGACCCTGGGATGGGAAGACCCGATCGGCAGAACCTTCAGGTTAACCGGAGAGGATGATGACCCGCCCCTGAGCGTCATCGGCGTCATGGCGGATTTTCACGTCCAGTCGCTGCGCCAACCCATAACGCCGCTCATGGTGCGACTGGATGAAGAACCCGCTTCATTTATGGTCGTCAGGATACAGGGCACGAACGTATCACGTGGAGTTGAAACACTCCAGGAACAGTGGCGGAGTACGTATCCGAACCATCCCGCCCTGGATTACTCGTTTCTCGATGACGACCTCAGGCAACTATACCAGGACGAACGACGGCTCGGTTCCGTGTTCATCGCCGGTGCGGTGCTTTCTATCCTGATCGCCTGCCTGGGACTGCTGGGGCTGTCGTCCTTCATGGCGGAGCAACGGACCCGGGAGATCGGTGTGCGGAAGGTCCTCGGCGCGACGGTATCGAACGTGATCCTGCTATTGTCGAGGGACTTCACCAGGCTGGTCCTGCTGGCCTTCGTGCTCGGAGCGCCGGCGGGTTACTACGCCATGCACTCGTGGCTGGAAGACTTCCCATACCGTATCGAACCGGGCCTGGGGGTGTTCCTTTTCGCGGGTGTCGCGGCGTTGTCGGTCGCCTGGCTGACGGTGGGATACCAGTCGTATAAGGCCGCGGCCACCAACCCGGCGGAAGCGGTGCATGCGGAGTGAAACGGCACCATGATCCGAAACTACCTGACCGTCGCCTTGCGAAACCTGCGCAGGCACAAGGGCTATTCGGCTATTAACGTCCTCGGGCTGGCCATCGGCATGGCTAGCTGCGTGCTGATCCTGCTCTACGTGCAGGACGAACTCAGCTACGACCAGCATCATGAGAAAAAGGACCGGATCTACCGCATCGCGGAATCCGCTGTGATAACGGACCGGCCGATCGAAGCGGCCGTCACGCCCCCGTCCTGGGCGCCGGTCCTTGCGCGGGACTATCCGGAAATCGAGCTGTACACCCGGATCAAGCCGCCGGGCTCCCGCTGGCTTATCCGGTATGAGGAAAACCGGTTCTACGAGCGATACTTTATTTTCGCGGACTCGTCGGTCTTCGACATCTTCACCATCCCGCTCGTACAGGGTAACCCCGCCACCGCCCTGGTCGAACCGCATACGGTGGTGCTGTCCGAATCCATGGCCGGCAAGTACTTCGGAGACGAGAACCCGATCGGGAAGGTGATCACGGGGGACGACCTCTACGAGTTCACCGTGACCGGCATCATGCGGGACATGCCGCGGACCTCTCACTTCCATTTCGACTTCCTGGCTTCCTTCGCCACGCTGGCGCCGAATCAACTGTACTACAGCGATCCGGACGACATTCAGAACGGCGGGTTCAACCACGATTTGTACACCTATCTGCTGCTCCGGGAAGGCGCCACGCGCGAGGAAATGGAATCCAGGTTCCGCCCATTCCTGGACAAATACCTCGGCGAAACGCTCCAATCCGCGGGCATTGAGGCCAACCCCTACCTGCAGCCGCTCACGGAGATCTACCTGCATTCCAACATCGAAGCCGAGCTGCGGCCCAACAGCGACATCCGTTACGTCTATATCTTCACGTCCCTGGCCGTCTTCATTCTCGTCATCGCCTGCGTGAATTTCATGAACCTGTCCACCGCCCGGTCCGCCCGCAGGGCACAGGAGGTCGGGATCCGGAAGGTCCTGGGCGCACAGCGGATCCAGTTGATCCGGCAGTTTATCGGCGAATCGATACTGCTCGCGCTGCTCGCGCTGATCATCGCCCTCGCACTGGTGCACCTGCTGCTTCCGCAATTCAACCTGTTGTCGGGCAAGGACCTGGTCATGGACTACGGGTCGACCTGGCTGGTGCCGGCCCTGGCGGTCATCACGCTATTCGTCGGTTTCGCCGCCGGTGGATATCCCGCTTTCCTGCTCTCTTCCTTCAGGCCGGTGGCCGTGCTGACCGGCGCGCTGAAGACCGGCGCCTCCCATTCGGTACTCAGGAAGGTGCTGATCACCTTCCAGTTCAGCGTCTCGATCCTCATGATGGTGGGCACGGGAGTGGTCCTCAACCAGCTGGAGTTCATGCAGAACAAGCGGCTGGGATTCGAAAGCGATCACCTGGCGGTCGTCCGCATGCCGGACGAAGCAGCCCTCCGGGGATATGGGGCCTACAAAAACGCGGTGTTGCAGTATCCCGAGATCCTGAAGGTGAGCACTTCGAGCAGCGTACCCGGCGCACAGACCAGCCTGAACCTGTTGACGCCCGAGGGCTTGCCGCCCGACCAGAGCCCGGTTTTCCAGACGATCTGGGGGGACTTCGACTTCGCGGAAACCATGGCATTCGAGCTGGCCGCCGGACGTACGTTCGACACCGCCTTCGCCACCGATTCATCGGCCTGCCTGATCAACGAGACCGCGGTCCGCGCCCTGGGTTGGGAGAATGCGATCGACAAGACCTTCCGCTTCGCTGGTTCGCCGGAAACCGCCCCGTCGCACCGGGTGATCGGCGTCATGAGGGACTTCCACCAGCACTCGCTGCGCCAACCCATCGAACCCCTGATGATCCTGTTCAACGCGCCCGGCCCTTACATGGTCATCCGGATGCGGGGGGAAGACCCGCGGCGGGGGATGGAGATCCTGCAGGACCAATGGCGGCAGACCTATCCGAACCACCCGGCCATGGAGATCTCGTTTCTCGACGCGAACCTTGAGCAACTGTACTCCGCCGAACAACGGCTGGGCAGCGTCTTCATCGCCGGCGCCGCGCTTTCCATGCTGATCGCCTGCCTGGGGCTCCTGGGCCTTTCGTCCTACATGGCCGAACAGCGGACCCGGGAGATCGGGATCCGAAAAGTGCTCGGTGCGACGATATCGAACGTGATCGTGCTATTGTCCGCGGATTTTACGAAACTGGTCCTGCTGGCCTTTTTGATCGGCGCCCCCGTGGGATACCTGGCCATGGGCGCGTGGCTCGAGGGCTTCCCTTACCGCGTCGATCTGGGTATCGGCGCTTTCGTGCTGGCCGGTCTGGCCGCGCTGATCATTTCCTGGCTGACGGTGGGATACCAGGCGTTCAAGGCGGCCACGGCCAACCCGGCGGACGCGGTACATGGGGAGTGAGGGGGATTAACTAGAGTGTCGGCACAACATTTCTGTTGACATAAACAGATCTGTTGTGTATCGTTTGTTATGAACGCAAACGAACTTCGCAGATGGCTCAGGAAACAAGGTTGTACGTTTCACACGCATAAGGGCGGGAGTGGTCACGTGACGGTTCGTTTGCGGGATCGGAAAACCCAGTTGCCTATGCATGGAGGAAGCAAGGAACTTGGGCGGAAACTGGTGGCAAAGATCAAGAAGGATCTGGGGTTGAACTGATGCTTCAATATCCGGTATTACTCGAAGACGACGATGATTCCGTATTGGTTACGTCACCGGACTTTCCGGAACTTACGACGTTCGGTATGGACCGGGAGGAGGCAATCGCCCGGGCGGTCGACGCGCTGGAGGAGGCGATCGCAGCCCGCGTACATGATGGCCTGGATATCCCACTGCCGTCCAGGGGACGTGACACCGCCAAGTTACCGACGCTCACCGCCGTCAAGGTGATGTTGTACCGGGGTATGCGGGAACAGGGCATAGGCAAGGCGGAACTGGCCCGGCGCCTCGGCTGGCACCTTCCGCAGGTGGACCGGGTATTGGACGTGCAGCACAACTCCCGCATGGACCAGATGGACGCGGCCATGGGCGCTATAGGGCGGCACCTTTATGTACGTGATTCACTTCACTAGAACTGCTTACCTTGCAAGCCATTCCCTTCGGTCCGCTCTTTTGACCCGGTCTTCCGTCTAACTACTCACCAGCACCTTCTTCAGCGCCGCGACAAAGGCCTCGTTCTCCTCGGGCAGGCCCGCGGTGACGCGGATCCAGCCTTCGATATTCCAGCGCGCCCTCGCGTTGCCCACCAGGACACTGTGTTCCTCGCGCAGCCGGCGGACGAGTTCGTCCACGTCGGTCTTCATGTTCATCATCACGAAGCTCGACTCGCTCGGCGCGTATTCGATGCCCATGGCGTCCAGTTGCGCGTAGAAATAGCGTTTCCCCAGGCTCACCAGTTCCTGTGACCGACGCAGGTGATTCGTATCGTCGAGGGCCGCCGACGCGGCGTGGGTGGACAGCAGGGTGAGCGTGTTGGCCCGGTGGCGGCCGATCCGCTCGATCACCTCCGGTTGGGCGACTGCATATCCCACCCGCATGCCGGCCATGCCGAAGACCTTGGAAAAGGTGCGCGTCACGATAACGTTCGGGTGATCCGCGACCAGCGACGCCGCGCCTTCGCGGTCTGCCTCGTTCTCGGCGAATTCGATATAGGCTTCATCGACGAGGACCAGGACACGCTCAGGAATCGACTCGACAAAGGGTCTTAACTGAGACATGGGGGTCAACTGACCCGTGGGATTGCCGGGGGTGGTCACGACGACCATGGCGGTCCGGTCGGTCACGGCCGCGCTGAGACCGTCCAGATCGGGTTTCATGCCTTCCAGCAACGGAACCCGGACCGGTTCCGCGTTGGCCACGCCGGCGAATCGGGTGATGAAACCGAAACCCGGCAGGCTTTCCACGACCTCCGTGCCCTCGCGAACGTAAGCGTGGCCGATGGCGAACAGCAGGTCCGACGACCCGGCGCCCACCGCGATCCACGCGCCAGGTACCGGGGCGAAGGGGCTATCCGTCCACTCCACCACGGGGACGCCGTGCCGGCGGGCGAGCTTGCCCAGCAGGTCCGGGTTCCGGCCATACCGGTTGATGCTGGTCACCAGGGACAGCACCGCCTCGACCGCCCGAGGTGACGGACCCAGGGCGTTCTCGTTGGAATCGATGCGCACCAGGCCCGGGGGTACGCCCCAACCGCGTACGGAAGGGCCGCCCACCATCTGGGCCACGGCCTCATAACTGCCAAACGAAATCGCACCGGCACCGGCCAGGGCGCCTTTCAGGAATCCCCGGCGGGAGAGCCCCGACCTGGACCGCGATAGCCCCGGCCTGGTCGTGGTACTTGCTTCTTTTCTGTCGGACATTGAAATACTCCTTCTCGGGATTTATACGCTCGGACTGTCGGAATTTAGGAATATCGATTCGCGGCAAAACCTGTTGATTTCTTGTTATTACTTCATGATATATCGGCGAATCACGGATGGGAAGACCAATTGCGTGGACCTTTACGCCCCCCGGACCTTGACGCACGCCGACGTTGGCGCTCTCACCGACCTTAACGTGCGCTCCGACCTTGACGATCCCCCGGACCTTCCGTAGATTTAACGCAGAGATGCGCGTGGCGGCGTTACGGCCACCCGCGTAGTACATCCCCCTGGAAGGAGACCGCGATCTTCAGCCAGTTCCACCCCGTATCAACTGAAACCCACCTCCTGCTGGACCGGTTGCTTTCCGAACGCATCCTCATTTTCGACGGCGCCATGGGGTCGGTCCTCCAGGGCCATGCACTCGACGAGGCCGACTTTCGCGGCGATACGTTCAAAGACCACCCCGTTCCGTTGCGCGGCGACCTCGACCTGCTGTCGATCACGCGGCCCGAGCTCATCGAACAGGTCCACCGTGAGTACCTGGACGCCGGCGCCGACATCATCGAGACCAACACCTTCAACGCCACGGCCATTTCGCAGGCCGACTATGGCCTGCAGGACCGGGTTTACGACATCAACGTGGCGGCGGCTAAAATCGCGAAACGTGCCGCCACGGTCGCCATGGCCGCCGATCCGGCCAGGCCGCGTTTCGTGGCCGGCACCATGGGGCCTACCACCCGGTCGGCTTCCGTCGCCTCCGACGTGAGCGATCCGGCATTTCGATCCGTGACTTTCGATGAGCTGGCCGCGGCCTACGGCGAGCAGGCCCGCGGACTCCTCGACGGCGGCGTGGACCTGCTGCTGGTCGAGACCCAGATCGATACGCTCAACATGAAGGCCGCGCTGTACGCCATCAACACCCTCTTCGACAAAGGGTCGCGCCGGGTGCCGCTCATGGCGTCGTTCTGCATCGTCGACGCCAGCGGCCGAACGCTCTCGGGCCAGACCGTGGAGGCGTGCTGGACGTCCATACGCCACGGGGACCTGTACAGCGTGGGGATCAACTGCGCCCTGGGCGCGACGGATCTGCGGCCCTACATCGAGGAGCTTTCGGCCATCGCAGACCTTCCGGTGACCTGCTATCCGAACGCGGGGCTTCCGAACGAACTGGGAGGCTATGACGACACCCCGGACTACATGGCCAGGGTGCTGGGGGACTTCGCCGAAGAAGGATGGATGAACATGGTCGGCGGATGCTGCGGCACGACACCCGCGCACATCGCCGCGATCTCGGAGGCCGTCAAGCAGCGGGGCAAACTGCGGGTCCCCCACCCCGTCGAACCCCTGTCCCGGTACAGCGGACTCGAAACCTTCACCGTCCGGCCCGACAGCAACTTCACCATGATCGGCGAGCGGACAAACGTGACGGGTTCGCGCAAATTCGCCCGCCTCGTCCGTCAGGAGAAATACGAGGAAGCCCTGGGGGTGGCCCGGCAGCAGATCGAGGGCGGGGCGAACATCATCGACGTGAACATGGACGAGGGCCTGCTCGACAGCGAACGGGCCATGACCACCTTCCTGAACCTGATCGCGTCCGAACCCGACATCGCCGCCACGCCCGTCATGATCGACAGCTCGAGCTGGCCGGTCATCGAAGCAGGCCTGAAATGCGCGCAGGGCAAGAGCATCGCCAATTCCATCAGCCTGAAGGAGGGCGAGGAGGTCTTCAAGACCCAGGCCCACCTGGCGAAACGGTACGGGGCCGCCGTGGTGGTGATGGCCTTCGACGAGGAAGGACAGGCCACGGATACGGACCGCAAGGTGGAGATCCTGAGCCGTTCCTACCGGATCCTCACCGAAGAGATCGGCATGGACCCCACGGATGTCATCTTCGACCCCAACATCCTCACCGTCGCCACGGGCATCGAGGAACACGACGACTACGCCGTGAACTTCATCGAGGCGGTCCGACGGCTCAAAGAGCGGCATCCCCTGGCCAGGGTCAGCGGCGGCGTGAGCAACATCTCCTTCTCCTTTCGCGGCAACGACCATATCCGGGAGGCGATGCACGCCGCCTTCCTGTACCACGCCATCCAGGCGGGCCTGGACATGGGCATCGTCAACGCGGGGCAACTGGCGATCTACGAGGACATCGAACCCGAGACGCTGGCCATGGTGGAAGACGTCCTGCTGAACCGCCGGCCCGACGCCACCGAACGGCTGCTGGAATTCGCGGCATCGCGTAAAGGCGAGGCGGCTGAACGAATACGAAGGGACGAGGAGTGGCGCGACGACAGCCTGGAAGAACGCATCTCCCACGCCCTGGTCAGCGGCATCGCCGACTACGTGGAAGAAGACATGGACGAGGCGCTGCAACGCTACGACCGTCCACTGCACATCATCGAGGGGCCCCTGATGGCCGGGATGTCCATCGTCGGCGATCTCTTCCAGGAGGGAAAGATGTTTCTGCCCCAGGTGGTCAAGAGCGCGCGGGTCATGAAAAAGGCCGTAGCCCACTTGGTGCCGCACATGGAGGCCGAGCACGGCGACGGCGGGGAGAGGCAGTACCAGGGGACGATCCTCCTGGCCACGGTGAAGGGGGACGTGCACGACATCGGAAAGAACATCGTGGGCGTGGTGCTGGGATGCAACAACTACCGCATCATCGATCTGGGCGTCATGGTCCCGGCGGAGAAGATCATCGGAACGGCCGTGGAAGAAGGCGTCGACCTCGTCGGACTGAGCGGGTTGATCACCCCGTCCCTCCACGAGATGATCCACGTCGCCCGCGAGATCGAGCGCAACGGCTTCGAACTGCCCCTGCTCATCGGCGGGGCCACGACGAGCCGCAGGCACACGGCGATCAAGATCGAGCCGGCCTATCACGGGCCGACCGTGCACGTGACGGACGCGTCCCGGGCCGTGGAAGTCGTCGGCAGCCTCCTCAGCGACGATTTAAGTCCGGACTACGCCCGGCGCGTCCGGGAGGACTATCAACAGATCCGCGATACCTACGAAAACCGCACACCGCGCGCGCCCCTTGTACCCTTCGCCGATGCAAGTGAGCGGCGGTCCGTCCTCGAATGGTCAGCAGCGACCATCGAGGTACCCGAATTCACCGGGGTCCGCATCGACGACGACTATGCGCTGGAGGAACTCGTTTCCTTTATCGACTGGACGCCCTTCTTCGGAGCCTGGGAGTTAAGGGGGCGTTATCCCGCCCTCCTGGAGGACGAGAAGGTCGGCGAGGAGGCGCGGAAGCTCTTTGAAGACGCACGGAACCTGCTGGATGAGATCGTGGATGGAGGATTGTTGCGGGCCCGGGCTGCCTGGGGGTTCTTCCCCGCCCATTCCACCGGAAACGACATCGTGCTTTCTGGTGATGCCGCGCGGTCGGAAGCGCTCGCGACTTTTCCCATGCTGCGCCAGCAGCGGCCCCGTTCGGCGGACGGGCCCTGCCTCGCGCTGTCCGATTTCGTGGGTCCCGAAGGCACGGAGGACTACATCGGCGCCTTCGCGGTCACCGCCGGCATCGGTCTCGACGAATTGGTCAGGCGGTACGAGACCGATCACGACGACTACCGCGCCATCATGGTCAAGGCGCTCGCCGACCGGCTGGCCGAAGCATTTGCGGAACAAACCCATCTAAGGGCACGCCGGGTCTGGGGTTACGGACGAAGCGAGGACCTCTCCGGAGAAGACCTGATCCGGGAGAAATACCGAGGGATCCGGCCGGCGCCGGGGTATCCGGCCTGCCCCGACCACACCGAAAAACGCCGGCTCTTCGACCTGCTGCAGGCCGAGGAAAGGATCGGCGTTTCGTTGACCGAAAGCTACGCCATGGATCCGCCGCCGTCCGTGGCCGGCTTCTACTTCGGCCATCCCGAGGCCCGCTATTTCAACGTGGGGAAGATCGGGCGCGACCAGGTGGAGGACTACGCCCGGCGCAAGCGGATGACCGTCGAATCCATCGAACGGTGGCTCGCGCCCAACCTGGATTACGAGCCGGGGGAAGGTGCCACGGGGAATCTGCCAACGGGTTGATGCTGCGTTTTCCTGCCGTGTTTTCTTGCCTTCAGCCTGTTATCCCACCGTAAACTGCAGCTTTTTACCGATAGCTTTGGCGTATTTTCCGAGGGTTGACAACCGGATGTCTTCGGCATGATTCTCAATTCTGGATATAGCAGACTTCCTGGTTTTCAACCTGCGTGCCACCTCTTCCTGGGTAAGTCCGGCATCCTCTCTCGCCTGTCGAAGTAGTACACCGATCTTGAACTCCTGATATCCTTCATCGTATCTCTCGGCAAATTCCGCATCCTTGACCTTGCGATATGCCACGTATTCGCTCAAGTCGCTCATCGTCTCTTCCTCATGAAGTAATCCTGTCTTCTCTTCTCGGCTAGCCGGATGTCCGATCTCGGTGTTTTTCGAGTCTACTTCGCGAATGCGTGATCTATAATTACGAGATTCGAACCGTCGAAAAAGGAAAGAAGACGGAATGTGTCACGTGCAATGTCTACGCGGATTTCCCAGATATCATCTGAATCGACCAGTTTCTGAAAATACCGACGAGGTACGAAATGCAACTCTTCAATGAGTCTCAGAACCCAGGTGATCTTGGCTGCCTGTTTTGGGTCGAGCGCATCCAGAAAGTCAACGACAGGACACTGACCCGATTCAGTACGATAGAAATGGACAGTTCTCATATTCTATGTTAACGAATATGTGAACCGCACGCAACCAGTATTTCGCACTATATTAACACAGCCCAACTACCTGCTTAACACCGCCGTGCCCCACGTGCTGGGGTCCACATGGACGCGCAGGTCCCGCCCGGCGCTCCACCACTGGGCGGGGTACTCCGAATTGTTGAGGAAATAGGCGAAACCCAGGCGGGGGAACTCATCCGGGTCGTATCCGCTGAGCGTTTCGGTCGGGAGGCATACTTCCAGGGTGTAACCGCGATCCGTGATCAGGGACGCGATGGGAAGCGCTTCCGGTTCCGGCATGTTCCACTTCTCGCGGGCGCGGTCGACCTGCGAAGGCTTGACCACGGGCCGGTCCCCGCGGTCGCCGCCCCCGGTGGGCAGGCAGTTGAACTGGTGGCAGTACCTCCCCGCCCGCCTGGCGGTCTTCACGTCGCGCGTGTCCAGCCAGATCTGGAAGCTGTCCCCGGTCCAGTGCCTTCCGTAGTGGGACTGGACCGGCTTTCGCTTGCGCACGTCCACGGCGAAGTACAGGCCCTCGTCGTTCCAGGCCATGTAGACGTCCGCGGCTTTCGGCCGGTTCTCCAGGAAACCCAGGTCGGGTACCAGGTACTCGGCATCCCAGTCGTCCAGGACGCCGTTGATCCGGGGCGCCTGCTCGCGGTATCTGCACTGGAAGGCGTAGGCGAAGTAGACTCGGTTGGGAATGTCCAGCGGCATAGGCGTTCAGCGGTTGTAGTCCGTACCTTCCAGGTCGAGCAGAAACGCCTTGACCTCCGGCCGTCCGCCATAGCCTCCCAGGCGTCCGTCGCTGGTGATCACGCGGTGACAGGGTACCAGGAGGCTGATGTCGTTGCTGCTGTTGGCCTGGCCCACAGCCCGGGCGGCCCTGGGTCTTCGAACCTGCTCGGCCACCCACTTGTAGGAACGCCACTGCCCGTACGGAATGGCCTGTTGCGCGGTCCAGACCTGCCGGGTAAAGGACGTGCCCCGCAGGAAATCCACCGGGAGGTCGAAAACCTTCAGCTTGCCCTCGAAGTACCGCGTAATCTGGTCTGCGACCGAGGCAAGCAGGCCGTCGTCCGGGGCGAAGGCGAGCTCCGCGTCGAATCGGTTCAGCATGTCCGTCGCGAATGCCTCGTCCGTGACGCCGGAGGTAACGCGGCATACGCCCGCGTCACTGGCCGCCGCGTACATAGGGCCGAGCGGCGTGGGGAAGACCGTGTATTTCAATACGTGCTTCAACGGGTCAGGACTATCCTACGATGTCGCGGTCCCGCAGGCCCTGGGCCAGCGCTCGCGCGATGACCTCGCTGCCTTCGATGGTGGGATGCCAGGTATCGGCGAAGTACCGTTCCCGTTCACCGTCCATCCCGGTAAAAGCGGCGTTGAGATCGATGAGGTCCGTATCCTCTTCCATGGCCAGCCGGCGGATCGAGCCATCGTAGATATCGTAGAGTTGCCTGAGGCGGTCGAGGTCTCCCCGGGCCACGAAGGACGGATACCGCATCTTGTCGAGGCTTTGCATGGACATCTCCGCGCCGTTACGGGATATGAGCGTCGGCAGGGTCGTCAGGACGACGCGGGTCCGGTCGTTCTTCGCCGTCTGGATAAGGCGGCGCATATTGTACTCGTAGTTTTCGGGCAGGAAGTCCTCGAGGTCGAAGGAGCCGATGGGCGGCGGCGTGTTCAGTTCCAGGATCTCCTTGGCTTCGTCCAGCAGCCTCAGGCCCGTGTTTCCGCCGTTGCCGTAATGCCAGTAGGACTGGGTCTTCCTGCGCATGTCGGGATAGTGCTTCGGGTTCCCCAGCCACATGTCGTTCCAGCCGATATAGACGATCAGGATGTCCGGCTCGAAAGCCATGAGCCGGGGAAGGCGCAACTGGGCGTTGATGGACGCGTGGTCGTCCACGCCGGCGTTGATCACCTGGTGATCGCGGTCCAGGTCCATCCGGTCCAGTTGCTTTTCCAGCTGGTAGGGATAGGGTGAATCATCCCCGGGCGCGCCGAAGGTGCAGGAGTCGCCGAGACACATGATACGGACGGCTTCGGGATCCTTCCGCCTCGGAAAATCCGTTCCCCGGAACCCGTAGTCGTTGATCCGGATGCCGGCCACACTGTACCCCGGCATCAGTTCCCAGCCGCTCCGGTTGTGAAACACGATGTAGGGATGGGCGCCGTCGTATTCCTCGTGGAACCAGCGGTCCCTGTTGTACGCGTGATCCTGCCGGCGGAGGTAGAACTCCGCACCCACGAGGGCGCCCACCGCGGCGCCGGCCATGGCGGCAAATGCGTAACGCTTCATTCCCGTTCTCCGGCTGTCATGCACGCTGTTCCGGCCGATTGGACCGGACGGTTCGCAAACACCACCCCTATTCACATTACCGTCGCACTCCCCCTGAATCTAAGGGCACACAGGCCGAAATCGCAAGTGAAAACGCATGCCCGGTTTTGTTTGACGACAACGCCTTCGTTCCCTGTATAACCATTAGTGAAAGGTCTTGACGACGACCGGACCGACTTCCATATTCGTAGGGTAGTTCCCAACCCGTTTACCACAGAACACCGGTCTTGCCGGTTCCGGTTCTCGTGATTACTCGCCAGCCGGATGCTGTCGTCAGCACTTCGTCCGTTCCGGCTGGCTTTGATTTGATGGCATAACACGTAGAAGAGGAGGTCCCATGGCTGATCGACACGATGAAGCCAGGCCCGATGCATCGTCCCATTCCGAATCGAAATCGGGGACAAGGTTCACGCGCCGTGGTTTTCTCAAGGGCGCGGGCGCGAGTGCGGTAACGGCTGCCGTAGCGCCGGCCATCCTGGTTTCAGAAGCCGGGACGGCGTCCGCCCAGGAAGCCGAGGGCGTCATGTCGGCGACCATATCGCTCGACGTGAACGGCCAGTCGCACAACGTCGAGGTAGAAGCGCGCACGACCCTGGCCGACGCGCTGCGGGACAGGCTGGAGATCACCGGTCCCAAAGTGGTCTGCGACAAGGGCGAGTGCGGGGCCTGCACCGTGGAGATGGACGGTAAGCTCGTCTTCAGCTGCATGACGCTGGCCATGGACGCCCAGGGCCGGAAGATCGAGACCGTGGAAGGCATGGCGGACGGCGACAATCTGCATCCCATCCAGGAAGCCTTCGTCGAGAAAGACGCCCTGATGTGCGGATTCTGCACGCCGGGGTTCCTGATGTCCTCCAAGTCGTTGCTGGACGCCAACGACAACCCGACGCCGGAAGAGGTCCGGGAGGGTCTGTCCGGCAACATCTGTCGCTGCGGCACCTATCCCCACGTGTTCGAGGCCGTGATGAGCGCCGCCGAAAAGATGCGGAAGGGAGGGTGAGCCGATGCAGCAGAAGATGAAGACGGTCACGATCACCATCCAGGAAGACGGTGAACCCAGAGAAATAGAGATACAGGTCCCCGATACCGGCGAAGGCGGCTGGGGAGACCTCTCGAAGAACACCTATATCAACAAGCCCCACACCCGCGTGGACGCGGTCGACAAGGTCACCGGCCGCGCCAAGTACACCGCCGACATCAAGTTGCCCGGCCTGCTCTATGGTCGCATCCTGCGGTCGGCCCATCCCCGCGCCCGGATCAACCGCATCGACGCCACCCGGGCGATGGCGCTGCCCGGCGTGAGCGTGGTGGTGCTCCCCAACGACGACCCCGAGGTCTTCTCGCGGGAGTGCCGGTTCGCCGGACAGGAAATCGCGGCCGTGGCGGCAACGACGCCGGAGGTCGCCGAAGACGCGCTCCACGCCATCGACGTGGATTACGAGGTGCTGCCCTTCGTCGTGGACGAAGACGCGGCGCGGGACCCGGACGCGGCCCAGGTGCACAGCGACCGCGGTAACGTGGGCGAGCCCAGGGTCGGCGAGCAGGGCGACATCGCCGCGGGATTCGCCCAGGCCGACGTGACCCTCGAGGCTACCTTCCGATGCCAGGTGCAGTCCCACATCGCGCTGGAGACCCACGGCAACGTGTGCCAGTGGGAAGGCGACAAGCTGACGGTCTGGGCCTCCACGCAGGGCGTATTCAGTGTCCGCGGGGAACTGGCCGGGCATTTCGGGATTCCCGAAACGAACGTGCGCGTGATCACGGAGTTCATGGGCGGCGGTTTCGGCGCCAAGTTCGGCGCCCGCAAAGAGGGCGTGATCTGCGCCCTGCTCGCCCGGAAGGCCGGAGCGCCTGTGAAGCTGATGCTGACGCGGAAGGAAGAGCACCTGGCCACCGGAAACCGGCCCTCCGCCGTGCAGCACGTGAAGCTGGGCGCGACGAGCGACGGCAAGCTGGTCGCCTACGAGCGGTCCAACTACGGTACGCCGGGCGTCGCCGGCAGCGCCAATATTCCCGGGGCGCCATACCTGTACGAGATCCCCAACTACCGCATCGAACAGACGAGCGTGTTCACCAACGCCGGGCCGATGGCGGCCCAGCGCGCGCCGGGGCACCCCCAGGCGGCATTCGCCATGGAATCCATGATGGACGAGATGGCCGAGGCGCTGGGCATGGACCCCATCGACATCCGCCAGATGAATGATCCGAACGAAGCGCGGCGCAACATGGTGGCCATGGGGGCGGAGCACATCGGATGGAAGACCCGCCGGAGCGCCACGCCCAATTCAGGGACCGGCCGGATCAAGACCGGCATGGGCGTGGGATCGGCCCGATGGGGCGGCGGCGGCGGAAGGACGCAGGCCGAGTGTACCATCAATCCCGATGGGAGCGTGCAGGTGAAGTGCGGCACGCAGGACATCGGTACCGGGACGCTCACCCTGGTGCACATGGTCGCGGCGGAAGAATTCGGGTTGAAGATGGAGGATATCGACGTCGGTATCGGCGACACGAACTACCCCTATTCGGGCGGAAGCGGCGGAAGCACCACGGCCGCGTCGGTATCGCCCGCCATCAAGGGTACGACGATGCTGGCGAAACTCGAGCTGTTCAAGAAGATCGCGCCCAGGTTCGGCGTGGAACCCGGTGAACTCGTGGCTTCGGACGGGAATGTGTTCGTGGGCAGCGATCCTTCCAAGAGCATGACCTGGCAACAAGCGACGGCCCAGCTCGGGGACGAGCCCATCTTCTTCCACGGCCAGTGGCTGCCCGGCTACTCGGACAGCGGCGTGCCCGGCGTGCACTTCGTCGAGGTCAGCGTAGATACCGAGACCGGCCTGGTGAAGGTCGACCGGGTCGTGGCCGTCCACAACAGCGGCATGATCCTGAACCCGCTCACCTGGGCGAGCCAGGTGAACGGCGGCGTCCTGATGGGGATCGGATACGGCATGTACGAGAACCGCATCATGGACCCCGCGACGGGCTACATGGTCAACGCCAACCTGGAAGACTACAAGCTCATGGGCTCCACGGACATCCCCGAAATCGAAATCCTCAGGTACGACGAACCGGAACGGGGCGTCATCGGCATCGGCGAACCCGCGACAATCCCGACCCCGGGTGCCATCGCCAACGCCATCTACAACGCCTGCGGCGCCCGGATACGGGACATGCCGTTCACCCCCGACAAAGTGCTCAGCGCGCTGGCCGCAGTGAAGGAGGGCTGACCCATGCAGAACTTTTCCTACGTCAATGCGACGTCGATAGAGCAGGTGCCTTCCCTGCTGGGCCGTAGCTGGGACGACGCGGTGGTCATGGCGGGCGGTACGGACCTGGTCGGTGAGATGAAGGACTACGCCGCCGTCCCGAAACGGGTTGTCAACCTCAAGTCCATCGAAGGCCTGGACTACATCCGGCAGGATGACACCGGGATGCGTATCGGCGCCCTGACCACGCTGACAGACGTGTTGGCAGACAGCGCCGTTTCACAGGACTATCCGGTGCTGCACCAGGCGGTATCCGTCATCGCCTCGCCGCAGATCCGCAACATGGCCACGCTGGCCGGGAACATCCTTCAGCGTCCGCGGTGCTGGTACTACCGCAGCGAGGACTTCCCCTGTCTCAAGAAGGGCGGGGCGAGGTGCTACGCGGTGGGCGGGGTCAATACCTACCACGCGATCTTCGGGTCCGGGCCGAGCTACATCGTCCATCCCTCCGACGCGGCCCCCGCGCTCATGGCCCTGGGCGCCACGGTGAACATCCATGGCCCCCGCGGCGCGAACGAAGTCGTCCTGGACGATTTCTTCACCATGCCCGAAATGAACATCCGGCGCGAGAACATCCTTCGGCCCAACGAGATCGTGACCGAAATCTCGATTCCGAAACCGGAGGCGAACAGCAGGGGCATGTTCCTCAAGGTGCGGGAGCGGGAATCCATCGATTTCGCCCTCGTCAGCCTGGCCGCGCAGATGACCGTGGTAAACGGGACCTGCGAGCGGGCTAGCCTCGTGCTGGGCGGCGTGGCGCCTATTCCGTGGCGTGCCGTCGAGGCTGAAGTTTACCTCCGGGGCCGCAGGATCACGGAAGCCCGGGCGGAAAGCGCCGCGGAGGCCGCGGTGGAAGACGCCGCGCCCATGCCGCACAACGGTTACAAGGTGGAGATCGCGAAGAACCTCGTGAAACAGGCCGTTCAGGCCCTGGCGGCGTAGGCAGGGCTGCGCAGCGCCGCAAGCAAGGAGTCTATCATGGCACAACCCGTATGCCGGTACCTGAGGACGAAATCGTTCTACACGGCGGAGAAGAACGACACGACCCTTACCGAAGAAAAGCCCGGCCGCTCGTTCTGGTGCGTCCGCTCCGTGTCGGGCATCGGTCCCGATGACAAGGTCGTGGGACCGACCGAATGCGACGCCCATCGCACCTGCTTCGAAACCGTCGACGTGCGTTTCGTGTAAGGAGACTTCCGGCTTGAACGACTATGTCCATCGCGAGCTCCTGCCCCTGGGGGAGGACTCGACGCCGTACCGTCTGCTTACCAGCGATCACGTCTCATCGGGTACTTTCGAAGGCAGGGACATCCTCAAGGTCGATTCGGATGGCCTGATCCTGCTCGCGGACCAGGCCATCCGCGACAGTTCCCACCTGCTGCGTCCCGAACACCTCGCCCAGTTGCGCAAGATCCTCGACGACCCGGAAGCGTCCGACAACGACCGTTTCGTCGCCATGGAGATGCTGAAGAACGCCAACATCTCCGCCGGCGGCATCCTGCCCATGTGCCAGGACACAGGAACGATCATCGTCACGGGCAAGAAGGGCAACCGCGTCTGGACGGAAGGCGACGACGAGTCCGCCCTCTCGCAGGGCACTATGAACGCCTTCCTGAATACGAATTTGCGGTATAGCCAGCAGGCGCCCCTCGACATGTTCACGGAGACGAACACGCGGACCAATCTGCCCGCCCAGATCGAGATTTACGCGGACCGGGGCGACGAGTACAAGCTGATGTTCATGACCAAGGGCGGTGGGTCGGCGAACAAGAGCTTCCTATTCCAGGAGACCCGGGCGCTGCTGAACGAGGACCGGTTCCTCGAGTTCGTCGACGAGAAGCTGCGCATGCTGGGCACGGCGGCCTGTCCGCCATATCACCTGGCCATCGTGGTGGGCGGTACCTCCGCGGAATACACGCTGAAAACGGCCAAGCTGGCGAGTGCGCGCTTCCTGGACACCCTGCCGACGGAGGGCAACGAATACGGACAGGCCTTCCGGGACCTCGACATGGAGGCCAGGGTGCTGAAGTTGAGCCAGGAAATCGGCATCGGCGCGCAGTTCGGCGGGAAGTACTTCTGCCACGACGTGCGGGTGGTCCGCATGCCCCGGCACGGCGCTTCTTGTCCGGTGGGCATTGCCGTTTCCTGCGCCGCCGACCGCCAGATCCTGTCGAAGATCACGCGGGACGGAATCTTCCTGGAACAGCTGGAAACCGAGCCTTCCAAATACCTGCCGGAGATCGCGGACGAGACGCTGGGCGGCGAGGTGGTGGAAATCGACCTGAACCAGCCCATGTCCGAGGTCCGCGCGACGCTCAGCAGCTACCCGGTCGCCACACGCCTTTCCCTGACGGGTCCCATGATCGTCGCCCGGGACATCGCCCATGCCCGGCTCAAGGAGAGGCTCGACGGCGGCGAGGACCTGCCGCAGTACTTCAAGGACCTCTGCGTCTACTACGCGGGCCCGGCCAAGACGCCGGAAGGGTACGCTTCGGGGTCCTTCGGGCCGACGACGGCGGGTCGCATGGACACCTACGTGGATCAGTTCCAGGCGGCCGGTGGCAGCATGGTCATGCTCGCCAAGGGCAACCGCTCCGTCCAGGTCACCAATGCCTGCAAGAAGCACGGCGGGTTCTATCTCGGGTCCATCGGGGGGCCGGCCGCGCGGCTGGCCAAGGACTCCATCCGGGAGGTTTCGATGGTGGAGTACCCCGAACTGGGCATGGAGGCGATCTGGCGCATCCAGGTGGAGAAATTCCCGGCCTTCATCGTGGTGGACGACAAGGGCAACGACTTCTTCTCGGGGTTCATGCGCCGGAACTGACCCGGCGCGTCACCCCCTAAGGCCTCGGTACACTCCTGCGCGAGCGGTACTGATGTGGTCGGCGCCGGTGCGGCCTCCAGACGGCCGCGGCACGCTCCGGTGCGGCCAGTCACCACGAACACCCTCGACCATTTCTCAAACGTTAATCGGCCAATTCCAGTTCAAGGTGGGTTTCGGGCATCCTCCCGTCCACCAGGACCAGGGGCTGCAACGTCCACGTGGCCTGCCAGCGATGGCCGCGCTGGTCGATTACCTGTCGGCGCAGCAGGCCGATCCGCCAGACGTCTCCCGGAGCGGGGGCGGCTTGCCCAGCGACCTTTTCGACGGCCTGCCCGGCAGCCTGCCCAGTAGCCAGCCACTTCAAGCTTGCCCACGGCAAGGCCAACTCCACGGTCCAGCCCCGGTCGACCCGGTCCCTTCTGCCCGGTTCGCCGTCCACTTTCACCCCGGCCTGCAACCCCGGCAAGCGCCAGTCCGAGAAGGCCCAGCGCATGGCACGGATGTCGGTCCGCGTGTGCCCGCCCTGCACCTCGGGCTGGTGGACTGCCAGGTCGAATTCCGGCACGTGGAACCGGTCGTCGTCCCGGTGGGCTTCCTTCCAGATGTAGCACATCTCCGAGGTGGCGCCCAGCGGATTCACGGCCAGGTCGTAGTACGCGCCGGGACCGGTGACGAGGACGCCCACGTGGCTATCCTCCCGTACCTCGTGGGTGGATTCTTCCTGGGTGGCCTGAATGTCGCGATCCTCCAGCCAGAACCCGATGTAGAGACTCCTGTCGTCCCAGGCCATGGCGGCCGTGGTATCGAACAGGGCCCGGGCGCCCGAGTGATCGCTGAACAGCCGGGATCGCTCCGCCAGCGCCCAAGTTTCCTTGCCCAGGTCGCCGTCTACGACCAGGTCGTCCCGCGTCCTCCGGCACCGGTATCGTGCGACCTGGTTGGCCAACCCCTTCCGCGAGGACAGTTCGGTCTGTGCGGTCTGATCTGCCTGCTGGGTCTGTTCGGCCTGCACGGTCCGGGTTGCCGCCGCGGGATGCGTGCTTCCGATCACGCCCTCCTGCTCCTCGCGACTAATCGGATCATCGATCATCGCCTGTGGTTCGCCGCTTGTCACCTGTGGTTCGCCGGTCGTCGCGCGCGGTTCACCTTCACCCACCGCATTCTCGGAGAAATGGATCACGCTGAATCGATCGGGGATGTGCGAATCGTAGATCCCGTGACTGTTCCAGGCCCATCCCGGACACGTCCTGAATCCGCCTTCGTCGATCCATTGGAACCGCGAGAAATCCATGCGCCAGGTATCCCCTTCCCGCGCCGGCAGCGAACGCCCGTCCGCAAGATGCTTCAGGCCCTGCCAGGGGAAGGCGATCTCGGCCGTCCATCCCCGGTCACGATCGGTCGGGTCGTTGATGGTGCCGTCCACGTGCACCGCCCACTTCATACCCGGCATGTCCCATTGGCGGAACGCCCATCGGCGGCCGCGCGGATGGGCGTGGCCGGTCTTGATTCCCCCGAGCGTATCCACCAGGTCGGTGCCCTGCAGGTCGAACTCGGGATGCGCGCCGAATCCGGCTTCCACGTAGGCGTTCTGCCACACGTAGAACCGTTCCATGATCGTACCCAGGGGGTTCAGTTCGAATTCATAGTAACTGTCTTTCCCGGCGATGAAGACTTCCACGTCGTTCTCCTCGCAGATCATGGAATCGCGCTCCGTGTACGTCGCCCGCACATCCGGGTCCTCCACCCAGAAGCCCACGTACAGGTAGTCGTCGTCCCAGAGCACCGCGGCCCGCGTGTCGAACAGCCCCGGACGACCCGGCTCTTCCAGGTCCTCGAAGCGCGGGGAACGGACCGCGTGCTGCCACGAAGGCTCGTCGAGCCGCCCGTCCACCACGAGGGGACCGATGGTCCGGCACGCGGTGTAGTGTTTCAGTCCTTCTTCCGAATAACCCCAGTCACTGGTCATGCGCTTGATCTCCAAAATGTGCTAACCCCTTGACACTCTTCGGATATTTACGTCCGCCTACGCCTCCCAGGGTACCTTGAGCCCGAGTTTCTCGGCGACCTCGATGAGCTTGTCCCGGGTGCCGGCAGGCAGAGGGATCCCGTGCTCGATGCGCTCCCTAAGGACGAGTTCCTCCGGTTCGCCCGGTACGAAGAGTTCGTCGACCCCTTCGACGCGCGGCAGGCCTTTCATGGCCGAGACGAGCTCATCGATCTGCGTGCGGTAGGTGTCCGGATCGGTGAACGCCGCGATATCGATGGCGCCGATGAAGCTGTTCTGCACGCCGGGCCTGGCCCCGGGTCCCGTGATGGCGGCCGTCAACAGCGGATTGCCGACCATCAGGCTCGACAGGCACTCGAAGATGAGGGCCAGTCCATAGCCTTTGTAGCCGGCCGCGGGCTGCAGGAAACGGGCCCTGCGGGGATCCGTCGTCGGATGTCCGTCGCCGTCCAGCGCCCAGGTGTCGGGGATGGACTCGCCCCGGTCCACGGCCACGTCCAGCTTGCCGAAGGCGGCCACGCTCGTGGCCATGTCCAGGGATATGGTACGGCCGTCGCTGCCCGGCACGGCGATGGCGATCGGACTGTTATGGACCCCCGGCGCCCGCGCGCCCGGAGGGGCCATGTTCGGGGGATTGCAGACGGAAGCGATGCCGGCCATGTTCTCCCGGGCGGCCATCTGGGCGTAGTAAGCCATGGCGCCCTGGTGGGTCGTGTTGCGGATCAGCACCCATCCGATACCCGCCCCGCGGGCCTTCTCGACGGCCTGCTTCATCGCGTAGGTCGTCACCACCGGTCCGAAGGCACGGTCAGCCTCGATGAGCATCGTAGCGGGCGTCTCCCGTTCGATCCGGATGTCCGGCCGGGGATTGTAGTGTCCGGCTTCCACCGATTGGACATATCCATTGACCCGCTGGACGCCGTGGGAGTCCACTCCACGCAGGTTCGCCCATACCAGCACTTCGGCTTCGATGGCCGCGTCTGATGGCGTCAGGCCGACCTGCTCGAAGACCGCCGCCGTGAAAGCCCGCAGTTTCTTCCCATCCACGCGGATGTCCGCCATGAGACTCCTTTTTCGATCGGTGTCGCCGCAACCATCTGAGCATGATCAGACTGGCGTAAGATAGATGGGCGAATTGCGCCACGCCAGAGGTTACTTCCTCCCTGGAGATCCAGGCGATCGGAATCCGCGGCGGCGTCGAATCAAGACGCGGGCAACCGGGGCGTCCTGGCCCTATCTTCATCGTTGACAAAGCCCACGATGGTCGGTAAAGTTCCCATGCATTTAGAGCGCAACTGTATTCGTCAAAAACGCCAATTCCATGATCCTGATCCAGATACTGCGGATATACCTGGTCCTCATCATCGTCCGCGCGGTCATGACCTGGTTCAATCCGGACCCGGCCTCGCCGCTCGTACGTCTGCTGACGTGGCTCACTGAGCCGGTCCTGTTGCCCTTCAGGCGGATCATTCCACCCATCCCCGTGCCGAAGACGAACGTTCGGATCGACCTTTCCCCGGTCTTCGTGCTGCTGATTGGCGGATGGCTGTTGACCAAGCTGCGTTACTGACCATGACGGAAACAAGCCACCCTTGACGGAGATTAACCGACCATGATCGTCGTGGGACTCGAGACTTCATCCACAATCGCCGGGATCGCCGTGATCCGGGACCGCCAGGTGATGGCCGAAGCGTCGCAGGAGTTGGGCGGCGTGCATGCTGAAAAGCTGCCCGGGATGCTGGAACGTATCATGGGCGACCTGGACGTGCAGTGGTCGGAAGTGGAAGGATTCGCGATCTCGATCGGGCCCGGATCGTACACCGGACTGCGGGTGGGATTGAGCCTGGTCAAGGGCCTTTCCTACGTGACGAAGCGGCCGGTCGCCGCCGTGCCCACGCTCGATGCCATCGCCTTCCAGGTGCCCTGTTGCAGGTATCCCGTCCACGTGCTGACCGACGCCCGCAGGGGCCAGGTCTACGAAGCCCGCTACGATACGTCCGGCGGCTGGCCCGAGCGGCAGTCCGATTTCCGGGTGGGACCGCTCGAAGACGTGTTGGCATCCATCGAGGACAAGGTAATGCTCGTCGGCAGCGGCGTTGACGCGTACAGACCGGACATCGCCGCCGTTCTCGGTGAACGGGTCTGCTTCCCGCCCGAGGGCGCCGGACGGCTGATAGCCTCCTCGACCGCATTTCTCGGCCTGGACCGACTCAAGCGGGGCGAGGAGTCCGACCTGAACGCGCTCGAACCTCTTTATTTGAGAAAAACCGACTTCGCCAGGCAGCCGCCGTCCCGGCTCGAACGGACGCCACCATCTGAAACTTCCCCTGCCGCGCCTGGCCCGACCGGCCGGGCCGAAACCTCGTCTGAATGACCCATGACAGAGGCGCACCCCTTCGTCATAGGGAAAATGGACCGTTCACACATCCCCCGGGTCCTGGAAATCGAACGGGCGTGCTATCCGGCGCCCTGGTCCGAATCTGCCTTTCACCATGAAATAACGTCAGGGGCTTCCGTCGCGTTGGTCGCAATGGACGCGGAGTCGGTCGCGGGTTTCCTGGTGGGGTGGATCGCCGCCGACCAGGTGCACGTCGCCAACATTGCCGTGGCGGCCGGGTATCGGCAGCGAGGTGTCGGAACCGGGATGATGCTGCGGCTTCTCGAGGAGGCGGTCCGACGTGGGTGTACTTCCTCCAGCCTGGAAGTGCGCGAGTCGAACCTGGCGGGCCGGTCAATGTACAGCCGGTTGGGGTACCACGCGGTAGCCCTGAGAAAGTCCTACTATTCGAATCCCGCCGAGGACGCAGTGGTTATGGTGAAGGACCTGGAAGCATAAGGCTGGGCTTCGGCGCTATCGAAAGGCATTGACGCCACCTG
Source organism: Gemmatimonadota bacterium (assembly GCA_026705925.1). Taxonomy (GTDB): domain Bacteria; phylum JAAXHH01; class JAAXHH01; order JAAXHH01; family JAAXHH01; genus JAAXHH01. The sequence continues at coordinate 271,927 of JAPOZT010000011.1, forward strand.
TCTCCAGTTTCTCCAGCACTGCAGACGCGGATCGTCCGATCTGTTCCGTGGAAGCGTGGTCGCGGAAGACGCGGCTGCCGCCCTCGGCAATCCTGCACAGCAGTTCTCGGTCCCCGTGCAGCCGGCGGATGGCGCCGGCGAGCGCTTCCGGGTCTCCGCGCCTGCACAGTATGGCGCTTTCCCCGTCGGCAAGCAGCTCCTTTATGGCTGGTGAGTCCGCCGTGATGACCGCCTTGCCCGCCGAGAGAGCCACGAACACCTTGCCCGGGATCACGCGGACCGCTTTGTCCGACGTGCCGAAAATCCCGAGACATACGCCCCATCCCTGCAGGAACCGGTGCAACTGCTCGTAGGGTATCCAGTCCGTGAAGCGTACGTTCTCCAGGTTCAGTCTCCGCGCAGTTGCGTGTATTTCGTCCGTCATCTGGCCCGACCCGACGAAGTGAAATTCGATATCCGGTACGTCCTTCAGGCGGTTCGCCGCTTCCAGCATGAACGGCAAGCCGTGAAGCGGAATGAACTTGCCGATGAACAGGACCCTGAAGGGGGCGTCCCCGGGATTCGTGTCCTCCGAGGGCGGGCCTTCAGCGGGCGGGTCAATGGCCAGCGGGTCTACGGCGGCCCTGTCCTCCGCGCGCGCGTCCAATTCCACGGCGCCGACGAATACCTGGGCAAACCGCTTCCGAGGCAGGTTGAATTCCTGCACGAAGTAGTCTATGTGGGCTTCCGTGTCGAGCAGCACGAGGTCTGCCTTCGCGCAGGCCTGCCGGTCCAGCCAGCGCAGAAAGCGGCTCATGAGCGTGCCTTCCGCAATGGACCGGCGGTCATCGACGAGGGTATCGTAAAGGGAGATCAGCGGACTGAAGACGAGGGGCCGGCGCGGAAACCGGGTGAGCAGCCAGGCCAGCGGCATGTCGAAATGGCCGATGTACCCGACCAGCATGACCTCGTAGCGGCCGACCGTGACGACGTATTTAAGCAACAGCCGTAGGCAGGCCAGCTTCAGCTCGACCGCACGAAGGAAGAGCGAAAACGGACCCAGGTACCGGCCGGTCTTGTCCCGTTCCTTCTCCCAGAGGGGCACATGGCACTCCAGCACCTGCCAGCCCGCCCGCTTCAGGCCTTCGGCGAGCGTCCGGTTACGGGGATAATCGCGTTCGTAGGTGCCGAAGAAGCAAACGCGGCCGCGCGGGGTGGGGGTCATGACCTCACCCCAGCCGTTCCCGGACGGCGTAGTCTTCCGTGCGCCGGGCCTGGTGGGCGATCATTTCGGCGATCAGGCCCATGGAGACCAACTGGATGCCGAGGACCATGAGGAATACGGAGAACAGCAGCAGGGGACGGGTCCCGATACCGACGCCGGTCAGCCAGAGCCAGGTCAGGTAGAGGGCGATGCCCACGCCGGCGACGAAGGACAACAGGCCGAAAGAGCCGAACAGGTGGAGCGGCCGCCGGGTGTAGTTCGACACGAAGTACACGGTGAGCAGGTCGAAGAACCCGTGGGTGAACCGTCCAAGGCCGAACTTGCTGTGGCCGTGCTTCCTGGGATGATGCAGCACCGGCGTCTCCGTCACGCGGAATCCGGCCCAGTGCGCCAGCACCGGCAGATAGCGGTGGAGTTCGCCGTAGACGGGAATGGTATCCACGACGGCCCGGCGATAGGCTTTCAGGCCGCAGTTGAAATCGTGCAGCCGCAGGCCGCTGACGATCCCCGTGACCCGATTGAACAGCTTCGACGGGATGCGCTTGGACAGCGGGTCCTTCCGTGTTTTCTTCCAGCCGGAGACCAGGTCGAAGCCTTCGTCCAGCAGGTCGACCATGGCGGGCACTTCCGCGGGATCGTCCTGCAGGTCTCCGTCCATGGTCACGACGACTTCGCCGCGACTCTCTTCGAAACCGACGGCCAATGCGGCGGACTTCCCGTAGTTGCGGCGGAACCGGATGGCCCTCACCCGGTCGTCCTCCTCCCGGAGCCGGTGCAATTCTTCGAAGGACTCATCCCGGCTTCCATCGTCGATAAAGAGCACCTCGAAGGACTTTCCCGACGCCTCGAGAGCCGCCACGATGCGCGCGTGGAGTTCCCGCAGGCTTTCCGCCTCATTGAACAAGGGGATCACGACAGTTATGTCCATCTTCTCCTCCCTGTCATCCGTTGTCGCCGGTTCGTCACGCAGCATCGGTGCTATCCCCCAAGGTACGCCGGATCACCTGCATCGTCTGCCGGGCCGTGTTCTCCCAGGTGTAGAGCCTGCTCCTCGCCACGGCATTCCCGGCGAGCCGTTCACGCTTCTCCCGGTCGCTCAGCAGATCAATCAACGCGCGCGCTATGGACTCCCGGTCCCCGGGCGGGACCAGCACGCCCGTTTCCCCGTCGACCACGGCGTCCCGGAGCCCGGGCACCCGGGCAGCCACGACCGGCACGCCGCAGGCATTGGCCTCGATCACGGTGATGCCCCATCCTTCCTTGCTCGACGGATAGGCCGCCACCTCGGCGCGGGTCAGCAGGCGCAGTTTTTCTTCCTCGGAAACGAAACCCGTGAAACGCACTGCGTCGTCCAGGCCCGTGGACCGCGTCAATGCCTCGAGCGCGCGCCGCCGGTCGCCCGTGCCCACGATCACCAGGCGCGCATCGGGAACCTTCTTGCGGACGATCGCCATGGCCTGGATCAGGTGGTCCACGTTCTTGTACTTCTTGAGGCGGCCGAGGTATATGACCAGTCCGGGTTCCTTTCGGTCCGGAGCGGCGGGTGCTTCCTTTCGGTCCGGAGCGGCCGGCGCATCCTTCTGTTCCGGAGCGGCCGTTGCGCCCGTGTTCCCGGCGTCCAGAAACCGGCTGTCCAACCCGTTGTGCACGACGCTGATCCGGTCCGCCGCGACTCCCATCCTGACGAGTTCGTCGCGGGTGCTTTCGGATACCGCTTCGAAGAGGCAACGGCGGTACACCAGGGGAATCAACCGTTCCATGAAGTACAGGTAGGTCGCGAGCACCGGATTGATTTCCCGGTAGAACGTGGTCCCGAAAAGATGGTGCAGCAGGACCATCAACGGGGGGCCGTCCAGAAACCAGGGCATCAGTGCCGGGATCTTGTTGATGTCTTCGATGACGACGTCGAAGGACCGGTGAGCCAGATGCCTTCGATAGTACCAGGGCGCGGTCAGGTTGAAGGTCCATTTCCCGCCGTGGCGGATGACGTCGATACCGTCTATCTGCTCGGATTCCGCCGCGCCGGGAAACCGGCTGCAGAGCAGGGTGACCTCGTTACCCCATGCGGCGATCCGCGAGAAGGTCTCGTGCAGGTGTACTTCGGCGCCGCCCGCTTCCGGGTTGCGGATATCCCTCCAGTTTATGACCAGAATGCGCATTTGACTGAACCGGCGGGCAGCCCGGCCTCAGACCCGACCTCAGGGATCGCTCGCTTCGCTCGCATCGTCGATTTCTTTGAGATCCTTGATCATGTCCTGTACGACCGTATCCCCCGGAGCGATCCGCTGCCACCTTTCCAGCGTTTCAAGCATGCGGTCCGAATCATCCATCTGGAAATAGAGATTTACCAGTTGATCGTATCCCGTGGCGTATTCGGGATGGGCCGAAACGCCCCGTTCCAGCAGTTCGGCGGCCTCGGTCTCGCGGTCCAGTCTCTGCAGGGACTGGCTCAGGATGGTATATCCGTCGAAGGTACTGTAGTTCCCGGCCAGTTCCGATGCAAGATCCTCGACGCGGGCAAACTCGCCCTGGTCGGCGTTAAACTGGATAAGCATCAGCCGTTCAAGCGCGCCGTTTGTGATGTCGTACTCCAGGTACTTCTCGATGGTCTCGATGGCCTGGTCCGGCCGGCCGCGTCTCCACTGGTTCAGTGCCAGTTGATGGAAGGACACGGTGTAGTTACGCAGGAGGGTGCGGATCTGCGGGTCCTTGTACACTTGCGGATCCGCTATGCCGCGGTACTGGTAGACGTTCCAGAGGTTGTGCTGGATCCGCTCCACGTCTATCAGATCCGGATCGGGATCCGGAAGGACCCGCCAGACCATGCCTTCCAGTTGCATGTAATCATCCAGGGCCACGTCGTTCTCCGGCGAGACGGTCACGGCGAAGTATACGGGTTTTTCCCAGTTGTTCTGTTCCAGGATATGCAGGATCATCAGGTCCTGGACCCTGAGATATCCGATGTCCTCTCCCAGCATGCCGGCCGGGGGCACGGTCCACGTAATGCCCGCGCGGTTCACCTCCCGTTCCTCCCAGCCCTGGATGTTCAGCAGGTCGATGGTCTCGTCGGCCAGGGCGATGGGCACCTTCGGCTCCATGTGCTTCAGTTGCTTGATGTACCAGTTCGTGTTGAGCAGGCTGAGATTGATCACCCGCACGTCCTTGCGGAGGCCTTCCACCTCCTGGAGGAACCAGAGCGTGAAGGTGTCGTTGTCGCCGTTCGTGAAGATGAGACCGTTCTCGTCGCAGGACTGCAGCATGTTGTAGGCGTAGTCGTAGGGTATGTAGTTGCCTTCCCGGGAGTGGGATTCGTAATGATAGGCAAAGGGGACCAGGGGCAGTGCGGTCATCAGCACGGCGATGCCGGCCGTTCCCTTGTCCACGGGCAGCCGCAGCCGGCCGAGCCAGACGCCGACCTGGGTCAGCAGTGACCGGAGGCCGATGCCCATTAGTACCGCGGCGAATACGAAGGCGGGGGTGTAGAAGTAGTCCCGGATGCGGACCTCCCGCTGTATGCCCCGCGAACCGTCCGAAAAGTTCATGTAGAGGATGAGCCCGACGCTGCAGATCAGTAGCATAGCGCCCAGGAAGACGATACTGCGCCGGTCCCGCTCCGCCTGGGAGACGATGCCCAGAGCGACCAGCAGGACGGGGAAGAGCCAGAAGGGAAACGACGGAGCGCTGAACTGACGGGAAAAGAACCGCCAGAACCCCATGTTTTCACCGTTTCCGAACTGGGAGGACCAGCTGCCCTTTCGGTTGAACATCGATTCGAACATGCTTTCCTGGCCATACTGCTTGCGTTCCAGAAACCCCTCGAAGTTCTGCCAGGTCGACGGATCGTTCTCGTTGATGATGGGCTGCTGGGCCGCCCGGATCGGCACGTAGAAGTTCACGGAGTAACCCAGTACAGCGAGAAAGAGCACCACCGTCCAGAACGGCCACTTGTAGCGCCCGGGATCGTCGGCCGTGGCCGAGACCAGGGCGAGGGCCGCGCTTACCAGCGCCAGGCTGAACATCACCGTGCCGAACGTGGCCTCGAATCCGCCGATTACGATCAGCGGGAGTCCATTGTATGCGCCCACGCCCTCCATGCCGAAGAACATCACGGCGACGGCGGCGATGCACAGCAGCGCCAGGTAACCCCACGGCAGCCGCCCCCTGGTGAGGACCAGCCCGGCGATGGCCAGGGGAATCGTGACGAAAAACACGTCGATGGAGGCCACGACGCTGAACAGGATCAGGCCCATGACCGCGCAAAGCAGCACCAGCTTCCGGTTCGAGCGGATGACCCGGTCCGTGAAGACCACACAGAGGAACGCGGCCGGCAGAATCAGCATGGTGAACATGTGCACGGCGATGCCGAGAAAGGCCAGGTAACCGACCAGGAAGAGATAACGCTCGCTGCCGCTTTGCTCGTGCCGTTCGATCCAGTGCAGCATCAGCCAGGTACAGGCCGTCATGCACAGCATGGAGAGCGCGTAGGTTTCGGCTTCCACCGCGTTGAACCAGAACGTATCGGAGAAGGCCAGCAGAAGCCCGCCCGTCAACGCGCTGCAGCAGATGGCCAGGCTCTCGTAGAGGGACAGCCCGTCCCGGTTTCGGTTGAGCGTAACAGCCTTCACGATGACCAGGTAAACCCCCGCCACCGTAAGCGCGCTGAAGAGGCACGAAGAGAAATTCACCAGCCAGGCGATGCCCATGCCCAGGTCGGGCAGCACGGTGAAAAGCCGGCCGATCAGGATGTAGAGCGGGGATCCCGGCGGATGGGGTATGCCCAGGATATAGGACGCCGCGATGAATTCGCCGCCGTCCCAGAAGGGCACCGTGGGCGCGATGGTCTTGGTATACACGGCCAGCGACACGATGAACGCCATCGCCATGCCAGCCATGGAAACAACGCGATAAGCAACCATTTACAAGAAACCCTCAGTCGATCCTCAGTCACCGGCTGAATTCACCGGCCGGATTCACCGGCCGAATTCAAGCCGCTCGGCGAGCAGGTCCGGCAGGCCGGCCTTGCGAATCTTCCGCTGCGCGGATTCCAGGTCGTAGGGAACCCGCTTTACCTCGATCTGCTTCATCTCCGAATCGTATACGCAGTACGCCGCCCGGGGATCTCCGTCCCGCGGCTGGCCCACGCTGCCCACGTTCACGATGTATCTATGCTCTGAAGCTAGTTCAAGGGCCAGTTCAAGCGCAGTCGGCGGGAGCTGTCTGCTGCGGTCCTCCTCGGCCCGCTGCTCGAATACCGTCGGCGTGTGCGTATGGCCCAGTGCGCAAAGCGCCACACCGGCGGGCATCGCATCGAAGGCTTCGTCCGCCTGCCAGGGCGAGGTCAGGTAGATCCATTCCTCCGGACGGACCGGGCTCGCGTGGACGAGAAAAAGATCATCGTTCCGCCAGACATAGGGCAACCCGCCCAGGTAGCGCCGGTCGTCGGGCGTAAGCTGCCGCCGCGTCCACAGTGCCGCTTCCGCCGCATAGGGGTTGAACGTGGAGATATCCAGCTTCCCGATCGCGGCATGGTCGTGATTGCCCGCGATCACGTCCGTCGTCAGTCCGGTAACGCGGTCGAGGCACGCATTGGGACTGGCGCCGTATCCAACGATGTCGCCCAGACAAAGGTAATGGCCGATACGCTCACCGGCCATCGCTTCGAGTACGGCATCCAGTGCTTCCAGGTTCCCATGAATGTCGGACAGTATGCCGTATCGCACGTCGAGGTTTCATTCCCTGTGTATGCGCTGGCAAGCCGATCGGGCAGGATCAGGCCTGGTCCGCCGCCGTGACGTGTCTCGCGGCCACGGCGTCCAGGACGCCATTGACGAACCCGCCGGACTGTTCCGTGCTGTACTTCTTGGCCAGTTCGATCGCTTCGTTGATGGATACCGCCGTCGGAATATCGAGAAAGGCGATGAGTTCGCAGGCGCCCAGCCGGAGGATGCAGTCGTCGATGCGGGCCACGCGGTCCCGGTCCCAGTGCCGCACCACCGCGGTGATGTGCCCGTTCACGGTCTCTTCGTGCTGCAGCAGCCGATCGATCAACGCCTCGGCGAAACTCCGGGCGTGCTCGGACGCCAGGGGCCACCCGGGCAGCCCGGGAAGGGCCTTGCCGGGATCAACCCCGGTCTGTTCGGCGAGGTAGAGCGACTGCAGTGCCAGTTCACGGCCCAGGCGACGTTCCCCCGCGCGTACGTTCACTCCGGATCCCTTGGTTCGCCTGGTTCGCCTGGTCCGCCCGATCCGCCCGATCCGTCGGGTCCGCCCGATCCGTCGGGTCCGCCGAGCCGGCGCATCACATCTGCCATTTCCAGGGCGGCCAGCGCGGCGTCCCAGCCGCGGTTGCCCGCCTTCGTACCCGCCCGTTCGATGGCCTGCTCGAGGTTTTCCGTGGTCAGCACGCCGAAGATCACCGGCACCCCGGTGTCCCGGGCCGCGGCGGCGATCCCGCTGGCCGCTTCCCCGGCCACGTAGTCGAAGTGGGGGGTGGCACCGCGGATGACGCACCCCAGGCAGATCACGGCGTCATATTGTCCGCTCGCTGCCATGTTCCGGGCCACCAGGGGGATCTCGAAAGCGCCAGGCACCCAGACCACGTCGATCCGGTCTTCATCGACGTCGTGGCGATGAAGTCCATCCAGTGCGCCTTTCAGCAGGGACTCGGTGATGAACCCGTTGAATCGGCCGGCCACGATGCCGTACCGGTCGTCTCCTCCATTCTCCAGGCTGCCTTCAATGGTTCTCGTCACGCAGGCACTCCTTGCAGATTGCTTCAAGCCGCGCGGCACGATTGCTTCACAGCCCGGAACGTCCGGTCAGCATGACCGGCACGGCCGCTCGGTCGCGGTGGCGAAACGGCGCGGCACGCGCACATCATAGCAAACTGTCGAATCCGACGTCGTCCGGCGGCTCTTCGAGGTCGAGCAGGTGACCCAGCTTCCCGCGCTTGGTCTTGAGATATCCCACGTTGTAACAGTTCGGAAAAGTCTGCAGCGGGACGCGTTCGGTCACCTCGAGTCCGTACCCCTCGATCCCGAACCGTTTCGACGGGTTGTTGGTCATGATCCGGATCGTAGTCAGCCCGAGGTCCGCCAGGATCTGGGAACCGATCCCGTAGTCGCGCGCGTCCACGGGCAGGCCCAGCGCCAGGTTCGCTTCCACCGTATCATGACCCTGGTCCTGGAGGGCGTAGGCCCTGAGCTTGTTGGCCAGTCCGATGCCCCGTCCCTCCTGGCGCATGTAAAGGAGCACGCCGCTGCCTTCGTCGCTGATACGCTTGAGCGCCTGCTGCAGCTGGTCGCCGCAGTCGCATCGCATGGACCCGAAAACATCCCCCGTGAGACACTGGGAGTGCACGCGTACGAGCACGTTCGGCTCACCGTCCACTTGGCCCTTGACCAGGGCGACGTGGTGGTCGCCGGTCAGTTGGTCCTCGTACAGGTGGGACTCGAATTCCCCATGCCTGCTGGGGATGGTCGTCGTGACCACCCGCTTGACGAGTTTCTCGCTGCGCCGGCGGTACTCGATCAGGTCCTTTATCGTGATGATCTTCAGGTCGTGCTCGTTCGCGATCTCGACCAGCCGGGGCAGGCGGGCCATGGACCCGTCGTCGTCCATGATCTCGCAGAGCACGCCGGCGGGGTAGAGGCCGGCCAGTTTCACCAGGTCGACCGTGGCCTCGGTGTGCCCGGCCCGACGCAACACGCCGCCGTCGAAGGCCTGAAGCGGAAAGATATGGCCCGGACGCGCCAGGTCCTCGGGCCTGCTTCCCTGGCGGACGAACACCTGGACCGTCTCGGCGCGGTCCGCCGCCGAGATGCCCGACGTCGTACCGTTCACGGCATCGACGGATACGGTGAAGCGCGTGCTGTGCAACGCCGTGTTGACCTCTTCGCCGACCATGGCGGGCACTTTCAGCTCTTCCAGGCGTTCGCGCGTGGTCGGAAGGCAGATCAGTCCACGGCCGTACCGGGCCATGAAATTGATGGCCGCCGGAGTCGTTCTTTCGGCGGCCATGATGAAATCGCCTTCGTTTTCGCGGTCTTCGTCGTCGATGACAATCAGTATGCGCCCGGACTTGATCTCCTCGACCGCTTCCGGGATGGAACAATAGGGGGACGACATGCTTTACAACCGTGTTTTTTCGGTCGACCGGTCTCGGCGGACCCTGGTCTGTCCTCGAACCGCCGCCGGGGCTTGCCGACGCTACATGCGTTCTTTCAACCAGGATTCGGTGATGGGTGTGGGACCCGGGAGCACTCCCTGGCTCGTATCGCCGCCGGCACGCAAAAGAGACGCGACGTACCGGCCGATCATGTCCACTTCTATGTTCACCTCGTCACCGATTTGCCTGCCGCCGAACGTCGTGATCGACGCGGTATGCGGTATGATCGATACGGCGGCCAAACTACCCGTCAGGCCGGCGATTGTCAAGCTAATTCCATCCAGTGCGATGGACCCTTTCTCGATGACGAAGGGCGTCAGATCGTCCGGGATTTCCACCTCGTACCACAGGCTGTTGCCCCGTTCCTCTCGCGCCGTTATGCGTCCCACGCCGTCCACGTGCCCCTGGACCAGGTGGCCGTCTATCCGGTCCGAAAGACGCAGCGGCCGCTCCAGGTTGACCTGGTGCCCGGCCTTCAGGCTGCCGAAGGTCGTCCGGGAGACCGTCTCGGGTACGATTTCCACGGAGAACGCCTCGCCGGCGGTGTGCACGACAGTCAGGCAGACGCCATTGACGGCAACGCTGGCACCCTGCTCGAAGTCCGGCGCCATGGACGGCGCCTCCACGGTCAGCCTGAGGCCGCCAGTGTTCTCACCAGGGCCAGCGTTTTCGACCGTGCCGGGGCCAGTGTTTTCGCCTGCGGCGTTCCCGCCCGCGGCGTCCTCACCCGCGTCCCGGTCCAGCGACCGGACAACACCCGTGGTTTCAACAATACCCGTGAACATGGTACATACTCCGTGACAGACTGGAATTCGGTGCCAGGTTCATGCTACGTGCCTGCAGTCGCCGATGATCTCCACAGGCGTGGCGACCAACTGCCCAAGACCTCCACAGGCGCGCTTGCCGACTGCCAATACCTCTTCACGCATACTCCGGCGTGCCCGTGACGAGTAGATCGCCGTCCAGTTGCTCCACCCGCGTATCGTTCAGCTGGATCGCCTTCGAAAGGTCGTCCAGCGCCAGGTCGGCGATCGACGGGATCCCCGCGCCCAAAATGCGCGGCGCGACGAAGCAGGCGATCCGGTCGACGGCGCGTTCCCGCAGGAAGGAAGCGGCCACGCGGCTGCCGCCTTCTACCATGAGGGTCACGATCCCGGCCTGGCCAAGCGCCGATTTGAGCGATCCTATTGGAACGGATCCGTCACCGCCAGGCAATACCAGCACATCGGCGCCCGTCCCTTTAAGTTCCTTAATCCGATCCGCGGGCGCGGTCTCTGTAACACACACCGTCGCCGGCGCTTCGCCGTTCAATACCCGGGCGTCCAGCGGTGTGCGGGCCCGGCTGTCGAGCACGACGCGGCGGGGCTGTCGGCCGTCCACGTGCCGGACGGTGAGCCGTGGGTCGTCCGCCAGCACGGTTTCGATGCCCACGAGCACGGCGTCCGCCCGGCTGCGCATCAGGTGGACCCGTTTCCGCGCGGCCTCCCCGGTGATCCACTTCGAATGGCCGTTCCGCGTGGCGATGCGTCCGTCCAGCGTCTGGGCGAGCTTGAGCAGCACGAAAGGTTGGCCGGTTTCCCGGTGGCGCACGTAGGCCGCGTTCAGTGCCCGTGCTTCCGTTTCCATCAGACCCGTTTCCACGGTCATGCCGGCCGCACGCAGCCGCTCGATCCCATTTCCCGACACGCGCCGGTCCGGGTCGGCCATGGCGACGTAGACGTGCGCGATACCCGAAGCAATGATCGCGTCCGTGCACGGCGGCGTACTGCCCTGGTGGCAGCAGGGCTCCAGGGTAACGTACAGCGCGGCGCCTTGCGCAAGATCGCCGGCCTCCTCAAGCGCTTGCGGTTCGGCGTGCCGCCCGCCGTATTCCCGGTAGTATCCTACGCCCACGACGACGCCGTCGCGGACGACCACGGAACCCACCATGGGATTGGGACTGGTACGACCCATTCCCCGAGCCGCGAGGTCCAGTGCCTGGCGCATGAATACCGTGTCATGGTCCGATTTCGTCATGGCGTAAGCTAGGGGATATGAGAAGTTTGTGTCAAGCCTTTTGCCCTTGACAACGGGGGATTCGGCCCCTAGTTTGCGCCAGATTGTCGGCGCGAATCGAACCGCAGAAAGGAGACTTCGATGGCCACCCTGCCGGAGGCCGAATACATCTGGTTCAATGGGAAACTGGTACCCTGGCAAGACGCGAAGATCCACGTGCTTTCCCACGTGGTGCACTACGGTTCGAGTTTCTTCGAAGGCATGCGCTGCTACAAGACGAATCAGGGCTCCGCGGTGTTTCGGCTCCAGGAGCACGTGGACAGGCTCTTCGACTCCTGCAAGATCTACCGGGTGCAAATCCCCTACTCTCCAGCGGAAATCAGCGAGGCCGTGCTGGAGACCATCCGGTCCAACAAGCACGATTCCTGTTACGTCCGGCCCGTCGTATACCGCGGGTACGGCCTGCTGAGCGTCGACCCCCTGGGATGCCCCGTGGAAGTCGCCATCGGGACATGGGACTGGGGCGCCTATCTCGGCGACGACGTAATGGAAAACGGCGTGGACGTGTGCATCTCGTCCTGGACCCGTCCCGCGCCGAATACCCATCCCGCCCTTTCCAAGGCCGGCGGTAACTACCTCAATTCCCAGTTGATCCGCATGGAGGCCATCGAGAACGGGTACAGCGAGGGCATTGCGCTGAACACCGACGGTCTGATCAGCGAAGGTAGCGGCGAGAACATCTTCGTCGTGAAGGAGGGCCGAGTCATCACCAACAGCCTGGCGGCATCGGTCCTCGGCGGCATCACGCGCAACTCCGTCATGACGCTCGCCCAGGACGCCGGATTCGAGGTCGTCGAACAGGACATCCCCCGAGAAATGCTCTACATCGCCGACGAGGTATTCTTCGTGGGCAGCGCCGTGGAGGTGACGCCGGTCCGGTCCATCGACCGCATCACCGTGGGCGGCGGGTCCCGCGGTCCGGTCACGAAGGAGATTCAGGACAGGTTCTTCGCGGTCACGACCGGCGAGGGCGAGGATGCCCACGGCTGGCTGACCTACGTGTAAACCCACCTTGCGGCAGCTGGCTTCATTCCAGCAAGCGAGTAATCCTACCCTACCCACACCGGGTGATCCGCACCCCGGTGTTCGTATCCGTCCGTCAGCATCCGTGCATTGCCGCCATCGGCATCGACCACCCAGATAGCACTCGGTGATCCCACCTCGGCACGGCAGAAGGCGAACTGCGCACCATCGGGCGACCAGGCCGACCGGAAGTTCCAGACCAGGGGTTCGTAGGGGATGAACTCCGATTCCTCACCTGAAAAGGGATCGAGCAGGCAGATAGCGGTGCCGCCGCGGGCTTTCTCCGGGTAGTAGTCTCGGTTGAAGTGGTCGGTGTCCGGCCTCTGCGCCTGGTACGGCCAGGCCGTCCGGGAACCGGGCTCCGCGCGGGTATAAGTGACGCTCTTCCCATCCGGCGTCCACTGGGCGATGTTGGAACCGCTGCCCCGTGTGTCCGGGTTTCCATAGGACGTGGCGAACCACTGGCGCTGGCCTGTCGTGACCTTCCGGTGAATCGCACCATCGGGGCCGACCGGAGAGCCTGGACGCCCCAGACACAGATCCGCCCAGTCGTGCCCCGGGTCATCGGGATAGTGGCAGTCCTGGTAGATCAGCCACCGCCCATCCGGCGACCATATGGGACCGAAGTACAGGTGCCCCTGCGCCCCAGCGACTTCCACCCGGTTCCCTCCATCCAGGTCCGACACGAATATGCAGTAGCTGTCCCGGCCTTCCAGCATGGTCGAATGGTAGGCGAACTTGCGTCCGTCCGGACTGATCTGCACGCAGTAGACGAACCCGTCCTCCGAGCCGGTGATCTCCTGTGGATCGGATCCGTCCAGGTCCATGGTCCAGATGCGCTGTTTCCCGTCGATGATCGGGTTCGTCACGAGACGATCCTCTCCCGGCATGATGTGGGTGCACCCCATGAACGGCGCGGGCCGGTCCTTCAGGGCGATCTCCTCCAGCAGGCGGTCTTCCTCAAGATCGTATATCCAGAGATGGACCCGCACGTTGCCTTCCCAGGCCTTGCCGGGTTCGTAGCTGGACAAGATGACCCTGCGCCGGTCTTCGAAGACGGGGCCCCAGCTCCAGCTGTCCATGCCCGGAGCGTCCGGACGGGGATACCAGACTCGCGTAACCGAATCGACCGGCCCCGCCGCGACTTCCGCGCCCGCCGTGGCCCCGGCACCATCCAGATCGATCAAGCCCAACCGCCCGTGCGAGTTGAAAAGTATCCGGGATTGCTTGTCTGACATGATGATTTCCACTATACCGGCCGGCAGAGAGTCGCCATCTCGGCCGCCAGGTCATCCGCTGTGCCGGCCGCTAGGGCGTCCTCCACACGATACCGACGTGCAGCCCCACATCGGGGGTGTTCTGGTACTGGCTGAGGTTTTCGGTCAGACCGGCATCGAGTGACAGCGACTCGGACAGGGCGTACCGCACGCCGGCGGTCGCCTCGATAGCGGTGCGATTCAAGGGGCCCAGCCTGCTGCTCGGAAAGGGGCCGATGTTGACCTGCGTCTGGAGCAACGCCGCGAGCCGGCCCATGGTCCGGTATTCGAAGGCCAGCACGAGCGTCGTGATGGACCGCAGGGGGAACCCCTCGCCGTTTGTCGGTCTGCCCAGCCGGCTGTGGGCGAGGTTGGCATGGAAGATCATGTCCCGCTTCGGCCGGTCCGGCCGCCAGGTTGCGAAGAACGCTGCCTGGAAATCCCATCCCCCGCTGCCGGTCAGCGTTTCCAGGCTGCCCGTGGGCATCTTCAAGGCGCCGGCAAGGGCTATGACGACCTGCTCGCTACCTCGGTTCAACGGCGTTTTCATCCGCAGTACGAGGTCCCCGGGCCTGAAGCCGGCGGACTCCACGCTCCTGATCCAGAAACGGCGGTCGCGCACGACGAATACGCCATAGTCGTTTTGGGGGGCCCACTCACGACCTCCGTTGGACAGGTTGAACGCACCGTGGAACTCCTCTACCACGCCGTCCAGGAAACCCCCGCCATGCTTCAGGAACGGAAGCGTCATGCCGATCTGAAGCCGCGACGCGACCCGCCAGTCCAGGTCTACCGACAGGCGCAGGGATTCCGTGTCCACGAAAAGCCGGTATTCGTCTGGCGGCGCGGCCCGGTAGTAATCGTCGGCGATCAGGGTGTCGCCCACGGGAAGGGTGCTCGCGTAGGTATTGGCGTAGTCGAACTGCACCGCCCACTGGATCGATCTCCGCGGCAGAAGGTCCCCGGTCTCGGGACGCAGTCCGAGGAACAACATCCTGACGGGGAACTGGTCGCGCTGCATGAAGGGGCCGGTGGCCGGGGACTGGGTAAAGGCGGGAAACGCGGGGATCACGAGCATCAACAGGACACAGGCAACGGCCCGTTGCAGTATGCGTGCCACGGTCGGCGTTGGGGTCGCGCTCAGCAATTGCGCGTGCAGCATGCGTGCCACGGTCGGCACACGGGCTGCGATCAACACACGGGCTCCTCGCACACGGGCCGCATTCATCAAACGCTTCGTGACGCGGATGGGGTGTTGGGGGAATCCGGCCATGCGACGCCTCAGCCCTGGGGATCCGGATCGGGGGGAACTCAACCCAGGTAGGCCAGCGTCTGGCCCGCGATCACCTGGACGCCGGGGTTGATGGAGACATGGGTCACGGTCCCGGCTACGTCGGCGGTGACCTCCATTTCCATCTTCATGGCCTCCAGGACTACGATGACGTCCCCTTCCTCGACGGCCTGTCCGGGGGAGACCGTCACCTTGAGCACTTTCCCGGGTATCGGGGCGATGACCGGCGTGGTCCCGGCGCGTTCCGCCGCCTCCGTCGCGGCCTCGGACTGATCGGGCTGCAGATCGACGTCATAGGCCTTGCCGTTGACGATCGCCGTCTTTCCTTCGATGCGCAGGGCGTAACTCCGGCCGTTGACGGTCACCTGGTATCCGCGGGGGCCATCCGTAGAGGCCATCGCGTCCTCCTCCAGCACCTCCTGGTCGGCCGGGGACTTCTTGCGGACGCCGATGAATCCTTCGCCCTTGAGGAAGGCCAGGCCCCGCTCGCCGCATGCCGCGACGATGAAGATGTTCTCGTCCGTATCCTCTATCCCGGCTTCTTTCAGTGCGCTGCGCGCCGCCTCGACGCCCTTCTTCGGATCGTTGTCGTTGAGTTCCAGCACCGGCCGCCGGTTGGGCGGCAGACCGAGCTGCTCCGAGGCGATGTTTACGACCACCGGATCCGGAGGCACGGGCGTCCGGCCGAAATAACCCAGCACCATCCGGCCGTAGTCCTCCGCGATCTTCTTCCAGGGCCCCATCATCACATTGTTGAATGCCTGCTGGAAGTAGAACTGGGAAACGGGCGTGACCGACGTGCCGTACCCGCCTTTCTCCACGACCTCGCTCATGGCCTTGATGATGGCGGGATAGCGGTCCATGATCCCGTTGTCCCGGAGCATCTGCGTGTTGGCGGTCAGGGCGCCTCCCGGCATGGGGCTCCAGGGTAGCAGAGGTTCGACGGCCACGGCCTCGGGCGGCAGGAAATAGTCCTCCATGCACTCCTTCAGGATCTCCGCCGCTTCCCGTACGCCGTCCGGGTCGATGTCCAGGTCGTAGTCCGTGCCCCGGAGCGCGTGCCACATGACGAGGATGTCGGGCTGGGAAGTGCCGCCCGACACGGGCGCGAAGGCCAGATCGATAGCGTCTGCGCCGGCTTCCAGCGCCGCCTGGTACGCCGCGACGGAGATTCCGACCGTGTCGTGGGTGTGGTAATGGATCCAGGTCCCCTCGGGCAGCAGCTTCCTTGCGGCCTTGACGGATTCATACACCTTGGAGGGCACGGCCGTACCCGACGCGTCCTTGAAACATACCGAGTCGAAGGGGATTTCGGCATCGAGGATCTTCCTGAGCGTGTCCGTGTAGAACGCCGCGTCGTGGGCGCCCGCGCAGCCCGGGGGCAATTCCATGACGGTGACGCACACCTGGTGCCTGAGACCGGCCTCCGTGATGCATCGGCCGCTGTGCACGAGGTTCTCCACGTCGTTCAGGGCGTCGAAGTTCCGGATGGTCGTTATGCCGTGCTTCTTGAACAGCTCGGCGTGAAGCCGGATGATGTCGCTGGGCTGCGAATCCAGTCCGACCACGTTCACGCCCCGGGACAGGGTCTGCAGGTTGGCGTCCGGGCCCACCGCCTCCCGGATGGCGTCCATCCGCTCGAAGGCGTCCTCGTTGCAGTAGAAATATGGCGACTGGAACAGGGCACCGCCGCCAGCCTCGAAGTAGTCGATCCCCGCGTCCCGCGCCGCTTCCACGGCGGGCATGAAGTCGCGGGTAAAGACGCGCGCGCCGTAAACGGACTGGAATCCGTCGCGGAACGTGGTGCACATGAAATGGACTTTTTTCTTCACGATGATGCCCTCGTCTGGAGGAATGGATTAGTATTCAAATCCTGCACTTTTTATATCTATACAAAATCTACATGTCCATGAAACCGGTTTTTCACCGCACTCACCCGCCCACCAGGACGGACCAGAGTATGCCCGCGGCGATGGCGGAGCCGAGGACGCCCGCCACGTTGGGCGCCATGGCGTGAAACAACAGGAAATTCCGCGGATCTTCGCGATGGGCTTCCACTTGGGCCACCCGCGCCGCCATGGGCACGGCGGAGACGCCCGCCGCACCGATCAGCGGGTTGATCTTGTCTTTGACGAAAAGGTTCAGGAACTTGGCAAAGAGCACGCCGCCTGACGTGGCGATGCAGAAGGAGACCACGCCCAGGGTGAAAATGAAGAGCGATTCCAGCGAAAGGAACGCCGAAGCCTGCGTACTGGCGCCGACCGAGAACCCCAGGAGGATGGTGACGATGTCGATCATCGAGGTCCGCGCCGTATTGGCCAGCCGTTCGGTGACGCCGCATTCCTTGAGCAGGTTGCCGAAGAAGAGCATGCCCACGAGCACGATCGAATCCGGCGCGATCATGGCGGCGATGATGAAGGCGACGATGGGGAAGAGGATCTTCTCCCGCTGCGAGACCGTCCGGGGCGGCGCCATGCGGATCAGCCGCTCCTGCCGCGTGGTGAAGAGCCGCATGATGGGCGGCTGGATGATGGGTACCAGGGCCATGTAGGAATAGGACGCGATGGCGATCATGGAAAGCAGGTGAGGCGCCAGTTTCGATGACAGGAAGATGGCCGTGGGACCGTCCGCGCCGCCGATGATGGCGATGGCGCCCGATTCGGCGGGTGTGAAACCGATGGCCATGGCGCCGAGGAGGGTCAGGAAGATGCCGATCTGCGCGGCAGCGCCCAGGAGGACGAGTCGCGGGTTGGACAGCATGGCCGAGAAATCGGTCATGGCCCCGATGCCCAGGAAGATCAGGGGCGGGAAGACGCCGTCCCTGACGCCGAAATAGATGTAGTAGAGGACGCTTCCTTCATCGTAGACCCCGTGCCCGTCCCCTTCCATCATGGGGATGTTGCCCAGCATGATGCCGAAACCGATAGGTACCAGCAGCAGCGGTTCGTAACGACGTGCGATCGCGAGGAAAACCATGACCATGCCGATCAGGATCATCACGGCATGTCCCCACGTTGCCGCGGCCAGACCGGAAGCCGACAGAAAATCGTACAGTATAGTCATTTAGTCCGTCCGCATGGCCTGGTTACCGGTGGTTGGTCTTCTCGTCGAGCGCGAACCCGACAGCCGCGGCCACGGCTTCGTCGTCTTGCGGGGAATCCGTACCGGTGGGGTTGTTCGGATGTTCAGGGAGCATGCCCCCCAGCGCCGCCACGACCCTGGGTAGCACGGCAATGCAGAAGCTGATGGCGGCGAGGGCCAGGAACACGATGAACATGCCCGTGAAGGCGATTTCGAGACCCTGGCCTTCCAGGATTCGTTGCCATCCGGTGTACAGGGGAATGGACATTAGCCCTTTGACAGAATCCACGGTGACGTTAGATATTACCGATGGGTCCAAGTAAAGGACGAGGCACGCTGCGGGCAAGGGATTTATACCGGGTCGCGCGAGGCGGGAAAAGCACTAGTCCGGGGCTTCGTCCGGCGACCGGCAACCAGCGACCGGCACGCGGGATACCTTCATGAAGGCAGACATGAGAAACGGCACGTATGCACTGGCGCCGGACCGCATATGGGACGGCGTTTCCGATGAGACGCGAAGCGGTGTGGCCGTCGTGGTGAAGGAGGGCTTGATCGACGCGGTCCTGCCCGTCTCCGAAATCCCCGCCGGCATGGAGACCGCGGCCCTGCCGGACTGCACGCTCCTGCCGGGACTGATGGACGCCCATGTCCACTACAGTTCCGTCATGGGACCGGCTTTCCTGGCCGCCGGGGTGACCACGATCCGCGACGTGGGCAACGACCTGGCATGGATCCTGGGGGAACGCGAGCGCCACGCAAAGGACCGCTCCGCCGGTCCCGCCATCCTGTGCTGCGGCCACCTGCTCGACGGACCCAGGGTCTACTGGCCCCAACTGGGACGGGCCCACGGTACCCCTGGCGAGATCGCCGATTCGGTCCTGCGGCACGTGGAAGCCGGGGTGGACCAGATCAAGCTGTACGCGGGCGTGGAACCCCCGCTGCTGAAGGCGGCGGTCGACGCCGCCCATGCATCGGGCAAATTCGTGGTGGCCCATCTTCAATCGACCACCGCGGAAGAAGCCGCGCGGATGGGTCTTGACGAGTTCGAGCACCTGGCCGGGTGCGGCGTGGCCTGGCGCGCGGCGTCCGAGGCGGAAGACGATCTCGTGATCGACTTGCTCCTGGAACGGGACGTGATCATCGACCCGACCCTGGTGGTCTGGGACCGGCTCGGTCGCGTCCTTGACCGGCCATTCCACCACGACGCCCGGAGGGCCTGGGTACACCCCCGCCATCTCGAAATTTGGCAGCGGTATCTCAGCCGTTTCGGCCCCCCGGAGCACCGCTGGCGGTACCAGGGCGCCATGGTCCACCTGAAGCGGTTCCTGCGAAGGGCCCATCAGCGGGGAGTGACGGTTGCGCTGGGTACGGACACGCCCTTTCCCCACCTCGTGCCCGGGATGAGCGTCCATGACGAACTCGCCATGTATACAGACGCCGGCATCCCGGCCGTGGACGCGCTGCGATCGGCCACTTCGATCAACGCCCGGGTCCTGGGCATCGACGGCCGGACCGGTTCGATCCGGCCGGGTCTGCGGGCCGACCTGGTAGCGGTCCGGGGGAACCCCCTCGAACGGATCGAGGACATCGAAAACGTACATTGCACGGTGCGAGAAGGACGGCGGTTTGAGCCGCCCGCCCTGATGCAGGCCTTCAGGGCGACCTTCGACCGGGAACCCGACGGCGCGGTCACCCGGGATCTGCAGGATTACGTCGACGGCAAACATGTGAATCGGCCGGCCTCATGAAACCCATGATCAAGAATCTACTGTTCTGCCTGGTCGTATCCGCCGCCACCGCGGCCATTCCCGCGGCCGGCGTAAGCACGCTGATGTCGATGACCGGGATCATCGAGGACGACCGGGCGCTGATCTGGATTTTCCTGGCCCTCGCCATACCCATTTTCGTTATTGCCTACATGCGCGTTACGCGAAATCCGCGCGGATGAGCAGGAAAAGTGCCCCCCAATCCATGGAGGACGGCTACATGACACAGGAGACGCAGACGGCAACGCTGGGCGGTGGTTGCTTCTGGTGCCTTGAAGCGATCTACCAGCAGGTCAGGGGTGTGACGAACGTGGTGTCGGGATATGCCGGCGGCAGCGTGGACAACCCGGATTACAAGTCCGTATGCACCGGCGCCACGGGCCACGCCGAGGTCGTGCGGATCACCTTCGATCCGGCCGTAATCAGCTACGCGGACATTTTGCATATCTTCTGGCGCATACACGACCCCACTACGCTCAACCGCCAGGGTGGGGACGTCGGCACCCAGTACCGTTCGATCATCCTGTACCACGACGAAGAACAGCAGCGCGCGGCCGAGTATTCGAGGACGGAAGCCGACGCGTCGGACCTGTGGAGCGCTGCAATCGTTACGGAGATCGAACCCCTCGAGGTTTTTTACGAGGCCGAAGCGTACCATCACGACTACTACCGGAACAATCCACGGCAACCCTACTGTTTCATGGTCATCGATCCGAAGGTGGACAAGTTCAGAAAGTCCTTCCAGCACATGCTTTCGTGATCCACTGTCGTGCGGGTTGTAGCATGATCCGTAGCCGAAGGAGCGCTATTCCGTGCGCGTGGGCATCCTCTCGCTGATCCACGAATCCAATACGTTCAGCCACACGCCGACGACCCTCGATCTTTTCCGGCGGGACGGGATCCTGACGGGCGAGGCAGTCGCCGGCCATTTCAGGGGCGGATTCCACGAGATCAGCGGCTTCCTGGAGGGACTGGACGACGCCGGCATCGACGCCGTGCCGCTGTTCTACGCGTCCACCCCGCCGTCGGGCCGGATCACGCAAGACACCTGCGACGCGCTGATCGAGATGATGTTCACCCAGCTCACGGGCGCGGGGCCGCTTGACGGCCTGCTGGTCGCTCCCCACGGCGCCAATGCCGGCGAGGGGGCGGATTACCACGACCTGGACGGGTGCTGGCTGACCCGGCTGCGCGGGGAGGTCGGACCGGACCTTCCGATCATCTGCACCATTGATCCCCACGCCAATCTCTCCCGGCGCATGGTCGAGGCCTGCGACGCCACCATCGCCTACCGCACCAACCCGCACCTGGACCAGAAGCAGCGGGGCCTGGAGGCCGCGGTGCTCATGGCCCGGACCCTGCGCGGAGAAATCCGGCCCGTGCAGGCCGCGGCTTTTCCGCCGGTGGCCATCGGCATCGAGCGCCAGGACACGTCCTCGCCGCCCTGCCGGCCCCTTTACGAGAAAGCGGATGCGTGGCTGGAGAAAACCGGCGTCCTGTCGAACAGCGTCGTCCTCGGGTTTCCTTACGCGGACGTGCCGGAGATGGGTTCGGCCTTCATTGCCGTGACCGACGGCGACGCCAATCTGGCCCGGCGCATCGCGGATGATCTCGCCGGTCACCTGGTCGCGCACCGGGACGAGTTCGTCGGCGAGTTCATTCCCATCCCAGAAGCCGTCGATGCGGCACTAGAAAGCGAGGGACCCGTGTGCCTGCTCGACATGGGCGACAACGTGGGCGGCGGTTCGGCCGCGGACGGCACGCTCATCGCCCACGAGGTGTTGAGACATGGGGAGGTGAAGACCTTCCTCTGCCTGTTCGACCCCGGGTCTGTAGAACGGGCCGTTACAGCGGGTGTGGGCGCAAGGCTCACGCTAGACTTGGGCGGCAAGACGGACGACCGCCACGGTCCACCTATCCGGACCGAAGTGCGGGTGCAGGGGATCCACAAGGGACGCTTCACCGAATCGGCCGTTCGCCACGGCGGCAAGACATTGTTCAATATGGGACAGACCGCCGTCGTGACCACGGACAGCGGGCTGACGGTGAGCCTGACGTCGCTGCGGACGGTGCCGGTCAGCCTTGGCATGATGACCAGCATCGGCCTGTACCCCGCCGACTTCCACGTGCTCATCGCCAAGGGCGTCCACGCGCCCACGGCGGCCTACGCGCCCGTGAGCAAGCGGCTGATCCGGGTGGACACGCCCGGTGCCACGACCGCGGACATGCGGCGCTTCGACTTCAAGTACCGGCGGCGGCCACTCTATCCGTTCGAGGAATGATCGTGCGGTGGCGCAGCTAAATTCTGCAGGGCGCAAACACGTGTGGGAACCGGCCGTCGCACGGGCGTCGAGGCGGCCTGTCCCTCGCACGGCCGTGGAGCTGCCCGCGAGGCGTCCCGTATGCCTTGACAGCAAACGTCCCGGCGTTTATGGTCTTGTCGCGATTCGCAGAGTGAACCCGAAGCGGCCGGTTTGCGACCGACACAAGGAGAGACCAGGTGAAAGATCTCGACCATAAACTGGATCAACTGGAACGGGACGGTTTCGTGCTCCTCAAGGGCGCCCTGTCCCCGGAAGAAACCGAGCAGGTGCGGTCCCGCATATTCCACGCGAAGGAGCAGGGCTGGGAGGAAGGCCTGAACGCGGTCGGGAACATGTGGTTCGACACCCTGCTGGACCGGGAGCCCGACGTCTTCGCCCCGCTCGTGGGCCATCCGAGCGTGGCGCCGCTCCTCTACGCCATGATGGGCAAGCAGTGCCAGCTTCGCAGTTTCCGGGCGCACATCAACCCCGGCGCCTACACCCAGGAATGGCACATGGACTTCTACGGCTACTGGAACGAGAAGCGGGAGACAGAAAAACGCAGGCTGGCCGTGCAGCCCAGCAGCGTGAACACGACCTTCTACTTCCAGGACAACGTCCCCGGCCAGGGCAATCTCCGCTTCGTCAAGAACGGCCATCTCTCCGAGCCGCCCCACCTCTATCCCCGGATCGACCACGTCGCCTTCGAAGAGTGGTGCTACGCGCAGGAACACGTCGTGCTGCACCCCATGGCCGGCGACGCGGTCGTCTTCCTCAGCCACATCCCCCACCAGGGCGCCAAGGAAGACGACGACATGGAACGGTGCAACGTGGTCTGCCACTACCAGACCTGC
This sequence comes from Gemmatimonadota bacterium, assembly GCA_026705925.1. Classification (GTDB taxonomy): domain Bacteria; phylum JAAXHH01; class JAAXHH01; order JAAXHH01; family JAAXHH01; genus JAAXHH01. The sequence continues at coordinate 294,927 of JAPOZT010000011.1, forward strand.
CCGATGTACGAAGGCGTGTGGTACGTCTCCAGCCCCCGTCCGTTCAAGGGGTCCTTCCCTTTTCACGAGACGGCGCCGGCGGGGATGAACTGACCTTCGCGACAAAATCCGTTGACACGATGAATACCGCCCCTTAGAATACGTGCGGCGTTGTTAAGTTGAATTAATGCAAAGGGATAGCGTCCGATGTGTGCCGGTGTCCCGATCGCCGGGAGGAGGCCTTCATGACCACCACCAAGAAAGAATTGGTGGAACTGATCAGCAAGCGTCTGGGGCTCAAGAAAGAACAGGTGTTTCCCGTGGTCGACCAGACGTTCGTGGCCATGCGGGACTCCCTGATCGAAGGAGACCGGATCGAAATCAGGGGATTCGGGGTCTTCGAGGTCAAAGACACGAAAGCCCGCACTTCCGCACGCAATCCCCGCACGAGCGATATCGTTTACGTCCCGGCCGGTAAAAAGACCCGTTTCAAACCCGGAAAACTGTTGAAAGAAGCCCTGCGGGTCCCCTTAGATGACTGAAATAAAGGCGGACCGCAGTGCCCCCGCCATCCTGTCGACATTCAGTAAATTCGCCCGCCCGTATCTGTTCCGATGGCTGTTGTGCCTGTGTCTGTTACAGGTCGTCCTCGCCGCACAGGCCGTCCAGGTCATCCCGACCGCGCACCAGGACACCACCGCCAGTGCAGTACCGTCCCAAGCCCCCTCCATTTCGCTGGAACAAGCTGTTGCCCTTTACGAGTCGGGCCGGCACGACCAGGCGCGCGAGGCTTTCCTGCGCGTATTGGACGACCAGCCCGAAGAGCCGGTGATCCTGTACCACCTCGGACGCCTGGATTCGGACCGGGAAGTGGCCGAGCAGTATTTCCTGAAGGTCCTGCTGCACGGCCCGGAACACGCACTCGCCGACGACGCGCTCTTGGAGGTCTCCCGCATCCAGTTCGCCCAGGAACGACACGACGACGCGGTGAACGCCTGCAACAAGCTTCTGTCGACTTATCCCGACTCGGATCTGGAGGATGAAGCGCGCTTCCTGCTGGGGCAGGCGCTCCTTGCCGGAAGTCGGCCGGAACTGTCGCGCATGGTCTTCCAGCAACTGCTCGCTTCCGAGCCCGATTCGACGCTCGTTCGGCCGGCGCGTCTCGCTATAGCGGAAAGCTACCGCGTGCAGGAGGATTTCATCGAAGCCGCACGACAATACCTCAATTTCGAGATCGATTTTCAGGGCATGGAGGGGCTCGAGACGGTCCTGTGGGAGGCGGGGCAATGCCTCGAAGCCGCCGGACGCAGCGTCGAGGCCGGTTTCGTGTACCAGCGGCTGATCAAGCGGTATCCCGATTCGCCCGAGGCGAACCGCGCCCGGATGGAAAGACCCCTGCTCGAATAGGGATACGACCGGCGCTACCGGACGGAACGACCGTTGCCAGTGCGGCGGCGCGACCGGCGCTACCGGGCCGCCTTGAAGTACACCGAGTAATCCGGCGCGATGTCGATGCGCTTCGCCCTGGCCGGCAATGCATACTCGAAGGTCTGGCGTCTTTGGGTATTCCAGATCTCCCGAACGATCCGGTCGCCGTTTTCCAATTCGATGACCAGGGGCACGATGGCATGGAATACGCGGCCTTCCTGTTCCTGCAATAACTGTCCGCGCAATGTGAATATCCGGCCTGGGTCCGCGCCGTCGGCCCCCGCACTGCTGGTGAAATACACTCGGTAGACCGGATAGCCCGTGTCCCGGATCCACTGGTCGAAGAACCAGCCCATCTCACGGCCCGTTTCCCTTTCCACCGCCGCCTCGAAGTCCGCCGTCGTGACCAGCTTGCCCACGTGTTGCCGGCAGAACCGTGAGAGCAGGTTCATGAAGTGCTCGTCGCCGATGGTGCGCCGCAGCATGTGGAGTACCAGGGCGCCTTTCTCATAGACGACCGCCTGGTAATGCTCTCCGAGCCGCATGCCCAGGTCGACCGCCCCTTGTCGGTCGGCGAACAGCGCCCGATCCGTGTGCCGTTTGAGCATCTCGCGGAACGCTTCGGGACCGGTCTCGCTTTCGATGTACAGGTCTGCCGCATAGGTCGCCATGGCCTCCGAAAGCCAAGCGTCACGGTACGTCTTCGGGACCACCGCGCCGCCCCACCACTGGTGGGCGAGTTCGTGGGCCAGGAACCCCCGGAAGAGGTGCTGCACTTCCGTGTACATGTGGGCATGCAGGTTCGCGTCCAGGCGGAAGGCATCCTGGAAATACAGTCCCCATAGCATCAGCATCGACGGCAGGGCCCTTCCGAAGGCATAGTCGTCCGGCATCTGGACGATGTCGAGCTTTTGGTAGGGATAGGGACCGAAGACGTCGCCGAAGAAGCCCAGCGCGGGACCGATGTGCGTGAGGATCCGCGTCGTGTTCGATTTCGCCATGCGCCGGTCGTCGTCCACGCTGAGGATCACGTCGATTCCACCTGTGGATAACGTTCGGGTACGGTTCTCGGAGATCGCCATGCCAAGAGAAGACACGGGCTGCGTCCGCCTCCACCGTGTGACGCGCGTATCTTCTTCCGCATGGCTGGCCACCTGGGCCCCGACCGTCGCCACAGTCAGCTTGTCCGGATAGCGCAGTTTCAGGTCGAAAGTGTATAGATCCTCGATGGAATGTACGGGAAGCCACTGCTGGTCGGTCAACAGGCCGAAGAAGCTGCCGCCGCCCCGGAAAACGTCGCCCTCGTACCAGAGGGTCAGTGTGGTGGTGCTGTCCCTCGGCACCGGCTGCCGGAACGGGACCGTGAGCCAGGTGCCCTGCCGTGTGAACAGCGCGCCGTCACCGCCGGCGTAGTCCACGCGGTAGACTTCCAGATCCGGATTCAGCGTGAAAGTCGCCGCGGTGAGCGGGTCCGCCCGGGCCGTGATTTTCAGGGTCGTCTTCATGCGCAGGCGTCGCCCGCCACGCTCCAGGGATCCCGCGATATCGTAGTGGTCCAGGGACAGCAGCGGACCCCGGACCGTCTCGTCCTCCGAGGTGCGGCCGGCTCGGTCGGTGCGTTCAGACGGTCCCTCAGGCCCCGGCGAGAAACGGCACCAGACCACGGGCGGACTGATGTCGGGATTCCTGGGGAAACCGCTTTTCTGGACCAGGCTGACCGATTCCGATTCATAGGGGCTGTTCGTATAGACGAGCCACCGGTTCGATTCCGCGAGATCGATCTCGGCCCGCAGAAAATCCGGATGCGTGTGGGCGAGGGAGAAGCGTTCCCGGGCGGGTTTCATTTCCAGCAGATAGTCCCGGTCGACGCGGTTCAGCAGGGCTTTCGCCCGGTCGAATGCCCGCCCGCCTTCAACCCGCGAAAGCGCCACGCCTTCCACCAGGTGCCCATATCCCTCGGGCGACAGGACCAGCACCATCCGGTCGAACCGCGTTGTGTATACTTCGGCGGTCGTACGGGCGTACTTGTTCATCTGGTGACGCTCGACACGATTCGGAGGCGTAAAAGTGAATCGTCCCTCACCCACGAGGACCGCACGCCCGATCCGGTCTCCGGTATACCCGGGCATCAGCAGGCCGTCTTCGATGACGAATTCACCGGCGGGCTGTTCGATCGTCAGGTGGTCGAAAGCGAAGACCTCGTCCTCGCGCAGGGAGAACCGGAAGCCGAGATGGGCCGTCAGCAATGGCTCGAACCGTTCGGCTTTCCAGCCTTTCTCGTGCCGCTCGAAACGGACGTCCCACAGTTCGGCCGAAAGGCGCTCTTCCTCTTCAAAGAAAACACTGAGCTGTACGGCGGGTCGGGCGAGGAGGCTGTCCAACGCGTGCCGCTTCCTCAGCCTGATTCGGGCGTCGTCGTACCGTTCGGCAAGGGATGAATCGCCATCGTCGAGGAGCTCATCGAGGGGGTTCTCGCCGATACGATGGCCATCGAGCAGTCGGTACAGCTCCTCCAGGGCCGCTTCGATGGCCGCGCCCGTGATGCCGGGGAGATCAATAGTCGACGGACGGTCTACGGCGGCCGGACCTTCGATCGCAGGGGCTTCGATCGCGGGATCGTCGGTCGCGGCGTCTGCCGGATGCGGGGTTTCGGCGGAACGTCCGGCGGCTGCCTGACCTTCGATATCCTGGGGATGCGGTGCCGCCGTGTGGACGCCCGTGGCATCGAATGCGATGTTAAAGAGGATGCACAGCAGGCCAGACAGAAGGGCGGGCAACAACCGGGACGACGGACGTGGCGGGGAGGCGATCATAACCGATTCCTCAACGCGGAATGCATGACCCTAGTCCATCGAGTTCCGAATTTCGATCAGGTTGGAACGCAACCACTGGATGAGTTCGGTTTGGGCGGAAGTAGCGGTCGGGGGGGCTTTCTGTTCGCCGGGGGCTGCCGGCTCCGCGCCAGAGGTCGCCTGCTCGCCAGAGGTCACCGGCGCCGCACCGGGAACTGCTTGCTCCGGACTGGTAGCCGGCTGTTCCCCAGGATCCGCTTTCACCGGAACGGCCGCTGCCTTTTCTGCGTCGCCTAAGGCGCTTTCCGCGGTTCGACCCGTCTTCGTCGCGCCACGGCTCGCCGCACCCCGGTTCGCCGCGGATTCCTGAAGCTTCTTTTTGGCGCCGGCGATCGTGTAACCTTCGTCCCGGGTGAGCTGCTTGATCGTGCGGATGAGCTCGATGTCCTTCTCCCGGTACATCCGCTTCCCGGCGCGATTCCGCTTGATGCGCAACTGGCCGAACTGGTCTTCCCAGAACCGGAGAACGGACGGCTCGAGTTCGAGCATGGTCGAGACTTCGCTGCTGGAGTAATACAGCTTGCTCATCGTTTGCCTTCCCGTCCGCGGATCAGCACGCGTATGGGCGAACCCTCGAATACGAAGGCCTCCCGGAGCCGGTTCGACAGGTACCGTTTGTACGAATCCGGGATCGCGTCCGGATGGTTCACGAAAAACACGAAGGTGGGCGGCGCGTTCTGTACCTGCGTGCAGTAGAGGATGCTGGTCGCCCGCCCGTCCGGCGCGGCCGGGGGCGGATAATAGGCCGTGATGCTTTCCACGACGCGGTTCAGCTCGCCGGTGGATACCCGGAGCGAACGCATTTCGTGGACGTGGCGCGTCTTCTGCATGATCTGGGTTACCCCGCGGCGGGTCTCGGCCGACACGAACAGGATCGGCGCGTAGTCGGCGAACCGGAGGTACTCCCTGGCCGTCTGGGCGTAGGCCTCCGTCGGATGCTCGGTCCGGTCCACCAGGTCCCACTTGTTGAAGGCGACGACCAGCCCCTTCCCGGCCTCGTCCACCTGAGATACGATCCGCTGCTCCTGCGTGGCCAGGCCGTCGACGGCGTCCACCAGGAGCACCGCCACGTCGCAACGCGCTATGCTCCGCATCGTCCGCGTCAAACTGTAGAACTCGATGTCGCTCTTGATCCGGGACCGGCGCCGGAGGCCGGCCGTATCGATCAGGCTGTACTTCACGCCCTGCCGGATGATTTGCGTGTCTACCGAGTCGCGCGTGGTCCCGGGAACATCGGAGACGATCACCGTGTCCCTGCCCACGATGGCGTTGACCAGGGACGATTTACCCACGTTGGGCCTGCCCACGATCGCCACCTTGATCGCTCCGTCTTCCTCTTCTTCGACGGGCTCGGGTTCGGGCATCCGCTCCGCCAGCAGGTCCATCAGGTCGCCCGTGTTGCGTCCCTTCAGGGCGGAGATCATCATGGGCTCGCCCAGGCCCAGGGCGCCGAACTCGTAGGCGTGGTTCTCCTGGGCGCCGCTGTCCACCTTGTTGGCGACGACGATGACCTGCTTGCCGGCCTTGCGGACGACTTCGGCCGCCTTCTGGTCCAGGGGCGTGATGCCCGTGCGGACGTCCGTGACCAGAAGGATCACGTCGGCTTCGCTGACAGCCAGCCGGGCCTGCTGCTCGATGGCCGCCTCCATGGGCTCGTCGGATTCCGGGACGAGGCCCCCCGTGTCCACCACGGTGAACTTCTTCCCGAACCAGTCGGCGTCGGCGTAATGCCGGTCGCGCGTGATGCCCGGGGCGTCGTGCACGATGGCATCGCGACGGCCGATCATCCGGTTGAACAGCACCGACTTGCCCACGTTGGGGCGTCCTATGATGGCGATGACAGGAGACATGTTTGCCTTACCGTTCGTTCCCACCTCCCAGTCCCGGAAGATCCCGCACGTGTCTCGGGAAAAGCTCCACCGGCACTCCGATCCGCTTGCTCAGGACGGGCAGGTTCATGTCGTCCAGCAGCAGGCCGTCGTCGTTCAGCACATTCGGAGGAAGGTACACGCGGTCGCCCACTTCCTCGTCCTTCAGCGCGTGGAGGATGTCCCGGCCGGTCAGCAGTCCCGACACCGTGATCCCCGGGCCGAAGAACGTGTTCTCCGCCACGACCAGCTTCGCTTCCACGTCCTCCACCCGGTTCAGGGGTTCCACGAGCGAAGTCCGGACCACGTCCTGGGCCAGTTCGGCCGTGACCAGCGTCGTCCGGAATGGTTCGTCCGACCGATCGGGGAGCGAACGCGTCTGCTGGTCCATTTCGGTTTCGAACTGCGTGACCATACCGACGCCGTTCTCCACGACGGGGCAATCCTCGTAGAAGGACGGCGGAGGAAAGGGCGTGGAAGACATCAGGTACCATTCGTCGGACAGATACACCAGCGGATGCCCCAGCCGTTCACGGAGTTCCTCCTGCCAGGCGCCGACCGTGTCGATCATGCGCCGGGCGTAGTCCACGGTGACCGGTTCGAGGTGGTACAGTCCCTGGCGGTGCTCGGTTAGGCCGACGGGCACGATGGAGATCGACTCCACCGCCGGATACAGTTCGGCCAGGTCGTCAACGGTCTTTCGCAGCGCGGGGCCGTCATTGAGTCCGGGACAGAGGACGATCTGCGTCTCGATCAGGATGCCGCCCTCCGCCAGCCGCCGCAGGATGGGCATGACGTCCTTCGCCTTGGGCGCGCCCAGCAGCATCCGGCGCAGTTCCGGTTCCGTGGCGTGGACCGACACGTAAATCGGACTCAGGCGCTGCACGATGATCCGGTCGAGGTACGCGTCGGAGGCGAAGGCCAGCGTCACGTAGTTGCCGTAGAGGAACGTGAGCCGCACGTCCTCGTCCTGGAAGTACACGGCCTTGCGCATGCCCTTCGGATTCTGGTGGATGAAGCAGAACACGCATTTGTTCGCGCAGGCCTGGTAGGGCGGTTCGTGGAGAGACAGGCCGAGATCCTCTTCCGGATCCTTCTCCACGTCGATCAGCACCCGGTTCCCATTGGCCTGGAGAATGTCGAGTTCCAGCACGTCTTCGCTGGACCAGAACCGGTAGTCGAGGGAATCCCTTACCCGGGCCTGGTTGATCCGGATCAACCGGTCTCCGGGGACCAGGCCGACATGATCCGCGATGCTGTCAGGACGCACCTGTTCTATCCGCATATCACCTAACGCTTTGAAATATCAGTAACAAAATAGCGTTATCACAAGCAATCGTTTAGGTATCTCCATTTAACGATTGCGACCCTTGGAAATATAGAGAATCGGACCCCTTCTGTCAAGGGGATTGGCGCGTTCCGGAACCTGTGGAAGACACGGACTTTTCGCTTGCCTGCGGCGCCGATACCGGGCTATATTGGATAAGTTGATCCGCCAGTATGATAAGCGGGTGTAAACATATGGATTTACGGTCTTTACAGGCCGCCGCGCGGTGCTGCACGAACAGAGTGCAAGTGCCGCCCCTGTGGTACGCGCCGCGTCTGTTTATGAATCGGAAGAATCCCGGGGAAACAGCAATGCCTCCCAAAACCATGTACGAGAAGGTCTGGGACCAGCACGTCGTTAAGGAAATGCCCGACGGGCTCACCGTCCTGTACATCGACGCCCACCTGATCCACGAGGTGACCTCTCCACAGGCGTTCGAAGGGCTGCGGGCCGCGGACCGGAAGCTGAGGCGGCCCGACCTGACCTACGCCACGATGGACCACAACGTGCCCACCACCGACCGCTCCCTGCCCATGACCGACGAGATCGCACGCCTGCAGGTGGACATGCTGTCCCGGAATTGCGCGGAGTTCGGCGTGCCCCTGTACGATCTCGATTCGCCCCGAAACGGGATCGTCCACGTGATCGGTCCGGAACTGGGCATCACGCAGCCCGGCAGGACCATGGTCTGCGGCGACAGCCACACGTCCACCCACGGCGCTTTCGGCGCGCTGGCCTTCGGCATCGGCACGAGCGAGGTCGAGCACGTCATGGCCACGCAGTGCCTGCTCCAGAAGCGCTCCCGGACCTTCGAGATCCGCGTGGACGGCGTGTTGCGCGAAGGGGTAACCGCCAAGGACATCATACTGAACATCATCCGCCGCACCGGTACGGCCGGGGGCACGGGTACGGTCATCGAGTACGCAGGCAGCACGATCCGCGGTCTCTCGATGGACGAAAGGATGACGATCTGCAACATGTCCATCGAACTGGGTGCGCGGGCCGGACTCATCGCGCCGGACGACACGACCTTCGAGTATCTGGCTGGGCGGGAGTTCACCCCGGACGGCGCGGCGTTCGACCGGGCCGTGGAGGAGTGGCGGACGCTGGCCACCGACGACGGGGCCGAATTCGACGAACGGCTTGCGCTGAAGGCGGACGAGATCGTGCCCCAGGTGTCGTGGGGCACCAACCCCGGCATGGTGACGGACGTGACCGGCGTCGTGCCCGATCCCGCCGGAATGGACAGCGAGAACGACCGTCGCGCGGCCGAAAAGGCCCTCTCCTACATGGCGCTCGAACCCAACACTTCGATTACCGATATCGAGATCGACCGCGTCTTCATCGGCAGCTGCACCAATTCCAGGCTGAGCGACCTGCGGGCGGCCGCGGACGTCATCAGGGGCCGCCGCGTATCGCCGAGGGTGACCGCCCTGGTGGTACCCGGGTCCACCGCGGTCAAACAGCAGGCCGAAGCCGAGGGACTGGACCGGGTGTTCCTGGAAGCCGGTTTCGAGTGGCGCGAGGCCGGTTGCAGCATGTGCCTGGGCATGAACCCGGACATCCTGCAGCCCGGCGAACGGTGCGCCAGCACTTCGAACCGCAATTTCGAAGGCCGGCAGGGCCGGAACGGACGCACGCACCTGGTCAGCCCGGCCATGGCCGCGGCGGCCGCCGTCGCCGGCCACTTCGTCGACGTGAGAGACTGGTAAGGCAAACCGAAACAGCGCATATCGAAAACGACGCGAATCGAAAACGGAGCACAGCATGGCGGAACCCTTTACCACACACACCGGCCTGGCCGTCCCGCTCGACCGGATCAACGTGGATACGGACCAGATCATCCCGAAGCAGTTCCTGAAACGGATCGAGCGCACGGGGTTCGGCCAGTTCCTGTTCTATGACTGGCGGTTCAAGGGCGACGGCTCCCCCGATCCCGGTTTCGTGCTCAACGAAGGCCGCTACCGGGACGCCACGATCCTGGTGGCCGGGGACAACTTCGGCTGCGGGAGCTCCCGCGAGCACGCGCCCTGGGCCCTGCAGGACTACGGCTTTCGCGTGATCATCGCGCCGTCCTTCGCGGACATCTTCTACAACAACTGCTTCAAGAACGGACTGCTGCCCGTCGTGCTGCCCGGCGATACCGTGCGCCGCATGCTCCGGAGCGCGGCGGACCAGCACCCCTATTCCGTCTCGGTGGATCTCGAACGGCAGGTCGTCACCGAACCCGGCGGCCCGTCCGATACCAGTGGCCCGTCCGATACCGGTAGTGCTCCAGATCCGGGCGGCGCGTCTCACCGTTTCGAGGTCGACCCCTTCCTCAAGCACTTCATCCTGGAGGGTCTGGACGAAATCGGCTGGACCCTGCAATTCGAGGACGACATAGCGGCGTATGAACGTACCCAGTGTACCGGTTGACCAACTGCTCGCGCTGTCCCAGGCCAGCGACGAAATGTTGCGCAGCGTGTTTCACCGGGACCGTAACGCCACGCTGCGCACGGTGACCCGGTGCGTCCACGATCTCCTCGACGCCGAGTACTGCGGTATCTTTCTGGTCCCAGAGGATGCGCCGCAAGAACTGGTGTTGACGGCGCAATACTCGGACCTGACGGGCCACGACGACCCTCCGCCCGTCCGCCTTCGGATTCACAGCGCGCCGAAGGGCGGCATGACCGGGCATATCGCCGACCGGGGCGCCATCGTCCGTCTGCACGGGACACAGCTCACCGAAAGTCCCTTCTACTCCGGCAACATACGTGAGTACCTGGCCAGCAAGGAATTGCGGTCCCTCCTGGCCATTCCCCTCAAAGATCATAAGGACGTCGTCCTGGGACTCGTCAAGGTGGAGAACAAGAAATCGCCGGACGGTTTGGATGGCTCGGGCGACTCGGACGGCTCGGGTGGCTCGGGCGACTCGGACGGCTCGGACGGTTCGCGCGGTCCGCTCTCGGACGACGGCTTCGATGAGGCGGACGAATACATCGCCCGGATCCTTGCCAACAAGATCGTCATCGTCCTGGAGCATCTCAGAACGGTCTCTCTCAACCGCGACCTGGTGTACGCCATCCACACCACCCGTGACCGGGCGTCCATGCTCGAGGAGATCCTGCATCGCAGCCGGGCACTGGTTCGGGCCGACCGGGGCGACTTCGTCTCCTGGAACGAGACGCTGGGCGACCTGGTCATCGCCGCTCAACTAGGAGAGGCCACCTTACCGGTGGGAAGTTCCGCCCACAGTCCCAGCATAGTACGCCGTCTCTGGGACGATCCGTCGCTTACGGAGATCCGCGTCCCGGACGTATCAGTCGACCCGGACTATCACGCCATAGACGACAGGTCGAAATGCCAGATCGCGGTCAAGCTCCAGTTCGAAGGGCGTCCCATCGGCATCCTGAGCGTGGAATCTTACGAGGTGGACGCCTTTGACGACCACGACCTGGAGATGTTGCACTGGCTCGCCCATTACGCTGCGATCGCCTACCAGGTCGTCGGACGGGAAGCCCAGTTCAGGGGGATCGTGCAGCGCCTGGTCGAACATTCTCCGCCCCGCGACGAGATTCTGAACCGGATACTGGTCAGCGTGCGGTCAATCTACGGGTTTACGGACGGTATCATCTACATCGCCGACTACACGGACCAGATGCTCCACTGCCTTTCCTACATCGGTTGCGAGGGCTTCGACGGCGACCTTTCCCGCCTGAGCTTCCGTTTCGACGAGAAAGCGCTGGCGACCAGGGCGTTCCGGGATCGGAAGGGCTATCTCTGCATGGATCCGCAATCGGATCCCCAGATCAGCCCCCGCGCCCTGAGCATACTGAAATTCGATGTGCCCATCGTCGTCATGCCGCTGCTCTACGATCAGAAGGTCGTGGGCGTATTCACCCTGTGGAGCCAGAGCGGCCAGGTCATGCCCAACGAGCGCCATCTGAGCGAAATGGAACCCTTTGCCCGTCTCGCCGCCGCGAACATCGCGCTGTCGGAGACTGAGCGGCACCGCAGCACGGTCCTGGAATCCATCCAGGAGATCCTGACCCTGATGCAGACCGAGTTGTCCAGGGATAAGAACCTGCGCCTCATTCTCCACGGCGTCCAGATGGCCGGTTTCGACCGGGCACGCATATTCGAAGCGGACGAAACGGGAGAAAGACTCGTGGGCATCGACTCGGTCGGCATGGACGACCCGGACAGTTTCGCGGGCTATACGATTATCATAAAGGACAATCCTTACACGGAAATCGTGGCCAGCCAATCCAAGACCAAGCCTTCGGCCTGCTGGTTCGACCCCGCCGATATCGCGGTCCATGGCCGATCTCCCGACGCGGCGGCGCTCGGCAAGGACGCGAATCTACCGTGGCTGGCCGTGCCGCTGGTCATCGCGGGACAGTTCTACGGTCTGATCGGGGCAGACAACATGCGCTCCCGCCACGATATCACCCGGGATCACCTTGATTTCATGACCGTCATAGGCGCACTGGCGGCGCAGGTCATCGCGAATTCCCAGACCGTGGAACTCCTGCGCGACCGTACACGTGCCGAAGCGCGCAGCGAACTGGCCCAGCGGACGCTGCACGCCCTTAAGACGCCGGCGATGGCTACGCAGATCTTTCTGAGGCACCTTGACCAGGCGATGGGCGGCGAGACCCCGCACAACGGCAAGGCGGAGCAGCTCATGAGAAAGATCCGGGCACAGATCGATCGTATCGCCGCGATCGCCGAAGACATGCAGCGCCTGACTAAGCTGACCCTCACGCCGAAACGGAAAGTAGATATCAATGAAATCGTGCGGCGTACCGTCATGGACGGCATGATCGTCGGGTCCTGCGAGGTGGAATTCGATCTCGCGGACCCGCCTCCCTACGTGGAGGCCAACGTGGAGGAGATCGACCAGGTGATCACCGAACTCACCGGCAATGCCTGGAAAGTCATGGACTACAACGGGCGCATACACGTTTCCACGCGGCTCGGTCTCGCTTCGCAGCACCCCCGGCTGATGCGCCGAAAGGACGACCGGTACGTATTGATCAACGTCCGCGACACGGGGCCGGGAATCCCCGAATCCGTGCTCAAGGAGCTTTTCAGGCCGGGCGTGTCCACGACAGGCGGTTCCGGACTCGGACTCTACGCCATACAGACCATCGCCGCGGAACACCAGGGCGAAGTCTGGCTCGAGGACACGGGTCCGGACGGCGCCACTTTTACCTTCGCTCTGCCCGTAGCGAGCTGAACGGCTGATGTCATGACGAAACCCCTTGTTCTCCTTCTCGACGACGACGACGCAATGCTGGACGCGGTCACTCTCGACCTGGAAGGCGCCTTCGACGTGATCTGCGCCACCGGCGTGGAGCATTGCATCGACAAGATCAGGGATGCCCGCGGCGCCGTCGACGTGGCGGTGATCGACATGTGGATCGAAACGGACCGGGAAGGCGGGCTCGAAGCGATCCGGCGCATCCGGGCATTGGAGTCTCCGCCGGAATGCGTCGTGCTGACCGCGTACGGGACCCAGCCCAACATCGTGAAGTGCATGGAGGCGGGCGCGTTCAGCTACGTGGAGAAATCGGGCCGGGTCGCCGACGACACCACCGGACTCCTGGTCACAGCCATCAACCGGGCCCTGGAGACGCGCCATCTGAAACAGCTCGAGGCGGCCCAGGAACAGATCAAGGCGGATGAACGCCTCAAACAGGACATCCAGCGCGCCTACGAGATCCAGCGTTCCATGCTGCCCCAGGAGGACCTGCACCACGCCGGCATGCAGTTCACCGGCCACTGCCGTCCTGCCGAGAACGTGGGGGGCGACTACTACGACTACTTCGCGCTGCCCGACGGGCGGGTCGGCCTGCTGATCGGCGATGTCACCGGCCACGGGTTCAACGCGAGCCTGATCATGGCCATGGCCCGCAGTTGCCGGGCTACCCAGACCCGGATCGACCCGGACGTCACCCCGGTCATGGACGCCCTCAACCGGATCGTGCAGACGACCGGTCCCGATTGGCTGTTCATGACAGCCTGCTACCTGGTGATCGACCCGGACGCGCGGCGGTACGCCTACGCCAACGCCGGCCATCACTTTCCGCTTCACTACCGCGCGGACACACGCACGGCCGAACCACTGGAGTCCACCGGCCCCCTGCTGGGGATCGACGCCGACACGGCCTTCAATGCCATGGAACGGCCGTGGAGCCCGGGTGACGCCCTGGTCCTCTTTTCGGACGGAATCGTCGAAGCGGAGAACGCCACCGAAGAGATCTTCGGCGAAGACCGCCTCCGGGAGGTCGTGGAAACTCACGGACACCGGCCGCCGTCGGACCTGAAACAGCATATCATCGATGCCGTCGAGGCATTCAGCCAGGGCGTGCCGTTTATGGACGACGTGACGCTCCTGGTGGCGAAACTCTGAAACTCACGTAGCGCGTTGTCGCCGGGGCGCACGCTTGCGACCTCCAGGACGGTACGCGGGGCGCGCGGCTGCGACATCTGCACGCACGCGGGACCTTACGCCGAGTACGCCATATTGAAGATCATCGAAGAACCCCTGGATATGCTGGCCGAACACGGCCATATACCCATCGCCTACGAGGTGAGATCCCGTTTCAGGGCCGACGCGGCGGACGGCGGTTTGGAGGGAATCGCACTGGTAGAAGAACCGGTGGATCCCCCCTACGTCAAGGACTACGATCAGACCTCCGAGGAAGGGCCTGCCCGGTGGCCCGCGCGGTGGCTCGACCGTTGGGACACTTCGGCGTGGGGATTGCTCGCGGCCTACGACGGCTCCCGGCGCGTGGGCGGCGCGTTGCTTGCCCTCCGCACGCCGAACGTGAACATGCTGGAGGGCCGGGACGACCTCCTGGTGCTGTGGGACCTGCGCGTCCACCCTGACCAACGCGGGGGCGGTGTGGGACGGGAACTCTTCGAGGCCGCGGTGGACTGGGGGCGGCACCACGGCTGTGTCGAGATGAAGATCGAGACCCAGAATACCAACGTGCCCGCGTGCCGGTTCTACGCCCGCCAGGGATGCCGCCTGGGCGCCATCATTTCCAACGCCTACGCGGAGTTCCCCGACGAACTCCAGTTGATCTGGCGCATACCGCTCTGACCGGCATTTCCGCCTTGCATCCGGGTTTCGCCGGCGTATAATGAGAAATACCTGGCAAGGCCGGGAAGTCTCGCGGCAACTGACCATCCTGCGAGCTCCACCCCGCAGAAACGTTACGCCCGGCGCGTTTCTTCCCGAGTCGCTTCCCGTGGCGGTTGCCATCATATCAGTTGTACAATTGTACAATACACTTACCTATCAGGCACCCCGGATCGCGCCATGCATCCCACACCCCTGACCCCATCCCAGCGCCGTTCCTTCGAAGAGGACGGCTACCTGATCGTCCCGGGCGCACTGGACCAGAATCAGATCGAAGCGCTGACGGAAACGGGCGACCGGCTCATGGACGGGTTCGAGTACCCCGACTTCTACGCCCACCGCCGTCCCGGTCTCGTGCAGGAGCGGCCCTTCCTCGACCTCGTTACGAACGAGCGCACGGTCCCGCTGATCGTGGCCCTCATGGGCTTCAACATCCACATCACGAACACCGCGCTCATCTACAAGCACCCGGAGGCGCCCGGAGATACCGGCCAGATCAACTGGCACCGCGACGTGGGCGTCTCGCTGGACGTGGGCCACGTGGTGCTTCCCTTCGTCGGCCTGAAGATCGGCTACTGCCTGACGGATTTTCCCGAACCGGACACGGGGGCGACCATGTTCGTCCGGGGCAGCAACAACATGAAGTCCGCGCTGCCGATACGAAAGGGCCAGATCCATCCCGACGAATACGTGCAACCGATCCTTCGGGCCGGCGACGCTTTCCTCTTCGAAAACCGTACCTACCATGCAGCCGGACTGAATTTCACGAAGCAGATTGCCAAGGTCGTCATCTATGGCTACCACTACCGGTGGATCAAGCCCGACCACTACATGCGATTCTACAGCGGCATTCAGCAGCCTGACGCCGGCCTGCTCGCCGGTACCGACGACGTTGGACGCCAGTTGCTGGGCGCCACCGTGGACTCGGAGGGGCGCGAGGCGCCCGACGGCATCGACTGGCCCATCCGGGAATGGGCCGACCGGCACGGACTCGACGTGGCGCAGCACACCCATACCGTGGAAGTTTGATCGGAAGCCGGAACCAACGTTGCCCGGCAGGAATCCATGTACCTGAAGCACATGCTTCCCCATCAACTGCGCGAGGCCGTGGATCGGGGCAACCCGCTGCTCGTACCCGCCGGCTGCATCGAGACCCACGGTCCCCACATGGCCATCGGCCACGACACGATCATCGTGGAGGAGATCTGCGCGCGCGTGGCGAAGCGACTGGACGTGGTCGTCTCGCCGCCCTTCGATTTCGGCCCCACCGGTTACGCCCTGGGCGGACCTGAGGACGGCACCATCGACCCCGATTACGATGCCTTCGGTTCGTACGTCAAGTCGATCCTGCGCAACTTCCTGGAGATGGGCTTCGGGCGTATCTACGTAATCATCATGCACCAGGGCATGGAGGCGCCACTGGCACTGGCATTCAAGAAGGCCGCGGCGGAACTGTCCTTTGAAATGGTCCTGGCCGAAGGCAAGCCGCGGGGATGGTGGGCGGATGCCAAAATGTCCAGGGAGGAACGCCGTTTCGGCAGGATCCAGGTCCACCCCATGATCCTTCCCGCCGCGTCACCGCCCGCCGGCGGCGACCACGCCGGGTACAACGAGACTTCCTTCCTGCTGGCCACGCGCCCGGAACTGGTGGACCAGGGGCAGCTGGACGAGAACGCGCCGTGGTATTGCCGACAGGACGATGAACGGAACAGCTGGACGGCCAACGCGGCCCATGGGGAGGCCATGGTGGAGGCGGTCGTCGGCGCGTGGGTCGAACTACTGCAGCGCTGAATACAAATCGAAGCGACTAACCGAAGCGTTTCACTGTGGAAAGGAGCAACACATGCGGTCCATTTTCGTCGGTATCGAGTACGCCGGCAAGTCTACCCTGATCGATCACCTGGACGCCTACTACCAGAAACGGCGGCGCCGGACTCATCTCGACGATCACTTCACCATCCCGGACGCTTCCCTGAGTCCCGTTTCCCGGGCCCAGTACGTCCACTATCCCGACGACGTAAAAGAACGCATGCAGCGGATGCAGCTGCACTACCACGTGGAGGTCATACGCAACTACCCCCACACGCTGATCGCCGGCTGGCACATCGAGGAAAAGGTCTACTGCGACGTTTACGGCAACGTGGACGGTAATCCCTACTATCCCAATTACGTCCAACACAACCAGCGGCACTACGAGGTGCTGGTCCTGGAAGCCCGGCTGCCGGACGTCGTGCTGATCCACCTCACCGCCGACGACGAGGCGATCCGCGAGCGCATGCGCACGGACCCCCACGAGTACCAGATCATCGACGAGAAGGACATCCCCGACCTCAAGAAACGCTTCGAAGACGAGGTCGACCAATCGCTCCTGACGCGCAACGGCCACCTGATTACGCTGGATACGACCGAAAAGTCACCCGCGGAATCGCTGGACGAACTGCTGCTGAAGACCGATCCGCTGGTGACCGACGGGGAACTGGCCATGCGGGCCATGCCGGTGCCCGAGGAGGACTACGAGGTCAGGTACGAGAACGGGGTAAGGAATATGGTGTAGGGATGGTGCAGGGGGAAGTGACAGGTATTTAGCGTTTTTGGGAGTTTTTTAAGTCCATAACGAGATCGGGGGTTTTAATTCCGACCATTCAATTATGGACCAGTTAATTTTGATCATAGGGTCAGTATCGACTGCATGTCTCGTTCTCCTGGCAGTGGTTTCGCTGGCGTGGAAATTTGCTCATAGGAATCAAGATGAGTTGAAAGCACTTCGTGTATCCATGGATGAAATAAAAAGCGTTTTGTTTGAAATCAACGGAAGGTTGGGAAGAGTAGAGGGAAGGCTGGACCGAGTAGAGGGAAGGCTGGACAGAATTGAAGGCCAACCAGGCTATAACCCATTTACAGGCGGGGTGAAAGATAGTGACTGTTAATTTGACCGAAGAAGCCAGAACGCTTGTTCTGAAAGCTTTACATACCGGAGAGGGGCTGATTTTGACCGGGCAGACCTTCTCGGGATGGTTCGTTCAGACTGGTCAGTGGAATTCCGGTTTTATCAGAAGCAACGAACTAAATGTCTGGAAAGATGCATTGGAATCTCTCTGCCGGAACGAGCTTGTGGTGCTATCGGGTATCCAGTTGTATACGCTGACATCAAAAGGTCGGCAGTTGGCCGATTCGCTCAGATCCGAATAGTATCTGATTCATCAAGATAGCGGGTTGCCTCCAGTTGTAACAGTGGTTGGTGCTGCTATTGTTGGTTATAAAAGGAACCGTACCATGACCGAGATGTCCCGCGATAACTTGACCTTCGGCGCCCAGATCGTAACTGCCGCAGGAATGTTCATTGTGACCCTGGGCATCTTGTTCATCGCGACGCTTACTTACCTGGATCGGGAAGATCAGGGATTCAGGAATGAAATACGGACCGACCTCACAGAAATCCATGCCGCGATGAGAGACATGAACATTCGTCTCGACAACATCAACATCCGGCTCGGAAGGGTCGAGGGGTATCTGAGAGTATCCGGCGAAGAGTAACGCAGTGATATCTACGCCGCCAGGCCCTTGCCCTGGGCTTCCTTGATGCATTCGGCGAGAATGGGCACGCCTTCGCGGATATCCTCTATCGTGGGGAACCCGAATGCGATGCGCAGGTAGGGAATGTCCTCGTTTACGGCGCTGAAGGACTGCCCGAGACTGTAGTAAACCCCACGCTCTGCCGCCAATTGCAGCGCTTTCCGCGTGTCCGTCGCCTCAGGGATGCGCACCCAAACGAACATGCCGCCGGGCGGGTCCGTCCACCACACCTCCTCGCCCAGATCGCTGAAGTGGGTCGCCAGCGATTCGACCAGGGCGTCCTTGCGCGCCTTCATGACCCTGTTCACTTCGCGGATGTGATCCCAGAGATGATCGCCCAGGTATTCGGCCACGATCATGCTCGCCAGCGCGTTGGTCCCGCCGTCCATCTTGTTCGCCATGATCCGCTGCTGCAGCGCCTCCGGCGCCATGAAGTAGCCCTGACGGACACCCGGTCCGAGGATCTTGGAAAAAGAGCCGACGTACACGACCCGGCCGTCTTCGCCCAGGCGGTACAGGTTCGGCGGCACCGGATCGGACTGGAACACGAGATCGGCGTAACAGTGGTCTTCCACGACCAGCGTGTCGAACTCGCCGGCCAGTTCGAGGAGGCGCTCGCGACGCTCCAGGGGCAGGATGGAGCCCGTGGGGTTGTGATGGGTGGGGATGGTGTAGATAAACTTCGGCGGCGTGCCCCCGTCGACGAGCCCTTTGAGCACAGTCTCCAGTTCCTCCGGCACCAGCCCCTGGTCGTCGATCGGCACCGGCGCAATGCGCACCTGCCGGTTTCGGAACACGCTCAGCGACCCGCCGTAGGTGAAGGCTTCCGTAACGATCATATCGCCACGCGACGCGAAGGCTTCCGTGATCAGTTGGAGCGCCTGCATGGAACCGGACGTCAGCACGATCTCCTCCAGGGGGATCGCTGGGCCAGCGCCGCGCTCGAAGCGCTCCGACGCGATGGCCCGCAAGGGTTCGTAGCCGCGGCCGTCCGGATAATTCACCAGTTCCGGGCCTCGGGCCCTGATGACTTTTGCGGCGGCCTCGGCCAGCGCGTCCGAAGGAAAGGAAAGCGGATCGGGCCTTCCCGCGCCGAAATTGATCTCACGCATGGACCTGCTCCTGTAGGGTGGCGGTTACGCCGATGGTTGTACTTCGGTAAGTCAATGCACAGGTATGTCGACCTCGGAATGTAGGACGGCCGTCCCGCGCCTGTCAACCGGTTATGCGTGGGTCCGGGCGTAAGCTGGAGCTTAGCGAGGTGGTCACCGGGGCGGATCGGAGGCGGACCCGGCGTGGAGCCTTCGTACGTGCAGCGGGACAATGTGGGTGGCGTTGACAGGATATACCGCGCATCCTACATTGATCCTACCTGTACCTGTACGAAACCTGAATCCCACCATCAATCTTCCCATGGTCCCTGTCCGAATCATCCCCTTGCTTGCCGTTCTGGTGATCTGCGCGGACATCGCGGCCATCCCGGCAGTCGCCCTCGCACAGCAAGCACAGCCCCCGAACCAGGACCAGCAACCGAACCAGGCACAGCAACCGAACCAGGCACAGCGGCCGGATCGGGCACCGCAGGCACAGCCCCCAATCCGCGTCGAGATACCCCTCTTCGAGGGCGGCCAGGGACTGGAGTTCTTTCTCGAGTGCGCCCGGACCTACGAACAGGAGCACGAAGACGTGGTGATCGACCTCTATGGCGATCCCCGCATCCACGACAAGGTGCGGGTGCGCATCCTGGAACGGTCCTTCCCCGAGGTCACCAACGCCCGCCTCAACTACTGGGCGCTCATCCGAAACGGCGACCTGCTGCCCCTGGACGTGTTCCTCGACCAACCCAACTGGGAGGGTGACCGCACCTGGCGCGAATCGTTCCTGCCCGGGACCCTGGCCCAGTACACACACGAGGGAAGGACTTACGGCATCCCCCTGATGGCGTCGGCCTACGCCGTGTGGTACAACAAGAACATGTTCGAGGAAAACGGCTGGGAACCGGCGACGACCTGGGAGGAGTTTCTCGACCTGTGCGAGGAGATCAGGGCCGCCGGGATTTGGCCCCTCGCCTTCCAGGGCCGGTACCCGGGCTACGTGCAGGCCGTGATCGACCACGGGTACTATCACCTCGCCGGTCCTGAGCGGTACTTCGACCAGAAGAACCTGGTACCCGGCAGTTTCGACAACCCCGAGTTCGCCGAGGCCCTTTCCCTCGCGCAGCGGATCGCGCTGAACTACTTCCAGCCGGGCGCCATGGGCATGAGCCACACCGAATCCCAGCTCGAGTTCTTCCTGGGTCACACGGCCATGATCTTCTGCGGTTCGTGGCTCAAGAGCGAGATGCTGGGAAAAATCCCGGATGATTTCCGCCTGGGGTCTTTCAACATCCCGGTGGCGCCGACCGGCAGGGCGGACCCCACGGCCGTCTACGGCGGTTCCGGGTACTATTTCGTCCTGAAGGACAGCGACAACCCGCTGGCCGGGGTCGAGTTCCTGCGCTTCATGACCTCGCGGCGCATGGCCGGCCTGTTCGCCCGGATGCGCGACATCCCCGTGTCCGTGGCGGGCGTATCCGAAGCGAACCTGACCGAGGACATGGCGGACCTGGCGGACATGCTGAAGAACGCGGCCGTCACCTACGGCACGCCGCCCGGCGAGGGTTATCCGGCCATGACGCAGTACTGGACCGACGCCCGGTTCAGGGTGATTACCGGCCAGACCACGCCCGCAGAGGCCGCCGCGGCACTGGAAGCGGCCGCGGCCGTCGTTCGACGGCAGACCATCGCGCCGGACGAGATCAACATCCGGCACGTCTGGAAACCCGGTCTGCTGATCGGCCTCATGGCCCTGGCCATCGGCTACTGGTCGGCCACGACCTACAAACGCTACCGGGACCGGCGCCGCGCGGGAAAATCACACGTCGCCGGCCTCCCATTCCTCGGGCGGATTGACCGGATCATCTTCATCGCGCCCGCCCTGCTGCTCTACGCGGTCTTCGTGATCATCCCGAGCGCGAAATCGTTCCTCTGGAGCCTGAACGAATGGGACGGGCTGACCGACATGCGCTTCACGGGCCTGCTCAACTTCGGCCGGCTGCTCTTCGAAAGCGACGGGTTCTGGATCGCGCTGAACAACAACCTGTTCATCATGTTCGTCATCCCGCTGTTCGTCATCCCCCTCTCTCTTTTCCTTGCCGTGTGCATCAGCCGGCAGATCCGGGGGTCGAAGTTCTTCCGCATCGCCTTCTTCTTCCCGAACATTCTCGGGGCCGTGGCCGCGACCCTCCTCTGGATGCACCTCTACAATCCCCAGGGCGGACCGATCAACGCCGCGCTGGTGGGCCTCGGCCTGATCCTGTCCGCAGTGGGGTTCGAGAGCGCAGGAAGCTGGCTGCAGGCCATGGAAGGATTCGCCTGGCTGTCGCAGTCCAACCTGTACTGGGCGCTCATCCCCATGTCCATCTGGGGCGCCTGCGGGTTCAACATGATCCTCTTCCTGGCCGCCATGGAGAGCATACCCCAGAGCCTCTACGAAGCGGCGGACATCGACGGGGCCTCGTCGTGGCGGCAGTTCTGGACCATCACCCTGCCGCTGATCTGGGAGGTGCTGTCCATCTCCATCGTGTTCATGGTCATCGGCGGGATGAAGGCCTTCGAGACCATCTGGCTCCTGACCAACCAGACGCCCACCACGCAGGTGCACGTCATCGGCACGCTCATGGTGCAGGACATGTTCACCGAGTTCAAGATCGGCGAGGCCACGGCCATCGCGGTGCTGCTGTTCATCATGGTCTTCTTCGGCACGGCCGCCACGCTGCGGCTCATGCGAAGGGAAACGGTGGAATTCTGATGACGCAAAGGGAAGATATGAAGCAGACCGGAGAAATCGAGCGGACGGGCGAATCGCGACCGACGAGCCAAACAGGACCGTCGGACTCGGAGAAACCGACGGAATCTAAAAACCCGGCCGTCGGCCTGGAATCTCGTGATCTATCCGGTCCTGCTCGGCTACCTGGTCATCGTGGTCTACCCGATGGCCTGGCTGCTGTACACCTCGCTCAAGACGGACCGGGAGATCTTCCTGGCGCCCTTCACGCTGCCGGACTGGGCGGACCTGCAGTGGATCAATTTCTCACGGGCGTGGACGGTGGGGCAGTTCGGGGACTACTTCCTGAACAGCGCGATGCTGACGGTCCTGACGGTGATCCTGTCGCTGCTCTTCGCGGCCATGGCGGCCTATGCCCTTTCGCGGTTCCGATTCTTCGGGGCGAGGCCCCTGTTCTTCTTCTTCCTGGCGGGCCTGATGGTGCCGCTGCAGCTGGCCATCGTGCCCCTCTTCTTCCAGATGAAGGACCTGATGCTGCTCAATTCCCGGCTGGGGCTGCTGCTCGTCTACATCGCCTTCGGCATGCCCTTCGCCATCTTCATCCTGGCGGGGTTCTTCAAGTCGCTGCCGTCCGGACTCCACGAGTCGGCCCTGATGGACGGCGCCGGAGAACTGCGGGCCTTCTGGCACATCATGCTTCCGCTGGCCAAACCCGCCCTGGTCACCGTCGGCATCTTCGCCTTCCTGGGCACCTGGAACGAGTTCTTCATGGCCTTCATGTTCCTGTCGGGAGAGAACGCCGAAAGTCTACGCACCCTCCCGCTCGGCCTGGCCAACATCACCATCGTGAGCCAGTACCGCAGCGACTGGGGCATGGCCTTCGCCGGCCTGGTGCTCATGATGCTGCCCACCATGGCGGTCTACGCCCTGCTCCAGCGCCAGGTGACGAAGGGGATTACGGTGGGGGCGCTCAAGGGGTGACGCCTGGTAACTACTGGTGGAGCGCCCGCGGGGTGACGCGCCCGAGAGGTGACGCGTGAAACTACGGCTTCGAGATCCAAACCGGGGCGGGCGTGATGCTCGTCTCCGGCGTCGGACCGGTGTCGTCCCACTCGTCCTCGTTCTCCAGCAGGAAGCCCGGCTCGACCGACATGTCGTGATCGCAGATGATCTGGCAGGACAGCCGTACCTCGCCGACGAGCCCTTTCTCCG
This sequence comes from Gemmatimonadota bacterium, assembly GCA_026705925.1. Taxonomy (GTDB): domain Bacteria; phylum JAAXHH01; class JAAXHH01; order JAAXHH01; family JAAXHH01; genus JAAXHH01. Next base: position 318,126 of record JAPOZT010000011.1, read on the forward strand.
ACAGCACCTCGTGTTCGGCGGCGGTCATCGTGTCCGGCTCGCCTTCCGATATCGTGACCCGGCAGGTCGTGCACTTGGCGTTGCCGCCGCAGCGGTGGCCGATGTTCACGCCCGTACCCTCGATGGCCAGCACGAGACGCTGCCCCGATTCGACCTGGTTCTCTACGCCGTTTACGGTGAGTTTCGGCATGGTGACACACTCCTTTCATATGTTGTCAATGTTGACAATGTATTAAACGTCGCTAAAACAACCACCGGCAGCCGGCGAGATCAGGATGTAGCCGGAGCCCAGCCGGCATGCGCCCTGCCTGCAGCCGGCGCGCGGCCGCCGCAATCAGCCTGTGATATCGTGACCCAACCGGTCCCGCGTATGCTCCAGGTCCACCCAGCGGTGCGGGCCGTCGGTCACGGCGAAGCACACCTCGTAAACCGGGTTTTCCGTGACTTTAAGGGCCAGTTCGATGATCTGCGTAATGTCCGCCTGGCTGCACCAGACCGATCTCAGGAAGGGTTCGGTGGCCTCGTTCTGCTTGTTGACCCAGCCGATGCGGAGGCAGACGACGGAGACGCCGTGGGCGTCGTGGTAGGTGCGGCAGATGCCCTCGCCCCAGACCTTGCTGGCCGAATAGGGTTCGGTGGGACGGGGCGGGTCGGTGACTTTCACGATGGGCATGGGATCGGGCAGCCCTTCGAGCCGACCCTCATTCAGGGAAACGTACGGTTCGGAGAACTGTCCATACCCCCAACTCGCCATGACCGAGCTCGCGTAGATCAGCCGCTTGATACCCTCCTCCCGGCAGACTTCCAGGACGTTGTACGTGCCCCGGATGTTGCATTCCAGAATGGTCTCGAAGGACGCGCCGGGATCGGGGACCGCGCCGAGATGGACCACCGCGTCCATGCCGGACAGCGCCCGGGATACGGCGTCCCGGTCGGTCAGGTCGGCCAGTGAGAAACGGTCATCGGGTATCCGCAGAAGGTCCTCATCGTCGATGCGGTCCGAAGAAACCGTACGCCGGCCGCTGCCATAGACTTCGTAATCATCCTTTCCGCTCAGGTGCCGGTAGGTCAGGTTGCCGATCAGTCCGTATGCGCCCGTTACGTGCACCTTCAAGGGTCTTCCCTCGCTCATTGGTTCCTCCGGTTTAACTTTCCGTGAATCGATTGTTGGTCTTGCGCGCTGGTGACATACCGCCGGTGGACCGCTGGCTTCAGCTAATGGCTTCCGCCCACGGTCCCGATCACGCCTCGTCCATGAAAGGATAGCGCCAGTCCGTCGGCGGAACCATGGTTTCCTTGATCGTCCGGGCGCTCATCCAGCGGAGCAGATTCATCGGGCTGCCCGCCTTGTCGTTCGTGCCCGACGCCCGCGCGCCTCCGAAGGGCTGCTGCCCCACGACGGCTCCGGTGGGCTTGTCGTTGACGTAAAAGTTGCCGGCCGCGTTGCGCAGCGCGTCCGAAATGCGCACGATCGCGGCGCGGTCCCGCGCGAAGACGGACCCGGTCAGGGCGTAGGGCGACGTGGTGTCGCAGAGCGCGAGGGTCTCGTCCAGGCGGTCATCCTCGTATACGTATATGGTCAGCACGGGACCGAAGATCTCCTCTTCCATGGTCCTGAACCGCGGGTTCGTCGTCACGATAGTCGTGGGTTCGATGAACCAGCCCCGCTCGCGGTCGCAGCCGCCGCCAGTAATGATCTCGGCGTCGTCCGTAGACCGGGCGTATTCGATGTAACCGGCGATGGTGTCGTAGGACGCCTCGTCGATCACGGCCGCCATGAAGTTCGAGAAATCTTCGGGATCCCCGACCCTGATCTGCGATACCTCGGTCGTAAACCGGTCCCTGAAGGCCGGCCACAGGGAGCGGGGCAAGTACATCCGTGAGGCCGCGGAACACTTCTGCCCCTGGTATTCGAAGGCGCCGCGCACCGCCGCCGCGACCAGGGCGTCCGCGTCCGCCGAGGCGTGGACGAAGATGAAATCCTTGCCGCCCGTCTCGCCCACGATGCGGGGATAGTGCTTCATGCGCGCCAGGTTGCCGGCCACGGTGCGGTACATCCGCTGGAAGGTCGCCGTCGATCCCGTGAAGTGAATGCCGGACAGGTCCGGGCTGTCGAGCACCGGGTCGCCTACCTCGGCCCCGGAGCCCGGGATGAAGTTGATCACGCCGGGCGGCAGGCCGGCTTCCTGCAGCAGCCCCATGACGTGCCAGGCCGAGTAGACGGCGGAGGACGCCGGTTTCCAAAGGACGGTACAGCCGGTGAGGGCCGGCGCCGTGGGCAGGTTGCCGCCGATGGCCGTGAAATTGAAGGGCGTTACGGCGAATACGAATCCCTCCAGGGCCCGGTACTCCAGACGGTTCCAGACGCCCGGCGAGGAAGCGGGCTGGTCGCTCATGAGCTGCGCCAGGTAGCTGACGTTAAACCGCCAGAAGTCGATCAGTTCGCAGGCCGAGTCGATCTCCGCCTGGAAGATCGTCTTGGACTGGCCCAGCATGGTTGCGGCGTTGACCGTCTGGCGCCAGGGCCCGGCCAGCAGGTCGGCCGCCTTCATGATGACCGACGCCCGTTGCTCCCAGGGCATGTCCGACCACGCCGCGCGGGCTTCCAGGGCCGCGTCGATGGCCATGCGGACCTCGGCCTCGCCGGCCTTGTGGTAGACGCCGAGGTCGAGCCCGTGGTCATGAGGAGCCCGCAGCGGCGCCGTGTTGCCCGTCTTCACCTCCCGGCCGCCGATGATCAGCGGGACCTCAATGGGGGCGGATTTCAGCTCGGCGAGCTTCGCCTTTACGGCCGCTCTTTCGGACGATCCGGGCGCGTAGTCCAGGACGGGTTCGTTGTAGGGCTGGGGCGGGTTGAAGCGTGCGTTGGCCATGCTCCATATGTATCCGGCGCGCGGCCGATGTGTCAACTGTTTTGTAGGCCGTCTGCCGACGCTCCGTCGCGCTAATCCGCGGTGCTCCCCAAGACGCTGCCTCGGTGCTTCCCACGGTGATCTCCGTAGCGCTCTCCGCAGCGCTCCCCGCAGTCATTTTACCCTTGCCAGAACCCGCGGAGAAATGAGATATTGGCGGTATAAACCGAGTCAAACAGGCGATCGACAACAGCAAGGCTCGCGGCAGCTCAGGAACAGCGGCCGGCCGGGCCGGGAGTACGGTCATGAGCACCGATCAGGCCAAACAGGAACAGGGCATCAAGGCGGTCAACCAGGAATACACGCAGTACGACCAGGTGGAAAAGGAACAGACCTACAACCTGGCCGAGGGCGCGGCGGAAGAGGAATTCGACGAAGAAACGCAGATCCGGACCTGTGACATGAGCCTGTTCCACCACGGCGGACCGGAGGGCAGAGCACAGTTCGCCCGGGACATCGGCGAGGCCATGGAAGGCATCGGTTTCGTGATCCTCGAGAACCACGAAATCCCGCCCAGCCTGTACGAGGAGGCCGAACGCAAGGTGGCTGAGTTCTTCACGGCCACGCCCATGGCGGACAAGATGAAGTACGAGGCGGAGCGGCACGGTTCGGTCAACCAGGGCTACTTCCCGATCAAGCAGACCAGCCGGATGCATCCCGACCTCGTCGAGGGCTGGGTCTTCTGCCGGCGGGCCTTCAACCTGGGCGAGAACCCGGACTACCGCGAGACGGACTACTGGCCCGCGGCAGGGTACGAACCGTTCTTCCGGCAGGTCATCCAGCGCCACGAACAACTGATCCTGCCCCTCATGCAGAGCATCCTCACCTACCTGGGCTGCGATCCGTCCCTCTACAACGAGAAACTCACCCGGACGAACTTCGGCTTCCGGCTCAACTACTACCCGCCCATCACCAAAGAGGACGACGAGTCCGGGGCCGGTCGCATGCTGGGCCACGAGGACGTGGACCTGTTCACCATCCTGCCCTCCCACGGGGTGGACGGCCTGCAGGTGCTCAACCGCGAAAACATGAAGTGGATCCGCCTCAATCCCCCGGAAGGCAGCATCATCATCAACACGGGCGACTACATGCAGCGGATCACCAACGACCGCCTGCCCTCCACCACGCACCGGGTCAGCAAGCCGCAGGACGCCAGCCTCTTCGGCTCCGCCCGCGTCAGCATCCCCATGGCCGTCTACGTCTGGGAGGAAGAGATGCTCGAGGTACTGCCCAACACGGGCGAACCCAAGTACGAACCCATCTCGGCCGTCCAGTTCCACACCCGGACCACGAGCAAGTACTACGGCGACGACTACGCGGTGGACGATGATTGACGAGTGGACGATGACTAAGGACACCCGGAAATGCTGACGCGAGAGGCCGCGAACTAGGAACCGACCCACGAAAGGGCGGCGCATGACTCCCCACGAGCAGTACCTCTTCGACCTGCAGGGCTTCATCGCGGTCCCGGACGCCCTCGACGCCGGACAGCTCGACGAGTTGAACCGCATCCTGGACGAAAAGATCGACGAAGACATGGAACCCAGCGCGACCACGCACCGGTTCGGCTTCACGATGCTCGACTGGGGACCGGCTTACCGCGACCTGATCGACAACCCGCGCATCGTCCCCTACCTGGAGCACATCGTCGGACCGCGGTTTCGGCTGGACCACGACTACGCCGACATCATCCGGAAAGGTGACGGACCCATCGGCACGACCCTCCACGGCGGCGCCATCCCCTTCGACCCGCTGTATTCCTACACCTGCGTCAACCAGGAGATCCGGTGCGGCCTGTCCGTTGTCGCCTACAACCTGAAGGACGTGAACCCCGGCGACGGCGGCTTCGGCTGCGTGCCCGGCAGCCACAAGGCCAACTTCCGGTTCCCCGACGAGTGGCGCAACCTCAAGACCGACCAGCCCTTCATCCGCGCCGTGACCGGCAAGGCCGGCACCGCCGTCATCTTCACCGAAGCGCTGACCCACGGCACCTTATCCTGGCACGGCGACGAACGCCGCACCCTCTTCTACAAGTACTCGCCCAACTCGGTATCCTGGTATGCGGAGTACTACGAAGCCGATAAGTACGAGGGACTTACGGAACGGCAGCAGAAGATCCTCGAAGCGCCGAACGCGCGGTACGGGCAGCGGTTTAAGCGTGGGGTAGTTGTGTAGATGGGCTGGTAGGATCTTAGGAAAGACCCCAAGCTGTACTGTTTTTGCAAATTAGTTAATCCCATAAGCCTAGTCAGCAACCAAAATAGTGGGAATTCCAAATGGCCCTGAAGAAGTCCCAACTGTATTCCTCTCTTTGGCAAAGCTGCGATGAACTTCGTGGTGGCATGGACGCCTCTCAGTATAAGGATTACGTCCTTACACTGCTATTCATGAAGTACGTCACCGACAAGGCGGCCAAAGACCCAAAAATGCTTATCGTAGTGCCCGAGGGAGGGAGTTTCTCCGATATTGTAAAGCTGATCGGCGATAAGGAGATCGGCGATAAGATAAACACGGTGATCGCCACCCTCGCGGAAGAAAACGACTTGGTAGGCGTCATAGATCAAGCGGATTTCAACGATGAAAACAAGCTGGGGTCCGGTAAAGAAATGCAGGACAGGCTTTCCAGGCTTGTTGCCATATTCGACAGCCTAGATTTCGGCGCAAACCGGGCTGATTGGGATGATCTCCTCGGCGACGCTTACGAGTATCTGATGATGCACTTCGCCACGGAGTCCGGAAAGAGCAAGGGACAGTTCTACACGCCGGCCGAAGTTTCGCGTATCATGGCCCAGGTGATCGGCATCGGACAGGACACCCGGCAGTATCAGACCCTCTACGACCCGACCTGCGGTTCAGGTTCTCTCCTGCTCAGGGCCGCCGATGAGGCACCGAGTGGCATTTCCGTCTACGGCCAGGAGATGGACAACGCCACCTATGCACTGGCGCGGATGAACATAATCCTGCATGGTCACGAGACCGCCGTTGTGTGGCAAGGAAACACTCTTGCCGCTCCGTATTTCAAGAACGATAACGACCGTCTCAAGACCTTTGACTTTGCCGTTGCCAATCCGCCCTTTTCCGCCAAGGCCTGGTCCAATGGTATTGATCCTGCCAACGACGAGTTCGGGCGTTTTGGCTACGGTATCCCTCCTGCCAGAAACGGCGACTACGCCTTCCTCCTTCACCTCATTGCGTCGCTCAACAGCAAAGGCAAGGGTGCGATCATCCTGCCACACGGCGTACTGTTCCGAGGCAACAGGGAAGCGGACATCCGCAAGAACCTCATCCAACGCGGATTCATCAAAGGTATCATCGGCCTGCCACCCAACCTGTTCTACGGCACCGGAATCCCCGCCTGCATCGTGGTTTTAGACAAGGGAAATGCCCATGCGCGCGGCGGCATCTTCATGATCGACGCGAGCAAGGGTTTCCGCAAGGACGGCAACAAGAACCGCCTGCGGGCACAGGACATCCACCGGATCGTCGACGTGTTCAACCGGCAGATTGAGTTGCCGCGTTATTCCCGCATGGTCCCGACCGCCGAGATCGCCGGTCCTGCTAACGACTATAACCTCAATATCCCACGCTACGTCGATTCGAGCGAGTCGGAGGACCTGCACGACCTCGACGCGCATCTGCGCGGCGGCATCCCGGACCGCGACCTCGACGCGCTCGGTGCCTACTGGGACGTGTTCCCCTCACTCCGCCGAACGTTGTTTGTCGGCAACGGCCGCGAGGGGTACAGCGAAAGTCGCATCGAGACGGGACAGGTGAAATCCGCCATTCTCGATCACGGGGAATTCAGATCGTACCAAGCCCGTGTTTCAGTTGTTCTCGACGATTGGTGCAAGGCACACGAGGCCGTTCTGAAGGGACTGGAGATAGGTGCCAATCCCAGGGAAATCATTCGCACCCTGGCAGAGGATTTGCTGGCGCGTTTCGCCGACATGCCGCTGCTCGACCCATACGACTTGTACCAGCGGTTGATGGATTATTGGGACGAGACGATGCAGGATGACGTGTACCTGATCACCACGGACGGTTGGAACGAGACCATCAGACCGCGTAGTATCATCGAAGACAATGGCCGAAAGATCAAAGAAGCGCCGGATCTCACGATCAAGCGCATAAAGTACAAGATGGATTTGCTTCCGCCGGAACTGATAGTCTCTCGGTACTTTACCGGCGATCAAACTGCTATCGAAGCCCTGCAGGCGAAGCAAGAAATCGCCAGCAGGATAATGGAGGAGTTTGTTGAGGAGCATGCCGGTGAAGAGGGTTTGCTGGCGGATGTCGTCAATGACAAGGACAAGGTCACCAAGAGCAGTGTCACGCAGCGGCTCAAGGCCATCCGATTCGAGCCGGAGTGCGTGGAAGAACAAGATGCCCTCAAGCAATGCAAGACACTGATCGATGCTGAGACTAAGGTGACCAAGGCCGTTAAAGTCGTCCAAGGACTCTTGGACGAGAAAGTGCTGCTCCGCTACACTACTCTCACAGAAAATGAGATCAGGACGCTTGTAGTAGAAGACAAGTGGTTTGCGAGCATACGGGCCGTTATCGAGGATGAGGTGCAAGAGATTACACAGCAGCTTGTCGGGCGCGTGACGGAACTGGAAGAACGCTACGCCCGACCGTTACCTGAGTTGGAGCGGGAAGTGGAGGTGTTCGGCGCAAAGGTAGTGGAGAACTTGAGGCGGATGGGGATTTCGCTATGAGAGGGGTTTTGTACAGTTGGTTGGGGCGAGTACATCATTAAGCACGATCTGATAACAGGCCTTTGTTGGTAACTTGACGACCTGAAGGATGAACGAACAGTGATGGCTGAGTAAACAACCGTTTCGGTTGGTCAGAAGTAGCCAAACGATAACGCTCAGAGACTCGGTGAGGGAAACTAGTTGCAGTACGCAACGGCTTGGTCCGACTCCGGGGATACTGAAGTCCATCCTGGACGAAGTATGACTCGTGTTGTCTTCGATACCGGAACCAAGTTTACGACTTACGAGACCAGGTGAATGGATGAATGCTAGACAGGAAATCGTGGGCAAAGTTCTTGGCGATGTATGCCCCGCGGCACCTGACTGTGCGTATCCTCACGCCGTACCCGCGTCGTTGCACGACACGCAGGCAGACAGCGCGGATATGGTGCCGACTGGTTATAAGCGGACTAATTTGGGGATTATTCCGGAGGATTGGCGAGCGATGGCAATCGGCCTGTTTGCTAACGTGATTCGAGGTGCATCACCTCGGCCCATCGATAACCCTGTTTGGTTTGATTCTCACTCAAAAATCGGCTGGCTTCGTATTTCAGATGTAACAGACTCGGGAAAGTTTCTATTTGACACCACTCAGAATCTGTCCGCTGCTGGGATCGCCAATAGTCGTCCTGTAAAGTGTGGGAGTCTCGTAATGAGTATCTGTGCCACTGTGGGCAGACCAATAATTACGAGAAAAGACGTTTGTATTCATGACGGCTTTGTTGTCTTCGATAACCTGAGAGCTGACAAGGAATATCTCTATTATGTTCTATTAAACATGGAACCGAGTTGGTCAAAACATGGCCAAACAGGTTCTCAAATGAATCTGAATATCGGTTTGATTAGCTCGACTGTTGTTCCTTTACCTCCCCTAGTTGAACAACGCGCCATTGCTGAGGCGTTGTCGGGTGTGGATGGGTTGATTGCGGCATTGCAGACCTTAATTACCAAGAAGCGAGCCGTCAAGCAGGCCACCATGCAGCAACTCGTCACTGGCAGAACTCGTCTTCCAGGGTTCGGTGGGGCGTGGGGAATGATGCGGTTGGGGGATTTTACGACGATTCGGAATCAGAAAGTGTTACCTACGAATGTTCCTTCAGATACACCTTGCGTCGAACTTGACCATATCGGACAAGGTAATGGGCGGTTACTGGGATGTTCTACGGCACATCTTTCTGCATCGTCCAAGTATCGGTTCAGAGTTGGCGATTTGCTCTTTGGGCGGCTTCGTCCATATCTTCGCAAGTTCTGGCTAGCCGATCGTGCAGGTTTATGCACGACTGAGATATGGCCATTAGTGACCGACCCACGACACGCGGTCGGTGGGTTCTTACACGCTCTCGTGCAAAGTGACCGATTAGTCGAGGCGGCATGCATTTCATACGGAACACACATGCCACGTGCCGACTGGAATGTAATGCGGAACCTTAACGTTTATTTACCAAAGGTTCGGGAACAACGTGCCATCGTCTCGATTCTCTCCGACATGGACATCGAGATCTACGCACTGGAACGACGTCGGGACAAAACCCAAGTATTCAAGCAAGCAATTGTCCAACAACTGCTCAGTGGCAGAACAAGGTTGGTTCATCCCGGGATTTCTTCCGTTTAATTGTGTAACGAGTTGGCTCTTCGTTGCGAAGATCTGAGCAATCTCTACGGTACCTTTTACCGGTAAACTCCACGGAGAAAAAACTGGAAAGCACATGATCGATTTTGACAACCCCGAACTGAAACATCTCGCAAAGGTCCTTAAGAAGTACAAACTACGAGATACCGTAAGTCGCGTTGCCAGCCTACTCACCGTACCATCACTCCATGCGAATGCTCTTCGAATAGAGATCCTTGTTCATCTTGCAGTGATTCACTGTAGAGGGACCAGAAGGCCTTCGTTGAAAGTTATAGAACGTTGGCTAAATGATATACTAGGAAACACGTCCGTAAAGTCTGCAGAAGACCCAGCTGAGGATGTTTTCATCACAAACATTAGAACCCCCGAAGGCAATCGACGGTTGTTTGAGGGTATTTGGCATTCTAGTTGTTACTTTACACAGACGGTTATCGACATTCTATGCTCCCAAACAGTACCACCAGAATTCAGGAGACTGCTCCCCCCCATATTTACGTTACTGAAACTGAGCGATATTGTCGCGGATAGAGTTGGTTTACAAAGGTGGCATTCTGAGTCATCAACCCCCAAGGGTTCATGTAAGTTGTCTACTGCGACCCGGATTATCGACAGAGGGAACTTCGTATCCTTCACCGCAGACGAACTTTCTAAGTATCAGATTAACCCCGCCGTATTGGAACCTTTTACACTTAAGCCTCACGATAGGAAGCTCCTTCTATCAGAGACATTAGGCCATACTTCACTTGAGCGATACCCACTATTGAAAGTTGGGAACATGTTTGTTCTTGCTTTGCCGAATGCAATTGGCCCTGCAATCAGGAGGTTTCTTTTAGGTAGGCTACAAACGTTGGGGCTTCTGCCGAACTTTGAACAGATACTAGCTTCTTATCAGTCTTTCCAGGTCGAATCTGATGGAGTAAGCAGATTCGATAATGCGGATTCCACTGCATCGTTAAGCACAAATTCTACAGATCTACCAATTAACGATTGGTTGTTGAAGGTAGATGAAAACCGGTACTTGCATTTGGTCCTCCTTAATTGCCCTTTGGAACCACTGCACAACGAAGGCCTAGACAGCTTTATTGAATATCGAAAAGAAACCGAGGAATCTATATGTGCTTACCTAAATCGAACAGTAGACCAATGCATGGCTTCATCAGGAAATAGCGACGGAACAACCTTATTGGTGACAGGTGGATTGGGCGGTAACTGCGGTTTTAGATTCCGAAACTGGTCGAACCGATGGTGTCTTTCGGCAGTATATATATCAGATTTCCTTATGTTGGTAGGTGATCCAGCCCAATCAATCGTGCGATTTTTGAAATTCATCAAGCAAAAAAGATGGGCAGAAAAACACGGAGTAAAGTTCACAGATTTCATCAGTGATTACACCTTTTTCTGTTTTTGGTTAAGGACTGGATTTCAGATAGTTCCTCCCGAACTCTCAGTGAATCCAGGATCCGTTCTATGTGTGGATGTCGGTTACCCACTAAATGTACGCACCAAATGCAGAAGTACCCTCGACCACCATGTAATCCAAACTACACAGGACGTTTATGTAGACGTCATGCGGATTGATGTAGATCCGTACTTCGATTCCCTCACAACTCGCCCGATGTATGCAAGCATTGATCACGTTCGATTCGGTGTACTTGCAGGTGCGATAGAAACTGAACGGGGGGCCAGTTGGTTCAGTATACGCCTACGCGAAAAGGATGATAGATTTCGTGACTTTGCTTATCAGTTTTGGAATGGGTTTATTGACTTATTTTACAGGGTTGTGGTCGAATATGAGTCACAGAACTCAGACCTGCAATCTAAGCCAATCGAGGTATGCCTTGACCTTACGGATGTTGTTATGCCTAAAGTCGATGGAGAATTACAATCGGCACCGGATATCATTGAACCAGAAATATCAGTAAAGAACGTTGTTGCCATTGTAAAACTCCCAACGAATCTCCTGCAGTTCTTCCAACAACCAGAAAACTTTGGAGAGCGGTATGTTGTTAAGTGTATCGCGAAAGCCATTTTGAAGTTACATACTAGAGGAGTAGAGGACTACGACGATAGCATAGATGATTCTTTCACAAACAAGGTGATCGGTGATGCTGGTGTACGAGTACTACATGCCATTACAAGTCACGACAGAGTCGAGCATCTTTTACAAAAACATAGCCAGAATCCGACCTTGCTTGCACAGGAGGACTTTGTATTTGCTAAACTAGAACTGTCCGATGGTTGTCGACCGACTGTAAATGCTGGCAGAATCGATTCGAGGAGTTCGTGTAACGATTTCTTGAACTGTGTTGTTGTCAAAATCTGGAATCAAATACGCGATCAACTGAAGGATCTTGATCGGACATCGGTTCTACAAGCCATGTTTTTAGCTCATGAAAACATCATCCAGGACCGCAATCGTTGGCGTCGAACTGCAAGGGCTGTTCAAGCACTTTACGGATCAATTGATGATGTCCATTCTACAGTTCATGAACAAGAGGGAATGAGAAGTATTACAGACTTAGCAATTCGAACCTTGTTGGAAATTGCAATATGTGAATGCCCAGACTCTGAAGGAGATCCGTTATCACAAGAACAGATGGGTGAGCTACTCGCGAAAGCTGCCCTGATGCAGGAAGTTGCAGCTCACTCCGATGGAATAAGAAATAAGCTGATCGATCCCCAGATCGAACTGCATGACAATGGCTCCTACTCCATAGACCGCGAGTTTATCAATACTGTTATCGGACCGTTTATCAAAGCGCACGTTACTGATGATTTTAATGAATCAGCATCTAAATACGATGACCTATATCGTAACCGACTTTCTGAAGGGCCAAAGCCAGTTGAGGAAGTTTATACGGAGGATTTCCTACACGCATTTGAGTATGAGTTCGGAATTGCGTTACAAGATGCCGTAGTGGGAATTGAGGAGATCTTCGAAATTGCAGCGGATTATGATAAGATTGTAGTTACCACGACAGTTGGTGAGATAAAAAGAAGATTGTCTTCAAAAAGAGGATTCTCCGAAAGCCAAACCAATGCGTTAATCTCATCTTTTAGTATAGTCCATCGACCAAACTGGGACATTCCACCACCAGGGATGACCAATAGAGATATCTCACCATGGCGTTATAGCCGGCGGCTATCGGTCGTTTTTAAGCCGTTACTTGTATTCGGTAAACAGGACACGGATACTGTAGTATTTGGAGTTAGCACTCTACAATTGGGATTTCGTTTTCTGTTAAGTTGTATTGAAAACGGGTACCTACCTCAGGAGTTTTGTGCTTCGGATGTAATAAAAAAATACTTAGGTGGGATCACCGACTTGAAAGGCCACGAGTTTAATGCCTCAGTTGCCGCCCATCTGAGCACGCACGGATGGCAAACAAAAAGCGAAGTTCCTATGACTCAGTTAGGTGCAACACCCGAACTGGGGGATGTAGATGTCCTGGCTTGGAAACCGGGAGGTGAAATCTTAATCGTTGAAAGTAAACGATTGAGACTGGCTCGAACTATCGCGGAGATCAGTGAGATATGCCGACGTTTTCGTGGAGAAGCGAAGGATGAACTAAGTAAACACCTCAGGAGGATAAGTTGGATCAAATCTAATCCCACAAGCTTGAATTCGATCACTGGGCTAACTGTAGACTCAAGTAGAATCGACCATAGGTTAGTTACTAATGTTCAGGTACCAATGCGATACCTAGCAAAGTTGCCCATTCCGAATCACAAAATCTGCCGCATGGACGATATAGAAACCTAGTTTTAAACTCTGTTGTTTGGGAATTCTAGTGGTATAACAACTTTCGTAGTTTGTTGCGGGAAACGTGAATCGGTTGGTTTCTATAGTAGCTCGAACAATACAAAACGATTCTTGATGACTTTGATCAAAGAGGTTTAATTAAGAACAATGTGTTTGATATCATTGAAGTCAATGATATCAATGACTATTTTATAATCAAAATACTAAAATGGAGACCACTATGGCAAGCATGACCATTCGCAACCTGAGCGAAGACATAAAGCAGCGACTGCGCATCCAAGCTGCCGAGCACGGCAATTCCATGGAGGAAGAAGCTCGGGAAATCCTTCGAATAGCATTGAACGAGAACAAACCTCCTGTAAACTTGGCACAAGCTATACGCGCTTGTTTTGAGCCGTTGGGTGGTGTGGAACTTGACATACCACCTCGCAAGCCGATGCGTGATCCTCCGGAGTTAGGTTGATTAGCACGAAATGATACTCCTCGACACCAACGTTGTATCAGAATTTACACGCCCAACACCCAATCTAGCCGTCACGAACTGGATTGCTGAACAATCCTTTTCAGCCGTGTTCTTGTCAGCGATCACGGAAGCGGAGTTACGGTATGGTGTGGAGATTTTACCGATGGGTAGGCGACGTGAAACGCTAAGTATCGCAATAGAGACTCTGCTCCAGAAGGTTTTCGTGCGGCGTATCTTACCTTTTGACAGCGATGCTGCGCGTATGTACGCGAAAATCGCCGCCAATCGACGAGCTATTGGGCAGCCGATCAGCGATGCAGATTGCCAGTTGGCAGCCATCGCGAGTTGCTATGGAGCGGCAGTCGCTACACGTAATGTCAGAGATTTCGAATACTGCGAAATTGAGGTAATCAACCCTTGATCCATTTGACTGCTTCATACACTATCGCAGGAATGAATCGACCAAGTCCCGGGCTCTTTACCAGACCAATGAGAGCCTATCCGCCTCCACAAATGCCAAGTCAGAGAGCATGACGCTATGAGCAAAGTCGGCGAACAGGAGATCCTTACACAAAAACGTGTTGTCGAGTTGTTTGAAGATACGCTTGGTTACGCTTATCTCGGTAACTGGAAGGATCGTGTCGACAATAGCAACGTCGAGGTCGAACTGATCACCGATTGGCTCAAGTGCCAAGGCCACAATAAAGGGATTATCGACAAGACACTGTTTTCATTTGGCAAGGCGACGGCACTCGGCGGAAGCAGAACGCTCTACGACGCCAACCGCGAGATATATGAACTGCTCCGTTACGGTGTGAAGATACAACCCGCAGTGAGTGAGCAAACAGTCACCGTATGGTTGATAGATTGGGAAGACCCCGAAAACAACGACTTCGCCATCGCCGAAGAGGTGACAATCGTCGGTGAAAATACACGACGTCCCGATATTGTTCTGTACGTCAACGGCATTGCCTTAGGCGTGCTGGAACTAAAGCGGTCCATTGTATCGGTAAGCGAGGGCATCCGACAGAATCTAGACAGCCAGAAGAAGGAGTTCATCCGGTCGTTCTTCACGACTGTACAACTGGCTATGGCGGGTAACGAGACGGAAGGACTTCGTTACGGGGCGATAGAAACGCCAGAGAAACACTGGCTGCGCTGGAAGGAACAAGAACCCTTAAACACCATAGATGAAAACCAACTGCTTCAGGAACTCAGCCAACTTTGCGACAAGAAACGACTGTTGGAGATCGTACACGACTTCATCGTCTTCGACACAGGTAACAAAAAGGTATGTCGGCACAATCAGTACTTCGGAGTGCGAGCCGCTCAGGAGCGTGTGAACCGGCGCGAGGGAGGCGTCATATGGCACACACAGGGTAGTGGTAAAAGCCTGACCATGGTGTGGCTGGCGAAGTGGATACGTGAGAACGTGAATGGAGGCCGCGTCCTTATCATCACCGACCGCACCGAACTGGACGAACAGATCGAGAAAGTCTTCAAAGGTGTCAGTGAGGATATCCATCGAACCAAGAGCGGTGCCGATCTAGTTCACGTTTTGGATTCATCTACCGAATGGTTGATTTGCTCTCTGATACACAAATTCGGTGCGTCGGAAGAAGGCGACATCGACTCGTACCTCGAACAAATCAGGAAGAATCTCCCTAGTGACTTCCAGGCCAAAGGAGACATCTTCGTCTTTGTCGACGAGTGCCATCGAACCCAGTCCGGAAAACTCCACAGAGCCATGAAACAGTTACTACCTGATTCTACACTGATCGGGTTTACGGGCACACCGCTGCTAAGGGATGACAAGAGACGAAGTATCGAGACCTTCGGACCTTACATACACACCTACAAGTACGACGAAGCGGTGAACGATGGTGTGGTGTTAGATCTCCGGTACGAGGCACGTGACATAGACCAGAACATCACCTCTCAGGAGAAGGTTGATCTATGGTTCGACGCCAAAACCAAGGGGTTGAGCGACGTGGCGAAGGCCCAGCTCAAGGAGCGTTGGGGCACGATGCGGAGGGTACTGAGTTCACAGCACCGGCTGGAGAAAATCGTGGCGGACATACTTTTGGACATGGAGACGCGCGACCGACTTAAGAGTGATCGGGGCAACGCGTTGCTTGTCTCGGACAGCATCTACTCGGCCTGTCGCATCTATGAGATGTTTCAGAGTCACGGACTGGAGGGTAAATGTGCTATCATAACCTCCTATCGACCGGTCATCGCAGACATAAAAGGGGAGGAGACGGGGGAAGGGCATACCGAGAAGATTCAAAAATACGATGCCTACCGTAAGATGCTCGCGGATCACTTCAACGAGCCCGAAGACGCGGCAATGCACAAAGCCGACCGGTTTGAACAGGAAGTCAAGAAACGCTTCATCGAAAGTCCCGGGCAGATGAAGCTCTTGATCGTGGTGGACAAGTTACTGACAGGTTTTGACGCACCTTCCGCAACCTGTCTTTACATCGACAAACATATGCAAGATCACGGACTGTTCCAGGCGATCTGCCGGGTCAACCGTCTTGACGGTGATGACAAGGATTACGGATACATAATCGACTATAAAGATCTCTTCCGATCCCTGGAACAATCAATCAAAGACTACACCGGCGAGGCGTTCGATGGCTACGATGCCGAAGACGTAAAGGGCTTGCTGAAAGACCGGCTGCAACAAGGTCGTGAGCGGTTGGAGGAGACGAGGGAGGCGATCAAGGCACTGACGGAACACGTCGAACCACCGCGCGATACTTCCGCATACATCAAGTACTTCTGTGGCACGACAAGTGGGGACACTGAACAACTAAAAGAAAACGAACCGAAACGCGTCGCATTCTATAAATCTGTGGCGGCTTTCCTGCGCGCATATGCAAACCTGGCAAACGAGATGGAGGAAGCTGGCTACTCCGTTGCCGAGACCAAGGAGATACGGACCGAAGTGGACCACTTCGAGAAGGCTCGGAAAGAGGTCAAGCTAAACAGTGGCGACTATGTCGATATGAAAATGTTCGAGCCTGCTATGCGTCACCTCCTCGATACCTATATCCAGGCAAAGGAAAGCGAGAAAGTCTCCACGTTTGACGATATGACCCTGGTAGAGCTGATTGTCAGAGATGGTGAAGACGCAGTCGATGCGCTACCTGAACCCATGAAAGAGGACAAAGAATCGGTAAGTTCGACCATTGAGAATAACGTCCGCCGACTGATCATTGATGAGACACCGGTCAACCCGAAGTACTATAAGAAAATGTCGCGATTACTGGACGATCTGATTCGCCAGCGCAAACTGGAAGCCCTGGAATACAAGGAATACCTCGCTAGGATGGTCGAATTAGCGAAGAAGGTCCATAGTCCGGAAACTGAAGCGTCTGAGTCCTATCCACCGACTATAAGCACTACAGCGTTAAGGTCCCTGTATGACAATCTGGTTGGAGTAGAGGGCTTGGTAGTGAAGCAACATACGCCGGATTTCCCCGTCGAATCAGACGAGGATGTTTCGGAGGCGATGGCTTTGGCAATAGACAAAGCCATCAGACACGCAAAGAAAGATGCATGGAGGGGGCATACAATAAAGGAGCGTGAGGTCCGTAACGCCATCAAGTCGGAACTCAACGGTAAAGACGAACTCGTTAATGCGATTTTCGAAATCGCAAAACACCAGGATGAATACTGAGTTGAGTAGTAGCCT
The DNA here is from genome assembly GCA_026705925.1 of Gemmatimonadota bacterium. Lineage (GTDB taxonomy): Bacteria > JAAXHH01 > JAAXHH01 > JAAXHH01 > JAAXHH01 > JAAXHH01. The sequence continues at coordinate 335,354 of JAPOZT010000011.1, forward strand.
CATCGAAGTAAGAGGTACCACGATAGAGATCGTCCGAAAGGACATCAAAAACCTGCATCTCGGCGTGTATCCACCGAACGGCAGAATCCGCGTTGCTGCGCCGCTACATCTCGATGATGAAGCCGTCCGGGCGGCGGTTGTCTCGCGTCTCGCATGGATTCGTAAGAAACAGGCCGAATTCGAAAAGCAAGTCCGACAGTCACAGCGAGAGTTCGTGTCGGGTGAAAGTCATTACTATCGAGGTCGCCGCTACCGGCTACAGGCGAGTGAGTTTGATGGTCCACCTGGTGTCCGGTTGCTTAACAACACGAGGATGGAAATACGCTTCCGGCCGAATGCCGACCAGAACGAACGGGAATCTGTACTACATCGGTGGTACAGGAGGCAACTGCGAGATCAAGTAGTATCGCTGAAGACCGAATGGGAACGTAAAACCGGGGTTACGGTAAACGAAATCCGGATCAAGAGGATGAAAACCCTCTGGGGCTCTTGCAACGTTGAAGCAAAACGTATCTGGTTGAATCTAGAACTGGCAAAAAAACCAGCATCCTGCCTGGTGTATATCCTCGTACACGAGATGATCCACTTGATTGAGCGAAAGCATAACGACCGGTTCACGGCACTGATGGATGAACATCTTCCTCAATGGCGATTGTACCGGGACGAATTGAACAGCTCACCTCTCGCACATGAAGAATGGCGGTACTGAGTTTTCATACGGCCGCACATCGTTGAAGTCGTCCTTCTAGTTTTCATGAATATCTCATAGTGACCGTCATCCCCGCGACCACCCGGTTTTTGATGAACTCCGCCAGGAATTCGACTGGGAACAGCCAGAGGCCGGCTTGGATTGATAACGGCAGTGCAGATCCTACCGCTGTCCACTTCGCTGCAGGATCGTCGAATAACCTGTTTTATGTTATATAGCGCGATAGTTGCAACAAAGTCTGCTGCTACTCAGGTGTAGGTATCCATAGATTAAGAAACGTTGAATGACCGCTATAACTGCACTGGATCTGTAGCGTACTTAATTCAGAACCTAAGTAGTCCGAACGCCTTCGCAATCCATATCTCTTTAGCTACAACCGATGTATTTAGTATTTCACATCCACGTGAGGAGATTTAGATGGCTAAGTCTGAAGCGACAATAGAAGAACTCGTAGGAATGATTGAACGAGGTGAGTTACGACTTCCAGAAATGCAGCGCCGTTATGTCTGGCGTTCTACGAGAGTGCGAGATCTACTTGATTCTCTATATCGTGGTTATCCATCAGGAGCTATCCTTCTGTGGGAATCAGATGAAGATGTCCCCCTGCAGGAATTCGCAATAGAGCAGAAGGGAAATCCGTACCAGACTACAAGGCTTCTCTTAGATGGGCAGCAAAGGCTCACATCACTATCTGCAGTAATACGAGGTAAACCCCTAAAGGTGCGTGGACGGGTAAAGCCAATTGAGATCCTATTTAATCTTAAACATCCTGAGGAAATGACTGTCGTTACAGAAGTTAACGAGAACGACAGTAACGATGAGGATGGAATCGACGACGAAACTGATTCGACAGAGGATGAGCTGCTTGAACGTCTTAACAGGATGACGTTTGTAGTCGGTACGCGCAAACTAGAGCAATTAAAACACTGGGTTCGCGTGACAGATGTATTTAAAAATGACAGTGATACGCAACTGCTGAAAAACGCTGGCATTGAAAACTTCGATGACCCCAGATATGAGAAATACAGTCAACGTTTAGCTAAGTTACGTAACGTTAGTAAATACGTGTATAGAATGGATATCCTTGAACGATCACTCAGCTATGAAGAGGTGACAGAGATTTTCGTTCGAGTTAATTCACTCGGTGCTAAGTTGCGAAGTTCAGACCTCGCTCTCGCACAGATAACCGCAAAGTGGCGTGGTGCCTTGAAGATCTTTCAGGATTTTCAGGAACAGTGTACCAAGTCAGGTTTCCATCTAGACCTTGGCATACACTTAAGGAATCTAGTTGTATTCGCCACAGATCAGTCGCGCTTTCTTACCGTTGGGAGTTTACCCTTAGAAAAGTTGAAGTCTGCTTGGAAAGAAAGTGTGGAAGGATTGAACTTCACGCTCGATTTCTTGAAAAACAACGTTACTATCGACAGTCCAGCATTGCTTTCTTCTCCCTTTCTTGTCGTAACTCTTGGGTACTATTTTCACAGTCGCAAGTACGTATTAACAGAGAATGAAGCAAATAGGCTTCGTCAATGGGTACTTGTAGCGAATTCGAAAGGACGGTACTCTCGCGGGTCCAGTGAGACATTGCTAGATCAAGACCTTGCGACCATACAAAGAGGTGGTGGGCCAGATGAGTTGCTTAACCGACTCCGGCTTCAGGTTGGACGACTGGAGATTGTTCCAGAGGAACTTGCAGGCCGAAATCAACGAAGTGCACTTTTTAAGACGATGTTCTTGGCATTTAAGGCGGCGGGTGCCCATGACTGGCGTTCAAATCTTGTTATTGCACTCGGACATCGTGGTCCCCAACATCGGTTGCAATTCCATCACATTTTTCCAAAAGCTGTGTTAAAGGGGGAAACATCCGCTAAAGAAACCGATGATATTGCTAACCTGGCATTCATCGGAGGTAAAACCAATCGTCAAATAAGCAACAAGGCACCTGATCAGTACTTTCCTGATTTGATTTCGAAGGCGGGGCATGGTCCTTTTGAAGCCCAATGTATTCCTACAGACATTAGTTTACTTTCGGTAGATTCCTATCAACAGTTCCTAAATGAACGTAGGAAAGTAATTTGTAAAAGGCTTAACGAGTTTATAGGTCATCTAGATTAGTTGGGTGGTTTTAAGGCACCCTGGCAACAAGGTGGCAGGACTTGGCAAAATCCCAATGGAGTTTTTGCTGCAAGAAATAACTCCCTTGGTTCTCATTCGAATACGACATGTTTAACCTTCGGGATACAAACAGGTCGAGTAAACTATGTAAAACGTATTGGATGTCGTCTACTGCCAACACTCTCCGTATACCTGTCAACGTATGGCCTTTGTCTTTTCCTATGCTATCCCATCATAATAGTCAGATTGGTGATTCTGAAGGTAACTAATCAGTGATGCCATAAAGATCGTGATATTAGCGTTCGATGCATTGTGTCCATGTCACGTAAATTGAGTCCTATTGATCTCGATTCATTTCTGGAGTTTAGTAACCCAGATCGCCTACCAAATTTGTAGTGACATCCCTCATTACACCACACCCACAAGGACACCCCATGACTCCCATCGCCCTGGGATCGCAACGTGAACTTTTTGTAGATCCCAACCTGATCGACACCCTTAATGGCGCTCGTCTGCACTTGCACGAGCCCGTTCGGAAGGAGACGGTCTTCCGCGTCGTAGAACCCCTGGAGAACGCCTGCACGGGATGCTACAACCTGGTCCAGGCCGACGGAAAGATCCTGGTGTACTACCGCGGCTACCATCCCACGGGCAAGCACGAGGATCTGCCCGAGGGTTGGGCGCAGACGCAGACGACGAATCTGCTGGTCAGCGAAGACGGCATCCATTTCGAGCGGCCCGGTCTGGGACTGGTGGAGGCGGAGGGATCCACGAACAACAACATCCTCATCCGGGGCGCCCAGGCGCACAACTTCTGCGTCTTTCTGGACGGCAATCCGTCCGCGCCGCCCGAACAGCGTTTCAAGGCCATCGGCGGAGAGGGCAGGAACATGCTGTTCGGGTTTACTTCTCCCGATGGGCTCGTCTGGGAATCCATCGTGGACGGTCCCCTCAAGATCGAGGGCGCCTTCGATTCGGTGAACGTGCCCATGTGGGACGACTATGTGGGTTGCTACCGCATCTTCAGCCGGTACTTCGAACAGACCGGGGAGGACGGCGTCGGGGTCCGGGCCATACAGAGCTGCACCTCGGATGATTTCATCCACTGGACCACGCCCGAGCATCACGTGTACGACGAAGGCGTCCCGTACGAGCATTTCTACACCAACGCCACCACGCTCTGCCCCGGGGCGGAACACATCCTGCTGTCCTTTCCCATGCGGTTCGTGCCGGAGCGTACGAAGGATACGGAAGGCATGGACTATCCCGGCGGCGGAATCTCCGACGCGGTGTTCATGACCAGCAGGGACGGCGTCCACTGGGATCGCACGTTCATGGATGCGTGGCTTAGGGCCGGCCTGGACCAGCGCAACTGGACCCATCGCAACCAGACGCCGGCCGCGGGGATCATTCCGACCGCGCCGGACGAATGGTCCATGTACGTCGCCGAGCACTACGGATGGAACACCAACGCCGTGCGGCGGGTAACGGTCCGCCCACACGGCTTCGCCTCGGCACGGGCGGGTTACCACGGCGGGGAGCTCCTCACGAAACCCCTGACCTTCACCGGATCGACGTTGTTTATCAACTATTCGACGTCGGCCGTCGGAAGCGTGTCCGTGGAGATCCAGGACGCGGAGGGACGTCCCCTGGTTGGATTCGGCGCGGGGGATATGGATCCGCTGTTCGGCGACGATCTCGACGCACCGGTCGCGTGGCGCGGGGACGGTGGACAGGGCGGCGCACAGGGCGGTGGCCTTGGTGGCACGGGCGACACGGGAGGCCTGTCCAGCAAGGTCGACCTGTCCAAACTCAACGGCACACCGGTTCGCCTGCGCTTCGTGCTGAAGGACGCGGACCTGTTTTCTATCCGGTTCGGAGATTCCTGATCAGGCCGCCACCAATGACGGTCCGTCGCCGACGTCCGAGTCTCGTCAGTGACCGACCGCCACCAGTGACTGGCCAACGACGCTGACCGTCCGACCCCTTACTCCGCCTGAATCGGTTTTCCGCGAAGCTTCCGGTAGATGGCCGGGGCCATGGAGATGGTGATGAGCAGGGCGAGGGCGATGACCAGGTTGGTCAGAGCCGATGAGCGCAGGGCGGCGCGCGTCACCTCGTCGAGTTCGGCGCCGGCCAGGTAGACCTGCATCAGCGACGCCGCGGTATAGGCGTAGATGAGGGTGCCCGGGGTGATCCCGATCATGGTCGCCAGCGCGAAATGAAGCTTGCGCAGGCCGGAGAGTCCGGCGGCGAAGTTCAGCACGTTGAAGGGGATGACCGGGATCAGCCGGAGCTGGAGCATGCGCAGGAACCCCTTCTTCCGGAGTCGACGGTCGATCCGGTCGATGGGTCCTTTTATGTAGCGGGATACGAAATCGCGGCCCAGATACCGGGCCAGGTCGAAGGCGAGGTTGGCGCCGATGTTCGCGCCGATCATGACGTACAGCGCGCCTTCCAGTGCGCCGAAGGTGAAACCCGCGAAGAAGGTCAGGATCACCATCGGCAAGCCCAGCACGGTGAGAACGACGTAGACGCCGATAAACACAAGCGGCGCCCACCAGAATCCCTCGATCGACGCGAAGAACCCCTCCATCACCACGGGCTGGAGATAGTTGCCCAGGGGCGTAAAGCTGTAGGCCAGAAAGCCGGACAAGGCGATCGCGAGCAGGATGACCGGCTTGATGTACTGTCGCTTCCGGCCGGAGTTCTCTACTGTAGCCTTGACAGCGCCCTCGCCAGCGTTCTCGGCAGCGGCTTCGCCTGTTCCCTCGACGGCACCTTCGCCTGTTCCCTCGCCGGAGTCTAACTGCGACACGGCGCGTTTGGTATTTTCATGGATTCATTAATCCGTGCGCTTAATCCGCAGGCTGTTCGTTGATGCCCCAGTCGTAGTGCAGGTAATCCACGTCCACGTCCTCCCGCTTCAGCAGCGCGCGGGCCGCGTCATCGGGCACGTAAGGGGCGATGTAATCCAGGACCTCCCGCTGGTTCTTCCCGAAGTCGTCCTTGTACCAGTCCATGATCGGCGAAAGCCAGACTGTGTTGTCCTCCGGATCGGCTCGGAACTTACTGGGATCGGCGAAAAAGACAAGGGTATTCGCCTTCATCTGCCGTTGCACGTCATCCGCGGTGAACGCTTCGGTCATGAGCGGCGGGCATCCTATGGAGGCGCAAACGAGGGCGAAATGGACCAGGGGCTCGTCCATCTTGCGCAGGATGTTGTGCTCGATGTCGTCCAGCGAGTATTCCCTGCCCTGGATCTCGATCTTGTAATCCTTCCAGATGCTGTACCCGAGCACGCTGACGTGATCCCTGATGCTGCTGGTGGGATAGAAATGCAGCATCCCGCGGATCGTGAGCGCGTTGTAGGTGTTGATCCAGTAGGCGAAGACCTCGTTCCGGTCCTTCAGCCCGGCGGGGTCCACGCCCTTGATCGTCTCAAGGTAGCCGTCCAGCGTGCCCACGTCGCGGGCCTTCCAGGTCCGGTAGTCGATCATGCCCCGGTCGTCGACGTATTTCTTCAGAAGTCCGTCGTACACGGAGTGATCCACCATTGCGCCCCCCTGCGCTTCGGCCGTCCCTGCGCCTGCCTGCGCTCGCGCCGTCCCCGTGGACGTGACTGCCGTCAACGCTACGGTGATCCCCGTATACAAGACTGCCGCCAGCGCAATGGTCCTCAGGGTACGCCATTTTCCTGTTCGCATCGCTCGTACACGCATTTGTCTTGTTCGCATCGCTCGTGTCCCCTATTTCCCTTGCCCCGCATGGGATTTCCTGCTATATTTTATTGAAATCCGCAGACCTCTTGTGCACCGGATTCATCCTTCCCAGGCGGTAAGAAACCATGGAAACGAAATCCCGTGGCAGCATCATCTACATCCTCGCTGCGATCCTGATCCTGGCCGGACTGATCTCGGCCATCGTGGGCGAAATGAGATCGCCTGAAGTGGCCGTTATCTATGATGCGGACAACCCCATGTCTGCGGATCCCTATTCGGTCGATCTGGAATTCGCCCTGATGGACGCCGACGAGAACGAATTCACCATTGCCCAGTTCGAAGGCCAGGTCCGGATCGTCAACTTCTGGGCCACCTGGTGCGGTCCCTGTGTCGCCGAGATACCCGAATTCCAGGCCTTCCATGAAGAATACGGCGACCAGGGAGTCAAGGTCATCGGCATCGCCCTCGACGAACAAGGCGCGGAAATCGTGGTGCCCTTCGTCGAGGATATGAACATGACCTACCTGTCCCTCATCGACACCACGCAGAAGGCCGCCTCCGAGTTCGGCGGGATCTACGCCATCCCAACCACCTTCATCATCGACCGGGAAGGGATGGTCCGAAAGAAACACGTTGGCCTGATGTCCTACGAGAGCCTGGAATCCGCCGTGCTGCCCCTGCTGGCAAACTAGGTCACTCAAGACCGATGTGCGTCGGGCCGTTTTGCTGACGCAAGTCGGACCCGTCCTCCTACGCATTCCTGTTTAATGCGGCGGCCCCGTGCAGTCTCCCGAGCGTCTCCGCCAGATTACGTCCCAATCCCTCCACCGCCGCCTGGCGCTTCTCGTCTTTCAAACGCCCGTCTTCGGCGAATGCGCCGTGCGCGCCCGGTACCGCCACCTGGTCCGGCAGGATCATCACGTGGATGTTGCTCAGGATCGATCGCACGTGCACGAGTCCGCGCAGACCGCCCAGCGACCCCGGCGACGCGCTCATCAGCGCGGCCGTCTTGTTCCGGAAGACCGCCAGCCTCTCCTCGCCCGGCGCGGGCCTCGATGCCCAGTCGATCGTGTTCTTGAGGAGGGGCGTGATGGAACTGTTGTATTCCGGCGCGGCGATCAGCAGGCCCTGGCTGGCCATCATCAGCGCCTTGAAGCGGACCGCATTCTCCGGCAGCCCATCCCGTTCTTCCAGGTCGCCGTCGTACAACGGCATGGGATAGTCGCGCAGGTCGACCAGGTCGACTTCGGCCCCGGCTTCCTCCGCGCCTCGCGCCGCGATACCGACCAGTTTCCGGTTAAAGGAGCCGGTCCGCGCACTTCCGGCAAACGCGAGTATCCTGGGCACATAGCTCATACTGAATAGTCGCGTTTCCGGCCCCGGAAGTCAAGGGCGGATTGAACGCCCGGCGGCGCCGCTCCGATCGGTCGTTTCACCCCATCCCGCAAGGCTTTATCCAGCCGATAGCGCGAGGGAGAAACACCTTGACGCAAGGGCCTGGTATGGCTATCGTTTCATCATTGTAAATGCACCATCCGGAAGCCGATCGCCAGCCAGAAAACCCCATCCTGCCCATGCCCCGATCCAAAGGAACGCTGACCCCCGCCATGGCGCAATACGCCAGGATGAAGGATCGGCACAAGGATGCGATTCTCTTCTTCCGCATGGGGGATTTCTACGAGACCTTCGACGACGACGCCAAACTGGTATCCCGCGTCCTGGGCATCACGCTGACCGCCCGCAATTCCGGCACCGGCGGCGCGGAGAAGACGCCGCTGGCCGGCGTGCCCTACCACGCGGTGGAAAAGTACATCGCCGAACTGGTGGGATCGGGATACAAGGTGGCCGTGTGCGAACAGGTCGAAGACCCGAAGAAGGCCCGCGGCGTGGTCAAGCGGGACGTGGTGGAAGTCGTCACGCCGGGGACGACCATGCTGGCGCAGACCCTAGATCCCGGCGAAAACAACTACATGGTCGCCCTCGCCTTCGACGAGGACGCCTGCGGCCTGGCCTTTCTGGACCTGTCCACGGGTGAGTTCCGGACGGCGGAACTAAGCGAGGACGACCTCCTCAGCGAGTTGAGCCGTCTCGACCCCGCCGAGGCGATCGTGTCCTACGACCGGGCGGAGCAGGCCGAGGCACTCCTCAAGTCCCGTTTCCCCGACATCGCCATCAGCCGGCTCGAGGAGTGGGCCTTCGTATACGACCAGGCGCACCAGGCCCTGCTAGATCACTTCGAGGTGCTGACGCTCAAGGGCTTCGGATGCGATGAAATGACCGCCGGCGTCTGCGCGGCGGGCGGCATGCTGGTCTACCTGCGGGAGACCCAAAAGAACCGCCTGGCCCACCTGAAGACGATGGCACGCCATGACGTCGCCGACGCGATGCTCATGGATTCGGCTACGCAGCGCAACCTGGAGCTGATCACCTCACTGCGGGACGGCGGCCGCGAGGGGACGCTCCTTTCCGTGATGGATCGGACGTACACGCCAATGGGCGCCCGTTTCATGCGCCAGGCCATCACCCGGCCGCTGGTCTCCGTAGAGACCGTCCTGGCCCGCCAGGAAGCGGTGGGCGAACTCCACGGGGAGCACGGGGCAAGGGACGAATTCGCCAGCCTGCTCAAGTCCATGGGGGACATGGAACGGCTGGCCGCCCGTGTCGGGTCGGAGCGCGCCAACGCCCGCGACCTGATCGCGCTCAAGACCGCCCTGCACGTCATCCCGGTCATCAAGGAGAAGCTCGCGGGCCTGAAGGCCGGTTTGTCCGCCAGCCTCCGGGACGGGCTGCGGGAACTCAGGCCCCTGGCGGAAAAACTCGAGCGGGCCCTGGTGGACGATCCGCCCCTTTCGCTGACGGAGGGCGGGCTCATCCGGGCGGGGTACAACGAGGAACTCGACGACCTGCGGGTGATCAGTTCGGGCGGAAAGCGCTGGATCGCCGAACTGCAGCAGAAGGAGCGCGAGCGCACGGGGATCCAGTCCCTCAAGGTGGACTACAACCGCGTCTTCGGCTACTACATCGAGGTCACGAAACCGAACCTGCACCGGCTGGAAGGCGAATACATCCGCAAGCAGACCATGCGAAACGCCGAGCGGTTCATCACGCCGGAGCTCAAAGAGTACGAAGAGAAGATCCTGGGCGCCGAGGAGAAGATCGGCGAACTGGAATACGCCCTCTTCCTCGAACTGCGGGAGGAAGTGGCCGCGAGCCTGGGCGAGATCCAGGCCAACGCGCGGGCGATCGCGCAGCTGGACTTCCTGACCGCGCTGGCGGAACTGGCCGTCCGGAACGACTACGTGGCCCCGGAAATCGTGGACGGTCCGGTCCTGGAGATCGACGACGGCCGACACCCGGTGGTGGAGCAACTGCTGCAGGGCGAGCCTTTCGTGCCCAACGACACCCAGCTCGACAACCGGACGAAACAAATCGCCCTGATCACCGGGCCGAACATGGCCGGCAAGAGCACCTACCTCCGGCAAGTGGGCCTCATCGTCCTCATGGCCCAGATCGGTTCCTTCGTCCCGGCGCGCTCCGCGAAGATCGGCATCGTGGACCGCATCTTCACCCGCGTGGGCGCTTCCGACAACCTGGCCCGGGGCGAGAGCACCTTCCTCGTCGAGATGAACGAGACCGCGAACATCCTCAACAACGCGACGCCGAACAGCCTCGTCCTCCTCGACGAGATCGGCCGGGGCACGAGCACCTTCGACGGCCTGAGCATCGCCTGGGCGGTCACGGAATACCTCCACAACACGCCGGAACGGGCGGCCAAGACCCTCTTCGCCACGCACTATCACGAGCTGATCGAACTGGCGTCGAGCCTCGACCGCATCGCCAACTACAACGTGGCCATCCGGGAGCAGGAGGACCAGATCGTGTTCCTGCGGAAGGTGATGCCCGGCGGGAGCGACCGCAGTTACGGGATCCAGGTGGCGCGCATGGCCGGATTGCCGCGCAGCGTGGTCGAACGGGCGCGGGTCATCCTGGCCGACCTGGAGGACGAGGATCTTGCGCTGGAGGGCGTGGGCGGTGCGGACGGCCTGGGTGGTGTGAGCGCGGCGGACGGTGTGGGCGCGGCCGAAGGAGCAGGCGGAACAGCAGGATCCGGCGGACTGCATGGGCAGGGTGGCGCGTCCGGCGGCCCGCATGGTCGGCGTGGACCGGGCACGCCACGCCACGGAAAACCGACAGCCGAGAGCCCCGAATACCAGCTCAGCCTGTTCCTGCCGGCGGACCATCCGGTCGTCGAGGACATCAAGGAACTCGACCTGGACCTCATGACACCGGTCGAAGCCATGAACGCCCTGTACCGGCTTCAGCAGAAAGCCGCCGGCCCTGATCCCGACGGGGAGTAGCGCCTTTCAGAAGGATGTGCCCGTGTCCATCATCTCGTCCGCCATGCTCGTCAATCCCGCCGGCGACATCCTCGTCAACCTGCGCGACGACGATCCCCGGATCATCTTCCCGAACAAGTGGAGCCTCATAGGCGGCCACGTGGAGGAGGGCGAAAGTCCGGAAGAAGGCCTGGTCCGGGAAGTGGAGGAGGAGATCGGCCACCGGCTGGACGACTACCATCCCCTGGCGACCTTCTTCGACGGCGCGGACGTGCGCCACCTCTTTCTCGTCCCGATCGACGTCCCCTTAGGCGACCTGGTACTGGGCGAAGGGCAGGCCATCCGGTACATGGACCCCGCGCGGGCGCTGGCCGAACTGGATCTCTGCGTCACCGGCCGGCGGTGCATCGAAGTCTACCTGCGCCACCTCGAGTTCCAGGAGTATGTCCGCAGGCGTGGCTGAGCAGGGTTTCCTTGTTCAGATTGTGACGGCCTGGCGCGTCGACCAGTCAGACAGCCGCCGACCTCCCACATTCCTTCCTCTACGCCTTCCTTAACCCCCACGACCTGACCATGTAGTAGATGACCGGGATGACCACGAGGGTCAGCACCGTGGACGTCACCATGCCGCCGACCATGGGCGCGGCGATGCGCTGCATGACCTCCGAACCCGTGCCCGTGCCCCACATGATGGGCATCAGGGCGGCGATGGTTGCCGCCACCGTCATCATCTTTGGCCGCACCCGTTCCACGGCCCCGTGCATGACGACCTCGTAGAGATCCTGCCGCGAGTTGAGCGCGTCGCGGTTGACGCGGTCCCGGTAGGCCTGCTTGAGATAAAGCAGCATGACGACCCCCGTCTCCGCCGCCACGCCGGCCAGGGCGATGAACCCGACTCCCACCGCGATGCTGAAGTCGTAGTCCAGCAGGTACATCAGCCATACGCCCCCGATCAGTGCGAAGGGCAGCGAAAGCATGACGATCAGGCTGTCCGCGACGTTCCGGAAGTTCATGTAGAGGAGCAGCAGGATGATGGCCAGGGTGACCGGAACGACGATCTGCAGGCGCTGCTGCGCCCGTTCCAGGTACTCGTACTGTCCGCTCCAGACCATGCTGTACCCCACGGGCAGCGAGACCCGCTCCGCGATAAGCCTGCGGGCCGATTCGACGTAGGCGCCGATGTCCGTATCCGTGAGATCCACGTACACCCAGGCCGTGGGCCGGGCGTTCTCCGACTTGATGCCGGACGGCCCCTTGCGGATCCGGATGTCGGCCACCTGGCTGATGGGGATCTGCGCCCCCGAGGGCGTGGGGATCAGGACGCGCCTCAAGTCCGACACTTCGTCCCGCAGTTCCCGGGCGTAACGGACGTTCACCGGGTAGCGCGCCAGACCCTCCACCGTGTAGGTCACGTCCACGCCGCCCACGGCCGACATGATGATGTCCTGCACGTCGCCCACGGTCATCCCGTAGCGCGCCGCCTCGACGCGGTCGATCTCGAAGTCGAGATAGTTGCCGCCCATGGTCTTCTCGGGGAAGGCGCTGAGCGTGCCGGGAAGCTCCTGCAGTTCAACGGCGACCCGCTGCGCCAGGTCCGACAGCACAGCCAGGTCGTCCCCCATGATCTTGATGCCGACCGGGGTCCGGATCCCCGTGGACAGCATGTCGATCCGGGTGCGGATGGGCATGGTCCACGCGTTGGTCAGGCCCGGGAACTGTATGGCGTCGTTGAGCGCCTCCACGAGCCCTTCGCGGGTCATCCCCGGCCGCCAGTCCTCCTCGGGCCGGAGCATGATGGTGGTCTCGATCATGGACAGCGGCGCGGGATCGGTCGCCGTGTCCGCCCGCCCTACCTTGCCGAAGACCCGGTCCACTTCCGGGAAGGCGCTGATGATCTTGTCGGTCTGCTGCAGGAGCTGGCGCGCCTTGGTGATCGATATGCCCGGGTCCGTGGTGGGCATGTAGAGCAGGTCGCCTTCGTAGAGGGGCGGCATGAACTCGGAGCCGATCCGCTGCAGGGGATACCACGTGGCCGAAAGGGCGACGACCGCGACCGCGACGGTCAGCCACCTCACGCGGATCGCCGCCCGGATCACGGGCCGGTAGAGGAAGACGAGCAGCCGGCTCAAGGGGTTCCTGCGCTCCGGCAGCAGGCGGCCCCGGACCAGGTATCCCGTCACGACCGGCACGAAGGTAATGGCCAGCAGGGCGGCCGCGGCCATCGTGTAGGTCTTGGTAAAGGCCAGCGGCTTGAAGAGCCGGCCCTCCTGGGCCTGCAGGGCGAAGATCGGCGCGAAGGAGAGTGTGATGATCAGCAGCGAGTAGAAGAGGGACGGTCCTACTTCCTTCGTGGCGTCGAGCACGATCCGCCAGTGGTCCTTCTTCCCGCGATCCCGCTCCATGTGCTTGTGGGTGTTCTCGATCATGACGATGGCGGCGTCCACCAGCGTGCCGATGGCGATGGCGATCCCGCCCAGGGACATGATGTTGGCGTTGATCCCCTGCCAGGACATGACGAGAAAGGCGGCGAGCACGCTGATCGGCAGGGTGAGGATGACCACCAGGGCCGAACGGAAGTGGATCAGGAAGATGATGCAGACCAGGGCGACGATGAGGCTTTCCACCAGCAGCTTGTCGCTCAGGTTGGCGATGGCCCGTTCGATGAGGCTCGACCGGTCGTAGGCCGTAATGATCTCCACGCCTTCCGGCAGGCCCGACTTGAGCGACTCCAGCTTCTCCTCGACGTTCCGGATGACCTCCATGGCGTTCTCGCCGTACCGCATGACGATGATGCCGCCGACGATCTCGCCCTCGCCGTCCCATTCCGCCAGTCCGCGCCGCAGCTCCGGTCCCGTCGTAACCCGGGCGACCTGGTGAAGGAGGACGGGTGTCCCGAATCCGTCGACGCCCAGGGGCACGTTCTCCAGGTCCTCCACGGACTCGATGTACCCCAGCCCGCGGACCATGTACTCCGTCTCCGCCATCTCCACGACCCGGCCGCCCACGTCGTTGTTGCTCCGCTGGATTGCCGTCTTGATCCGGTTGAGCGGTATGTCGTAGATCAGCAGCTTGTTGGGGTCGACCTCCACCTGGTACTGCTTGACGAACCCGCCGATGCTGGCGACCTCGGACACGCCGTCGACCGAGGTGAGTTCGTACCGGAGGAACCAGTCCTGGATGCTCCGCAGTTCCGCCAGGTTGTGCCGGTCGCTCCTAAGCACGTATTGGTAAACCCAGCCCACGCCCGTGGCGTCGGGCCCGAGACTGGGGTTTACGCCCGGCGGCAGGCGGTCGGTCACGTAGCTCAGGTACTCAAGCACGCGGCTGCGCGCCCAGTAGATATCCGTGCCGTCCTCGAAAATGATGTACACGAAACTGAGCCCGAAGAAACTGTAGCCGCGGACCGTCTCCGCGTAGGGCACCGCGAGCATGGCCGTGGTCAGGGGGTAGGTTACCTGGTCTTCCACCACCTGAGGCGCCTGGCCGGGATACTCGGTCAGGACGATCACCTGCACGTCCGAGAGGTCCGGAATGGCGTCGAGCGGGATCTCCACCAGGGCCACGGTCCCGCCCGCGATCAGCAGCAGCGTGACCAGGATCACGAGGAACCGGTTCCTGACGGAGTATTCGATTATGCGTTGCAACATGATGGATTCCTTTGAGTTCCGGGCCGACTGATGGTCCGTACCGAGCCTGTCGGACAGGTCCGACAGATCGGACCGTGCACCTCGGTCAGTGCATCATCCGGTGGTCGAGCATCTTCTGGATCGCCTCCTGGAGCCGGCTTTCCGAATCGATAAGGAACTGGGCCGACGTCACGACCTGCTCGCCCTCGCTGACGCCGCTCGCAGCCTGCACGTATCCGTCCTCCCCCTCCATACCGAGGGTCACCTCGCGGGGCTCGAAACGCCCGCCGTCGAGGGCGACGAAGACCACGTCGCGCTCGCCGCTGCGGATGACCGCGCTGCCCGGGATGACGAGCACGGGCCGCTCCCCGCGTGCGGAAAGCCGGATGTTGGCGTACATCTGGGGCTTCAGTTCGAGATTCCGGTTGGGGAAGACCAGCCGGATCTTGATGTCCCGCGAGGCGCGGTCCAGGTAGGGGTAGATGTAATCGATCGTGCCGCGGTAGACCTTCCCCGGGTTGTAGGGTAGTTCCATTTCGGCCGTCAGCCCCGGACTCAGCCACGGGGTGTCCGCGTCGTACACGTGGGCGAAGGCCCAGATGGTGGACAGGTCGGCCATGCGGTACATATCCATGCCGGGTGTGACGCGCATGCCCAGTTCGGCCATGCGTTCCACCACGATGCCGTTCGACGGAGCGTAGATGGTCAGCGTGCGGGTGATCTCGCCGCGCGCTTCCAGCTCCCCGATCTGCGCCTCGGTCACGTCCCAGTAAAGCAGCCGGCGCTTCGAAGCGTCCAGCAGCGACTCCGCGCCTTTCGCGATGGTCTCGAACGCGCTGCCTTCCAGGTTTTTCACGTTCTGGAATGCCAGCAGGTATTCTTCCTGCGCTGCCACGAGCTCCGGCGAGTAGATGTCCAGCATCGGATCGCCCTCGGCGACCTGCTGGCCGGTCTCGTTCACGTACAGTTTCTCGATCCACCCGGCGTACTTTACGTTGATCCGGGAGAACATCTCCTCGTTGTAGTCCAGGTGACCGACCGTCCGGATGGACCGGGTCAGCGGCCGTTCCTGGACGGTCGCGGTCTGGACGCCGATGTTCTGTATGGTGACCGGGTCGATCACGATGGCGGCGGCGCTTGCGGCAGCCGTCGATGTGGCGGTGGGCTGCCCGGACGGCTCCTCCCCGGCCGTATCGTCGTGCATGTGGCCTTCGTGACCCGTGGCCTGTTCCCCGGCCGTATCGTCGTGCATGTGGCCTTCGTGACCCATGGCCTGTTCCCCGGCGTCCTGGTCGCCCGTCGCCTGGTCCCCCGAGGCCAACTCATCCGCTTCAGCCGTACGCTTAAGCGGCGTCAGGTTCATCCCGCAGATCGGGCACTGGCCGGGTTCCTCCGCGATCACGTTCGGGTGCATGCCACACGTCCAGAGCTGGACCTGCGCCGTTTCGCCGCTCTCGGAAGTGCCCGTCGTTTCGGAGTCGCCGCAACCGGTGAGCAATATGGCCGGCGCAACGGCCAGCGCGGCGGCCAGCCACAGGTAGATCAATAGCCGGGACGCCCCGCGGCTTGTTTGCTTGTTGAATCCCATGATGGTCCTCCTGTGGTTACGGGAGCGATCCTCCGGCGGCCCGTTCCAGCTGGCTGAGGTACTTGCGGTAGTTTGCCGATTCCGCCACGTAACCGAGCCGGGTACGCAGCACCATGCGCTCCGCGTCGAGCAGGTCGAGAAAGTCCATCTGGCCGGTCTGGTAGGCGGCCAGCGTCGCCAGCACGCTGCTTTCCGCCTGGACGATCAGGCCCTGCTCATAGACGTCGAGGGCCCGCCCGGAATGACTGAGCCGCCCGTAGGCTCCCACGACCTCCGCCGCGACCGTATCCCGGATGCGCCGCCTGGCATGCCGGCTTTCTTCCACCCGCGCCATGGCCTCCTGCACTTCGGCCCGGGTGCGGCTTCTGAACACGGGCAGATTCACGCTCAGCATGACGCCGACTGCGTCTTTCCCCGCGTCTGAAGCCGCGTTACCCCCGACTTTCGGAACGGTGATATAAGACCCCTGCACCATGAAGTCCGGCCGGTTGGCGAGGCGGGCGAGGCGGACGCCCAGTTCGTTTCGCCGGATCCGGGCATCGGCCCCATCCAGCTCCTGCCGGACGGCCAGCGCCCGCTCGACCACCATGGACTTGGGCTGTGCGTATCTCGTGGTGTCAATGACTGCCACCGGTTCGACCGGCGAATCGGACGGGCGGCTCAGCGCGCCGTTGAGGCGGGCCGCGAGGGCGCTGCGCTCGCCTTCCAGCGAAATGCGCTGCTTCAGGATCTCCGACGCTTCCACGTGGGACTTGAGCACGTCGGTCTGCGTGCCGCCCCCGGCCGCGTACTTCTCCTCTGCGGCGGCAGTGAAGGTCTCCAGCAGAACCAGGTAGTCCTCGAGGATGCGCAGGGACTCGTCGACCCGGTAGAGATCGTAGTAGACGGACTTCACTTCGTAAGCGATATCGCGGGCGATGGACTCTATGCCGGCCGTTTCGACCGCCGTTTCTTCCCCGGACATGTCGCCGCGCAGGCTCAGTTTGCCCGGATAGGGGATCGTCTGACCGAAGGCCAGCACATTCCGCTGAGGTCCGACGCGCGTTTCCGGCGAGGAAAGCCACCGCGTGTACGAGAGTGCCGGGTCCGGGTAGGATGCTACCTGCGGCCGCCGATGCTCCGCTGCGACCCTGCGCTGACGGGCCGCCTGCAGGGCCGGACTGCGGTCAAGGGCCTCGGCGACCAGCGCCTCGAGTCGCGGCGTCTGCGCCCGGGCCGGTTGAACGGCGAACGCCTGGGCGAAAGACATTGCTAGAAACACAATCAGAACGCCCGCGTTTCGTGGGAATACGGACATGGGCTTCTTCCTCAATAAAATGCAAATGAATGGTTGCCAGTGATTACGGCCGTGCGAACGGAAGAGGCGGTACCCCGGTAGCGAACGGGGCGGTTCCCGAAGGAATACCTCGCCGCAAAGCGACGGAGACGCGTCACATTCCGAACCGGGCGCGCCGCATAGCGACAAAGACGCGCCGGCAGCCGGACAGATGTGTATCCGAAAGTCCGGGGACACGATGCCGGTTATGCGTCGCGGATTACACGTCGCGGGTTACGCTCACGGCCTGTTGGTACGCTATGGAGTAAGGAGTATTAAATGAGGTAGGTGCAGAAGAGTGCGCGCAAAGGGGGCGGAGACCGGCTGGCTTCCATGTCAGAAGACCAACGTGTGACATGGACCACCGGCTCATCCACGTGAAATCCCCGCAGCGGTGTGGTCAGGTCCAACTGATCCGGTTGAACGGAAGCGGATGCAGGCAGCGCGCTCTTCCCCATCTGCCGGTGAGGTACCGGCTCGACGCTGCAGCAGGACATGGTCAGCATGCCCGCGGTGCATGTTTCCGGGGTATGGGTTGTCGCGCACGATTCCGGTTTCGGAGCCGTCGCGCAACAAGCGTGGGCGCCGCCGGACGGAGCCGCGCCGGAAGCCGGGGACTTCGCGGTGATGCACGTGCCGACCACGGCCGTGGCCGCCAGGGACGGCGACGACAGCGAAAGGGCAAGCATGAGGACCGTGAATCGCCTGGTCAGCCTGGTCAGCCTGGCCAGTGTGGTCAGCTTAGTCAGCCTGATCATGAACGGAGGCTCCGTGGAAACTAAGACGATCAATACGTAGAATCTACGCACATCCCGGCGGAAAGGCAATCGGAAACCAGACCAACGGGTCGCGTGCTGGGGCGGGACGGTCTCAAACGCGGACTGCTTTTCTCATTCGGAGCCCCGCTTTTTACCCCTGACGCGCTGGCGCCTCACGAGCTTGACCACTTCCTTCACCGTGATGCTCGTCTCGACCGTCGGTATATCCAGCGGCGATACCGGAGACAGCTCGGGGACGACGGCATATCTCCTGCCATCCTTCCTGCGAATGATGACCTTGCCGGTCGATTCCGCTTCGTCTAGCAAACTCGACAGATGTTGCCTCGCTTCGGAATAAGTATATACATCCATGGCGTAGTCAGCCCCCCTCATCTTCCAAACGCACCACGTCGATGCCGAGCTTTTCCGCGGCGCGGCCCAATGACCGGTCCAGGGTCAACAGCGGCGCGTTGTACCTGATGGCGGTCTCCAGCAAAAACGCGTCGGCCGCCACTCCCTTCATTCGAGACGCGATCGAAAGCACCTGGACCATGTCCACGTCCACGTAACGCAGAGGGATATTATCCAGGATCTCCATCCCTCTTCGCGCTTCCACAACGTCTATACCTTTCTGCCGAATCATGACGGATAAGGCCTGGCAGACTTCCCACCGGACGAATCCCGGCGCGATGAGGACATGGCCCGAAGCCGCTTCGGCAAGGGCATCCCGTTCGGGACCCCGCATGACGGATGCGATAATCGCCGATGTATCGATGACCATATTCATGCGGCAACCTCCTTTCTGGTATTGTACAATTGTACATTACCATGTCAAGGAAAACCGCAAATGATCCGTATTCCCGGGCTTTTGTGGGACGCCGGCAGGAATCGTTATGCGTTGTTCGGCCTCAACGGTGCGGGATGCCGTTGAAGGGGGCGTCGCGCAATCATTTCGTAATTTTTCGCACAATTATCCTTTTCCAATGCCAATTGTTCACACACTGGTCACACTTTTTCCGTTATACTCGGGTAGAATGGGCGGTTTTGGACCGACGCACTTCCAGAACCAGAGTCATCGTCACCTTATAGACATTGGACCACCGGCCGTATATACAGCACGTTAACC
The DNA here is from genome assembly GCA_026705925.1 of Gemmatimonadota bacterium. Lineage (GTDB taxonomy): Bacteria > JAAXHH01 > JAAXHH01 > JAAXHH01 > JAAXHH01 > JAAXHH01. The sequence continues at coordinate 354,650 of JAPOZT010000011.1, forward strand.
ACGTATTCGGGGAAGGCGCTAATGAACGGTGCAATGGGAGAAGGTGTCAGAGGAGAGTTGACCGACCGGTTTGTCTGCGCGATACAACATCTGAGTCGTTTGATGCACAATGAACGTATTGGCGAATTGAAGAAACTCGGACTGAACGCGCACCAGGCAAACACACTGATGATGTTGTATCACCACGGCCCTACACGGATGGGTGCCCTGGCGGATTACCTGGGCAGCAAGCTGCCCCATATGTCCATCATCGTAGACCACCTGGTTGGCAAGGGTTACCTGCAACGAAGTTCGGATCCGAGCGATCGCAGGGTGGTTATCTGCGAGTTTACCGATGATGGCAGGAAGGCTACACAGCGTATCATTGACCACACGAGGGTTCGCGCGAAAAAGGTGGCCGAAAAGTGGGATTTCAAGCAATTCGAATCCGTGGTCGAGTCGCTGGAATCGCTATGGAGCACAGACGAGGAAAGGTCTGTCTGCATCGTTTCGGAACCAAACAAAGCCAGGCTGTACAACAAGATTTAAAGCCGGAGCTGCATCAGGCGTCCCGCAGTCCGGTTTGAAGTGGTCCAGCCCGGCCGGGCCGGGACGATAGTCAGCACCAGGGCGCCAACCTCGCCAGGACGCCAATCCTGCACCTGGGTGCCCGCACGCGCCGGAACGCCGGCCCCGCCAGGGGCGCCGTACTTCTCCGTCCCGTAATCAACGCATACGCACTACTCCGTCGATCGGTGCATGGCATTCTGCATCGATCGTTTCGTAACACTCACCTGCGTTCGCCGGCATGTTGTCCTCCAAAGGCGATCGTCGGCAGACGAACACCCTTCATTCAAAGGCCTTGATCTCTCCAAGGTGTTCGCCACCATTACACCACCTGGTGTCTGACAATCGGCGCTTTCACCAGCTGACGTTCACCATCCTACCCTCCCACCGGTGATCGTCGCCGCCATCCGCTGTCGTGTACCCTTCGGCCCGTATCCAGTTCGCCGAGCAGCCGGCAGCGCCTGATCGTGGCAGCACAAACCAGTGGACATGGAAAAAACTTAGCCTAAGTAAAGTTTGATTTGACAAATGTTAATTTGCTGGATAGTTTCTAATAAGTTTTGTTGAAATGTGTGATTTTTCCCGGGGCATTCTCCACACCGGAGCTTCCGGCTGAAACTGACGCAGATTCGACCCGTTAGATACGAAGGAATACAACAATCGCTTCCGGGCCGGGTCGACCATTACCGGGATCGTTGCTTGAGAAACGGAACCATTCGATCCCGCAGAAAAGTTATCTTACAAGCCGCTTGCTTAACCCCAGGTGACCGATTTGGCGAATGAACGCAGACAGGATATCTCGGACCGCTACCTGAATTCCGTGGAAGAAATCAACCGGATCATGTACAGCGGCCGTTTGCATGAATGGCAGGGGATGGACCTCTCGATTTCCCAGTTCAATACCCTGGTCATGCTGAAACAGATGGGCTCCATGCGGATGGGGATGATCTCCTACTACCTGAAGAACACGCTGGCCGCCACGACATCGATCGTAGACCGCCTGGAGAAAAAAAGCCTGGTGGTCCGGACCAAGGATCCAGAAGACCGAAGAGTGGTCATCTGCGAATTGACGGAAGAGGGACAGAAAGCCACGGAGCGTTTCTGGCGGGTCGCCCGGGAGGCGGCACTGAGGGTTGCCGGAAAGTGGGACCAGGAGCAATTGGAATCCGTGGTCAACGCGCTGGAACTGATCTTGCGGACCCATAAGGAGATCGTTCAGTCCGGCGTTTCGTCCAAGGCCAACGAGTAGTCTCAGCCCGCCTTTTTGCCTTACACGAACAACTGAATTACACATCCAAATTCACTGAAGCTACGTGGTACGGGTCAGCATGAAGTGCCGCGCGGCACCGATGATGCCGGCGTCGTCGCCGAGTCTGGCAGGCACGATTTCGAGGATGCCTGCGGACCACTTGTAAGCGCGCCGCGCCACCTCCGCGCGGACGGGGCCGAAGATCAGATCGCCCGCCTTGATGACGCCCCCGCCTATGACGATCAGTTCGGGATTCAGCAGATTGGTGAGACTGGAGACGGCCGTGCCCAGGAGCGTGGCGGACCGGTGCATCACCTCGCGCGCCGTCTCATCGCCCCGGTCGGCCGCCTCGGCGATCATGGCGGCATCGATGCGTCCGGGGTCGCCGCCGGCCAATTCCGACAATACGCTCGTCCGCCCGTCCCGCAGCAGTTCCCGCGCCTGTTCGGCGATGGCCGTCGCCGAGGCATAGGCTTCGAGGCATCCCGGCGCGCCGCAGCCGCACATTCTGCCGTTCTCCACGACGGTCATATGGCCGATCTCGCCGCCCGCGCCGTTGGAGCCGCGCCAGACTTCGTGATTCATGATGATCGCGCCGCCGACGCCCGTCCCGAGGGTGATGCATATGATGTTGGCGTAACCGGCGGCGCCTCCGACCCAGTGCTCCCCGATGGCCGCCGCGTTGGCGTCGTTCTCGATCGCCACCGGAAGCCCCAGGCGTTCCCGGAGCAGCGACTGGAGCGGGAGATCGACCCATTCCGGCACGTTCGGCGCGTAGACCACGGTGCCTGAACCTTCCGGGATCAATCCGGGCGTACCCACGCCCACGCCCGCCACGCGGTCCCTACCGCAGGATTCCATGGTCGTCTCGACGCAGGCCACCAGACGGTCGATCACCTCTCCGGCGGTACGGCTGCCCGATATGGACTGCCAGGCCCGGTGGGTTATACGGCCGCCTTCATCCACGACGGCACTGTTGACGTTGGTCCCGCCCAGGTCGACGCCTATGACCAGGTCGCGCTTCATGCCCGCTCCGTGCTTCCGGCCGGATTGGCTCGATCATCCGGATTGGCGTGATCGACAGGTTCGGCCGGATCGTCCAGCACCGCAAGATCCGTGCCCGTCATCGATACCGGACAGGAAATGCCCATCATGGACAGCACGGTCGGCGCCACGTCCGCCAGCCGTCCGCCGGTGCGCAGCGGTCTATGTTCTCGCTTGTCGTCTACGAGAATTAGCGGCACGGGATTCGTCGTGTGCGCCGTATGAGGCGCGGAGGAGGCGGGGTCGACCATCATTTCCGCGTTGCCGTGGTCCGCCGTCACGATCGCCCCGCCGCCGGCCGACCGGACCGCGTCCATCACCTCTCCCAGGCACCGGTCGACCGTCTCCACGGCCGAGACCGCCGCCGGGAGCGAACCCGTGTGCCCCACCATATCCGGATTGGCGAAATTCACCAGCACGAAGTCGTATTCCCCGCCGCGCACGGCATCGGCCACCCGGGCCGCGACCTCGGGCGCGCTCATTTCGGGCTTCTCGTCGTAGGTGGCCACGTCCCGCGGAGAGGGGACCAGGATCCGGTCCTCGCCATCGAAGGGCCGCTCATCGCCGCCATTGAAGAAATAGGTGACGTGTGGGTACTTTTCCGTTTCCGCCACGCGCAGCTGGCGCCGGCCGGCCAGGCTGATCGTTTCACCCAGGATTTCGCGCATGCGTTCCGGCGGACGAAATGCGCAGGGCACATCGAAACGCGCATCGTAGGGCGTCATGGTGGCGATGTGCACGTCCGGCACGGCCCCGCGGTCGAATCCGTCGAAATCCTTTTCGATGAAGGCCCGGACGATCTGGCGCCCCCGGTCGGCCCGGAAATTGAAGACGATCACCGCGTCGCCGTCGGTGATTAAACCGGCCGGGCCGTCCGCTGCCGGCGCGATCACGGTGGGCGATACGAACTCGTCCGTTTCGCCTCGATCATACGCCGCCTGAACGGCTTCCGCCGCGGTGCCGGCCCGGTACCCTTTTCCTCCGGTAAAAAGCTCGTAGGCCCTGCGCAACCGCTCCCACCGGTTGTCCCGATCCATGGGGTAGTATCGCCCGGTCACGGTGGCGATGCGGCCTACGCCGAGCCGTTCGATGGCCACCTGCAGCGTCTCGAGATAGGCCGGCGCGCTCCGGGGCGCCGTATCGCGGCCGTCCAGGATGGCGTGTACCAGGACGCGATCGCCGGTCAGGCCCCGGCGCCGGGCCATTTCGAGTATCGCCAGGTAGTGCTTCTCGGCGCTGTGGACCAGTCCGTCCGAGGTGAGTCCCATCAGATGCAGCCGGCCGCCCGTTCCCCGAAGCCGTTCCATGATTTCGACGAGTGCGGCGTTCTCGTAGAATGAGCCATCGTCGATGGCCTCGTTGATCCGGCTGACTTCCTGGCGCACTACCCGCCCGGCGCCCAGGTTGAGGTGGCCGACTTCCGAGTTGCCCATGATCCCGGGCGGAAGACCGACGTCCTCTCCCGATGCGCTCAGCATGGTATGGGGATACTGCTGCCACAGCCTGTCGAAATTCGGCGTCTCCGCCAGCAGAACGGCGTTGGCATCGCCTCGGGGGGCGATGCCCCAACCGTCCAGGATGACCAGCGCGACGGGTGCATTCATCTGGAAGTACGTTCCCCGGCCGTATCGATGCAGGTACCCGATACTTTTAGGCCGAATGGCCCATTATGAAGAAAACGCGGAAGGCGCTCCGCGTTTTCTGATGAGTTCAACAATGTTCGGTCGATGTGGGATACCCGATATCGCCTGAAGATGTGACGCTGCGCCGGACGCGCGGTGGTGTGTCGGACGCGGTGGTGTGCCGGACGCGGCTTCAGTGTCTCGCGTACGTACTAAATGTTATTCTGCGGGAATCCGCAGCCCCACAAGGAATTGTGCGTCGCCCCGCTGTATCCTGAAACGGATGGCCTGTCCGGCTTCGAACTGCCGGACGATTCCGAGGAATTCCATTACACTGGTCACAGCTTCGCCGTTCACCTCGCGGATCAGGTCGCCCCGCTGGAGTCCCCGGTCCTCGGCCACGCTGCCCGAACGCACGACAGCAATCACCACGCCGGAACCCTGTTCGTAGAAACGACTCCATTCCCGGGTAATATCCATGACATCGATGCCAAGGTTGCTCGCGGGGCTTCTTTCCCTTGGTTCCTCTCTCGACGCGGTACGCGTGGGATCTCCGTCGGGCAATTCGCCCAGTTCGATCGCGACCGTCACGGGTTCACCGTCACGCATCACATCGAGTTCCACTACCGTACCCGGTGCCATATCGGCGATCCTGTTGCGCAGGTCGTCCGTACCCTCCACTTCCTTTCCGTTCAGGGCAACGACCACGTCCTCCTGCTGGAGATCGGAATCTCTCGCCGGACCGTCGTCCGTGATACCTTCGATGAGCACCCCGTCCGAGTTTTCAAGCCCCATAGACTCCGCCACGACCTCATCGAGGTTTCTGATCATAACACCAAGGTAACCGCGCGTAACACGTCCGTCTTCGACCAGCCGGGTCATGATATTCCGGGCCATGTTCGCCGGAACCGCGAACCCGACACCCTGGTATCCGCCGGTCCGGGTCGATATGGCCGTGTTGATGCCCATGAGGTTTCCTTCCAGGTCGACCAGAGCGCCGCCGCTGTTCCCGGGGTTGATGGCCGCGTCCGTCTGGATGAAATTCTCATAAGAGTTCTGGGCCAGCACTCCGCCCCTGCCCTTGGCGCTGACGATCCCTGCCGTGACGGTGTGGTTCAGCCCGAAGGGATTGCCTACGGCCATGACCCATTCACCCACGCGCAACTTGTCGGAATCGCCGAAGGGCAGCACGGGAAGATCATCGAAATCGACTTTGATGACGGCCAGGTCCGTCCTGGGATCCAGCCCGATGATTTCGGCCTTCGCCACGCGCTCGTCCGACAGCTGGACCTCCAACTCGTCCGCGTCTTCCACCACGTGATTGTTCGTCAGGATGTAGCCGTTCTCCGACACGATGACCCCGGAACCCACGCCCCGGAAAGGACGGGGTTGGGCATCGGGCGGTTGCCTGCCGCCGAAGAACTCCTCGAAGGGGCGCCAGAACCGTTGCTGTGTCTGTCTGACCACTCGCTCGCTTTTTATGAGCACCACAGCAGGCTTTACCCGCTCGGCTATGGTGGCAAAGGTCTCACTGAAATCCTCGAGCGATCGCTGGTCCGCCGCGACGATCGGCGTGATCGACCGGTATTCATCCCGTTCGGCGACGGATGCGTCCCAGTTGGAAATGAACAGTGCTCCGAGCACCATGCCCGTAACAAGCAGCACCGCGGCTGCCAGGCCGCCGAACTTCCTTTTCTCCTTCATGCTCGATCTCCCCTTCTTAAATGGCTGAATCCAACTTGATCCAACTATGCATAATACCGGGCGCGCAGCCCGGCGTCAATCGTTTACACTTCGCCCTGTACCGCTGCTCAGTTCAGATTCGCGTCGCGGGGCGCAACCGCAACGCCGCCTTCCAGGCTCTCCGCCCACGCTTCGACGTTTTCCGGTGCGTCGACGGGCTCATCGTCGATCGGTTCATCGTTGACGGGCTCAGATTCGACGGGCTTGTCCATGAGCGCCAGTTCCAGGACCTGGTCGATGTGGTCGACCAGGCAGAAGCCGAGCTTCTCCTTTACGGCCGCGGGCACGTCGTCCAGGTCCTTCTCGTTCCGGCGGGGCAGGATGATGGTGGTGATGCCGGCCCGCATCGCCCCGAGGACCTTCTCCTTGATGCCGCCGACGGGCATGACCTTCCCGCGGAGGGTGACCTCGCCGGTCATGGCCAGGTCGTTCCGTACGGGGCGGCCGGTGAACAGGGAGGTGAGCACCGTCACGAGCGCCACGCCGGCGGACGGCCCGTCCTTGGGAATGGCGCCCACGGGCAGATGGATGTGGATGTCGTGCGCGCCGAAGAACGCCGGGTCGATCTGCCAGTCCGCGGCGTGCGACCGTACGTACGTGAGCGCGGCCCGGGCGGATTCCTTCATCACGTCGCCCAGCTGGCCCGTGAGCGTCAGGCCCTTTCCGCCGGACATCTTGCTGGCTTCGACGAACATGATTTCGCCGCCGGCAGGGGTCCAGGCCAGGCCGATGGCCACGCCGGGTTCGCCGGTGCGCTCCGCGGTCTCGGAGAAGTACTCCGGCGGCCCCAGGTACCGGTGAAGGTCGTCTTCGGAAACCGGGAACGGGGGCGTCTTTCCTTCGGCGACCGATCGGGCCGACTTGCGGGCTACCGTACGGATCTTGCGTTCCAGGTTGCGCAGGCCCGCCTCCCGGGTGTAGTCGGCAATGATCCGGCCGATCGCCCGGTCGTCGAAGACCACGTCCTCGGTGGACAGCCCGTGCGTCTCCAGTTCCCGCGGGACGAGGTAGCGCCGGGCAATCTCGATCTTCTCCTCTTCCGTGTATCCCGAAAGCTCGATGACCTCCATGCGGTCGCGCAGCGGCTCCGGTATGCCGGCCAGCATGTTGGCCGTAGTCACGAACATGACGTTGGACAGGTCGAAGGGCAGATCGATGTAGTGGTCGGTGAAGGTGTCGTTCTGCTCCGGGTCGAGCACTTCGAGGAGCGCCGAGGACGGATCTCCCCGGAAGTCCCGTCCGAGCTTGTCGATTTCGTCCAGCATGAAGACCGGGTTGTTGGTGCCCGCCTTGCGGATGCTCTGGATGATGCGGCCGGGCAGCGCGCCGATGTAGGTCCTGCGGTGCCCCCTGATCTCCGCCTCGTCATGCACGCCGCCCAGCGAAATGCGCACGAACCGGCGGCCCAGGGCGCGGGCGATGGATTTGCCCAGCGAGGTCTTGCCTACCCCCGGCGGTCCGACGAAGCACAGGATGGAACCTTTCAGGTCCGGCTTCAGGCTGCGCACGGCCAGGTGTTCGAGGATGCGGTCCTTGATCTTCTCGAGGCCGTAGTGGTCTTCGTCCAGGATCTCCCTGGCGCGCTCGATGCCCAGCTGATCCTCCGACGAGACCGACCAGGGCAGTTCCGACAGCCACTCGAGGTAGGTCCGCAGCGTCGAATACTCGGGAGAGATGGACGGGATACGCTCCAGGCGCTGGAGCTCGCGCTCCGCCTCTACCCGGGCCAGATCCGGCAGGCCCGCCTCATCGATCTTCTCGCGCAGATCGGACAGGTCCTCGCCCTGACCTTCGCCGTCTTCGCCGAGTTCCCGCCGGATGGCCTTCATCTGCTCGCGGAGATAGTACTCGCGCTGGGCCTTGCCCATCTTGTCCTCGACCTGGGACTGGATGCGGCTGCCCGTCTCCGCCACCTCGATTTCGTGGGCGATCAGGAAGGTCAGCGCCTTCAGCCGGTCCTTGACGTCGCTCAATTCCAGCATGGCCTGCTGGTCTTCGAGAGAGATCTTCAGGTTGAAGGCGATGAAATCCGCCATCTTGGAGGGCTGGTCCTCCAGGTTGAGCAGGGGAATCCGTAACTCCTCGGACATGGTCGGGACCAGTTCGATCAGGCGTTGAAACTGCTCCGCCAGGTTGTGGGCCAGGGCCTTGCCTTCCATGGACTCGTTCTTCCGTTCGGCCTGAAGCTCCACCCGGGCACGCATGACCGGCTCGGTTTCGATCACTTCCAGCACCCGGGCGCGCGAGACCCCGTGCACGACGGCGTGGAGGCTGTCTTCCGGCAGTTTCATCGTCTTGTAGATCCGGACCAGCGTTCCGAACTTGTAGAGATCGTCCGGCGTCGGCCGGTCCGTCTCCGGGTCCCGCTGCGCCAGGATCAGGACCATCTTGTCTTGCTGCAGCGCTTCGTCCAGCGCCTTGACGGAACCCGGCCGGTCGGCCACCAGCGCGGCGGCCATGTGGGGATAGACGACCAGGTTGCGCACGGGCAGCACGGCGATGGACTCGATCACCGCGTCTTCCTTCAGGTTCGTCTGGATTTCCTGGAGTGCCTTGACCTCGGCCATGCTTGTACCTCGCTTTCCCTGTCCTTGCTTTACAGCTGCTTCGAGAGACGACCGGCCGTACGGGAGACGGTCGGCCGGTTGCACGTACCACCCTGTGGTGCGCCAAGTCGGCGGACGACCGGCCGCCCTCGTGGCTGCTTACCCTCTTTATACGCACGAACCGGCCTGTACGCTTCAATTGGTCCGAAAGTTCGTGCCGCAATGTATAGATGGAAGGCGCAAACATCATGCCACGGCGATTCCGGGCCGGTGTGAGGCGATTCCGGGCCCGTGTAAGGCGATTCCGGGCCCGTGTGGGACGATTTCGGGCCCGTGTGGGACGAAATCGGGGCGCCGGCACGACGATTCCCGGGGGATTTCTGACTGCCGGCAGGATAAGCCTCCACTGCAATATGCCAAATTGGCAGTCTCGGCGCCCCAAACTGCCATTTTGGCATATTCCAGTAGCCTTCCTTTCTGCGTCACACCGCTTCCTTTATCCATCGAAACAGGTTGACAATTCATCGGTTCGGGTTACCATGTCGAAAAAGAAACGCCTGCGCGTCCGCGGGCGGAACGAGCGGTCTGTTCAGCCGGCTCTGTTCAGCCGGTTCCGGACTGAACGCGCCATTGTTTACGGATATTAACGCCTCGGTTTTCGGCGGAAACAATCGGGCAATACTCCCCGTCTCCATACGAGACCCCACAAGAGGAACACTCATGAAACGTCCTTTCAATCGGATCATGACGTCCGCGCTGGCCTGCTTCCTGATCGCGGGATGGGCCGTGGCGGGTTGCGGCGGCGAAGACGGCGGCGAAAGCCAGGGCCATGGAGCCGAACCGGCCGAAGTCGAAGCGCCCGATCCCAATACGGAGGCCCGCCAGGAGCACATGAGAGAGATCGCCCGGCTCTGCGAAGGCATCGCCAGGGCGGTTGAGGAAGGTTCGCTGGGGACGATCGGGGCCGACGTGACCAGTCTCAAGGAAATCATGGAAGTGGTTTCGACGATGCCGCCGCGGTATGACTCCTCGAGATACGGGTTCTACGCCTCCGACTTCCAGATACGTGCCGAGACGCTCATTGCCGCGGCCGAGACCGGTTCCGCCATCGAGGCCGACTCGGCGCTGCAGGACCTGGACATTACCTGCGGCGTCTGCCATTACAACTGCCAGTACCCGCCCGATCCGTAAACCCCGGCAGCTTCGTACACCCCGGCCGACCCGTAAACCCCGGCAATGACGCGCAATGGGACGCGGTTGCGCATATCACCCCGGCATGTTCCCGGCCGATCCGTAACCCCCGGCAAGGAGGTAACATGATTCGCCAGATCACCACCGCGCTGGCCTGCGCGGCGCTTATGACCGCGGCGTGCGGCCAATCCGATCCGTCCGAAGCACCCGCGCCGCCCGAAGAGGAGTCCGCACCCGTGAATCCGATGAACGAATACGGCATGACGGCCAGCAACGTTTTCCTGTACTACGCCGACGTGGAAGCGGCGACGACGTTCTACACCCGGACCCTGGGCTTCGCCGTAGCGGCCGATTACGGGTTCGCCAAGATCCTCCGCGTGGGGCCGAGTTCCTTCATCACCCTCGTCGACGAAGAGATGGGCATGCACAGCGCCAGCGATCCCAAGACCGTCGCCATCGCCCTCATCACGGACCAGCTCGACGAGTGGTGGGACTACATGAAGGACCTGGACGTGGAGATGCGCTTCCCGTACAACCCGGTCGAGGGGCGTCCCCATCACGGCTTCGTGGCCATCGACCCGGAGGGCTATCTCCTGGAGTTCGAGCGGTTCAACGATCACCCCGAGAACGAGTTGCTGACCCCGGTGCTGAACGAGACCGAGACCATCTATCCCGCCGAAGGGGCGTCCGACGTGCCTCCGGGACTGGGATTCAAGGCGACCGTGGTGTGGTTCTACTACAAGGACATGCCCGCGATCCAGGCCTTCTACGAAGAGGTCATGGGCTTCGACCTGATCGTGGACCAGGGATGGACCAAGATCTACCGCATATCGCCCTCGGGCTACATGGGCCTCGTGGACGAAACACGCGGCATGCACAACTTCACGGAGACGAAGGCCGTCACCATGTCCTTCTGGACGGACCGCATCGACGACTGGTACGCCTACGTCAGCAACCACGGTTCCTTCGAGATGCGGTCGGAGAAGGTCGAGGAAACGGACAGGTACCGCGCCTTCGTCGCCTATGACCCCGAAGGATACTACCTCGAGTGGAACGTCTTCAAGGACGCGCCGGACAACGAGACCCTGCACCGGATGCTGCGGGGCGAGGAGTAGCCCGGGGTGAGGAGTAGCCCGGGGCGAGGAGTAGCCCGGGGTGAGGAGTAGCCCGGGGCGAGGAGTAGAAGGAACAGCAATGGCGATCATCCGGCCCTATGACGCCGAACGCGACCAGGACGCGATTATCCGGGTCTGGCGGGAAGTCCACTGGATCACAAGCGACGAACAGGCCAAGTGGGCGCCTCAGTTCATGGAGAAAGCCCGGACCGACGTGGCTGAAGTGAACGGTGAGGCGGAGTGCCAGGCCTCTTCGACCGACGGTACGTTCCGGTACCTTGAAGAAGACCTCACCATGTCCGCCATCGTGGGTGTGACGACCAGTCGGATCGCCCGGAAACAGCGCCTCGCCCAGCGGGTCACCGCGCACCGCATCGCCCAGGACGCGGCGAACGGCGTGGAGATCTGCACGCTGACCATGTTCGAACAGGGATTCTACGACCTGATGGGGTTCGGTACGGGTCCCTACGGACACAGGGTACGCTTCGATCCCGCCGACCTCACGATAGACCGTCCGTTCCGGGTTCCCAGGCGCCTGAAGGCCGACGACTGGAAGATGATCCATGCCGCCATGATTAACCGAAGACTGACGCACGGCGGCTGCAGGTTATATCCCGCGGAGTTGCTGCAGGTCGAGCTGAACCATGCGGAGAAATCCTTCCTCCTGGGGTATTGCGATGGTCCCGGCGGCGAACTGACCCATTTCTTCTGGGCCAGCGACCACGAGGAACACGGTCCCAGCTATGTCTACATGATGGCCTACCAGGACCACGACCAGTTCCTGGAACTGCTCGCGCTCATGAGATCCCTCGGCGACCAGATCCGGCTCTTCCAGATGGTCGAACCCCCCGACGTGCAACTCCAGGACCTGATCAAACAGCCCTTCCGTGCCAGGATGGTGTCCGAAAAGGGATCCTTCAACACCCTGATCCGGGGTGATGGCTACTGGCAGGCCCGGATCTGCGACCTGGAAGCCTGCATGGCCAAGACCCGCCTGGACGGGCCGACGGCGCGGTTCAATCTCGTGCTGACCGACCCGATCGAGAAGTACCTGGACGGGGATGCGCCCTGGCGCGGACTGAGCGGCGAGTACGTTGTTACGCTCGGCCTGGAATCCAGCGCCGGACCCGGCGCCGATCCCGCCCTGCCCACGCTGACCGCCTCCGTGGGCGCCTTTACCCGCATGTGGCTCGGTGTCCGTCCCGCCACCGGTCTGGCCGTCACCGACGACCTCGACGGTCCCCCCGAACTGCTGTCCGCGCTGGATCGCACCCTGCGCCTGCCCGTGCCGGGGTTGTGCGGGTGGGAGTACTAGGTTTCGTAATTTCTTATAATATCCTTCCGGGAATACCGAATTGCCACAGATTTTCGATAACATAGAAAAGTCCCTTCTGCCGGCACTTGCACAAACCATGAAATTGTCTGACCGTGCAGACTTCTGCGTGGGATACCTTAACTTGCGTGGCTGGAGATCCATCGACCAATACGTTGAGAAATGGAGTGGTGGAGAAGGTCACTGCTGCCGTTTGCTGGTGGGAATGCACCAACTACCCCACGATGAATTTCGGGCGGCAAGCAGCCTGGTCGAAAGCCAATCGGCATTGGACACCCAGAAGGCTCTTCAACTAAAAAAACAACTTGCCGAAGAGTTCAAAGATCAATTAGCCACGGGGGCACCAAGCAACGCGGATGAACAGGGACTACGAAGGCTAGCCAAACAGATAAAGGAAAAGAAAGTCGTCGTTAAGTTGTTCCTCAGACACACGCTGCACGCAAAACTCTACTTGTTGTTTCGACCGGATCCCGTAACACCGACTGTCGGATATCTGGGAAGCAGCAACCTTACCCTTTCCGGTCTCTCTAAACAAGGAGAACTAAATATAGATGTGTTGGATCAAGACGCTTGTAACAAACTGGCCGCCTGGTTCGAAGCACGCTGGGATGATCGCTGGTGCATCGATATTTCCAAAGAGCTAGTTGAAATCATCGAGGCAAGTTGGGCAAGAGAAGAACTGATACCGCCCTACCAAATCTACCTCAAGATGGCTTACCACCTTTCGCAGGAAGCCAGGGCGGGACTCGCTGAATTCCGCATTCCCCGCGATTTCGGAAATAAGCTGCTGGAATTTCAAACGGCAGCCGTAAAGATCGCGGCGCATCACCTGAATAAGCGCGGCGGTGTTATCATCGGAGACGTTGTTGGATTGGGCAAGACGCTCATGGCTACGGCACTGGCGCGGATTTTCGAGGACGACCAGGACCACGAAACGTTAATCATTTGTCCCAAGAATCTGGTGGCCATGTGGGAAGACTACCGGGAGCAATTCCGAATGCGCGCCAGGGTGTTATCGATCAGTCGCGCTATTAACGAACTGCCCGGAATGCGGCGATATCGTGTAGTTATCATCGATGAAAGCCACAATCTCAGAAACCGGGAGGGCAGGCGTTACAGGGCCATTCGGGAATACATAACTGAAAACGAGAGTAAGTGTATCCTGCTGTCGGCAACCCCTTACAATAAGACGTACGTCGATCTGTCCAACCAGCTACGACTCTTCGTTCCGGAGCATGAAGATCTTGGGATAGCACCGGAGCGCATGCTTCGTGAAATCGGAGAAACGGAATTCATACGCCAGCATCAAGCTCCCGCTCGATCACTGGCCGCCTTTGAACAATCCAACTTCGCGGACGATTGGCGCGAACTGATGAGACTGTACCTCGTTCGAAGAACACGCAGCTTCATCCAGGACAACTACGCTGCCACTGACGAGAATGATGGCCGTAAGTACCTTACTTTCGAGGACGGGAGTAAATCCTATTTCCCAACGCGTATACCCAGGACGGTCGAGTTCGAGATAGACGACCAGTATGCTCGATTATTTTCGGACGATGTGGTCGATGCCATCAACAGCCTTGAACTTCCACGCTATGGTCTCGGGAACTACGTCGCGGAGGAACCGACCGTAGCACCTTCACAGGAAGAAAAGAAGATCATCGAGGATCTGTCCCGCGCCGGCAAGAGACTCATGGGATTCTGCCGAACCAACCTGTTCAAACGTCTCGAGAGTAGTGGTCATTCCTTCATGCTATCGGTCGAACGTCATGTTCTGCGCAACTACGTGTTTCTTCACGCTATCGAACAAGGACTGCCGTTACCGATTGGGACAACGGATACCGGAATCTTGGACACACAGTCTTACGACGAAGATTCAGATTCGGCGACCGGCAACATCTTCGATATGGACGAAGAAGATGTAAATGAGGATACGAGCAACGCGACTGGGCTTGAGATCGAAGAAGACTTAAGAACAAGGGCAGGCGAGATTTACCAGCTTTACTCCGGTCGATTCAAGAACCGGTTTCGGTGGTTGCCGTCACATTTGTTCGTCGCGGGTCTTAAAACAGTTCTCGCATTTGACACTAAAATACTGACAAGTCTCATTAAAAACTCCGGTCCATGGCAACCGAATCAGGATGCAAAACTCGATGCACTGGAGGAGGTCCTTAAGGGGAAACACCCGAATCAAAAGGTCCTTGTCTTTTCCCAATTTGCTGATACGGTGCAATACCTAGACAACCAGCTCAAGGTCCGCGGCGTTTCTGAATCTTCCCCAGTCACTGGCGATTCAGCAGATCCGACCGCTCTGGCGTGGCGTTTCAGCCCGGTATGCAACAAGAAACAACAGTTTGCGACCGACCACAGCGAGTTGCGGGTCCTTGTCTCTACCGATGTGCTCAGTGAAGGACAGAATCTGCAGGACTGCGCCATCGTGGTAAACTACGATCTACCGTGGGCTATCATACGGTTGATTCAACGGGCAGGACGAGTAGACCGTATAGGCCAGAAGGCAGCGGAAATCCTCTGTTATTCATTCCTCCCAGTCGAGGGTGTTGAGCGCTTGATAAGACTTAGATCGCGGGTACGTACACGCCTGAAGGAAAACGCCGAGGTCGTAGGTACAGACGAAGCGTTCTTCGAGGATGAGGATACGAAAACTGTGGTCGACCTTTACAATGAGAAATCTGGTATTCTCGACGATGACGACGAATCGGATGTCGATCTTTCTTCGTATGCGTACCAGATATGGCGCAATGCGACCGATGCAGATTCGTCGCTCAAGAAAACCATCGAGGATCTTCCCTCGGGTGTTCATTCATCAAAATCCTACTGCGTACGCCCGAAACGACCGGATGGTGTGCTTGTTCATATGCGGACTGGTCAAGGTAACGACGCCCTGACGTGGGTAAACAGGAACGGTGCGAGTATCTCAGAGAGTCAGTTCGAGATCCTTCGGGCCGCCGAATGCGATCCGAATACGCCAGCGTTGGTTCGTCACGATAAACATCACGAACTCGTGACGCAGGCCGCGAAATATGTACAAAGGTCGGAAAAACGCGTAGGCGGGCAGTTGGGCCGACCGTCAGGCGCAAGGTTTAGAACCTACGAAAGACTTAAGAGCTACGCCGATAGCATCCAGGGTACTTTGTTCGAGTCTGACGCTTTACACAAAGCGATTGACGAAATCTACAGATATCCGTTGCGAGAGACCGCCGTGAATACGTTGAACAGGCAGCTACGAAGCGGTGTTTCGGACGAAGTACTGGCCGAACTGGTGACTGCGCTCAGAGACGAGGGCCGACTCTGTATAGTGCAGGAAGATGACGAAGAACTGGAGCCAAGAATCATCTGCTCTATGGGGCTGATACGACAGAACGAACATTAGATATATACAGACCTGTTTGGACCAACTTATCCTTGTGGGTTTAGCGACAGCATTTTATGTGAAAACCTGTGTTCTTGTTATCAGATGTGCGTTACGTGCGTAGTCCGAAGACAGCATCCCTCTCCCATATCATCTGACTGGTACACATTTTGACCATACCTTATGGTCTCGGAAGTGGTTTTTTCATAACACAGCAATTGACACCGAATCTATTCCGTCTGACGCACAATTTCAGTCGTCAACGGTTGTCATTGCTACATGATCCTAAACGGACCTACGGATGAAACGAAATCTAAGGCCAACCCTTAAGGACCTAAGCATGGAGTGCGTCCTTATGCAAGCCTGGAAGAAGACATCTTCATATCTTCGGTACCATAGTTGGTACGCCGATACTCTTGGGATAGACATGCAGGCGCTTCGGGTACCTTCCTTCCTCAATGGTATACTAACCCGTCTTCAGATGCCAGACCGATGGGAGTCTAGGCCTCTACGATTTGTACCGGCACCTAAAAGCCAAAATTGGGATATTATCAAAGGGAAATGGGAACCAATTCGACGACCAAGAACTCGATCATCCAATAAGCAGGTTTCAGACCCTATACGTCCTCTCGCGCATGTCGATCTTGAAGATCAAGTAGTAGCGACGGCAATTCTAATGTGTTTAGCAGACCGAGTCGAGACAGAACTTGGTGATCCCCGCCTACGACTGACTGAAGAAAACCGCAAACAGGTACTTGCTTATGGTCATCGCTTATTCTGTGATCAGGACAACGGACTTCGACACAGGTGGGGTAGCACGAAATTATACCGAGGATATTATCAGGACTACAGGCAGTTCTTGGAACGCCCTAAGGTGGTTGAAAGCAATCTGAGGAATGAGGGAAATCAGGAGTTGGACATTGGAGTTGTTCGTTCAGATCTGTCGAAGTTCTATGATCGTGTACGCCCAACAGTGTTGCACGAAAAGCTCCGACGGTTTCAAAGATTTGAAGACGAGGCTCCGTTTTTTAAACTTGCTGAACGTGTACTAAATTGGTACTGGCACCCGTCCGACTATGATCGAGCGAGCAAATACGCTGATCTACATTCAATAGAGGGATTCGACCAGATTGCTCTACCGCAGGGTCTTGTTGCGAGCGGGTTCTTCGCGAACATCGCGCTAATTGAATTCGACTCAGCAATGAAATCTAAACTTGGCCAGGAGTTTGGAAAAGACGGACTGAGGCTTGAAGATGTCTGCTATTATGTGGACGATTTACGTCTAGTATTGAGCTTCCCCCAAAGTGGCTCGATTACCGAAGGTGATTTGGAAGCATGTGTATTTGAGGCGTTAAAGAACTTGTTATCAATGACTGCCGCTGATCTTCAGTTGTCAAAGGAGAAGACTGAGGCATTGATCGAGAGTAAACGACTGCGGTTCTTGGTGAAGCAGTCTGACGAAGCATCAAGAATTCAAACCAGGTCCTCCGGCACCTTCGATCCGACCCACGGAACTGAACTAATTAGCGCAATTGAAAGCTTTTTTTATAGACAGCGTCATTATTCCAACCCGGAAACGTTAAAGGGAGATGATTTCCCAATTGGGGTACCCGACATGCCGGATGAAACCGTGGCCCGGTTTGCTGCGGGAAGAATGCGCCGTACATTTCGGTCCCTGCGACCATTGCTTCCTGAAGAAGTGTACCCCAGGGAGAGAGCATCAACGCACGAACTCGACGATCAAACACCGAACTTGAATCTAGTCATCACTAAATCAGAACTGGACGAAAAAGGTAAGGCATTCGCGGCTCTCTTAGTCAGTGAGTGGATTAAGAATCCTGGCCACGTTCGATTACTTCGTATCGCACTCGATTTCTACCCTGACCATAAGTTTCTCGATACTGTTCTTAAGTTACTACGACCAGGTTGGGAATCATCCAAAATCCGAGGGTATCGGCGTGAGATTAGACTATATTGTCTGGCTGAGTTATTTCGAGCAGGAGCAACCGAAACTGCGATTGTGCCAGATAACGAGTCGCTTCCACGCACCGTCAATATAGGCAGATTCCATAGTCGTCTCATTAACGAAGCAAACGAAATTGTCAAGGCTTACGAAATAAAACCCCGGGCAATAGCACGATTCCCTTGGTTCCTTGTGCAACAGGTACTTCTCTACCTCATTGCACGAGATCAGTGTAATTCAGTAGAAACAACATCCACTCGTAGAGGCGGGAAACTACTTAGGGACTACTGGGGGCAAGTTAGCTTTCTTCGTGGTTTATTTCCAGACAACCTTGAGCAGCGTTCGGTTTTTCTAATTGAAGCTATCACCGCATTTGGTATCGAACAAACAAAGGTTCTACGGAATCTAAGCAGAGTCTCGCCAGAGTTCCTTTTAAAGCTAAACTCAATCTCACCAACAGTTGCGAAAAGCGTATGGAAAGTGGTCGGCAATCAGTCGGGAGAAAAGTCTAAACAGTCGGCGATTCGCCTTGGTTTCGAATCCTCTACGGATATGGAAAATATGTCTCTAGGACTCGAAGATGAACCTCACGTGGAACTGACACTGAACGACGTTACATCATGGAATACAAATCCGTTTTATGAAGAAGAGAACATACTTCTTTTAGCCGAATTCCTACTTGGAGAGAATCCAGGACAGTTCAAAGATCCAATTGTCCCTTCCGACATTTTGTTCGTGCTGGAATCACCCCAACCCAATGGATACGAATTCGGTAAAATAAAACTCGGATCATTTGAGTTAAGCCAAACTAAGGGCAGTGTAGTCGGAGTCTTCATGCCACCAGATTGGTGCGAAAACGTCAGTGATCGCAAACGGTTCAATATTGGCCTGCTCCTTCGATTTGCCCTAAGAGGTTCGACAGATTTCCTGACCAATATACCTAAACGTGCTTCAACCAGTACACCAAGGTACTCCACACCGATCTCTCACTGGGAGCAACAGAGATACTCAGGATTCCAAGGGCGTGACGCTTTTGGCCCACCATGGTTACCAATTTCATGGTTTACCGAAGAACTACTCTTCGAACTCTTAAGGTGGCCAGGTTCTGGTGCAGGTGAAGGTGCACTACCCTCATTAGACGAACTACACGATAATGTCTCAACCCGGTTGGCTCAATTAAAGGAAGTAAGGGGGCAGATTAACTCGACAACTTTCCTCGAACATACAGCCCCGTGGCCATATC
Source organism: Gemmatimonadota bacterium (assembly GCA_026705925.1). Lineage (GTDB taxonomy): Bacteria > JAAXHH01 > JAAXHH01 > JAAXHH01 > JAAXHH01 > JAAXHH01. The sequence continues at coordinate 373,615 of JAPOZT010000011.1, forward strand.
AACCTGCTCAAGGTGGTGATCAACGCTCCCTTCGAATCGCCGTTGTTCAGTCAGTAATTCCCAATATGAACCATTTTAAGGAATATGAGAAACAGCCAGAACTAAATGTAAAAGAGATTCGGTCGGAATGCAGGTCACATGTCGCAGCAATTATGTCCGGTCTCGCTCAACAGTTACGGGTAAGGGAGTCCCACCGGAGCCATTCCGACCGAGGAAGTATCGATCTGGTTGTTTTCCCCGAACTTTCGATTCACCCTCAAGACGTAGATACACTAATAACACCCTTTGTGAGACAGTACCGTTGTATAGCATTGGTAGGACTGGTTTACCATCACCATACACCGTATGCAGATTCTCCACTGATCAACAGTGCTATGTGGTTGATTCCCGATTGGAGCAACTCTAGAGGACTACAAATCAAACGAATTGAACAAGGAAAGGCGTATTTAACTCAGCACGAATTGAGCCTCAACCCAGCACCCGAGGGATTTCGACCAGTACAGTGGGTGATTAATTACCAGTGGTGTAAGGACGCGGATGCTAAACCTCCATTACGCCTTACTGCATCTATTTGCTACGACGCGACAGACATTTCGCTCTCAGCAGAACTACGTACACGAAGTGATCTTTACTTTATCTGCGCCTTAAACAAAGATGTTGGAACATTCGATAGAATGGCTGAAGCACTTAACTACCACATGTTTCAAGGCGTTGTTGTTGTAAATAACGGACACTATGGAGGAACCTCTTTTCATATGCCGTTTAAAAGTTCCTATAAGCGAGAAGTGTTTAACTTACGGGGGCAATCCCAAGCGTCGGTGGTATTTGCGGAGGTGGACCCGCAGAAGTTAATCAATCGCCCAAGCCAGGATTTTCAGCAACTTCTACCTGAAGGCAAGTGGAAATCTACGCCTGCTGGACTTTAGGTTCAAAGCGAAGTCAACATTCACGGCTTGTTATAGAGAAACGTAGGCTCAGTCTACTTCGTGGCTTCTTTCCAACTGATTTGGTCCACTAACCCATAGAACTTGGTTATTCTCGACAGTCTTGGAACCCTCCCTAGATCTGTCCGCCGCATCGAGTCTTGCTCTCGTCTGTCAATCATAGCAGTTTGTTTTACCTACCAATTCGGGGGAACCCACAAACGCCATTTAGTTACTAGGCGCGTACAATTGAGTGCGGAATCAATCCTTGCGTTACCCGTGGTCATTCGTTCTTGACACCATTTCGATAGTTTTGATGGACCGGAAAGTCTTTCCATCAAGAAGCCCAAGCGCTTCAGTACTGCTCCGTTGCCTATTCTTTTAGCATACTCCTTCAGCGATTCATCACTCCGTTCGGGCTTTTTCAAGTATTCACCCAGGCAATCTGACACATGCTGTATGCCACCACCCAGCTTTGGATTATCCAGCATGTCTATAATGGTACGGTGAATATCCGAGAGAGGCACTCTAGTGCAACCTCGCCAGACCGTCTTAGTGCCGAACACCTTGCGCTGGTGAGTATGAAACACCAGAAACCGCGCTCCGTGTCGAATCTGCTGCTTTTGTCGAACAGGAATCGACGTCATCACGACTGTGTCGTTAAACAATTGTTCCGTCAGGTCCCAGTACTCCGCTGCGGTCCATCCTCCAATGTAGGATGATCCATAAAGTGATGGCACAAGTACCCAGTGATCGTCCAAAACATAGCGACTGCCAAGTAAACCCAAAGGAACGGCTACGTACGTCCCACGCCCTACGCGCCGCAACCAACCTTGACCGGTCCATCTGGATAATAGCTTCGAGGCTTCGATTCGTGTTACCGATAGCGTCTTGACCACATCGTCGGTTTCGATGACTTCGTTCGCGTCTTGTAATACCGTTGAAAGCCTTTGTCTTCCAATCGGGTATGATCGTCTGTCACTGATACTAGTATTTATCATCATTATTTCTCATATAATGTGAATTACGGTAAGTAGAATATACTTGTTAGAGAATACGGATTGATTCTTTTATTGTCAATAACATTTTGTGTTTCAGCAATCGTATACTTATCGAAATTGTGCTACATTTAAAAAGTTGTAAGGTATGACTCCAAACGATGCAATCACGACGATATATTCGACGTGATTGCATGACTATTCACGTAACATGCGTTTCTGGATAGATCAATGCCTACCCCAATAAACAGAGATCAGGTTCGAGAACGTCTTGTGGAATTCGAATTACAGCCACTCTTCATTGAGGATCTAGGCTGGGATCACGGTGGAGAGAACCTCGAGGTATCGATAGATGACCGTGAGTATCGTCTCGATGCCATAGCGCATAAGCGTGGAATGGTCGCATATCAGCAAGTGGCATCGTCAGAGGTCGAATTACCCGACTATCCCACTCGTCAGAAGATCGAGAAGCAGGTAACTAAGGCCGTACGCGAACATATCATCGTCTACACACCTCACGACCATTCCACGCAGCGCTGGCAGTGGGTGAAACGCGAGCCAGGGCAACCGGACCAATCCCGGTCACATCTCTACAATCGAGAACAATCAGGCGAAGCATTGATCCAGAAATTGGAGCGTCTAGTTTTCAGTATTGAAGAGGAAGAAGATCTGTCCATTGTCGATGTATCGGGTCGTGTTCGTGCAGCGTTTGACGTGGAGAGTGTAACTAAAAGATTCTACGATCGATTTAAGACCGAACATCAGGCTTTCCTGGGATTCATCGAAGGCATCCTGGAGATGGCCGACCGCGAGTGGTACGCCTCAATCATGCTGAATCGGATGATGTTCATCTACTTCATCCAGAAGCGTGGATTCCTCGACGGCGATCCCGACTATCTCCGAAACAAACTAAGCGTGGTTCAAGAAGCAGAAGGGGAGGATAAATTCCACGGCTTCTATCGACTGTTTCTCATGCGTCTCTTCCATAAAGGCCTTGGCCAACCCGAAGCGGATCGGTCAGCGGAGACTACGGAGTTGATCGGCAACGTCCCGTATCTCAATGGCGGTCTCTTCGACGTGCATGACCTGGAACGAGACAACCCGCAAATCGAGATCCCCGATGAAGCCTTCAAGCGCATATTTGATTTCTTTGACGCCTATCAGTGGCACCTAGACGACCGCCCCCTGCATAACGACAACGAGATCAACCCCGACGTGCTCGGATACATCTTCGAGCGGTACATCAACCAGAAACAGATGGGCGCCTATTACACCAAGGAGGACATCACCGGGTACATCAGCCGCAATACCATACTGCCCTATCTCTTCGATGAAGCAAAGATACACTGCCCCATCGCATTCGTGCCTGGTGGCGGCGTATGGCGCTTGCTACAAGACGATCCTGACAAGTACTTCTACGAGTCGGTACGTCACGGCATTACGTATGACGTCCATGACGGTAAGTCGTTAGATGAGAGACGTCCATTGCCACCGGAAATTGCCGCTGGTCTGCAAGACGTGTCCAAGCGGCACAACTGGAATGAGGCTGCCCCTGCCGATTACGCCCTTCCAACTGAGACCTGGCGCGAGCATGTCGTCCGTCGCGAGCGTTACGAGGAAAACTACGCCAAACTCGCGAGCGGTGAAGTCACTGCCATCAACGACCTCATCACCTACAATCTGAACATAGAGCAATTTGCACAGGACGTGATCAGCAAAAGCGAAGGGCCGGAGTTGGTCCGCGCATTTTGGAAGGCCGTCACCAGCATATCGGTCCTCGATCCGACCTGCGGGTCCGGAGCCTTCTTGTTCGCTGCGCTCAATATTCTGGAGCCCATATACTCGGCCTGTCTGAACGCGATGCGACAGTTCCTCGAAGACCAGAAAGTCTCTACACGAAAACACCACCCGGAAAGCCTCAACGACTTCCGCAAAGTGCTCAACGAGGTGACCAGCCACGAGAACGAAACCTACTTCATACTTAAGTCCATCATCATCGACAATCTCTATGGCGTGGACATCATGGAAGAAGCCGTGGAAATCTGCAAGTTGCGGCTCTTCCTGAAACTCGTCGCCCAACTGGAAACCTACGAACAGATCGAGCCCTTGCCTGACATCGACTTCAACGTTCGAGCGGGCAATACGCTTGTTGGTTTTGCATCGCTGGATGAGGTGCGGAAGGCGCTTGGCGGCGATTTGTTTAAACTGTCGGAACTTCCTAAGATCGAAGCGCGAGCCGGTATCGCCGATCAAGCTTTTCGACAGTTCCAAAGCATGCAGACACAGCACGAAATCGATGTAGGTGGCGTTGCCCACGCGAAAACTGTCCTACGGGGATGTTTGGACGAACTTCGAGTGGAATTAGACGGCTATATGGCAGACGAATACGGCGTAAAAAACGACGACACGTTGGCTTACGAACAGTGGAGAGAAAGCCATCAGCCCTTTCACTGGTTCGTCGAGTTTTACGGAATCATGCAGAGGGGTGGGTTTGACGTGACAATTGGGAATCCGCCTTACGTGGAATACAGCAAGGTAAAGTCGGACTATACCGTCAGAGGATACTCCACGGAATCCTGCGGCAACCTCTATGCTTATGTAGTCGAACGCAACGCAGCACTTACCGCAACTAACGGATGGAGCGGTATGATCGTTCCGCATTCCGCGATTTGTACAGACCGTATGGACGTGGTTCAGAGACTTTTGATTGAACGTAAAACAACGTGGATATCCACCTATGATATTCGGCCTGGAAAGTTATTCACGGGCGTAGACCAGCGACTGGCCATCTATCTGACGGTTGTAGACGAAACATCGAACTATATCTATTCCTCGCGTTATCATCGCTGGCACGAATCGTTTCGCTCCTCCATGTTGTTAACCCTACAGTACGTCAATACAAAAGTCGTAATCGTTCCAAGTTCAGTGCCCAAAGTTCAGTCGCAAATGGAAATGAAACTGCTGGATAAACTGGATCAGTCTCATAACACCTCTGTAGCTTTAGAACTCCGTAGAACAGTAGGACCGACCATCTATTTTCATAATTCACCTCGATATTGGATTCGCTTCATGAATTTCGCTCCTTTTTTTTGGAACGATCGGGGCGGTGAGCAGATTTCTACTCAGGTAAAGACGCTCATCCTCGATGAGAAATTGAATGCTGCAGCGACAGTATCGGCCCTCAACAGTTCGCTGTTCTATTGGTGGTTCTTGATTATGTCAGACTGTCGACACTTGAATCTTCGGGAAGTCGAGTATTTTCCCCTTGGGCTTGATCGGATGCCGAAGGACATGAAAACTCGTCTCGCCAAGCTAACTGACCAACTAATGGAAAACTTCAATCAGCATAAGACACGCAAGGAAACGCTGTACCAAACGACCGGGAAGGTCATCTACGACGAGTTTAATCAGAAGCCCTCAAAATCGATCGTTGATGAAATCGACCGGGTGTTAGCCGAGCACTACGGTTTTACCGAAGATGAATTGGATTTCATCATCAATTACGACATCAAGTATCGTATGGGGTTGTAATGCTTTCAGAAAGACAACTGACTATTGTTGAGTGGTTGAAACATAAACTTCAACTACCTGTGTATGCAGAAGCCTTCGAAGGTGCTATATACCTGTTGAGGAAAAGATCACCGGGGTGTGTTAGTTTTGTATCGCACACCGGTAGAGACATTATGAACTTACTAGCCAGAACTGTCGTCGGAATTACTTCTTCCAGAACTCCATATTTCGATATGGTGAATGAGTTGCAAGGATACTGGAAAGATGAATGGCGCGGGCAAGGACTTGTCGTACACTCCAAAGACGATGAGGGACATTTGATACCTTACCATGTTTGCGAGATGATCAATAGTTTGATAAAAGCACATCAAGAAGGAAACACTAGAAGTCACCGGGCCGACGACCTGTATTTTAACATTTTTTTAGGCTACCCCGAAAAAGACAGGATACCGAGTTTAAGACAGTGGAAGGTAATAAAGAAGTTTTTCGAGAAACACAATCACCTGCGCGAGGGCACCTATTCCGCAGACGATGTGTCCAAGTTGGAAGATTGTTTCAACGTGCTGGAAGAGTTCCTCCACATTGCTGCAATAAGCGAATACAGCCGAATGAGGACCTTGGATGAAATTTTGGAACAAACTAATAAGTAAGAAGGCACGAGAATCTATCGAGCGGACAGTAGATAGAGCATTGAGTCTGATCGAGAGACAAACCGACCGTCAGCATTTCTTCTCTCGACTAAAAAACCCTCATTGGATTCAGCCGCTATCCGAGCGTGACTGTTTCACGTCCCCCCCGGGTGTAAGACACCTGCCCGATGGTTTCGTGCAGTATCCTCCGTGGCCGGAGATGCAATACCTCAAGAATGTTACTGAGGAAGTGCCGGATGAAGTCGTCGACATAATATCTAAGCTCCCTCTGACCGATAATCCGAGAGTCTATGACGATATATTGGACATAGTCCTAATGCTCAAAGGTAAACAGTCCGTGAGGCTTAAGCCGAAAATGATCGAGTATGCCGAACTTCGGTACCATCTATTGCCTCACAAGTTTGCCGACCTAATAATCCATTGGACCGCTGAGAACGAAACACAAGCCGCACTGGAACTTGCAAAGATTCTCGTTCAGTTTCATCCCGACCCTCGGGCTGAAGAGAAGCGCAGGCGACAAGCGGAGAATAGTCAGGATGATATAATAGCGTCAATTGACTCATTGCTTGAACCTTCCCCCCGTATCGATGATTGGAACTATCATAAAATCATGGATAAGGGAGTTCGTCAATTAGCGGCGAAAGAGCCGTATGATGTCGCCTTAATGCTGATAGAAGCTACAGCGAACATGGTTTTTCTGAGAATGCATCAGAACCAACTCGACAGCGGAACTGGCAGTGATGCTTCAGTGCTATGGTGTGCTAGGCTCGACGAACAAATCTCGGACAATATGGATTCAGAACAGGTCCTGGTACTTATAATGACCTACGCTTGTGAGACGGTATTTGAGTACGGGTCATGTGAAGAAATAGAAGTTTTAAACAACACTTTAACGGACCAACGGTGGGATATATTCGAGAGGCTGAGGCAACACCTATATGCTTTACATCCAAGAAAGCAGACCAAACCGTGGATTCGGGATTTGATCGTAGACAGTGACAACTATGCAAAGGATTGGATTTATCCTTTTGAGTTTCAACGGATGATCAGAAGGTCCTGCGAGGATCTTGGCACAACATTGCTTACAGAGTCTGAACTCGCCGGTATTTTCGATTTGATCCTCAGCGATTCCGTGCTGAAGGCTCGTCGTAAACGTATGGGCGACCAGTATACTAAAGAGGGCTTTGAGCAGTGGAAACGCGAATTCTATCACTTACAATTACGACCGTTTGCTTCCGTACTCTTTGGTAAGTACACCGCCTACTTTAAGACGTTTGATAGTAACGAAGCAAAAGACAGTATAACAGATGAGACGTATTTCATCGATACTAAACCTAAGGCAAGATTTGGTGTCGAAACACGCAGTCCGAAATCTCCCGATGAATTATCAAAGCTCTCGGACGAGGACTTACTGTGCTACATCAATGAATGGCAGGAAGAACATTCGGATAAGGACGACTGGTCAATTCAAGTTAACATACCTGCCTTAGCTAATGCGTTTCAGACCGTATTCAGCAAGGCAGTATTTCCTGACGAAAGCAGGTTGAGGTTCTGGTTACAGGAGAAACGAGACAGAATCAAACGCCCCATATACGTCCGATACATGATTAAGGCAATACACGCACAAGTCGAAGCCGGTGTATTTCAACCGCTCGATGGTTGGTTCGATTTCTGTACCTGGGCGGTTTCACGTTACCAGGAAAATGATACTCACAATGTGCAAGGCGATACTTCGCCGGATAACCCGAACTGGCTGCCTACCAAGCAGGCTGTCGGCGAATTCGTGGAAGATAGTCTCAAGGAGGAAGCCAATGTACCGATTTCAAATCGCAAACAACTGGCGGAAGTTATAGAGTTGTTATGTACGCACTCAGATAAGGAATTGGACAATGGTGTTCGTACATTACTGGATAGAGACGACCCTCTCACCGAGGCAATCAATCACACCCGAAGCCGTGCTTTGGAAACTCTAATCAAATTCGGATATTGGGTGCGTAAGCACGATCAGGAATCAGAATTGAATGAGGTCAAGCGTATCCTTGCGCAGCGTTTCAGGACAGGAGCGGAGTTTCCGCTAACGCTCCCCGAATACGCCATACTGGGTAGGAATTACCCACATATTTTCAATTTCGAAGAGACATGGGCGATCGCTCAAAAGTCATGTTTCTTTCCTCAAGACGACATGCCGGCTTGGCGGGCTGCCTTTAGTAGTTTTCTCATCTTTACCAAACCCTACAAGGCGGTTTTTGAAACAGTTCGCGGTGAATTCTCAATTGCGTTGAAGAAGCTGGATTACATGGACCAAAAAGAACTACTCACCGGGAACGTGATTGCCAGTCTTGGTGAGCACTTATTCATGTACCATATATGGAATATGTATCCACTGGCAGGAACGGATAGTCTGTTGGATCACTTCTATCAGAAAACCAACAAAAAGAGATGGTACTGGGGTAATTTGTTCGATCATGTGGGGCGGTTACTGCGAAACACCGGTAAGCAACTTGAAGAATCCTTGAGAAGCAAAGTGACGTCATTCTTCGAATGGCGTCTGAAAGCAGGAGAACCTTTGGAACTCCGCGAGTTTACCAACTGGTTGGACGCCGAGTGTCTAGAAGCCGACTGGCGATTAGACGCCTATTCGAGGATTCTGGATGTACCCGAAGTTTTGCACGTTGGGTCAGGTAAACGCCAAGAAGCCTATCTGCACACTAAGTCGTTGCGATCAATGCTCCCGGAGTACTTGGAACATGTTCTCTCATGCTTTGAAAAGATGATCCATGCCATGCCCGAAGACGGGCTGGCCTATATTCCGTCTGATGACGCGAAAGCGATTCTGAAAGCCGGTCGCAACCATGAAGACGGAATAATACGCCAGACAGCTGAACGCACCCGGGAATCGCTTCTCCAGCGCGGACAACTCGGATTTTTGGATTTGGATGATTGAACGTTGGCGCTGTGGAGGCCATTTCCTTTGTAATGGAAGATCGCCGGTAATAGGACACGAGGAGAGACCCTACTTGATCAATTTGTTTTAGGAAATACTCATTCTCCCAAGGACCCCTCCCATCTGAAACACTACTCCTCATTGGCAATCTGAGTCCGTATAGGACATTACGATGTCGTTGATCTTCAATAGAAACGATCTACCTACACACCTATTCAGCGTTCCAGAATTGGATTTCAGCGGGGACCTCTTCGTTGATCGCCTCAGTGGTCTGTGGTTCCGGTTGGGAGCCGTGACTCTCAAACCACAACCCAATGATCGAGGTGTTGAAGACCTTATTCAACGGCAGAGCATGCTCTTACCACCGGAAGGTTTTGCCGAGTTATACGATAGACTTGAGTCCGTAGGAGACGTGATTCGCGATCTTGGCAAACCCGATAGTTTCTTACGACACGATGGAGATCGGAAAGAATATGCATATACGCCTTATCATCGATTTGAGATAAGCTCCACTCCAGTGACATGCGAACCGCTGGTGTTTATTCGCACGTTAAATTCGGTTGAAGAACTGTTCATCAATCCGGACTTGGAATTGTTTTTCGAACTGGAGGAGAAAACCAACGACCTCTGGTGGGATGCCATACGTGGCGTCGAAGTCCTCAGACGAAGTACGATTGAGAATCTTCAGACTGTTGAAGTTCGGGTGAACTACTTGAAAAGGTATCTTCAACAACGACAGTTATCACTAATGGTCGGGCACTATCGCCATCTTCATCTACTCGACCCGGCATCCGATGCAATCGAGGCATATTTGAAAGAGGACGTTGAATTCGGGTCAAAAGATCAGGGTTCTAAGGCGATAGTCCAAAACTGGGGGCTTCAGCCAGAGTTTCTGGGGAAGGGACAGTTTTTGTCGAGGCGACTTCATCTTTGGTATGAGATCAAGCCGCCTGCAATAGATATTGACGATCCTTGGGCCGAGGAACCGCCTTTCGATCCTTACGAGTTTACACTGCCTACCTCAAACGGTCCAGTTGCTCCTGGTCGTTTTAGCCGCTATCGATACGGCGAAGGGGGAGAGTTCAAAGGAAGTTCTTGTGACTTCATGGATCGCGTTTACTTCAATCAGGAAGTGTTGTCGAAGTACGAGGGGTCTTCCGGGTGTAAGGTTTCTGACGAAGGTTCGGTATCGTGCCGTGACTATTGGAGTCTGTGGCGCAGTACGAGTAGAATTGGTAACGAATTGCTCTCGACTGCTATCGGTGACTTCGCAGAAGGTGTTCCTTTATTAGAGTGGCCCCACTGGAAGCAGTATGCGGTAGATCCGCCCTGCGTGGTAACAAGAGAGGTGATTGCCCAAGAAAAGACGATACCTAACGCAGTAAACGCTTTGGTCGATGAACTTGAATCGCTGAATACTATGTTTCAAAACTTTGCCAATACGGTGAATGTTGAACTCCTCTCCCCCTTATGGTGTGGTTCCGTTGAGAGCCCAGCTGGACGTCAACTCAAGTGGGTTTACCCCACGACCGCCGATGACGATGAGTTTCTGAAACGAGTCACGTTTCTGTCAACGTTCGTTATTGACGGTCTCACGCCAAAATCGCTACGGAGGGTGGTTAGAGCATGGGGTGAAGACCTTCATCGCGATCTGCAAAATCAATCGCTGGGTTCCCGGAAACTGTTGGAAAGAGTTTCGCTTATCGCTGTTCTGATTGAGAATCTTCAGCCGAACAACTCGGAGATATCCGAGTTGGTAAGATTAGTAGAAGGCCAACCCCTTGACACAGTTGATACCGAATTGGAATGTGAACTCAGGGAAGCGTATTGCAAGACCCGAAAGATGCTGGCTTCGCTTGCATTCCTCTATGATCTACGCACGCATGGCGGAATCGCTCACGCACCCGATAGCAGGAAGGTAGAAACCGTCGCGAGCAAACTCGGTCTTTCAACAAAAAACTGGCACCGAACCGATTATCTCAATCTCCTCAAAATCGTTACAGACAGCGTCAGTAAAACCTATGACCAATTCTCGGCTGCCGTGCGAACTTTCTGAGTGTAGTTACTTTGATCGATTTTTCAATGAACAACATCGTTACGCGCCTGCTGCCGCTTGATCCATACCGGATCGTACTTTTCGGATCCCATGCGCTGAATAGAAACCGTCTGGAAAGTGATGTCGACCTTCTGGTCATCTTGGATTCCGAGATCATCGCGCAGACTTACGAAGAAAGAATGCACAGGAGAGTTGCAGTGAGACACTGCATCCCGGAGATCAATAAGGAGATCCCCATTGACCTTCTGGTCTATACCAAGGCCGAGTACGAATACCTTCTGCATCAAGGCGTCTCGTTTCTGAACGAAATAGAGAAATCGGGGAAAACTCTGTATGAAAAACGAGTTTAAAGCGACTATCGAGAGGGACGACGGTTGGTACATCGCCTTCTGTGATGAAATACCCGGAGCAAACGGTCAGGGCCGGACCGCGGATGAAGCCCTTGATAGTCTGGACGAGGCCATCGCGCTATTGCTGGAAGATCGACGGAATTAGGGTATTCGAGGAACCATTCCGGAAGTGTACTGTTGGGTATGGTTCGCCGTTGATTCACTTTTAACAGCGCTTAAGAACCCCCGTCACAACTTCGGATCCGGATCCCGGGTATTCTCGCCGCCCGCTTGAATAAACAAGTAGTTCATCGTTGACGCGGCCTGGCGGAACTTCATTGCCTCCTGGTACGCCGGATCGTTGTACCACGCCTCTGCATGCGCCCTGCTCGGGAACTCCAAAATCACCATCCGTCCGTCGTAATCCCTGCCCTCTACACAGGCGATTTCCTCGCCCCGCGTCAGGAACCTGCCCCCGTGCTTCTTGACGATGGGAGGGGTCCGGTCGGTGTACTTCCGGTAGGTCTCGGGGTCATGGACGGACATCATGGAGATGACATAAGCAGGCATTGTAGATGCTCCCCTGTCTGATTGACGATTCCTGGCAACGATAAATTCAGCGCGTGAAGCACAAAGACGCCTGGCTGACCTCCGGAGGATGTACGATGCGACTGACCAGGCCGCCCGCTCCGTCGTCCTGCCATTGGATCTGTATGCCCTTCAGGTCGCGCTGGGCGCCGGCCTGGGCGTCACCCAGCGGATAGACGCCAAAGGGTCCCAGGACGGTCTGTTTGGAGGTCGCGAATAAAAAGTCGCGGATCGACGCGCGGTCGATTTCCCCGGTGGGCGTGGCGGCCCGGTTGATGCCCTCCGCGAGGAGTTCCACAGCGCCGAATCCCGAGGTGGCCTGGTAGTCCGGCATCTTGTTGTATGCCGCTTCGTATCGTCGAATGAAGGCATCGTTCGTGGCGATGTATCCCTCCGTGCGGATTGATGGATCCCAGGCCGCGTTGCCGATGACGCAACGCCCGGCCGCGCCCACCTCGCCTATGAAGGATGCTCCGCTCGCCAGGAGGAGGGACGTCAGGAGCGGTCTGTATTCCACGGCGGGCACGGCCCTTGCGAACGCGATCGCGTCGTCGGAATACCCTCCGCCGATGAACAGATCGGCGCCAACATCCCGCGCCATGGCCGCCAGTGCCTCGTGATCCGCGCCGCCCGCCGCGTAGGCTTGTTCCATCACGAGGTCCAACCCCCAGGTCCGGGCCGCATCGCGAACACCCAGGGCCACCGCCGTGGGAAAGGCCGTATCCTCCCACACCAGGGCCACCGTGCGCGCGCCGGCCTGCGCGGCCAGTTCCACGGAACCTTCGAGATAAGTCGGGCCCGGATTCGACATCTGCACGCTCCACAACCGACCTCGATTCGCCCAGATCTCGGGAGCCGCTGCCGCCGCGGAAACGAGCGGGATGCCGGCCGGTTCCGTCACGCTGATCACAGGTTCGGTGATCCCGCTGCCGTAAGGGCCCAGAAAAGCGGTGATCGAATCCGAGGCGATCATCTCCAGGTAGAGGCGAACGCTCGCGTCCGCGTCGCTCCCATCGTCGTGAATCACCAACTGCACCTTCCGCCCGCCGATGCCGCCCTGCTCGTTCAGCATTTCGACCGCGAGCCGATATCCGCGGCTGACCTCCGACCCGGGCGTGCTTAGGCGACCGGTCTCCGCCACGGCCGTCCCGAGCACGATGGGTTTCGGTTCCGGCATCGGCGCCGGATCAGGTCCCGTCGGATCGTCGTTGCCGCACGCGGCCACCACCATTGCTATCGCGAGTGCGAGTGCCAGCGCCAGCAACGGCCCTTTCGCCAGCAACGGCCCCTTTGCCAGCAACGGCCCTATCGCTAATACACCAGGCCAACTATGCATCGTGATCGCGCCTCTCAAGACGTACTGTCCGGGGTATGGCGGCGTTTCAGATCCTACCTCACCCGTTCCGCCCGGTGCGTCTGTCCGTCCTGGAGAAAGAGGAAGTGGTCGACGTAGCCCTCTTCATCCGGGACGAAGGTGATCCGGGCGTCCTCTTCTTCCAGGTAGAAGTCCCCGGACGATTCGAGGACGAGTTCGCTCCTGGGCTGGCCTGGCGGCTGGCCGTAGAGCTTGCCGTCGCTGTAGGTGATGTCCACGGTGAATTCGGTGGAGAAGGCGTAGGTGCCCGTGCAGGCCTCGTAGGCGGCCTCGGTCAGGTGCACGGTCTTCCTCGGGGGCGGCGCCAGGGGGTTCCGGGCGCTCAGCAGGTGGAACCCGATGTCCTCGACGCTGGCCGAGCTGTTGGACAGGACCACGACGCCCTTGCGCCATTGCTTGAGGAAGGCGGCGAAGGTGTAGAACCCGTTGGTCCGGCCGGTGAGCCAGTGGATGTCGCGGCCTCGCGCGTCCTGGCTTACCTTCCAGCCCAGCGCGGTCCGGACATCCTCCTCGTCCGTGGGATGCCGGGCCACGATGAGGCTGTCGAAGGACGCGTGGTACCGGGTCGAATCGTCTTCGGTGAAGTCCTCCGGCAGGGCGTAGATGATCCCCATGCTGGCCGACACCAGGGTCATCATGTCCAGGAGATTGGACCGCAGCCCCGTGCCGCCCACGAGGGTCGTGTCGGACCATGTGGGCACGGGCCGGCGGCCGTCGTCGTGTCCGGTCGCCAGGTACGTCCGCATGGACGGCGTGGGTTTGTTGGCCGTGTTGGCCAACTTGAGGGGATCGCCAAGCAGTACCCGGATCAGTTGGTCATAGTTTTCGCCGGCGGCCTGTTCGAGCACGTGTCCGAGTAGTCCCATGCCGATATCGGAATAGGCGTAGCGGTCCTCCGGTTCGTCACGGCCTGGTGTATCCGATCGGTCTTCGCCTTCCCGATCCAGGAGACCTTGGTGATCCGGATCTTCGCCATCCGGATTTTCGAAATCGAACGGGAAATCGTACCCGTCGCGCTGCGCCTCCGCGTACCGGTCGAGGAATGCGTACATCAATTCCACCGAGTACCCTTTCAGCGGATCCTCAGGTTCATCCGAAACCAGGTTGTCCGGAAGGCGGGGCAGTCCCGAGGTATGGGTAGCGAGATGCTCGATCAGGATGGGGTTGCCGGTGCGCGTGGTCGGAACGGTCACCGTATCCGGGAGATAGGCGGATACCTCGTCGGTCAGATTTACGTCGCCCCGCTGGACCATGAGGGACAGCATGGCCGTCGTGTACAGGCTGCTCAACTGGCCGATCTCGAAAACCGTCATGCCGCTCACGCGCCGGATCGTGCCGCGATTGAGCGTGCCGTGGGCATATACGTACCGGTTGATACCGCGGATGATCCCGGCGACGACACCCACCGTCTGGCCATAGTCATCGACGCGCTCCCGCAGCACGCGCTGCACGGGATCCTCTTCCTCGGCCTCTTCCGCGCCGGGACTTCCCGTGCTGCCGGTCACATTGCCCCGCGTGCCCTGCACGAACGCTGTGCCCTGTGCGTGCGCCGTCCCCTGCGAGAACGCCACCGTCGCCGCGGCGAACGAGAACAGGATGCCTGCACTACACAGCCAGGCGATAGAAAAGTTAGGGGATAACCGCATTACGCCGACCTACTCCAAGTAAGTTTTGTGTGCCCGGTGCACTCAATGTGCCCGGTGCACTCAATGCGCCCGGTGCACTCAATGCGCCCGATGCGCTCAGCCCCGCGGCACCACCACTTCGTTGACGCAGTACATCCGGACGGGTTCCGCGTAGTGGTACACGTTGACACCCTCGGCGACCGGCGTGGGAACCCGGACGATGAATTCCACCCAGTCCGGAGTATTGAACGCCGCGAAGGCCAGTTCGATCCCTTCCATCATGCCTTCCGGGGCGCGGGACAGGTCCGGCAGCAGCACCGGGCCCGTATCCGGCTGGTAGATCCATTCCCGCTCATTGGCGTTGATCGTCTTGACCGGGTACTCGAGCAACGCGTCGAACCGATCGTTTTCGATAGTCGTCCGGGCGTTCAGGGGGACGTTGTCGAGGACGGCCTCCACGATGGCCCGCGGCGTCTCCAGGACGCGGCCGTCGACGCGGGACAGGTCGATCCGGACGTCATCGAAGGTCTCCTCGATGGCGACGATCTGCCGTTCGGGCTGCTCCCCCAGGGAGGGCGGGTAGAGCGTGGCGCCCCGGTCGGCCACTTCGTAGGTCTTGATGGCCATGAAGGTGTCCGAGGAGAAGATCGGCTTGAAATCCGCGTTAGGGATGTGCCAGATATCCCGTTCCACACCGACCTGTTCGGTCTTGCAACTCACTCCCAGGACGTACTCTTCGCGGAACCCGCCGTCCTTCGAGGTCACGGTCAGGGTGGCCTCGATGGGTATGCGGGCGTTGTTCAGGGAGTACGGCACCTTTCGGGTCACGGTCTTCGGCGGCTTCTTCTCGGAATCCACCCGGAAAGTAAAGGTTGAACGCGCGAAATCAACGGTCTGCATGGGTTCCCCGAAAATGTGTGGAGCTCGGTGTATCCAGGTTCCGCATAATATAGTGTTCCCCGCGTGATTCCGGTATAGATTATGCATGGCGAAATCGCCGATGATCGGAGTGGTCTTGTCAAAAACAACCGTCTTGTCGAAAGGCGGTCATGTCGAAAGTGCAGTCATGTCAAACGAACTGACCAGAACTTACCGGCCCTTCTCGGACGCCCGTCCCTACACGCGCTGGTGGTGGTTCTACGACGACATCAGGATGGAAGACATACGGAGCCAGCTCAAATGGGTGCGGGACCAGGGGTTCGGCGGGGTGGAGATCGCCTTCATGTATCCGCAGCCCGGGGCGGGCGAAGGACCCCGCTGGCTGAGCAAGGCGTGGACCGCCCTGGTCGCCGGCGCCAAGGAGGAGGCGGACCGGCTGGGCATCGGGTGCGACTTCACCTTCAGCACCTCCTGGCCCTTCGGCGGGTCGATCGTACCCGAGGAGGACGCGGGGCAGGTCTTCGGCGGGCCTTCGGACCAGCGGCTCGAGAAGTCGTGGGAACTGTCCTACTACGGCCAGGGCCGGATCCTGAACCACCTGGATCCAGATGCGCTGGAGCGGTACGCCGGCCACGTCGGCGGCGCGCTGAAACCGGCCCTGCGGGGCACCACCTCGGCGCTGTTCTCCGATTCGTGGGAGGTGTTCCCGGAGGGGCTCTGGAGCGCACACCTGGATCCGGTTTTCCGGGATCGATTTGGATACGACCTGGAGCCGTTCAAGGCATCGATCGACGAACATCCCGACGTGCGGTACGACTACCGGAAGATCCTGTCGGAAGCGGCGATCGAGGGCTTCTTCAGGCCCTACACCGACATCTGCCGCCGGCTAGGCGCCGTGAGCCGCGTGCAGTGCCACGGGGCGCCGACCGACCTGCTGGAAGCCTTCGCGCTCGTGGACGTCCCGGAATCCGAGGCCCTGCTGTTCGAGACCTTCTTCTCGGCCATCCCCGGTTCGGCGGCGGCCCTGGGCGGGCGGCCTGTCGTGACCTGCGAGACCTTCACCTGCATCTACGGCTACGAGCCGTGGCCCGCGCCGTCACCTCATCACGGCGAGGAGAAGGTGGAGGACCTGAAGCTCATGGCGGACGCGGTGTTCGCCCACGGCGTCAACCATATCGTCTGGCACGGCATGCCCTACAACGCGCCGGGCGGGACCAACACCTTCTACGCGACCACGCACGTCGGTCCGGACAGCGGGTTCGCCGGCCGCCTTCCGGCCTTCAACGCCTACCTGGCGGAGGCGGCCGATTTCGTCAAGCAGGGCAGAACCTACACGGGCGTGGCGGTGTACCTCCCCCTGGAAGACCACTGGATGCGCCACCTGCTGCCCGAGGACCGGCGCGGACCGGCCGCCAACTATTACTGGGAGCTGCAGACCGTTGAACGGCCCGGCAGCCTGCTCGGTTTCCATCCTCTGTGGATCTCGACGCCCTTCCTGGAGGAGGCGGTAGTGGAGGACGGCCGCGTCCGGTACGGCGAGGCCACTTTTTCCATGATCTACGTGGACGTGGATTGGCTGGACGGCGAAGGTCTTTCGGCCCTGCTTCGGCTCGCGCGGGAAGGTGCCCGGATCTGCGTCCCGCGCCGGCCCACCGCACCGGGGCATCGTCCGCCAGCGGATTACGAGGATCACCTGAAGGGACTGATGAGCCAACCCTCGGTCACCGCGGACCCGGGCGCGGCGCTTCGCCATCCCCCGCTCGTCAGCGGCCGTGACGCGCCGGAGTTCTGGTGCCGGGAGGTCGATGGCGACCATCACGTCTTCTTCGCCCATCCCGATACGAAGCGCATCCGGTACCCTATGGCCTACGAGGGCTGGCGTTCCACCGGCATGGTCGAGCAGGAGGTGGTCCTGCACGTCAACGGCCGGGAACGGACGGTGCGCCTGGCCTTCGAACCCGAAGACGCCCTGCTGGTCAGGATATCGGCGTCCGGGGCGGTGGACGTGACGCCCGGGCGGATCGATGGGTGACGCACGGGTGGATCGATGCTTGAAGCGGCGGGCGCGGATGACGCTTGCCCGGTAACTAACTCGAATAACTCGCGAGCACGGTCCGGACCACTTGGACAACCGTAAATCCAAACCCACGGAGAAACAGAACCTCATGCGCGACCCACGATACGGCGACCTGGCGAAAGTGCTCACCGAACATTCGACGAAAATCGAGGCCGGGGACCGGGTGCTCGTCGAGGCCTTCGACGTGCCCGACGACATGGTGATCTCGCTGATCCGGGCGATTCGGGAGTCGGGCGGCGTGCCGCTGGTCTCCATCAAGCACCAGCGCGTCATGCGGGAGCTGGTCCGCGCCGGGGACGAGGACGCCATGGAAGCCGCCGCCGCCCATGAAGCCCATCGCATGGAGCGGGTGCAGGCCTACATGGCCCTGCGCGGCAGCCGGAACGTGATGGAGATGTCGGACGTGCCGGGCGAGGCCATGCGACTCTACGAGCAACGCTGGATGAAGCCCGTGCACTTCGAAATCCGGGTGCCGAAGACCCGGTGGGTGGTGCTGCGCTGGCCGACCCCGTCCATGGCGCAGCAGGCTGGCATGAGCACCGAGGCCTTCGAGGATTTCTTCTTCGACGTGTGCACGCTGGACTACGGGAAGATGGAACGGGCGCTCGCGCCGCTCAAAGAGCGCATGGACCGCACGGACCGCGTCCGGATCACGGGTCCGGGCACCGACCTGGCCTTCAGCATCCGGGGCATCCCCACCGTGGGATGCTCGGGCGACCGCAACATCCCCGACGGCGAGTGCTTTACCGCGCCCGTGCGCGACTCGGTCAACGGCGTCATCCGGTTCAACACGCCGACGCTGTACCACGGCGTGACGTTTACGGACGTGGAGTTGAGATTCGAGGAGGGCAGGATCACCGGGGCAACGGGCAACCGGACGGAGAAGCTCGACGAGATCTTCGACACCGACGAGGGGGCGCGCTACATCGGCGAATTCGCCATCGGCTTCAACCCCCACATCACCGCGCCCATGCTGGACATCCTCTTCGACGAGAAGATCGCCGGGTCCTTCCACTTCACGCCCGGGCAGGCCTACGAGGAGGCTGACAACGGCAACCGGTCCGCCGTCCACTGGGACATGGTCATGATCCAGACGCCGGAATTCGGCGGCGGGACCATCGAGTTCGATGGGGAAGTGATCCGAAGGGACGGTCGGTTCGTCGTTCCGGATCTGGAGGATCTGAACCCGGAACGATTGAAGTAAAACGGAACGGCTACCGTTCCATGACCAGGAAGTTGGCCGACCGGGTGACGCTGCTCCCCGCGTTCAGATCGGTGAAGGTGACGGTGAGCACGTACTCACCCGCCGGTAGGCCGGAGGTATCCAGCGACGTGTACTCCCGGTCTTCGGCCGAAATACCTTCGCCCGAGAAAGCCATAATCACCGTCTGCATGTCACCCTGCCTGCGGCCCGACCAGCCGCGCCACGCACTACGCCCCCGGGGACTGATCTCGTAGAGGATCTCGTACGCCGTTTTCCCCTTCCGGTCCAGACTGAGATTGTAAACCTCGTAGTAAACGTAAACGGGGTTTTCCCGTATGTAGAGCCGTCCCGGATTGGGCGTGATGTTGAGCCCCTTGCGCACGAAGGGGCCCTGGACGCCCGATGGCGTGATCAGGACGGCCAGCTTGAGGTCGCTGATAAGCAGCTCTTCGCCGCTGTAATCGGACAAGGCGACCGGCCTTAGATACACACCGACTCTTTGCGACGTTTCATCCCGCACCTGGACCGCCATTGTGAAACGTCCCGATGGCGCCACGACGCGCTCTGGCAAGGTATACACCGGGACTTTCACGTGGCTTTCGATCATCTTTCGCTTCGGCCGGTCAAAGGGACCGAATCCGAAGGTGTGGGTGAACCGCGGGCTCATGTCCGAATCGCGCAGGGTGACCTGGTGTTCGAGCCGGGTTCGGTTCCCTCGGCCGTCCGATACGTCGCCGAACTGCCAGACGGGGATGCTGTAGGACAGGTCAAGCTCCGTCGTGCCGTTGTCCGCCCTGAAGCTCACGGCGTCGAAGGCGTACTCGAGCTGTTCGCCGCCGAGGTCATACAGGTATTCCTCGGGCGCTTCGGCAATCAGTTCCTCTGCGAGCCGCCGGGGGCTGAACTGTTCCTGCCGAACCGTTTCTTTGTGAGAAGTAAGCAGGTTTCCCCACGGGTAATCGAACCTGCCCCCGCCGAACTGGTCGACGAAGAACAGTTCCAGGCCATACCGGGCGTATACCCAGCTTTCGGTGGCGTATCCATGCCCCATCAACTTTCTCTCCTCCTGCAAGGTCAGTTGTCCGGATGATGCGACGATCCCGCCGGCCAGCAATTCGCCGGCATCATTGATTTCTTCTTCAGTCATTCCCTCGGGCGGGACGATCGTCATGCGGCCCCGGTCGACACGCAGTCGATAACCGTACCGGTCATTCTGCTCCCGGATCGAGTCCACAACCGGATCATTGGGAATCGCGGCCGACCTGTAGGCGTTTCGATCTGCTATATGTACGTCGCTGCGGCGGTCTTCCGGTGCGCCGTAGCGGACGTACATCTCGCCGCGGCGGTCATAGGGGTGCTGCCCCTGCGAGAAATGGTACCGGGCGTACATGACCCGCCGATAATGCTCCACGAGGCGTTCGTTCGCCACCGTGGCGGGGTTAGAATCCCTGGCGTTCCAGAAGGCATGCCAGCGCGCATCGCGTTCGCTGCCGCCGGCTTCCTGCCAGGACGCCAGTTCGTCAGGCGGGGCTACGTGCGCCAGGTCCCGGTAAACTTCTCTTTCGTCAGGTTCTATTAGGGAAAAATAGATCTCAATAACCTCATGCAACACGTCGCGACGTGGTTTTGCGTCTTCGGAGAGCGTGCTGAATTGCTTCCGCAGGTTCCCGACGATCGCCGGTCTCGATGCGCCGAGGTCGTCCGCTGTTCCAAGATCGCCGACTGTTCCAAGATCGCCGACTGTTCCCAGGTCGCCGGCTGTTCCCAGGTCGTCTTCGGTCCGTTCGAGCAGCTGCACTGCCATACCGTACCGTTCGGTGAGCAGGGCCAGGTAGACGAAACGGCTGAGCGCGTCGTAATGAAGGGGATTAATCCTGAACTGCGAGATGTAGGCCGCCATTGCCTTGTCGAATTCGGGCGGTCCGGGCGAACCGTGCGACACGGGACGTTCGAAACAACGGCCGACCTGGTAAAACGCATCGGGATGGTTAGGATCCAGTACCGCCGCCTTGAGGAAGAAGGACCGGCCGTCCCTTTCGCCGCCGACAATTTGGTCGGTCAGTTGCGGGCTCATATGGGCGATGCCCAATTGGTACTGGATTTCCGGGTCGTCCGGCGCCAGCCTGGCCGCCCTGCGCAAGGCGTTGCGAGCGTCCAGTCTACGGTGTTTAATCTGCAGGTAGGCCTTGCCCAGTCCCGAGTAGCCCAATGATGCCCACTTCTCGTCCAGTTCGACCGTACGCTTGAACGAAACGACCGCCTTCCGGTATGCTGCGAGTTCGTACTGCGCCATGCCCCGCCAGTAGTGCGCCGGAGCGGAACCCCCGTCCTCATCTACCGCCTGCTGGAACAGCGCCAGCGCTTCCTCGAACTGCTCGGCTTCGTAATGGACCTTGCCCGCTTCCAGGGAAGAATCATGGAAGTTTTCAGGGGAGGGGGCGGGCAGGGCCTGGACGGGAAGCTGCGACGTACACATCACCAGGGCCGCAACTAGGAGTGCACAGTATCTGGACATGGTCAAACGGTGTAGTGGGCGGGCACTGCCGCCTGAGGTGGGGTATACCATCGCCTATTTCCGGTATGCCGGAAACGTACAGGCCTGTGCGACGGCGGTCAAACAAAAACTGCCTACTCACGCCGCAGGGCGTCCGCGGGATCGAGCATGGCGCTTCGGAAGGCATGCACGCTTACGGTAAGCAGGGCTATGGCCATGACGACCAGTCCGGCCGCGACGAAGGGGACGGCACCGATTTCGGTGCGGTAGGCGAAGTCCGCCAGCCACGCGTTCATGAGCCACCACGCCGCCGGCCATGCCAGGACGTTGCCGATCACCACGAGGACGACGAACTGTCTCGACAGCAGGGAGACGATATCGCCTGCCGCGGCGCCCATCACCTTGCGTATGCCGACCTCCCGCGTGCGGCGGGCGGCATCCAGCGACACAAGTCCGTAGACGCCGAGACAGGCGATCAGCAGGGCGAAGGCCGCCGAGTAGCTGAAGATGCGCGCCAGATTCTGCTCATCCTGGTAGAACCGGGCGATGTCGTCTTCCAGGAAGGCGAATTCGAAGGGAGCCTCGGGCACGGTTTCTCTCCACGCGTCTTCGAGCAGTGAGAGCGTGGCGGGCACATCCCTGCCGCTGATCCGGACCAGGATGAATCTGAACCGGTTCGCGATCTCACCCATGGCTGTCGAGGCGAGGGACAGAATGACCGGTTCGACCTCCTGGTGCTTAGACTGGTAGTTGTAGTCCCTGACCACACCGATTACCGTATAGCCATGGGGCAGTCTGCGGCCCACGGGATCTTCCCACTCCATCTCCTGTACCGCGGCTTCGTTGATGATGCACGACCCGGCCTCGTCGCCTCCGAAATTCCGGGAAAAGTCACGTCCAGCGGCCAGGCGCAGCCGGAGCGTGTTCACGTAGTCGTAGTCTACGGTGAACATGTACGCCTCGAGTGTGCCGTCCTGGTTGGTATACGCCGATTGTCCGAGGAACCTGCCTTCTCCGAAGGTGCGGGATGCGCCGGACACCCGGAGGACTTCTTCGTACGAAACGATCCTGTTTCGATAGGCGTCATATGTGGCTGAACCGGGGTCTGTTTGAATGACGACGACGTTCTCGGCATTAAATCCCACCTCCCCGGTCCGGACGAAATCCAGTTGCCGGGTCATGACGAGGATGGCAATGACGAGCAGCGCGGACAGCCCGAACTGCACGACCATGAGGCCCCGGACGAACAGGTTGGGTCCGCCGATCTGAACCTGCCGCCTGAAGATGGCGACTGGATTGAATCGGGAGAGCACCAGGGAGGGGTAGCTGCCGGACACCAGGGCGACCAGGCCGGTCAGGACCAGCAGCGCGGCGATCGTGGAACCGCTGGAAAGGTAATCGAGGACCAGCGATCTTCCTGCCAGCATATTGAATACGGGCAGGAACAGGTGGGCCAGCACTATGCCAAGGACCAGGGCGAAGCCGCACTGGACCGTGGTCTCGCCCATGTAACGTCCCATGACCTGGGTCTGCTGCGCCCCGAAGACCTTCCGCAGGCCCACCTCCTTGGCCCGCGAGGACGAGCGGCAGACGGCCAGGTTCATGAAGTTGACGCAGGCGATGAAGAGGACGAGCAGTGCCGTGCAGATCAGGATGTAGGACAGGTTGGGGTCGCTGGTAGGTCCCAGGCCGAAACGTACTTCCTGATCCAGGTACATCTCGGTTATGGGCTGAGGGATCAACCGCAGCGACATGAACGGCGGGTAGTGAGTCTCTACGAAATCCGGCAATTGACCTTCGAGCGACGCGGCCTGTTCCGGACCCGGAAGTTCGATGAAAGTGGACGTGGAAGCGTAGTTCCATCGATCGATCGCATTGGACATCTGGGGTACTATTTCGAGCAATTTGGTAAACGGTATGAGCAGGTCGAACTGGATGCTGGAATTGGCCGGAGCGTTCTCCAGGACGCCGGCCACGGTCAACAACGCACCTCCGGCGATGAGTTGTCTTCCCAACGGGCTGTCCCCGCCAAAGTACTTCTCCGAGGCGGTCCGGCTGATCACCACGGAATTCACGTCGATCAGCGCCGTGGATCGATCGCCTTCGATCATCGGAAAGGAGAACATCTCGAGGAAGGACGCGTCGCAGAACAGTGCTTCCTCCTGCCGGTACGGGTCTTCTCCGATACGGATTTCCAAGACCCTGTCCAGAACGCGAACGGACCGGACCACGTCGGGATACTGCTGTTTCAGTGCGGAGGCAAGGGGGAGGGGAGTCGCCGCTGAGGTGAACGGGTTTCCGTCGTAACCCACACCGGCGGAGACCACCCGGAACAACCGGTCGGATTTCTCGTGAAAGGCATCGTACGTCCACTCGTGCCGGACGAACAGGAAGATCAGGAGGCAGCTCGCGATGCCAATGGACAACCCCATCGTGTTGATGAAGAAGTAGCCCTTGTTGGCCAACAGGTGCCGCAGCGCGATGACGAGGTGGTTTTTCAGCATGGCCGTTATGTCCCTGCAACGTACGACTTCATGACGGCAAGACTTACGGAGGCAACTCGAACCTCGAGGTTAAAAAAGGGGATCTACGGTTTTGACCCGCCGATCCCCTTAAAGGTTGCATGTGGAAACTGTTAAGATTCAGAACTTGTAATTGCGTTCACGGCGATCAGGGATCAACGACGAACGTGTTTTCGCTGCGGCGGAAACTCCTGTCGTCGTCGATCGTAATGTCACCTACCAGCCTGTACTCACCGGCGACTTCGGGATCGTATGGGCAAGCGTCATACATCACCCGTGTGGCTTCAATGTCCGTCCATGTAGTACCCATATCATCGCTTCTTTGCCATACGGAGTAATGGACGGTAATTGTGTACCCTATAGCCTCACGGTTGTTCAGTTCACCACCCAATAATCCACTGGCGCAACTTTGTATTGAAACTCCGAGGCCTCCCGGCAACGTGAACATCAACTGGCCGGGGGCGACCTTCACGCCGGTCCACGGTGTGTATTCAATCTCTGTGACCGGCGCCATTACCGTAATGTCCACCTTGGCAGATACATCGCCGGAAGCAGCCGTGACTTCGGCCATACCGTTGCCTTCGGCCGTTACCAGTCCATCTTCGTCCACGGTAACCACGGCGTCGTTACTGCTTATCCAGATTACGGATGGTTCGGCAATAGACTCGTCATTTGCGTCACTGACGGAGACCATGAGTTGCAGGGTCTGTCCGATCTCGGTCAGGGTGGTGGCTTCGGCGTCGACTTCGATGCTGATGTTCGCCGGAACCTGGGAGACGGTGATCGCCGCGGTTCCCATGACGTCGCCGGACTGGGCCGTGATCTCCGCCATGCCGTTATCCACTGCGGTAACCAGGCCGTTCTCGTCCACGGTCGCTTTGGCATCGTCGCCGCTCGACCAGGTCACGGTCACGTCCATCATCGCGTTTTCGCGCTGGTCCAGCACCGTGGCAGCCAACTGTACAGTCGCGCCAATCGCTTCCAGTGTATGCGAAGCCGGCTCAATCGTAATACTCGTCGCTACGGGCTCAAATACGGCTACACTGATCGCCGCGGTTCCCATGGCGTCGCCGGACTGGGCCGTGATCTCCGCCATGCCGTCGGCCACCGCGGAGACCAGACCGTTCTCGTCCACGGTCGCCACGGACTCGTCACCGCTCGACCAGGTCACAGTCGCGTCCGACATTTCGTTTTCACGCTGGTCCAGCACCGTAGCCGTCAACTGTACCGTCGCGCCTATTGCTTCGAGCGTATACGCCGCCGGCTCGATCGTGATGCTTGTCGCCACCGGACTCGCGACGGTGATGGTCGCATTGTCAGACAGGCTGCCGGATCTGGCCGTGATCTCCGCCATGCCGTTGCTCACCGCCGTCACGAGGCCGGTCCCGCTCACGGTCGCCACGGCTTCGTCCCCGCTCGACCAGGTAATGGTCTGGCCGGACATGGCGTTGTTCCGCTGATCCAGTACCGAAGCCGAGAGTTGAACGGTCGCGCCAATCGCCTCCAGCGTTTGCGAGGAAGGCGTTACCACGATTCGGGTCGGCACCGGCTCGGCCACCGTGATGTTCGAGGTACCCGACACGTTGCCGGAACGCGCCGTGATCTGGGTCGTACCGTTACTCACCGCCGTCACCAGGCCACTGCCGCTGACCGTCGCCACGGCGGTGTTGCTGCTCGTCCAGTTCACCGTCTGGCCGGTCATCGGGTTGTTGTTCTGGTCTCTTACTGTCGCCGACAACTGTACGGTCGCGCCGATCATTGCGAGCGTGTGCGAGGAAGGCGCAACGGTGAGACTCGTCGCCACGGGCGTCGGTGGCGGCGCCGGGGGCGTCGGTGTGGACGGCGTGGGACTCGTCGGACTGCTGTCCCCGCCGCCGCATCCTGCCAGGATCATGAAGTACATGGAAGCCGTGATCATGACAAATGCACGACTATATGGGCGAATCACGTTGAACTCCTCTCGGATTTGGAAGGTAATGCGGTTCGTTTTTTTCTTTCGCACGTGATTTTAACAGATTGGATCTGGATAGTCTATATTTTTTAATGTCTATGCCTTGAACAATCTATGTGTTCAAAAGATTCAGGCACTCCCGGGCTGCTTCGAGGGTCCGGTCGATGTCCTCTTCGGTGTGGGCCAGGGACACAAAGCCTGTTTCGAGGCGCGAAGGCGCCACGTAGACGCCCCGGTCCAGCATGTTCCAGAAGTAACGCCCGTACGTATCCGCGTCCGAAGTGGAGGCGGCATCGAAACTATCGACAGTCTGGTCGGTGAAGAAGATACACATCATGGACCCGACGCGCGTCAGGTACGCGGGAACACGGGCCTCTGCCGCCGCGGCGCGGAGGCCGTCGCCCAGCAGGGAAGCCAGGTTCTCGAGCCGATCGTAGACTCCGGGTTCCTGAAGCAAACGCACCGTTTCATACCCCGCGGTCATAGCCAGCGGGTTGCCCGAGAGCGTGCCGGCCTGGTAGACTGCACCGACGGGGGCCACGGTTTCCATGATTTCCCTGCGCCCGCCGTAGGCGCCGACGGGAAGGCCTCCGCCGATGATCTTGCCCAGGCAGGTCATGTCGGCTGTGATGCCGAACCGTTCCTGCGCACCGCCGAAAGCGATCCTGAAACCGGTGATGATCTCGTCGAAAATCAGGATGATGCCCCGCTTCTCCGTCTCTTCCCGGATGGTTTCGAGAAAGCCTTCGACCGGCGGGATCATGCCCATGTTGCCGGCGACCGGCTCGACGATCACGCAGGCGATGTCGTCGCCCCGCTCCGCCAGGGTGCGCCGAACCGCATCAATGTCGTTGTACGGCAGGTTGAGGGTCATCTTCGCCAGGTCCGCGGGCACGCCGGGGCTGTCCGGGATACCGAACGTCGCGGCACCCGACCCGGCCTGGATGAGAAAGCTGTCTCCGTGGCCGTGGTACCCCGCCTCGAACTTGACCGCCAGGTCGCGTCCCGTGTATCCGCGGGCCACGCGCAGGGCGCTCATGGTCGCTTCCGTGCCGGAGTTGACCATGCGAATCAGTTCGATGGACGGGAAGGCGGTCTTGACCAGTTCCGCCAGCTCGATCTCGGCTTCGGTGGGCGTGCCGAAACTCGTGCCCCGCTCGCAGGCCTTCTTCAGGGCTTCGACCACGGCAGGATGGCCGTGGCCCAGGATCAGCGGCCCCCAGGATCCCAGGTAGTCGATGTACGCGTTGCCGTCCACGTCATAGACCTTCGATCCCGCGCCCCGATCCATGAAGACGGGGCGGCCTCCGACCCGTCCGAAATTGCGCACGGGGCTGTTCACCCCGCCTGGCATGGATCGCAGGGCCTGGTCGAAGAGCGTGCTGGATCGGGAACGGTTCATTCGGTCCTTCGGTTCGCCCGGTTCATTCGGTTCGGAGTCCGC
This sequence comes from Gemmatimonadota bacterium, assembly GCA_026705925.1. Classification (GTDB taxonomy): domain Bacteria; phylum JAAXHH01; class JAAXHH01; order JAAXHH01; family JAAXHH01; genus JAAXHH01. Next base: position 401,184 of record JAPOZT010000011.1, read on the forward strand.
GCGCGACCTCCCGCGCGAAGTAGGTGAGGATCATGTCGGCACCGGCGCGCTTTATGGCGGTCAGCGACTCCAGAACGACCTGATCTTCATCGATCCATCCCATCTGACCCGCGGCCTTGATCATGGCGTATTCCCCGCTCACGTTGTAGGCGGCTACCGGCACTTCAAAGGTCGATTTCACCCGGTGTATCACGTCGAGATAGGCCAGGGCCGGCTTGACCATGACGATATCGGCGCCTTCCTCGAGGTCCAGCTCCACTTCCCGGAGCGCCTCGTTGGAGTTTGCCGGGTCCATCTGGTAGGAACGGCGGTCGCCGAACTGCGGGACCGAGTCCGCGGCGTCGCGAAAGGGCCCGTAGTAGGCCGAAGCGTACTTGGCGGAATAGGCCATGATCGGGATGTGTGTGAGCTGCTCGCCGTCGAGGGCCTCCCGTATTGCACCCACGCGGCCGTCCATCATGTCCGACGGCGCGACCAGGTCGGCGCCGGCCTTCGCCTGCGAAAGCGCGGTCCGGACGAGCAGCCGAAGGGTGGGGTCGTTCGCCACGTCGTCTTCTTTGATGACACCGCAGTGGCCGTGATCGGTGTACTCGCAAAGGCACACGTCGCCGATGACGGTGAGTTCCGGCGTCGCCTGCTTGATCGCGCGGATGGCCCTTTGGACAATGCCGTCGTCTGCGTATGCGCCGCCACCGTATGCATCCTTGTGTTCCGGAATGCCGAAGAGCATGACGGCCGGAATGCCCAGGTCCGAGACTTCGCGGCAGACCTCCGCGCCCTGGTCCACCGACAACCGCTCCACGCCGGGCATGGAGTCCACCGGGGCACGGACGCCTTCTCCCGGGCAGATGAACAGGGGGTAGATCAGATCGTCCACGGAAAGCCGGGTCTCGCCGACCATCCTGCGCAGACTTTCGGTGCGGCGCAGGCGCCGCAGTCTGTGTACGGGAAATGCCATCAGGACCCACCGCAGTTGGCGCAGCCGCCGCCGTCGAACCCGTTCAGGGCGCTGCAGCGTTCACACTGGAAAAGGACATGCCCTTTGTCGATGGATCGCGACGCCATCCACTCCCGTGCCGACGCCTGGTGTTTCGAGGGCACGATGATCCTGGCCTCGTCGATCGATCGCGTGTCCAGGAGGAGGCCGGCGTCCTGTTCGGCCGAAAACACCCGGCAATCCACGCCCTGCTGCGCGAGGTAGCGCCGATAGTTCAGCGCTTCCCGGTCTTCCGCCCGGTAGAGGATCTCCTCCTCGACCGGCGATTCTTCTTCCAACCCGTGTCTTTCACAGAAATACCGGCCCTGCCGGCGGATCCCGCAGTCTCCGCACACGTGCTGGCCGCAGACGACGCACCGTCCGTGGGCGGGCTGATCCGGTTGGGTCAGGCAGCGCAGGTCGTCGACGAAGGCCGTCCCGCAGACCGGACAAAACCGCGCGTCGCCCGGGATCTCCTCCTTGCACTCATCGCAGACCCAGGTCGACGCCTCGTTCAGCGTTTCGACCAGAGGTGATGCGCATATGGGGCACTGCGCCACACCCTGGGCGTATTTGCATTCGCATTCCGGACAGAAAGGCATAGTATTCGGCTGTATGTTAACTGTACTTACGCCCGACAAATATATACCGGGGCGTCATTTCAAGGCAATCGTTATTACTCGGACCGATTCCCCGCGGCCAGCCGGTCGCGCACGTTATTCCGCGGGCGGCTCGCCCGTGGCCAGCCGGTCGCGCACGATCGCGTCCACGAGCGCGGGGACCGTGGCCTCGCCGGGCACGATATCCACGGACAAGCCCGCCTCCGCGGCGGTTTCCGCCGTCGATGGACCGATGCAAGCGATACGTACGCCCCGGGTCCAACGTTGCGGACCGTCCGGCCCCGCGGCCTTCGCGAAGGCCGACACGGCCGACGAACTGGCGAACACGGCCAGATGGATCTTCCCGTCCTCCAGCATGGACGCTAGGTCATCCGGCATGCCCGTGGCAAGGACCGTCCGGTAGACCGTCACCCTCGTCACGGACGCGCCGGCGGCGGTCAGTCCCTCCTCCACGGCGGGCCCCGCGATGTCCGCCGCGGGAAAGAGGACCCGCGCATTCCGCAGATCGCGGTTCCCGGCCAGGGTTACAACGAGCTTCTCGGCCCGGAACACCTCGGGTTGATCGTCCGCTTCGATCCCGCGACTACGCAGCGCGCCGGCCGTGGCCCGGCCAACTGCGGCGACGCGGACCCCGCCCAGCGCCCGGGCATCCAGGCCCTTGTGATTCAGTCGGGAGAAAAACGCCTCCACGGCGTTACGGCTGGTGAATACCGCGTGGTCGAAAACGGAGAGATCGGCCAATGCGGCATCCGTTGCCGACCAGTCTTCGGGCGCTTCGATCCGTATAAGCGGCGCTTCGACTGGCTCCGCGCCATGCTGGACGAGCAACTCCGAAAGCTCGCCGGCCTGGTCCCGGGCGCGCGTGACCAGCGCACGTACGCCGAAAAGCGGTTTCGTTTCGAACCAGTCGAGCTGCGGCCGCAGCGCTACTACCTCGCCCACGACGATCAGCACGGGCGGCGTGAAGGCGGCTGACCGGGCCCTCGACACAATATCGTCCAGCGTGCCGACAAGGGTCCTCTGCTCCGTCGTGGTACCCCACTGGATCAGCGCGACCGGCGTGTCCTTCGGCCGCCCGTGTTCGATCAGTCTTTCTGCGATGAAGGGCAGGTTCCGTGCGCCCATGTAGAAGATCAGCGTGCCGATCCGTCTGGCGAGCGCGTCCCAGTCGAGATCGCTCCGGTCCTTGTCCGGCGACATGTGGCCGGTGACGACCGTCATTGACGAAGTGATTTCCCGGTGGGTCACCGGTATGCCGGCGTAGGCCGGTACCGCGACGGCCGCCGTGATGCCGGGTACGACTTCGAAGGGGATCCCGGAACGCTGGAGATGCAGTCCCTCTTCGCCACCTCGGCCGAACACGAAGGGATCGCCACCCTTCAACCGGACCACGGTCTTCCCGGCCCGGCTGTGCCGTACCAACAGGTCGTTGATCTCCTCCTGCCGCCCCGGCCGCCAGGGCACGCGGATGAGTTCGGCGTGCGCCGGCGCTTCCGCCACCAGCCGGTCGTCGGCGAGGAAGTCGGCCACGACGACGTCTGCCCGCCGCACGCAGGTAAGGCCCTTCACGGTAATCAGTCCTGGATCGCCGGGGCCCGCGCCGACCAGGTATACCATGCCCGGCGTGGGGGCGGATGCGGACCCGCCCGACGACAATGCGGATGCAGACCCGCCCGAAGATTCGGACTCGCTCGATGATTCGAGGTTTTCTGGGGATTCGGCGTTCATCGGGATTCCGTGGCCTCCGCGGCCTCCGCCAGCACCGCCTCCGCCAGCCGGCGGCCCAGATCGGCTGCTTCACCCGGCTGCCCGCGCAGGGATTGACGCACGAGCCATTCGCCGTCTTCGGCGGCCAGCACGGCATCCAGCGCCAGGCAGCCTTCCTCGATCCTCCCCCAGGCGCCGACCGGAGTATGGCAACCGCCGCCGATATAATGAAGAAAAGCCCGTTCCGCCGTCACCGCCTGCCTGGTCGGTAGGTCTTCGATGCGCCGCGCCGCCTCCAGGACGGGATGATCGTCATTCCGGGTCTCGATCGCAAGCGCCGCCTGGCCCACGGCCGGCATGCAGACTTCCGGAGACAGTATCTCGGAGATGCGGTCCGTCCAGCCCAGCCGCTGCAACCCCGCCACGGCCAGTACGATGGCGTCCGGACCGTCCGGTTCTTCCAGTTTCTTCAGCCTGGTGTCGATGTTCCCGCGGATCCCCGCGAAACGCAGATCCGGCCGGTAATGCTGCAGTTGGGCCCGCCGCCTCGGACTCCCCGTGGCGACGCAGGTCCCCGCCGGCAAGTCGTCCAGTCCGGCGCCGTCGCGGCTGATCAAGGCGTCGCGCGGGTCCACGCGCTCCGGCACCGAGGCGATCGCCAGGCCGCAGGGAAGGGACGTGGGCAGGTCCTTGAGGCTGTGCACGGCCGCGTCGATCTCTCCCGAGGCCAGGGCCCGCTCCAGTTCCTTGACGAAGACGCCCTCGCCGCCGAAGGTGTCCAGAGAGGCGTCCCGGTCCGCGTCGCCCTTCGTCGTAAGGACGCGCACCTGCACGTCCAGGTCGTCGCGGCCCGCTTCCAGGTCCCTGGCCACCGAATGGGCCTGGACGAGGGCCAGCCTGCTGCCGCGGGTGCCTATGATGAGTGAAGAAGCCATGGATAGGGGATCGGTGTCGCGGCCACCCGGACGCGCCGCGCTATTCCTGATCGGCCACCCGGACGCGCCGCGTTATTCGTTCCCGTGCTCGTCGAGTCCGAAGAGGTGACGCAGGCTGTAGAGGTGGTAATCCCTGTGCTCGGGGTCGGAAGTGTTCCTGAGCTGGACCGTCGGTTGATGGAGCAGCTTGTTCACGATGGCACGGGTCATCTTCTCCATGATCTTCCGGTCCTCGTCGGAAAGATGGCCAAGCTGGGTGAAGGCGCGGCCGACCTCCTGGTGTCGGACATCCTCCGCGAAATGGCGGAGCTGGGCGATGGTGGGCGCGATGGAGAGGTTCTGGTACCACGCGAGCAACCGTTCTACCTCGGTCTCGACGATGGCCTCCACCTTCAGCGCTTCCGCCTTCCGCGCCTCCGCGTTGTCGTCCACCACCGACTGCAGATCGTCCATGTCGTAGAGGATGACATTATAAAGGTCGCGCACGCGGGGGTCGATGTCCCGTGGCGCGGCGATATCGATCAGGAATATGGGACGGTTGCGGCGGTCGTGCATGATCTCCGCCATCCGGTCCCTTCCCAGCACCGGTTCGGTGGCGCCGGTGGAACTGATGACGATATCGACGTCGGAGATCATCTGCAGTCCGTCCTGCAGGGAAACGGCGATCCCGTCGTAGCGGTGGGCAAGGTCGGCGGCCCGGTCGTAGGTCCGGTTGGCCACGATCAGCCGCTTCACGCCCTGGTCGACGAGGTACTCCGCCGTCCGTTCGCCGGTCTCTCCCGCGCCGATCAGCATGGCCGTATGCTGCCGCAGGTCCTTGAAGATCTTCCGCGCGAGTTCGACCGCCACGGAACTGACGGAAACCGAGCCCGTCCCGATCTCCGTCGTCTCCCTAACCTGCTTGCCCACGGCCAGCGCCTTTTCGAACAACCGGTTGAGGACCAGTCCCGTGTTCTTCGTGTTCAGCGACTGCATGTAGGCTTCTCTGACCTGGCCGAGGATCTGCTGCTCCCCGACGACCATCGAATCCAGGCTGGAGACCACCCGGAACAGGTGCCGGATGACCGCCTCGTCCCTCCGATGATAGAGGTAGGGCGACAGGACGCCTTCGTCCACGCCGTGGATCTCGTGAAACCACGCTTCGATAGGGCCTGGATCGATGTGCTCCTCGTCGGTGGTCGCGTACATCTCGCTGCGGTTGCACGTGGACAGCAGCACCGCTTCCAGGATGCCGCTCGAGGCCTTCACGAAGGAGAGGGCCTTTTCCTGGAGCGACTTCGTCAGCACCGCCTGGTCGCGCACGTCGATGGGCGCGGTATGGTGACTCAGTCCGACGAGTGTAAGATGCATGACTCCACCCTGTCGCGCGCTTCTACCGCGCGACCGGCACGCAGGAGGTCGAGGAGGTCGGAATCGACCAGGGACGTCCACAACCTCGCGCGGGTTTCGGTTTCATCGGGGTACGCGGCCTTCATCCGGGGGCGGTACGCGCCCAGCAGGTCGAGCAGATCGGCGTACTCGGGCCCGTAAGCCCCTTCCAGCTGCCCGCGGATCTTCTTCGCCAGCGCGGGACTCTTGCCTCCCGTGGAAATGGCGATGCACAGGTCGCCCTGCCGGACGATGGAAGGTACGATGTACCGGCACAGCGGCGGCACGTCCACCACGTTGACCATGATGCCCTCCGCCTCGGCGTCCCGGTAGACCCGCTCGTTGACTTCCGTGGAATCGGTCGCCGAGATGACCAGCCTGAAGCCTCGGACGTCGCCGGGTTCGTACGGCCTCGCGAACCAGCGCAACGCGCCGCGGTCCGCCTGGTCCCGCAGTCCGTCCGTCAGATCGGGACTGATCACGGTTACGACCCCACCGCATTCGAGCAGCGAACCCGCCTTCTCCTCCGCGATTGCACCGCCGCCCACCACCAAGCACGGCTGTTCCTCGATGTCGATGAAGGCAGGATAGTATTTTTTCATGTTTTCATTACCGTCAGTTGTCGGCCAGTTGTCGTCGTCCAGTCGATGACGCCTGGTCGACGTCGTCAGTCGAATATGTGCAAATTGGTCCAGAGTCCGGCGCCGAGATAGGCCAGCAGCACGGAGGCGAACCCGGCCATGGAGATGATGGCCGCCCGTTCACCCTGCCAGCCCGCGGTATAGCGGGTAACCAACTGGCAGGTGTAGATGACCCAGGTCAGCATCACGCACAGTACTTTCGGATCCAGCAGCCAGGGCGTGATCGAATCCCACGCGGCCGTCGCCCACCAGATGCCCGTGGCGATGCCCGCCGACAGGAACACCCAGCCGATGAGCGTCGCCTTCAGGTTCATTTCGTCCAGCATCCCCAGCGCGGGCAGCCGGGAGAACACCAGGCCCACGCGCCGGTGGTGGATGTAGTACATTTGCATTACATACAGCAGTCCGGTGATAAAGGTGAAGGAAAAGGCCGCGTAGGCCAGGAAGCTCGCTGTTACGTGGAAGTTGAACCACGGGCTCTGGAGCAGCGGCGGCAACGGATCGACCGGACTCATGAGCACCGTGGAAACGGTCTGCGCCGCCAGGACCAGGGGCAGGACGAACACGCCCAGCGACCGGTCGTGGAAACGGCGTTCCAAGAACAGGTAGACCACGGCGATGAGCCATGCGAAGAAGCTCATCGACTCGTGCAGTCCCACGAAAGGCGCGTGGCTGGATTCGACGGCGCGGGCGATCAGAAAGGCGCTGTGGCAGGCCAGGGCGAACACCAGGAAGAGGCTGGCATAGATCCCGGACCCGGGATGCTTCGTCCAGAAATGGCGGAAGTAGACCACCGTGGCGACGGCGTAACCCACCAATATCATCCCATGCAGAATGTAGATGCCCATGGATCCAGCCTCCACGTGATACCGCTCCGGGAATTCAGACCCGACGGAATTCAGACCCGACAAGGTATCGTAAAATACCGTCTTATCAAGTATTTATCAAGTCGAAAGGGGAGCGGTTCAGTCCGCGTTTTCGATCTGCGCCAGGATGTCCATGCCCACCCGATGGCTCCAGGCCTCCATGGCCCGTCCGAACAGCGGACCGGGCCGGCCGTCGCCGATGGGCGTGTCGTTGATGCGCGTACAAGGCGCCAGGCAATACGGCGTACTCGTCAACCAGGCCTCGTCGGCATTGACGGCGTCGTAGGGCTGCAGATCCTTCTCGACCCAGCCCAGGCCCAGTTCCGGCGCCATCTCCCGCAATGTCACCAGGCTGACCCCTTCCAGGATATTGCGGCTGGTGGGCGTGAAGATCGTATCGTCCGCCACCAGGACGAAGTTCGCACCGGAACACTCCGTGAGATTGCCGTCCAGGTCGAGCAGCAGCGAGGTGGCGGCGGGATCCACGGCCTGCGTCTGCCGGTCGGCGAGCCAGTAGTGCAGACGCGAGCGGTTCTTGGTCTTGGGATCGACGCACTGGGGCGGCACGTGGCGGATGGAGGGCGTGACCACGTGGGCGCCCTCCAGGAAGTAGGGGCGCCACACGGAGAAGGGCAGCGGAAAAGAGTGGATGCAGAGCGTGGGCTTGAGACGCACCGGCCTGCCCGCGCTCCCCGCGTATATCCTGTTCTCCCCCGGCGTCACGAAATGGACCACGCCCAGGTCCTGCTCCGGACCGATCAGCCCGCTGTTGGTCTCGATCAGGCTCCGCGTGCACGCGACCAGCCCGTCGTGGTCCAGGTCCAGCTCGAAGCCCGTGTACTTGCACGACCGCAGCAACCGCCGCACATGTTCGTCCAGGCGGAAGGGCTCATGCCTGAAAGTCCGGGTCATTTCGGTCACGGTGGCCCCCAGGACGATCCCCAGGTCGTAGATGTTCAGATGGGCCCCGGAGGCAGGGACGAATCCCTCGTTGAGATAGACGACCGGTTCATTCATGGCGCGCTATGCTCCTGTGGGTAAAAGACTTTCTCTTTTGCGGCCGGCGTGTTACGTATAGTGAAACAAGGGTGAACGAAGGGAATCGTAGAGGATAACCTCCAATGGAAAGCACCGGGCAGATGTCTGGGCAGATGGCAGGCGCCGGCGGCGACGGATCCCATCGGGCGGGGTTCGTGGCCCTGGTCGGGAAGCCGAACGTGGGCAAGTCCACCCTGATGAACGCGCTGCTGCAGCACCGGCTTTCCATCGTGACGCCGAGGCCCCAGACGACCCGCCAGCGGGTACTGGGCATTCTGACGAAAGACGACTGCCAGATCCTTTTCCTCGATACGCCCGGACTGCTCGAACCCGGCTACCGGCTCCAGGAATACATGCTGCAGTCCGCGGTACACACGCTGCACGACTCGGACGCGGCCGTGGCCATCGTGGATGCCACCCGTTTCGAACGCGATCTCGACGATCGGGTCGCCGGCTTCCTCGAGCAGAGCCGCGGACCGGTCATCCTGGCCATCAACAAGATCGACCGGATACCCAGGATCTCCTTGCTGCCCAAGATCGAACGGGCAGCGGACCGGTTCCCCTTCACGGAAATCGTGCCCGTGTCCGCCCTCAAGGGAGACGGCCTCGAACCGCTGCTGTCCGCCGTGATCCGCGTGCTTCCGGCGGGTCCGGCGCTCTACCCCGCCGACATGCTCACGGACCAGCCGGAGCGGTTCTTCGTGGGAGAAATCATCCGCGAGCACCTGTTCCTGGCCCTGCGCGAGGAACTGCCCTACGCGTCGGCCGTGATCGTGGAGGACTTCACGGACCGTCCCAACGGCACGGCGTTCATCCAGGCCGGGATCATCATCGAGCGGGCTTCCCAGAAGGGCATCATCATCGGCAAGAACGGGCGCATGCTCAAACGCATCGGATCGTCCGCGAGGAAGGCCATCGTCGAATTCCTGGACCGCCCCGTCTACCTCGACCTGCGGGTCAAGGTCCGGCCCTCCTGGCGGAAGAAAGAGCAAGAGCTGAGACGGCTGGGCTACACCAGGCGCTGAGCCGCCAGTTCGACGTAGCGGTCCAGATCCTCCCACAGCGCCTCCAGCGGCCGGGGTTCGTTCCAGGGCTGGACCACCTGCCGGCCGTACCCTTCGATCAGGGACAGGACCCGAACGCACCACTGCACGGGAAGTATGGCCTGGTACACTTCCATCTTCCCGCTCGCGTGGGGATCGACGCTCCGTTCGCAGTAACCCGCGATGACCTTCTCCCGCAATCCCGCCGCCAGATCCGCACTCTCCGGATGCCAGAAGAAACCGGCGACCTCGTAGAACGGGTCCATGATCCCCGCGTGTTCCCAGTCGACCAGCGCAACGCGGTCCGGCTCCTCCTTGATTACGTTGGCAGGGCGGAAATCCCCGTGGCACAGCCGGGGCGATGCGTCTTCCCATAACGCGGGTCGCAGGTCCATCATGTCCAGCCCGCGCCTCAGGTCGAGCAGCCGGTCCACGGTCCGGCGAAAGGACGGATCGTTCATGGCGGCGGACGCGGACAGGGCGTGCAGGGCCTCGTCCATGTATCGAAGGCAGTCTTCGGGGCGGGATGGACCCGCCGGCCGGGCCAGTATCGGATCGCCGGGATCCCGAATATCGTGTACACGGATCACGATCCCGAGGAGCAGGTCGAGGTCTTCCCGGGTCATGCCGGCAGGTTCCACCGGCGATCCCGGGAGTTTCCCGTAGATCAGCACAGGCGCATTCAATCCGGCGGCCCTGGGGTCCGCCGATACGGCGATCGGCACGCCTTCCAGGGCGGAAAGCCGCTTCATCGAGGCGTATTCCCGTTCAAGGCGCCGGACGCGGTCATGGGGATACACCTTGAGGAGGTAGGACCCGCCGCCTGTATCTACTTCGTATAAACGGTTGTTGAATCCGCCCGCCATCGGCCGGATACGGTGCCGGCCGGCGGCGAAATCGTGTCCGTCAGAAGCCAGCCGGGCGAGGTAACGCGTAACGTCCGCAGGAACCGATGGATGATTCATGGCTGGCGGTCTCCACCCGGCCTTTTCCGATTGCCCGCGGGTCTTGAGGTCCGTATCTTCAGTGCTCAGAACTGCCGGTCAGCATGGCCGGCCTGGTCCACGCCCTGCCTGTCCCGGATTCCGGGGTGATTCGAGATGAGATCCCTTCGTCTATTCCGGCGCGCTGCCAATCGCCTGGTCCGCCTGTCCCGGTTCCTGACGCTCCGGACGGCCGCCAATCGCCTGGCCCGCCCGGCCCGGTTCCTGACGCTCAGGACGGCCCTCGCACCGCTCTCCATCATCCTGCTGGCGACGTCGGGATGCGGCAGCGTTTTTAAAGACGTCAACGTGCTTTCCGAGGCGGATGAAATCGCGCTCGGGCGGGAGTTTTCCAGAGAGATCGAAAGAGAACTCAAACTGTACCGGGACCCGGAGGTGGTCCGCTATGTCGACGAACTGTGCCAGGGCCTCGCCCTGCATTCCAAACGTTCGAATATACCTTACTACATAAAGGTCGTGGATACGGATGAAGTCAACGCCTTTGCCCTTCCCGGCGGCTTTCTCTACGTAAACCGGGGGCTCATTTCCATCTCCGGAACCGAGGCGGAACTGGCCGGGGTGATCGCCCATGAAATCGCCCACGTGGTGGCGCGCCACGGGGCCAAGGCCATGACCCGGCAACTTGGGCTGGAGATCATTCTGGGCTTGATATCGGGACGAAACCCCACGGGTGTCCGGCGCGTTGCGTCGCAACTGGCGGGAGTCGGCGGCATCCTCTCCATGCTGCACCATTCCCGGGAGGCGGAACGGGAGGCGGACGCTCTCGCGGTCGTGAACCTCCGGGAGGCCGGTTACGATCCCGAGGGCTTCTCGGCGTTCTTCGAGAAGCTGCTGGAGATCAACGACCGCGACCCCGGTGCGTTTGCTACCTTGTTCACCACCCATCCACCGAGCAGGGAACGTATCGAGAACACCCGTAAACAGGCCGCGGCGCTGCCGGTCCTGGAGGGACTGATTACGGATTCGGAACGGTTCAGGCAGATCAAGGACATGCTGCCGCCGCTTGAGAAAAACCCACTGGAAAACGAGAAAGCAGAGTAACCGGCCGCATGCGCCGCACGGTTCGCAAAGGCCGATCATTACATGGCAACAGTCATTGAAAACCATCCCGGCCTCCTGCTTCGCGGCGGGACCGTCGTGGACCCGTCGCAGGCACTGAACCGGGTATGTGACGTCGCCATACGCGACGGTTCGATTTCGGCCGTCGGCGACGGCCTGCCGGACGATGGCCACCGTGTCATTGACGTGTCCGGGCGATACGTCTTCCCCGGCCTGGTCGACCTGCACGCCCACATCTGCTGGGGGTTCACCGACATCGGCCTGGTGCCGGACGACATCTGTCCCTCCACCGGGGTGACGGCCATCGTGGACGCCGGTAGCTCGAGCTGGCCCAGCCAGGACGCCTTCCGCCGCATCGTGGCGGAACCCTCCAGGACGCGGGTCTTCGGTTTCTCCAATATCTCCAGCGTGGGCATCCCTACGGCGGGCACGCCCGAACTGGCCAGCCTGCGGTTCGTGGACGTGGACCGTTCCGTGGCCGCGGTGGCCGGGAACCGGGACCTGATGACCGGCATCAAGGTCCGCATGGGCCGGCACCTCATCGGCAACAATGGGATTGAGCCGATGCGCCTGGCGGTTGAGGCGGCGGATCAGGCCGACGTCCCCGTCATGGTCCACGTAGGCAATACGCCCTGTCCCCTGGCCGGCATCATGGACCTGCTCCGGCCGGGCGACATCATCACGCACGCCTATCACGGCCACCCCCACGGCATCCTCGACGATCACCGGGCCATCTGGGAAGACGTCATCGAGGGGCGGTCCCGGGGCATCCTGATGGACGTGGGGCACGGCGCCGGCAGCTTCAGTTTCGACGTGGCCAAATCGGCCTTCGAACAGGGGTTCTTCCCGGACGCCATCAGCACGGACCTTTACACCGTGAACGTCGACGGACCGGTTTTCGACCTGCCGACCACCATGTCCAAGATGCTCAACCTGGGCATGCCCCTCGAAGGCATCGTGGAAAGCACGACCTCCATACCGGCCGCGGCGATCGGGAGAAACGAGCTGGGCACGCTCCGTCCGGGCGCGGCGGCCGACGTGTCGGTATTCGAAATGGAGGAAGGCGACTTCGAATTCAGCGATTCGCACGGGAACCGCCGGAGGTGGCCGCGGCGCCTGACCTGTGAAATGACCCTGCTGGACGGGGAAATCGTATTTAAACGGAGATAACGCACCATGAAAGCCAGATACTGGGTGGGCGGATGCCTGTCCGCGATCGTACTGCTCGCCGTTATCGCCGGCGCAGCCTACTATTTCCTCCTCCAGGCGAGTGATGAGCTGGTGGACACCTACACGAGCCCGGAGCCCCGCGATTTCGCCCGCGTGGAGGAGGGACGGGATGAAGTGCTCTCCGTTATCGACCGGTTCCGGGACTTCGCCATCGCCCTCGAGCAGGGCGAGGAGACCGAGCGCTTTTTGTTGTCGGCGGAGGACATCAATGCCCTCCTTGAAAACGAGGACCTGCTGCGGGAGTTCCACGGGATGGCGCGCGTGGACATTCAGGACGACCGGCTGCTGGCCGAGATCAGCGTGCCCCTCGACCTGTTCAACGAACGATTCGAGGGCAGGTACCTCAACGGCACGGGCGAACTCTCCGTCGAGATGAAGGACGACCGGCTCGAAGTCACCATCGACCGGCTGGAGGTCGGCGGACGGGACATTCCCGAAGAGTTCATGAATGAAATCCGGAAGAACAACCTGGTTGATGCCCTTCTCCAGGATCCCTCCCTGGAGCGGTTCATGGGCCTGGTGAAGTCCGTGAAGGTCGAGGACGGCCGGGTCGTCATCGAGCCCAAATAGGGTAGTGCCCGGATACGGCCCGGGCCTTCGCACCGCGGAAACCTCCACATGCCCGTCCTCCTCGCCATCGCCCTGCACGCGGAAGCGCGGCCCGTGATCGAGCGTTTCCGCCTGAAGCAGGACGCTTCCTCGGGCCTGCCCGTCTTCCGGCGGGACGAAGTCTGGCTTACCGTGACGGGCACGGGGAGCATGAAGTCCGCCATCGCGACCGCCTGCCTGCTTAGCCGTCTGCTCAACCGGGTCGAACGGGATGAAGACACGGTCCTGTTCAACCTCGGCATCGCCGGCCATACGCTGAAGGCGGAGGAAGGTCCCGTATCGGTGGGAGACCGGTTTCTCGCGAACAAGATCACGGAGCGGAGTACGGGCCGTTCCTACTTCCCCGACCTGCTGGCGAGGACGCCCCTGGCGGAATCCGTGGTCACCACCGTGGAACGGCCCCTGGACCGGGCCGATGCCGGGACCGTGGAACCGGGCCTGGTCGACATGGAGGCGGCCGGGTTCTACCAGGCGGCGGCGACTTTTCTCCCGCCCCACCGGATCGGGTGCGTGAAGGTCGTTTCGGACCACCTCGAAACGCGGCGGCTCGACAAGAACAGGGTAAGCGAACTGATCGCGGGCACCCTGGACGAATTCGAAGCGGCGGTCGAGGCCTACCGATCGATCGACGACGGAGAGCCGGACGTGTTGACCGATGCGGACCTGCAACTCGTCGGGGACATCCGCGACCGGCTCCGTCTGACGGCCAGCCGGCACCGGATGCTTTCCGACCTGGCCCGGTCCTACAAGCTCCACACCGGGTCGGACCTGCCTGATCTGACGCGGTTTACCCATGTTTCCGTGAATACGAGACAGGAAGGCGATGCGCAATTTGAGCGACTTCGGGGCATCCTCTCGGTGGAGTAACTTTTCCCACCTCTACATCGAGCACGGTGCGAAGGAATACCCGCTCACGCGGCGCATCCGGGAACGCTTCGCGAAGGCCCGTGTGGTGGAGATCGACGACTACAAGACGGTATTCGCCCGGCCGCGGCAGAAGTTCCAGGCGCAGAAGGAGAGCATGAAACTGATTCTGGCCGTGAAAAAGGACCGGTTCCTTTACGACGGATCGGGAAACAGCCAGGACTTCAGCCTCGAGGACTTCCACTACAACACGCTCACGTTCAACTGCGTGTACAACTGCGACTACTGCTACCTGCAGGGCATGTATCCCTCGGCGAATATCGTGGTTTTCGTGAACCTGGAAGACTATTTTATCGCGACGCGCGAGGGCATACGCGGCAGGTCGAACCCGGCGCAGCCGTTTTACCTGTGCATCTCGTACGACACCGACCTGCTCGCCTTCGAATCGGTCGTGCCCTACTGCCGCGCGTGGATCGAATTCGCCCGCGAGGAGCCGGACCTGCTGATCGAGATCCGTACCAAGAGCGCCGCGTACCGCGCCATCCGGGATCTGCCGTCCACGGACCGCGTCATCCTGGCCTGGACGCTTTCCCCCGAACTGGTCGCTTCGCGCTACGAACACGGGACGGCATCGCTCCGAAGGAGGCTGGAGGCCGTCCGGTCCGCCATTGACGACGGCTGGCCGGTCCGTCTCTGCTTTGACCCCGTCCTCGCCGTTCCATCCTGGGCCTCCCTTTACGGGGACCTGGTCGAGGAGGTCGTCCAAAGGATCGACCCGGCCGAAGTTCACGACGTGACCGTGGGCGTCTTCCGCCTGTCGAAGCACCACTACCAGCGCATGAGGCGCCAGCGCAAGGATACGCCGCTGCTGTACAGCGAATTCGCGCAGGAGGATACGACCGTGACCTACCCCGCAGAGCGGCGTGAGGAAATGACCGCCTTCATGCGGAAGCGCCTGGGAGACCACTTCGGAGAGGAGCGGATCTTCGCATGGACGTAGCACTGGTCACCGGCGCTTCCTCCGGGATCGGCCTGGCCATCGCCGCGCGCCTGGTCGAGATGGGCTACAATGTTTACGGGTATGCCCGGGACCACGGGAAGACCGCGCTCCGTCACGCCCGGTTCAAAACGGTCGAATGCGACGTCACCGATACCCGGGTCCTGCTGGACCGCACCGAGGAACTGCTCAGAACGACTGGAGGCCTGAAGATCCTGGTCAACAACGCCGGCGTCGGTTTCTTCGGCCCCCACGCCGCCATGGCGCCCGACCGGATAGAACGCATGGTCCGGACCAACCTGATCGCGCCCATGGTCCTGACGCGTGCGACCCTGCGACACCTGGAGGAATCCAGAGGATACGTGGTCAACATCGCATCGACCGCAGCGTTGATTCCCGGTTCCTTCGGGGCCGCCTACGGCGCGACGAAGGCCGGTCTCCACCAGTTCGGGCAGGCGCTCTTCAGCGAGGTGCGGAAGAGCGGCGTCCGGGTGGTGACCCTCTACCCGGACATGACCCGGACGTCCTTCTACGACCAGGCGGACTTCGAGCCCGGTGAGGATCCCGGCACCCACATCACGCCCGAATGCGTGGCCGACGCCGTCGCGCAGGCCGTGGAACAGCGGGAGGGGACGGTGATCACGCAGATCGTCCTCCGGCCGCAGCGGACGCAGGTGGCTCGCAAAGCCGGCAAGGGGGCGCCGCGGCGGAAGAAGGAATAACCGGCTTTAGGCGGGTCGACCGCGCGCAAAACCGCGCGAACGAATACCCCGGTCTCGGCGTTACGGAATATGAAACGGGTTATAAAATGAATAACACCCGGTTACTTTCTCGAAAGGAACATCGATGCCTTACATTTCCTCCCTCAACGTCTATCCCGTCAAGTCCTGTGCCGGGCACGAACTGACGCGAGCAGAACTGGACGCCCGGGGCATCCGGGACGACCGGTCGTGGATCGTCGTCGGTGACGGCGGCGGATCACATGGCACGCCCGGACCGCTCAGGCCGCTCACCCAGCGTGAATCACCTGCCCTGGCGCTCGTCCAGCCTGCCCTTTCCCCAGGCGGACTGGCGCTTTCGGCGCCGGGCATGGAGGACCTGACAGTTCCGCGAATCGAGGAGGGCCCTGCCCGGAACGTGGACGTGTGGGGAGACCTCTGCGACGGGATCGACCAGGGCGACGGTGCGGCGGAATGGTTCAGCACGTACCTGGACGCGTCCTGCCGCCTGCTTCGATTCAGCCCGGACTTCGTACGGCCCGTGGACCCGGACTACGCAGCACGGCCCGGCGACCAGGTGGGTTTCGCGGACGGGTTCCCGCTGCTGGTGATCTCAGAGGCTTCCCTGGCGGACCTGAACGCGCGGCTCGAGACTCCGCTTCGCATGAACCGCTTCAGGCCCAATGTCGTCGTGGCCGACTGCCCGCCCTACGCGGAGGACACGTGGAAGCGCGTTCGCGCCGGCGACCTCGAAATCGACCTGGTCAAACCCTGCGGCCGGTGCGCCACGACCCTGGTCGAGCAGGAGAGCGGTACGACGGGCAAGGAACCGCTGCGCACGCTGTCGACCTACCGCAAGTTCGACCGGCCGGCACCGTCCTTCGGCCATAATGCCGTGCACCGGTCACCCGGTGTGCTCGAAGCCGGGATGGCCATTCAGATCCTGGACATGCGGGAATCCGCCTGAAACGCCTGAAGACCCATGAATACTCCAGAAAGGAAGATCGCTTGAGTCAACGCGTAATCACCATGTGTGCCGGCCGGTGCAACCTGGGCTTCGCGCGGATCGACATCACCCCGCCCGCAGGCATCTATCACCGCAGCTGGGGCGCGGCGAAGCATGACGCATCGACAGGCATCCACCGGGAGCTGACCGCCTCCGCGCTGGTGTTCGCGGACCCCGGATCCGGGGAGGAACACGCCCTCGTGGCCCTCGAACTGGGCTGGCTGCAGGCCGGCGACCTGCAGCGTCTTTCGGAAACCGTTTGCGCCGGAACCGGCCTGCCGGCCGAACGCGTTGTCATCACCTTCTCCCATACCCACGCCGCGGGCAACTACGATCCGGACCGCCTGGAGCACGAAGGCGGCGCGCTGATCCCCGGATACCTGGACGGTCTCGGCAAGGGGCTTGCCAGCCTCGTGGAGGAAGCCAGGACCGCCGTGCAACCGGTCGACCTGGCCTTCGGATACGGCCGGTGCGACCTGGCGCACAACCGCGACTACTGGGACGAAGAAAACCGGTTGTACGCCGTTGGGTCCAACCCGGACCGGGCCGCCGACGACACGGTCGTGGTCACCCGCGCGAGCGACCGGGACGGCCGGCTGGTCGCCACCCTTGTCAACTACAGCTGCCACCCGACGACCCTGGCCTGGGACAATACGCTCATCAGCCCCGACTACCCCGGCGCCATGCGGGAAGTCGTGGAGCGGGAGACCGGCGCGCCTTGCGTGTTCGTGCTGGGCGCGAGCGGCGATCTCGGGCCGCGGTACGGGTTCGTGGGCGAAACGGAGGCAGCGGACCGGAACGGCCTTCAGCTGGGCTATGCCGCCCTTTCGGCCCTGCAGGGCCTGCTGCCCGACGGGACCGAGCTGCGCTACGACGGTCCCGTGGTATCGGGCGCCACCATCGGGGTCTGGCGTCAACGCCCCATGGATGCCGAGCGCGCACAAGGGCTCGAAGCCTTCGACTCTGCCGCGATGACCCTGGACCTGCCCATAATGGACCTGCCCGGGCAGACGGAACTCGACGAGCAACTCGCCGAATGGACGTCCCGCGAAGAGGCCGCCCGGCAGGATGGGCAGGACAGGGAAGCCGCCGACTGCCGCGCGCACATCGAACGGGTCCGGCGGGCCATGCGGCGCATCGAAAGCATCCCGCCGGACAGCCAGTCCGTCCCCTACGACGTCACGCTCTGGCGCATCGGCGAAGGCGTCCTCGTGATGGTAAGCGGCGAACCGTACAGCGTGCTTCAGCGCGCGTTGCGGGCGCGCTTCCCGGCAACCGCCGTCGTCGTGATCGTCCTGTGCAACCAGAACCTGGGAACGGGCGGCTATCTGCTGCCCGCGGACGACTACGGCAAGGGGCTCTACCAGGAAGAGGCGGCGGCCGTCGGCCCGGGCGGACTCGAAGCGGTGATCGCCGCGATCGAGCGGCAACTTACGGTCTGGGAACTGAAGTAGTTAAAAGACAGGAGCTTAAGACATGTCGGCAGGTCATAGGGTGGCAGGCAATATACGCGTCGGGCTCATCGGACTCGGATCGGTCTGCGAATTCGTGCATTACCCGGGGTTCTCCCGCATTCCGGGCGTGGAGATCGCCGGCCTGTGTGAGGTGGACGAAGACCTGCTGGCCCGCAGGCAGGCACAGTGGGGCGTCGCGGCCGGTTTCACGGACGTGGACCGGTTCCTGGTCGCTGTCAGGCCGGACGCCGTGACCGTCGCCGTGCCGAACGTGTACCACCGCGATATCGTGCTCAAGGCCGTCGCCGCGGGCTGTCACGTGCTGTGTGAGAAACCCATCGGCATGACCGTCGCGGAGACCGTCGACATGTACGATTCCGCCCGGGACGCCGGCGTCCGGCACATGACCGCCTTTACCTACCGGTTCGTGCCCGGCATGCGCTACCTGAAGCACCTGGTCGACGAAGGCCAACTCGGCGAGATACGCCACGCGCGCTTCCAGCGTCTCCAGGACTGGGGCGAGCATTCCGTCGGATGGCGCCAGTACCGGCGCATGGCGGCGACGGGAGAACTCGGCGACATGGGCATACACCGCATCGACTTCGCCGAGGACCTGCTCGGTCCGATCCGGTCGGTGTGCGCGTCGCTCAAGCAGGTCGTTCCCCGGGACCACACGGAGGAGGGGCGGCCCTGCGAGCCGCAGGACGTGGAGGACTGGGTCGCCTGGATCGCCGAGTTCGAATCGGGGACCACGGGCGTGTTCGAAATGGGCAAACTGACCAAGGGCCACGGGCCCGCCGGCGACCATGACCTCTGCGAGTTGAACGGGAGCGAAGGATCAGCCGCCTACCGGCTACACACCCCCTTTGCCATCCAGGCCGGACCGCGGCGGGAGAAATACCGGCGGCGCAGCGTACCGAAGCGCTTCCTCGCCCTGCCCGGTTCCCCCCGCGACCCGAAGGAAGGCGACCCACTCCAGACATTTCGCTTCGACCAGGCCTGGGAGTTCGTCTGCGCCATCCGAGAGGGACGGGACTGTGTGCCTTCCTTCTACCACGGCATGCGCGCGCAGGTCGTGGCGGAGGCCATCCTCGAAGCGGCCGCGTCCCGGAAGTGGGTGGACGTGCCGGGGTAAGTCGAATCCGGGCCCGCCGCGCATCCATCCGCCGCGGACCGCCCCAAAACGCCCACCACCGAATTTTCATTTCACCGTCATAGATTCGTCATACTCCGTCCTTATCTTTCGTCCGATCTGGAAACGCTTGATCTCGGAACAGGCACCGGTTAGAATGTCAATCGTATATTCTGAATATCAACGACCGTTAAGAATTCAGTTGGCCTGACGGTATTAATAAAGGTGAAATTAGCACAGAGGAGAACAGTATGAGAAGGTTAAGCTACCTGATCATCGCAACACTGCTTTCTATTCCGGCAGGGCCGTCCCTGGCCGGTGTCGGGCAGGCCGGCGGCCTGTTCCTGCAGATCGCTCCCGACGCGCGATCCACGGCCATGGGCGAGACCGGCGTCGCCCACGCTAAAGGCGCCCAGGTCCCCGCGTGGAATCCGGGCGGACTGGGATTCCTGGAATACAGCGGCGTTTCGGGGACCTATTTCAAATGGCTGCCCTACCTGGCGGACGATCTCTACTACCTGCACTTTTCCTACGTGCATCCGGTCGAAGGCATCGGGACCTTCGGCGTCAGTGTGCCTTATCTTTCGCTGGGTGAACAACACAGGGTAAACGCGGCGGGCGACAGCCAGGGGACGTTCAAGAGTTCGGACATGGCGGTGTCCTTCTCCTACGGCGCCCTGATCAACGACCGTCTGGGGGTCGGTTCCAATCTGAAGGTCATCCGGAGCGCCCTTTCCGACGAGGACGACGGGGTGGGCACGAGCTTCGCCCTGGACGTCGGCGTGACCGCCCGCGTCACGCCCCGGTTCACCGTGGCCGGCGTCCTTCAGAACCTGGGGACGGAAATCAAGTACACGGATTCGAACCAGGGAGATCCGCTTTCCCGGAACCTCAAGGTGGGCGCCGCGCTCAAGGCGCTCGAAGACGAGTCGAACAGCCTGTTACTGGCCGTCGACCTCAACCGCATGCTGCTGGAAGACAGTGGGAACATCCTGAACGTCGGGCTGGAATACTGGTTCGAAGATCTGATCGCGTTGCGGACGGGGTACGTGCACGACGCGGACGGCGATGTGAAAACGCCCACGTTCGGTGGCGGGCTGCAGTGGAAGATGTACCGCATCGACTTCAGCTACACTACGAGTTCGACGCTCCAGGACATCACGAAGTTCACCATTTCGACCAGGTTTTAAGACAGGGAAGGCAGAGATCCGATGGTCGGCATAACCGGTATGGTCGAACAGGGCAGGACTGGCCGGGTAAACGGTTACCCGGAGGGGTCCTGTTTTTCGACCAGCCGGATCTCGAAGAGCCGGGGCCACCACTTCCCGGTAACGTACAGCCGGTCTCCCGCGGCATCGTAGGCGATGCCGTTGAGCACATCCACCGTGCCGCCCCCCTCGCCAGGTCCATGCTGACCGGCCGATTCCAGCAGTCCCTCCAGGTCGAGCCACCCCGTGACCCGGCCCGTTTCGGGATCGATGCGGGCGATGCGGTCCTCCTGCCAGATATTGGCGTAGACCTCGCCCTTCACGTACTCCAGTTCGTTCAGGTTGCGCACCGGGCCATCCCCGTCCCGCACGACCACCCTGCCGGTCTCCGCGAAGGTCACCTTGTCGCGGAAGTACAGGTTGGACGACCCGTCGGTCATGATGAACCGCACGCCGTCATAGGTGATGCCCCATCCCTCGCCGGGATAGGACACGCTCCGCAGCAGCTCGAAGCTTTCCCGGTCGTAGATGAACCCGACACCTGATTTCCAGGTGAGCTGGATAATCTTGTCGTCGTAGAGGGCGAGCCCTTCCCCGAAAATCGTCGCGGACAGCCGGCGGATTTGTTCCACTGCGCCGGTCTGCAGCGCCACCTGGCGCAGGGAGGACTGGCCGTAGTTCCCGGTACTCTCGTACAGCGTTTCGCCTTCGATCGCCAGACCCTGGGTAAAGGCGCCCGTATCGTGGGGGAAGGACCGGACCACCTCGTAGGCATAGGACTTCGCCGCGACCGCCGTGGTGTCGTTCCCCGCCTGCGTATCGGTGGGACTGGTGCTCGAATTCGTGGGCTCGGTACAGGCGGCGACGCCGGACAGGGCGGTGGTACCGGCCAGGAACGCGAGGCAAACCAGGAGGGCGAAGAGGTTTCGTTTCATGGGTCCGGTTCCTGCAGCTTCCGGTACATGATGTGTGCGTCCACGAGGCCGTGTTCGGGATGATTGAACGCGGCCGGCACGGTGCCGATGATCGAGAACCCCAGGTCCCGCCAGAGGGCGACGGCCCGTTGGTTCGTGCCGACGACCATGTTGAACTGCATGGACAGGAATCCCGCGCGGCGCGCCTCTTCGAGGGCGTGAATCCCCATTGCCCGCCCCACGCCGCGGCCCTGGATGTCCGGATCGACCATGAACCCCGCGTTCGCCACATGGGCGCCCTGTCCCGGCTGGTTGGGACGTAGATAGTAGGTGCCCACCACGTTGTGACCTTCCAGCGCGACGTAGGTCCGGTTCGGCGGCGCCATCCACAGCGCGCGGGCCTGGTCCCTGTCCGTGTCGGGTGGATAGGGATAGGTGTCGGCCGACCGGACGACCCGGTGAAAGATGGACCAGATGGCTTCGAAGTCGTCTTCGCCGGCCCGGCGTATCCGGATCATCCGCGCCCTCGTTCCAGGAGCATGGATTCGATGGCCTTCCTTTTCTTCTCGCGGGCGATGTCAAGCGCTGTAGCGCCGTCCCGGTCCGGGATCGACGGGTCGGCGCCCTGGTCGAGCAGGTAGGTGACGAAGGGCTTCCCGGCGCCGCGGACGGCGGCCCAGTGCAGCGCGGTGCGTCCGTGGTGATCGTCGACGGCGTTCACGTTGGCGCCGCGGTCGACCAGGAAACGGGCCATGTTGTAACTGCCGTACTGCACCAGTTCGCTCAGGGTGTCGTCCACCGCGGGATGCCGGATGTCCGCCCCGGCCTTCAGCAGCATTTCCACGGAATCGTAGTCCACGCTCCACAGGGCGTTGACCAGACCGGGATCGGGTTTCGCGCCGGCGTCCAGCATCGCCTGCATCATGGCCGGGTTGCCGATGGCGGAGGTCAGCGGCGGGGGAGGCCGGTTGACCTCGGCGCCCCGCTGCAGGAGCATCACGACGATGGCCTCCAGGTGGGCGGCGACCGCCGCATCGTCCCGGCCCGCGCCGGAAGCTGCGGCGTAGTTCAGGGGACGCCACCGGTTCTCGTCCACTGCGTCGACCAGGCCTTCGTCCCCGTCCAGGAGCGCCCGGACGCGATCCGCCTCGCCCAGGGCCACGCTGGTGAATATATCCCAGTCCTCGATGTATTCGCGGAGCACCGGCAGGAACTGGATCTCCCCGCCCACGGCGGCGAGACAGGGCGCCGTCATGCGGCCGTGGCCGCCCCGAAGGTCGATGCACGCGCCGAGTTCGAGCAGGACGCGCACGGTGTCCACGTGTTGGGGGCCCTTGGGAATCGTCTTCTTGTGTTCCAGCACGCGATGCAGCGGCCTGTGCCGATGGTTGTTGCGGCTGATCACGTTGGGATCGGCGCCGTGTTCGACCAGCAGCCTGACGATCTCCGTACTCCCCGTGAAGGCGGCCGTCATGATGGGCTGCCAGTGCCGGGCGGACTCCGGATCTTCCTTCAGCAGGGCTTTCGTAGCGTCCAGGTCGCCGGACCACGCCGCGCTCGTCAGTTGCTTTTCCAGGGCCATGGACCACACCCTCCGTTTCCTCGATACCCTACGGCCACCTTACGACCACCGTACAGCCACCTTGATCACTTCATCCGGCGCGTGCCGCATCTTGCCGTACGCTTCCGGCAATTCGTCGGGCGTCACGACGGGATCGGGCAGACCGTGCGGATGGAGCGTGCCCTCCCGGAAGAGGCGGACCAGGATTTCGAAGATACGGTCCTCTTCCCAAAACAGGTTGCGCTGCGGCCGGCTGCAGGCCCGCGCCGAGACGATGTCGATCTGGTTGAAGTGAAACTCCTCGCCCAGGTAAAGTCCCTTCGCGTCCCCCAGGTAGAAGGCCAGGGGCACCACCCGCCCCGCGTACCGGGTGGCCCGGATCGCCTGGTTGAGCGCGTGGTAGCTCCCGCTGGCCTCGATGGCGACGTCCGCGCCGTGTTCGAGCCAATCGCGGGACGCCATGCCGAAATCGCCGACCTCCTTCGGATCGACCGCCATGGTCGCGCCGTGCAGCCGGGCCAGTTCGCGCCGTCGTGCGATCGGGTCCACCGCCACCACGTCAACCGCGCCGGACAGCCGGGCCAACTGGACGGTGAAGAGCCCGATGGCGCCCATGCCGAAGACGATGACCCGCTCGCCGATCCGCACCTGTCCGTCCCGTACGGCCGCCAGGGCGAAGTCGGCGGGATCCATGCAGCAGGCGGCCTCTTCGGTGAATCCGGGAAGCAGCGGCTTGAAGTGACGGCCCTGGTGAACCGGCCTGAACCCGCCGTAGCCGTATACCCGGTCGCCTTCCTTCACGTCTTCGACTTCGCTGCCGGCGGCCATGACCATACCCACGGTCGTATTGCCCACCGGCTTCCAGGCCGTCGGGTCGTAAGAATGGGTCCGCGACCGGTCGAAGACCCGTCCGTCCGGATCCATGGGCACGCTGCAATAGATGGATTCTCCCGTGATCTCGCCCTTCTCCGTCCCGTGTTTCGCTGCGGTGAGTTCGCTGCGGACGCGGACTTCATCGGGTTCGAGTTCGTCCAGCGTATAGGATTCCCAACGAGGTTCGAAGGCGTTGTTGCAGACGAGTTGCTTGAGCTCGATGCCATCCACGGTGGCCATGGTTCCTCCCATGCCTGTCGGCCTGATGCCGAACCGTCCTTTCGGAGCGCCAGTCGGCGTGATGCCGGGCTGCCCTTCGATACTTCGTTGCCTGTCGGCCAGATGCCGGGCCGTCCTCCGGTGCTACGGGTGGCTCAGGTCCATATTGATTTCATCCTGTATGCCCGGAGCGACCGGACCCGGCTGTCGACGCCCTGGGAGCGGAAGGACACGCCCGTGCTGTCCGGCCGGTCGGGATAAACCCGCAGCGCGACGCACTGGCGGCCGTTGGCGAATACCTCCACGACGCTCCGGTCCACGAACACCCGCAGTTTGAGCGTTTCGTTCTCCTCCAGCGCCAGCGGCGCCGTTTCGGGCGCCCGGGACAGGACGTCGGGCGCGGTGGACGCATAGGAGGTGTCGACGGAAAGGAGGCTCCCGCCATGGAACCCGCGGCCCCGGTAGAAGGCGATGCGCGTGAACTCCTCCCGGTCCGGAGACCGCAGCACGTTCATCTCCACCATGGGCGATGAACCCGGGTCGATCTCCACTTCAAACTCCATGGTGTTGCCGCCCTCCGGCGCGGGCAGGACGACCTCTCGGTTGGCCGGAAGGTTGAAGCCGTCGAACCGGACCGGGGCTTCCCGCAGCGATTCGAGGGCCTCGACCGGCTCCTGGTACAGGTCGTCGCCGTCGACGGTCAGGCGCCGGGGCAGGGACATGATCTGGTTCCACCCTTGCGTCGGCTTGCCGTGGTTCATGTTGAAGATCGCGACAAGACCGCCCTCGCCGTCCGGCGTGGCCGAAGGCGCGTGGAGCCCGGACGGCTTGTACGCGCCGAAATTGAACTTGGCGCCGTAAGTGATCACGAACTTGTCCCGATCGGTGTCATAGTCGCCGATCAGGTACTGTGGACCGCTCATGTGGCTGAAGAAGAGCAGGATGTGGCGGTCTCCGATGGGCCAGAAGTACGGGCAGGCGCCGTCGTCCCCCACCAGGGTATAGTCGTCGTCCTCGACGAAGGGATGGAGGTAGGTCCATTTGGCCAGGTCCTCGGAGCGGAACAGGTAGTTCGCACGCCGCTTCTTGCCGGCCGGCCCTGTCGGCTTGGTGCCCGCGGAGAGCGAATAGTAGACCCCGTCCTTCTTCCAGATGCACGGATCGAACACGTTGTAGGGTGCGGGCGGACCGTCCTTCGGCGGCATGGGGATAACGGCCTGGCCGGTAACCTTCTCCCAGTTGAGGAGCAGGGGATCGCTGGATACGGCGACCATGTTGCCCGCGACCGTGCCGTGGTACATGGCGATCACGCGGTCTTCCTCCACCAGCGCGGCGCCCGAGTAACAGCAGCGCTCCGGGTTGGGATAGATGCAGTAAGGCAGGTCGCGCCAGCGGACGAGGTCGTCCGAAACGGCGTGCCCCCAGTGTTGCCGCGTGTCCTCGGGTGGGTAGGCCTGGTAGAACAGGTGCCACCGTCCCTGCCAGAAGCACAGGCCGTTGGGGTCGTTGAGCATGGCCTCGGGATTCACGTAGTGGTACGCGGGCCGGTGGGGATCCCCCGCATAGCCCTTGCGGGACGCATTCAAGCGCTGCAGGAGCGGGTTGTCCGCCAGCGCGGCCTCCTGCGCCTCGAGCGTATCTGTGGGAAAGGTGTAGTAGGGAACCAGGGAGGTGTAGTCTTCCATGATGTGCTCCATTGGTGGACAAACGCTTCAGAGGGCGGTCACCTCGGACACCCAGGAATCGACCAGGAACCGGGCGATGGAATCCCGGCGCGGCAGGGCACATGAGGCCGACTCGTCGCCCCACTCGCCGAAACCCCGGACCTCCTCGGCGGTAAACCACCGGGCCGCCAAGAGTTCATCCGGGTTCACCACGATAGCGGTGGTTTCCGCCCGCGCGCGGAAACCCAGCATCAGCGACGAGGGGAAGGGCCAGGGCTGGGAGGCCTGGTAGTACGCCGCGCTCACGTGGACGCCAACCTCTTCAAACACCTCCCGGGCCACCGTTTCTTCGAGGCTCTCCCCCGGTTCCGTGTAGCCGGAAAGGGTGGAAAACACGTTCGGCGGCGGCCTGTGGTGGTTGCCCAGGAGGCACATGGGCGGTCGGCCGTCTTCCGGCCGGTATTCCACCAGCGTGATTACCGCGGGGTCGATGCGGGGGAAGGCGTTCCGGCCGCAATCCGTGTCCGTGCACCGGCGCCGGTGGCCTCCTTCCCGGCTTTCCGTCGCATGACCGCATCGGCCGCAGTACCGGTTCTCGCGGTGCCAGTACAGCATCCCCCGCGCATAGGCCATGAGCGCGGCCCCGCGCGCGTCGATCGACGAACCGGCGCGCCAGAGGTCCTGGAATTTCCCTCGTCCCCCGGCCGCGGCGACCGCCTCTTCTTCATCGGAACCCGATAGGTCCACCGCGAAAACGGCGCGGTCTCCCTCCATGCCCAGGAACACGGTTTCGCAACTGGCCGTCAGCACGTCCGCGCCGACTGTGCTCACTCCGCCGGCCTGGCCCTCACAGATGACTGCGGTCGGCAAAATTGCCCCATGCCCGTCGTCGATCAGGCTCAGGTCACGCCAGACGGGTATGTAACGGGTATCGTCCCGGACCAGCCGCCCCGCAATCCACTCCGGATCGCCGCGCCGTTCCTCCGCCCGATCAAGTGGGACGTCCGCGAATTTCAGCACCGGATTGTCCATGGGACCCGTGTCTCGTCCGAATGCCGCGCTACAACACCGCTTCCAGCGTGTTGATGAAGGCCTCGTTCTCGTCCGGGGTTCCGACGGTCACGCGCAAATGCCCCTTCAGCCCCCACCACATGGCGTCGCCGATCCAGACGTTGCGCTCCTGGAGCGCGCTGAACACGGATTCGGCCTTGTCCCCGAGTCGGAACAAGATAAAGCACGAATCGCTGGGCGTATACGGGATATCCAGCCGTTCGAAGGCCTCGCCCAGGTAGGCCTTGCCTTCCTCCACCGTCTGCCGGCTCCGTTCGTAGTGGGCGTGGTCGTCCAGCGCGGCGAGGGCGGCGTACACGCCCAGGTTGCCCGGCGGCCCGCCCAGGTTGTAAAGCGACAGCTTCCGTCTCAGCCGGGGCGAGAGCGCGGCGTACCCGACGCGCATGCCCGCCAGTCCGTAGATCTTGGAGAAGGTCCTGGATACGATCACGTTGTCGTGTTCGCGCGCCAGGTACATCGCGTCGCGGTAACCGGGATCGGACGTGTAGTCGATATAGGCTTCGTCGATGAACACCGTAACGTGAGACGGCACGGATCGGACGAAATCCGCCAGCGCGTCATGTTCCACCACGGTGCTGGTGGGATTATTGGGATTCGTCACGACCACGACCGTCGTGTGGTCGTTGATCCTTTCGTACATGGCGTTCAGGTTGTGCCGCAGGTCTCGGGTCAGACGGACGTAGTTGATCTTGACGTCGACGCCTTCTTCTTCTTTGAACCGTCTCCAGACATCCGCCGTATCGAAGTAGGCGGGCTGGGCCTGGACCAGTTCCGCCTTGTCCCGGACCGTCGCCAGACCCACCGAGTGCAGGATCATGCTGGAGCCCGCGCTCAGGATCATCCGGCGGTCTTTCGTCACCTCTTCCCAGTTGTCCCACGTCGTCTCGGTGACCGGCAGCCCGTGTTTCCGTTCGAGGGCGTTTATGAGGCCTTCCACCGGGTCCGGCATGAAACTCCAGTGGTAGCGGTTCACGTCGAAAATGCGTGCGGCGACCGCCTCGACGGCTCGCGGAGACGGTCCCAGGGGGTTCTCGTTGGACGACAGGTTCACGTAGCCCGGCGCGATACCGTGGCCCTGGATGTCCTCCGGTTTCTTGCCCGACACCAGGGCCTGCGCCATCACCATCGGATCGACCGCCAGGGCGCCCAGGCCCCCCAGCAGCGTTCCCCCGATGAATCCACGACGCGACAGGTTGGAATCTGGTTTCATGACGTTTTCAACTCCTTTATTGTTTCCCGGATGCTCTCCGCCAATATGTCCAGCATGAGGTCCGTCTCTTCCCGGGTGATGACGAGGGGCGGCGCCAGGGCGATCCAGTTGGGATCGAAGCGCGTCAGCAGCCCTTTCTCGAGCGCGGCATGGCCGGCCTGCACGCCAAATTTCACCGATGGATCGAAGGGCGCGCGGGTATAGGGATCTTTCACGAATTCAACCCCGGCCAGCAGGCCGCAGCCCCGGATATCGCCCACGATGCCATATTCCCGCAGATCCTCGAGCCGCTGCCGGACATAGGCGCCCGTCTCGCGTGCCCGGGCGCACAAGTCTCTTTCCTGTATCTCCGCCAGGTTCGCCAGGCCGGCCGCCGCGGCCAGCGGATTGCCGCCGTAGGTGTGGCCGTGGGAGAACTCGACCTCGTCCTCTTCGCGACCGAGAAAGGCGGAGGCGATGGAATCCCGGAAGGCGATCCCCGCCAGGGGCACGTATCCGCTGGACATGCCCTTGCCCATGCAGAGGATGTCAGGCGCCGCCTCGAAGGTCTGGGCCGCGAACATGCTGCCGGTGCGGCCGAAGCCGGTGATGATCTCGTCGTAGATCAGGAGGATTTTGTGACGGTCGCAGATATCCCGCAGCTCGGGGAGATACCCGGGCGGCGGCATGATGATCCCCCCGGTGTTCCCCACGGGTTCCAGGATGAACGCGGCGATGGTCTCGGCGCCTTCCAGCTCGATGAGGTCCTCCACTGTCCGGGCGCAGAAGACCTCGCAGTCCGGGAAGGTCTTTTCATAGGGACACCGGTAGCAGGTCGGCGGGTGGACGTGCAGGAAACCGTGCAGCGTGGGTTCGAACATGGTCTTGCGTCGGCGCGTACCCGTGGCCGACAGGGCCCCCATGGTCGCGCCGTGGTACCCGTGGAACCGCGAGATCACCTTGAACTTTCCCGGGTTGCCGGTCTGACGGTGGTATTGCCGCGCCAGCTTCATGGCCGCCTCGGTGGCTTCCGATCCGCCGGACAGGAGCTTGATGGTGTTCAGGTCTTCCGGCGTGACTTCCGCCAGTCGCTGGACCAGCTCGATGGCCGGGGGGCTGGTGGCGTGGAGCGGTGGCGCGAAGGCCATCGTGTCCAGCTGCGCCTTGATCGCCTCGATGATCCTTCGGTTGCCGTGGCCGGCGTTCACGGTGAAAATGCCTGACAGGCCGTCCAGGATCCGCTGCCCGTTCACGTCCTCGTACCAGACCCCGTCCGCCTTCCGGACGACGAGGGGGTCCTCGATAAAGGTCTCCATCTGGCGCAGGTCGAGGACGAGCCGCCGCAAGGATTCAGGCGCTGTGAGCAGTTCGGTATTCATCGGGTAATCTCTTGAGCGCGGGCAGAACGGGGGCGTGCATGTGGCCGCCGGCTAGTACAGCCGGTCGATGACGATGTCCGCCCCGGAGTCTCCGACGACCACCCGCGGGTTGACCCCTTCCATGTCGCCCGCCTGCGGTACGCCGGCGTTTCCATCCAGGTCGATGCGCGCAACGATGGTGACTTCCCCGGTGAAAGCCGGGCCCTGGACGGCCTGATCCGCGCCGGTCAGCGTGTACGGCATGGGGAACCGCAGGCTCCTGAAACGCTTGACGGCCATGGGTGGACCGTCCTGGCTTCGTCTCGCCATGACGTACATGGTCTCCGAACCCCTGAGCCGCGCGAAGAGTTCCGGTGCAATGTCGATGGTTCCCGAAACGCTCGGGCCGCCTGCCGGGGGCGCGGTGGGCTGTCCTTCCTCGAAGCTTCGGCCCGCCACCCGGCTGCCGTCGATCGGCCGCTGCGCCTCCACGAAGGACCTGCCGGATGCCTGTCCGCCGTCCTCGGGCAGGGGACGCAGGTTCTGATCGCATCCGCACCAGATCAGCACACCCAGCAATATCGTTTTGAATTGCAATAGACGCATGTTAGCAAAAGGTACCGGCAAAGGGTCCCGGCAAAGGGTCCCGGTTATGGACCACGGCCGGCAGGAAGACCCTATGCTGAAGGTGTTTTTCATCGTCCGGACACTCCGGATAGTCTAGGCGAACCCCCGCCGGTTGTCAACCTCTATGTACCTGCGCTGTGTACCTGCACGAGGGAACAAGAAAACCCTTGACTTGACCGGTTGCGCAGACCTAACATGGAACTTCGTCGGCGACTCCTTTCCCGGGGTTGGTCGGCATGTTGTTTCAGGCAGGCGAAGCACGAGCGCTCATCTTCTTTGCCATGCCTGCCTCGGGTGGGAATGGCCCGCAGTGTCTCGCCAGATTCCGCCTCTTCTTTTCGATAAACCGGGTCTTCTTCCAAGGCGGTTCCACGGAACCGGGACTGGACAGTCATGCCGCAGGGTACCATCACCAGGCTGAACCACACCAGGGGTTACGGGTTCATCAACACCCCGGAGAACGAGGACCTGTTTTTCCATCGATCGAACATTACGGACGGGCAGTTCTCGTTACTGCAGGTCGGAGACCGGGTGACGTATTCCGTCCAGTTCACTTCCCGCGGTCCTCGCGCCGACCAGGTCCAGGTCCAGAGTCAGTCAGTGAAACTCCAGGTCAACCTGGCCGTGAAGGACCTGCAGGTGTCCGCGGCATTCTACACGGAGACCTTCGGCTTCAAGGAACTGTCGAACGATCCCGGTTACATCCTGCTCCAGCGGAACGAACTGATCCTCGGACTGAAGACCGACGAACTGCTCTGGTATCCGGACCCGGGGGAACAGCCCGTCGAGTCGCTCGCCCGCGGCGTGGGGGTCGAACTGGTCCTGGAGATCTCGGATATCGGCCAGTTCCATGCGAAGATGCAACAGGCCGGGGTGTCCATACACGAACCGCTGAAGGAACAGCCCTGGGGCGCCACGGACTTCCGCATGCTGGACCCGGACGGCTACTACTGGCGGATCACGTCCCCTCGCGACCGCGATGCCGTCCAGGCCGAAGAAGAAACGGCGGAAGGTGAACCCGCATGAGTCTTCTCGGGATCGATATCGGCGGAACGGGCATCAAAGGTGCGCCGGTCTGCCTGGAAACCGGAAGACTCGAGACGGAACGCTTCAGGATCAGCACCCCCAGGCCGGCCACGCCAAAGAAAGTCATCGAGACCGCGGCGGAGATCGTCCGGCACTTCGACCTGCAGGGTCCTGTTGGATTCGGCTTTCCCGCGGTCATCAAGCACGGTACGGTGCGGACCGCCGCGAACATCGACCCGTCCTGGATCGGCGTCAACGCCGTAGAACGCATGGGGAAGGCGACGAGCCGGACGGTCGTCTTCGTGAACGACGCGGATGCCGCGGGCATGGCGGAGATGCGGTACGGCGCGGGCCGGAGCCGGGACGGCGTGGTGGTCATCGCGACCCTGGGAACGGGCATCGGCACTTCCCTGTTTGTCGACGGCGCGCTCGTGCCCAGCACCGAATTCGGACACATCGAGATGAAAGGCCGCGTCGCGGAGAAATACGCCGCCGAAAGCGTTCGGAAGGCGAAGGGCCTGAGCTGGGAGGAATGGGGTGGGCGCGTGAACGAGTACCTGTGCAGGCTGGACGAGTTGATCCGCCCGGACCTGATCATCGTGGGCGGCGGCGCCAGCAACAAGTACGAAAAGTTCTCGTCGTGCCTCACCGTGGATACCGAGGTCGTGCCCGCCCGGATGAGGAACCAGGCCGGGATCATCGGGGCGGCCCTGGCCGCGCAGACCGCCGCGTGAGGGCGGCCCTGGCCGCGCAGACCGCCGCGTGAGCCACCAGACCAGCGAGACCAGAAGAAAGCACCCTACATGTCCATACTCAGCAAGTCGAAACTGTTTCCCATGTGCCCGAAGGCGTCCGCGGGCGCGTAACCGAAAACCACCGCCTGTCCCCATCGCATCGCCTGAAGAGCAGGAAACAGGCCGGCGAGTTCATCCTTGAACGGTGTTTCGTCTCGGTCTACTCCGGCACCGAGCTTCCCAGTATCCAGGAGGCCATAGACGGCAGGACCGGCCTCGCCGGCAGCGACACTCGGATCAGCACGGGACAGGGCATCGCCAGCATCTGGCTGAGCGACCTGCCCGAAGCCGTGCCCTGCCTCTTCGGCACCTTCGTGAAGCGCAAGCCCACGCTCGTCGCCCGGAAGCACTGGGCGGCCCTGCTGGCCATGGAAGGAGAAGGTTTCCAGGGTGCCCGGGAGCGCAACCGGATCTCCCCGGCGGCGTTCCGCCTGGCCGACTGCATCGAGCGGGACGGCCCGGCCACGGGAAGGGCGTTGCGGGACCGGCTCGCGGGATCCGCCCCCATGGACGGGCGGACCTTCCGCAAGGCGTTGCTGGAACTCGAGAAGCTGTGGTTGATCGTACCCGGACGGTCCGGACAGCCTGGAAGGAACGTCCATGACGCGGCCTCGTGCGTATGGGAGCTGACGAATCGGTGGGTGCCCGACGAGACGGCGAGGGAAGCCCTTTCCATGACCCGCCGTCATGCCATGCGCAGTCTGCTCGTGGGCGCCGTGGAGTCCGCCGGGGCCGTCGACGAGAAGGCGGTCTACCGGTGGTTCGGCTGGCCCCGGTCCATGACGGGCGTACTCATGGACGAAGCCCTGTCGGCAGAGGAGTGTTTCCGGGTGGACGGCCCCAGTCCCGTGATCATCTCGAGCACCCTGGCCGAAATCTGGCCCGAAGCGTGATGCGGCAGTTCCGGCCGCCTACAGCACTAAATTCCCCCAATGCGACTCTTTCACGATGACGACCAGGTCCAGCTCTGGCTGGGCGACGCGCGCAGGATGGACCCGATTCCCGACGGGTGCGCCAGCCTGGTCCTGACCTGTCCGCCCTGGTGGGAGAGCGGCGACTACGGCCACCCGGACCAGATCGGTTTCGGCCAGACCTATCCGGACTTCCTGGCCTCGCTCTCCGAGGTGTGGGCACAGTGCCACAGGTGCCTTATGCCCGGCAGGGCGATGATCGTCTGGATCGCCGACCTGCTCTGGCGGGATGAACCGGTCGCGCTTGCGGCGGATACGCACCGCGGTCTCCAGGAGGCCGGATTTCAGTATGAGGCCACCTGGTACTGGTTCGAACCGGGGAAGGCGGTGCGGGAGGAGTCGGCGGATGCCCGCGTACCACTCCGATGCCGGCCCAAGGTGCACGCCGAAACCATCCTGGTATACCGGAAGCCCGGCGAATCCGAAGCGCCGTCGCCTGGTGTCGTGGAAGATAGCAGAATTTCCGCTTCAGCATGGCGGGCGGACCGCCAGGCCGTCTGGACGCCCGACGATAACCTGGAACACCCCCACAGGCGCCTGATCCGCCTCTGGTCCTACGCGGGCGAGACGGTCCTGGACCCCTTTGCAGGGCAGGGCACCATCGCGCTGGCCGCGCGCGCGTTGGGGCGCCGCAGCATCTCCGTGGAACTGAACCCCGATGCCTGCCGGCACATCACCTCGCTGGTCTCGCAGCCTCACATGCCTTGATCGGCCAACAGGGCCGGAGAGGCAGGCGTCTCACATACCGTTATCGGTCAGCAGGCGCCTCAGATAGGCGACGGCCTTGGGTACCGCGATCTCCTCGGCTTCGACATCCTGCCCTTCGTAGACGACCGACATCCAGCCATTGAAACCGACCTGCTTCAGGATCCCCAGAATGCGGGGATAGTCCAGCCACTCCTCCTCGCCGGACTGGACGCGATAGAATTTCGCCCGCACGTGCGCGGCGTAGGGCGCGCTCTTCTCTATGCTGCCGTAGAAATCGTAGGCGGGATCCGGGTTGCCCCTGCTGCCCGAAGCGCCCGGCGAGCCCGCGTACTGGCCCGTGTCGAGGATATGGGTGAACGTGGGGCGATCCACCTGGTTCAGGATGCGCACGACGTCGTCGCCGGTGCGGGTCACGCAGCCGTGATTATGGTTGTGCAGCCCCACGGCCACGCCCCGGGCGGCCCCGTGATCCACCACTTCGGAGATGCCGTAGATCATCCGGGACCAGGTGACCCGCGCGGGCGTGTCATCCCGCTCCCAGGCCGCGAAGATCCGGACCAGGGGCACGTTCAGCCGCGCGGCCACGTCGATCCAGTGCTTGACCATCTGGATTTCGGCGGCGATCTCCCCGGGCGGCTTTCCGAAGTTGTTGCTGATGCCCAGGTAGGAGATGGCAAGCCCCCGCTGCAGGCAACGCATGCGGACGTCCCGCAGGTACGCGTCATCTTCCGATTCCAGCGCCCTGGTATGGATGTCGATCCCGTCGAGTCCCAGTTCGCGGGCGAGGTCGATGAAGTCGAACAGGTCGATGCGGCCTTCGGAAATGGCGTGGCTGTAACTCAAGGACATGCAACCGAGCTTGATCACTGCGTGTCGTCCTTTCTATCGCCGGCCGGGGCATTGCCGGCGCGGTCGTCGGCCGGGTTGCGGCCTTTTCAGCCGGTATCGGCCCGGTCACCGTCCATCGTACAGGACTGTTCCAGGAAATAGACCATGACGTATTCTTCGGCGGTGCGCTTGGGCCCGGGCAGGTTTCTTATCCGCCGCGCGTGGGCTTCGAGGTGACGCTTTACGAAGAACAGGTAGAGCTGGGTGACGAAGTCGGTGGCCGTATGGTTGTAAAGATAGGTGGGCGACAGGGAAAGGGTGGTATCGACGCCCGGATACGACGCCCTGTGATGCCCCTCGACCAGTTTGTCGCTCAGGGATTCGAGTTCCTCGGTGGACACGCTGAAGAGGAACTCGCGAAAGGCCTGCAGTTCCTCCGGCGGACAGGTCTTCCTGGAGAAATAGTCGAGGAACCGGATGTCGCCGCCCGCGCGCATCAGGGCGAAGACCTCGGAAACCCCCATGAGGGTACCCAGCTGCACGGTGGTCTGCCGCCGGGCTTCCCAGGTGGTCTCGAGAACGGGCAGGAAGGCTTCGATCCGGCGGGAAAACCGGTCCTCCCAGAGGTGGGTCAGGGCGGTGGCCGCCTTGGTGCGGACCGCGCGGCCCAGGCTGTCGTCGCAGACGATGGCGATCAGCAGCGATTCGATCACCTTGTTGTGTATGCTCTGGCTGATCCGGGCGCCGATGGCGTCTTCCACGGCCGTGAATTCGTCCCGGCCACCCAGCGCTTCCTGGGCAACCTGGTGCAGGAGGCGGAACAGGTTCAGACGCGCCATGACGTACACCTGCCCGACCGCGGCCCGCATGGGTAGCAGCATGTCGACGGTGAAGAGCGTGGCGTTGGATAGCGCCTCGATGAGGGAAGCGGCATCCCGCCGCTGCTGGCCGAGGGACTGGCTCTCCAGCAGGGAGGGATAGGCGTTCATGACCCTGGCCAGGTCGCTCAACCGGGCGATGGACTCGCAGATCGCCTGGTCGAGGTGCGCGGCGTCCGGGTTCCTGCATTCCTTCAGCGAATCGGTAATGTCCCGGATCAGCCGCTTTTCGTCTTGCGTCAGGACGGGCGTATCGAGGGTGGTGGTGTCCAAGTGGTCTTGTTTTACCCCTGTAACCCTGTGCGGGTGATACCTGCGCGCGGGGGGCGCGCTTTACTCTTATTTAAGGTAGAAACCTGCTATTCCAGGTAGAATCTCATTCCAGGTAGAAAACCTGCTCCAGCGGCACCATGTTCTCGTCGGCGTGCTTGCCGCCGAGGTTTTCGAAATAGGGTGCCATGAACTCCTGCCAGCGCGCGTTGACGTCCGTTTCCGCCATCCGGGCCAGCGCCTTCTCGAAATCCGGGGTCTCGCAGTAACCGAAGAGCAGTCCGTCCTCGCGCATGAACAGCGAGTAGTTGCGCCAGCCCGCGTCTTGCAACGCCTCCAGCATCTCGGGCCAGACCTCCCGGTGGTGCTTCTTGTAGCCTTCGATCATGTCTTCCTTGACTTTGAGAATGAACCCCACACGCTGCATAGTAATCTCCTTCGCGCTTCCTGACTGCTACTGACCTGTGCTGTCACGCTTCGTACTTGTAACTGACTTTCTCGATGTTCTCGTGGTCCGACCTGCGGGCCCGTTCGAGGGCGTAGGACGAGACCGGGAAGTAGTAGTGGGTTTCGGCATTGAGCGAAATGAAACCTTCGGCGTAAGCGACGTGGGCCGCGCTTCCGAAGGCCCCGTCGGACGTCTCGATGCGCTTGCGTGCGTACGCGCCGCCGTATCCCTGGCTCACCAGGGCGTCGAGCGCGGCCAGTTTCTTTTCGACCACGTCCGTGATGTCGATGAAGACGTCGTTGTAGTACCCGCCTCGGGCGTCCCAGACGTTCCTGGGCAGGCTCGCCCCGCCGCAGCCCCAGTAGAACACCTGGGCCACCTGGTGGGGCGGATGCCGGTCGCCCGGGTCGACGGAACCGGCCAGGCCCATGGCGAGCATGACGATGCGGCCGGCCACGGCGTGGGGGTTCCAGGTGCCGCCGCCCTCGTCGGGGAAATGGGTGAGGATGATATCCGGCTTCAGTTCCCGCAGCAGGCTGGCGAGCTGGCGCACGATCGGCCGGTCGGGCAGGAGCACGGCATCGTCCGCGCCCATGAACCAGACGTCCTCCACACCGAGGGCGCGGCAGGCCGATTTCACCTCTTCCGCCTTCACGTCGGACCGTTCCGCCATCATCTGCTTCAGGGTATCCCCGTCCGGCACCTCTTCCGCGTGGAACATGTCGTCGCTGATGACCTTGTCGTGCACGCGGGCGCCGTGGGTCAGCACGACGCATCCCACCCAGTCGCCGCGGGCGGTGTGATGGGCCATGGCGCCGCCAGACTGGTCGAATATGTCCGCCGGATGCGCACCGATGGACAGGATGCGAAGCCCGTCGCTCATGACGACACTCCCCTGTTTCGAGCAGGCGTGATCACGGTGTTCGAAAGGGTATGCGGAACGCTTGACTGTGGCCGATAGAAAGGCTTTCTTGTCCCAGAATCACCGCGGACCGGATTGTCGGCAGACGACGAGGAGATCCGGTTATCGGTGGTGCCGATCGCTTAAGATAAATCGGAATATAGATGGTCCCACCTGCCCGTCAACAGGATTTTCCACAGGGCGTCCATGTTCGTCCGGCTCGGCTCACGCTGGAAAGCGGCCCGCCTGCTTTCCATCCCCGATTTCCGTAACCTCTGGATATCCAGCAGCATCTGGTGGCAGACGCGCTGGATGGATGAACTGATCGTCGGCTGGGTCGTGCTGGAACTGACCGACTCGGCCGGCATGGTGGCGCTGGTCAGCTTCTGCCGCATGGCGCCGTTCATGCTCTTCGGCCCCTTCTTCAGCACGGTGGTCCGGTACGTGAGCTACCGGTGGCTGATCGTCAACGCCCAGTTCATCAACTGCTTCGTCAACGGCCTCTTCTGGGTCCTCGCCCTGCTCGGCCACCTGGCCTTCTGGCACGTCGTCCTCGGATCCGTCCTGATCGGCCTGGGCAGCGCCTACGACTGGTCCTGCCGCCGGGCGCTCATCCCGGACCTGGTGGGCAAGGACCGGACGACGGACGCCATGGTGCTGGAGACGGTGCCCCAGAACATCTCCCGGCTGATCGGGCCGCTCATGAGCGGCATCCTCCTCGAGTTCGCCGGGACCAAGGGCGGCTTCCTCGCACTCTTCCTCCTGCAGGTCGTCCAGATCGTCGTAATCGTCCGGCTCTCCGCCGCTACGGACCGGAAAGGCCGGAAGAAGGGCCGGCTCGGTCCCTGGAAGGACCTGCTCCTCGGCTACCGGTATTCGCGTCGGCATCCCAGGATCTCGGGCGTGCTGATCATCACCTTCATCATGAACGCCTTCGCCTTCTCCTACCAGGTCCTGCTACCCGTCTTCGTCCGGGACGTCCTCTTCCTGGGCCCCCTGGAACTGGGCATCCTCGGCGCAGGCACCGGCATCGGTTCCATCCTCGGCATCGCCCTCATCGACCGGCTGGGCCAGCACTACCGCGACGGCCTGGTCTTCACCATCAGTTCCCTGGTGAACGCCCTGGCCACGCTGATCTTCGCCCTGTCGACGTCCTTCCCGCTTTCTCTCATGATGCTGATCCTGGTAGGCGTCGGGCAGACCGGGTTTGGCATCATGCAGTCCTCCATCGTCCTCCGCACGTCCAGCGACGCCATGCGGCCACGGGTCATGGGTCTCCTCGTCCTCGCCATCGGCGGCGGGCCGCCGGGCCGCCTGCTCGTCGGCGGACTGGCCGCGGTCGCGGGCGCGCCCCTGGCCCTCACGATTTGCGGCGGGATCGCCAGCCTGGGGGTGGTCAGCGTGCTGTGGAGGGTAGGCGGGTTGCGGAAAGACTAAGGGGCGGTGGTTCGGTTCGTGTGGTTGGCCCGGCGGCGCGGTGAGCGAGGCGACGCGGTCGGCCAGCCGTTCGGTGCGGCGCGGTCGGCCCGGCGCGGTCGGCCCGGCTAGTTTACCTGAGCCACCCCATCCGGTCTTTGCGCCAGCCCAGCCGGTCGAGATGGTTCGCCCGGATCGCCTCGATGTGGCGGGTGTGCAGATCCTGCTTCTCTTCCGTCCACCGGTACGCGTCCAGCAGGTCGTGGTCGAGTTCCACCCCCAGGCCGGGTCCCTCG
The DNA here is from genome assembly GCA_026705925.1 of Gemmatimonadota bacterium. Lineage (GTDB taxonomy): Bacteria > JAAXHH01 > JAAXHH01 > JAAXHH01 > JAAXHH01 > JAAXHH01. The sequence goes on from JAPOZT010000011.1 coordinate 439,672, forward strand.
GGTACGCGGAGGCACCCGTCCTCGTAGGGCATCTTGCCGCCCTTGATGACGTCGCCGACCCACTGGTTGTAGTGGGCGTCCAGGCCGTGGAGCGACATGGGCATAGTCCCGTTCCCGTGCACGATGTGGTAGGGTATGTTATAGGGGAAGGCGAAGGCGGCCACGTGGAGGCGTATGGCCGTGCCCGGTCCCAGTTCGTAGGCGCTGTGCATGCCCAGTTCCATGCCCATGAACCGGGCGGTGTCGTAGTACCGCTTGAGGGCCAGCGGTCCCGCGTAGGCGTCCGGCGCGGACACGTCGGCGGCCACGTGGCGGCGCATGACGCCCAGATCCAGCGGCTGGTCCAGCGTCTCGTCGCCGTAACGACCGGAAACGTAGGCGCCGTAGGGACGGGGCGCCGCGTCCCTGCGGAGCGGCGGCAGCCAGGCATGGGACGATATGGGGATGCTGCTCATGAGCCGCAGACGATGGCCGGCGCGGAAGATGTTCTCGAACCGGCCGCCGACCGGCTCCTCGATCCATTCGATCCGGCAGTCCTCCACCCCCTGCATGAACCGCAGGGCTTCGCTTTCGCTCCACGACGCGTGGGGATCGACGCGGATGTCCACGTCGAAGCCGGCCTCGTCGCGGATGTTGTGGACGAGTTCGACGTAACGGTGGGGCTCGAAATCGCACATGGACAGCTTGATGATCCGGAAGGTCTCGTCCTCCATGAGCGACTTCACGTGCTGCGGATAGGTGTCGAAGGTCACCTCGTGCTCGCCGTTGACGTCCGGGAAGCGGCACCAGGTGTAGGCCGCGATGGGGATCTTCGTGGCCACGGGCGTGTCGAGTTCGAAGACCTCGCGCAGGTACCGGTAGAGGGGCTTGCCGGCGACCTTGCCGGCCAGGTCCCAGTAGGCCAGGCCCAAAAGCCCGCGGACCTCCGGTTCGAAGGGGTTTTTTCCCAGGACCCGGGAACGCAGCGCGTCGGCCTCGCTGGACAAACCTTCGGCTACGCCCACCAGGCCCTGGTCTGTTTCGAATTCGGCGAATGAGAACCCCTCCGCGGACCCGTCCCATCGCTTCGTGCCCCGCCACGGCATCAGCACACGCCAGGTACGCACGTCCGTGATCTTCAGACCGGCCGAGTACCCGTCCTCGTTGATCCGGCCCTGGCGGGCCTTGATGTCCGCCACGTTCTCCCGGTCGAAGGCGGCGATGGCGTCCACGTCATACATTACCGTTTACCTTCTCGTATGGATTCAGCGTTTCGACGCCGAGCCTGTCGTAGGATTCCGGATCCCCGGTGACCACGGTCAGCCGGTGCACCACGGCCGTCGCGGCGATCATGGCGTCGGTCATGCGGACGTCCCACCGGCGGTAAAGAAGCCTTCCCCACACGCGGAAGACTGCCGTATCCATGGGAAGGACGCGTTGGGAATCCATCAACTTGCCCATCCAGGATTCCAGCTCCGCCGCCCGGGAAGCGTCCTTTGCCCGGGCAAATTCGATGCCCGTCTGTATCTCGCCCACGGTCACGGCGGAAAGGAAGACCTGGTCCGGGGCCACGTCCGAGAACCACGCCAACGCATCCTGGTGAGGCTGATTCCTGCGCAGTTCCGATACGACTTCGGTATCGAGTAGATACATAGGTCAGTCCGGGTCCGCCGGGTCTGCCGGGTCTGCCGGGTTTGCCGCCCCGCGCGATGGACGCCGTTCACGTAGTGGCGTCAGGGACTCCGTGCGCGCTTCCGGCGACAGGAGCAGGTCCTTCAGACCGAGCCGGGCAGACCTCTCCATCCGTTCCCACGTTTCAATGGAAACCAGGACGGCCGTCTTCACGCCCCGCTTGGTCACGACCTGAGGACCCTCCTCCCGGCTCGTCTCGAGGAGTTCGCTGAACTTCGCCTTCGCTTCCTGGACCTGCCATTCCCTGTCCATGATACAGTGGCCTGATCGAAGATCGATGTGCCAATTGGACCGAAGATCGATATGCTAACTAGTCAGATAACTAGTTATTTAGAGAATGTCAAGAGGTTATTTAAAACGATCTGGCGTAAATTAGCTAGCCTGGACCGAACTTGAAGCAGTGTCGAACACGGCTTGCGTGTCCGACGTCTGGATTTGATGGGGATGTCGCGTATCTGTTGGAGATTTTGACGTTGACGGTGAGGTATTCCTGGTCCCGTTTACTCTAGCAATGCAATCTTGCCGGGAGGGGTCAGATAGCAGAGTTCAGGCATTCTCAGTCAGCATCCGCACACCGGACATGGCTTCTTCGACAGACTTTCCGGAGTGTGCCAGGTACAGCGCATCCGGGCATAGTTCACGGACGAGGAGGTGTTGACGCTGTTTACCTCCTGGCCGGCGCCGCTGTCGCCAACGCGCGCGCCCGGCATGCCGTGCGTATCGACCTGCCGCCGGGCCGGCCCAAGGCCGGGGACAGCGATGCCGAGAACCCCGTACCATCGGGCGCGGCCTTGATCCGCAGGGTCAAGGTGCCGCCCAATTCCTCGTAGTCGATGGAGTCCGAATCGTCGTCCTCGGTATCGTCCCACAGCTCCATCCAGCGTCCGCGCAGCTCAAAGTCGACGCGCGCGCCGGAGCGGCGCAACCCGGCCTCGGCTTCGTAACCGGCCCCGGAATAGCTGCCGCGATCGTAGCGGCCGTTGAGCCGGACAAACGGCGACAAGGCGCCTGCGCCGGATAGTTCCAGGCCCACCCGCGCCCGATCCGCCGTAGACTCGAGATACTCCAGGGATCCCTCGCCTTCGATCTCCAGCGTCGCCGTGCCCGCATCGGCCAGAACACTCAGCCGTACCGCGTTGTTCTCTGCCAGGGTACTGCGCAGTCCCGCCGCCGCCAGCGTCATGCGAAGGTCCCCATCGTGAGTGATATCCTGCCCGACGCCGCGGACGTTCATCGCGTAGCCCATACCCCCGCCGACCGTGGTCCAGAGTTCGGCGCCGCTCCCCAGGGCGCCCTTCAGGTAGGCATACGCCGCCATGAGTCCGGTTCGAAGCTGGCCGTCGCCGGCGGCCGCCCCGCCGAAGCCGTAGTCGGCCTGCCCTTCGCCGTACGATACCGATACGCCGCCCAGCCAGCGCGCACCCAACCGCCGGTCGGCGCCGAGATACGCCGTGCGCCAGTCGCCTTCGTAGTGCTGCGCGCCGTCGCGGCCACTGAAGCGCTGCACGTCGCCCGTGCCCCAAACCGTCCACCGCGGCAATGCCGGCCTACCGCCGGATGACGGCGCACCACCTAGCGCCTGGGCGCCACTGGATGCTGCACCGCCTTGCGCGATGGAGAACGCGAACGAGCGGTTCCACAGTCCGCCGAAGGCGTATCCGGACGGTCGGCTTCGAGAGAGCTGGCCGCCGTACGACCGCAAGTGGTACTCCTGCGGCGGGCCAGTACCCAATGACCCTCCGGAGCCCGGTACGGTCGGGTAGCCGGTCGGGTAGCCGGTCGCGAAGCCGAGACCCGTTGCAGACCCATGGTTCGCTCTGTTACTCGGCGAGGCCGTAACCGGCCCGGTCGCCGGCAGGCCGAACAACCCAACCAGCGCCGCCAGGGCGTCAGCCCCGCTGAGGCTTTGCAGGGACGACGCCGCGGTCTCCGATGCCGCCATGCGCGCCCCGATCACGCCGGTGGCGCCGGAGAACAGCGTTCGCGTCAGCCCATCCAGAGAGAGGTCCAGCGCATCGGCTTCCTCGTCCGAGAGCGCCTTCACCGTCACCGCGAAGGTCACGCTCGCCGATCCGCCGGGATTCGTTGCCGTCACCGTGATCCGGGCTTGTCCGGCCGACTCGCCCTGCAACCGGGCCGTCCCGCCCGGGTTCGCCGTCACCGTGTCGGACCCGCCGAACGACGCTACCGCGGCGTTACTGGAAGTGTAAACATAGACCAGTTCCTGACCCGTGAACGCGGCGGTGGCGTCCACCTCCGCCGCGGCCGTTCCGACCACGAGCGTCAGGTCGGGCAACGCGCCAGCGACAGCCGGCGCCGCCACTACTGCAGTGCGCCCTTCGGCGGCTACCCATTCGCTGTCGCCGTCGCCCAGCGACCGCACCCTTACCTCGTAGGCGGTGCCCACAAGCAGATCCCCGATGGTCGTCCGCGTCGCCGTGCCCGAGTGTGGATGATCCATCCACCGGGTTTCGCCCAATGCCCGGTACTGAACGCCGTAGCCACCCAGCCGCGCCCCCGCGTTTTGAGGCGCTGTCCAGGTCACCTCCAGACTCGTCGATGAGGCCGCCGATACCGTCAGGCCCTGCGGCTCGCCCGGCGGTTCTTCCTCGTTGGTCAGCGCCACGGTCACCTCGATCGTGTCGTCCACGGTGGGCGTGTCCTCGGCGGTGCCCTCCGCGTCCTCCCCGTCCGTCACCTCGGCCGTGAACACGTAAGTCGAACGCGCCTCAAAGTCCAGTACCGCCCCGTCCGCGACCCGGATGCGTCCCTCGCCGTCGATCGCGAAAAACTCGTGTTCCCCGCCGGTGCTCGACAACGAATAGCTGGGCATATCGCCGTCGGCGTCCGTCGCCGCCACCCTTCCGAGGAACGTGCCCGCCGCGCTGTTCTCTGCAACGGTCAGCGTCACCGAAGGCCCGCCCTCGAACTCAGGCGCCGTGGTGGTCACCCCGGTGCGCTCTGCGGTGCGCCCTTCGGCAACCGTCCACTCGCTGGCCCCATCGCCCAGGGACCGCACCCGCACCTCGTAAGCGGCGCCCGCCAGTAGATCCCCGATGGTCGTGCGCGTTGCCGTGCCCGAATGCGGATGATCCGTCCACTGCGGCTCGCCCGAGACTCGATACTGTACGCCGTAGCCGACCAGCCGGGTCCCCTCGTCTTCAGGCGCCGTCCAGGTCACCTCCAGGCTCGTTGTCGAGGCCGCGGACACCGTCACGCCCGTAGGCTCGCCCGGCGGTTCCGACACGTTGGACAGGGTCTGCGTGAATTGCTCCACCTGCAAGCCGGCGGCCGTGCGCAACGGATTTGCGCCCTGCGCGTAGCTCACCGTGACCGACTGCCCGGCCGGCACCGGGGGCGACACCGTCAGCGACAGCGCGGAACCCTCAATGAAGACCGCCGTCACGCGGTGTACCTGCGTTTGGATTGCCTGGAACGGCGACGCGGCCCCGAATTCCGTCCGGGCGCCCGCACCGGCCAGCGCGGCCTCTCCTCCCACGGTGACGGTAAAGTCCTCCGGGTCGGGCACGGACTGCGCATCCAGCAGCTCGCCGAACTCGAGCGTAACGGTGGCCCCGGACACCTTGCCGGCGGCAGGCGGCGGCGCCACGCCGGCCGCGTCGCTGCCGGCCGCGGACCAATCGCCCGTGCCCTCGTCGTTGGTCGCCCGTACCCGCGCCTCGTAGGCGACCCCCTGGGTCAGACCCGAAATCGTCGTGGCGGTGCCCGTTCCGTCGTGCGAGGCGTCGGTCCAGGCGCTTGCGCCCAATGCCCGGTACTGCACGTCGTAGTCCGTGACCGGCGGCTTGCCGGCGGGGTCCGGCGCCGTCCAGGCCACGTCCGCGCTGGTCGCGGAAGCCACCGTCACCGTGGGCGGCGCCGGCGCATCGGGCGGCTCGTCGACGTCGGTTACGTTGATCGTAAGGCTGTGGATTACTTCCACCGAGCCGTCCGTCACCGTCACCACGGCCGCGTAGCTCGGTGTGGCTTCGTGGTCCAGCGCCGAACCGTCGTCCACCTGTACCGTGATCGCGCCGCTGGAACTGTCGATGTCGAACACCGTGTCCGACGTGCTGTCCAGCGTGTAGCTCAGTTCGTCCTCGTCCGCGTCCGTTGCCGTGATCGTCACCACCGCAGCGCCGTTGTCGCTGTTCTCCGCAACGTCCAGAGAACTCGGCGGCGAGTCGAAGACCGGCGCCTCGTTGGTGATCGGTTCGGCCGACGGATCGTCGTCGTCATTCACCGTCACGCTGGCGGAGGATGGCGTCCCCACGCTATAGCCGGCGCCCGATGCCACCTGTACCGTCACCGAACCGTTCGGCTCGATGGTGAGGTCGCCCTGGGTGGTCACCGAATAGCTGGCGGTGATGGCGCCGGCGTTGATCGTCACTGTCTTGGAGCCCTCGTCTCCCGACGCCAGAAAGTCGCTGTCCGACGCGTCGGACACGGTCAGGTTAACCGTCAAGTTGGCGGGCGGCGCCCCATCCGCGGTCACCGTGAAGGCGGCCGCCGTGCCCTCGATCACCGTCGAACCGCCCGAGATGGTGATCGTCGGGTCGTTGGTATCGCCGCTGCCGGCGGCCGACCAGTCGCTGTCGCCCTCGGCGTTACTGGCCTGCACCTGCACCTCGTAGGCGGTGCTCGCGCTCAGGCTCGATATCCTGGTGTCGGTCCCGGCGCCGGAGAAATCGTGCGCGGTCCAGTCGGACGCGCCTGAGGTCCGGTACCTCACGGCGTAGCCGGTGATCGGCGGCTTGCCGGTCACGTCCGGCGCCATCCAGGCCACGTCCACGCTGAGCGCGGACACCGCCGTCACCGTGGGCGCCTCCGGCGCGTCCGGCGGCTCCAGTTCGTCGTTCACGCTGATCGTCACATCATGCGTGGCCGTATTGTTGTTGCTGTCCTGCGCGGTCACCGTGGCGGTGTGGCTTGCCGTATCCTCGTGGTCCAGCACCAAACCGGCGTTTAACTGTACAGTGATCTCTCCGCTCGACGGATCGATGGTGAACCTCGCGTCCGACGTGCTGTCCAGCGAGTAGGTGACCGTGTCGCCGTCGGCGTCCGTCGCTGCGATCGTGACCACGTCCGTGCCGTCGTCGCTGTTCTCCGCCACCGACGCCGTCGTGGGCTGGCCCGTGAAAACCGGCGAGTGGTCGTCGTCGTTCACCGTCACGCTGGCGGAATTGCTTATCCCTTTTTCGTTGTGGACGTAGTCGTCGCCCTCGGACACCGACACCGTCACCGGACCGTTCGGCTCGTCGGTGCGGTCGTCCTGGGTAGGCACCGAATAGCTGGCGCTGGTGGCGCCGGCGGTGATCGTGACCGTCTTGGAGCCCTCATCCCCCGACGCCACGAAGTCGCTGCCCGACGCATCGGATACCGTCAGATTAATCGTCAGACTTTCGTCCGACGCCTCGTCCGCGTTCACCGTGAAGGTGGCCGCCGTGCCCTCGGTCACCGGCGAGGTACCGGCCGTTATGTTGATCGTCCTGGTGTTCTCCGAGCCAGAGCTTGTGCCGACCAGCGACCAGCCGCTTGCGCCCTCGTCGTTCTTCGCCTTCACACGCACCCAGTAATTGGCGCCCGCGCTCAGGTTCGAGATCGTCGTGCTCGTTCCCGTGCCGGTGAAGTTGTGGGCCGTCCAGTTTTCCGTGCGCGAGTCGGTGTACTCCACATCGTAGCCGGAGATCGGCGGCTTGCCGGTGACGTCCGGCGCCGTCCAGTTCACCGTCAGGCTGGTCGGAGAGGCCCTCGCCACCTTCGGCCGCCCCGGACGCGACGGCGGCTCCAGAACGTCGGTCACGCTGATCGTCACGCCATGCGTGGCCGAATTTACGCCGTCGCTCGCCCTCACCGTGGCCGTGTAGCTCGGTTTCCCCTCGTGGTCCAGCGCCGAACCGGCGTCCACCTGTACCGTGATCGCGCCGGTCGACGAATTGATGTCGAACACCTTGTCCGACGTCGCGTCCAGCGAGTAGGTGATCGTGTCACTGGTGTCGGCGTCCGTCGCCACGACAGTCGTCACGCCCTTGTTGTCGGCGCTGTTCTCCGCCACCGATGCCGTCGTGGGCTGCATTGTGAACACCGGCGTATGGTCGTCGTCGTTTACCGTCACGCTGGCGGAGGAAGTCGTCCCCACGCTGTAGCCGGCGCCCGATGCCACCCGTACCGTCACCGGACCGTTCGGCTCGTCGGTGCGGTCGTTCCGGGTGGTCACCGAATAGCTGGCGGTGGTGGCGCCGCCATTGATCGTCACCGACTTGGAGCCCTCGTCCCCCGACGCCACGAAGTCGCTGCCCGACGCGTCGGATACCCTCAAGTTCACCGTCAGATTGGCGAGCGGTCCTTCATCCGCGGTCACCGTGAAGGCGGCTGCCGTGCCCTCGGTCACCGCCGAACCGCCCGAGATGGTGATCGTCGGGTCATTGGTATCGCCGCTGCCGGCGGTCGACCAGTCGCTGCCGCCCTCGGGGTTCTTCGCCATCACCTGCACCTGGTAGGTGGTGCTCACTCTCAGGCTCGATATGGTCGTTCTGGTGTTCGTGCCTGTGAAGCTGTGACTGGTCCAGTTGGTCGCACCCGAGATCCGGAATTGCACGTCGTAGTCGTTAATGTCCGGCTTGCCAGTGTTTGTCGGCGCCGTCCAGTTCACCGTCACGCTGGTCGCGGACGCCCCCGTGACCGTCGGCGCCGCCGGCGCAGAAGGCGGCTCGTTCTCGTCGGTCACGCTGATCGTCACGCCATGCGTGGCCGAATTCGCGCCGTCGCTCGCCGTCACCGTGGCCGTGTAGCTCGACTTGGACTCGAAGTCCAGATCGGCACCGCTTTGCACCGTGATCGCGCCGCTGCTGCCGTTGATGTCGAATACGGCGTCGGAAGTGCTGTCCAGCGAGTAGTCGATCGTGTCGCTGGTGTCGGCGTCCGTCGCCGTGATCGTGACCACGTCCGTATTGGCACCGCTGTTCTCCGCCACCGATGCCGTCGTGGGCTGCATTGTGAACACCGGCGTATGGTCGTCGTCGTTCACGGTCACGCTGGCGGAGGAAGTCGTCCCCACGCTGTAGCCGGTGCCCGATGCCACCCGTACCGTCACCGAGCCGTCCGTCTCATCGGTGCGGTCGTTCCGGGTGGTCACCGAATAACTGGCGGTGGTGGCGCCGTCATTGATCGTCACCGACTTGGAGCCCTCGTCCCCCGACGCCACGAAGTCGCCGCCTGACGCGTCGGACACGGTCAGGTTCACCGTCAGGTTGGCGCCCGGCGCCACGTTCGCGGTTACCGTGAAGGCGGCCGCCGTGCCCTCGGTCACCGCCGAACCGCCCGAGATGGTGATCGTCGGGTCGTTGGTATCGCCGCTGCCGGCGGTCGACCAGCCGCTGTTGCCCTCGGCGTTCTTCGCCTTCACCTGCACCTGGTAGGTGGTGCCCGAGCTCAGGCTCGATATGGTCGTGCTGGTGCCCGTGCCGGTGAATGCGTGCGCGGTCCAGGCGGTCTCGCCCGAGGCCCGGTACTGCACATCGTAGCCGGAAATATCCGGCTTGCCGGCCGTGCTTGGCGCCGTCCAGCCCACCGACACGCTTGACGCGGACGCCCCCGACACCGTCGGCGCCGCCGGCGCCGACGGTGGCTCGTTCTCGTCGGTCACGCTGATCGTCACGTCGTGCGTGGCGGAATCTGTGCCGTCGCTGGCCTTCACCGTGGCCGTGTAGCTTGACTTGGACTCGAAGTCCAGATCGGCGCCGCTTTGCACCGTGATCGCGCCGCTGCTGCTGATGTCGAATACAGCGTCTGACGTGGTGTCCAGCGAGTAGGTGAGCGTGTCGCCGTCAGCATCAGTCGCCGTGATCGTGACCACGTCCGTATTGGCACCGCTGTTCTCCGCCACCGACGCCGTCGTGGGCTGGCTGGTGAACACCGGCGCGTTGTTGGTGACAGGCGGATCGTCGTCGTCGTTCACTGCACGGGTCGCGGAACTTGGCGAACCAACGGTGTAGCCCATACCTGACTTTACCGTCACCGTCACCGAGCCGTTCGGCTCGTGGTCGGTGTCGTTCTGGGTCGGGACGGTGACGACGGCGAAGGAGCTGCCGGCAGTGATGGTTCTCGTCGTGTCGCCTTCGTCGGTGGCCGCCACGAAGTCGCTGCCGCTCGCCTCCGACACCGATACGTTCACTGTAATATTGGCGCTTGGCGCCGGGGTCGGCGTCAAGGTGAAGGTCACGTTCCCGCCCTCGGTCACCGCCGCGCCGCCCGATATGGTGATCGTCGGGACGGTCTGCGACGCTGCCGGGGTCGCGAATGACGCCAATGCAGCCAGGACGGCAGGGAAAATCAGGCGGATTCCGGCAAATGCGGTGGAACGCCGTCTGACCGTTTCTGAATCCGATAGGACGGTGAAAACCTGACCGGCAATCACGCCGGAGCACTCGCGCGGAGCGGGTTCACCGGTGTGCTCTGGCGCTCTGGCGCTGATTAAGTCAATATCATGCGAATGCGCCTTCCCCATTGTTAAGCTCCTCCCGATGACTGCCGCATTCCAAAACCGCTCGCTGCACAAGAACCATCTTGTGATTATCGCCGGATATTGCACGACGTATCGTGAGTTCAGTGTGCGGTTTTCAGAATATCGCGTTGTTTTTACTTAGCTTTCGGGGGCTATCGACCCTAACATCGGCCTCGCGGCGTCCCGAGCGGACGCAGGGACCGGAGAGCGGAAGCGGGCGGGCAGGACGGTGCCCGTCCCCGCCGGGCAGGCGCTAAGGCGGACGGCAACTCGGCCGGCGGGATGCGGAAGGTGCGGCGGACGGGGCAATCACGCCGGAGCACTCGCACGGCGCGGGCGCACCGGTGTGCTCTGGCGCTCCAGCGCTCTGGCGCTGATTTTATCGTCGGCGAGATTCCGCATCGTCATGAGAGAGATTGTCATGAGAGAGCTTCCTCTACCGAGCGCCGGATACTGAACGCGCACACTTCACTCCCCCGCGTCACCGCACGGGCAGAGTTCCAAGCTTCGCCGGAACCTACCCGATTGTCCATGCGTTGAGTGTGCGTAGTTGCGGGCCTTGCGTGGCTTTAACAGGACTTCTTGGCCTTCGGGGTGCAGCACAATCGAATATCTAACTATTCTTATACATAATTATTTCGGAAATGTCAATAACAATCTGATGTGAATTAGCTGGCCAGGCCTGGGTCGAACCTGAAGCAGTCCCAAACACGGTCTGCGTGCTTGACGATTTGGATATGAAGGAGGTGTTGCTTTGCTGTTGGGGGACTTACCGAATACGATGAGGTATTTCTGGTCCCGTTTACTCTAGCGGCGCAATCTTGCCGGGCGGGGTCAGACGGCTGGCTCGGTTCCAGGCTTCTCGAAGTTCCGCTTGATGTAGCGAAGCCCATTCAACAACGAGGTCTCGGGCACGAGGTGGAAGGCGTCCGTGGAGTACTGCCAGATTATCAATACCCACCAGCGCTTCGTCACCGCCATATGACGCATGAAAGTGAGGTGGTCCGTGATCGGCGAAATACATGCGTATGACGATTCCGTAAAACCGGCAGAGTTCAGGCATTCTCAGTCAGCACCCGCACACCGGGCATGGCTTCTTCGACAGACTTTCCAGAGATTGTCAAGTACAGCGCATCCGGGCATAGTTCAAGGGCATCGTCCCAGGCAATAGCTCCGTGCGGGGCTATATGGACCTCCTCAAAGCGTCCAGGATCATTCCAAGCGGTAAACACACCAATTCCCGCTAGATGGGAAAGATCGACCTCTCCAGCGGTTCCGTCAGAGTACTCGAGCCAGAGGCGGTGTCCTTCAAGGGCTTTCACCCCGATTGGGCGAATCATAGTTCCCCTCCTTGCTTCCTTCAATCCCAAACGCATCGGTTTTTCGCGGCCGTCGCGCCCGGCCGACGTGCAGACGTGCCACAGTCGGACACAAACTTTCGGTCGGGTCGGAGATGCGCTTAGGATTCCTTCGGAAACCCCAGAGTCCATGGAACGGAGCACTACTTTAGAATACGCTGCCTGACTGTCCCAGTCAATCATCTTCCTGTGCGTTGGCTGGCCCCCGAACACTCAGTGACTTAATTCCTTGCCCATTCCCATCGGCGTCATTTTATTCGATTCTCAAGTGCACGGATAGTTCCCGTACACGCGAATCATATCTCCTGAAACACATTTCTCAAATTCGATCCAAAATTGGAAACGGCATGACCACCGGCACAAGCTCCCTGGGTGGCAAAGTCGCCGGACCGGCTCAGATCCGGGAATGGGTCGATACGTTCAACCGCCAGGGATTCCTGTTCCTCGAGAGCGTGCTGCCGCCCGACTGGTGCGAAGCCCTGCGGGAGGACCTGGACTACGGCCTGCGGGAGAACTTGAACGGGCTGAATTCGGTCAGCGAGTACATGGCGCTGTGCCACCGCATGTTCGAGTTCAGCGAGACGAACCGCCGCCTCTTCGACCTCGAGCCCATCGTAAGTTTCGCCGAGGCGCTGGTGGCCGAGAACTGCCACGTCATCCACAACAACTCCTTTAAGACGCGTCCCGGCGGGTCCTTCCGGTGGCACCAGGACGACGCGCCGCATTTCCTGGTAACGGACGGAGACCCTCCGGAGAACATCCGTCTTCCGGTCCTCTTCTTCACCTGCAACTACTATCTCACCGACGTCACCGAACCCGAACACGGCGGCACGGAAGTCATCCCGGGTTCCCACCTCTTCGGCCGCCCCTGTCCCGATTCGCTGGAGGGCACCGAGTGGGAGGACCGGATCCACTACAACCTCGGACCGGCGGGCAGCGTCACCATGTTCAACAACCAGGTCTGGCACCGGGGCGGACCGAACCGGAGCGGCCGCACGCGGTACATCACCCAGATCACCTACGCGCGGCGCGTCATCGGTCACAAGTACTTCCCCTTCATCGACTACACCATGCCCGAGCACGTGTACCGGGACGCCGATCCCCGCCAGAAACGCCTGTTCGGGTTCCTGGATCACGGCGCGTACGGATGACGCCGGGCGACACAGGACAGGTCGGGTATTTACGGCGCGTCACATCTGACAGGAGACTCAAATGAGCACCATCAGGCAGTCCATCTGTTTCGGCTGTTTCAACCGAGGCGACCTAACCCCGGAATCGCTCATCCGGGAAGCGGCGCGTATGGGTTACGCATCCGTCGAAATGCTGCCCGAGGAGCACTGGGACCGGGTGCGCGACGCGGGCATGGACATCGCCATCGTCGTGGGCCACGCTTCCCTGCCCGACGGGTTGAACAAGCGGGAGAACCACGACCGTATCGAGGACGAACTGCTGGCCAACATGGATCAGGCCGTCGCCTACGACATCCCCGGCCTGATCTGCTTCTCGGGCAACCGGGAGGGCAAGTCCGACGACGAAGGCCGCGACAACTGCATCGAGGGCTTGCTGCGCGTCGCGAAGGCCGCCGAGGAGAAAGGCGTCACCCTGTGCATGGAGTTGCTCAACAGCAAGGTGAACCACCCGGACTACCAGTGCGACTACACGGACTGGGGCGTGTCCGTCTGCGAGGGAGTCGGTTCGCCGCGGGTCAAGCTGCTCTACGACATCTACCACATGCAGATCATGGAAGGCGACCTGATCCGGACCATCCGGGACAACATCGCGCACATCGGCCACTTCCACACGGCGGGCAACCCCGGCCGGAACGACCTCGACGAGACCCAGGAGATCTACTACCCGCCCGTCATGCGCACCATCGCCGAGACCGGCTACACGGGGTACGTCGGCCACGAGTTCGTGCCCCTGGGCGACCCGCTGGCCGCGATGCAGGCGGCCTATGATACGTGCAACGTCTGATATACCTTAGTCTGATATACCTTAAAGGATAAGAATCACCGCATGATCGTCGATACCCACGTACACGTCTGGGAAATCGATCCGCCCCGGTACCCGGTGGGGCCCACCGCGCCGACGTGGACGGCGGAACCGGACGAACCCGGCACGGCCGACGAGCTGATCGAGGACATGGACGCCAACGGCGTGGACGTGAGCGTGCTGGTGCAGACTTCGTGGTCGACGTGGGACAACGGGTACATGTCCGATTCCGTGGGCCGATTTCCGGACCGGTTCGTGGGGCACGGCCTGATCGACCCGCAGGATACCGGCGGGAACGCGGAGCAGGTCCGGTACTGGATGGAAGACCGGGGGCTGGTCGGTTTCCGTTTCCACCCCTTCTACTATCCGGACGAGCAGATTCTCGTGGCTGAAGGCAACCGGCCCATGTGGGAGGAACTCGCCGCACGGGACGCGGTGGTCCAGTTCCACATGAAGCCTTGGGACGCGCCCCAGGTCGACGAGATTGCCCGGCGCCATCCGGACATGACGCTGATCATCGACCACATGGGATATCCGGTCCCCGAGACCGGCATGGAGGTTTTCCAGCCGATTCTCGACCTCGCCCGCCACGAGCGGATGTTCGTGAAGATATCGGACGTGAAGGGGCGGTCGCGGGAGCCCTTTCCCTTCCGCGACATGCACCCTTTCGTCCGCGCGCTTCTGGATGCCTTCGGGGTGGAACGGGCCATGTGGGGCACCGGGTACCCGGGTCATCACCGGGTGAAGCACAACTGGCTTTCGCTGGCCGACGAGCTGCGGCTGGTCCGGGAGGGTTACGACTTCCTGACCGGCGACCAGAAAGACCGGTTGCTGGGGGGTACAGCTGCGGAGGTGTGGGGGCTGGGGTGACCGAGTACGCGCAGGTCGGTAATTAAATCAGATTTGGTGATCAAAAACACGATTTCGGCGGCCCGGGTTTCGACTATTTCGATTAACATAGTGATAAACCGGGTACGGCCGGCCTGTTCTGGATCGCCACACCACATGCCTGCCGTTCCCGGAAACTGCTGTACGAAACACGTCGGGCTTTCCCGGAAGGAGTCATAAAAATGGGCGCAACTTATGTTACGGTACGAATCACCAATCCCGCAGATCCGGAACGGCACTGGGAGGATCTCTTTCTGGTAGACACCGGTGCGACCGATACACTCGTTCCAAGAACACATCTGGAAGCCATAGGTCTCCGTCCCAAAGGCCAACGAACGTACCAGTTGGCCGATGGCAGCGATCTGGTCATGGACGTCACCACGGCGGACATAGGATTCATGGGTGAACACGTAGGCGGGACCGTGCTTTTCGGTGAGCCTGGTGCGGAGCCGCTTCTGGGCGTTACCGCACTGGAATCCGTAGGTATCGAGGTAGACCCACTGAATCAGCAATTGAAGCGGCTACCCGCAGTCCAACTGAAGACCGTAGCATAAGTAAAAGGTTCATCATGGTCATCGACATACATGCCCACGTCTTCCGCTGGCCGGTGCTGAAGAAACGCAACAACGGCCTGCCCATGATGTCGGCCGAAGAGCAGGTCCGGCGCATGGATGAGAAGGGGATCGACAAGGCGGTGATCCTGCCGCTCACGTCCGCCGAGGTGATCGGGGAGCCACAGAGCATGGGCGAGGTCTTCGACATCTGCCGGCTCTACCCCGGACGGTTCATCCCCTTCTGCGATTTCGACGTGCGCAGGTGCGACCTCGACAGCGTGGACGCGCTCCGCGATGTGCTGGATCAGTACGTGGCCCGCGGGGCAAAGGGCGTGGGGGAACTGACCAGCCGGGTGTACTGGGACGATCCCCGGCTCTGGAATCTCTTCGCCGCGTGCGAGGACCTGGGCCTGCCCGTGACCTTTCACACCTCGCCGCCGGAGGTCATTACCTACGGACTGATCGACGAACTGGGCTTTCCGCGGTTCGAGAAGGCCCTGCAGCGGTTCCCGAACCTGCGCTTCTTCGGTCACAGCGCTTCCTTCTGGAGCGAGATCAGCGGCGACCTGACGGCCGACGGAAAGGAAGGCTATTCCAGGACGCCGGTCGCGCCCGGCGGAGCCCTGGTCCGGCTGTTCAGGACCTATCCCAACCTGTGCGGCGACCTGTCGGCGGGCTCCGGATTCAATGCCCTGACCCGCGACCCGGCCTTCACCTTCGAGTTCCTGGATGAATTTCAGGACCGGCTGTTGCTCGGGCTCGATCACACGGACGCCGAGCTCGACTTTCAGCATATCGAGTGGCTCCGCGCCCGACGGGACGAGGGAAGTATCACCCCCGAAGTGTGCGAGAAGATCCTCTGGCGCAACGCCGACCGGATCATCGGGCTGGGCATCGCGGAAGGGCGCTGAACCCCGGCGCGCCGCAGTGGTCTGACACCGGTTCGCGCGATTAATCATTTACACGCACCGAAATAAAGACCACATTAAGCACAACACCCCTTAACAATCCATCCGGAAATTCCCGTTCGAGGCAGCCATGAGCGATGCTCAGAGGGACGCCCGATCCGATTCCTTCGGGGAAGAGACCGAACTCAAGCGGGACCTGGGACCGGTCACGGCGACGACCGTGATCATCGGAGGGATCATCGGTTCCGGCATCTTCGCGGGTCCCGCCATCGTGGCCGGATACGTGGGTACTTCCGGCTGGAACCTCCTGGTCTGGGTCATCTGCGCCTTCATGGCCTTCTGCGGCGCGGTGACTTTCGCCGAACTGGGCGGCCTCATGCCCCGTTCAGGCGGCGTGTACGTATTCCTGAAGGAAGCCTACGGGCGACTGTGGGCTTTCCTCTTTGGGTGGACCTCGCTCCTGGTCATACGTCCCTGCGACCTGGCGGCCATCTCCATCGTATTCTCCACCTACCTGGGTTACTTCATCAGCCAGTTCAGTCCATACCCGGACTGGGCCATGCGGGTCGTGGCGATTATCGCCCTGATCATCCTGGCCTTCATCAACTACCTGGGCGTGCGGTTCGGCGGTCTCGTCCAGAACCTGTCTTCCTTCCTCAAGGTGGGCGGTTTGCTCCTCATGGTCGCCCTGGCCTTCGGGATCACACCGGACACGAGCAATTTCCAACCGGTCTGGCCTTCCGATACCACGCTCACCATCGGGTTCCTCAGCATGGTCAGCCTTGGCATGATGGCGTCCTTCGGCGCCTACGACGGGTGGGACGGATCGACCTACGTGGCGGAGGAGATCAAGAATCCGAGACGCTGGGTGCCCCTGTCCATCATACTGGGTCTCGCCATCACCACCGTCGTCTACCTGCTCGTGAACGGCGCCTACCTGCTGGTGCTCTCCAACGAGGGCGTCGCAGAAAGCGAACGCGTCGCATCGGAGACCATGCAATTGCTCGTCGGACCGATCGGAGCGGCTGTTATCGCCGCGACCGCCATGATCTCCACCTTCGGCACCGTGAACGCCGGCATGCTGACCGGGCCGCGCGTCTTCTTCGCCATGGCCCGCGAGAAGATGTTCTTCTCATGGGTCGCGCGCGTCCACCCGCGATACCGTACGCCGGCCAACGCAGTCGTCTTCCTGGCCGTAGTGGGCATCCTCAATATCATCTTCCTGGGAGACTGGGGCGCCATCATCGCGGCACGGACCGGCTCCCTGTGGCTCTTCTACATCACGACTACCTTCAGCGTGTTCATCTTCCGGCGCACCCGTCCCGACGTGCCCCGGCCCTACCGCACCCTCGGGTATCCCGTCACGCCCGCGATCTTCGTGCTCATCGGTGTGATCTTCTTCGTGTCCATCGTCGTCAGCGACCCCGGAAATACCCTGATCGGGCTGACCATCACCTCCTTGGGCATCCCGGCGTACTGGCTGTGGATGCGGAACAAGAGGAACGAAGGATCGGATGAGGAATCGGGGGAAGGATCGCCTGAAGGATCCGGTAACGACCGTTGATTCTGATAGTTTTGGTCCCGGCGACCTTCCGGTCCATCACTCACTAGGACCACAGTTTAACCAGAATCGTAGCAACACCAGCCAACAGCGCCGTGATGGTCGCTAGTATTGAGAAGCCCACCCTTTCAATCGTTCCCAACCTCTTGTCGATCTGTTCGATTATACCCTCAAGCCGGCTTATCCTGCCTTCGTGATTCAGATAGTCGGTCATCGATAGACCCTCCTTTATCCTTAAGTGCCCTGTTTGAGATCCTCTAACGCGGCCGGTTCCCGTCCGGCTATAACGGGATTTGACCTGCTAATCGAATCAGTATGATTTGGCAGCCCGGATCTCGTATATCAAACACTTTCGCCATGCCAGATCGCTAATATTTACTATTTTGATCAAGATTGTGATTTTTATGTTGACACCCCATTCCGAGCCCGGTATACTGGGAGTTCGTTTTCAACAAATCGTGGCCAGACGTACCTGGCAGACTTACCCGGAACACTTACCTGGCAGACGCACCTCGAACGGGAACAAAATGGCAAAAGCGGTCCGCAGACCTCGGCGCGAGCAACCGGAACCCACCTGGGATCTGGTCCGGAAGCGCAACTACGTGGAACGGCTCAAGCACGAGAAAGCGCCCATGGAGGTCATCAACGACCTGCCGGAGCTGATCGACCGGGGCTACGAGGAGATATCGGAGGAGGACGTGGTGCGCCTGCAGTGGTACGGGCTGTATCACGACAAGCCCAAGGTGGGCCACTTCATGATGCGGGTCAAGCTGCCGGGCGGACAGTTGACGCCACACAAGCTGCGCACCATCGGCCGGGTGTCCCTGGATTTCGGCGGCGACTACGGCGAACTGACCACGCGCCAGAACATCCAGCTCCACGGCATGAAGCTGAACGACCTGCCCCGGATCTTCGAAACGCTGAACGGCGCGGGGCTGTCCACGAGCGGAGGATGCGGCGACACGGTGCGCAACATTACGGGCTGCCCGGTGGCTGGACTGGCCGCCGACGAACTCTTCAACGCCCGTCCGGTCATCGAGGCAGTTGCCGATTTCTTCTACGGGAACCCCGATTACTGCGACCTCCCTCGCAAGCACAAGATCACCATCTCCTGCTGCCCCCACCAGTGCAACGCGCCCGAGATCAACTGTATCAGCCTGATTGGGATCAAGCAAGCGGGCAACCCCGGATTCGCCGTACGCATCGGCGGCGGGCTGTCCACCTGGCCGCGGCTGTCGAGCGATCTAGGCGTCTTCGTGCCCGTGGACGACGTGATCCCGGTACTGCGCGCCATCATCGACGTGTGGAAGGAAGATCTCAAGTACCGCATGTCCCGCGTGAAGGCCCGGCTGAAGTTCATGGTCGCCGACCTGGGCGTCGAAGCCTACCGCGAGCGCGTGGAAACCCGGCTGGGATACCGGCTGGCCGACGGTGAGGCCCCCGCGCCGCCCGATGTGGAACACGACCACACGGGCATACACGAACAGGTGCAGGAAGGACTGTATTACGCCGGTTTTCCCGTGTTCCTGGGACTGTGCACCGGCACGCAGATGATCCAGCTGGCCGACCTGGCCGACGAATACGGGGGCGAATTCAGGCTGACCCGCCGCCAGAACGTCATCCTCACGGACATTCCCGGAGACCGGCTCGAATCGGTCACCACTGCGGTGGCAAAAATCGGGTTCCCCATGGAAGTCAACGACCTGCGGGGAACCAGCATCGCGTGCACGGGCGAGCCCTTCTGCAACTATTCGGTCGGGGAGACCAAGACCAGGATGGCGGAGATCGTTGAACACATGGAGCGGGTCTTTGGCGACCAGGCGCGGGGCCTGCGGCTGAACCTGGACGGCTGTCCCCACGCCTGCGCCCACCACTGGATCGGCGATATCGGGTTCCAGGCCACGACGCTCCGCGAGCGGGGCGAGGGCGGCGAGCGGCTGCGGGGATACGACCTGTTCCTCCGCGGCGGACTGAGCGGACAGGCGGCCATCGGCCAGCCCGTGCTCCGGCGCGTGCCCGCGGAGTCCGTCCATCTCTATACCGAACGGCTGTTCGGCGCTTACCTGGACCAGAAAACGGACGACGAGACCATACAGAAGTTCTTTCACCGCCACAGCGACGACGAGTTGACCGCGATAGCCACCGGGAACGAACTCGCCGCGATTGCCACTGGAGAGGAATGAGCACCATGGACCGCCCGGAACACCTGGACCACCCGGACCACCTGGACCGCCCGGAACACCCCGACCGCGACTTCCTGGACGAGTTCGAAGCCGGACAACTGGCCATCGAGTTCGACGGGGAATCCCCCGAAGCCGTGATCGAATGGGCCCTGGACCGCTGGGGCCGGCGCGCCGGACTGTGTACGAGCTTCCAGGCGGAGGGGATGGTCCTGCTGGACAAGGCCTGGCAGATCGATCCGAACATCCACGTGTTCACGGTGGACACGGGCCGGCTGCACCAGGAGACCTACGACTTCATCGACCGGGTCCGGGACCACTACGACATCGACATCCAGGTGTATTTCCCCGACCTGCTCCAGGTGGAGAACATGGTGGGCGCCCACGGCGTGAACCTGTTCTACAAGTCCGTGGAATCCCGGTTCAAGTGCTGCAACGTGCGCAAGGTGGAACCGATCCGGCGCGCCCTGGAGGGTCTGGACGGATGGTTCACCGGGCTGCGGCGCGACCAGTGGGCGAGCCGGGCGAACATACGCAAGATCGAGATCGACCACGACCACGGTGGACTGGCGAAGATCAGCCCCCTGGCAGACTGGACCGAGGAAGAGGTCTGGGACTACATCGAGCTCTATGACATCCCGAAGCATCCCCTCTACGAACAGGGCTATACCAGTATCGGCTGCATGCCGTGCACGCGTGTCACGAAGCCCGGCGAAGATTCGCGCGCGGGGCGCTGGTGGTGGGAAAAGAACGCGCCTAAGGAATGCGGCATGCACTGCCCGGTGGAAACCGGCGGTTTCGAGCACGAAATGGAAGCGCTGGTGGCCGAGGAGGTGGAAAAATGAGCAACGCGGCCATCCTCTACCTGCGTCTGCTACGCAGAATCGTCCGTGAATCCGCCTGCCGGCTCGGCGGGGCCGAGGAATCCTTCCTGGCCGCGGGGTTTTCCGCAGGCGACACCTTGGCGTCACCGCGACTCGTGGAACGGGATGGACGGTGCACGCACCCCGCGGTTCGCGACAGACGGAGCACGCAGTCAGTAGTGTGCGGCGGAGCGGTCGAAAGGGACACCAGTGCCCGGACGTGACGGCGGCGTCCCGCGGTTCGACGAACAGGACCGGGAACTGCTGCTGGAAGAACTGGACGGATTTACCGCGTCCCTGCCGGACGAGGATGCCAGGATCCCCTACCTTGCCCTGCGGCGGGACATCGAAACAGGGCAGGTTTCCCCGGAAAACGTCCCCAGCCTCGAGAACATCCTCGAACTCACCCTGCAGTCCGGCCGCGTGCGCCGTCGCCAGAGTGCCGTGGCCGAGAAGCGGCTCCTCCGGCTGTTCAACGGCACGCCCAGGGGAGCGGCCGTCAAGCAGGCCGTCGCGGAGACCAACGAGGCCCTGGCCGCCCTCAAGGGCCAGGTCCTCGACACCGTTTCCTTCGCCCCGGGTACGCCGGGCGCCTACCGGCTCCTCATCGACACGGAAGCGTGCCGGGTCGACCTCGAGATCACCCGCCAAGGCGTGTCGGTCAAGAACGTCGAGATCGGTATCTGAAAAAAGTTGGCGCGACTGGGCCCGGACGTATATTAGCCTTCAGGTAGACGATCGATCCTCTCCTCCGTGCATCACTCCACCGGAACGGACGCCCATGGGCTACCCGCGCATCGATGGCCGAAGGGTGCAGGTTGAATCGCTGGCGGACCGGGAAAGCAAGCATCATATCGACGACATTCGCGTCGATCCCGATGGTCCGCTGCCCCCGGCTACATCCCGCCAGACCAGCCAGATCGAGACGATAGCGGACCGTATGCGCGCGGCCCGTTCCAGGGGCGCTTCCGTCATGCTGGCCTACGGCGCGCACCTCGTGAAGAACGGGCTCGCCCCCGTGGTCACGCGCATGATGGAAGGCGGCTGGATCACCCACCTGGCCACCAACGGCGCGGGCGTGATCCACGACTGGGAATACGCCTTCCACGGACGGTCCGAGGAGGACGTGCGCGGCCATGTCGCCCGGGGGCGTTTCGGCACGTGGGACGAGACCGGCCGGCATACGGCGCTGGCCGTACTGGCCGGCACGGTGGACGGCCTGGGTTACGGGGAGTCGGTGGGCCGGATGATCGTCGAGGACGGGTACCACATTCCCGATCCGACCGCACTTCGGCAGGCCCTCGCGGACTGGTCCGCCCATCCCGCGGACGACGAGGCCATGCCCGCCCGCGCCGACCTCCTGCAGACGATCGTGCGGCACGGAATCGCATCGGGCCGCCACGCCGTCGAACATCCCCACAAGCAACATTCGCTGACCGGGAATGCCTGTCGCCTGGGCGTGCCGCTCACCGTTCATCCCGGCATCGGGTACGACATCGTCTATACCCATCCCCTGGCCGGCGGCACAGCGGGCGCTGCGTACGGGCGGGGCGGGATGATCGATTTCCAGGTCTTCGCCGAGGGCGTCTCGCGCATCGACGGCGGCGTGTTCCTGTCCGTCGGTTCCTCGATCATGGCGCCCCAGGTCTTCGAAAAATCCGTCTCGATCGCCAACAACCTGCGGCGGCAGGACGGGCTCGGACCCGTGCGGCCCTTCATCGCGGTGAACGACCTCACGGAGGAGGACTGGGACTGGAACGCCGGGGAGCCGCCCATGGACGACCCGGCCTACTATAACCGCATGGGCAAGAGTTTCAGCCGCATGGGGGGCGAACTGATCTATGTCGCGGCCGACAACCGGCTGTTCATTCCCCATCTGTGCCGGCTGCTGACCTCGTAAAAGGAGAAGGAAATGGAAGCCTGGATCTTCGTCCATAACCCCCTCGATCGGTACATCTCCGACTACAGGCGGATCTTCGACGCGTGGCAGGACGGGGGCGTCACCGGCATCGTGGTGGGCTATCTCCACTTCGAACGGGACGACGGTACGAGGATGCCGGTGCTCGAAAGCGATCCCGCCGTATACCGGTCCTTCGGCGTCGATCCGCCCGTGGAGGGACCGCGCGATCCCGAAAAGGAACGCCGCTTCGCCGCCATGCTCGACGACGCCAGGGAAAGGGGCTGGCACATCATCACCTTCGGCGCGGGTCTGGGCGGGGGACAGCGTCCCGTGGAGGAAGATCCATACGGCGTGATCGGCCACGCCGCGACGGTCCAGGACGCCATGAACGCCCTGCCCCAGGCCCATGGCTTCCTCATCGACGGACCGGGGGAGCAGCACTACGAACTCGCCTTCCACCACGGGGGTGAACTCTTCGAGATCCGACCCGGAGAGGACACGCGCTTCGCCGCCCTGGGGTACGACATGGACCGCCTGCAGCGCGGCATCGAACACCTCTGGGACCGGTTTCACCAACTCACCCCGGCCGAGGTACGGTACCGCGCGCCGGGCGGCATGCTGGCGGGCATGCAGCTCTTCGACATCAACGAGGACGCCCTCTACTGGCTTCGCGCCCGACGCGAAACGGCCCTCGGACACATGGCCGCCATCGCCGAACAGGTCGGCAAGCTCAACCGGAAGGTGGAACTCGGGGGCATTCCCCGCACGGCGGCCTTCTCCTCGCTGACCTGCCAGGACTACCACGCCATGGCGTCCTGGTTCGACTTCATCTTCCCCAAACACTACTACTGGCACCGGGGCTTCGACGGCATGTACGGGACGGTCTCCCGCTGGGTGCAGCGGCTGCGGAAATGGAATCCGTCGCTTACCGAGGAAGACGCCTTCGACGTGGTGAAGCTGCTCTTCGGCATCGACCTGCCGGGCGTGCGTACCCTGATGGACATGGAAATGGGGTTTCCCGAGGAGTTCTTCTCCACCATTGTGTACGGAGAAACCCGCCGCGCCCTGGAAGCCATCGGCGATACGGACAAGTGCATCTGCTGGGTCTCCACGGGACGCGCGCCTCACGCGGGCGACGCCATGCCGGCCCGGGACCTGGCCGGTATCCTGAACGCCTCCAGGGAAGCCGGGCTCAAGCGCTTCCTCTTCCATCCCGATCCGGATATCGGCGCGGCCGAGTGGCACATCCTCACCAACATGTGCGGCAACCCCTGGCAGGAGTCCAATGACGCCGTGTACTGGCCGCCCGATACGCCCCGGCTCGATTCCTTCAGTCACTCGCGCAAGCCGACGCGGACGGACTAGGGACAACGCGGCTCGGCGGAAGCCGGTGCGGACCGATCACTAAGCGGGCCTCGCGCGCAATCCGTCGCGGACCGACCTGGCCGCTCGAAACGTTGAAGGAATCACCCGCATGGCGCTGTCCGATTTCACGGGACCGGACTACATCGATGCGTGGACGGAGGACCTGGATCGGCGATGGCCCGAGCGGGCGGCGATGGCAGATTGCGTCGTGCAGACACTTGTCGGATGGCGGGGCGAGTGGCGCGAACAGGAACATCACCAGGCGAAATCGCCCGGGAGTGATCATCACGCAACCATCCGCTTGCTGGAACTTGGTGTCGGCGCGGGCGGACTCGCCCAGGCCGTGCTAAGTGCGTTATTCGATGGGGCAGAGTCGGAGAGGACTAGTGCCGTCGAATACACAGGGATCGACGTCGAGCCGGCACTGGTTCAACACGTAGACGAAGTGCTCGAAGATTCAGGCTACCAAGACGCACGCCTGATTCAAGCCGACCTGAGGGGCGACGCCTGGGCCAGCGGGCTCAGTCCCTTCGACGCCATCTTCACCCTTCAGACCCTACACGATCTCGGCGGCGTCGACGCCCTCGAAGCCATCTACCGTCAGGTCCACGGACTCCTGGCACCCGATGGCATCCTGGTCAATGCGGATTTCGTCGTGCCCTTCGAGAAAGACGACCCGGATCGTCTCCGACGATTGCCCGTCGAAACGCATCAGGACCTGCTTTCCGGCCTGGGATTTGTCAATTTCAAGTGTGGACTGCAAGGAGGGAAGATGGCGTGTATGTCGGCAAGGCGGGTGTAGCAGATTCTTAAATCGTGTTGGAGTCCATTCCGTCTGCCACGAGCGCATGAAGAAGGCGGTCTACACCATAGATTCAACCACAAATCAGGATACTATTTCGAGGTAGGTGGATTTGGCAGTAGGTTCGGGTATGGGATACCCTTCTTCTTTCATCCCGTCGAGATGAAACTCCATTGCTTCCTTCATGTTCGCTTCCACTTCTGTCCTCGTAGCCCCCGTTGAAACGCAACCGACAAGGTCGGGCGAATACGCTGAGAATCCTGTTCCTGTCTTTTCTACAACGATCAGGTAACGGCTCATTATTTCCTTCCCTGCGTAATCTTTGACTGCTTCAGAATACTATTTTGCGTACCACTGGCCAGATCATCATTCAGATTTCCTGGAACAGTCACCAGTCCTTCTTTCCAGGAATGCTTATACTGCCGATGACTACCTCTCGTCCGTACAAGATACCAGCCGTCGTTCTCGATAAGACGGATGACTTCCCGTACCTTCATCGCCTCGTTCTACTCCGTCCATACTCTGATGAATTTCAAAGATTACGGTTCTTAAAGCTAAGTCTTGATGCTCGTGTAAATCAATAAGAAAACAGCAGACACTATACCGCAACGTACCAAATCCGATGGAATCCGGTAGTGGTCTCTACTAGGACCAGGCGAACGCGCCCAACCAACTCAGACACGCTTCGCGTTGCCCTAGCCTCAAATCCCTAACTTCTTCCTTGCTACAGGCTCCCACCCCAGGAGTTCACGAGCCTTCGCCATGTTCATTTCCTCGCAGTCTTCATCTCCGGAAATGAAGAACACCTCGCAGTGGCCTTTGCCGGACTGGTCGAGGAATTTCAAGCCGGCCAGGTAGGCCGCGGCCATGTCCTCCTCGTCGGTGTAGTAGAGCTTTGGCCCGCCGGGCGGGTTTTTGATCCGGTCGATGAACATGGCCCGGTTGCAGGGCCCGGTGATGCGGTACACGAGCAGGTTCATGTCGTACTCGCGGGCGAAGTACCGGCAGATCTCCTCCGTCAAGCCCTTGGTCAGGCCGTATACGTTGGGGCCGTCCAGGGGCACCTCCTCCTCGGAGGGGTACCAGGTCCGGTGCCGGTTGTGGACGCTCATGGTGCCGGTGTAGATCCCCCGCGTGATTCCCATCTCGAAGGCGGTCAACAGCAGCACGTGATGGCCCAGGCAATTTACGGTGTAGTTGTCGATCACCTGCTCCATGGTGTGGTGCCGGTCGTGGCCGCCCTGGCCGCCTTTCATCGCCATGGTGATGAATCCGTCCATGCCGTCCAGGGCGCGGCGCACCGCTTCGGGATCGGCGATGGATCCTTCCACGTACTCGACGTCATCGTGTTGGGGAGCGTTGAGGTCCAGCACCCGCAGGTTGTGGTGTGGCTGGAGGTAGGGCGTGATGGCCGTCCCGACGAGACCGGAACCGCCGACCAGCAACAGGTTCATGGCAGAGGGTCTTGTCAGTTCGCCGCCTCGGTCGCGACGGCCCTGGGGGTGATTTCCGGTCCCTTTGGCGTGTCCTTGATATCGAAACCGGCGGTGATGATCTGGTCGCGCAGCGCGTCGGCGTCGGCATACCGTTTTTCCGCGCGGGCCTGGCGCCGTTGTTCGGCAAGGGCCTGGATGTGGTCTGGCACCGCCGTCTCTTCTGGTGTCCATTCGGCCAGGCTCAGCCCCAGTAATTCGTCGAACCGCATGATGGTGGCCTTCTTCAGGCTGTCCGGCAGATCGCTGCGGACCAGGTCCCAGGTAACGGACATGGCGCGGGGCATGTTCAGGTCGTTGTTCACGACTTCCGTAAAGCGCTGCATGTAGGCCTCGTCCGCTTCCGCGTCGGGCTCGCCCCATCCGTGGACGGCCAGCCGCAGCCGGTTCAGCTGCCGCGCGGCGCCTTCGATGCTCTCCCATTTGAAGTTGAGCTTGGACCGGTAACTCGCGCTGAGGCAGAACAGCCGGTAGACGAGGGGATCGTATCCTCGGTCGATCAGCGTCTGCACCCGCAGGAACCCGCCCGCGGATTTCGCCATCTTGGCGTCTCCCAGCTGCAGGAAGTAGCCGTGCATCCAGAAGTTGGCCAGGCGCGTGCCGTGACAGGCCTCGGTCTGGGCGATCTCGTTGGCGTGGTGCACCGAAATGTGGTCTTCGCCGCCCAGGTGGATATCGAAATAGGGACCGAGGAACTTGGCCGACATGGCCGAGCACTCGATGTGCCATCCCGGGAACCCGACGCCCCAGGGGCTGTCCCATTCCATCTGCCGCTGCTCATCCGGCGGGCTGAACTTCCACAAAGCGAAATCGGTGATGCTACGCTTCTTCGCCATGTCGACCCGGGCGCCCGCCTCCAGTCCCTCTACGTCCAACCGGGCAATAAAACCGTAATCCGGCTGCTTTGACGTATCGAAGTAGATCCCGTCGGAAGTTCGGTACGTGAATCCCTTGGCTTCGATGCACTGGATTTCCTTGATCTGTTCTTCGATATGGTCGGTCGCCCGGCACCAGGTGTCCGGCTCGAGGATGTTGAGCCGCCGCATGTCCTTCTTGAAGACATCGGTATAGAACTCGGCGATCTCCCAGGCCGTCTTCCCGGCGCGGCGCGCGCCCTCCTCCATCTTGTCCTCGCCGGTGTCCGCGTCGGACGTCAGGTGACCCACGTCCGTGATGTTCATCACGTGCCGGACCTTGTACCCGTTGAAAACCAGCGCGCGGCGCAGCAGGTCGCCGAACACGTAGGTGCGCATGTTGCCGATGTGGGGGAAATCGTAGACCGTGGGGCCGCAGGCGTATAGCCCCACCTCGTCCGGGGACAGCGGTTCGAATTCACGCAGGCTGCGGGTGTAGGTGTCGTACAGGACAAGGGACATGAAACAGGGCTCCGGCGGAACGCGTTACACGGTCGATTCGAGTTTGTACCAGATACGCAGGAGGGCGGGCTATGTCAAGCGGGAATTGGGTGAGACAGGCATCATCATCGGGTACGATTTTCATATCAATGCAATTCGCACGAGGATTTGGCCAAGAGTCAGACTGAATCAATTAGAACCGAAAAATGATTGTGTATTTATGGTGGTTTCACTATAATTCCAATGAACACATCGATACTCAAACCGATTGAATGGGTGGGCTCCAGCAGGTTAAAACCGCGAAGCTACATTATCAAGTACACTACGCAGGAGAATCAGATTCATGAAAACTCAAAGCGTGAAAATCGAACGCGGCAGCGGAAACGTCTTTGCTGATCTTGGCTTGCCGGATGCCGAAACGTACTTACTTAAAGCTGAACTGGTGACGGGCATCGACAGGATCATTCGCCAACGTAGGCTGAAGCAGGTCGAGGCGGCAAAGTTGCTCGGCTTGTCTCAACCCGATGTGTCGCGACTGATGAGAGGAGACTTCAGGGAATACTCGATGGATCGGCTTCTGCGCCTTTTGACCGCACTTGGACGTGACGTTGCCATCATCATTCAGGACTCGGACGCCGGCCGACCGGGACGACTCAGCGTCCAGGCTTGAATGCCTCCAAGACGCCAGTTCCGAAGTATTAGCGCCTACTGGTCCGGCGCCACATCCTCCTCCCAGTCCAGCGTCTTGAACCAGTAATCCCGTCGTTCCTTCAGCCATCCGTCCTCGGTCCGCAGCAGAATCCAGTTGTCGAAGAAATTCAGGGCGTCCGTTTCTCCCTGCCGGATCGCGATGGCCTCGGCGCCGCGGTCCAGGGGATCGTCGAAGGGGATGAACAGCCGGTTGCTGTTGCGCAGGACCTCGTGTTCCGGTTTCGGCGAGGAGGCGATGACGGCTTCGGCGTTGCCGTTCAGCACTTCCTGGAAGGCGAGGATGTCGTCGTCGAACTGCTGTATGGTTGCGCTGGGGAAGTTCTTCCGCGCCGCCTGGACCGAGGTCGAGCCGCGGCGCACCGTGATGGTCACGTCGGCGCTGTCGTAGTCCGCCTTATCGACAAGATGGCCCGCCTCATCCTTGCTGGCGGCCAACAGGAGCTCCGAATGGGAATAGGGACGGGTGAAATTCACGCTCAGGTTCCGCGCGGGGGTAATGGACATGCCGGCGATGATCACGTCGAACTTGCCGGCCAGGAGTCCAGGGATGATCCCGTCCCAGGCCGTGGGGATGAACTCGATTTCCAGGCCGGCATCGGCCGCCAGGCGACTGGCCACGTCGACCTCGAAGCCCACCAGTTCCCCCTGCTTGTTGCGCATGGCCCAGGGGACGAAGGTCGATACGCCGACGCGTATGGTGCCCCGCTGCTTGATCTGGTCGAGCAGGCTTGGGCGGGACGTCTCCGATGTGGACCCGCAGCCCGAAACGAAATACGCGGCCATGAACACCGAGCAGACGGCGGTCAGGACGCGCTTGCTTATGAATGTCATGTGGAGGGATCCCCTGGTAAGTGTAGGTTAATGGCCGGTGTTCCTCTGTGGCGGACGCCACCGGCGGTCTGGTCGTTGTCGACAGATCATTGCGCGGGACTCAGCGCCCCCTCGCCGAAAATGACGGGGAAAGTGTGCCCTGCCCGTGACCGCGTCGCCGCATCCATGAAGCATATGCTGAAGGCGCGCCGCGCCGTGTCGGTGCGGTTGGTCCCGGAACTGTGCAGCATCCAGTTGTGCATGAGCACGGTTTCGCCGCAGGCCACTTCCATGTTGATGGGCTCGTTCTCGGCCACGGCGGCCTCCGCCTGCTCCTCCGTCAGGAAACCCGACCCGTGGCTCGGATTGATGAGCCGGCGGTGCGAGCCGGGTATGATCTTCACGCAGCCGTTCGCTTCCACGGCAGGATCCAGCGCCGTCCAGAGCGTGACGAGCGGGTCGCGGTCCAGGTCGGTCCACCGGTCCTGGTGCCAGACCAGGGGCGTCCCTTCGCCGCTGGGCTTGTTCATGAACATCGCGCGAAAGCAGGCTACCGGCGTATTGGGACCGTATATCCGATCGCAGATCGCCTCGAAGACCGGCTTCCGCATGAAGGACAGGTAGACCGGGTCCAGTTCCAGGTCCTGGATCTTGCGGTAGCTGAGCGTGGCCCCCTTGTGCCCCCTGGACTGGGGACCGGGCCGGTCACCCCCGCGCTCCGGGTCGCGGTCGAGCTGCATCATTACCCGGCCGTAGTCGATGTCGGCCCGGCCCAGCATGATGTCGTCGATGCGTTCCTGGAGCCGCTCGAGCTCGCCCGGTTCCATCACGCTGCCGAGACGAAGGTAGCCCTGTCGTTCGAATACCGCCCACTGGTCTTCGGTGATCCGGGCATTCATGGTGGTCGCTCCTGTTGGTCGGGAGAGGGGTCTGGATCTTAATCAGGTCGCATGATCATTCACGGCCCGTTCCGGGTTACGTTGGGATTCCGGGCCTGGTCGCTTTCCAATTTACGCCGAATCTGCAGCCCCGAGCAACCGTTCAAACCGGAAAGTGTCATTGGCGATCGTGTTGGGCTGCCCCAGCGCCGTTTCGGCCAGCCATTCGCCGAAGGTGCATGAGAACTTGAACCCGGTCCCGCTGAAACCGCAGCCCACGGTCACCCGGTCATGGGCCGGATGCCGGTCGAGCACGGGCATTTCGTCCGCCGTGCGGGTATACATGCAGATCCGCATGGCCGTTAGCGGACCGTCCGCATCGGGAATGAACCGTCGCAGGCACTTCCGAACCTCCTCCTCGTCTTCCGGACGGGCATTGCGGTCCAAGTGCTCGGGATCGGACGTCTCCCCGAAAGAGTGTAGCGCCAGCTTGAACCCCGGATGGTCCGGCATCATGGGGAAACCATAGTATTCGCCATCATATTCGGGCGCGGGGATCTGCCAGATCGGCAGCGCGCCCACGTCGAAGGACGCCGCGTTCCGCGCGGGCCACACCCAGGCCAGGGGCTGCCGGGAGACGGTCAGGGTGATGCCCAGGTCCGCGATCAGGCGGTCGGTCCAGGACCCGCCGGTGAAGACGACCTGGTCCGCGCTGTAGCGGGCGTGTTCGGTCTCGACCTCCACGCTATGGGCCGTCTCCTTCCAACCGGTCACGGCTTCCCGGCCGTGGATTTCGGCGCCGCGCCGCAGCGCCTGGATGAGGTGGCTCGCGATGCCCAGTTCCGGACGCAGAAGTCCGCCGACCGGATCGTACAGGCCTTGGTAGTCGGACGCGAGCGTGAACTGAGGATACCGGTAGGCTACTTCGTCGGCGGTCAGGACTTCGTGCCGGACCTTGCCCAGCAAATGGTCCCACGAGCCGGAGTC
Organism: Gemmatimonadota bacterium; assembly: GCA_026705925.1. Lineage (GTDB taxonomy): Bacteria > JAAXHH01 > JAAXHH01 > JAAXHH01 > JAAXHH01 > JAAXHH01. The sequence continues at coordinate 470,451 of JAPOZT010000011.1, forward strand.
GGACATGAGCAGGTAACCCGTCGTCACCAGGATCTGCTGGCTAGTCTCGCCCTCGAGCAGCCGCCAGAGCTCGAAGGACCGCTCAATAAAAGGTTCGAAGGGCGTATCCACGTATACCACCGTCTTCGTGTGGCGGGAGTACCCGTGGGAACTGCCCTGGGCGTGGGGCAGGTCGAAGCGTTCCAGCCCGAGGACCTTCGCCCCGCGGGAGGCCAGGTGGTAGCAGGTGGCCGAGCCCATGGCGCCCAGGCCCACCACGATGACGTCGTAGTGGTTATTCATCGTCCCCCCGCCCCCTCATGCGTGGTGCCGGCTGGTTTTGGCCGCGCTACTTCATGCGTCGTGCCGGCCGGTCTCAGCCGCGCCGCCTCACGAGTCTGGCCAGGTCCGGTCTCCATGTGCCGGACCAGGTCCGGGAAGAACCGCAGGAACTGCCCTTCCATTTCGTCGTAGTTGGCTTCGAGTTCCTCCACGGAACCCGCCAGCGTGTTGGGCCGCCGGAGGCGCATGGACAGGCCGTCCAGCGCCCGGCCGATCCCCGCGATTTCCCGGTAGCCGTGCAGCCAGTCGTGCCTCACCATGTGCCGGATCACCCGCGAAAGGACCGGCGGCATGTCGCCCCGATAGTCGCTGAGGGACTGGTAACTCCGCTCGATGAACGCGGAGAGCGGCTCGTCCGAAAAGCGCGGCCAGTTACGCGCGAGAAAATGGTCGTAGCAGATATCGACGATGATCCCGGCGAAACGGCGGCGGGTGGGGCTGATGAGCGCCTTGCTTTCGCGTACCACGTCGTGGCTGTCGGTATAGCGGTCCACGGCCACGTGGCTCCGCATGCCCCGCATGACAGCGCCGTTGTACGGCTGCCGGTCCACGGGTCCCCGGACGAAATCCGCCATCAGGTTCCCCACGCAGGACTCGGGCGTGTCTTCGGCGAAGTAGAGATGGGCGAGATAGTTCATGGGTCGTATAGCCGGGTCTCCACCAGGATCTCCGAATGGAGCGCCCGGTGCACAGGACAGCGGTCGGCGATTTCGAGCAGGCGGACCTGCTGCTCACCGGACAGGTCGCCGATCAGTTCGATTTCGCGCTCGATCCGGTCCACCTTCCCTTCGGTGGTCTCGCAGGTCTCGCAGTGGCTGGCGTGGATCTTCGCGTGGCTGAGCCGGACGACGATCTCCTCCAGCGGCCAGGACTTCCGGTCCGCGTACATTCGCAGCGTGATGGATGTGCAGGAACCCAGCGCCCCGAGCAGCAGGTCGTAGGGCGTCCCGCCCCGGTCCGTGCCTCCCACCGATTCGGGTTCGTCCACGGTCATGCGGTGGCCTGAGGCGACGACCTCGGTATAGTAGTGTTCCCGGCCCGTGCGCACCACCACCTGGCTTCCCGCTGCTTCGGGACCGCCGTCCGCCGCTGCATCGGGATCGCCGTCCGCCGCGGCGGGCACGTCCAGGTATCGCGTCGCCCACGCCGCGGCGGCCCGGCCCACGTAGAAGGCATCGGCCTCGCTCGAAAGCAGGTGGTCCGCCTTGTCGAGAGAGAGGAAGCTCTTGGGATGCATGGCGGCCTGGAAGATGCGGGAGGCGTTCTCGATCCCGACCGTCTGGTCGATGGGCGAATGGCACACCAGCAGGGCGCGCCGCAACCCACGGATCGTCTCTTCCATCCGCGTCTCTTCCAGGTCTTCCAGGAACTGCTTCTTGATCAGGAAAGAACGGCCGGCGAGGGTGACGGTCGCCTGGCCGGACTGTTCGATGGTCTCCCGGGCGTCCCCGATCAGGTGGGCCACGTGCTTCGGATCGGCCGGCGCGCCGATGGTCACGACGGCCTTGCAGGAAGGAATGGACGCCGCCGCCTTGAGCACGGCCGCGCCGCCCAGAGAGTGCCCGATCAGCACCCGGGGCGCCTCGTGGCGGGACGCGAGATACCTCGCCGCGGCAACCAGGTCGTCCACGTTGGACGCGAAGCCGGTATCGGAGAAGTCCCCTTCGCTGTCGCCCAGGCCGGTGAAGTCGAACTGCAGCACGGCCATGCCGTGGTCGGACATCTCCTGGCTGATGCGCCGTACGGCGTTCAGGTTCCGGTTGCAGGTGAAACAGTGGGCGAAGAGGGCGTAGGCGACCGGCCTGCCGTCAGGCGGCAGGCTGAGCCGCGCGGCAAGCAGATCGCCGTGGTCATTGGGAAAGCTGAGTGTCTGAACGGGCATGGCTGTCCCCGGTCCGCCTGGTCCGCGTCCGACCCGTTCCTACTCCAGCTGCGCGGCCTCGTCCGAAAGGCGCCGGAGTACGTTCTCCAGCTGCTGCAGCGAAGCCCCGTATTCGGACCAGTCGCCCGCCTGGAGGTGGCCCTGGGCCTCGTCGAAGTGGGACACCGCCCGCCTGGCCAGATCGTTCAGCGTGACACTCCTCGGTTGCGGAACGACCTGTCCGTCGCTCGTCTGCGTCGTCTCCAGGGCGAGGGTCGCGCCGTCGAAGGCGAAAATGGCCGAAAGCGCCTGGTCGAGGGTCTCCCGCATGGCGATGCGGTTGCCGTAGGCGACGATCACCCGCTTGAGTTCGGGCAGGCCTCCCCGGGTGGACCGCTGCCGCAGGTAAAGCGGCTCGATATAGAGCAGCGACTCCTGGATCGGCACGACGATGATGTCGCCGCGGATCACCTGGGAGCCCTCCTGGTTCCAGAGGGTGAGCTCCTTCGCGATATCGGCGTCCTGGGTGATCCTCGCCTCGATCTGCATGGGGCCGTAGACCAGTTCCTGCTTCGGGAAGTTGTAGACCTTGATGCGGCCGTAGAGCGGCGCGTCGCAATGGGCGGCCATCCAGCCGATCATGTTTTCCTTGTTGGCCGGCGTGAAGGGCAGCAGGAGGAGCATTTCCTCCCTCTCCATCAGGGCCGTCTTCATCACGGCGTAGTAGGGGTACACCTGCTGTTCCTGCTCCGCGTACACCTGCTGGGGCACCGCCCAGAGGTCTTCCTTGTTGTAGAACACCTGGGGATTGCGCATGTGATAGATGCGGTACATGGCCGCTTGGATGGCGAAGAGGTCGCGGGGATACCGGATATGATCTCGGATCGGCTGCGGCATCTCGCTCAGCGGCCTGAACAGCGTCGGGAAGATCTTCTGGTACGTCAACACCATCGGGTCCGTCTCATCCACGAGGTAGAAGTCGGTCTCTCCGGTATAGGCGTCGATGACCACCTTCACCGAGTTGCGGATGTAGTTGATGTTCTGCAGCGTGGGCTGGTTCTGTACGAACCTGCGCTGCGGCGGCGGGTTCAGCCCGGGAATATCCGATTGCGGTCCGGTGCCCAGGTCGCCCGAGTCCGGCATCTGCAGGAGACCGCTGAAGCGCTGCGAATAGGGATAGGAGCCCGTGGTCGTGTAGGCGTCGATCATCCAGTACAGCTTGCCGTCGGCGATGACCAGGTAGGGATCGTGATCATAGTCCAGGAAGGGCGCGACGTTCTCCACCCGGCTCTGCAGCTGACGGTAGAACATCACCTGGCTTTCGTCGGTGATCAGCGGGCTGATGACGAAATTGACCTCGCTGAAATACCGGGCGAAGGCCAGGCGGCGGAAGTAGGAGCTGAGTTCCACCCCGCCGTCGTCCTGGTACCGGCTGAACTTGTTCTCGTCACCCTCCGGATAGTCGAACTCCTCCTGCGTGGTCTTCACGACCGCGTAGGCGTCCATGTTCTCGCCGAAGTACAGTTCCGGCCGCCGCACGACGAGGTCGTCGCTCGTGGAAACAGGCGGGATGTCTTTGACGAAGAGGTCCGGCAGTCCCTCGGGCGTGGCGGTGTTCACCGGGCTCAGGCACAGGCCGTAGCCGTGGGTGTAGAACAGGTGCCGGTTCTGCCAGGTGGGCGAGGGAAGCTGGGCGTAGGACAATTCCCGGGCCGCCAGCATGACCTGGCGGTACTGACCGTCGATCATGTACCGGTCCTCGTCCACACTGGAGAAATCGTAGTAGGTCCGGATCTCCTGGAGCTGCTGGTACGTGCGCCTGAGCGGACGCTTGTCCTGGACCTTGAGGTTGTTGATGGTCGTGATGTTGTTCTGGATGTCCCCCGCGCCGAGGTTCTCCTGAATCTGGAAGGGCACCTCGTCGACCCCTTCCAGGCCGTATGCCTGCAGCGTGTAATCGATACTGTGCTGGATGTACGGCGCCTCCCGGTCGTACTCGTTGGGCGCCACCACGAAATACTGGACGAGTCCGGGATACACCGAACCGACGACCAGGGACGAGACGATCATGCCGCCGATGGCAATGAACGGCAGGTTGCGGCGCTGCGAGCGGAGCGTCATCAGGAACAGCCCGGCGCAGCCAATGGCCACGAAGAGCATGATCCACAGCGCGTACATCCGGGCATGCAGATCGGTGTACCCCGCGCCGAAGGCGAATCCCGATTCGGAAAACAGCAGGCGGTACATGTCGAGCCGGTAGCCCCATGCCATGAGCAGGAAGACGATGGCGCCCAGGACGCAGATGTGGTTGCGGGCGTACGACCTTATCTGTATGCCGCGCTCTTCGATGGTGACGGCGCCGCGGTAAAGATAGTAGAGGGTTACCGCGATGGCCGAGGCCACGACGAGGAGCAGCAGCCAGAACCGGACGAAATGCCAGATCGGCAGCGAGAAGACGAAGAACCCGATATCGAGATTGAATATGGGATCGGTAGCGCCGAAGGCCTCCTGGTTGAAGAACCGGAGCATGCCGTCCCAGTTGGCCAGGCCGATCAGGCCCATGATGGCGGCGATGACCAGGATGCCGATGATCGTCACGACCTCGATCAGCCTGGAGTTGGAGAAAAGCTGTTCGAGTTCCGACATCTCCTCGTTGAACAGGTGCAGTTCGGTGAGGCGCGTGGAGAAGTACCGCGCCAGGTAGACATTCGCCCCGAGGCCCACCAGCGCGACCAGTCCGAAGACCAGTCCCGTGAAGAACTTGGCGCCGATCGTCGTCCAGAACACGTCGTCGAAGCCCAGTTGGCCGAACCAGAGCGCCTCGACGAAGATGTTGGCCCAGAATCCGCTGAGGATCCACAGACCGATTACGACTGCGGCCGCTATGAAGAGTAGTGATCTGAATCTGCCCAAGATATCGCTCCTTGCCCGTTGTGTTGAGGGTGTTTATGTGCCGTACATGCAGTTCAAACGTGGCGCAATCCCGCCACCGTTATTTCGTCATCCAGCATCATGGGTCGGGCGGCCTGGCGAATGCGTGCCCTGACCCCGTCGTCGGTGATATACCGGACCTGGTTGATCCCGTCGATGCGGAACAGCATCTCGAGACCGGCCTGCTGAAGGGCCGTCGTTTCCGTTGCTTCAGGCAGCAGGTCGCCCATGCCCTCCGCGTATGTGCTCCAAATGCGTTCGACGGCGTCGAAGACGGCATCCGCGACCCGTGGATTGTTGTATGCGTGAAGCAGGTAGTGGGCCATGATGAAGCCGGCGTCCTGGGCCGGGTGCCCGTAGTTGACGAATTCCAGGTCGAAGGTACGGACCCGTTTTTCCGCGGCGATCACGCTGGCCGTCCAGAAGTCGCCGTGGAGCAGCGCCTGTTTCGTCTCCGTGAAAGTCTCCGCCAACCGGCGGGCGACTCGGTTCAACGCCGGATCTTCTACGAAATAGAAACAGTACTTGTACCTCAGGCCCTGCATGGCCTCGTTGTCGAATTGCTCCCGCAGTGCCCGGTCGTCCCAGGTCTGCCGGTGCAGGGTCGAAAGAAACCCGCCGAGTTGCTCCGCCACGGCAGTTTCGATGCGTCCCCGCTCCAATTCGGATTCCAGGGACGGGCGCTTTCCGAGGTCCGACATGACCAGGATGCGATCCGCGTCGTCGAATTGCAGGACGGCCGGAACCGTCCCCTCGGGGAACAGCCCGTTCAAAACCCGGAGGGCCCGCGTCTCGTAGACGATCCGGTCGGTGGTGACTTTGAGGTCCGGGAACAGGCGCAACGCGTCCAGGGCCTGTTTCACCACGACCGATCGGTCGTCGGCAGTGACCCGCAGCACGGTGTTCAGAAACCCGCCGCCCAGTTCTTCCACCGTGCAGGAACCCTCCTGCGGCGGGGCCAATAGATTTCTTGTGTGTACGTACTCCGCTACATTATCTTTGTCGATGTTCATGACCAAAGTGGCTTCATCGCGAGCGCGATTCCTATCGCGCCAAGCCATGCCTTCCGGCCAATGATTCCGTATCCGCCCACCGCACTCGTCCTGCTCGCCAAGTACCCCGAACCCGGTACCGTCAAGACCCGGCTGGTCCATGGCACGGCAGAGAACGGTTATGCCGGCCTCAAGGACATGCGCGACCGGTCGGGCGCATTGCTCGGTCCGGACGAAGCCCATCGCCTGGCGGCCGGTATGTACCGCGCGTTCCTGGTGGACCGGTTCGCGGCGCACCGGGGACGGGACTACGACGTCCTGCTGGCCACGTCCCAGCCTGAATACGCGGACGCCTTCCGATCCATTACCGGACCGGACGTCCCGTACCACGCAGTGTCCGGCGCGAATTTGGGTGAGATGATGCTCGGCCTGTTCGAGGATCTGCTCGGTAGATACCCATACGTGCTGATCTCCGGGAGCGACATGCCCCGGCTGGAGGAAACGGTCATCGATCGAGCCCGCGAGTCCCTCTCATCCCACGATATTGTGCTTGTCCCGGCCCAGGACGGCGCGTACAATCTTATCGGCATGCGCAAGCCGCACCGCATATTCGATATCTCGCGCTGGAGTTCGGGATCGGAACTCGAGGAGACCGTCGCCCTGCTTCGGCGGCGCCGGATCACCCACGAGGTGCTCGACGAGTTCCGCCTGCTGGACATCGATACGATCGAAGACCTGGTGCAGTTGATGCGCGGTCCTGAAACCGTCGACGCACCGGAAACCAACACCTTTCTGACGGCGCTCGACGAACGACTGGACTTCGCGGATTGAACCCGCGAATCAACGCCGTATATTAAACCGGGCGGACTTCGGGTGTCAAGGGAATTCAAAGGCAAACGGGTTACCGTACTGGGGCTCGGCGTGCTCTCCGGCGGCGCCGCGTCCACGCGGTATTTCGCCGCGCGGGGAGCGGATGTTACCGTCACCGACCTGCTGCCCGCGGAAGCCCTCCGGAAGTCCATCGCCGCACTGGATCCATGGCCGGTCCGCTACGTGCTCGGGGAGCACCGGGAGGAGGACATCACCGGCGCGGACCTCGTGGTGGTCGGGCCCGCCGTCCGGGACGACAGTCCGTTTCTCCAGCTGGCGCGGGACCGCGGGGTTCCGCTGACCACCGAGATCAACGTGGTTTTCGAGACCTGCCGCCGGCCGGTCATCGGCATCACGGGCAGCAACGGGAAGACCACCACGACCCGGCTTCTCGGCGCGCTGCACCAGGCGGTCGACCCGAAAACGCTGGTGGGCGGAAACATCGGCCGGGCCGTGCTCAACGAGCTTGAAGGGGATCGCACGGGGGAAGGGGAGCCCGGCGGGTCGAATGGTAGGGCGGTCGGCACCGACAGACAGCGCGAAGCGGATGGATCGGATGACGCTCCGAGCGCCGGCAGTCCCGTAGTCCTCGAGCTTTCCAGCTTCCAGTTGCACCGGCTGGCCTGGATCCGGCGAAGTCCGGGCCTGGCGGTGGTGACGAACCTGTCGCCCAATCACCTGGACTGGCACGGGACATTCGACGCCTACGAACAGGCTAAGCGGCACATCGTGCACTATCAGTCGCCGGAGGACGTGGTCGTCCTGAACGCCGATGATGAGCGGCTGCGTACATGGGCGGCTTTCTGCCCGGGACGGGTCGCGTGGTTCAGCATGGAAGACCCCGTCGAGACCGGATGCTACGTGCGGGACGGACAGGTGGTCTTCCGCGACAGTTCCGGCGAACACGCCATTTGTCCCGTGGACGCCCTCCGGCTGCCGGGTCCGCATAACCTGGCCAACCTGCTGGCCGCGGTGACGGCCGCATGCCTGGGCGGGATCCCGCCATCGGTCATCCGGTCGACGGTCGAGGCGTTCCGCGGCGTGGAGCACCGCCTGGAAGAGGTCGCCGTAATCGATGGCGTGAGATACTACAACGATTCGGCCTGCACCACGCCGGCGTCGACGGTCACGGCGCTCCGGGCATTCGACGCGCCGGTCGTCCTGATCGCGGGCGGGTACGACAAGGGGACGGCCTTCGACGACATGGCGAAGGGAATCGTCCGGCGCGCCCGGGCAGCCGTGTTGATCGGTACGACCGCGGACGCGATTGAGACTGCGATCGGGAAAGCCGGTGGGGCCGATTCAGACGGCGTGTATTCGGACGGCGGTGATACGGGCGGCGCAAAACCGGCCGTCGCGAATTCGGCTGGCATGAAACCATCCGTTGCGCATCCGCCCGTCATCGTCCGCGCCGAAACGCTCAATGACGCCGTGCGGCAAAGCGCCCGTCTTGCGCGGCCCGGCGACGTGGTCGTGCTGTCGCCCGCCTGTGCCAGTTACGACATGTTTACCAACTTCGAGGAACGCGGCCAGCGGTTCAAGGAAGCCGTGGCAGCGCTGAAGTGAGTAGTCGCGCGTAGCACCGAAAAACCTGAAGTACAGCACCCGGAGGATCCGGCATGGCCATTGAGACGGTGGGCGTCATTGGATGTGGATTGATGGGATCGGGCATCACGCAGGTGTGCGCCCAGGCGGGTTACCGGACGATCGTCCGCGAGGCATCCGACGATCTGGTGGCCGGAGGCATCGGTCGGATCGACGGCCTCCTGTCGCGGAACGTCTCCAAGGGACGCATGACGGAAAACGAAAAGGCGGCCGTGCTCGGGCACATCACGGGCACGACGGAATTGTCCGACCTCGCCGAATGCGACCTGGTGATCGAGGCGGTGACCGAGAACCTGGAAACCAAGCAGGAGGTCTTCCGCACCCTCGACGGCATCGCACCGCCCGGCGCCATCCTGGCCAGCAACACCTCCTCCATTTCCATCACCGAACTGGCCGCGGCGACAGACCGGCCGGAGCAGGTGCTGGGCCTTCATTTCTTCAATCCCGTGCCCGTCATGGGACTTATCGAAATGGTCGTCGGACTGCAGACCAGCACGGAGACCGTGGGAGCGGCCCGGCAGTTCGGCGAATCGCTGGGCAAGCAGGTGATCCAGGTCAAGGACACGCCGGGTTTCATCGTCAACTACCTCCTCATCCCCTACCTGCTGGACGCGGTGCGCCTGGTCGAATCGGGCGTGGCCACGAAGGAGGACATCGACGCGGGCATGGTCCTGGGGTGCAGCCACCCCCTCGGTCCACTCAAGCTGCTCGACTTCATCGGCCTGGACACCACGCTCTACATCGCGGAAGTGCTACATGACGCCTTCCGCACCGACCGCTACGCTGCCCCGCCCCTGCTGCGCCAGATGGTCGCCGCCGGAATGAACGGCAGGAAGAGCGGGCGAGGATTCTATGAGTACGATTGATGTACTACTGGGCAGATTCATACGAAAGGCAGCAGAATGACCGCTTCACCCGGTAACGAGGCCATCCTGCTCATCGCGGACAGCGAGTTGAACGCCGACATGCTGTACGCCGCGGGGCTGTTCGTCCCCGATCCTTTCACCTTCCTGCAGGTGGACGGCCGGACGACCATCATGATGAGCGACCTGGAAATCGATCGCGCGCGGGCGCAGTCGAAGGTCGATGAAGTGGTATCGCTCACGGACTATACGGACCGCGCGAAGAAGACCGTCAACGCGGATCCGGGACTCGTGGACGCCGTGGTCGAGCTCCTCCGGGAACGGGAAGTGAAGCGCGTGAGCGTGCCGAACGGCTTCCCCCTGGGTTACGCCGACAAGCTTCGGGATCGGGGATTCGCGGTGGCGTCGAAGGAGGATCCCTTCTGGGACCAGCGCCCGGTGAAGACCGACGACGAGGTCGCAGCCATCTCGAACGCCTCCCGCCACACGGAAGACGCCCTGCGCATGGCCTTCGATATCCTGGCCGAAGCTGCCGTGAAGGACGGCCTGCTCCACGGGCCGGAAGGGCCGCTGACTTCCGAGTACATCCGGAAGCGTATCCACGTCTACCTGCTGGAACGGGACTGCATCGCCCAGCACACGATCATCGCCGGGGGCGTCCAGGGCTGCGACCCGCACAACGGGGGTTCCGGACCGTTGCGCGCCGGCGAGCCCATCATCTTCGACCTGTTTCCCAAGTCCACGAAGACCGGGTACTTCGCGGACATCACCCGCACCGTGGCGAAGGGGCCGGTGTCCGACACGTTCCGGCGGCTGTACGATACGGTGCTGGAAGGACAGGAAATCGCGCTCTCTCAGGTCCGGGCCGGGGTGGACGGACGCGATATCCACGGAGAAGTGGAACGGCTGTTCGAAAGCAGGGGTTACGAGACGGGCGCGAAAAACGGGCGCATGCAGGGCTTCTTCCACGGTACGGGCCACGGCTTCGGCCTGGAAATCCACGAACCACCCCGCATATCGAAGGTGTCGCAGGTCCTTGTGGCCGGCCACGTCGTGACCGTGGAACCGGGTTTGTACTACCCCGATCTCGGCGGTGGCGTTCGGATCGAGGACAATGTGGTCGTGACCGAAAGCGGATGCGTCAACCTGACGCGGGTGGAGAAGGTATTCGAGTTGTAACGCCGCTTCAGTCCACCAGCGCCTGGTAGACGAGCGCCCGGATGCGCTGATGGTCGTCGAGACCCTGGGCGGGGATGACCTGCGTCATGTAGGAAACCACCAGTTCCTCGGCAGGATCGACCCAGTACGTGGAGTGATAGGCTCCTCCCCAGTTGTAGGCGCCCGGAGAACCCGGCAGGCCGCTCCAGCCGATCTCCTCCGTAATACCGAACCCCAGGCCGAACCCGCCGCCGTCGCCCTGCCACGCGTCGTGGACATGATCGACGGTCATGAGCTCCACGGTCTTGGGCGACAGAATGCGCGCCCCGTCCAGCGTGCCGCCGCGCCGGAGCGCCTCGAGAAAGCGGGCGTAATCTCCCGGCGTGGAGACGAGCCCCGCGCCGCCCGAGAAGCTCCTGCGCGGTCCCTCGAGGTACATGCCCTGTCCGACCATGTGGCCCGGATCAGGCGCGCGCTCCATCCCCATTTCATCCGTTACTGAGTATACGACGGTGAGCCGTTCCGCTTTCTCCGGCGGCACGTAGAAGTGCGTGTCAACCATGCCCAGCGGTTCGAGGATCTCGACCCGCAGGAACTCGTCCAGCGGCATGCCGGAGGCTCGCTCGATCACCACGCCCAGGATATCCGTGGCGTAGCCGTACACGAATGCCCCTCCCGGCTGGCCAGCCATGGGCAGATCCGCCATGCGCTCGACGGTATCGGCAATCGGTTCTTCGCGGTCCGCGAAATACCAGCCCACGATGCCGGCCTCCTCCCAGGCCCGGGTGCCGGGGCTCCACCCGTACCCGATGCCGGCGGTGTGGGTGAGCAGGTCGCGTACGGTGATCTTGCGATCTGCGGGGACCACCTCGTAGCCCCCGTCCTCGGTTGCAACGGCGACGGTCGTGCTGTCGAACTCGGGAATGAAGTCGCCCAGGTTTTGGTCGATTAACAGACGCCCCTGCTCCTGGAGGATCATCACGCCCACCGAGATGACCGCCTTGGTCTGAGAAGCGATGCGGAAAAGGTCCGTGATCTCGAGCGGCTCCCCCGCCTCGCGGTCCCGGTAGCCGAAGGCCTTGGCGTAGACCACGTGCCCGCGCCGCCCGATCACGAGCGCGGCGCCCGGCAGGCGTTCTTCCTCGACATAGGCTTCAAGCGCCGCATCGATGCGCGCCAGCCGATCGGAGGACACGCCGACCTCCTCGGGGGTGGCCGGGACAAAGGATTGGGCGAAGACCCGCGGCGCGGTAAGCGCGGCGGGTACGCAGAGGAGTGACGCCGCGAGCAGAGGTAGTAGCATGCGGTTATAGTACATTGACCATATTGACAACATGATTGCCGGTCCTTTTTGGGGTTGTCGTGGCGATGCGGTTATTCTATGCCATTCACGCTATAATGTCAATCTAGCGTGAATTTACCCGTGTAAATGCGTGCTATTCACGCTTTATTGCAGAAACACCGTGAATGACATCCGGCCAGGAACCTTCAAGCAGGTCCGCATCCATGCATCCAAAGGCGTATCAGTTAAGTGCCGCGGCTAACGCGGCACCCGGAACGTGGTATTCGGAGCACGGCCATCACCCCGGGACCCATCCAACATGAAAATCAGCACCCTCGAACTCGACCAGGCGTCCGTCCTGACGGACTTCTACAATGAACAGTTCTCCGGTATGCCGTACTGCTATCCGGTCACCGAGGATGAATTCGGGACCGGCGTCATCTGGCACGAAGAAAGGGACGAACCCTACGAGGACCTTTCGGAAGAGTCGATCCTGGTGGTGGAAGACGAGGGCGGCGCCGTCGCGGGCTTCGCCCACGTGGCCATCTGCCGCAAGGGCAAGGAGCACGACCGCGTTGGACTCCATCCGGTCGAGGAGCTGCTGGAGGACCGCATCGGCCTTATCCGGTTCTTCCACTACCGGGCCGGGGCGAGGCCGGCCGGGCAGGCGCTCCTGGAGGCAGCGGAAGCTCACTTGCGGAGCTTCGGCATCGGCCAGATACGGGCCTTCAGCTACTTCGGATACCGGTTCTACCGCTTCTGTCACGCGTTCCAATCCGACCGGATGGGCCATGTCGGCGCCCTGCTCTGCATGAACGACTACCGCATTACGCGGGGGATCATCCTCCTCGAACTCCCGGGTTTTGCGGTACCCGATCCCGTACTGCCGGACCCCGGCGTGACCACGCGGTTCGACGTCCGTCCCGGTCGCGGCAGGCTGCCCAACATGGATTTCCAGCTCAACCGGGAAGATCAGTGCATCGGCCAGGGGTTCGCCCAGTCGCTGGGGGATTTCTGCCGGTCGCCCCTGGCGCAGGATACCTTCTATATTCCGTGGTTCTCCATCGAAGGCAGCCCGGTGGGAGGACGGGTCAGCGAGGGGGAGCAGGGCAAGGGGTTCGGGCGGTACATGATGGAAGTGCTGCTCAGGGAAATGCGCCAGCTCGGATACCGCCACGCGACCACCCAGGCGAACACGGGCAGCCCCCGGCCCATTCTCCTGTACACCAACATGGGGTACCGGGTCGTAGACACCAACTACCAGTATTTCAAGGATTTTGAGCGGGAGATACCGCTGGAAGTGTTCAAAGAGGTGGGGTTCTAGGAGGTCGGGCTCTGATTACCCGCCTGCACCGATCAGCGCCTTTGCCCTGCCGGCAATGTTTTCCGCCGTGAAGCCCAGGTGCTCGAACACGTCCTGGTAAGGCGCCGATGCGCCGAAGCGTTCCAGGCCGATGACGTCGCCCCGCGGGCCCACGTACCGTTCCCAGCCCAGCGTGACGCCGGGTTCCACGGCCAGGCGCGCGGTGACCGACGCCGGGAGCACGGACTCCCGGTATTCCTCGGCCTGCGCTTCAAACAGTTCCCAACTCGGCATGCTGACCACGCGCGCAGCCACCCCATCACCCGCCAGCGTTTCACGGGCCTCGAGCGCCAGGTGGACCTCCGAACCGGAAGCGATGATAATCACGTCCGGCGTACCATCGGCATCGGCGAGGACATAGGCGCCCCGGTGCAGGCCGTCGGCGGACGCCAGACCCTTGGTGGACGCCTGACCCGAGGCGGGTGCCAGTCCCTCGGAGGGTGCCGCGCCGTTCCCTTTACGGTCCAGCACGGGCAGCTTCTGCCGGGTCAGGGCCAGGGCGACGGGACCGTCCGTGCGCCTTAGCGCCGCCACCCATGCTTCCGCCGTTTCGGCGGCGTCGGCGGGGCGGATCAGGGTGAGGTTGGGGATGGCCCGTAGCGCCATGTAATGTTCGATGGGCTGGTGGGTCGGACCGTCCTCGCCCAGTCCCACGCTGTCGTGGGTGAATACGTAGACCGGCGCGATACCCATGAGGGCCGCCAGGCGAATGGCCGGGCGCATGTAGTCCGAGAACACGAGGAACGTGCCGGCATACGGGCGCAGGCCCCCGTGGAGCGCCATCCCGTTCAGCGCAGAGGCCATGGCGTGTTCGCGCACGCCGAAGTGCAGGTTGCGGCCCGCGTAGTTGCCGGCGGCGTAGTTCGATTCGGCCTCCACCATGGTGTTGTTGGACCCGGCCAGGTCCGCCGAACCGCCCAACAGGCCCGGGATGCGTTGGGACAACGCGTTAATCGTCACGCCGGACGCCTGCCGCGTGGCCATGTCCCCCTGGTCGGGCGAAAAAGTCGGAAGGTTTTCGTCCCAGCCGCCCGGCAGTTCCCCGTCCATGGCCCGTTTCCAGGTCTCTGCCAGTTCGGGAAAGGCGGCCGCATAGGCATCCACGGCCTGACGCCAGGCCAGTTCCCAGCCCTTGCCGTATGGGACCATCTGCTGGAACCAGGCGCGCACGTCCTCCGGGACCAGGAACTTGGGTTTCAACGGCCACCCGAGGTTTTGCTTGGTCAGTTCGACTTCCTCTTCGCCGAGGGGCTCGCCGTGGGCCTTGGACGTGCCGGCCTTGTTGGGACTGCCGTAGCCGATGACCGTGCGGCACACGATGATCGAGGGTCGATCCGTCTCGTTCCGCGCCATTTCGACCGCGGCTTCGACCCGGGCGAGGTCGTTGCCGTCCAGGACCCGCTGCACGTGCCACCCGTAGGAGTCGAACCGCAGGCCCGTGTTCTCGGAGAAGGCCAGGTCCGTACCGCCGTCGATCGTGATGCTGTTGTCCAGGTAGAGGACGATCAGCTTGCCCAGGCCGAGGTGCCCCGCGAGGGAGCAGGCCTCGGAGGCGACGCCCTCCATCATGTCGCCGTCGCTGGCGATGACATAGGTGTAGTGGTCGACGACCTCGTGGCCGGGACGGTTGTACCGGGCCGCCAGGTGGGCCTCGGCCATAGCCATGCCCACGGCGTTCGCAATACCCTGTCCGAGCGGTCCCGTGGTGGTCTCCACGCCGGGCGTGTCGCCGTACTCGGGATGGCCTGGCGTCTGGCTTTCCCACTGTCGGAAGTTCCTGATCTCATCGAGGGAAAGGTCGTAGCCGGTGAGGTGCAGCATGGCGTAGAGCAGCATGGACCCGTGCCCGCCGGAGAGGACGAAGCGGTCGCGGTTCGGCCAGCCGGGATTCTTCGGGTTGTACCGCATGAGGCGCGTCCACAGCACGTAGGCGATGGGCGCGGCTTCCATGGGAAGACCCGGGTGGCCGCTGTTGGCCTGCTGGACGGCGTCTACGGCCAGCATGCGGATGGTGTTGATGCATCGTTGCTCGAGATCGTTTGCAGACACGGTTCGCGTCCTTTTCGGTTCGGGTTTTATATGCGGCTCGTTTGTTCAAGTTCGCCAGTTTCAGACGCCCGCTAAGATACAACCCGGCCCTTCAACTGTCCATCATCATATCGTACAGATCCTGCTGCCGTTTCATCGCTTCCCGGTAGCTGTCCCGGTTCGCCGGATCCGGTGCATAGGTCTTTCCCAGGGGAACCGGCGCGGCGGCCAGGTCTTCCACTGCGCCGGAGGCCTCCAGCGCCAGCAGTGCGGCGCCGCGGCTCGAGGCCTCGGTCACGGTCGAGGCGGTGATGGGCCGTTCCAGTACGTCGGCCAGCATCTGCATCCAGACGGGCGACTGCAGCAGACCCGCGCCCGAAGCGACGATTTCGACGGCATCTCCCCAGATCGACCGCAACCGGTCATGGATATTCGCGAAACAGTAGGCCGTGGCCTCCAGACTGGCCCGCATGACGTCCAGCGGCGTGGTGTGGAGCGTCATGCCGGTAATGGCCGCCCTGGCGGCGTCGTGCCAGCCCGGGCTGCGTTCGCCCGCCCAGAAGGGCAGCACCGTAAGGCCGTGGCTGTCCGGCGCCATCCCGCCCAGGTCCCGTTCGACCTGCTGTTCGCCGGCGAGGCGCAGCGTGTCGCGCATCCAACCATAGACGTTCCCGCCGTTGCTCAGGGCGCCGCCCATGAGGATCCTGCGGCGGTCCGACCGGTAACACCACAGGCCCTCCGGGATCGAGAACTCCTGGGCACGCCGCATGACCCGCATGGCGCCGGAAGTGCCCACCATCAGGGCGATGCGGCCTTCGTCCACGCAACCGCTGCCGATGTTGTTGCAGGCGCCGTCGCCGATGGCCGGATACCAGGACGCATCGGCCAGGACGGACCAGCGGGAAGCGAATTCATCCTTCAGGCCCCGTACCGGTTCGTCCGCGTCGGTTACCGGCGTCAACTGGTCCCGCGCCACCGGCAGCGCAGCCAGCGTCTCGTCGTCCCAGTCGCACCAGTGGGCGTTGAACAATCCGGTGCCGGATGCCATGGATACGCTGCAGGCCGGTGCGCCGAACCACCTGAGGAAGAGGTATTCGCCGATGGACATCCAGCGTTCCACCCGTGCGAACGTATCGGGATCGGTCCGGGCGAACCAGCATATCTTGGCGGGCAAATAGGACGCGTGGAGCACGCACCCGGTGCGCCCGTGTGTGGCGGGGGCGTCGAGACGCTCAGCCAGCTCGGGGATGGCCGTCCCCGGCCGCGTGTCGGCCCAGCTGATCAGCGGGGTCACGGCGCGGTCTCCCTCCACGCCCACGACGTTGTGCCAGAACGTGGTCATGGCCACGCCGTCGATCGCGGGATGGCCGCCCGTGGGATGGCCGCCCGTGGGATGGCCGCCCCCGGCAAGTCCACCCGTTGCCTGCCCACTCCAGGCGCAGAAGTCGTCGAGCACCGAACCCACCTCCGCCGCCAGGCGGTCCGCGTCGATAAACACTCCGCCGTCCGGCGTGGTATCCATGTCGTAGGTTTTTTGAAAGGCGGGGGATGCGATCCGGGCCGATCGGTCGAAGAGAATCGCCCGTACGGACGACGTTCCGATGTCGATGGCCAACACGCGGGGCGGCTGAATCGTGTCGGGGGACGGTTGTATCGGGTTGCGGGGCGCCCTTGTAGCGGTTCGGGGCAACTGAGTCGGGTCGCGGGGCATGGACGAGGCCTGAAGTCCTGATTGATGAAATCACCGTGTCCTGGCGCCGGGCGGTCCGGCCGTGATCATCGGACGCGGAGCGGGGAGCGGGAAACGTCCGCAGGCGGTATTATATGGTCGGGTGGATCGCGATTCAAGCCAAAAGCGAGCGGCCAAGAAAGGATTGACAGACGGGCTTCAGGCGCGTTTTTTACCGATCCACGCTACAGTGGACACTCGGAGTAGGAATGAAGTAAACCGGTCGAGGAGTTACAACAGAAGATGCCTTCCAAACTGAATGAGATCGCCCGTGCCATGGTCGCCCCGGACAAGGGGATCCTGGCCGCGGACGAAAGCAGCGGCACCATCAGGAGCCGGTTCAACGCCATCGGACTGCCGTCGACGAAGGAGAACCGCCGCGCCTACCGGCACATGCTGTTCACCACCGAAGGCATGGAGCAATTCATAAGCGGCGTCATCCTCTACGACGAAACCTTGCGCCAGAAGGCCCTGGACGAAGCCGAAACGCCTTTCCCCAGACTATTGTCCGACAAAGGCGTGATTCCCGGGATCAAGGTGGATACCGGCATCCATGACCTGGCCGGTTTCCCCGGTGAGAAAGTCACCGAGGGGCTCGACGGCCTGCGCGCGCGCCTGACCAGGTACGGTAAGCTGGGCGCCCAATTCGCCAAGTGGCGGGCGGTCATTACCGTTGGGAAAGGCATTCCCACAGACGTCTGTATCGACGCCAACGCCCATGCCCTCGCGCGTTACGCCGCGCTGTGCCAGGAATGCGGCATCGTACCGATCGTCGAACCCGAGGTGTTGATGGACGGCGACCATAACATCTACCGGTGCGACGAGGTTACCGGCGTTACGCTGCGGCAGGTGTTCGAGGCTCTGGCCGTGCACGAGGTCAAGCTGGATGGGATCGTCCTGAAACCCAGCATGGTCATCTCGGGTTCGGAATGTCCTGAACAGGCTTCCGTGGAAAAAGTCGCGCGTCGCACGGTGAACAATTTCCTGCGAAACGTCCCGCGTGAGGTACCCGGCGTCGCTTTCCTGTCGGGCGGGCAGTCTTCCGAGACCGCCACGGCGCACCTGAACGCCATGAACCACATGTTCGGCGAGCTCCCGTGGGAACTCAGTTTCTCCTACGGCCGCGCACTGCAGGCGGCCCCGTTGCGGGCATGGGGTGGAGACCCCGCCCGTTTCAAGGCGGGTCAAGAAGCCTTTTTCCACCGTGCCATGTGCAACAGCGCCGCCCGGACCGGCACGTACAGCGCCGACATGGAAACCGCGGCATAGCGTCCCAGCAAAAAACCGCGGCAACCTGGCCAGCTTGGCCAGCATAGCCAGCCAGACCGCGCCGGAACCGATGTCCAGACCCCCTTACTCCGAAATCGTCGAGAACCTGCCTTCCGTGACCCCCTTCGTGGGTCCCGAGACCATCGAACGACAGCAGGGAAAACCGTTCCGGGTGCGTATCGGCGCCAACGAAAGCGCCTTCGGCGTCTCACCCCGGGCCGCGGCGGCCATGAGCGAAGCCGCGCGGGGCGTCGCCTGGTACTGCGACCCGGAAGGCTATGAACTGCGGGCCGAACTGGCCGCGATGCACGGCGTGGACATCGAGAACGTGACCCTCGGCGCCGGGATCGACGACCTGCTGGGGCTGATCGTCCGCATGTACATGGACCCGGGCGACGCGGTCGCCGCGTCCCTCGGATGCTACCCCACCTTCGTCTATCACGTCGACGGCTTCGGCGGCCGGCTGGAAACGGTGCCCTACCGAAACGACCGCAACGATTTGACGGCGCTGACGGACCTGGCCGCGAAACAGCAGGCCTCCATCCTCTATCTTTCAAATCCGGACAACCCGACGGGTTCCTACTATGGCAGCAACGCCATCTCCGATCTCCTGGACCGCGTGCCGCCGGAATGTCTCTTCATTCTCGACGAGGCCTACCTCGACTTCGTGCCACCGGACACCATTCTCCCCATCGACGTGGACGACCCCCGGCTGATCCGGGTGCGCACCTTCTCCAAGGCCCACGGAATGGCGGGCGCACGGGTCGGTTACGCCATCGCCCACCGGGATGTCATCCGGACCTTCGACAAAGTCCGCCTGCATTTCGGCGTGAGCCTGGTGGCACAGGCCGGCGCGCTGGCGTCTCTGCGCGACCCGGAATTCGTAGCGAGCGTGGTAAAGGCCGTGGAAGCGGGAAGGGAAGACTACCGTGAACTGGCCGCGGACGCGGGGATTACCTCGCTGCCTTCCCAAACCAATTTCGTCGCCTTCGATTTCGGTACGGGCGAACGGGCCGGCGCGGTGATGAATACCCTCATCGAGCGCGGCGTGTTCCTGAGAAAACCCGCCGCGCCGGGACTGGACCGCCTGGTCCGGGTCACGGTGGGCACGCCCGGCGACCGGGCCGTCTTCTCGGAGTTGTTCCTGGAAGTCATGAACGAGGCGTAGGCTGCGGGTCGTGGCGGGCGCGCCAGGGCAAGTGAACCGTGGCGGGCGCGCCGGATTCGAAATACCAAAGGTACCGGTCGTCAGTCACGAGGCGGTTCGTGAGAGGACGCTCCAACCATGGTCGATCTCGATTTCTTCAGGCAGAACGGCTACGTGAATCTCGGACAGCCCTTTTCGCCGGAAGAGGTCAGTCGCTTCGTCGAACTGTACGACCGCGACCGTTCGGAGACGGGGTATTTCTGGCGGCCCATCGCCTTCGACGGCCACCAGAGCGTGAACTGCGAGCCGCTCATCTCCTCCCCGGAATTCGACGGGCTCATTCGCCATCCCGCGCTCATCGACCCGATCGAGACCATCTTCGAAGGGCCCAGTTGCCTCGCGGAGGCCTGCCTGCGGCACATGGCGCCGCACGAGGGCGACCCGGTGGAAGTCTGGCACCGTGACCGGCGGCACATGACCGACCGGCCCTACCGGTGCGGCTACCTCCACATGATGCTATACCTGTCCGACGTAAGCGAGGAAACGCACTGCTTTTCGATCTCGCCTGAACCCTGCGACGGCCCCATACTGGAAATTGAGGAACAGGTCAAGCAGCGCGGCGGGGTCCACCTGCACGGACCGGCCGGCACGGTCATCCTCTTCAACCTGTCCGTGGTCCACGCCGCCACCGTGCGGAAAACCACCCACGAACGCAAGTCCGTCCAGGTCTACTACGGCCATCGCGACGGACCCGTCCTCAGCCAGTATACCACCATCCCCACGGGCCTCTGGCGCGACCACCCCGATCCTGAAGTGCGCGGGTTCTACAGCCTGCTCAACACGCGCTCGCGGAAATTCGCCGAGGCGTTTGGGTGAGTCGGCAATACGTCGCTAGTCTGTCTGACATGACCAGCGAGGTTGTCGAGAAATCTTTACGAAACGAAGAGATCGGGGGGGTAAGTGCTGTTTTCAGGCCGGCGGGATTTCAATCCACATAGAAATAAGTGGAAAACGTAATCGTGCAGGCATCAATCTTTGGTCCGACCCATAACACAAACACAGCAACAAATCATACGTGTATTGCACCCGCGCGCCGTTGGGCAGAGGCGCGATCACGGCGCGCCTGCGCAAGCTCGTAGCTCGCCTGTAACCGCATCCAGTGATCGGCAGTACTCCAGCCTATGTCTTCCAGCGCCAGTGCCAATTTGGCGGATATCCTCGCTTTACCGTTCAGAAGACGCGACAGTGTCCCTCGCTCACAACCGAGCCGAGTGGCCGTCTCTGTTACGTTCCAACCCACATCGTCCATGCTCTCGCGGATCAGTTCGCCCAAGTGCGGCGGATTCAGCATCGGGCCAACGCGATCGCTATCAACATCGCGCATGATCGTCACTCTCCCTTGTCAATGATAGTCGACCAGATCCACATCCACGACTTCACCGTCCTCAAACCGAAACACTACCCGCCAGTTACCTGAAACTCGGACGCTCCACTGGCCCGCACGGTCACCCTTCAGGGGATGCAGCCGGAAGCCCGGTGCGTCGGCGTCACGCGGATGCGTCGCCTCTTGCAGCCGAAACAGGATGCGTCGGAGCCGTGGCACCAGTTCAGTAGGCAGCCCACGCGTGGCGTTGTCCCACTCATGAAGTGCTCGCAGACCCTTGTGCCTGATTCTCATGTTTCACTGTAATGGGCTGCGAGTTTTCTCTATAAACAACGATAATCCTGCCGGACAGCGACCAAGGCCTCACAGGGATGCTTCGCTTTTCCAACCCATCGGGTCAGCTTTAAAATCCAGTACCAATCTGCTGGTAGGATAACAATTTCATCAATATCTGACAAGTTGAAGTTTAACCTTCCCAACTACTGTATATACGACTGAATACAGTTGTAATATGACCGGAAACTTGAGTCGGAAATCTTACCCTTCTCCCCACGGCACATCGGACAGCCAGTTCCCCAGCCTGTCTCCGTAGGCAAACAGGGCCGGCAGTCCACCCGTATGGACGAACAGCACGCGGCTGCCGGCCGGGATGATGCCGGACCGCACGTGTTCGATCAACCCCGCCATCGTCTTGCCGGTATAGACCGGGTCTAGGAGCAGCCCCTCCTGGCGGGCCGCCAGTGCGATCGCTTCGCGCACCGCGTCGTTGAGCCGACCGTAACCCGACGCCAGAACGCCGTCGAATGCCATAACGTCGTCCGCGTCGAACACCTCCGGACGGTCGATCATCGAGGCCAGTTGCTCCGCTACTTTGCTTACACGTGCTACCTGGCTGCCGGTGTCGCGCCGCACGCAAATCCCGAATACAGGCACCTTCTTGCCCAGGGCCCGGAAGCCTACCAGAAGCCCCGCGTGTGTAAGTGCGCTGCCCGTGGGACAGACCACGGCGTCAAATTCGAGATCAAGGTCCCGGGCCTGCGCCAGGGTCTCCTCGGCGGCGAGCACGTATCCGAGCGCGCCGAGTGGCGGATGGGCGGGGGCGAGATGGATCACGTAGGGCCTGCGGCCTTCCTCCGCGAGCGATTGGGCCAGAAGGTCCAGCGACGTGTCCGCCGCGGGTTCGTCCTCTCCGACCGGGAAGGAATGCAGCGTCGCGCCGAAGAGCCGGTCGAGCAGCACGTTGCCGGATGACCGATAGAGGGCGTCCACGTCCGGTACGCGCTCTTCCATCTGAATGTGGGTCTCCATGCCGAGCTGGCGTCCGGCTGCAGCGGCCACGCGGACGTAGTTCGACTGCACCGCGCTCGTGATCAACAGGGTGTCGGCATCCCGGGACTGCGCCTCGCCCAGGGGGAATTCGAGCTGTCGGACCTTGTTGCCGCCCATGGCCAGCCCTGTGCAGTCGTCCCGTTTGATCCACAGCTCGATGCCGAGGGCCGCACCCAGACGCGGAGCGGCGTCCAGCGGCGTCGGGGCGTGGCCCAGCCGGACCCGGGGGAACTTCTCGATGGCTTTGGTGAGCGGGCTGTTCATGATGGGATCAACCCGTTTCCCACGCGGACCGAAGTTCGTGAACTACGAGTGATACGATGCGGACGCCGCCGTGCGTGCTCCCATCGTGCACGCTTCCACAGTTCGCCTTTAAGGCCAGCCGGTGATTGGTCGCGGCCGGCAGGAAGCAGAAGGACATGGACACTTCGCCCTGGTTGCCGAAGATCTCCAGCGAGGTCCGGTCGATCAGCAACTGGAGGCTGACGCGACCGTCGATGGTACGCAGCGGCGCGGTTCGTCCCATACAGGACAACGTCCCCGCTTCCGCATCGTATTCCAAGGAATGGCCCTGGACTTCGACGGAAAATCCTCCGGCCTGGGCTTCCACCTCAACCTCCATCCGCACGTCGAACAGGTCGCCCTCGTCTGCCAGGACGAGCCGGCTTTCGGCCTCGCGCAGGTCCGTGACTGCGTAGCTGCTGATCGCTCCCGATTCGAACCGCTGATGGAACTGTTCGGCCGCCAATACCGCCAGGTCGCCGACAGGCCAGATGTGCGTCCCGGTATGCAGCAGCTCGATTTCCCGCACCGGCTCCCTGCACAGCCGGATCCCATCCGGCAACGTCCTGAGCGTCAGATCAACCGGGAAGGACATCTGCTGGTTGAAGGGCATGGACGGGTACCGGCCGCCCCGCATCCACGAGATCTGGATCCGCCGGCCGTCGTTCGACGGGATATCGCTCCAGGTCTGGGCGGCGTAACCGTTGGCGCCCTGCTCCGCCTGCAGGACATCCGTCTCGGGCGTGAACTCGCGGCCGTCGAACCTTCCCAGCAGGTAGCCGCCGCTCGCGCCCCAGAAGACCCACCGCGTGTTCGAGGGGTCGCCGTCCACCGGCAGCTCGAAGAAATCGGGGCACTCGGACACGCCGGGCAAGGTCAGGTCCTGCAGGTGCGTCCACGACTTCAGATCCGGTGACGAGAACAGGGCATAGTCGTTGTCATCCATGAACAGCGTCATGATCCACCGCGAAGTCGGTTCGTGCCAGACCACTTTCGGATCCCGGTTCTCCGCGCGGATGTGTCCGATGACCGGATTGCCGGCGTACTTCGTCCACGTCCGGCCGCGGTCGTTGCTGTGGGCGATACATTGTATACACCGGCGACCGGGGAATATCTTTTCGCCGCCCGCCGTGTAGAAGGCGATCAGCGGCGGCGCGTCTCCGTCCCGGAACCCGCCGGTGTCATGATGGTCCACCGCCGCGGACCCCGACCACATCCAGCCCGTGTCGTCCACGTCCAGCGCGGCGGTGTGCAGCTGTTTCCAGTGCACCAGGTCCGTGCTGACCGCGTGTCCCCAGGTCGTGCGGCCGTGCACCATGCTGCCCGGCGTATGCTGGAAGTAGAGGTGGTACTCCCCGTCAGAATACACCAGACCGTTCGGATCGTTGATCCAGTGTTTTTGCGCCGTGAAGTGGAATTGGGGGCGTAGGGTTTCCCGGTAGAGGGTGTCGTTGGTCATCGCGGTCTTCTACTTCAGCGCCTGCCCGGGCACGCGGTTCCACGCGATGGGTTCCGCCTCGCCTTCGTATACCGCAGTCAGCGGCTTCAGCGCGCCCCGGGTCGCGTCCGTCCACGTATCCGGCCGGGGATGGCGTGCCAGGTAGGCCTGGATGCGGCCGGGCAACTGGTGATACAGGGGGATGTACCAAAGGGTGATCACCGTGCGGCGCTGGTCGCTCTTGTTCCCGTGGGCCGCGTGCAGCAGGCGGGAATCCCCGATGACCAGATCTCCGGCCCGGACCGGCACGTCCACCTCGTTCACGGCGGGCTGGTAGGCCGGGTGATCGGGGTCAGCCATGGCCCGCAGGTCGCCCGTGTGCGCCTCCTCGACATACTGGTGAAGGGGATGGCGGTTCAGGTGGGAGCCGGCAATCACGCGGAGGCACCCGTTGTGCCGGTCGGTATCGACCAGGTAGTACATCAGGAAAACCTGCTGCGGCGGCGGCTCGTAGCTGCAGGGATCGTCCCATCCCCACCAGTCCTGGTGCCAGAACAGCGCCGGGCTGCGGGGCGGCTTGCTGATGACGTACCCGGAGGACCAGGTGGGCCGGTCGAACCCGAGATCTGCGAGCGCGGCGAGCGGCGGAGGATACGAGACCAGTTCGGCGAAGAACACGTCGTCGAAGACGCTGACCATGCTGCCCGTAGATTTCTGCTCCTCGAAGTGGGACGGGGACTGGGCGTCAAGCAGCCGGTCGGAGACGGTTCGCACGCGTTCCAGCATTTCGGGCTTCAACACCCCCTCGACTACGCAGAAGCCGTCTCTCAAGAGCTGGTCGTACTTGTCCTGCGCCGATCGAGCTGCCATTGCCTTCCTCCCGCGCTCGCCGATCCGTCACACATTGGTCTCGATCAACTGTATGCTGTGGGCATCCAGGCGGGTGTAATCCACTACCTCGAACCGGTTGCCGTCGACGTCGGTGAGCAAGAGCCGCGAATCCGACGCCCAGTGGGTGTTCTCGTGGCCGCGGATGACGAACTCGCGCTTGCCCCGGTCGGTCATGACGTCCCAGTAGGTGACGCCGTATTCCATCTGTATGGAGTTCACCCGTTCGATCGTCGCCCGCAGGTACCGGTGGGCCAGCTCTTCCTCGATGACCTTTCGGGAATCTTCGTCCAGGTCGTTCAGGTCCTTGATGAAGGCCACTTCCTCGTTCTTGATGTCCAGGAGCGACACGTACCGGTCCGAGTGAGCCATGGGGGAGGCGTTGACCGGCCGGACGCGGATGTAGGACCGCTCGTCGCGGACCGTCATGCGCACGGTGTTCTTCGGCGCCCGGAAGACCCGGATCTCGCTCGCCTGGTAGGGTTCGACGGGGGCGTTCTCGATCCCCGTCTCGAATTCAAAGGTGTCCGGCGCGTCTACGCCAGGTTCATCCGGCATCTCGATCTCCCCGCTCAGTTTGTATGTCCGTTGGCGCCGCGGTTCGGGTCGGCCTTGCCCCCGCCCACGGCCATGACCGCGGTGCTCGCCCGCTGCGTTTCGACCATGCGGTAGAAATGGCCCTTCATGTCCAGCAGTTCCTCATGGGTGCCCGTCTCCACGATCTTTCCCGCGTCCAGTACCACCAGGCGGTCCGCCCGGCGGAGGGTCGAAAGCCGGTGGGCGATGGCGAAAGTCGTCCGGCCCTTCACGAGGTTGGCGATGGCCTCCTGGATGAGCTTCTCCGTGTGGGTGTCCACCGACGAAGTGGCCTCGTCCAGGACCAGGATGCGTGGATCGTGGATGATGGCCCGCGCGATGGCGATCCGCTGCTTTTCGCCACCCGACAGCTCCTTGCCGTTCTCGCCGATCTGCGTGTCGTATCCGTCGGGCTTCGCGCAGATGAAATCGTGGGCGTTCGCCGTCCGCGCCGCCCGCATGATCTGATCGATCGAGGCGTCCGGACTGCTGTACCGGATGTTCTCCGCGATGGAGCCGCTGAAGAAATAGGAGTCCTGCAGCACGACGCCGATCTGCCTTCGCAGGTCCTTCAGGCCGATGTCCCGGATCGGCACGCCGTCGATCTCCAGGTTGCCGTCGTCGATATCGTAGAACCGGCAGAGCAGGTTGGTCATCGTCGTCTTGCCCGACCCGGACTTGCCCACCAGCCCGATCATCTCGCCGGGCTGCACGTGGAGGCTGATGTCGTGGAGGACCGGCTTGCCCGCCTCGTAGGCAAAGGTAACGTCTTCGAATTCCACCTCGCCCTTCATGTCCTTCATCTCGACCGGGTCATCCCGGTCCTCGGTTTCCGCCGGGGTGTCGACGATTTCGAAGACCTTCTCCGCACCGCTCATGGCCCGGCTCGACCAGGTGTTCAGCTCGCCGAACCACCGAAGGGGTTCGTACAGCATCCAGAGGTAGGCGATGAACATGATGAGGGCGCCGGTGGTGAAGGTGTCGTCAATGACGGCGATTCCCCCGTAATACCAGACCAGGATCATTCCGGACGACGTCAGCATGCTGACCGTGCTGAAGAAAACGGCCGCTTCCTTCTCGCTCTCGTAATCGCCCCGGAAGACCCCTTCGTTGCTGCTCCTGAACCGGCGCATCTCCCGCTTTTCCTGGACGAAGGTCTTTACGACGCGCACCGAGGAAAGCATCTCGCCCGCCATGCCCACCAGCTTGCCCCAGCGGTAGTATTTCGTCCGGAACGCCCGGATCAGCCGGACCCAGAAATACCCCCCGCCGATGACGAGCAAAGGTATGGGAATGAGCACCATGAGCGTCAGTTGCCAGCTGGTCACGAATAACAGGACCAGGATGCCCACCAGGAGCAGGAGGTTGGTCAGGATATAGGGCACGCCGTCGACCAGGAACCACATCATGCTTTCCGTGTCATTGGACACCCGTGAGATCAGGGACCCCACCTGCCGCTTGTTGTAGAACTTCATGCTCAGGCGGGAGAGGTTTTCGTACAGGTCTTCGCGGACGGACACGATCACGCGGCCACCAAGCCAGACGGAAAGGCGGTCCTTGAAGATCTCCAGGACGAAGGATACGAGGCGGATGACCGCGTAGGCGACGACGAGCAGGTAGAGGAACGCGAACGGGTCCCCGGCCACACCGTCGGCAGGGACGCCGCCGGCCGAGACGCCAAGCACATCGTCGATGATGCGCCCCATGATGTAGGGCGGGCCGAGTTCGGCCAGGGTGAACAGGAGCGACAGGAAGAC
The DNA here is from genome assembly GCA_026705925.1 of Gemmatimonadota bacterium. Taxonomy (GTDB): domain Bacteria; phylum JAAXHH01; class JAAXHH01; order JAAXHH01; family JAAXHH01; genus JAAXHH01. The sequence continues at coordinate 497,524 of JAPOZT010000011.1, forward strand.
CATCAGCGCGAGCTTGCCCTTGAACGGCAGGGCGTATCGGGCGATCCGCTGCATCATCGCGAGCCGGTTTGTGCACGCCGAACAGATCCCGTTCGGTTCGGGCAGGAGGCGTCCGCACCGGTCGCACCGGGTCTTGTCGACCTCCCCCTGCATGTCGACCGGATCTTCCTTGATGAGCTGGTCGATACCCCGGGCGATCCGCGCAAACTTGGCGCGCTGGGACGGGGTGTAGCGGATGACCTCGACGTCTTCGTTCCCGATCACCACGTTGATCCGGCCCGAGCCGACCAGTTCCTCCACGGCGGCGCTCTTGGCGTCGGACAGCTCGATGGACGCGTCCCCGTTTCCCGTGCCTGCCCCGTTCGAATCGAACCGCAACAGGCGCTGGTCCGTCACCAGGAGCCAGCGTTCCTCGAACCGCAGGTCTTCGGTAAGGTCGGTCGCCGCCGCGATGCGGATGGACTCTCCTTCCCGCAGCGCCGCCTGGCAACGGTCGGCCAGGGCGTCGGGCATCCGCTCTTTGTAGGTGGCCCTTGTGTCGGTCATGCCACCTCCATGATCTCGGATGTGGCTTTCTGCAGCCGCACCAGGTGATGGAAGTGACCGCGGTTGGCGATCAGTTCTTCGTGGGTGCCTTCTTCGACGACCCTGCCCTGCTCCAGCACCACCAGCCGGTCGGCGTCCCGCAGCGTGGACAGGCGGTGGGCGATGGCGATCGTCGTGCGGCCCTTGATCAGCCGAGCGATGGCTTCCTGGAGCTGTTTCTCCGTCTCGGCGTCTACCGAGGACGTGGCCTCGTCCAGGATCAGGATGCGGGGGTCGTGAAGGATCGCCCGGGCGATGGAGACGCGCTGCTTCTCGCCACCCGACAGCCCCGTGCCCTTATCCCCGAGAATCGTATCGTATCCATCGGGCTTCGCGAGAATGAAGTTGTGGGCGTTGGCCGCCCGGGCCGCCGCCATGATGTCCTCGAAACTCGCGGCGGGCTTCCCGTAGGCGATGTTCTCCCGGATCGTCCCGTTGAAAAGGATCGGTTCCTGCAGGACGACCCCGATATGGCCCCGCAGGTCCTCGAGCCGGATGTCCCGCAGGTCCACGCCGTCCAGCGTGATCGAACCGTAGTTCACGTCGTAGAACCGGCAGATGAGATTGATGGTCGTACTCTTCCCGGCGCCCGACTTGCCGACCAGCCCGATCATCTCGCCGGGCCGGATATGGAGATTGACGTCCCGCAGCACCGGCAGCGCGGCGTCGTACCCGAACGTCACGCCGTGGAACCTGATCTCGCCCCGCGTTTGCAGCATCTGCTTCGCGTTCTTGTCCTCGTAGTTCTCCGGTTCCATGTCGATAAGCTCAAAGACCCGTTCGGCGGCGCTCATGGCCCGCGTCATCCAGCTGTTGACCCGGCCGAGCCACCGCAGCGGACCGTAGAACATCTGCAGGTAGAAGTAGAACAGGATCAGTTCGCCCAGGGTGAGTTCCTGTCCGAGCACCTGCCCGCCCCCCACCAGCCACACCACGATGAAGCCCAGGAAGTTCAGCAGGCCCATGGTGGAGAAGTAGTAGATCCACTGTTTCTCGGTCCAGTACTCCAGGGCGAACATGTCCCTCGCGTTGCGTTTGAACCGGCCTACCTCCCTGTTCTCCTGGGCGAAGGCCTTGACGATCCGTATCCCCGACAGGGATTCCTGGATGTGGGTGAAAAACCCTTCCCACTGGCGCCACATGCGGGTGTAGTAAGTCCGCAATCTCCGGTACAGGACCCTTCCCCAGATGATGATGAGCGGCACGGGGATGAGGATGTAGAGCGTGAGCACCCAGTTGGTGTAGAACAGTATGCCGATAATCCCGAGCGTCGTCATCCAGCGGAGGATGAGGAAGGGCAGGCCGTCCACCAGGAAACTGCGCACGTTCCGGGTGTCCCGCGTCACGCGCGAAAGCAGGCCGCCCGTCTTCTGCTTGTCGTGGAAGCCCAGCGAAAGGTATTCGACGTGATGGTACACCTGGGCCCGGATATCCGCCACCACGCGGGCGCCCACCCAGGCCGTCAGCCAGCCGTTCGCCATCTCCCCCAGCCAGCGGAGGACGAGCAGGCCGGCCATGGCCGCGACGAACCAGAACAGCAGGTCCACGTCCTCGTTCGCGAAGGCGTCGTCGATGATGAGCTGCGTTATCTTGGGCGGAAGGAGCTCCGCCACGCTGAGCACGGCGAACAGCGCCACCATGGCGATGGCCTTGGCCCGGTGGGCGCCCAGGTAGGCGCAGATCCGCTTGAGCATGCCCCACTTGCTGACGCAGGCGGGACACAGCCCGTCCCGGGTGGGCAGGCGCCTGCCGCAGGTTTCGCAGACCACCCGGGGGAATTCCGTCTTGACCTGGAACGGCTTTTCCTCGATGTGCTGCTCGATGCCGCGCTGCGCCTCGTTGAAGACGTCCACGCGGCTCTGGGAATAGCGGATCAGCGGAATCGTGTCATCGGCCGTGGAGACCTCAAGGCAGGAGCCGCCTACCAGGGGTTCCACCGCCACCCTGGTCAGGTCCTCCAGCGGGACGGCGATGTCGTCGCCGGCGCCGTTGAGTTCCAATGCCATGACGCGGCGGTCGGTTACGATGAGCCAGGAGGGCTGGAAACGGCCTTTCGCATCCAGGTCCGATTCCAGGGTGATGTGGATTTCTTCGTCGGTTTCCAGTACGGGGTAGAGTTTCTTTTGAATCTGATCCGGCAGGGGATCGGCCAGGCGCATGTAACTTCCTTTGGGACCTTGCTGCGGGGCGTGCCGCCTTGAGGACTGAACGGGACCGGTCATATATCAATAAAGTGGATGCATCCGTAACGTTTCACTGCTTCGAATGCGAATTGAAGTCCTGGGACAGGGTGAGGAAATCGCGGCTCGCTCCAGTTCGCAAAGGTACACTTTCTAAGCCCGAAAATCAAGGAAAAGCAGCCTGCCGAAATCGTTTATTTACTGTAAATACTTTGATTTACGTCCACTGGATCTTACATTGCCTGAGATGACTCCATACCGCCTCGAAAGCCTGCTGTCCCGCTTCGCCGGCCTATCCATCATGGTCGTGGGCGACTTCTTCCTGGACAAGTACCTGGTCCTCGATCCGGCACTGGACGAACCGTCCCTGGAGACGGGGCTGGCCGCGCGCCAGGTCGTGGCCAGACGCTGCATGCCCGGCGCCGCGGGCACGGTCGTGGCCAACCTGCACGCCCTGGGCGTCGGAGACCTGTTCGCCGTGGGGATCACGGGCGACGACGGGGAGGGGTACGAGCTCAGGCAGGGCCTGGCGGCCATGGGGGTCCGCCTCGACGGACTGGTCGAATCCCCGGACCGGTTCACACCCACCTACATCAAGCCCATGAACCGGGAATCGGGAGGAGAACGGGAATCAAGCCGCATCGACATACAGAACCGGACGCCCACGCCGCGTGACCTGGAAGGCCGGTTGATCGAATTCATGGAAGACATGACGCCCGGGGTGGACGGCGTGGCCGTCCTGGACCAGGTGGGACAGCGCAACACGGGGGTTGTCACGGACCGGGTCCGGGATGCGCTCTGTGGCCTGGGCAGGACATTGCCGGACAAGGTCATGCTGGCGGATTCGCGCGAACGCATCAGCGAATTCCGCCACGTCATCCGCAAGGGGAACCGGGACGAGATGCGCGGAGCGTCCGAAAAATCGGGGTTGGGAAAGATGCGCGGAACGGACGTAGGAATGGCGCGGCCGGTTTACGTCACCCTCGGCGCGGACGGCCTGCTGCTGATCGACGGCGAAGACCGCCGGCATGTGCCCGGCATACGCGTTCCGGGGCCCGTGGACACCGTCGGGGCCGGGGACAGCGTCACGGCCGGGATCGTGGCCTCGCTGGCCGCCGGCGCGACGCCCATGGAGGCCGGCCTGGTCGGCAACCTCGCGGCTTCGGTCACCGTCCGTCAACTGGGAGTCACGGGAACGGCCTCGCCCACGCAATTGGCGGAAGCATTGAAGATACTGATGGAAGATAAGAAGACGCCGGGCTGAGGGGGTCGTATCCAGTTTCGGAGTTGCGGCCGAACAGGTGGTTCGGCACGGCAGGTGGTACGGCACGAATTAAATCGTCTAACGAGGATCTACCTTCCAGAAATTGAAGACCACTGAGGCGGCGACCGGAATCCACTGGACGTTCCGGTTGTTGAATGCGCGAATGTACCGGACGTCCAGCGCCAGGCCGACCGTGGACGTCATCGGCAAATGCACGCCGCCGCCGATGAGGATGCTGAATGAAGTCTCTGAACTGAACGCGGTCAACTTCGTGCCGCGCATGGTACCGAAGAACCGGTCGATTGCCCTGGAGTAGCCGATGCCGCCCACCCCGTAGACAGCCGCGGGGGAAGTGGCGGTCTTGTACATCAATCCGAAGTTGGCGCCTTCCAGGCTTACGTTGGCATCCACGTCCGGTCCTAGTCGCTGCAGCGCGTCGTCACTCAGGCGATCCCGGTCGTGTTGGCCGCGTTTGACGGAAAAGAGGTTGTCATAGCCGTTGAACGCGAGATGAACGGATTCGGAAACGCGTACCGTTATCCCCAGGAGGAACAGGGATCCTCTGGTTTTTCCGTCCGCAAAATCGCCTGAAGGAATACTCCGCCCGCCGCCCAGGCTGATCGACATGCGCTTTTCAGGGTCCTGGGCGAATCCCTTGCCGGTGGCCGGCAACGAGACTGCGGTAGCAAGCAGGATTAAGACGATCTTCTTCATGCAAGTCGCCCGTGACCGGCTGTCAGGGCCATCGAGATGCGCCGGTCCGCATTTCGTGCGCACTATGCCTTCTGCACACCGGCCTTGTCACGGGTCCGGCGGCCGCTCAGATAGGCCTTCAGCTTCGGTGGGAAATCCCGTTTGACCAGTTCCTGCCGCAGCGCCCACTGATCTTCGGCCGCCACCGGGGACGTCTCCCTGATTTCGCCGCCTTCCATAATCAGGATCGGTTCACCGTCCCGGTAGAGGATCCGGTTGGTCGTGATGCCGGGAACGCGCCGCCCGGGCGTGATGATGCCCACCAGGTTCAGCGGGTCGGCGGCGCTGATGGCCACGAGCGTGCCCTGTTTCTCCTTGCGCCGGATGCTGCGCAGCAGGGTCACGGCTTCGCCCAGGGCGTACTGCTCGCCCCAGACACCGCTCACGAACCGGCCGCCGCGGATCTCTCCCCGGGCTTCCATCCGCCGAAGCACCCGCACGAGGTCCCGCCACGGCGGCGAGGTGTTCTCCCGCTCCGTCAGGCGGCGGAACACGACGCCGTAACGGGCGAGCGCGACGCGGGCATAGGCCTCGAGATCCTCTTCCGCGTTGCCTTCCGCCGGCACGCGGGACGTCAGACCCCACCGTCCAGCCGTCGACAGGTCGAAGGGATTCCGGCGTTCCCGTCCCCGCCGGGACTCCCGGTGACGCGCCGGCACCAGCAGGGCCCTGAGACCCGCGAAACTGTCGGAGGTCACCATCCCCGCCGAAACCAACTCCGCCACGGCTTCCTCGGCGTGGGTCCGGAGGAGGCCCGACTGCGAGGTGATGTCGTCGAAAAACACGGCGCCCTGCCGGGTCATCAGATCCAGCACTGTCTTCGCGTAGGTGGAAAGCGGAAGGTCTTCGTCGCCGGCCGCGCCGCTCAGGGACATCCACAGCGAACGGTTCATGCGGTCCACGATGGCAATGGGCGTAGACCGGATCGGACCGACCGTCTTTCCGTGTTCACCGTTCGACCGGTGGGGACGAAGCCGTCCCCAGGCGTACTTGCCGGAAAGGCACAGGTTGTCGAGCCAAGCGTAATCGTAGTCGGTGACGCGGGACGGCAGGATCTCGCTCTCCCAGGCCGCGGCCGGCGCCTCCACGCCTTCCAGCATGCGCAGCACGGCCGTCACGGCGTCGGCCCCCTTGAGCCGGGTGTCGGGCGCCAGGTGATGCCAGGTGAAGAGGAACTGCATGAAGTCGGCGGGTGAAACGGGCTGGATCTCCCGACGCAGTTTGGTGATCGTGAAGCGGTGGATCCGGGCCAGCAACCGGCGCTCGCACCATTCCAGCCCGTCCGCGTCGGCGTCCGGCGAAAACTGTCCCCTGAAGACGAACCCCTCCTGCTCCAGGGCAATCAGCGCCTGGTCGACCTTGCCGACAGGCAGGTCGATGGACCCGGCCAGTTCGGCCGCCGTGACCGGACCCAGCGTCTCCAGCCTGCCCCGTATCAGTTCCACCAGCGCGTACGCTGCATATGCGTGCCTTTCCTTCGCAGATGCGTCCGTCGCGGATGCGTCGGTAGCGGATGCGTCCGTCGCGGATGCGTCGGCCGCGCTGGCCGGCTCGGTCGGCTCAGCCGGCTCAGCCGGGCTGGCCTGCCTGGCCGAAGCCCGAAAACCCTTCTCCAGGTTGCCTCTCACGTCGTCCGGGATTTCCTCCGCCGGTTCGAACCGCCCCCGTGGATGCACCCGCTCGAAATGGATGCGCCGTTCCAAGGGCGTCCACAGGCGCTTTCCGCCCTCCGTCACGAGGGTGGCGACCCGGCGGTCGCCTTCCAATACGGCGTAGTACTCCGTCCAGCTCCCGAACTGATCGCCCTTGCGCCCCTCTTCTTCCGTGACATACCCCGCGAGCACCAGGGCGTCGTGGAGTTCGTCGGGACTGCGCACTTCCGGCCAGGCGTCGCCACGCACGGTGTCGATGGCCTCGGGGTCCAGGCGTCCAAGGTCGCCCGCGACCGCGGGGTCGAGCCAGCGGCGGTTCCGTACGGCGTTGGTCCGCCGCTCCTCGAGGGGGGCGTCGTCCAGGAAGGCGTAGGGCCGGGCGTTGAGGATTTCCTCGGCCATGGGCGAGGGTTCGCGCAGGTCCCGGGCGTGCACGTTCATGTCTCCAGACTTCATCGTTTTCAGAACGGTCTCCAGCGTATCGACGTCCATGGCCTCGTGCAGGCAGTCCTCGATCGTCTGGCTGACCAGGGGATGGTCCGGCACTTCCCGGTCGCCCGCGATGTTCTCCAGGCACGCGATCTGGTCGGGGAACACCTGGGCGATCAGATCCTCGGCCACGGACCGCTGGATCTGCGGCGGCACCCGGTCCCCGCCCCTGCGGCGCAGCACGGCCAGGGCAGTCGACGCGTTCCACCGCCAGCGCACCTCGAACATGGGCGCGTCGAGGAGCGCCTGGACCAGCACCTCCCGGACCGTCTTGGCGTTGAGGTAGCTGAAGACGTCGTCCAGCGGGAAGCTGTGGGTGGCGCCCAGGGACAGGATGATGGAATCCTCGTTGGCCGCGGCCTGCAGCTCGAAGTTGAAGGTCCGACAGAAACGCTTGCGCAGGGCCAGTCCCCAGGCCCGGTTGACCCGGCTTCCGAAGGGGCTGTGCAGCACCAGGTGCATGTCGCCGGCCTCGTCGAAGAACCGTTCCGCCACCAGGTCCTTCTGCGAGGGGATGACGCCGAGGGCCGCCTTGGCTGCGCCGAGGTATTCCGCGATCTGCGTCGCCGCCACGTGGGAGACCCCCGCGGATTCCATCAGCCAGTCCTCGGCCTCCCGCTTCCATTCCGGATCGAGCTTCCCGTTTTCCGAACCCACGTCCATTCGGCTCGCCACCTCTTCCCTCAGCCGCGACAGGGAAGCGGAGAGTTCGACCGTTCTTCCCGGCGCCTCGCCGAACCAGAAGGGCATGGTGGGCGGCAGGCCCTGGGCGTCCTCCACGCGGATCTTGCCCTTCTCCACGCGCAGGATCCGCCACGAGTTGTTCCCCAGTTGCACGATGTCTCCGGCCGTGCTCTCGATGGCGAAGTCTTCGTTCAGCGTGCCGATGAAGGTCTCCGTGGGCTCCATGATCACGTCGTAGTCGAACTGGTCGGGAATCGTCCCGCCCGACATCAGGGCATTGATCCGGGCCCCCTTGCGGCCCCTGACCGTTCCGTTCATGAGGTCCCGCTGGATGTAGGCGTGCTTGCGGCCCCGGCGCGGCGTATAGCCCTCGGCCAGCATGGCCACGACGCCGTCGAAATCCTCCCGGGACAGACCGCGGTAGGGATAGGCCTTTCGCACCAGGTGGTACAGTTCGTCCTCGCTGAAATCGCAGTTGGCCACCTCCGCGATGATCTGCTGGGCCAGCACGTCGAGGGGCTGTTCGGGGATGATGATCCGGTCCAGCTCGCCCCGCCGCACCGAGTCCATGATGGCGGCCGCCTCCACGAGTTCGTCCCGCGTCAGGGGGAACAGGCGGCCCTTCGGCGTGCCCGTAATCGTGTGGCCCGAGCGGCCCACCCGCTGGATGAGCGTGGCGATCGCTTTGGGGGAGCCGATCTGGCAGACGAGGTCCACGGCGCCGATGTCGATGCCCAGCTCCAGGGAGGCCGTGGCCACGAGGGCCTTAAGCGCGCCGGCCTTGAGCCGCTGTTCGGCGTCGTGCCGGTGCTCCTTCGACATGCTGCCATGATGGGAGGTGACGTTTTCGGTGCCCAGCCGCTCGCTCAGGTGGCGGGCCAGCCGCTCCGACATGCTCCGCGTGGTGACGAAGACCAGGGTCGTCCGGTGCCGCAGAATGAGCTCCTCGAGGCGTTCGTACACTTCCTCCCACACCTCGTTCGACATGACGGCGCCGAGGGGGGAGCGGGGGACTTCGATCTTCAGCTCGAGTTTGCGCCGATGGCCGGTGTTGAGGATCTTGCAGCCCTTGCCCTTATTATAGCCGGCGCCGGTGAGGAAGTGGGCGATCCGGTCGATGGGCTTCTGGGTGGCCGATATGCCGATGCGCGTGAGCGGACCGGAGGTAAGCCGTTCCAGCCGCTCCACCGAAAGGGCCAGGTGCGATCCCCGCTTGTTGCCCACCAGCGCGTGGATCTCGTCGATGATGAGCGTGTGCACGTTCGGCAGGATCCGGCGCCCGCCCGCGCTCGTGAGCAGCAGGTAGAGACTTTCCGGCGTCGTCACCAGGATGTGGGGCGGATGCTTCGTCATGGCCGCCCGCTCGCTCGTGGGCGTATCGCCCGTGCGGACCGCCACGCGGATGGGCACATCGGACCGGCCGCGCTCCTTGAGGATCGCCCGGATGCCCTTCAGCGGGACCTGCAGGTTGGCGTGGATGTCGTTGCTGAGGGCCTTCAGGGGCGAAACGTAGACGATCTGCGTGCCCTCGGGCAGCGATCCGTACTGGCCCTGGCGGACCAGGTCGTCGATGGAGGACAGGAAGGCCGCCAGCGTCTTGCCGGAACCCGTGGGCGCCGCGATCAGCGCGTTCTGCCGCTGCTTGATGACCGGCCAGGCGCGCTTCTGGATGTCGGACGGCTCTTCGAACCGGTCCTCGAACCAGGCGGCCACGGCGGGATGGAAGAGGTCGTTGGTCATTGGGTTTCTGTTCTTGTGATTCAGATTTCAGACGGACCGTCGCGTTTCCGGTGAACTTTCGCGCATACGGCAAAACGGTCCGGCGAAGGAAAGTGCTATACTTAAGAAGGAAGTCGATTTCTTTGTTACAATCAAGTGTTGAGTGCGATCCCTGTGCCGGGTTTCTCTTCCGCGGTCGACGTGCGGTCACAGGGCCGGCGCATCCATGACAAACCGGTGGTTTCCGGTCCGGAGGTAACCAGCCGGAGCGGATATGAACACCTGGTTGGCCGCCTGCGTCAGAATGTCGGAAAACGTCCGGAAGATACTGGGCGGCAAGGGTTCTCGCGACAGGTGACGATAGCTGGTACAGGTAACGACGGCTAGTAGGCAATGGCGTAGATCAGCAGGCCAGCGCCCAGGATGAGCGCGACCAATCCCCGGTTCCGGGTGGTGAGCCCGATCCGCTCCACCGTCCTGCCGCCGGCCCATACGACCACGCCCGATACGAAGAGGTAGATTCCGGCGGCGATCAGTAACACGCTCATGATACTGGCCGAAGCTGAGATTGTGGGGTCCGGGAAAACGTCAGGTCAGCAAGGTAACTCCGATGGTGTTCAATACAACGCCCACTGCCATGGCGATCTTGCCGCGCCTCGGAGTGGACAGGCCGATACGTTCCATGTTGTTGCCGCCGGCCATGGCGAGCAGACCCGTGATGAAGAGAAACATGCCCACGAGCATCAGTGGGAAGATAAAGACTGCGTCCAACACTTCGCTCATACCGGGTGGCTCCTTGTTGAATGACGACCCTTAATTGAATCACGCCTCGTATAGCACCGGGCAATAGGCGGGATCGTCCAGGTGCTGCACGTAGTAGTCGTTGCGGCCCTCCACCGGCCGGACGTTTTCCGTGCGCAGGTGGAAGGCGAAGCTGCGGCGCGGCGTGTCCGATACATTCGGCCCGCTGGCGTGGTAGGTGTGGCGGTCGTGGAAACTGACCGCGCCGGGAGGCAGGGCCGCCTCGACTTCTTCCCAGCTTTCTCCCTCGGGTACGGGGATGTCCTTCTGCTGCGCCTCGTGGTCATGGCCGAAGAAGTCGCCGCTGTCCAGCAGCCCCCACCGGTGCGAGCCCCGCAGGAACCGCATGGGACCGGACTCCGCAGTCACATCGCTCACGGCGACCCAGGCCGTAAACAGCTCGCCATCCAGGTACTTCCAGTACTGCTTGTCCTGGTGCCAGCCGACGTTGCCGGACACCCCGCCGACCGAGCCGACCGGCGGCTTGTAGAGCATCTGCGACGCCCACAGCTGGACGCGCTTCGCCCCCGACAGGGCGGCCGCCCAGCGCCCGATAGCGGGGTGCGAGGCCAGTTCGTAGATGGTGCGGTCCGACAGATGCGCCTGGTCGATTTTCCGGATGCGTTTCGGGTCGTCTCCAGGGTTCCAGGACCGGCGCGGCGGTTCCCCGGTCTCGTATTCGCCGGCCATGACCGCATCCATGCGGGCGGTCACGCGTTCGATCAGTTCGGACGGCAGAATCGGCGGCGAGAAATAGAAACCGTCTCGCCGGTATCTTTCGCCGGCGTCTGGGGGAATCCGCACCGTGGAAATGGAGATGGTCATACGGTCCTTACTCGTCAGGCCTTCGGGCATTCGCCCACGATTGCCAGACACGCACTACGCCTCAGGCAGCGCACTCTTGTACGTCTTGCCGTCTCTCGCCTCGTCGAATTCCTCGTTGGCGCGTTTGAGCAGGTCCGGGTCCCGCAACAGGTCAAGGCCCGTCAGCGCCAGGGACTTGGCCGCGAAGAGCATGCCTCTGCTGCCGATGCTCGAACCGGAGGAGGCCACCATCTGCCAGCTGTGGGCCGGCGTGCCCAGGGGCCAGCAGCAGGTCGTGAGCTGCCCCGTGGGCGCGATCCAGCTCACATCGCCCACGTCCGTCGAACCTTCCACGTGCGGGGGGGTATCGGTATGGGGAAGCACCTGCGTCCAGAGGGGATTCTCGATGCTTTCGGCAATGGAATCCTTGACCGTCGATTTCTCCATGCGCTCGTAGGCCGACTGGACCGCGTTCTCGGGAAAGGTCGCCTGCAGCTGCCGGGCGAAGCGGCGCTCCTCGGCGGTGAATGCGAGATCGTTCACGGCCTGCATGTTCTTCAGCATCAGGTCGGAGATCGTGCCGTTCGGTAGGACCTCGTAGGCGCCCCCGATGAACTCGATATCGTGGGTGGTGCCGCTCATCAGCGCGGCACCCTTCGCGATGTCGAGCACCCGTTCGTACATCTCGTCCACCTCGGCGCGTTTCGGGGACCGGATGTAGTACCACACCTGAGCATAGGCCGGCACCACGTTCGGCGCCTCCCCACCGCTCGTGACCACGCTGTGGATGCGGGCCTCGGGGACGACGTGCTCCCGGAGGTAGTTCATGCCCACGTCCATCAGCATCACGCCGTCGAGGGCGCTGCGTCCCTGGTGCGGCATGGCCGAGGCATGGGCGGCCACGCCGTGGAAGTTCACCTTGAAGGAGTTGAGTGCGAGCGACGAACCGTTCCAGACCACGTTCGTTGCGCCGGGATGCCAGGTGATGGCGGCGTCGAGGTCGTCGAATACGCCGTCGCGCGCCATGAGCACCTTGCCCACCACCTGCTCCTCCGCGGGACAGCCGTAGTACCGGATCGTGCCGCCGATGCCGTCCCGTTCCATCGCGCGCTTCAGGGCCTTTACCGAACCCAGGCACGCCGTGCCGAAGAGGTTGTGGCCGCAGCCGTGGCCGGGGCCGCCCGGTTCGATGGCTTCCCGCTCGGTGGAAACCGTCTGCGACAGGCCCGGCAGTGCATCGTACTCGCCCAGGAACCCGATGATGGGATCTCCCGAGCCCCAGGTGGCGACGAAGGCCGTTTCCATCCCCCCGGCGCCCCACTCGATGGTAAAGCCGTCCGCTTCCAGATCCTTTGCCTGCAGTTTCGACGCGTAGGTCTCCTGCATCGCGATCTGCGGATGGTCCCAGATGTCCATGGCCATCCGGGACAGGTCGTCGTCCTGGTCGCTTATGTAATCGATGATCAGTTTTTCCGCGGTCATGGTCGGGCTCTCCGGTCGGTGCACGGGATATTCGTGGAAAATGAGGGATTTGGGATGTCGATGCGGTATACAAGGGTATATTATAACTGTCGTCAGGCCTACATGCAACGTAGATGCGACGTAGATGCCAACGTAGATGTAACGTAGATACATTGTAGATACGAATACACCATGCGCCAGTTCGACCGGAAATTCGGCGAGCGCCTTATCGAAGAATCGCCCATGACGCCGGCGGTCTACCTGTTCAAGGACGGGCAGGGTGCCGTTATCTACGTCGGCAAGGCCGCGAACATAAGGCGGCGCCTCCAGCAGTACCGAAACGCCTCGCGCCGCAAGGTGCACCGCAAGATGCGGATGCTGGTCCGGGAGGCGAGCACCCTCGAGATCATGCCGCGTGAGTCGGAACGCGAGGCCCTGCTGCTCGAGAACGAACTGATCCGCAAGCTGCGGCCGCCGTACAACGAGGACGGCACCTGGGACTTCTTATACCCGGCCCTCGGCCTGGGCGGCACGGAGAAGCAGGTCCTGCTCTGCTTCACGACCCATGTGGATGCGTGGAAGGAACTGGACCTCAAGTGGTATGGCGTGTTCAAGTCGCGGCGGCGCGCCCTGGCCGCCTTCGACGCGCTGGTCTACGTGTTGAAGCTGATCGGGCATATCGAACCGGTCCGGCATCTCCCGCCCCACGAACGAATCCGGGGTTCCCGCCTCACCGGCTTCCGCCAGGTGCCGCCGGAAGTCGTTGCCTCCCTCGAACGCTACCTGTCCGGCGCTGGGTCCGACGCCCTTGTTCCCCTGACCCACGGCCTGCTGGAGAAACCCGTCGCCCGACTCAGCGCTTCGGAAGTCCAGCGGAACATCCGTTTTCTGGCGCACTTCCACGAACAGGATCTCGCACCGCTGCGCGCGGCCATGGAATCGGCGGACCGTCCGGGAATGTACGTGCCGCAGGACGATCGGGACGCGCTGTTCCTTGCCACGGATGAGCGCATTGCCGATAATATCGATGGAGAATCACCTGTTCAATAGCTTAGCAGAAAGGACAATTATGACTGAATCAATCATCCAAACCCGAGACCGATCATGTTCAAAAGCGTAAAACACGATGTGTGGGCCTTCGACGCGGAATGGGTACCCGACCCCGATGCGGGACGTTTGCTCTACGACCTGCCGGCCGAAATGCCCGACTTCGAAGTCGTCCAGGAGATGTGGCGCCAGAACGGGGCCACCGAAGAAAAGCCGCGGCCCTTTCTCAAGTATGCCATGTCCCGCCTGGTCTCCATCGCCATGGTGACCCGAAACCAGGATCCCCAGGGCAATGTTACGATCGACCTGCGCGTACAACCCCGGGACCCGGACAACCCCGACGATTGCGACGAAGCCACGATTCTGTCCCGGTTCCTCGAAAGCGTGGGCCGACGCCTGCCCCAGCTCGTCGGCTTTAACTCCACCGGATCGGACCTCCCGATCATGATCCAGCGAGGGATCATCAAGGGCATCACCGCCGCCGGGTTCTGCAAGCGGCCGGACAAGCCCTGGGAGGGCTACGATTACTTCTCGAGGGCCAGCGAGTGGAACGTGGACCTGATGACGGCCATCGGTGAGTGGGGCAAGGCGCGCCCCTCCCTGAAAGAGATGGCGGTGCTGTCGGGCATCCCGGGCAAGATGGGCGGTTTCGACGGGGACAGCGTCGCCGAGGCCTGGCTCGACGGCGGCATCCGGCGCATCGCCCAGTACAACCAGCACGACGCCGTGACGACCTACCTCGTCTGGCTTCGCATCGCCCATTTCGCCGGGTTCTTCAACGACGGCCAGTATAGGGAGGAACAGGACCTGGTGCGGTCCATGCTCGAAGAGAAGGCGAAATCACCGGAGAACGGGCACCTGGCCGAATACGTCCAGGAGTGGGACCGGCTCAGGGGTATGCTCGGAGAAAGGTGAATGTAGCGTCCGGTGCGGGCCCGGATTTCATGTATTCATTTACCAAATACTCGTCTACCAAATACTCGTCGGTCACGCCGGCTTCATATGAACATCTCCAGGCACCACGTCTTGAAGCCGTGATTCCGGTAGAACTTAAGCACGCGGTCCAGGTCCATGGTGGCCGAGTGTACGCGGAACCGCCGGATGCCGTTCCGCCCGGCGATCTCCTTCATGCGTTCGACCAGCTTGCCGCCGACTCTGGCGCTGCGGTAGGGTGCCCTGACGTACAGGTCGTATATTTCCAGGTAGCGCTCCCCTTCTTCGAATACACACAGGTCGCGGCTGACGTGGACCTCGCCGCGGCTGTACCCGATGACTTCGTCCTCTGCGACGGCTACAAGCAAATAGGGTCCCAGGGCTTCTCTGATCTCGTCTGAAGAACTGGGTCCGAAGCCGTATGTAACCCCTTCGGACTCCCAGTCCAGGTCCAGCTGATGAACGCCTTCCACGTCTTCGGGTTCGCATTCACGTATGACCAGGTTATCCATTTGTGCGTCTCTCCTTGAATCGCGTTGGAATCGCGTTGGAATCACGTTGGAATTGCGGAACCATGTTGAAGAAACTGGTGTCGATTTGTATTGAGGAATGATAATGATTAAATCGGCACGAAGGCGACTGTATTTTCTGGGAGGCGGGTCAAGATGAGCGACAACGTGTTAGCCGACCGGATTCGTCCCATGCTTTCATCGCATCCGGGCTACTTCGAGAAAAACATGTTCGGAGGCGTCTGCTTTAAGATCAACGGGAACATGTGCGTGGGGACCTGGAAGGGTTCGCTTATCGTACGGCTCGAGCGGGAGAAGCACGAGGAGACGCTGGCCGAACCGCACGCTAAGCCTGCCGACATCGCGGGACGGACCATGAGGGGATGGGCCCGGGTGGAGCCGGCAGGCATTGCGACCGAGGATGACCTGGCGACCTGGGTGGCCCGCGCCGCTGATTACGCGGCTTCCCTGCCGGCGAAGTGAATCGACCGAAGTGGATGTTCGCAGATTGGATTTACGGCTGATTGCAAGTTTTATGCCGTCCAATTGCAAGTTTGGCAGCGGCTGATTGCAAGTTCTATGCCGTCCAATTGCAACTCTTATCGAAAATCCCTGCTCCGAAGCCGCAGCGTCCGGTCCTCCAGCTTCGGGTCCCAGAGCGCCTCGACCACGAGGTGGACCACGCCCTCGCCCACCTGCAGGTTGCCGGTCACGCCCATGCAGTGCAGCGTCCTGGCCAGCAGGGCGTTGCGCTCGAACACCTTCTCCCAGATGACCAAGTTCACGAAGCCGGTCTCGTCCTCCAGCGTCATGAAGGTGACACCCTGGGCGGTCCCGGGGCGCTGGCGGCAGATGACCAGACCCACGTAGCGGACCGAGCGTCCGTCCGGCATGGCGTTGAGTTCCCGGGCGGTGGGCAGTCCCCGGGCGGCGAGTTCGGCGCGGCGCGGCTTGAGGAGGTGGCCCTGCACGCTGTGGCCGGCGGCCTGGTGGTCCCAGAGGATGGTCTCCAGGCTGTTCAGGGACTGGAAGCGGGGCTGGGCGTCGCGGGATTTCAGCGGCAAGGGGGGCGGCCCGCCGGTTTCGGTCCCCAGGACCTGCCATAAGGCGCCGCGGCGGTCCGGGCGGTCCGGGCGGTCCGGGCCGAACGGGCCAAGCGGACCGAAGCACGCGAAGGCGCCCGCCTCGGCCAGGGACTCGAGCTTGTCCGCGTTCAGGCCGCTCCGCCGGGCGACGTCGGCGATATCGCGGAAGGGCGCCTGCTCCATGGCCGCTTCCAGCCGCGCGCCGTCTCCTTCCCCCAGTCCGCGGACGTAGCGCAAGCCCATGCGGACCGCGAAGGGAAGGCGGGGCCTGCGGCCGGACGCGCGGAGCGGTTCATTCTCGCCCGTGCCGCTTCCGTCCGCCCGCGCGGCCTCCTCCCTCGCGATCTCCTCCAGCGTGCAGTCCCAGCGGCTGCGGCGCAGGCTCACCGGACGCACCTCCACCCCGTGTATCCGGGCGTCGTTGACGATGGTGGAGGGCGAGTAGAACCCCATGGGCTGGGCGTTCAGCAGGGCGCAGGTGAATTCCGCCGGGTAGTGGCAGCGCAGGTAGGCGGTGGCGTAGGCGATGTGGGCGAAGCTGGCGGCGTGGCTCTCCGGGAAGCCGTACTCGCCGAAGCCGCGGATCTGCATGAAGACGTGCTCGGCGAATTCCTCGGCGATGCCTTTTTTAATCATGCGCGAGACCAGCCGTTCGCGGTGCCGCTCGATCCGTCCCGACCGCCGCCAGGCGGCCATGTCCCGCCGGAGCTGGTCGGCCTCGCCGGGGGTGTAGTCCGCCGCCACCATGGCCAGTTGCATCACCTGCTCCTGGAAGAGGGGCACGCCCAGGGTCTTCTCCAGGACGGGCACGAGGCTTTCGTGGGGATAGGTGATCTCTTCCTCGCCGTTGCGCCGCCGCAGGTAGGGGTGGACCATGCCGCCCGTGATGGGCCCGGGGCGGACGATGCTGATCTCGATCACCAGGTCGTAGTAGGTGCGCGGCTTCAGGCGCCCGAGCATGGCCATCTGGGCCCGGCTCTCGATCTGGAACACGCCCACCGTGTCGCTGCGGCAGATCAGGTCGAAGGTGGCGGCGTCCTCCCGGGGGAGCGTGGCCAGGGAGAGCTCCATCCGGCGGTGCCGCCGCAGGAGGTCGAAGCCGAGGTGCAGCAGGTTGAGGGCGCCCAGGCCCAGGAGGTCCACCTTGAACAGCCCCGCGTCCTCCACGTCCTCCTTGTCCCATTGGATCACCGTCCGCCCCTCCATGGTGGCGTTCTCGATGGGCACCAGGTCGTGGACGGGGTGGTGGCCCAGCAGGAAGCCCCCGGGGTGGATGGAGAGGTGGCGGGGGAAGTCCTGGATCTCCAGCACCAGGGCGGCCAGGTGGCGCAGGGCCGGGTTCTCCGGGTCGAGGCCGGCCTGGCGGATGAAGTCCTCGTCCCAGTGCCCGTGGGACACCTGCCGGGCCAGGCGGTCCAGGCCGGTGGCCGGGACCTCGAGGACCTTGCCCACCTCCCGGATGGCGGACCGGTGGCGGTAGCGGACCACGTTGGCCACCATGGCGGCGTGGGTGCGCCCGTACTTCCGGTACACGTGCTGGATCACCTCCTCCCGGCGGTTGTGCTCGATGTCCAGGTCGATGTCCGGCGGCTCGGCCCTTTCCCTGGAGATGAACCGCTCGAAGAGGAGGTTCACCTGGGTGGGGTCCACGCCCGTGATGCCCAGGGCGAAGCAGACGGCGGAGTTAGCCGCCGACCCGCGTCCCTGGCAGAGGATGCGCTCGCGGCGGCAGTACTCCACGATCTCGTGCATGGTCAGGAAATATCCCTCGTACTCCAGCTCCCGGATCAGCGCGAGTTCCTTCTTCAGCTGGGGGACCTGCGTTTCGAACTTGCCGCCCAGGCGGCGGGCCGCGCCCGCGAAGGTACGTTCCTCCAGGTACTGGATGGAGGTCTTGCCCTTCGGCAGGCGCTCCAGCGGGTAGCGGTAGCGCAGTTCTCCGAGGGAGAAGGCGCAGCGGGCGGCCACCTCGCGGGTCCGTTCGAGGGACGCCGGGTCGTCGGCGAAGAGGCGGGCCATGTCCTCCGGCCCCTTGAGCGCATGCTGGTCGTTCGGCCGGAGGAGACGCCCGGCCGCGGGCAGGGTCACTCCCTCCCGGATGCAGGTCAGCACGTCCTGCAGGGGGCGCCGACCGGGCGTATGGTAGAGGACCTCCACGGCGGCCACGGTGGGCAGGCCGAACCGGGCCGCCAGTTCCCGCAGGCGGATCTCCCTCAGGGTCTCCTCCGCCCGGCGGTGCCGGGCCAGGACCACGTACAGGCGGTCTTCGAAGGCCGCGCGGAGCGGTTCGGGGAAGGGGGAGGGCGCGGCAGGGTCCGAAAGGTTCGAGCCGGACGCGCCGGCGGACGCGGCGTCGCGGCCAGCCGGACCGATTCCCCCGGAGCCCGTCGACCCTGTTCCGCCGATCCACAGGGCGATCAGCCCCGGGCTGTGGCGGCACACCTCCTCCCAGCTCACCCGGCAGTCCCCCTTGGCGCCGCGCAGGTGCCCGGCGGTCAGCAGCCGGCAGAGGTGGGCGTAGCCTTCCCGGTCCTGCACCAGCAGCACGATCTCCGAGCCGTCCCGGAGGCTGACCTGCGACCCCACAACCAGGTGGACGTCCAGTTCCCGGGCGCGGACGTGGGCCCGTACGATGCCGTACACCCCGTTGCGGTCGGTGAGGGCCAGGGAGGAAAGCCCCAGGCGCCGGCAGGCCTCCACCAGCTCCTCGGGATGGCTGGCCCCTTCCAGGAAGGAGTAATTGCTCTTGCACCAGAGGGGCGCGTAGGTGCGGGCCATCATTCCACCCGGCCCTGGACGTACCAGCGGCCGCTCCCGTGGTCGTAGTAGACCCAGAGGGTTTCGCCCCGCGCGGTGTCGACGAAACGGTAATCCCTCCGGATTTCCCGGACCCACCATCCGCCGCTGACCAGGTGCTCCGGGGGCGGGCCAAGCGGGCCGGGGCCCGAAGGCGCCTGCCAGTTCACGGGCTGGCCTTCCAGGAGCCGGGGACTGGCGTGGGCGCGGCGTACCAGGGCGCGCACGGCCACCGGCCGGGGGGTGGCCGCGGCGAGCTTGCCGAAGGGCTGCCACCCGAAACGGGCTTCCGGGAGATGTCCCGACGCCAGCCGCGCCGTGAGGACCGCACCGGGGCCGAACTCGGCCCGGACCCGCGCCAGGGCCCGCATGGCCGAACCGGTGTCGCGGTCCGGATTCTCCTGCAGGAGGTTCAGCTTGTCGGCGGTGACGGGCACGCCCTCCACCTCGAGGGCCAGCTCCACCGGGGGGAAGGGGAAGGAAATCGTTTCCAGGCGCAGGCCCACCAGCTCCAGCAGGACCCGGGCGTCCAGCGTCGGTTCGGCCGCCTGGACCCGGCAGCGGTGGCGCGTGCCGTTCTCCTGCCGGAACGCCAGCCGGAGGGCGGCGGCCGCATGGTATCTTTCGCCCGCGGCCTTCAGCAGGGGAGCCAATAGCTGGGACACCCGGAACTGGAGGCCCCGGGCGTCCGATTCGTTCGCGTCCAGTTCCATCCGGGCGCGGAGCGGTTCGGAAAGGCCCCGCGGCTGAAGGGGCAGGGACCGGTCTCCCGCCGCGAAGCGGTAGAAGGCACGGGCCTGCTCGCCGAGATGCCGGGCGATCCGCTCCCCGGGAAGGGCCAGGAAATCCCCCACGGTATACACGGCCAGCTTGTCCAGCCGTTCCCGCAGCTTCGGCTCGAGTTGCAGATCGAGCAGCCGCACCTTTCGACTCTCGGCTTCCTCGGCCGCCATGGTAGGAAGCACGACCACCCCGTTCCGCGCCTTGGCGACGGCATAGGTGCCGAAGCGGCCGAAACCGACCGCGACGCTCGCCGGCAGTTCCAGTCCGGAGAGGGCGGCGTGCATCTGCCCGGCCCAGTCCTCCAGCGACGCGTAGAGCCGGTCCAGTCCTCCCGCGTCCACCCAGAAGATCCCCGGCTC
Source organism: Gemmatimonadota bacterium (assembly GCA_026705925.1). Taxonomy (GTDB): domain Bacteria; phylum JAAXHH01; class JAAXHH01; order JAAXHH01; family JAAXHH01; genus JAAXHH01. Next base: position 517,428 of record JAPOZT010000011.1, read on the forward strand.
CTCCGCGCTCGGCTCCACCCGGGGGCTGAAACGGTCCAGCGCGCCGTGGACCTGCCGGACCGCCGCCCCGACCTCCTCCTCCGAAACCGTCCCGGCGCACAGGCCGCGGTCCAGGGAGAGGGCCGCGGCGTACTTCATGCCCGGCCGGATCCCGCCCCGGGCGGCCGCGGCGTTGAGCCACAGGATGGGGCTCAGGGGCTTATCCTCTTCCACCACCGCCACCGGCCGTTCCCGCCACTGCGGATGGCTCCTCAGCAGGAGCCGGAGCGGCAGCGCCCGGATGTTAATGCAGGCCGTCCGGATGTTAATGCAGGCCGTCCGGCCCGCGGCAGATTTCGGTGTGGCGCCAGCCCGGTCCATGACGTTTGTCCTTCAGGATTTCGATTTCGCATTGAAAACGGTCCACCGCCAGGCGGCGGCAGGAAGTCTGGCCCCTCAGGGTGACCATCGGCCCCAGCGAAGGCGCCTCGCGGGACTTGGCGGTCAGGCACAGGAGGGCGGCGTGGTGGTCCCGCGCCTGCCGGGCCAGGCGCACCTGCAGGGGCACGGGGATCCTGGAATCGGCGTGCAGGTCCATCACCACCAGGCCGAAGCCGCCCGAACGCAGGACCCGGTCCGCCGACCGCGCCGCGGCCCGCGCGTCCGGTACGCGGATGACCACCAGGGCGTCCAGGTCCACGCCGCTCTCCGCCGCGTCCGGCGCGAAGAAGGTGTCCGGCGTCGCCGTGATCCAGGCCGCCGGCTCTCCCTCGAGCTGGGCGTCCAGCACCAGCCGGAAGGCGGCCGTCAGCAGGGCGGCCCCGGGGACGGACGAGAGCTCGCAGAGGCGCCCGGCCAAATGCGACCGCGACCAGCACGGCCGCTCCTCCCGCTTTCCGGCGGGCATCCGCGTGAAATAGGGTTCGAGATCCTGCAGATCCCGGTCCTGCAGATCCCGATCCTGCAGGGACGACATGATGATTCCTTCGGTTGTGCGATGTGTGCGATGTGTTACTCGACGCGGCAGCCCGGCCGTCCTATTCAACGCTCCGCCGTATCTCGATGACCTTGCCCAGCAGCGAAAAGGGCGCGCCGTCCTCCCGGGGGATGATCGGGTCGAAGGCCTCGTTCTCCGGATGCAGCTCGACGCGGCCGTCCCGCTCCCGGTACCGCTTGACCGTCGCCTCGTCGCCCACCAGGGCCACCACGATGTCCCCCGGACTGGCCGTCGGCTGCCGGCGCACGATCACCATGTCCCCCGGCAGGATGCCGGCATGAAGCATGCTCTCCCCCTCTACGGTCAGGGCGAAGAGTTCATCGTCGTCGAAACGCGTCTGCACCATGATGTATTCCGGCGGATCCTCCATGGCCTCGGTCAGCTCGCCCGCCTGTACGCGCCCCAGCATGGGGATCAACTGGGTGGGGCTGGCCTTGCCGAACTCCGGCAGCCGGTAACCCCGGGACCTGCCGTCCACCTTGGCGAGCTTCCCCTCGAACACCAGCTTCTCCAGGTGCTGGCGGGCGGACTGGACCGCACGGAACCCGAAGGCGCGCTGCACGTCCCGGGTCGTGGGCGGGGTCCCGCTCAGGATACGTTCCCGCACGAAATCGTAGATCTTCTCCCTGGTCTTCCCAGGCGATGTGTAGGCCATGATGGTCTCCTCGGTCCGGGCCGGGGACGGTCAGAAATGGGCCAGTAGCAAGGGCCAGCGCGATGGAGCGCTGAAACGGGACGGCGCGCCAAAACGAGCGCCTGAAAATCCATAAAACAGACATTTGTCTGTTATGTCAAGCAGTTTTTAGGGAATTGGGAGTTGGAACAGATGAGCGCCAATCGTGGAGTAGTGGAGTGGGTAGTTACAAAAGTGAGTCGGGAGCGGTTTATGAAATGGCAATCATGCGTTAATGGGCTATTTCATGGTAAGTGGATTTCGCTGTCGGCTCGGGTATGGGATACCCTCACTGAACCGGTGACGCGACATCTCAATCTCTCCTCGCGTCACAAATCAAAGGCATCTTTTCAATAATACGCCTTGCTTATTGGCACAATTAACGTTAATTATATCTATATGATGACAGAATTATACATTCCTCAGGCACAACTCACCAGACTCGTCCACCTGGTGACGCCGGGTAAAGTCGTCGTGGTCTACGGTCCCAGGAGAGTGGGCAAAACCACGCTGATTAAACGCTATATCCGGGAACACGACCCAGACGCCCTGCTCGTGACGGGGGAGGATATCGTGGTCCGGGAGTATCTCGAGAGTCAGTCCCTGGCTAAATTGACGTCTTTCGTTGGCCGTCGTCGTACACTGATCATCGACGAAGCGCAGCATATCCGGGAAATCGGACTGAATCTCAAGCTGCTCGCCGATCACGTCGAGGGACTTCGGATCATTGCCACGGGCTCGTCCTCCTTCGACCTGGCCCATCAGACCGGAGAGCCCCTGACCGGCCGCAAGTATACCCTGTTGCTACTGCCCCTCGCACAACTGGAAATCCAGGAAACCGAATCCGCGCACCAGACCAGGGCCCACCTCGAACAAAGGCTGATCTACGGGTCGTATCCTGAAGTCGTGCTCATGGACTCGAACGAAGATCGGCAGCTCTATATAAAGGAACTGATCGCTTCCTATCTTTTCAGGGACATCCTTCAGCTCGAAGGCATACGCCATGCGGACAAGCTGCTCAGGTTGCTACAACTGGTAGCCTTCCAAATCGGACGAGAGGTATCGACTTCCGAACTGGGTACCCAGTTGGGCATGAACGCAAGCACCGTTGATCGCTATCTCGACCTGCTGGAGAAATCCTATATCCTCCACAGCCGCCGTGGATTCAGCCGCAACCTGCGCAAGGAGATAACCAAGAGCCGACGCTATTACTTCTACGACAACGGCATAAGGAACGGTTTGATCAACAACTTCAACCCGCTGACCATACGGGATGACGTTGGGGAATTGTGGGAAAACTACATCCTGGCGGAACGTCTGAAGTACAACCTGTACAACGGCCGCCTGGTCGAAAGCTACTTCTGGCGTACCTACGACCGCCAGGAGATCGACCTGGTCGAGGAGTGGGGGGGCAAACTGCTTGCCGCGGAACTGAAGTGGCCTGCCAAATCAAGCCGGGCACCAAGCGCCTGGCGCAAGGCCTATCCGGACAGTTCGTTCCAGGTCGTTCATCCGGAGAACTATCTCGAGTTTATAACTGGCTCCGCACCTAAATCTAGCTCTGAGCCTAAAACTAGCTCTGCGCTGTGACCATCTCCGCCTCGTGATCCACCGGGAAGTTTACGGACCGGGCGATAAAGCACATGGCGTTGGCCTTCTCGTGCAGCTGCTCCGCGGTAGCCGCGTCGCTTTCCGCCGTAATCGTAACACGGGGCCTGAGGGTCACGCGCGCGAACTGGCCCGATCCGTCCTGATTCAGTTCCAGCACGCCTTCCGCACGGTCTTCGTAGGCGGTCACCACGACCTTGCTCACCGTGCAGAGATGCAGATACCAGAGCATGTGGCAGGCCGAAAGTGAAGCCAGCAGCATGTCTTCCGGATTATGGCGCGCGGCGTCGCCCAGGTAACCGGGGTCCGCGGAACCCCTGATCACCGGCTTGCCCTCGCATGCGATGTCGTAATCCCGCGTATAGCCCCTGTACGTGCTCGTGCCATCGCCCTGATTACCCGTCCATGTTACTCCGACCTCGTACGAATGTTGCTTATTCATGATGCCTCCGATCAACTGCCGGATACCCGGGCAAACTGAATTCGACGCGTATTACCCTCTTGACTCATTCCGTTTTAGCATATCCCAATTAGGCGGCATTCCGGTGATTTTGAAAGTATATTGGTAACATGGAATCAAAAGACAGACAGGAAACCTGGGCGCAGACCAACAGTCTCCTGCTCCTGGGCATCGTCGACCTGCTCGAAGAGAAAGGGTTGCTGGACAGGGACGGTTTCCTTGAGCGCCTGGCCACGTTCAAGGACGAATCCATCGATATCGGACTCTTCCGGAACACGGAAGACGAACTGCGGGGAGACGCGGGTTATCACTGCGGCGGGCAACAGGCCACGGTGCGCATGGCTGAGCGGATCGGCCTTTCATCGGAAGACCTGGTGCTGGACGCGGGGTGCGGCGCGGGCGGACCGGCCAGGCACCTGGCCGAAGCATGGGGCTGTTCGGTGGTCGGACTGGACCGCGAATACGACCGCCTTCTCATAGCGACCGTCCGTACGCGATTGATGGGTCTGCTGGACAAGGTACGTTTCAGGTTTGGGGATGCGGCCGAAATGCCCTTCGAGGACCACAGCTTCGACGTGGTATGGAGCCAGGGGGCATTGCCCTTCACCGGCGATGTGAAGCGGATCTTCCAGGAATGCTATCGCGTGTTGCGTCCGGACGGAAGGCTCGCGGTACAAACTTCCTTTTTCACCGCCCGCCACACGGCCGAAGACGACCGGCGCCATCCCGATTTCCTGCCGATCGGACCGCGGAATTACCTGGAACCGACCCTGGACTGCCTGAAAACCGTGGGTTTTGACCGGGTCGAATCCGAATGGGTCAAGGAATCGGTCGCCTTCTACAGCGAAAGATACCCGAAAGCGTCCGCCTGGTTCCGCGATCGAAAATACGGTTCATATATAGTAACCGCGAAGAAGTTCGAACATTCGTGAAGCTGAAATTGAGTTCAGAAAACCATGCCGATACTCAAGACGATCTCCAGACAACTGATTAAGATCACAGAATTTGGAATCTGGAAGCCGTTATTGAACCGCGACTTCAGATTGTTGTGGTTCAGTGAGACATTGTCATTCCTGGGAGATCGTATTCATTTCATCGCTATCATCTGGTTGACCTATGAGGTTTTCGAATCAGGATTTGCGATGGCCACTGTCCTTGCCGTTTCCTCCATACCAAGATCGGTCTTCATGTTGGTAGGCGGGGCGATCAGCGACTGGTGGTCGCCGAAGAAAATCGCACTGTACTCCAATTTAATACGGGCTGTTCTGCTCGTTGTATTCATCATTCTGATTAACACGGAAGTAGTGTCACTCGGCATGCTTTATGTATTCGCCGTTATCTTCGGATTTATCGGTGCCTTTTCATATCCGGCGTTTATGTCTCTTATCCCAATGACTACGAATAGAAAGAATCTGGAAGCTGCAAACGGACTTATGCAAGGCTCTTCCCGGTTTTGTGGTATGGTGGGTCCGGCAATCGCAGGTCTGATCGTTGCAACATTCGGGGCATCGGTCGCCTTCAGTATTGACGCCGCAACCTTTGCCATCGGGGCAGCAGCCCTGTCCTTGATCCGGGTTAGGCATCAAGATACCGAATGCACAAATCAGGATGAAGTACGTACCGTCAGGGCGGTTTTTAGAGATATTCGTACAGGCATTTTGTTTGTCTGGCGAGATCCATTCTTGCGTGCTGTCTTGTTGGTGGTGTTTGTGTTGAACTTTTCCATGAGCGGTCCCTTTATCATAGGACTAGCCACATTGTCCAACACCGTATTTGACAGTGGCGCTTTAAATTTCGGGATCTTGCTTGCGGCGTATAGTGGTTCTGGATTGGCAGGCATGTTCATCGCGGGATCTGCCAAACGATTTAAAACCCGGAGTATAATCCTATTTGCCGTACCTGCGATCGTGGGTTTGGGTATGATCTCGCTAGGTCTGAATCATGACGTGGTGTTTTTCCTACTCGTCATTGCCATCATGGGCATAGTCATGGCCTATGGTAACGTGGTTGTCTTCGCATGGATTCAAAGGGTTGTCCCCTCGGACATCATCGGAAGGGTGATGAGTCTTATCATGGTTGCCTCGGTTGGCTTGGAACCGGTTTCTTACGCGATTGCCGGCATGTTTGTTGATCAGCACGTAGAGTTGGTTTTTATAGTTTCCGGCGCAATGATCGCCTCTATTGCGGTCATACTACTGGCCAACGGTACGATTATGAGTCTTTACAAGGCAGAACAGGAAGTGACTTTCGACGCTTCAGATTAAACTTATACTTGCACAGTGTATAGGATCTTGTAATAGGATATCTGTCCGAAGGATATGGGTAATGCCCTTCGTTATACCCCATTGTTAAATCCATAATTTAACATTTCCTTCTCGTGGCATGACGGCACGTCGTCAAGTCCTGATCGTATTCAAGGGCATGAAATGAAGGAGAAGCAACATGACAACCTGGCGTGAAGTCACCTTTCGTGTCGAGTCTCAGGAAGCCGCTGAACTCGTAATCGATGATGAACGCGCAACAACCATCCTCGATCCCCTTCGCTCGCGTATCTTGGAGATTCTCGAAGCAGGAAAATCGGTGACGGAGATCTCAGATGCGATCGATGTTACGGATGCCCGGGTGCTGTACCACGTGCAAAGACTGGCGGAGACGGGCGTCGTACGTCTGGAGGATGATGGAGCGGCGGCCCCCCGGAAATGGCGTTGTCTGCCTACGGCGGGAGTGATCCGCGTCCGGGCGGAGCAGGCGGTGGGCGATGATCCATTCGGACCGGGTGACGACCGGGACAAGGGGGGTAGTCAGGCCACGGAGGACGACCGAGCAGGGGAAGCTATCCCGGCGGACGTTGCCGGCCAGTTCAACCAGGCCTTTCGCGAAGCGGCCGAGGGGATGTACGGGCCGTCCTGCCAGGTGTCGATCAACCACAACCGCGCACGGATTTCGGAAGCACAGGCCGCCGAATTCAACCGCCGGCTGCTTGCACTCATTGAGGAGTACTTCCCACCCGGCAAAGGAGAACGGTCGGGTATCAAATACGGCTTCCACGGCGTGCTCACGCCGATCGATCTCCATCCACTTGGAGATGCTGATTCCGAAGATTAGAGGGCCTTCGCGGCTACGATCCTCACCGCGGAAATATCCCCTGGGAAAAGAAGCGCCAGGTCACCGGAATTCCCATCCATCTCGTACCTCACGGAAGGTCATTGCTGGTTCTCGACAGCCTGCCGTCGCACCTCGTCATTCATCAGCACATCCGCGACGATCGCCACGATGTAAAACTTTCCTTCGAGCAGGTGTTCGTTGCTGTAAATCGGTTCCAGTTTTATCCACCTTCGCAGGTTCAGGTTCCCCCGGACCGTGTTAAAAATAACGTCGTAAAACTTCTGCGTATCGTCAAACACCCAGTCCTTGGTGAAAATGATCCAGAATCCGATCTCTTCCGGTATGCCGTCCCAGTCGTTCGCGACCGCCCAGTTGATCTCGATTTCCGGATCGCTTTCGTATTTGATGGACTTCGATTCCGTGCCCATGACGATACGGAGATGCAGATCCATATCGTTGATCCGGCTGAGCACGCCGTTCACGTCCTCGATGATGGCCATTTACGCTCCCTGGTAAGTCAGATCCTAAGTTAAGTCCATCCGTTTCACGGCCCTTCCCACGGCCGTATCCTCGGTATCCAGCGCGGTACGTTTGCCTTGTACAGCCGGTAGAGTTCACCGAACCGGCGCTCCAGGCCCGGTTCCTCGTGGAGCGGGAAGTAGATCGCGCACACCGCGAAGAACACGCACATCCAGCCCGCCAGATACCATGAGCCGAAGAGCAGGGATTCGGCGCCGAGGATGAGCAGCATGCCCGAATTCATGGGATTGCGCAGGTGGCGATAGGGGCCGAGGACGACCAGCTTCTCGGGCGGGGCCCACGGCGCCGGCGTACCCTTCCCGATCCGGTCGAACAGTGCCATGGTCCACGCCGCCAGGACCAGGCCGTCCAACGCCATCGCGATCACGATCCAGAAGCGGAACTGGTTGGGCTCCGCCGGCGACAGTGCGCCCGGTGTATCGGCCAATACCCACAAGATCACGGCCGGGACATAGATCGTAGCCGCCGCCGGAAGAAGGACGACAGCCTTCGCGGTGGTCCATTTCACAGGTGGCGCTCCCTGCCTCAATCGATGGTGTCAGCCCTATTCATGGCACCTGTTTTATACGTTTTCCCGGCCAGCTGCACGATGGTATCTTACCGCGGCACCGGCATCCATGACAAAGGGGCTAAAAGCGGCTCGTGTCAAGCGATTGTGACCGCGTGACTGAACCCTCTGCCTGGCCTCCTGAAATAAACGACTTGCAAACGTTTGTCGTTTTTGACAATATACTTAACCCATTCTAAGCTATGTGAATCCGTTCCAATGTACACAGCCGGGAGGTTTAGCGTGCAAAATGCCGGAAACGACTATCCATTGGAAGACGAGCGGGTACCTGCAGACGGATTAGACCAGACGAATCGAACGGACCGGGCGCAGCCGGCGGACCAGCCGGAACAGGCGGACTGCGCCGGTGACGAAACGTACCGAGCAGACCAGACCGTTGACGATACGATCCGGCTGAACTGGCGTGAGAAGCTGGTCGAATTCGGCCTGGTAATGGCGATGGCCATGTTCGGCACGCTGATCGGGGTATTGGTCGCCGTGACTTCTCTGATTACCATGCGCAATACCCTGGAGGATTTGGCGCCGGGATTCACGGAGGCGGGATCGATCCCGTTCATCATCCTGGTCGTCGTGGCCGTGGCTATCGGCAATGTCTGTTCGTTCAGCTGCGCGCCTTACATCATACGTCTCCTCTATCGCGGCAACGAGTTGAAGGACGAGCGGATGGACCGCGCCGTGCAACGCTTGGTATCCGTGACCGGGATGGACATCAGAGCCGAGAAGATCTACGCCATAAAGGGCAAGACTGCCAACGCCGTCGTGTCAGGTCTTTTCCGCAAGGCACAGTACATCTTCTTTACCGACAAACTCCTGGAGCGAATGAGCGAAGGAGAGATCATGGCGGCCCTGGCCCACGAACTGGCTCATGGGCGGCACCGGCACATGCCCTGGATGTTCCTGGTTCTCCTGCTATGGACCCTCGCCGTCCAGGTATTCCTGAGTCTGATCGACTATTATGCCTACTTCGAGTCGATCGGAGAGTCCTGGAAAATGTGGGTGTTTTCCGGAATTAACTTAGTGAATATCTACCTGCTTATGTTACTCGTCCTGTTCCCGCTTTCGAGGCGTAACGAATACCAGGCGGACGGGACCGCTGCCCTGTGGGTGGGCATCGGCCTGTACAAGCAGGCCCTTTACCGGCTGCATCAGATCAACGACCAGCTGAAACCGCCGCGAAAGTTCCTCGCGAAGCTGGGCACCCATCCGACGATGCAGGAAAGGCTGGAGCGGGTAGGGAGTCTGGAATAGCGCACCATTGGTGCGTTCCGCAACCGATCTGCTTTGGTTTAACGGACTCACTCCTGGTTCATCGCATCCACCGGGCTCAACTGCGATGCCTTCAAGGCCGGATAGATACCTGCGCAAAGACCTATGGCCAGTGAAATCGCCAGCGATACGAGGATATTCGATACCGAAGCGCCGCTCGTGAAAGCAAGGTCCCACACCTGATTCAAGACAAACGAGAAAACCGAACCGAGACCCAGTCCCAGCGATATACCCAGTATCCCGCCTAAAGCGCTGATACAGGTGGCTTCCAGCGTAAACTGATTCACGATATCAACATGCCTTGCCCCTACTGACTTCCTGATGCCTATTTCCCGCCTCCGTTCCGTGACGGAGACCAGCATCATGTTCATGATCCCGATTCCGCCCACCATCAGCGAGATGCCCGCCAGGGCGGCAATCGAAGATTTAACAGCGTTGATCACACCTCCGATCTGGTCCATGGCGTCTTTCCCGCTGACGATGTCGAATCCGGCCTCATCGCCGTGGATAGACCTCAAGGCTGCCTCAATGTCACCCACCGCACGGTCCATGACACGCGAATCCGCCACCTTGATGGACAGTAGATCGAAGCCTTCATGGCCAAGCATCCGTTTCTGGACCGTTGAAATCGGAACGAAGACCCGGTTTCCCCAGCTCTCGTTGAAAACAGTCTTTGGCTCCATGACGCCGATCACGGCAAACCGCTGGCCGTTCAGTTTCAGTTCCCTGCCTACCGGGTCGGTATCGTCAAACAGTTTAGCGGCCAGTTCATCGCCCAGCACGCATACTTTGCGCCAGCGTATAACGTCGCGGTCGATAATGAACCGGCCGTTGGAAACCGGCCACTGGTACAGGTCCGGAAACGATGGCGTCGTGCCGTACACCATCCCGCCATGGGACATTTTCGCGTACCTGAGATCCGCGTTCAGCGTCGCGGCCGGGACCACCTGGCGCACGGCGTTTGACCTGCTGCCAATCTCCAGCACGTCCTGCCAGACGAGATGCTCGTAATCCGGTACCTCGAGCCACTGTCCATCCCGGTTTACGAATCTCGATGGACTCACCCATACCATGGTGCCGCCGCGCACGGATTCGAACTCCTTCATCACCATGTCGTGAAGTCCTTCGCCGATCGCGATGATGGCGGTTACGGCGCCGATACCGACCGCGATCCCCAGCAGCGTCAGAGCTGAACGCAGCCTGTAGTGCGCGAGATTGGCAATCACGGACTGGATATGGTGCGTTATGGACACAGTCGACAGGATCCCTTGAGCTTAAGGGTGTTTCGCGTTCAGCGCGGCATGAACCGCCCGGGCATCCAGCGCAATGTGCGCGCCGGCTTCAATACCGGACAGGATCTCCACGTTTTCGGTCGATTCGATACCGATCTCGACCATGGCGGACTCCAGGTACGATTCCGGGCACCTCGGCAATTCGGGGTTTGCCAATGTGCAACGATAGACCATGTGCAGCTTGCCGGGCGCCGATCCGGTCAATGCAGGATCGTTCGGTTCGATGAACGCACCCCTGTAGTCGACCATTTCCATGACGGAAGAGGCGGGCACCAGCACCGCGTGGTCGTTTTGCTCCACCACGATGTCGATATCGCAGGACATGCCCTGTTGCAATTCCATCGTCGGATCCGATATCACGATTTCGGTATCGAACGTGACCAGCGTGCTGCCGGGCCTGCGAACACCGACCGGCGCGACGCGCTCCACCTGTCCATGGTACATCGCGTCCGGGTAGGCATCGACACGAATCCGCACGTCCTGTCCGGACCGGACCCTTCCCGCGTCTATTTCTCCAACGGCCGATTTGACGATCATCCGGTCCGGATCGCCGATCCGGAACATCTCCGTGCCGCCGGTATACGACGAGGTGCCTGATGCTACGACCTCGCCTTCCTCCACCGTGCGGGCAATGACGATACCGTCCAACGGCGACATGACCCGCACGGCGTCATGGGTTTGGTTCGAATCCACCTCGACGTTCACCTTCATTTCCAGAATCCTGAGTTCGAGCTCCGCCATGTCGAGATCGTGACGGGCCCTGGTGTGTGCGATCCTTGCCTGGTCGAATTCCTCGGACGATATCAGGGACCGCTCGTAAAGCTCGCGCTTTCGCTCGAAGTTCAACTCCCTTTCTGTAAGATCGATCCGGGCGCCGTCCACCCGGGCGCGCTGCCGGGACAACTGCAGGGACTGGGACGGGTCCGGTTCGATCACGGCAAGCACATCCCCCGCTGAAACCCGATCCCCGACTTCGGCGTGAATATGCCTGACTTCCCCGGAAATCGTGGGCTTGACCATGACAGTCCGGACGAACTGGATGGTTCCCGTCTCCGCCAGTATCTCAGAGATCGATCCGTGTTGTACCTGGAGGATCCGGAACGTGGCATCGCGAGCCGTGGAACTGAACTCGAAATACAGCAGAATGGCTACGAGGCTGCAGGCCGATATACAGGCGATGACTATGCGTTTTTTCATGACCGAAGTGGTTTCCAGTAGCTACACGTAAACAGTACCGAGCAACTCGAAAGTCCTGCGAATGACAATCCACATGCCCCACACCAGTCCCAGCGCGAGCCAGGTGAGCCTGGCCGATCCCCGGAAGGTCTGTGCCAGGCCGAGGCCCAGCAGGAAAAGAAACCAGATTCCGAAGAAATCGACGCCCGACAGGAACAGGCTCCAGAGGGTTTCGGGATCCGCATCATCGAGAAACCAACCAGGATGGATGGGGGGATCGAGCGAACCAGACAGCAAGACCAGCGAGGTTTTGACGATGGTTTCCGGTACGAGGACAAGCGAGGCATAGCCGGCTATCGGAAGGACCTTGCCGTACGGCAGCAGCTTGCCGAATATCAATTCACCGCAGTGTTTTCCCACCACCGACCACGCAAAGACCATGAAGCAGACGCTTGCCGGCATGACCAAAAGGCCGATGAGCTGACGATGGTCGAATTTCACGGCCTCGCGTAGTATGCCGGATTGTTGATCTGCACTCAGATCCGAATAGGACCGGAATTCTGTCTCGATCAACGCCCTTTCCCTATCCAGCGCCACGGGTATAGTGACGATACCGGCGCAAAGGACGACTGACATGACCAGGATCAGCACCAGCATCCACTCGGCGGAGGATTGTCCTTTTTCAAGATCCGCGAAGGCCTTCCCCGGCCTGTAGAAGACCTGGAGCCATCGCCCGGCATAACATGCCAGATCCGTGGAAGCGCTCATGGACACAGGTCCCCCATGATGACCAGATGGTAGTAGCTGTGTCCGCCGCCCGACCAGAATGGACTGTCCCACGGCCAGAACCTCCACCATACCGGTTTGGTACGGGTATACGCGCCCCGCCTGTAACTCTCCAGGAACGTGCGGATGTGATGCGCCGTGCTCGTGGACAGATGCCGGCCGACTCTCCTAGGATGGGATTCCACGCCCAGGTAGGAACGAATCATCAGGCTGTGCTCATCGATCGGAAGCGCGTCGACATTCGCGACGTACCATTTGAACACGTAGTAGAAGTGATTTATGAGGAAGTACTCGACGTTCGACACGTAGAAAACGGATACGCTCGTATCGTGAACTTCAGCGAACGTGCCGATGGCCCTCAGCGCCTTCCCGCCCGCGAAGTTCCCCACGACAGGAATGACCAGGTTCCTGAGATGCAGGTCCTTCACAAACCCGAATGCATCTTCGGTACTCAGGAAACTGGCGAACTCCCCTTCTTTCGTCGTGCCCGACATCAGGTCCCTGAACGTAGGATAGGACAGGCCGTTTCCCAGGCGTCTTTCGGCGTACCGGATTGAAAGCTGTTTTTCGTGAAACGACCGGTAGATGTAGAGCATCTTGTCGAGATCGTCCCGGTCTTCGATCCCATATCGCCTTACTTCCCGCCGAAGCCGCTTCCAGTTTTCTTCAAAAAGCAGGGCGTCGGCCGTGGTCGACGTCTCGATGTAATCCAGGACCTCGGTGATGGAGGCCGAGTGTTCCGGTCGTCCGTTGGCGACCGATCCGTCCTCCCGGTACTGCCTGCTGAACAGCAGCGTCAGGAAGGACGTTCGGTCCCGGGCCAGGGTAAAAAGGGCTTTGTAGAGGAGATGCTGAAGCAGGTTCTCGCGACGGATGTCGACGATGAAAGCTATATCCGGCCTCGAGGCGGCCATGTAGGAGAAGTTCTGTTCCGTACCGACGCCGATATAGACGCCGCCGCGCCTGCCCCGTTCGATGACCGTGGGAACGACGTGCAGGTAGGACGATTCATTGGTAACGAAGTTGTCTCCGGGGAAGTGACCGGGCGCTTCGGAGAACGCGGTCATGATCCTGGCGAATTCGGACAGCGCCAGGGAGTCCGGCACCGCCCCGTGCGAAGCGAAGCGCAGGTCGAGCAGGGCGCAAAGTGCCGTCAATACTAAAAGTCGATGAAGTTTCAATGTAGGGGGGTTTCCTTCTCATCTGATAAAAACTCAACTATTTCGAGTTCAACTGTGCAACGCGATCGAGGCGGTCTTGCAGGGTAGGGTGGGTCAAGAATACACGAGCGAGCTTCCGTGGAGCCTTCATTCGGTCATTCAATTGATGCAGGCGGTAGAGGGCCCGACTGTAGCACTCCGTTCCCACCCATCCGGCCGCGGTAACATCTGCTTCGTATTCGTTACGTCTCGACAAGGGAAGCATGACACAGACCATCACCAGCCACACATTCACACCGCCAATCAAACCGGACGCCCACACCTTAAGGGACTCATCCAATGCATCATAGTAGGCGTTGAAATCCATCAGATACCAAATGATCTGAATCACGCAAATCCACAGAATCCCGGACAACAACATCTTGAACAAATGCCTGTGACGAATATGCGCCACTTCGTGGGCGAATATCGCCAGGATTTCGTCTTCCTCCATTTTCTCCAGCAGTTTGTCGGTAAAGAATATGTACCGGCCTTTTCGAAAAAGGCCGGAAACCATGGCGTTCGCCGTCCTGCCTTTCATGGCGTATAATGTCTCTGCTGTGATGTCCATTCCGGTGACCGCCAGCAACTTCCTGACCGACCGGTCCAGACGATCATCCTGTAACTCGAAACCTCGGAATATGAACCGTGTCAGGTAGGGAAAACACAGATATCCGCAGGCGTTGCCCACGGCGGCCGAAACGATGACCAAACCTACTACTGCGATCGACCCACGCTCGAATAGACCTGGAGCCGAATCTTCCGCCACGATAATCGTTGCGATCAAGATGGCTGCAAACACGAGCGCGGCCAGAAACATGCACGCCATCGCTACGCCCATGTCCAGTCCGAACTCGACCAGTCTGTCACGCCAGGTCAACTTAATTGTTCCCTCTTCATCCGGCGGACTTTCGACGGCGTCGAAGCTTCTTTCGTTGTTGGGATCGGTCATCACAGTGTCTCTCTTAACTTTGTCCATTAGAGGACAATCATGGTTATGAACACGTGCAGGCCCGCGTAGGCCGAGAGTATCCCGGCGCATTTCAGCCGGGACAATGCACTTAACCGGTGGACCACTTCGCAGGCAACTGCCAGGGTAAGACCATAAGCTAGATTACGACCAAGTCGTAACCAACTAAACCATCCCGAATCCTGCATTTTACCGATTTCAACGGGTAATTGTTCTATCGTGGGAATAGAAGCCAACCCCTCGTGGGTCAATGCGTCGGAGAACAACACCAAAAGCATTACAGCACACGCTGAATACAATGCGAGCGGCAGGTATCCGATACTCAGCCAGCCGAACAGAGCACGGTGATTCCGTCGGCCGTTTAACAGCATTACAGCAATGACAATGAACGCCCATCCCAGCACAAATGTAGCAATGTCACCGAACACGACCCCCACCGACGTGCTGATGCTCATAATCGTTAACACCTGGTCATATGCACTGGCCAGTTGTTCGGGAATCTGTTCTATGACCGTGCGAAACATCATGTATACGGTCAGCACATTGGTAATCAGGTAGGTTACAAAAACACTCAAACCGATCCAAATGGACTCCTTCATTCCGATCGATGAGATTCTGTCAACAGCCCAACCGGGATTTCGCATAATCGATCCTTCAATTGAATCCGGCCGCAATGTGACCGGTTATGTAGGTCTCCACCATGGAGGCTGCAAGCACAAGCAAAAGCCCCGCCGTCAATCTTCGAACGTTCAATGACAGCCTGTCCATACTGAACGACCAGTCATCGAATCTCAGCTTTCTGTATATGATGATAAAACCTTCGCAACCCACGGCCGCTATCATGGCGAATCCAGCGAGTTCCAGCAGTCCATGAGGCACCGTAAGAGCGGCCACCCTCTCCCACGACATGCCGGCATCCATCACACTTTGTACAACCCATCCGGTACTCAGTCCGATCCAGGCCAGATTCACCATGCCTATGAATCCCAGCGATAGAACTCCCGTCAGTAACACGGCGCAGACTTTCAAATTCGTTCCAATGATGTATTCCCATTCATCATGCCCATCGAGGAAAACGCGGGGGAGCAGGATATTTGCGTCTGCAGCATGGTCTGGAGCACCGGCAGGTCCCGTGTCCATGGGAGACGATCTGCCGATAACAAAGCCGGTAAGTATACAACACACAGCGAGTAGAAATGGGACTTTGTTGAGGCGGTATTCGTTCATCGGCATAGTCAAGTACCAGGATTGTCTATGGTTTCGGTTTCTGGTTAGCTAACGCGATGTGTTATCAATCTGATCGAATGCCAATTGAGGCGAGGAGGGGGCGTTGCGCCCCCTCCTCATTACCTTAAGGACCTAAACACCGAGTGCAAAGCCAGCAACTAGACCACCAGCGCCGAGTCCTGTGCATGCGACAAGGCCGAGACCGACCTTTAAACCCCACCCACCGGCTATGGCTGCCAATGCACCGGCGGATGTGTTTATGATATCGTGGCCCGTAATGCAGTAGATCAGGTTCGGCGTCGCTACGACACCGGGCGTTTCACCCAGCGATGCGTTGGCCGTCGAGTTGACGCTTGCGCCCGCGATCAGGGCGAACATGAATACGGAGAGAATGAGCTTTTTCATAATGATCAGTACTCCTCTATTGCTGGTTTGATCGAACGTGTATAGAACGAATAACAAACGTGTGTTATCTACCTTTCGAACGCAATTGGAATTCCGTCAGCCTCCTTTCCTCTTCGATTCAGGTTCCATCCTCCGTTCTCCTTCGATGCGGACCTCATTCTCTGCGCTGGTACCAGGGAATTCGGTTACAGGTCTCGGAATGCGCGGTTCCGAGAGCGCTTCGATCGTCAAACGGAAACTCGACCTGATGTGGTCACTGAATCCAGCATCTGCCGCGCGGTCTAAATGGATTAGTCCTTCAGAATTTTCCGATTCTCGCGATAAATCTTTTTTTGTTGCAATAAAAAAGCCCGGCGATCGTTCCGCCGGGCGTTCGAAATCCCGCTCGAATGTCTGTATACCAGGCTATCTGGCCTCATCCCCTCCTTCGATTCATTCGCTTCTCGTTCTCTATTTCAAATGCACTCAGATTCTCCTTATCCTACTCCCCGCCCCCCTCACGCACCGCCTCCACCAGCGCTTCCCGCGTCATGCCCGTGGGAGGCGTGTTCAGACCCGATTCCTCGCCCG
>JAPOZT010000017.1 GCA_026705925.1 Gemmatimonadota bacterium
GCCACCCAGGCGCTGCGGGACCGCAGCATGGCGGCGATCCAGCAGCACTCGAGCGAGCTGGCGGAGATCAGTTCGCTTGAAGCCCGCGAAGCGTCCCTTCGCGGCCGAAGCGCCGAGGTGGAGACCGCCCGGAAGAAGCTCGCCGAAGAACTGGCATCGAAGAAGGCGGCCGTCGAGACCGTGCAGAAGGAACTGCGAAGCGTCCGTGGCGTAGTGGAAGAGAATACGTCGCTGCATGCGAATCTGACGGAATCCGTCCAGGACGCGCAACAGTGCATCGAGTCAGCCCGGGACGAGCTGTCAGGCCTCGAAACGACGATTACGACGGCGGAAAAGGAATGGACGCTCCTCGACCGCATGCACCGGCAGTACGAAGGATACGGCCAGGGCGTCCGGACGCTGCTCACCAACGGCGCGGACGTCGATGGACTCCGCGGCGTGCTGGCGGACGTGATCACGATAGACAAGGCCTACGAATCGGTGATCGCGGCCTACCTGGACGACATGCTGCAGTACGTCGTGGCCGGCCGTACGGAAGATGCCGAGGCGGGTCTGGCCTACCTCCGGGAGCAGGAGGCCGGACGGGCTTCCTTCATCCTCCTGGACCGGATGAAGTCCCGCCCCGCGCCTACGGACCTGCCCTTCGAGGACGACGGCATCATCGGCCGCGCGAGCACCATGGTCAGGTCCGACAAGGCGCTGGCGCCGGCGGTGACCCACCTGCTCTCCAGGGTCGTGCTCGTGAAGGACGTGGAAACGGCCCTGCGCCTTTCCCCCTTGTTCGACACCGACCAGGACTGGAAACTGCTGACGGCCGGTGGCGAGGTCGTGGACCCGGCTGGCGTGCTGACCGGTGGTTCGTCCGGATCGTCCGAGGCAGGCGAGTCGGACCTCCTGCGCCGCGCGGAGCGGATCGCGGAGATCGAAGGGGAACTGGAGGAAGACCGGGCGCAACGGGATAAGGTCGCCGTCGAACTGGAAGGCCTGGAGACGGAACTGGCCGCGCTGGCGGATCGGCAGGCCTCCGTCGAGCAGGTCCTCGGCGAGTCCCGGCGCAAGTTGATGGAAACGGAGTCCAGGGAACGGCAGTTGGATTTCGAACGGTCCCGGATGACGGAACAGGACGAAGAACTCGCGCGCGAAGCGGATTCCCTGGCCGCGGACGCGAAGGCTGCGACCGGGGAGCGCGAGCAGCGTAAAAAAGCGATGGAGACGCTGGCCCGCGACCGGGTGTCGGCCGAGGAAGAGGAGCGGACCAACCAGCAGACCCTGGACGAGATGGAGGAGGAACGCCAGCACCTGGCCGAAGCGGCCAACGAAGCCCGGGTCGCCCTCGTGTCCATGGAGAGCCGGAGCAACGAACTGAGCACCACCGATGAATTCCTTACCCAGGAGAACGAGCGCCTGGCCAATCTTCTGACGCAGCGTAAGACCGAAGCGGTGGAAGCCGGCAGCCAGTCCACGGAACTGGAGAAGGCCCAGCAGAAGAACGAGAAGCAACTGGAGGCGCACTACGCTTCCCGGCGGGAGCGCGCGGTGGACCGCGACGCCGTCCTCGAAGAGCACCAGAACCTGCAGGAAGCCGAACGCCAGCTGCAGCAGCATCTCGGCGAGAACCGGAACGAACTGACCCAGGTGCAGGAGCAGGTGCACCAGGCGGAACTGGAAGACGCCGAGTTGTACATGAAGAGCAACGAGATCCGGCGGCAGTTGATGGACCGGCACGACACCGATCCCGAGGGCATGGACGAATTGCCGCGGATCGAGGAACTGGACGAATACTCGCCCGACGCCGCCCAGACCCTGCGGGACAGCATCCAGCGCAAGGTGGACGACCTGGGTCCCATCAACATGGCGGCGGTGGAAGAGTACCGCGCGGGCAAGGAGCGGCTCGACTTCCTTCAGCAGCAGCAGAACGACCTCATCGAGGCCAAGGACAACCTGGAGAAGACCATCATCAAGATGAACAAGGCTGCCCGGTCCCGCTTCATGACCACCTTCGAAGAGGTCCGGACCAACTTCATGACCACCTTCCAGACGCTGTTCGAAGGCGGCGAGGCCGACCTCATGCTCGAAGAAGGGGACCCCCTCGAAGCAGGCATCGAGATCATGGCGCGGCCGGGAGGAAAACGGCTGCAGAGCCTGGCCCTGCTGTCCGGCGGCGAGACGGCCCTCACGGCCATCGCCCTGCTCTTCGCTATCTACCTCGTGAAACCCAGCCCCTTCTGCGTGTTCGACGAGGTGGACGCGCCGCTGGACGACGCCAACGTCCGGCGCTTCGCCAGTGCCCTGCGCCAGTTCACCAGCGACACGCAGTTCCTGGTGGTCACCCACAACAAGCGGACCATGGAAGCCGCCGATTACCTCTACGGCATTACCATGGAAGAACCCGGCCTGTCCAAGATGGTCTCCGTGCGCCTCGAGGATGCCGAATCGGAGGATGCCGAATCGGAGGATGCCGAATCGGAAGCGTTGGAACCCGCGGCCGCTCCGGGCGAAGAGGCCAACGGCGCCGGAACGGTCGGGGTATAGGTGAGACTTGATCGTCATCGGAATAGCCGGCGGCATCGCCTCGGGTAAGTCGACGGCGGCCCGGGTTTTCGAGGGGCTCGGTGCCCGCGTCCTGGATGCCGACGCCATCGGCCACGACTTGTTGCGGACCGAGGGGATGCGCGCCGATATCCGGGCGGCCTTCGGCGATTCCGTACTGACAACCGAAAGGGACGTGGACCGGCGGGCCCTCGGCCGCCTGGTCTTCGGCGACGAGCAGGCCCGGCAGCGGCTGAACCGCCTGGTTCGGCCCGCCATCCGCGCGGAAATCCGCCGCCGGATCGCCGCGATGCGCGGCGAGGGCTACGACGGCGTCGTCGTGGTAGACGCGCCACTGCTGGTCGACACCGGACCCACCGACCTGGCCGACCGGGTCATCCTGGTCACCGCACCCGCTTCCACGCGCAAAGAACGGATCATCCTTCGCGGCCTGATCGGAAGCGAGGCCGAAGCGCGTATCGCCGCCCAGGAGCCCGATGCGAAACAGGCCCGGTGGGCGGACTATATCCTGGAAAACGACGGTACGCGGGACGAACTGATCGAGAAGGCCGAAGCGCTCTGGAAGCGCATCGTTTCCTGAAGCCGGCGTCTGCCCGCACCGAGCCGACCATCCCTCGCGCGCGACGCACTTAATCCGAAACAGCCCCGTTACCTGTAAAGACCGCGTTCTTCGATATAGTCCGCCACTTCCACCGGGACAAGGTGGGTGATGGGAAGCCCTGCTTTGGCGCGACGGCGGATGTCCGTGGAAGAGATGTCGATCTCGGGAAGCTGGAGGGAAACGACCCGGTCCCGCCAGGTGGGATCCAGACCGGAGAGGTCTTTGCCGGGCCGGGGAACCGTCACGACCGTCGCCAGTTCGAATACCCGGTCCGGCGCGTGCCATGTGTCGATCTCGAGCAGGCTGTCGGCCCCGATGACCAGGTGGAATGCACAGGACTCGCCGTAGATCTCCCGCAGCGCTTCCAGCGTGTCCACGGTGTAGGATAGGCCAGGCCGGTTGATCTCCGCGTCCGACACCTCGAACCGGGGATCGTTCCGCGCGGCCAGCTGCGTCATGCGATACCGGTCATCCGGCGAGGCGACGGCGTGTCCCCGCTTGTGCGGGGGGCGGGCGGACGGGACGAACAGGAGTAGGTCGAGGGCGCAGTGGTCGACGACGCCACGGGCAATGACCAGGTGGCCAGCGTGAATCGGGTCGAACGTACCCCCGTAGACGCCAAGCCGTTGGATGTTCACGGTGAGTTGCCGCTCTCGGATTCGGCCGGTGAGGATCCGTCCGTGGAAGCCGGGTCGTCCGTGGCAGCCGGGTCGTCCGTGGCAGCCGGGTCATCCGTGGAAGCCGGGTCGTCCATGGAAGCCGGCCCGTCCTCAGTCAGGGATGGCGCCACGTAGGCTGCTCTCAGTTCGGAAAGTCGTTTTCCGGCCTCCGCCGACAATTCGTTCTCGGGATAACTCTGAATGAAGATCTCGAACTGCTCAATGGCTTCCTGGTGTTTCCCTTCCCTCGCGTAGCTATCGGCGGTTTCGAATTGCGCCCGGGAAGCCCAGTTGCTCATGGGGTAGGTCTCCAGCAGTTCGCCGAAATAGAGACGGGCCGCTTCCCAGTCCTTCAACTTGTAGTAGAGGTTGCCGATCCGGTAGTCCTTCTCGGCCACCTTGTCGAAACACTCCTGCAGCAGTTCGTGGACTTCCTCGCTCCATTCGCTGTCCGGATACTCCTGGAGGAAGAACTGGAGTTCGCGAATGGCTTCGAAGGTCTTGTCCTGCGTGAGATGGGGCGGATTGGACTGGAGGAACGTAGCATAGGCCAGCTTGTACTGGCTTTCGTCGCTGTACGGGCTCTGGGGAAAATCGCTGATCAGCCGTCGGAACACGAGCGTAGCAAGGGGGTATTCCTTCAGGTTGATGTGCATCTCCCCCTGGTGGTACAGAGCGTCATCCACGATGTCGCTGCCGGAATAGCTGAGGGTGATGGCCCGGAAGGCGTCCAGGGCATTCAGCCAGTCTTCCCGTTCCATGCGCTCCATGGCGTAATCGTAGAGTTCCTCCGCGGTCCAGTCGGACTCGAAATCCGGTGGACCGCATGCCGGTAACACGAGCAGGGCGAGGAATAGCACGGTAAGGGTGATCCTGAAGCGTAGTGAGGGCGGGATGATCATTCTGGTGTTCCGAATTGTGCGGGGAACGTCTGCGAGTTTGGCCCTCGCTGCGGGTTTGATTCACCGGGCCCGGACGCACCGGTCGAGACTACGCCGACCAGGTCGTATTCCATGGCGTCGGTGATTTCCACGGAGGCGAAGTCTCCGGAGGCCAGGCCGTCCGCGGGGGCCAGACCGTTGCCGGTGACCAGCACCTCGTTGTCGACCTCCGGCGCATCCGCGGCGGTCCGCCCGGTGTAGTGCCCTTCATCGGTCCGTTCGTCGATCAGCACGTCGACCGTCTTCCCTACGAAGGACCGGTTGCGTTCGAGTGAGATCTCGCGCTGTAGCGCCATGAGCCGGTCGTGCCGCTCCTGCTTGACGGCCTCGGGGATCTGCCCTTCGTACCTTGCAGCCGGTGTCTGCTCCTCCTGCGAATACATGAACACGCCCATGCGGTCGAACCGCGTTTCCTCTACGAAGTCATAAAGCTGATCGAAGTCTTCCTCAGTCTCTCCCGGAAAGCCTACGATGAAAGTGGTCCTCAGCGTCGCATCCGGCATCCGGTCGCGGATCCGCTTCAGGAGCGCACGCGTCTCCTTCGAGGTCGTCTCGCGGTTCATGCGCGCGAGCATGGGGTCCGATATGTGCTGCAGCGGCATGTCGATGTAGTTGCAGACCCGTTCCAGGTCGGCGAAGGCATGGATCAGCGTGTCGGTGAATCGTACGGGGTGATTGTACAGCGCCCGGATCCACCGCACGCCCTCCACGCCGTTCAGCGCGGTGAGCAGGTCCTCCAGCCGGGCCGGCTGCTCAAGGTCCTTGCCGTACCAGGTGGTGTCCTGCGAGATAAGGTTCAGCTCGACGGCACCCTGGCCGGCCAGTATACGGGCCTCTTCCACCAGTGAATCCACGGTCCGGCTTCGCTGGCCGCCCCGGATGGCCGGGATGATGCAGAACGTGCACCTTCTGTCGCACCCCTCGGCGATCTTGAGGTAGACGGAATGGCGGGGCGTGGTAATGACCCTCGGATAGGAATAGTCAGTGGGCAAGGGCTGCCTGCGTATCTCCCGCAGGGTCTCGCGCCGGTCCCGCAGGCGGTCCAGCAGCTGGACGATGCGCGGGTATTGATGCACGCCGATCACGGCATCCACTTCCGGCATCTCGGCGATCAGGCCGTGGGCGTATCGCTGCGCCATACATCCCGTGACCACAAGCGAATCGCACCGGCCGTCCTCCTTGAACCGCGCGAGGTCCAGGATGGTCTCGATGGACTCCTCTTTGGCGGGTCCGATGAACGCGCACGTGTTCACGATGATGACGTCCGCGTCGCCATGGTCGGCCACCACGTTATACCCGGCCCGGGTGAGCTGACCCAGCATGACTTCGGAATCCACCAGGTTCTTCGAACAACCCAGGCTGGCTAGACTGATGTTGGACAATGTCTTTCTCCGCTTGCTGCGATGCTACAATGCTACGAATTCCAGGCCATCTGCGCGGCGCCCTTCAGCGCAGGTCGACCCATTCGACCCCATCGGGCGCCGTCATTTCGAACAGCCCGGGAGCTAGTTTCTCGTTCAGACGGTAATCCATGAAACGCAATGTGGTCTCAGACCCCATATCGTCCGTATACATCACTTTCCGTGTAAGCCAGTCTTCCTCGTCCACCCAGATGCGCAACTCCGGAAGGCCATCGGCCGGTTCGACGGCGGTGAGCCTGAGCCGGGAGCAGGGCATGTCATCGACCGGTTCCCTGCCCTCCAACTCGTACAGGTAGCGGTTCGAGTAGTTGAATATGAAATCGTCCGGCCGGCCTGGCCGGCCTGGCCGGTCCGTGCGCCCAGGCCCGGATTCCGCCCCCTCCTCCCCCGCCGGCGACACGATGACCTGCCGGTTGCCGGGCACGTAGGTCCATAACGTCTCGCCGTCCGAAACGATGATCTGGCTGGCTTCTTCCAGGCGCAGGCGGTTCCGGTCCCTTTGCAGATAGAGTTGTCCCTCGGTTTCGCTTCGGCTTTCAAGCACGGCCGCGTACGTCGTGACCGTATACCGAGCCGCCAGCGACTGCACACCGTCGAGGCGCCGGCGCATCTTTCCGGTGACGGTTTCCGCCGTATGAGGCTCATCCACCGGTCCGACGCCTTGCAGCGGTCCGGCGTCTTCCGGCGGTCCGACGCCTTGCAGCGGTCCAGCGACTCCCGGCGCTC
This sequence comes from Gemmatimonadota bacterium, assembly GCA_026705925.1. Taxonomy (GTDB): domain Bacteria; phylum JAAXHH01; class JAAXHH01; order JAAXHH01; family JAAXHH01; genus JAAXHH01. The sequence goes on from JAPOZT010000017.1 coordinate 6,899, forward strand.
CGGCGTTCACCGGCACTTCAGCACCCTGTAATGCCATCAGGCCAGTCAGCAGGCCAACCCAGAGATGGGTGGTCATGCCGCTTCCTCTCGCGGAATACCCATGTGAATCACTTCCTGCGCAAGCCTGAAAATATGCATTCCATACGCGTCCGCGTCAAGTTCTACAGTGGATGGATTCCCTGATATAAAGAACGGGGAAAGCCCCCGTGGGTTCCCTCCCCGTTCCCTGCACTGCTGGTTGTACTTCGGCGCGCAGCCCGGTCTTGCATCGGCGCGCAGTCTCGTCTAACCTGTCGCGCTGCCCGGTCTGCTTCAGCCTGCATGGTATTGCCTCAGCCGGCCCAATCACGGCATCGGGGGCCGCCCTCTTTCGTACCGTACCTTCCCGTCCACGATGGTATACACGATTTCCGTGTTCAGGATCTGGTTCTCGGGCACGGTCATGATGTCCTGCGAGAGCACCGTGAAATCAGCGAGCTTGCCTTGCTCGATGGATCCGAGCAAGTCTTCGTGAAACGAGCCGTATGCGGCGTCCAGGGTATAGGACCTGAGCGCCTCCTGGCGCGACATGCGCTGGTCGCCGAACATCCCGCCTTCGGGCGTTCCGTCGGGCCGCTCACGGGTCACGCTGGCGTAGAAGGAGGCGATGGGACTGACGTCTTCGACCGGCGCGTCGGTTCCATTGATGATCTTCACGCCATGCTGCAGCAGCTTCTGCCAGACATAGCCGCCCTCCGCCGTCCGGTCGTTGCCGAGCCGGTCCGGCGCCCAGGGAAGGTCCGAGGTCGCGTGGATGCCCTGCATCGACGCGATCACGCCTAGCTGGGCGAACCGGGGGATGTCCGCCTCGTCCAGGATCTGGGTATGCTCGTCGCGGAACCGGTGGTCCTTCACGTGGGGGAATTCCGCCATCGCCTTCTCGTACATGTCGAGCATCATGCGGTTACCGCGGTCGCCGATGGCGTGGGTGCACACCTGCCAGCCATGCTCCAGGGCGAAACGGGCGGCGTCGTAGATCATGTCGGGCGGGGTCGTGGGGAATCCGGAATTGCCCGGGTCGTCTTCGTAGGGCTCCAGCAGCCAGGCGCCCCGCGAACCGAGCGCCCCGTCTCCGTACATCTTGACGGCGCGGACGGTCAGAAACCCATCGGGGTGAGACCACGGTTTCTGCAGGGCGACCATGGTGTGCAGACTCGAGGCCATCACGTAGATGCGCATGTCCAGCTTGCCTGCGTCCGCGTACTCCTTGTACAGGTCGATCCCGTCCTCGCCGACCCCGGCGTCGTCGAACATGGTGATGCCGTTGGCCAGGCATTCCTGGATGCCGAGTTCAAGGGCCTGCCGCCGCTGGTTCTCGGTGAAGCCGGGGACGCTCACCAGTCCCATGGCCTTGTCCACCAGGATGCCCGTGGGGTTGCCGTCGGCGTCCTTGATGATGTCGCCGCCTTCGGGAGACTGCGTGTTCCGGTCGATCCCCATCAGCTCCATGGCCTTGGCGTTGGCGAAGGCGGCATGGCCGTCGGCCCGTCGCACGTAAACCGGGATATCGGGCACGGCCTCGCTCAGCCTGTGGTGGGTCATGAACCCGCGGACCGTGAGCGAACTGCGGTCCGTCCATTTCTCCTCGTGCCACCCGCGGCCGGTGATCCACTCGCCTTCCCCCACACCGTCGGCCGCTGCAACAACCCGTTCGATGAGTTCGTCGTAACCCGATATGCCGACCAGGTCGACGGTCATCTTCGCGACGCCGATACTCATGAGGTGGCCGTGGCTTTCCTTCAATCCGGGTACCATAGTCTGGCCCTGGAGATCGATCACCCGGGTATCGGCACCGATGAAGGGCTCCACGTCCGCATCGACGCCCACGACGGCGATCCGGTTGCCGATGATGGCCACGGCTTGCGCCTTGGGCCGGTTGGCGTCCATCGTGTAAACCGTACCGTTTGTCAGCACCAGGTCCGCGGTTGACCTGCGTATCTGGGCCTCTCCACCGTCGGACCATACCAGGGACATCAACCCCGCTATAGTCGCCGCAATCACTGACTTTCGCATGTTTACCTCCTCGCAACCTTACGTAAGCGCCCGCCGCGGTCTATATCTCGTCCGCCACGCGGCGGCGGTCCACTTCTTCTTTGATATAACCGATAATGTCTCGTGTCGAAGTGCCGGGACCAAACAGCTTCCCTACGCCGATTTCCGCGAGTTCCTCCGCGTCGGTTTTCGGGATGATGCCGCCGCCGGTGAGGAGCATGTGCTGGACACCTCTTTCCCGCAGCAGGTCCATGACCCGGGGGAAGATGGTCATGTGGGCGCCCGAGAGGATGCTCAGCGCGACTACGTCCACGTCCTCCTGCACGGCCGCTTCCACGATCATTTCGGGCGTCTGCCGGAGCCCGGTGTAGATCACTTCCATGCCGGCGTCGCGCAAGGCCGCGGCCACCACCTTTGCGCCCCGGTCATGGCCGTCCAGGCCCGGTTTGGCGACGAGCACCCGTATGTTTTCCGCCATGATTGTTTGCTCTCAATCCGCGCAGCCGCGGGACGGCACCGCGGCGTCAATCCGCCATCTTATCCATCATCTCCCGGGCGGCGGCCAGCGGGCTTAACTCCCTCTGAGCCACGCGTTCGGAAAGGCGGTCCATCGCGTCTCCGGCGTCCTGAAGCACCGTCAGCCGGCCCTGCCATAACTCGCCGAGCGCTTTCTCGATGGCCGAGCGTCCCTGGCGCAGCCGGCGCGCCTGCAGCCTGCCTTCTCCGGAGAGGTAGTCCGCGTGGGCGTCCAGGCGCTCATACAGGTCGTCGATGCCGGTATCGTCCCGCGCACTGGCGCTGAGGACGGGTGGTTTCCAGCCTTCCTCCCACCGTCCCATGTCCACGATCACCTTGAGTTCCGAGGCGAACAGGGCCGCGCCTTCGCGGTCGGACTTGTTGACGACCAACACGTCGGCGATCTCCATCAGACCGGCCTTCATGGCCTGTACGCTGTCGCCCGATTCCGGCGTGAGAAGGACGACGGTCGTATCGCTGACTTCTGAGACATCGAGGGTGGACTGGCCTACGCCCACGGTCTCCACAATGATAACATCCTTGCCGTAAGCGTCAAGGGCCGTTATCGCGTATGGCGTCGCCTCTGAAAGTCCACCGGAATGGCTCCGGTCGGCCTGGCTGCGCATGAACACCTCCGGATCGTCCCACGATCCCTGCATGCGGAGCCGGTCGCCGAGTAGCGCACCGCCGGTGAAGGGACTGGTCGGGTCCACCGCGACGATGCCTACCGTGCGGCCACCTGTGCGAAACCGGGCGGTGAGGCGGTCGGCCAGGGTGCTCTTGCCGGAACCGGGCGGGCCCGTGATCCCGATGCGGCGGGCCTTTCCGGAACGGGGATACAGCCGGTCCAGGATCGCGGAACGCCGGTCTCTGTCGTTTTCAAGGAGGGTGATGACGCGGGACAGGGCGGTCCGGTCGCCGGCAAGGAAACGGTCGAGTAGTTTCATAGCGGGATCGGAGGCTATACCGTGCCGAGTTGTATGTCTTTTATTCTCATCTGGAGGCTGGTTTCGCCCCGAAAGGTGTTTTCCTCGAGGGTGTAGGCCAGGTCCAGGCGGTCCCGGCTGTCGTTCAGGCGATCGGCGAAATGGGCCATGCCGAAACCGATCGCGTCCATGGTGCGGCCTTTTTGCCTGACCCTGAACCTCAGGTGCTTCTTTTCCATCCCGATGGTCCGGAGTTTTCCGACGACGCTCAGGTTGCGGGACACGAGTACGGGGTGGTGGTTCGCCGGACCGAAGGGCCCGATCATCTTCATGAGCTTGACCATGCGCGGGGTCACCTCGTCGAGTTCGATTTCCGAGTCGATTTCGAGTTTGGGGATGAAATCGGCCGGCGTCGCGCGCGCCGCGACCACCGCGTCGAATCGCTGCCTGAACTCGTCGATGCGGTCCTTTTCGATGGACAGGCCCGCCGCGTGGTGGTGCCCGCCGAACTGGATCAGCAGGTCGGAGCACTCCTTGATGGCGTTGTACAGGTGGAAATCCCCCACGGTCCGCGCCGAGCCGCGTCCCTTCTCCCCCGTGGTCGAGATCATCACGACCGGTCGGTTGAAGGCTTCCACCATGCGGGACGCCACGATGCCGATGATGCCGGGATGCCAGGTGTCCGAAGCGAGTACGAGGCCTTTCGACTCCCTGAGGACCGGATCCTTCTCCACGAGGTCCCGGGCCGCTTCAAAGGTGAGCGTATCCTCCTTGCGCCGCCGCTTGTTCTCCACGTTCAGTTCTTCGGCCAGTTGGGCCGCCTTTTTCTGGTCTTCGGTGATCAGGAGATCGACCACGCGCGTGGCGTCGCCCATGCGGCCGGCGGCGTTGATCCGCGGCGCCAGCAGAAAAAGCATGTGGCCCGTGGACAGTTCCTTCTCCCGCAGCCCCGCGACGTCCAGCAGGGCCTGCAGGCCCGATTTGTGCGTCTGCTGCATCATGTCCAGCCCGTACTTGGTCAGCACCCGGTTCTCGTCGCGCAGGGGGACGATGTCCGCCGTGGTGCCCAGGGCCACGAGGTCCATGTGCGTATACACCGTGTTCTCCGGCAGCCCCACGTGCTCGGCCAGCGCCTGCGCCACTTTGTACGCCAGGCCGACGCCGCAGAGCTCCTTGAAGGGGTATTCGCAGTCGTCCCGCTTCGGATTCAGAATGGCCACGCTGTTCGGAAGGGTGTCGCCCGGAACATGGTGATCGATGATGACGACGTCGATGCCCATTTCGCGGGCTAGTTCCACCTCGGCGTTCGCGGTAATCCCGCAGTCGACGGCCAGGATCAGCGTGACACCGCGGCTTTTGGCTTCCTCCAGGCCTTCGATGGACAGTCCGTAACCGTCGGTCATGCGGTTGGGTATGTAGGAGGAAATCCGTTCCGTCAAAAGCTTGATCGTCAGGTACAGCAGCGTGGTCGCCGTCGTGCCGTCCACGTCGTAGTCGCCGAAGACCATGATGTGTTCCCCGCCCTGTATGGCGTCATGAATCCGTTCCACGGCCAGGTCCATGTCCGCCATGAGAAAGGGACTGTGCAGGTCTTCGAGGGTGGGCTTCAGGAAATACCGGGCATCGTCAAAGGTCGTAACGCCCCGGTTGAGCAGGATCTGCGCGATCACGCGCGGGACGTTGATCAGCTCCATCATCTGGGGAACCTGGGGATGTTCGTCGAGTAGGACCCAGCGGCTGTTCATGGAAACTGCCGGATATTGAGGGTGATCGTGTCGCGAGGTGCGGTAAAACGTCCAAGCCGACCGTAAGCCGAGTTCTGTGCCTTCGCGGTGAAGGTGGCGATCATCTATCTGGGACGGCTGTCGCCAGCCGCCTCGTGCGACCTTACCCGAGAGTCTCCGGTTTCCCGGCGGTCGAGACGGGCCGTCTCTCCTCTCCTATTCGGTCTTGCACCAGATGGGGTTTGTCCTGCCGGCCCGGTTACCCGGACCGCGGTGAGCTCTTACCTCGCCTTTTCACCTTTGCCTCCCCGAAGGGATCGGCCGTGTGTTTTCTGTGACACTTTCCGTGGCATCACTGCCCCCTGCCGTTAGCAGGCATCCCGCCCTGCGGTGCTCGGACTTTCCTCGTCCGCCTTGACGGCGAACGCGATCGCCTGGTCGACTTGGGACGTTTTACCTTTTCAATATAACAAAGGACGCGCCGCGGTTCAATACTCCAAACCTTCTTCGAGGATCAGGATCCGGCCGCAGCTTTCACAGGATATCAGCCTTCGCCCCTGGCGGATCTGCATGATGACCTGCAGCGGGATCACGTGGAAGCAGCCGGAGCAGGCCCCCTTCTTCAGCGGCACGACGGTCATCCCCCGCAGGTTCCGCCGGATCCGGTCGTATACCTTCAGGACCTGGTTTTCCACGCGCATGGCCATACGCTTCCGCTCGTCCATCTTGACGGCGACGTCCTCGTCCACCGCCGACAGCCTGGACTCGAGCGCCGTGCGCTCCTCGCCGAAGCGTTCGATGAGCGATTCGGTCTCGCCGCGTATGGTCTCCAGCGTCTCCTGCTCGGTCTCGGCCTCGGTAATCAACAGCAAAATCGCGTCTTCGAGTTCGGAGATGCGGTTCTTCTGCGCCTGGATCTCCGCCTGGAGGGCGTCGTACTCCTTGTTGGTCTTCACGCTGTATAGCTGTCCCTGGTACTTCTTGACCTGTTCCTGCGCGGCCTCCAGGTCCCGTTCGTGCTGACGCCGGTCCTTCTCGATGTCCGCGACCTTCGTTTCCTGGTCCGCAAGCCGGGTTTCCGCTTCGGACTGGGCCGTCTCCATCGTCTCCAGCTGGTTGGGTATGTCTACCTTGAATTGTTCGAGTTCGTGCAAGTCCTGATCCGTCTTCTGCAATTCCAACAGCGCTCTCAAGCTTTCCTGCATGCGACTTCAGCCCTCCATGGAGATGAAAAGGCGGACAAAAAAAAATGCACGCTGACCGTGCATTTTCCTTCGCTTCAACCTGGTTTTACCGCGCCCCGGTCCCGATGAGGCAACTGCAGTCGGACCAGACAGACAATCGGGCACGAAGACATATCCATCCTTTTCCCAATACTACTTGATTTTTCGATCATAGACGATAAAGATAATGCCGGAGGCATGTAGTGTCAACCAAAATCAGGGGAGGTTATCATGGGCTCGACCATCCGAATCCGTGGCGGCAGGAAGGAAGAAAGCTTCGAGTTGAACATCGTGATTTCCAGGTGGCTGTTCGCCGGCCTCACGGCGCTGATCGTCGCCGCCGTTTCGCTGGGGTACGCCGTCATGCCCGCCCAGTCGCAGGACGACCGCGGCCGCAAGGCGGTCAACCCGGGCCCGAACTACAGCGAGGCCATCGAGGCGGGCGATTTCGTATTCCTGTCCGGAAAGATCGCGGCCGTCCGGGGCCGGATCATCCCCGGCGGTATCGAGGCGGAAACGAAAATGGTCATGGACAACCTGCAGACGGCGCTGGCCAAGTCCGATCTGACCATGGACGACGTGGTCAAGGCCACGGTGTTTCTCAACGACCTGAACGACTTCTCCGCCATGAACGAAGTGTATCGGTCCTACTACACGGGCGATCCGCCTGCCCGGTCCACCATACAGTCCGGTGTCGTGCTGAACGCCGGCATCGAGATCGACCTGATCGCCTACCGCGGCGGAAAGTAGTTATCTACCGCGGCGGAAAGTAGTTATCTACCACGGCGGCAAGTAGCCGGCAAGTAGTCGCCGAGCAGTCGGCAAGTAGTCGCCGAGCATTCCAACAGAGGCGAATGAACGAGAAAACGACCGCCGGCGTGATCGGACTTGGGCTGGGACGGGCCCATCTCGCCGGCTATCTCGCGGACGAACGGGTGGAAGTCGTCGGGCTGGCCGACCTGGACGTCGGGCTGGCCGAGCGGATTGCGTCGGAACACGGCGTGCCCCACGCCTTTTCCGCCTACCGGGACCTCCTCGCCCTGGGTCCCGATTTCGTCAGCGTCTGCCTGCCGAATTTCCTGCACGCGCCCGTGACCATCGACGGCCTGGACGCCGGCGTCCACGTGCTGTGCGAGAAGCCCATGGCACTGAACGCGTCCCAGGCGCGCGACATGGCCGCCGCCGCCCGGCGTAACGGCCGCTACCTCATGATCGCCCTGAACAACCGGTTCCGCGCCGAGACGCAGATCCTGAAGAAGCTCATCGAGCAGGACGTACTGGGCGAGATCTACTACGCGAAAACCGGCTGGTTGAGGCGAAGCGGCATCCCGGGCGCCGGGACCTGGTTCACGCGCAAGGCCCAGGCCGGCGGCGGGCCCCTGATCGACCTGGGCGTCCACATGATCGATCTGGCGCGCTGGCTCATGGGCAACCCGCGGCCGGTGTCCGTGGTGGGCGCCACCTACGCCCGGCTGAGCAATTCGGTCGAAGGCGTATTCGACGTGGAAGACCTTGCCGCGGCCTTCATCCGGTTCGATGGCGATGCCACGCTCGTCGCGGAGACGAGCTGGGCCACCCACGTGCCCTCGGAAGGATCCTATGTCAAGCTCATGGGCACCCGGGGCGGCGCCGAGATCACGGGCAATGACTTGACCGTCTATACCGACCTGCACGGCGAACAGGTGGATATCACGCCCGCCTACGCGCCGCGGGAATGGTCGGACTGCATCGCGGCCGAGATCGCCCATTTCGTGGACTGCATCCGGGCCGGCCGCACGCCCATGTCCACGGGCGAGCAGGGCGTCGAGATCATGCAGATCCTGGATGGTATCTACGAATCGGCCGCAGGCGCCCGGATGGTCCGGATCGACTAGTGGACTATCGGTTGGGTCAGGCTTGTCTAGCGGATCACCGGATGGTCCGGCTCGACCGGCAGTTTATCAGTGGGTCTCGGGGAGTCCAAAGGCCCGGCTGTTGACCTGGATCGTCCGGTCGTCGGGGCTTGCCGCGAGCGCGCTGCGGTAGGCGGCCGCGGCATCGGTCCGGCGGCCGGACCTTTCATAGGCTATCGCCAGGTTGTTCCAAGCCTCCGCATTGTTCGGATCCACTTCCACGAGACTTTCCCATATTTCCACCGCACCGGACCAGTTCCCTTCCCGTGCCGCCGAGACCCCCGCGCGATTGCCGGCGGGAACCAGCCTCCGCGTAGCCTTGACTTCCTCCTGGACGATGGCGGCCATCAGGCGGTCCACAATGCGCCTGGCGATCACCTCAGTCAACAACGGTGAAACGATCTCCACGGAAATGGCTCCCTCCGGAGGTGCTTTGACGGGTTCGGGCAGCACCGTTCGGTAAGTCAGGGTTTCCGTGACCGAAAAGTTACCGAGCAATTCTTCTGAACCGACGTCGTAGGCCCTGAGCGTAGCCGTCATAACCGCCGTCTGATCGATATGCGGCACGTAATAGGACTTGTTTACGAACCTGATATCGGCTCGGCCGAGTTCCACCTCTATGGCTTCTTCCTCGCGAAAGACCTTTACCTCCCCGTACGCTTCCGTGTACGCCCTTTCGAGATCGCCGACGAGCGTGATATCGGCGTTGATTTCCCTTCCTACGATCAGCGCGAGAGAATCGGAAATCTGACCGGCCTCGTGAGGGTGGCGGGACAGCGTCCGGAGCACGGGTCTCATTTCGATGGCCGTCAGCGTGGAATCCGAAACGAGTGCGCGGGCAAACAGAAACCCGGTCAGGTTGTTCAGGGCCAGGTCGGTGCCGTTGAAACCCAGCAGGGCGATCGTTTCTTCTTCGCTGGGGAGACCGAGCAGGGGCGAACGGTAGACATCGAACCGGACAGAGAGCGAAGAAGCCGCGCAGCCGGGGACATGCGCCAGGGTAGCCGCGGCAAGCAGCGGCAGGACCGTTCTGTATAATGAAGCGGCCATCGTATCTGAATAGGTACGCCATTTTCTTCCGGTGTGTCAAGCCGATTCGGAGTGGACGGGTGTCCGCCGGAATCACCCCGAAAGAGGTTGACAACCGGGCCGGCTGCCCTTAATCTACGCGTGACCAGAAGCCACGTCATTACAGGTAATGTACATGTCCTCGTCACAGAAGCCGACCGGGCCTGCCGCACCCGGCGAGAAGTCCGGCAAGACCCCCGGGAAGACGCGTCCCGACCCGGTCCGCCGCCGCCGATTCCTGCAGAGATGTCTCGGCGCGCTGGGCGGCCTCGGTTCCCTGATGGCCGTCTACCCGCTCATCCGTTACATCGAACCGCCCCCCGAAGCCGAAGGCGCCAACCGGGTCGAAATCGACCGCGCGTCCCTGCCTCCCGGCACGTCCAGGACGGTGATCTACCGGGGCCGGCCGACCATCGTGGTCAACACCTCCGACGGTTACATCGCCTACAACGCCGTTTGTCCCCACCTGGGTTGCGTCGTCAAGTGGGAGGGGGGTACGCAGAGCCTGATCTGTCCCTGTCACGGCGGCATATTCGGCACGGACGGCAGCGTCCAGGGCGGACCGATTCCCGGTCCCCTGACCGCGGTTGAACTGTCCGTTACCGACGACAAGATCATCGTCGGCGTGTAACCGCCGGTGCCCGGACAACCGCCGGAGCCCGGACGGCCCTTTCTTCGCGGAGCACGAAACCAGCCACCATGATCAGACGCCTGTCCAACGAGGTGTACAATTGGCTCGATGATCGTGCGGAAATCTCGGTCATCATCGATTTCTGCCGCCGCCAGCTGACCAAGCCCGTACCCCGCCATCTCAACTGGCTGTTCTCCTTCGGAACGGTCACCCTGATGTTCTTCCTATCCCAGGCCGTCTCGGGCGTCTTCCTGATGATCTACTACGAAGCGTCGGCCGATACAGCCTACGAGAGCGTGAAGTACATCATGGAGCAGGTGCGCTTCGGCTGGCTCATGCGCCAGGTGCATACCTACGGCGCCAATTTCATGATCGCCTTCCTGCTGCTGCACTCGGTCCGCGTGTTCTTCTACGGCGGTTACAAGAAACCCCGGGAGCTTACCTGGCTCTTCGGGTTCGGTTTGCTGGTCGTGACCCTGGGCTTCGGTTTTACGGGTTATCTCCTGCCCTGGGACCAGCTTTCCTACTGGGGCACGACGGTGGGTACGGAGATCGCCGCCGCGACGCCGCTCATAGGCGAGTATCTGCTGATCCTCATGCGGGGCGGCGAAATCATCTCCGACGTGACCCTCACCCGCTTCTTCGTGCTGCACGTGGTGCTGCTGCCGTGGGCCTTCATCGCCCTGGTCACCGTGCACCTGGTCCTGATCCGGTACAAGGGCATCTCGCCGCTCGAAGGAACGGACGTGCAGGAGAAAACGCCGGAAGAACTGAAGAAAGCCGGCGGCAAGCCTTTCTACCCCCAGCATGTGATGAAAGAAGCCATCGTGGTCCTGCTGGTCCTGGCGTCGATGATTTTCATGATTCTCTACTACCCCCTGCCGCTCCACGAAAAGGCCGATCCCTTCAACACGCCGGTGGGCGTCAAGCCGGAATGGTATTTCCTTTCCTCCTACCAGGCGCTGAAATACCTCCCGAAAACCATCGGCATCATCGGGTCCGGCCTGGTAGTCCTGGCCATCTGCCTGCTGCCCTTCTGGGACCGGACGCCGGCCCGCACGCCCGCGCGCCGGCCCCTCGCGACGTCCCTCGGCATCCTGTTCATCGTGCTGAATATTGCCCTCGCCCTGCTCGGCAAGATTTCGGAGACGGAGATGACCTTCATGGGCACGAGGTATCATTTCGACATATACGGCTGGCCCCACGCCATCGGGACGGTCGAGGAACCGGCTGTCCTGCCGGACACGGGCGGCGAGGGAACCGAATGAGTAGACGGACAACATACCGTACTCGGACCGCATACCCGGCGCGGGCGCCCCTCATCCTCCTTCCGTTGCTGTTCCTCTCCTGGACAACTGCGGATTACGCGGAAGCGCAACAGTCCGTAATGACCAACAACTGCGTCAGCTGCCATGCCGACCTGGACGACGAGGACATGAGCCTGCCGGTGGCCGAATGGCTGCGGAGCGCGCACCGTCCGGCGGACATCTACTGCCAGGATTGTCACGGCGGGAACCCCGCCACCATGGTGGAGGACGAAGCGCACGACGTCGAAATGGATTTCGTGGGCCTTCCCGACCCCTACGTCGTCCATGAAATGTGCGGCGAGTGCCACCAGGTACAGATGGAAAACTACGTACCGAGCCCCCATGGCCTCGAGGGGGATTTCTGGCCCAACTGCGTAGACTGCCACTCAAACCACGAAGTGATCCAACCCCAGGCGTCCCTGATATCCATACCCGACAACTGCGAGGACTGCCACGAGCAGGTAATCATGGACGATTACATTGCCCTGACCGACCGTGGTCTCGAGCCCGTCGCCGAATTCCGGCGGGCAGCGGAGGAGATCCGTTCGGCCGGGGTCCCGGTCGACCAGATCGTGGCCCAGGCCACACTGGCGCGGGACGCCTATATCGAGCAGGCCTCCCACGTCTTCGTACTCGAGAGAATGGTCGCTGTCGTCGATTCGCTGGAACAGGTCTACCCGGGCATTCGAAAGGAAGTGGAAACCGCGCGCACCGAAGTCGATACCCGGCGCAGGTTCGGCTGGATGTTCATCGGCCTCTTTCTCGTGGCGGCGGGCGTCATCTGGCTTTACCGCCGATCGTTGCCGGACGCCTGATCGAACCGACGGTCGCTACCGGACGCCTGATCGAACGGGAGTCTCATCATGTACACTCGATTTCTCCTTTGCCTACTGTTGGCTTTCTGCGCGCCGTCCGCCGCAGCCGCCACGGCCGGCGACATCCGTCCGGTACCCGACGGCAAGGGGACGTCCACCCTGGCCCAGGCCGTGCTTCGCCTGCCCGTCGTGGCCAGCCTGCTGCACACCGGCGCCCATCCCGACGACGAGAACAGCGCCCTGGTCGCCTATGTGAGCCGGGGGCTGCACGCGCGGACCGCCTACCTATCCCTCAACCGCGGCGAAGGCGGCCAGAACCTCATCGGCCCGGAACTCTACGACGCCATCGGCGTAATCCGGACGGAAGAGCTGCTGACGGCCCGGCGTTTCGACGGCGCGGAACAGTTCTTCACGCGGACGTACGACTTCGGGTTTTCAAAGTCGGCCGAAGAAACCCTCGAATACTGGAATCATGATGAAATGCTGCTTTCGGACGTGGTGCGCGTCATCCGCCGCTTTCGTCCGGACGTGATCGTATCCGTCTTCGCCGATTCTCCCCGCGACGGCCACGGGCATCACCAGGCGGCCGGGAGGATCACCCGCGAAGCCTTTTTCGTCGCGGCCGACCCGGAACGCTTTCCCGAACACCTGCGGGACGGCCTGCGTCCCTGGCAGGCCCGCAAGCTGTACATCAACAACACGCGGGCATCCTTCGACAGCATTGACTCCCTGGTGGTCGACGTCGGCACCTACAGTCCCGTGCTGGACCGGTCGTACCGCGAACTCGGCCTTGCGGGCCGCAGCATGCACCGCTCCCAGGACATGGGGACCCTGCAGCCGAAGGGTCCGGCTACCACGAAGATCAAGCTGGTCGCGCGCGCAAGCATGGCGGACGCGGCGGATACGGTCGGAGACGCCCACCTCTTCGACGGCCTGGACACGACTTTCATGCGGTTCCATGCCATGGCCGGACCGGATGCCGGGAAGATCCCCGGATTCGCCGGCCGGCTCGAGCGGCTGGACGCGTTGGCCCGGGAAGCCGTGGACGCCTACCGGCCGCTGGATCCTCCCGCCGTGCTGGACCCCGTGCTGGAGGGCCTGCGGATGATCCGGGCACTGCGGAGTGACCTCGAACAAGGCGGTCTGCCGGCCAACGTCCTCGCGGATATGCTCTTTCTGATTGATCAGAAGGAGGAAGACTTCGCCAATGCTGCGGTCCTCGCCCTCGGCATGGCCTTCGAAGTGCTGACCAGCGACGACCGGGTCGTCCCGGGCAACCTGCTCGGCGTGCACCTGGTGTTGTTGAACCGCAGTGCGCGGTCCGTCCGCGTCACCAACCTGGCGCTGGAGGTTCCGGATAGTTGGACCGCGGCCCCCGATCCGGTTCCGGCAAGACCGACCCGGCAGACCTTAGACATCGGCTACAATGAGAGCTACGCGGAGAACTGGCGGGTCGACGTACCGCCCGACGCCGGCCTCACGCGGCCCTACTGGTATCGCCGCTCTTTGAACGACCCGAGGGTAGTAGTGGACGATACGGCACTGATCGGGCTACCATGGCGCCCGCAGCCGGTGATCGGACGGGCCCGGTTTATCGTGGACGGCGTCGAGATCGAAATACGCCGGCCCGCGCAGTACCGCTTCGCCGACCGGGCCTTCGGAGAAATACGCCGCGAACTCCAGGTCGTGCCCGCGCTGTCGGTCACCATGGACCCACCGGTGGCGGTCGCCCCGTCGGGACGGGAAAACCCCCTGCGGTTCAGCGTGTCCGTGGTCAGCAACGTGGACGGCGGGATCGAAGGCGGATTGACCCTCGAGGCGCCGGACGGTTGGGAAGTCTCGCCCGGAGAAGTACCCCTGTCGTTCTCGGGAAGGGGACAGGCCGCTACGTTCAGCTACACGGTGGTCCCGGCGCTGGACGCCCCGGACGGGGCTTACGATGTACGGTCGGTGGCGAAGGCCGGCGGGAACGTATACCGCGAGGGATACGAGGTGATCGCCTATCCCCACATCGAACCCAGGCACCTGTACCGCGGTTCGTCCTCTGTCGTGCAGGTGGCCCCGGTCGATCTTCCGGACGATCTGAGTGTGGGTTATATCATGGGAACGGGCGACCAAGTCCCGCTCGTACTGGAGCAGATGGGCCTGCAGGTGCGGCTGCTGACGGGGGAGGACCTCGCCACGGCCGACCTGGGCGCCTTCGACCTGATCATCGCGGGCGTCCGTGCCTACGAGGTCCGTGATGATCTCATCGCCGTGAACCAGCGGCTGCTGGACTACGTGGAGGCCGGGGGCGTCTACATCGTGCAGTACAACAAGTACGCCTTCAACCTCGACCAGTACGGGCCCTACCCCTTCCAGATCAACCGACCCCATGACCGGGTGACCCGGGAGGACGCGCCGGTGGACATCCTGGTACCGGATCACCCCGTCTTCAACCGGCCCAACCGGATCACCGACGCGGACTTCGATGGGTGGGTGCAGGAACGCGGCCTGTACTTCCAGGGCGAATGGGACCCCCGCTACACGCCGCTCATGGCCTCGCAGGACCCGGGTGAGTCGCCAAAGGGCGGCGGGCTCCTCGAAGCCCGTTACGGCAAGGGGTGCTATATCTACACGGGCTACGCGTGGTTCCGACAACTTCCCGCAGGCGTGCCTGGCGCCGTGCGCCTCTTCGCCAACCTGATCGGCCTGGCGGCCGAAAACCCGTCGCCGTAGGAAACCTCAACGCACGCTGTAAGTTGAAACGGTGGCCGGCCGGGACGGCAGGGACGGGCCGGGACGGAAGGGTGAGGTCCCGCCGGCGACGACCCGCGCTACGCGGACTGCAGCGGCACGTCGGTGCGCCACTCGGGGAAGCGTTCGTCGATCCCCCGAATGAGACCGTTGTAGGCCTCGCGGAACTGCTGGGTCACGGGGCCGATGGACCCGTTCCCGATGTCGTAGTTATCGATCGAGGCGACCGGCGTGACTTCCGCGCCCGTTCCGCACAGGAAAACCTCGTCGGCCGTATACAATTCCGTGCGATCGATCTCCCGCTCCACGACCGGCATCTCAAGGACGTCCCGCCCGATTCTCAATATGGTATCCCGGGTGACGCTCACGAGGATATCGGCGGTGACCGGCGGCGTGATCAGGACGCCGTCCTGGATCATCATCAGGCAGGCGCCGGGCGCTTCGCAGACCTTACCGCGGTTGTTCAGCATAATGGTTTCGTCGAAGCCCTTGAGCGTGGCGTCGGTCCACGCGATGGCGCTGTTGCGGTAGTTGGCCCAACACTTGATGCGGGCCGGGAGCGTGTTGTCCGAAATGCGCGTCCAGGAGCTGACCGAGCACCGGGCGCCGTCCTTTCTGCGCAGGTTGGAGCCGTAGGCAAAGGTGTGGACGTAGATGTGGGCCGGACCCGCCATCTTGTTGAGATACACGTCCGGCGAGAAATACACGGTCGGGAAGATGTAGACGTCCTCCCGGTACCCGTGGACCCGGCACAGCTCCAGGGAGCCGTTCCACACGTCCTCCAGCGTATAAGGCGTTTCCATCCGCATCAGTTTGATCGACCGGTACAGGCGATCCAGGTGTTCCTTGAAACGGAAGACGAAGAGTTTCTCCTGGTCGTCATTCCAGTAGGCCCGGATCCCCTCGAAAATGGCGTGGGCGAATATATGTCCCTGCGTGACATGCACCGTACCCTGGTCCCAGGGGATCTGCTCCCCGTCCAGCCAAATGTACTTTGAATGATCCTCGCCCCACATTTTCGTCTTCTTGGCCATTACCGCGCTCCTTATGAATGGTCGAACAGTTACACCCGGTCCGGTCCAGGCCGGTCCCGCACGCCGGTATTCCGCATCTCGTCCAGGCGCGCCCGCCAGGCGTATTCCTCCTGACCGAGGACCTCCACCTGCAGGCACGACATGCACCACTGCAGGATCACCGGCTCGTCATCCCGGGATACTGTGCGAATCGCCACCCAGAACTCGACGCCATGGGGGCAACCCGTCTGGGTCCGCTGAAATTCGGGCAGGATGTGATGGACCTTGTCTCCCGCCGGCGTCAGGCCGACCAAGGTCTCGTCATAGGGGCGGATAGGCATGCTCGGTGGTCCGGAATCGGTGCAAATCGGACGTGGACGCAGTGTACGTGAACGCTGTGTTATTTATGGATTTTGGCCGCGGTCCTGTCAAGGGATATCCCGTCGAGGAGTTGCGGCGTGAAAACAGCCGGATTCACCTTGACCGTAGGCGCCGCCCATCGTTATTCTAACCGGCGGAACCAGGCCTCAGACACCGTTTCGTACAGCACAGAAATCCGGGAGTGATCATGGTCCACCACTTCGAGCCCGCCCGTTACCACACCACCATGGGTTCCCATGAACCCGCCCTGCGCGTGAAGGACGGGGATACCGTCGTCACGTCGACGGTCGACGCAAGGGGAAAGGACCGCACCGACAAGCCCGTGACGCCTCCGGGCAATCCACAGACGGGCCCCTTTCACATCGAAGGCGTCGAACCGGGCGACACGCTCGCCGTTCACCTGGACCGGTTGACGCCCAACCGCCCCTTCGGCTGGACCCGTCCGCTCGTAGCGCCCAATGTGCTCGATCCCGATTACGTGCGGGAGACCGCGGGGGAGATCGAAAGCCGGGACGACCTCTGCCGCTGGGAAGTCGACCTGGAGCGGAGGACGGTCACACTGGTCGACCCGGACGACACGCGGCTCGGACGGATGTCCCTGCCCCTGGCGCCCATGACGGGATGTTTCGGCGTGGCGCCGGACAAGGGCCAGGCGATCTCGACGGCCACCTCCGCCAGCCACGGGGGAAACATGGACTACCGGGGATTCGTGGAAGGCGTCACCGCGTACTTCCCCGTGTTCGCGCCCGGCGCCCTGTTCCACATCGGCGACGGCCACGCGGTGCAGGGCGACGGAGAGATCGTCGGCACGGGCGTCGAGATCTCCTTCGACGTGCAATTCACCTTCAGGGTGCTGAAGGGAAAGCAAAGCGCCTGGCCCCGCGGCGAGAACGCGGAATACCTTTTCACGGCGGGCAACGCCCGGCCCCTCGACCAGTGCGTTCAGCACGCGACCACCGAAATGCTGCGCTGGCTGCAGGCCGACTACGGTCTCGATCCCAGGGCGGCGCACACGCTGCTCGGACAGTGCGTCGAGTACGACATGGGAAACGTGTTCGATCCCGCCTATACCATGGTGTGCAAGGTCAGGAAAGACCTGCTCCGCGGCCTGGGTATCGACACCCGGTCGGTACACGACAAACTGGCGGGAGCCTCACCGGCCGCGGCTGGCAGCGGCGTGCCGGCTTATCGCACAGAACGGAGCGTATCATGAACAGACTCGAGGGACAGGTGGCCTGGATCACCGGCGCAGGTTCCGGCATCGGACGCGGCATCGCGCTGGCCCTGGCCCGGGAAGGCGCGGACGTGATCCTTTCCAGCCGGCGGCGCGAGCCTCTTGCGACCGTCGCCAGAGAGGTGGAGGCCGCGGCGCGGCGTGCGGTCATCGCCCCCATGGACGTGACTGACCGGGATCAGATCGACGCAGCAATCGCCCAGGCAGTTGATCAACTGGGTCCCGTGTCGATCCTGGTGAATAACGCGGGTGTCAATACGCCCCTGCGTACGGCGACCGAGATGTCGGTGGAGGACTGGGACCGCGTGGTGGACATCAATCTCACAGGCGCGTTCAACTGTTTCCGCGCGGTCTATGAACCCATGAAGGCGGGAGGTGAAGGCTCTATCATCAATGTCGCGTCCATGGCCGGACGCCAGGTGTCCCTCCTCGGCGGGGCCGCCTACTGTGCGTCCAAGCACGGCATGGTGTCGCTGACCCATTCGATCAACCTGGAAGCCGCCGAATTCGGACTCCGCGCCAGCGCCATCCTGCCCGGCGAGGTGAAAACGCCCATCCTCAAGAACCGGCCCCAACCCGTGTCGGAGAAGCGCCTGTCCCTGATGCTCACCCCCGAAGACATCGCGGACACCGTCGTATTCGTACTGTGCCAGCCAGCCCGTGTGGTCATACCCGAAATGTGGGTAATGCCCGCCTACCAGGTGTCGGCCCAACCGCTTCCCTGATGCCGCCGCACGCCCGGTTTAACGTTTGACAGCGACCGGGCCCTGGCGTAATTTCGAGTGGACGCCGAAATCGGAAGCGGCCGTCTGGCTAGCAAGGCGGCCACCCGTCCTGAAGCCCCGTCAACCTGACCCTTTCCTCCCATACCACATACCATGAACAGCCCGACAGAATCGGTCATCCTGCTGGTTGAAGGTTCCTCCCGCGGAAGGGACGAGAAGCACTACGGCCTCACCCAGCGGGGTCACCGCGTAATCGCCGTGGAGAACAGCGACCAGGCGCTCAACGTCCTGGCGGCGGAAGCCCCGAGTGTCATCATCTCGGATTTGAATGGCCCCGGCATAGACGGACTGCGCCTGATGGGCGTCGCCCTGGGCAGGCATCCCGAGGTGGGTGTTATCCTGATGACCGACCCCGGTTCCATGGGCCTGGCCGTGGCCGCCATGAAGGAGGGGGCGTACGACGTACTCGAAAAACCCGTGTACGTGGAGAAGCTCGCGGCGGAAATCGAGAAGATCCTGGACCGCCAGCGCATCGTGCAGGAAAACCAGGAGTTGTTGCACCAGCTCGACACACGGTACGGATTCGAGAACATCGTGGGGCGGTCCGCGTCCATGCAGCGCATCCGGGAGCAGATCCTCCAGATCGCCGATACCCAGTCCACGGTACTCATCTTCGGCGAGAGCGGCACGGGCAAGGAACTGGTGGCCCACGCCCTCCACCAGGCAAGCTCCCGGAGGAACAGGTCCTTCGTGCCCGTCTTCTGCAACGCCTTGTCGGAAGGGGTGATCGAGAGCGAACTGTTCGGCCACGAGAAAGGCGCCTTCACGAACGCGGTCAAGACTTACCGGGGCCGGTTCGAACTGGCCGACGGGGGCACGCTCTTCCTCGACGAGGTGGGCGAACTCGCGCCTTCCACCCAGGTGAAACTGCTGCGCGTCCTCCAGGAACGCAAGTTCCAGCGGGTGGGCAGCGGAAACTGGTTGAAGACGGACTCCCGGGTCATCGCGGCGACGAACCGCGACCTCGAAGCCGAGATAGAAAGCGGACGCTTCCGGGAAGACCTCTATTACCGGCTGCGCGTGGTGACCCTCTCCCTGCCGCCTCTGCGGGAACGGAAAGAGGACCTTCCCCTACTGATCGACCACTGCATCCGCCGGTTCGGCGAACGGGAGAAGAAGCCGATCGAGCGCATCGACCCGCCGGCCCTGGAACTGCTGTCCACCTATCACTGGCCCGGGAACGTGCGACAGCTGGAGAACTGCATCGAGGGCATGATCGTCATGGGTACGGGGAAGACCCTGACCGTGGCGGACGTCCCGGAATTCATACGGCATACCCGGCCGGAATCGACGGTGGTCCCGCTGAATAATGGACCGGTCCGGCCGGACCGGCCGGACGACCTGTCGCCGGACTTCATCCGTTACCTGGCCGGCAAAATCGCCGAACAGCGCAGTGTGCCCGTCCGGTCCATCACCGATCGGGCCCTGGCCGTACTGACCGAAGTCGGCCGGTCGGCGGACGGCGCCTCGTTGCGACGCTGCCTGGAAACTATGGTATTGCTCGCCGACGGGGACGGGCTGGACGTGGAGGACATCCCCGCGGAATTCCTGCCGGAACGGTCAGGCCTTTCCGCGGAGGACGGCGAGGACGAAGACGGTGTGAACATCCGGGTGGGCATGACGATGAAGGAAGGCGAACGGAGACTGATCGCCGCGACCCTGGCCGCCTGCGGACGGAACAAGGCACGGACCGCCCGGGTCCTGCGGATCGGACAGCGCACCCTCTTTCGGAAGATAAAGGCCTATCACCTGGAGTAGCGTCAGCCAAGGAGTTCCGGTTTGGAAGGTCGGTCGATACTGGTCGTCGACGGCGAGACGGACAGCCGGCGTCACGCGGCGAGCATCCTGAGGAATGCGGGTTACGACGTACTGGAGACCGGCGCCGCGGCCGAGGCGCTGCGCGCGGCGAAGAACGACCTGCTGAATGTCGTCCTCGTCGATCTCGCCCTGAGCGACGCCGATCCGGAGCAGTTGATACGCACCCTTTCGGCGAAGCACCCCGATACCGACATCATGGTCACCACCCGGCAGCACGAGCCGCCCCGGCAGTACCGCCAACTGGACGTGAGCGACTATATCGAAAAACCCGTCGACGCCGAGGAACTGCTCACGAAAATGCGCATGTTGGACCTCCGGCGGGAGTTCCACCAGCGATTCCAGCTGCTAGGCAGGAACGAGCGTTTCATCGCCGCCATGGACTCGGTGCTCCAGGTGGCGCCCACGGGGATCCAGGTCCTGCTCACGGGAGAAAGCGGCACCGGCAAGGAGGGATTCGCCCGGGCGATCCATCATTACAGCGACCGGCGCGACGGTCCATTCATTCCCATCAACTGCGGCGCCATCGCCGAAGGCGTGCTGGAAAGCGAACTGTTCGGCCATGAAAAAGGCGCCTTCACAGACGCCAAGGGCCAGCGGAAGGGATACTTCGAACAGGCGAACGGCGGCACGCTGCTCCTCGATGAAATCGGCGACATGCCCCGTTCGACGCAGGTAAAGCTGTTGCGCGTCCTGGAGCAGCAGGAGTTCATCCGCGTCGGCGGTTCGACGCCGGTAAAGACCGACGTCCGCCTCATCGCGTCCACCAACCGGGACCTCTCCGGGGACATCCACGACGGTACGTTCCGCCAGGACCTGTACTACCGGCTCAACGCCGTGCACATCCATTTGCCCGCCCTGCGGGAGCGCCGCGACGACATCCCCCGGCTGATCGGCCACTTCATCCGGCACGCCCCCGGGAAACCCGGCGCGCCGCCTCCGGTTTTAACGGAGGAAGCCCTTGCGGCCCTCTCCGACTACGCATGGCCGGGCAATATACGGGAACTGCGCCACCTCGTCGAATCGCTGGTGGTGACCTCAGGCAAGGTCAGGATCGACGCGGAGGACCTGCCGGACCGCATCTACACGCCGCCCATGGCGAACCGAGCCCTGCCGGTACCCCAGAACCGCGACCCGCAGGACATGGACCGCGAGATGTTCTACAAGATCCTCTGGCAGATCTTGACCGCCATCCAGGAACTCCCGTCCAAGATCTCAGCGGCCCTCGGCCGGAGTTCCGAACCGCTTCCCGATCATTTTCAGCTGCCGCCCCCCGTGGATGCGGTGCAGGACGTCGAAACGCCCCATGCGGATGCGGTGCAGGGCCTCGAAAAACCTCCCTCGGAAGCGGCACAATATGTCGAACCGTCCCAGGACGAAGCGGGGACAGGTATCGAACAGCCGGCCGAGGTGGTCCCGGCCGAGGCGGTGCCGGCCGAAGACGGACTGGACCGGTTGCGCTCCATGGAGGACTGGGAGAGGGAGGCCATACGGCGCGCGCTCGAGCGAAACGAAGGGCATCGGGGCCGGGCCGCGCAGGAGCTCGGCATCAGCGAACGGTCCATCTATCGCAAGATCAGGGACTACGGCCTGGATGAATACGCCTGATCCTATCAAGTATTTCGCCCTGCGAAAATGCTTGACAAATCGCCCGTGAAACACCGAATTTGGCTGGGAGCGATTTACATACATCACCGTGAAAGGAGCAGCGATAGTGGGACAGCCAACAGCGATTACGGACGATCAATTCGAATCCGAGGTCATTAACAGCAGCACACCCGTACTGGTCGATTTCTGGGCGGAGTGGTGCGGGCCCTGCAAGGCCGTCGCCCCCACGCTGGTGGAGCTCGCGGGCGATTATGACGGCCGCCTGAAGGTCGTCAAGGTCGACGTGGACGAGAACCGGGAAGCGGCCACCCGCTTCGGCATTCGCAGCATACCGAGCCTCCTGATCTTCAAGGACGGCGCCGAAGTGGACCGGATCATCGGCGCGCTCCCCAAGCAGCAACTCGCCGAAAAGATCGACGGCCACCTGTAATCAAGCGCGGCCAATGCAGCCAGGCGCGGCTCGATACAGCCAGGCGCGGCCATCTGCAATCAGGCAGACCAGGCGCGGCTCGATAATCGTGGGACGTATATTCAACGAAAGCCGGGAAGGCCGATCATCGCTCTCCCGGTTTTTTGTGTGTGATCCGGACGGATGGCTGGACGGACATCAGGTCAGCACCAGGGGAAACCGGAGACCAGGGCATGCTGGGGGTTGTACGAAGACTCAGAGACGGGTTGGCCAAGACACGGGACGGGCTTGCACGCAGGATCCAGCAGGCCGTGGGCCGGTATGACCGGATCGACGAGGACCTGCTGGAGGAAATCGAATCCATCCTGCTGCAGACCGACGTGGGCGTGGAAACGACCCTGCGGATCATCGACGGGCTGCGGGACCGCGCGGTCGACCGCCGGACCCGGAATCCCGATGACCTCATGGATCTGCTGCGCGATGAGATGGCAGACATTCTCGGCGATGCGCCGGCACCCGTATCGGACCAGCGACCCCGGGTCATCATGATCGTGGGGGTCAACGGTTCGGGCAAGACCACGACCGCAGGGAAGATGGCGGCCCGTTACGCGGGGGAAGGGAAGAAGGTCCTGATCGCCGCGGCCGATACCTTTCGGGCGGCGGCCATCGACCAGCTGGAAGTCTGGGCGCGCCGCGCGGAAGCGGACTTCATCCGGCACCAGCACGGATCCGACCCCTCGGCCGTGGTCTACGACGCCATGCAGGCCGCTTTCGCCCGGAATGCGGACGTGGTCATCATTGACACGGCGGGCCGGCTGCACACCAAGGACAACCTGATGGAGGAACTGAAGAAGATCAAGCGCACCGCCGGCAAGCAAATGGACGGCGCGCCCCACGAGGTGCTGCTCGTGCTCGACGGGACCACGGGACAGAACGCCCTCTCCCAGGCCCGGGTCTTCAGCGAGGCCCTGGGCGGCCTGACCGGCATCGCACTGACGAAGCTGGACGGGACCGCCCGCGGCGGCATCGTGTTCGCCATCGGCGTGCACCTGGGGATCCCCGTCAAACTCATCGGCGTGGGCGAACAAATCGAGGACCTGCAGGATTTCGACGCGCCGGCCTTCGTGGACGCCCTCTTCAACTGATTACGGGAGAATTCCATGCCCCAGTTGGCCATAAACGGCGCGGCGCCGGTACGGACCGAACCCTTTCCGTCCTGGCCCATGAACCTGGAGGCGAGCGCCCGGGCCGCCGGCGAGACCGTGCGTTCCGGCCGGTGGGGAAGCATCCAGGGCGAGAAGGTGCGAAGCCTCGAACAGCGCTTCGCATCCTTCCAGCACGCCGCCCACGGCATTGCCGTCTGCAACGGCACCACGGCCCTCTGCCTCGCACTCCAGGCGGTCGGCATCGAACCCGGCGACGAGGTCATCGTGCCGGCCTATACCTTCATCGCATCGGCCAGTTCGGTCGTGATGTCGAACGCCGTGCCCGTGTTCGTCGACATCGATCCCCTTACCTACAACCTGGACCCCGATCGGGTCGAGGAAGCGGTCACACCGCGGACCCGGGCCGTCGTGGCGGTGCATTTCGCGGGTCTGCCCGCGGACATGGACCGGCTCGGTGAAATCGCCGGCCGCCACGGCCTCGCGGTGATCGAGGACGCGGCACAGGCCCACGGCGCGCGTTGGGGAGGCCGGGGCGTTGGCGCCATCGGATCGATCGGCGCCTTCAGCTTCCAGTCCTCCAAGAACCTCAACGCCGGCGAGGGGGGCATCATGCTCACCAACGACGACGAGCTGGCGGCGGCGGCGCGGTCCCTTGCCGACTGCGGGCACGTCGCGCCGGGACCCCGTTACAACCACTTCCGCATAGCCGGCAACAACCGGATGACCGAGGTACAGGGCGCCCTGCTCCTGGTCCAGATGGAACACCTGGAGACCCAGGCCGACCAGCGTCACGCGAACGGCGAGTACCTGACCGAACGCCTCGGGGCGATTCCGGGCATCGTCCCGGTGGCCAGACCCGCGAAGGCCGACCGCCACGCGCGGCATATCTACATGTTCAGGTACAACGAAGCATCCTTCGGTGGCGTCCCGAAGACACGGTTCATCGAGGCCCTGCGCGCCGAGGGGATCCCCGCCAGTCCGGGCTACTCCATACCCCTGTACAAACAACCGGTTTTCACGGAACGGAATTACGGCATTTACCAAAGCCCGGCGCTGTCCGCCGTTGACTATGGCACGATGAATCTGCCGGTAACGGAGCGGGCCTGCCGTTCGGAGGCGATCTGGTTCACGCAGAATGTGCTGCTGGGGAACCGGGACGACATGGATGACATCGTCCGGGCGGTCGCGAAGATCGGGGAACATCGCGACGAATTGGGGGAAGTCTAGACCGCCGCGTCCTTCACGGTGGAAACCAGGTGAGCCGGCTTTCCGCCGGACCGCCGGAATTCGATCAACTCGGCCATGATACTGACGGCGATCTCTTCGGGAGTATCGGCGCCGATCTCCTTGCCGATCGGCGCGTGTACCTGCTCGAGCAGGTGCCGGGGCACGCCTTTTCCTTCAAGGTTCTTCCACATCAGGGCGATCTTGCGCCGGCTGCCGATCATGCCGATGTAGGCGGCGCCGGTCCAAACCGCCTGTTCGATGACGGGCTGGTCCCACTGGTGTCCGCGGGTCACCGCGACCAGGTAGGACGAACCGTCGATGGGCAGCTTGCCCACGACCTCGTCGAAGGCGTCCACGACCACCTCGTCGGCTTCGGGAAACCGCTCATGGTTCGCGAAGGCCGGCCGGTCGTCCACCACGATGATACGGAACCCTACGGTGTCGGCAAGCCGGGCAATGGCCCTGGCCACGTGGCCGCCGCCGAAAAGGAAAAGCTGCGGCGCCGGCCAGATGGACTCCAGGAAGATCCGGGTCTCCACGCCTTCGTGCTCCAGCGTGACCACCCGCAACAGGTTCTCGGTGATTTCCAGGTCCGCATCCAGTCGTATACGGTCGTCCAGGGCGGGGTCTCCGAGCGTGCCGACGGTCTCGCCGGTATCGGTGAGCAGCATCTTTCCGGCTTCCGCTCCGGCCCGGCCCGACACCAGCGTGGCCAGGAGCCCGATGCCCCGCGCGTCGTGAAGCCCGCGGATCGCCTCGAAGATCTCCTGCATGGGGCCCGTCCGGATCGGCTCCGTGAAGATCTCCACGTTGCCGCCGCAGTTCAATCCCTCGTCGCCAGCGTGCTTCTCGGTCAGGATGAAGTGCTGCAGCCTGGGGGCGGAACGTTCCATGACTTCGCGGGCCTCGGCCCAGACGTCGGCTTCCAGGCAACCGCCACCCACCGTGCCGGTGAACGAGCCGTCCCCCTTGACGAGCATTTTCGCCTTCTTGCTCATCGGCAGCGAGCCCTTGCTCGACACGATGGTTGAAAGCGCCGCCTTTTCGCCCCGCGACAGGACGTTTACAACCTCGTCGAAAACCTCTTTCATGCGTCTTTCTCCGCTAGCGCATCAGACCAGTTCCACAGGCAGTTCCTCGAATCCCGTCTCATCGTCCACCCACCGGAACATCTTGATATCGCTTACGGCGTCCTTCGTGACGGAAAGGACCAGGTAGCCGGGTTCCGGGTCAAGCCAGCCGGTCAGGGCATCCATCCGGTCCTTCTCCGAGAAGTACGCCGGCGCGTCCGGATGGGAATGATAGAATCCCTGGACCCGCGCACCGGGAGGGTCGAACTTCCCGAAGAACAGCCGCTCCATGTCCTCCCGGCTGAAGGCGTACGCGGTGCGGGCGTCCCGGGGATGTTCCGCCGGATCTTTCGCGTGCAACTCGTCCTGGATGTTCCTGCACCGGTGTACCCGCCAGGATTCCGGGTCTACCGATTCGACCGGGTCTACCGGGTCTACCGGGTCCACTGGCTCGGTTGGATCATCCGGGCTGTCTGGACCGTCCAGACCGTCTGTACCGGTCAGGAACC
Organism: Gemmatimonadota bacterium; assembly: GCA_026705925.1. GTDB lineage: Bacteria > JAAXHH01 > JAAXHH01 > JAAXHH01 > JAAXHH01 > JAAXHH01. The sequence continues at coordinate 32,985 of JAPOZT010000017.1, forward strand.
CGCAGCACTCCCGTGGATACTCCGCCACGGCGTGGGCAGCCATGCCTTCGTAGACGGCCCGTGGAAGCCGCAGCATCAGGTCCGGACCGGACCGGGCAGCGGCGCCGGCTGGTTCTCGATCTCGGCCTCGACGGCCGCTCGGACACCCTTGAAGGCCGCCGTTTCGACGGCGTTCCCATGATCGAGGAAGATCGGTTCTCCCGCGTCACCTCCCGCGCAGACGGCCGGCGAAAGGGGAATCTCACCCAGGAAGGGCAGGCCCAGCTCATCGCTCAACGCAGCGCCGCCGCCCCGGCCGAAGATGTGGGTCCGTTCACCCGTCGCGGCGTTGAGAAAATAACTCATGTTTTCGACGATGCCCAGCACGGGGACCCGCAACCGCTGGAACATGGCGATCGCCTTGCGCACGTCTGACAGGGCGACCTGCTGGGGGGTCGTGACGATGACGGCTCCGGTGAGTTCGACCGACTGGGCCAGGGTCAGCGACGCATCGCCGGTGCCGGGCGGCAGATCGACCACCAGGTAGTCCAGTTCCCCCCAGGTAACATTGCCGAGGAAACTCTTCACCATCTTGCCGACCAGGGGACCCCGGTAGATCACCGCATCGGACGGCCCCGCGACGAAACCGACGGAGACCAGCCGGATACCATGCTTGACAACGGGTTTGATGCTGCCGGAAGGATCTTTCTCGAGGGACCCGGAAACGCCCATCATCTGGGGCACGTTCGGGCCGTATATATCCGCGTCGAGCAAGCCGACCGCATGGCCCGCTTCCGCGAGGGCAAGGGACAGATTGACGCTTACCGTCGATTTGCCCACGCCGCCCTTGCCGCTGGCCACGGCAATGACGTGGCGGATACCGGTCAGCGCGTCACGGGGGATTTCGGTTTCCGCAGCCAAAGTGCTCGATCCGCGTTTACGGACTGCCTGGGCTGTCCGGTCCGCCTGGGATGCGCGGGGCCGTACCCGCGCCTGTCGGACCTATACGTAAAACGACTCGCCGCAGCCGCAGGTGCCCTTGGCATTGGGATTGCTGACCTTGAACCCGGCGCCCATCAGCCCTTCCACATAGTCCAGTTCCGCACCCATCAGGTAGATGGCGCTCTTGTTGTCGACGAAAACCTTGATGCCGTTCTGCTCGATAATCTGGTCGTTGTCGGTCGCGTTCTTGTCGAAAGCAAGCTTGTACTGAAAACCGGAACATCCCCCACCGGAGATCATGACGCGCAGTCCGAGATCCGGATTTTCCTGGTCCTCGATCATGGTTTTGATCTTGTCGGCGGCAACGTCCGTCACGGTGACCATGATGTCCAACCCCCTTGCAAGTGGCGTAAGTACTTGAATTTAAGTTTACTTATATCAGTCTCGCATGACAGGAAATGCTTGTTGATTGCTGCTTAAGATATATACCCACAGCCTGTCTGGATGTCAACCTCTTTATCGAAGCTCTCCAGGCCGAAACCGTGTGTCGCGACCAGGCTGCACGCCACCCCTGACGCAGCTGCGCGCCGCCCCTAACGCAGCAGCATCATCTTGCCATTCTGCTCGATGCCGCCCGCGGTCATGCGGTACAGGTACACACCGCTGGGCATGGCTCGACCATCGCCGTCCATGCCGTTCCAGGTCCGCACGAATCTGCCCGGCCCGTGTGTTTCATCGACCAGCACCCGGATCCTCCTGCCGAGCAGATTGTAAATCGTCAAGGTAACATGGACCGGTTCCGACAGTTCGAAGCGTATGTTCGTGCTGGCGGCAAAGGGATTCGGCGCGTTCGGATACAGCACCGCCACCTGGCCGGCGGTCGCGCCGGACTCATTATCTATACGCAAAACGACCGGTTCCGCCGTCAATGCCAGTCCCGCAGGGCCCACGGGCAGCAGCCGGTACTCGTAGGACGTCCCCGGTTGCGCGGACGTATCCGTGTAATTGTAGGCGTTCGAATCCTGAGGATGGTCCCCGGTCCGGTTTACAGGTACCGAGGTCAGCACGCCGAATGATCCATCGGGGTAGTCCCTGCGTTCGATCCGGTAGGACAGCAGGTTGATTTCCAGCCCCGCGGTCCAGGAGAGGAACACACCGCTCGGTCCGCCCTCGGCCGTGAAGGACCGCACGACTCCCCGCGATTCGGACATAAGGGCGTTCAGTGCATGGACGATGCCATACCCTTTCAGCGTATCCGGGGCGGCGGCCTGGCCGGCCGTCCGGCGGAGTACCCTTTGCACCTTATCGGGCGTCCAGTGGGGGTAGGCTTCCAGCAGCAGCGCGGCGACGCCCGCCACCAGGGGCGCAGAGAAGGATGTGCCATTGAAGTGAGTATAATCATCGATGATGTACGTATGTACCGTGTAGACGTCTTCCCCCATGGCCATCACATCCGGCTTGATGCGGCCGTCGAAGGTTGGACCGATGGAGGAGGCGATCCAGCGCTCGCCGGATGCATCGACGCCGCCCACTGAAATCACGCCCTCCGCGTCGGCGGGTGCCACCATCTTCTGGTAGGGGGAGTCGCCTTCATTGCCCATGCTGTTCACGACCACGATGCCACGGCGCACCGCCGTCGCCGCCGCCCGTGTGATGACAGCCGTCTCTCCGTCCATGTCGGCATAGGTGTACCAGTCGAGGTATCCGAGTGAACTGCTGATTACGTCCGCGCCCAGACTGTCCGCCCATTCCATGGCGGCCACCCAGAAGTCCTCCTCGACTTCCCTCTCGAAGGCCACGGCCTCCGTGCTCGCAAGAAGGTAACGGGCGCCGAAAGCCGGACCGATCAGATGACCGGGCGCGTATCCACCGATCGTACCAAGCACTGCCGTACCGTGACCCGTGTCCTCCAGGTCGGTGAACCCGGTTTCGTCGCGAAGGAAGTTTCGACGGGCTTCCACCCGGGTTCTCAGACTGTCGAACGCCACGTGATCCAGGCTGAATCCCGTGTCGAAGAGTGCCACAAGCACGCCGTTTCCGGTAAGTCCCAGATCATGGAGCTCCGGTACGTGCAACTGGTTCAGCTGGATGAAGGAAGGACCGTAGTCGAGGCGGTTGGACTGGACCGCCCTGAGCCTGGCGTCCGTTTCCACCCGGCCGGGACTTTGCGGCGGGACAGGGCGCGGAAGACCGAGACTGGCGACCGCGTCGATGCTCAGCACGAAGGGCTGGCCGGCCAGGCCGTCTATATCTCCGGCCGGGATGGTTACGCTCGCCGCGTTCAACCAGCGGGACACCTGGAGGATCCTGCCTCCCGCCGCTTGTATGTGCTCAAGGTAGGGGACGTGGACGGGGATATCCTCCCATCCCGCCAAACGGTCGCTTCTTGTCAGCAGCCGCTGGCGGGTCCGGGGCGACAGGCGGTCCTCGGCGGCCGCCAGTGCAGCGTCGATTCCGGCCCCCGGGTCGAGCCCTTTGTCCACCAGGTAGACCCATACCTTCAGCCTCTCATCGGGAGGCAGCGTAAAAAGTTCGTTCTGAAGACGGACGGAAATCCCCGGTGCGCCGCCGGAAATCCGCGATTCGCCGCCGGGAACGGTCCCCTGCACCGGTTGCTGATCGGGCGGGGGACCGCCGTAAGCATAGGAAGCAACGAGGACGAACAGTACCGGCAAGCATCGCATCATGATGGCTTAATTCCAAAAAGGCAGGAACGGAGCGGAATCGATACCAGGATCCTGCAGCCAGTTCCTGCCCGCGTTCCGGTTCAGGCGTTACGCCGCCGGACGGCTTTTCGTCTTCTTCGTCTGACCAGGTAAAGGTAAAACATGGCCACCAGGACAACCAGGAATAGGGAACCGCCCAGCATCAGTGAACGGTCCACGCCCAGTACACCCGCCATCTTTCCGCCCAGGTAGAACCCCAGTACACCGCCAATCTTGAACCTGAGGAACTCGGGAAGGACCGGGACCAGGCTCCCCGTGGATATCCCGGCTACCACGAGGACCAGCAGCCAGGCGGATTGCCAGAGCAGCCTCACCGGATGCTGCCCCCGGATCCGGTTCAAGGCCAGCAGGCCGATGAGGACGGGGACGACGTATCCTCCGTATCCCAGGGCGAGCATCACGCCGTAGGATACCAGGGCGCCGGGCAGGCCGCCCAGGTTGGTGACTTCACCCGGACTCCGACTCGAATTGGGATAGTCGGTTTCGGCATGGGTTACGAGGCTGAGCAGCACGAAGAGCGCGACGGGGACCAGGAGGATCCCGATCACGTACATGCGGCGTTCGATGGCTCGGGTGAAGGGAGGGAAGCTCATTCAAGTGCGCTCCCATCGACAGCTAGTGGGCCCCGCGGACATAGTTCACGGCGTTACGGAAGATATGCAGGCCGTCTGGCTCCCTGCCTCCCTCCCGGGTCCACCGGGGATGATGGGTCGGGTGGGTGTACCGCTCCGGATGTGGCATGAGCCCGAAGATCCGTCCCGTGGCGTCACAGATCCCCGCGATGGCATCCACCGAGCCGTTGGGACTCCAGGGATAGGCCGTCTCACCCGTCGCCTGCCCTGCGACTTCTCCGTCGGCTTGCCCGGCGGCCAACCTGGATACCTCTCCATTGGCCGCCTCGTCGCCGACCCAGGGCGGGTTGACGTATTGCAACGCGACGTGACCGCCCGGTCCCAGCCTTGCCCGCACATCCTCCGACGCCAGCATGACCTTGCCTTCCCCGTTCGCCACCGGAATGTAGATGGTCTCCGGCATTTCCCGGGTGAAGACACAGGGACTGTCGGGGTTCCTGCGCAGGTAGACCCAACGGCACTCGAACTTGCCGGAGTCGTTGTAGAACACCGTCGCTTCCTGACGCCTGCCGCCCGGTTCCGTCTGGGGCAGCAGCCCCATCTTGACCAGCACCTGGAATCCGTTGCAGATGCCGAGGATGAGTTTGCCTGCCCTGATGAACGTTTCCACGTCCTCCATCAGCTTGCACTGCATCTCGTTGGCGAGCACTTTGCCGCCGGAGAGATCGTCGCCGTAGGAAAACCCGCCGGACAGGACCAGCACGTCGTACTCGGACAGGCGACGGCGCCCCTGGATAAAGGCGTTGATGTGGACGGGATCCACCCGCTCCGCGCCGGCGAGGCGGAAGGCGTGGGCCGTTTCCTCGTCGCAGTTGATCCCCGCGGCGCGCAGTATCAGGACCGAGACTTTGGACATGGATGCTCCTAAATCGGAAAGGACCAGCAGGATGGACCGGCGGCGCCCCGTCCACCGCTGGACGATCCACCGCTGGACGGGCCGCCGCTGTCCGAGCTGCTGCCGGCCGGACCGCCGCGCGGCGTCACCACCGCAGGGGCCGCTGCCATGCTTCCTTCAATATGGACAGTTCCGCATCAACGATCTCATCGCCGCCCATTCCGCGCACGAGGAATCGGTTTTCACCGGTCACCGTCCCTACGCGGCCGAACGGGCTTCCTTCCATCCGGGCTTCGAAGTCGGCTTCCCGGCCCCCGGGCACTTCCACCACGAAGCGGCTGTTCGATTCGGAAAACAGGACGGTGTCGTCGCGGTCCGCTGCCGGATCCCGGGGCACGGCGTCCAGGTCCAGGGCGATGCCATATCCGCCCGCGAAGGCCATTTCCGCAGCGGCCACGGCGAGGCCCCCCTCGGAGCAGTCGTGACATGCTGCCACGAGGCCTTGCGATATGGCTTCTTGCAACCGGTTCATGGTCCCGCTCCCGACGGCGGCGTCCACGGTCGGCACGTTCCGGCCGATGTATCCGAGCATGCGGTAGTACCGGGAACCGCCCAGTTCGTCGCCCGTGCGTCCCACGACGTAGATGCTGTTTCCGGGCGCCTTGACGTCCATGCTGACCGCCTTGCGGACATCGTCCATCACGCAGATGGCTGAAATGAGCAGCGTGGGCGGGATGGCGATGGTCCGTTCGCCGTCGGAAAACTCGTTATAAAAACTGTCCTTCCCCGAGATGAAAGGCGTGCCGTAGGCGACCGCCACGTCGTAGCAGGCCTTGGCCGCGCGGACCAGCGCGGCGAGGCGGTCCGGCTTGTCTGGATTGCCCCAGCAGAAGTTGTCCAGCAGCGCGGTTCGGTCGATACGGCCCCCGACACAGGTGATCTGGCGCAGGGCCTCGTCGATAGCCGATGCCGCCATCCAGTACGGATCGACGTCGCCATAGGAGGGGTTGATGCCGTTGGCGACGATGACGCCCCGGTCCGACGAAAGCACGGGTCGCACGATGGCGGCGTCACCCGGACCGTCGTTGCGCGCGCCCTGCAACGGCTTCAGCACGCTTCCGCCCTGTACCTCGTGATCGTACTGGCGGACGACCCACTCCTTGCTCGCCACGTTCCAGGACGACAGCAACCGGATCAGGCTCTGCGCGGGATCGGGACGGCCGGCCGCGGGAGGCTCGGGATGGTCCGGAGGATCCCACCGGGCTGTCCGGACGATGCGCGGCACCCCACTGTGCAGGAACTCCATGTCCAGGTCCGCGACGGTGATCCGGCTTTCTCCCGCATCGGGCTTGTGGGTGACCCTGAGCCGCCGGTCGCCGGTGAACTCGCCGATCACCGAGGCCTCCACATCTTCGCTCGCGCAGAGGTCCCTTAAGGACTCGATATGCTCGGGGGGAACGGCCAGAATCATGCGTTCCTGGGATTCCGAGAGAAAGATCTCCCACGGTTTCAGGCCGCCGTATTTCAAGGGCGCCTTCTCCAGGTGCACTTCCGCGCCCGTATCCTCTCCCATCTCGCCGATGGCCGACGAGAACCCGCCGGCGCCGCAATCGGTGATGTTCCGGTAGAGCCCGCGGTCCCGTGCCTGCATCAGGACGTCGAGGATCTTCTTCTCCTCGATGGGATTCCCGATTTGAACGGCCTGCGTGGCGGTGGATTCCGAAGCGTCGGTCAGCTCGATGGATGAAAAAGTGGCCCCGTGGATCCCGTCTCTGCCCGTCCGCCCGCCGATGGTGACGACGAGATCGCCGGGCTCGGCCGATTTCTCGCACCGGTCGACCGGAATGATGGCGGCCGTGCCGCAGTACACCAGCGGGTTGCCCAGGTACCGCTCGTCGAACAGGATAGCCCCGTTGACGGTCGGTATGCCCATGCGGTTGCCGTAATCCCGGACGCCGGCCACGACGCCCTTGAAGACGCGCTTGGGGTGCAGGACGCCTTCCGGAAGATCGTCGTAGGGGAAGTCCGGCGGCGCGAAGCAGAAGACATCCGTGTTGAAAATGGGCTTGCCGCCCAGGCCCGTCCCGAGCGGATCGCGTATGACCCCGCCGATGCCCGTGTTGGCGCCGCCGTAGGGATCCAGCGCCGAAGGATGGTTATGCGTCTCTACCTTGAAGACGAGATGAAAGTCCTCGTCGAATTCGATGATCCCCGCGTTGTCGACGAACACGGATACGCAGCGGTCGTTCGGCCCCTGGGCCCGGCGGATATCTTCGGTGGCCTTCCTGATGGTGCGGGCGAAGAGGTTGTCGATGCGCTCCGTCTTCCGGCCCGATACGTAGTCGATGACCCCGTTGAAGACCTTGTGCTTGCAGTGCTCGGACCAGGTCTGGGCCAGCGTCTCCATTTCGACGTCCGTCGGATCGCGGCCAAGCCCGTCGAAATGACGCCGGATCGACCGCATTTCCTCGAGGTTGAGCGCCAGCATGCCGTCCCGGCTCAGCCGCGTCATTTCATCGTCGGTCGCCTTCAGCAGGGAGAAGGTCTCGACCGTGTCGTCGGCCTCGAAGGTCATTGGCCCCCTTCGTAACATGCGTATCTTTCGATCACGTCGTTGGCCAGCAGCCGACGGCAGATGGTGTCGACCTGCGGCCGGATGAGCGTACCCGCCAGGATGTAGCCCCGCCCGGTGTCCACCGATTCAATCCCCGCGACGCCCAGGTCGCGGCTGCCTTTCAACGCCGTTTCGCCCACGGCGTCGGTGACCCCGGGCCTGAACCACACTTCCACGCCCCACTCTCCGGGCGCGACCGGCAGGCCCGCGTCGGCGATTTCGAGATGTTCCTGGGTAACCGGATCGGTGAGCAGACCGGAGGTGATCCGGTCCAGTTCGGCGGCCGACAAGGCGCCGTGGAGCGCGTAGAGCCGGACGTGCCGAACGCCCTCGACGCCCCCGATGCCCAGGTCGAGGATATCGCCGCGGAGACCTTCGCCCACGGCGTCCACCACGTCTTTTCTGTTCACGACGGCAATACGCCGGGTCATCGATTCCGCGGTCATCCGCAGTCGTTTCCTTCGCGGGAAGGATCTCCGTTCGTGGGGTCGGCGTCCGATTTCGCCAGTGCCAATTTATCCACCGGCCCTTCGCCTGTCAATCCTAAAGGGAAAACACTTGACTTGACGGCCTTTTCGGTGTAATTTGTTCACACTGGGACCGTTTGTCCGGGTCAGGCCTTGTCTTGTTTTTTTCCTGGTCCGTGCATGTTTGGATTGCGGTCGTATTCGACGGCGATCCTTCCCGGTTTCCACTGGCTTGAGCAACGACGCAGATTCTTTTTCGAACGCGCACCCGCCGGAATGTCCTTTCCGTCTGTCTGACGATGGCGTCTTTGCCGCTCGCGTATTCTGGACAGCTTTTACAGGACCCTGTATGGCACGCATCGTTCAGCACACCGTTCACATCACATTCGATCACGGGGTAACAGGAAACGGGCCCGCATAGGCCGGAGCGGACGGGACCGAAGCGCATTGCGCATGTCGCGAAGGGGAGGTGAGGCAAGATCGGCACATCATACCAGGAATCCTATGGAAACGGGGCCAGGTACGAACAGGCGCTGTACCGCTATCTGGCCGAAATGTCCAAGTATCCCTTGATCACGGCCGAGGAGGAAGTGCGGCTGGCCCGACTGATCAAGCAGGGCGACCAGAATGCGCTGGACAAGCTGGTGAAGGCCAATCTAAGGTTCGTCGTCAGCGTGGCTCGTCAGTACCAGAACTACGGCCTGCCCCTGCTGGACATGATCAACGAGGGCAACATGGGCCTCATGCGCGCCGCCAAGAAATTCGACGAGACCAGGGGTTACAAGTTCATCTCCTATGCCGTCTGGTGGATACGCCAGGCCATCATACAGTCCATCGCCAACCAGTCGAGGACCGTTCGCGTACCCGTCAACCGCTCCGAAGAACTTCGCCGCATCAAACAGACCTCGAAGCACTTGCAGCACGAACTCGGCCGCAAGCCCGATATCGATGAAATCGCCGAGGAAATGGATATTTCGGTCGAAGAGATCAACGAGGCCCTCAGTTCGTTCAGCCACTGCATTTCCCTGGACGTACCCTTCAATCACGACGACGACCGCAGCCTGCTCGACCTCCTGCCCGACGAAATGCAGACGGCACCGGACGAGAGCACCATGCTGCAGTTCCTGAAGTCGGACGTCGGCAAGGTGCTGGACACCCTGCCGCCCCGGGAGGCGGAAGTGATCCGCCTGTACTTCGGCGTGGGTTCGGAAAGGGCCCACACGCTCGAGGAGATCGGCATCCGTTTCGGCCTGACGCGGGAACGGATCCGCCAGATCAAGGAACGGGCGCTGCAGCGTCTGCGTCACGCGACCCGCAGCGGCAAGCTCAGCCCCTACCTCCGGGACGACGACTGACAGGGGCATGTCCTGCCGCTTGAATACCGCACGCAACCCCGGCGCGCACGCCTGCCCGCCGGGGTTTTTTCATGGATGGCGGAAGCCCCGATCGGACTGCTCCGTTGCGAAGAAAAGAGTTGTCCCGATCCGGCCGCTCCCTTAAGTTTCAAGGTTGGAGAATACGCCGGTCAAGCCGGTCGAGCCCGGGCCAGCCCGGACTGGCTTCCGGCAGCGCACGCCCGCGGGGCGCCGAACCAAGGACCAGATACCATGCTCACCCCGATCAAGAACCTGATCGCCAGCGCTTTCGGGACCAAGCACGACCGGGACGTCAAGCGGATGGAACCGCTCGTCGAGGCCGTCAATGAATGGGCCGACGAATACCAGACGCTCGACGAGGCGCAGTTCCCCGAGAAAACGCGGGAGTTCCGGGCCCGGTGGGAGGACGGCGAGGACCTGGACGACATCCTTCCCGAGGCCTACGGCCTAGTCAAGGAAGCCTGCCGGCGCATGATCGGCAGGTCGTGGTTCGTCCCCGGCCAGGGCGACATGGTGTGGGACATGACGCCCTACGACGTGCAGATCATCGGCGGAATCGTGCTGCATGAAGGCAAGATCGCCGAGATGGCAACGGGAGAGGGCAAGACGCTCGTGGCCCTTTTCCCCATGTATCTCAACGGCCTGACCGGACGCGGCGCCCACCTGGTGACGCACAACGAGTTCCTCGCCACGCGAGACCGGGCCTGGATGGGACCGGTCTTCGAGTTTCTCGGGCTCACGGTCGAGTGCCTGCAGAACAACGATCCCGACGTGGAACGGAAGAAAGCCGGCTACCAGGCGGACGTGACCTACGGGACCACCAACGAATTCGGCTTCGACTACCTCCGGGACAACATGAAGTGGCGTATTGAGGACCGCGTGCAGCGGGGGCATCCTTACGCGATCGTGGACGAGGTGGATTCCATCCTGATCGACGAAGCGCGCACGCCCCTCATCATCGCGGGCCAGGTGAGCGAGTCGAATACCGGCAAGTACGCCGAATCCCTGCCGGACGTGCAGAAACTCGTGCGGGCCCAGACCCGTTTCGCGGCGAAGATCGTCTCGGAAGCGGAAGAGATGCTGGACAACGAAGAGGACGACTACAGCGCCGGGATCAAGCTGCTGCAGGCGCAGCGGGGCATGCCGAAGAACAAGAAACTCCTCAAACTGCAGCAGGAACCCGGCATCAAGAAGCTCATCCAGCAGGTGGAGGGGGACTACATCCGGGAAAAGAAGATGCCCGTGCTCGACGACGAGCTTTTCTTTACGGTCGACGAGAAGACCCGCCATACCGAAATCAACGAGAAGGGCCGGGAGCTCCTTTCACCGGGCGAGCAGGAACTCTTCATCATACCCGATCTCGGCGAAGGCATCGTGGAAATCGAGTCGGACGCCAGTCTGAGCGAGGAGCAGCAGGGCGAACGGAAAGCCGAGCTGGAGAAACTATACGCGGAACGCAGCGAACGCATCCACAACATGCATCAGCTGCTCCAGGCCTATGCGATCTACGAAAAAGACATCGATTACGTCATCGAGAACGGGAAGGTCGTCCTGGTCGACACCTTCACGGGCCGGCTCATGTACGGCAGGCGGCTGGCCGAGGGCCTGCACCAGGCCATCGAGGCCAAGGAAGGCGTGAAGATCGAGCAGGAAACGCGCACGGTCGCGTCCATCACCATACAGAATTACTTCCGCATGTACGAGAAGCTGGCGGGCATGACCGGCACGGCCGTGACGGAAGCGAGCGAGTTCTTCGCAATCTACAAGATGGACGTGGTGGAGATCCCGACCAACCAACCGGTCCGGCGCACCGACCACGACGACGTGGTCTTCCGTACCCGCCGTGAGAAGTATAACGCGGTCATCGATGAAATCGAGGAATTGAACGAAAAGCGCCAGCCCATCCTGATCGGGACCACCTCCGTCGACGCCTCGGAAACGCTGAGCCGCATGCTGAAGCGCCGGGGCATCAAGCACAACGTGCTGAACGCCAAGTTCCACCAGCAGGAATCCGAGATTATCGCGAAGGCCGGCCAGCCCGGTTCGGTGACCATTGCCACGAACATGGCGGGCCGGGGCACCGACATCAAGCTCGGCACCGGCGTAGTCGATCTCGGCGGTCTCCACATCATCGGCACGGAACGCCACGAAGCCCGGCGCATCGACCGCCAGCTCCGCGGACGCTCCGGACGCCAGGGCGACCCGGGTTCGTCGCGGTTCTACCTCTCGCTCGAGGACGACCTGATGCGGCTCTTCGGCTCCGAGCGCATCGCCTCCGTCATGGACCGCCTGAAGATACCGGATGGTGAAGTGATCGAGCACTCCATGGTGACCCGGTCCATCGAACGGGCCCAGAAGCGGGTGGAAGCCCAGCATTTCGACATGCGGAAGCACGTGCTCGAATACGACAACGTCATGAACCAGCAGCGCGAGGCCGTGTACGACCGCCGCCTGCTCGCCCTGGAGCGTAAGAACCTCAGGGAAGACGTCGTCGAGATGATCCGCGGCGTGGCGGAACGGAAGGTGGCGGAATACACCGATCCCAAGACCTATCCCGAGGACTGGGACCTGGACGGGTTGAGCGGCGATCTGGCCCGGAACTTCCACGTGGCCGTGGCCGTGGCCGAAGACGAAATGGCGGACCTGAACGTGGAATCACTGGTGGAACTGGCCGACGAGAAGATGCTCGAATCCTACGAGCGGAAGGAAACGGCCCTGGCGCCTTCGCCGGAACTGATGCGCGACCTGGAGCGCTTCGCCACCCTGCACGTCATCGACAACGCCTGGCAGGAACACCTGTACGAAATCGACCGTATGCGGGAGGGCATCGGCCTGCGCGCCTACGGCCAGCTGGATCCCCTGATCCAGTACAAGAAGGAAGCCTACGCCATGTTCGAGGAGTTGTGGGACCGGCTGGACGAGGAGATCGTCAAGACCGTCTTCAATGCCGAACTGGCCGAAACGCGCATGCCGCGCCAGGAAACCCCGACCAACATGCGCGCGATTCACCAGGAAGCCCCGGCCATGGCCGGCATGGCCGGCACGGCCACCGAAGATCCCGATGCGGAGGCCGGCGTCCAGCAACGCGGGCGGGCCGGTCGGTCAGGGCGGGCCGGACGGCGCGGCGGCCATTCCGACAGGGACCCGTCCCGTCCGGTCAGGGTCGAACAGAAAATCGGCCGCAACGCGCCCTGTCCCTGCGGCAGCGGGAAGAAGTACAAGAAGTGCTGCGGAGCGGGCGTCGCCTGACACCGGCAGACTCGAGTTGATGAAGCGCCCGAGTCGAGGCGCGCGTCAGCCACCATAAACGCCTTAATTCAATCCCACCATTAAACCGTACTATTCTTCTTCGGCGCCGATCTGGCCCAGGTCCAGATCCAGTTCGTCGCGCCGCTGGTTCTTGGTGATCCTGCCGTCCTGCACCCACAGGATGCGGTCCGAAACGTCCAGCATCTTCAGGTCGTGGGTCGCCGAAATGATCGTCACCTGCTTTTCCTGGTTCAGTTCCCGCAACAGCTCGATGATCTCCCGTCCCGTCTTCCGGTCCAGGTTGCCCGTGGGCTCGTCCGCGAGGACGATGGCCGGATCGTTGGCCAGTGCGCGGGCCACGGCGACGCGCTGCTGCTGCCCGCCGGACAGTTCCAGCGGCTTGTGCTGGACCCGTTCGCCGAGTCCCACCAGCGTCAGCAGGTCGACACCCTTGTCGATGGCCTCGTCCGTCGCCAGGCCGGCGAAAATCATCGGCAGGGTGACGTTCTCCAGGGCGGTCATGACCGGGATCAGGTTGAAGGTCTGGAAGATGTAGCCGATCTTTCGGCACCGCAGCCAGGCCAGTTCGTAGGCGTCCAGCTGGGCGACGTCGACCTCGTCGATGTAGACCTTGCCCTCCGTGGGCTTGTCCAGCGCGCCGATCATGTTGAACAGGGTGGACTTGCCCGAGCCCGACGGGCCCATGATGGAGATGTACTCCCCGCGCTGGACCTCCATGTCGATGCCCTTGAGCGCCTCCAGGGAAAGCTTGCCCATCTGATACACCCGCTTGACCCCGCGGGTGCGCACGATATTCTGGGTTTCGGTGTCCGGCGCGTCCATTACCGCGGTCTGCTCTTCAGTCATTTCCCGCCCCTTTCAGGTCGACTTCCGGTTTGAATCCATCCAGCTAAGTGTTCCGGTTGTATTCCCTCGTCAGACTTCCGTGCGCATGGCGTCGGCCGGCGGCATCTGGGATGCCCGATACGCGGGATACAGCGCGCCGATGATGGCGAGCCCCAGTCCGGCACCGAGCGAATACAGGCCGCTTTGGGCCACCTCCAGTACCGGAAACAGCACCAGGGGATCCCATCCATAGGAGGTCATCATCGAGATCAGCATGAACAGGCAGCCCATGATGACCCCGCCTACCGATCCGACCAGTCCCTGGAAGGTGGATTCCAGCACGAAAAGTTGTATGATGAACTTGTCCAGGGCCCCCAGGCACTTCATGGTTCCGATTTCACGGTACCTTTCGGTGACCGACATCAGCATGGCGTTGGTGATGCCGACGACGCACACGAGCAGAGAGAGGGAAACAAGCCATACCTGCTGCGTCGCCGAATCGCCGTCCGCGCCCTTCTGTTCCAGCAATGCCCGGACCTGGGGGGAACCGCCTTCCACGAGCGCTTCGTTGATGGAGGCGCTGGTCAGGATGGACATGAGAAAGGCGATGCCGAAGAAGATGCCTCCGATCGTGATCAGCGACCGCCAGAACCGGATCCTCAGGCTGCGGAAACTGATCTCGATTGCCTTGGACAGGGGCAGCGATATCTGTTTCTCCGTCGTGCCGGCCATCGCGGCCGATTCCGTCGTCATGCGTTCCTTTCTCCTTTTCTGTTTGCCACGGCCAGTCCGATCAACCCCTTCTCCGTGAGTTGTTTCAGGTACGTCAGCGTGGAGACCTCCGCTTCCTTGCGTTCCAGCTTGTACTCGGTCCGGATCGTCGATATGACGTGGTCTACCGAATTCTGCCCGTCACATAGCCCCCAGAGGAACGAACCGATCCGGTCCAGCACCACCGTCCGCCGGCTCGGTACGTAGAACATCCGGGACATGGTGTTGATCCACCAGGTCTTACGCCTCGGAATGCCCAGTACGATCTCCCCGTCGGAGTTCTCCTCGCAGGTCAGCTTCTCATTGCGAACCGGCTTCGCGCGCAACAACTCCCTTCGGGGCAGCGGGGGCGGCTTCTTTCGAAACAATTGCATGATGGACGACCCTTCCCGAGAGATCAGTGGCAGACCACCGTACCGGCTATTTCGTCCAGAAACTCGGGCCGGTGCGATTCGTCCAGGTGTCGCAGCACGTATATCCTATTGCCATCGATACAATGCCAGCCGCGACAACTCAATGGTTTTTTTCGCGGTCGCCGCCACGGCAGCCACGCCATGCGGCTGTGCTCCGTCTCGGGATCCACCCCCTGGCCCGTCCCGCCGATGGACGGATGTCCGCCCGTGGGACCGGCGTCGTCGATCCAGACGTCGATTTCGCTGCCATAGGTGTCCTGGAACCAGTCCGGGAACGTCCGGCCCTCCAGGTGCATTTCGGCAAGGCTCATTCTTGACAGTTCCAATCTGGCGCCGCCGCGCTGGAAAGTCAACTCGATACGGCCCGTCATGAAGGAGTGTTGCTTCAGGACGCAGTCGGACGGCAGCTCGATGCGCAGCCCGTACACGGCCCAGGTAGCGGTGTCGCCGCGCGCGTGGTCGTCCAGGGTGTTCAGCAATCTCGAAGCCCGGGTCATCATGGACTCTCCCCCGCGCCCGAGGACCTGGGCGAAGACCGTGCGGCCGCAGATTTCGCACATCCACAGGCAGCCGTATGCCTGCAGAGGCTCGGGTCCTTCCGTCCGCCAGTGAAACCCCTCCACCGTCCGGTCCGCCAGTACAGTCTCGTCCTTGATGAGCGCCAGGTCGCGCCGGACCTTGACGGGCGGCGCCTTCTTCCCGCCCTTCCCGGCGAGGTTCTTGAGATACCTTGCGACCACCTGGTCGGCCGATTCCCGGCCGCGCGTTCGCTCCCATCTCAGCTCGAAACGGGGCATCTCCGAATCGTCGAGCCGCAGATAGCCCGTCGAAAAATCGCCCGATACCGCGCCGATGCTCCAGTCTTCCGGTCGCTCGAACGACAGGTGATGCCAACCCGTGACCACCCATTTCGGTGCCCCGCGATTCATGTGACCGTTCTTTCCCGCCGCGCGAATTCCAGGATGTAGTGCAGGCCCGATCCGACCACGCAGCAGAGGGCCGCCCAGAGGGCCCACGTTCCGTATGGCTGCCAATCCACGACGTAGAGGACCAGCGCGACGCCCATGGCCAGGGTGGTCAGCTTGCCGACCCGGTCGGCCGGCAGGATCACGTTCCCGGGCTTGAGATACAGGTACGCGCCCGCAATCAGAATGGACAGGTCGCGGGCGATGATCAGCGCGGCCGCCCACAGCGGGAATTCCCGGAACAGGACCAGAAAGACCGACAGGCTGCCGACCAGGATCTTGTCGGCCAGCGGATCGAGCACGAGCCCCCACCTGGATGCCCAGCGGAAGCGGCGCGCCAGGTAACCGTCGGCCGCATCCGTCAGAAAGGCGCACCCGACCAGCGCGTACAGGACCAGCCGCGCATCCCCGGCGAAACTCCAGTAGATGAAAGGAACGGCGGCAATGCGCGAAAGGGACAGCACGTTGGGCGGCGTCCAGAACCGTCCCTGGCTTCCGTTCCCTTCGGAGTCCGCACTCATGCCACCGTCCTTCGCGGGCGTCGCGGGTGCGCGAGGCACGCCAGTTTCACGCGGCCGCCGTGCGCCGGAGCATCTCGCGGGCGTGGGTGAGGGCCATGGCGTCCACCGTCTCCCCGGCCAGCATGCGCGCGATCTCCCGGACCCGGCCGTCCTCGTCCAGGTGATCGACCAGCGTGATCGACCTGCCGCGGGCCGATTGCTTGTGCACGGTGAAATGGGTACGGCCCCAGCACGCCACTTGGTGAAGATGGGTGATGCACAGCACCTGATGGTCCCGGGAAAGCAGCTTCAGGCGGTGGCCGACCGATTCTGCGATGCGTCCGCCGATGCCGATGTCCAGTTCGTCGAATATCAGTGTCGGCATGCGGTCGGATTCGGCCAGGATCACCTTCAGCGCCAGCATGATGCGGGAGATCTCGCCGCCGGAGGCAATGCTCGCCAGCGGTTTCAGGACCTCCCCGGCATTGGGCGATATCAGGAATTCGATCTGGTCCAATCCGTGGGCGTCCACACGGTAGCGGCGTCCGTCGATCCGCAACGGTCCGTCATCGGACTCCTGCCACGCGATCCCGACCTGGAAGCCGGTCTTTCCCATGCCCAGTTCCGCCAGTTCCGCCACGACCCGGCCTTCCAGCTTGCGGGCAACCTGTTTACGCCGGTCCGACAGGGCTTTCGCACATTCGGCCAATTCCTGCCGGGCCGCTTCCACCTCCTCGCGCAGGCCGCTCCGGCGTTCGTCGGCTGTGTCCATCCGGCCCAGTTCCCCGGCGATCCGTTCGCGATGGGCCGCGACCTCCTCGATCGTGCTGCCGTATTTCCGCTTGAGCCGCCCGATGAGATCCAGCCGGTCCAGCGCCTCTTCCAGGCGCGCCGGGTCGTATTCGACGCGGTCGCGGTAGCGCCGAAGGAAATCGGTGCAGTCGTCGAGCTGGTAGCGCGCGGTGCGCACGCTTTCGAGGGCCTCGCCCAGCGAAGGGTCGATACGCTCCGCTTCCTCCAGCGCGCGGATGACGCGGACCAGTCCGTCGACGAACGCTTCCTCTCCTTCGGAAATCGCCTCGGAAGCCTCGGAAGCGACCCGGATCAACTGTTCCGCGTGCTCCAGGACGGTCCGCTCCCTCTCCAGTTCCTCGTCTTCACCGGGCGAAAGGTCCGCCTGGTCGAGTTCGTCGAGCTGGAAGCGGTAGAGTTCCTCCCGTTCACGGGTGGCGGCGAGTTCTTCCTCCAGTTTCTGCAGGGCCCCAGACCTTTCCGTGAACCGGCGGTAGGCTTCGGCGACGCGTTGCTTCGGCGTTCTGACGTCCTCGAAACCATCCAGGAAGTCCCGGTGCGTCCGCGGGTTCAGCAGCGTCTGGTGATCGTGCTGTCCGTGCAGGTCAACCAGCAGGCCGCCCAGTCTCCTGAGGACGGAAACGGTGACCAGGCTGCCGTTGATCGTGCACCGGTTGCGTCCGTCGCGGCTGACCTCCCGCCGGATGATCAGCCCATCCTCCTCCGGGTCCACGCCGATCTCCGTCAGCAGGTCCCGCAGCTGAGGGTCGCGCTCCCCTTCGAAGAGCCCCTCGACGACCACGGACCGCGCACCGTTCCGTATGGTGTCCGACGCGGCCCGGCCGCCGAGAATGAGTCCCAGTGCGCCGATCAGGATGGACTTCCCGGAACCGGTTTCACCCGTGAGTACGTTCAATCCGGGGGTGAACTCGATGTCCACCTCGTCCAGAAGCGCGTAGTTTTTGACCCTCAGGTTCGCGAGCATAGGCTACAACAATGAACGGCGGGACCGCACGGGACCCGTCTGGTAAGGGCCGGTCCATGCTGACCGGGATGTTCAGCGTTCCCCCCATTTCAGCTTCGTGCGCAGGACATCGTAAAAGGAACGATCCGTGAACCGGATCAGGTGTATGGTGTGGTCCGCCCGGTAAAGCTCGACGGTGCTTCCCGGCTGGATCACCACGTTCTCCTGGCCGTCCACGGTGAGCAGGAGATCGGGATGGTCCGCCCGGACTTCGATCCGTATGCGGTCCCGGGCGGCGAGCACCATGGCGCGGTTGGAGAGCGTATGCGGACAGATGGGCGACACGACGATCGCTTCCATGTCAGGCGCCAGAATAGGGCCTCCCGCCGCCAGCGAATAGGCCGTGGAGCCGGTCGGGGTCGACACGATCAGCCCGTCGGCCATGACGTCGTTGACATATTCGTCATTGATATAGATGCTCAGTTCGATGACCCGGCAGATCGCTCCCTTGTCGATCACGATGTCGTTCAGCGCCGAAAACGTGCCTGCGGCAGCCGTGACCACGCCTGCACCGGCCTCGCCCGCATCGGCACCGGCCGCGTCCACTCCGGCACCAGCCGCGTCCACCGGTGTCCCGTTCGCTATCCGTCCATGCAGGACCAGCCGCTTGTCCAGCGTGTACCGCCCGTCGAAGACGCGTCCGAGGGCGTCGTCGAGGTCGCCGGGCGTCGTCTGCATCATGAAGCCGAGCTTTCCGGAATTTACGCCGAGAATGGGCGTGCCGGAAGCGCCCACCAGGCGCGCGGTCTTGAGCAGGGTGCCGTCCCCACCGATGGCGATGACCCAGTCGACGTCCTCCACGGCACGGTCGTCCGAATCCACGATCACACACTCCCCGCGGGTTTCCTCATCACCGACCGTGGCCGCCAGATCGGCCGAGAGCGTCGGCTTTCCGGACCGCGACGAAACCAGGCGCACGAGTTCCGGGATCAGGCCGGCGATAACGGGCCGTGCCGGATTGGCGATGACGCCCACGCGATTCATCAAAAGGTCCTTCCGATCAGGTATTCCGCCCAGTTGATCAGGTACTCCTTATAAGAAGAGTCGGGAACGGCATCGAGATCTCGAATGGCATCGGTCACGCGGCGTTCCATGAGCGTCCGGGCGTGGTCGAGACCGCCGTGGGCCAGGATGAGGTCGCGGACCTCCGCGATCTGCCCGTCGGTAGCCTCCGGTTTTCCGACGACTTCCAGCAGAAACCGCCGCTCGGCGTCCGAAGCCTTCTGGTAGGTGTAGACGAGCAGCAGGGTGCGCTTCCCTTCCCGCAGGTCGGAGCACACCGGTTTCCCCAGCGTGGCCTCGTCGGCCGTGAGGCCCAGGATGTCGTCCTGCAGCTGGAAGGCCACGCCGCACTGCCCGGTGAACGATGAAATCGCCCGCACCATGGGGTGGTTTCGGTCCGGCGTATTCAGGCCGATCATCGCGCCGGCCGCGCCCGCGAAGGCGTAGAGCGCACCGGTTTTCCGCCAAAACATGTCGATGACGGTCGCTTCGTCCAGGCTGTCCATGGGCGCCTTGGCGTACTGAATGTCCAGCGCCTGTCCGCCGACGAGGGTCAGGAGGACTTCCGTCTCCAGGTAGCGGATGAGTGCGACCACCACCTCGCCGTTGTCCGCGTCCGCGTCGTACAGTTCAGTCAGGAGCGCGGTGGCCCACCCGTGCTGGACCTCACCGGTCATGATCCCGATGGACAAGCCGTAGTGGGCGGCTTCAATATCGTCGAAGGCCCCGCCGGCCAGCGCCCGCCTCCGGAACTCCTCGTGGACGGTGGGCGTGCCGCGCCGCAGCGCGTCGCGGTCCATGATGTCGTCATGCACGATGGTCCAGGTGTGGAACAGTTCCACCGCGACCGCCGCGGGCGTTGCGGCCTGCTCCCGGCCGCCCACGGCGCCGCAGGAGAAGTAGAGTACGCAGGGACGGAGCACCTTGCCGGACGCCTTCAGGTAGCTGAACACCCCGTCGTGTATGTCCTCCGGGACGAACAGCGCTTTGCGGCGGTCTTGCTCCAGGTACGCGCGCACCCATTCTTTGCGCACGGCCAGCGCGTCGAGGAAGTCCTGCCTTCCCGGGGTATCGGTCATATATGACGCCAGTCATCTGGTGCGGACCCGTCCCGCCGGGAACGCTCGATGGAGGTCGCCGGAATCTAGAACTGCAGGTCGTCGCCCTGGCCAGGCGGCGATTCCGTGCCCTGGCCGGGCGGCGATTCCGGCTCGAAGGGCTCGATGACGAACCGGCCGTTCTCCACGCGCACCAGCTTGCGCACGTGTTCGTCCGCCGCGTTCAGCTGCCGGGTGCAGATCCGGGAAAGCTCGATGCCCTCCTGGAAGAGGGCGAGCGATTCATCCAGCGGGAGATCGCCCTGTTCCATGCGTTCGACGATGTGTTCGAGACGCTTCAGCGCCTCCTCGAAAGTCGGTTTTTCCTTTTCGTTCATTCTCGGTATCCCGTCGGTCAGGCAGGTTCGGTGTTATTCGAGTCTTCGAACAGGCCGAAGGTGGCCGGCGCTTCCTCGCGCCGTTTCCCCCGGGCGGCGGACCCGGAAGTCTCCGCCCCGTCATGCAGGTGCTCGACCCTGCAGAACGCTTCGCCCTTGCGCAGGCGTACGTTCACGCGGTCGTCGACGCTGAGTTCATCCGCGTCGCGGACGATGCGCCCGTCCGACGCACGCTGGCAGACGGCGTATCCGCGTTCCAGGACCGAGAGCGGACTGAGGGCCTGAAGCCGTCCCGCCAGTCCGCCGACCAGCTGTGCGCGTGTCTCGTGGTCGTGAAAGCACCGGTCGGCCAGTCGGCGGGTCAGTTCATCGGTGAACTGGGCGTACTGGCCGATCTGGTCCACGGGACGCCTGAGTCCGTAACTGGTCACTGCCGCGGCGACGCGCTGGCGGGACCGGTCCAGGTACCCCGTCATGCTTCCGCAGAGACGTCTCAACACGGCCTCCGACCGGTCCTTCAACTCCCGCAGGTCGCGGACGACGATTTCGGCCGCGCCTGACGGCGTGGGGGCCCGGAGATCGGCCGCGAAGTCGGTCAGCGTGTAGTCCGTTTCGTGTCCCACGGCCGAGACCACCGGGATACGAGACTGGAAGACCGCCCGGACCACCGCTTCTTCGTTGAACGCCCACAGGTCCTCCACTGATCCGCCGCCCCTGCCGACGATCAGCACGTCCACCGCGCCGTGGTCGTTCAGCTCTTCGATGGCGGCCGCGATCTCCGCCGCGGCGCCTTCGCCCTGTACGGGTGCCGGCCTCAGGATGATCGAGACCCAGGGCGCGCGCCGGCGCAGGACCTGGATGATGTCCCGGATCGCGGCGCCGGACGCGGAGGTGACCACGCCCACCCGCTCCGGGAAGGAAGGCAGCGCCTGCTTGTGTTCCTCGCGGAACAGGCCCTCTTTCTCGAGCTTGGCCTTCAGCCGCTCGAAGGCCGCCTGGAGCGCACCCGCGCCGACGGGCTTTAGTTGCTGGGCGACGAGTTGGTACTGTCCCTGCACGTCGTAGACGGAAAGTGCGCCCCGCGCCAGCACCTCCATGCCGTCTTCTGGTTCGAAGGTCAGTTTGCGGTTCGCCGACCGCCACATGACGCAGCGCAACTGGCTGCGGTCGTCCTTCAGCGAGAAGTAGGCATGACCTGACGAGTGCCGCTTGTAGTTGGAGATTTCACCGGATACCGACACGTAGGGAAACGTTTCCTCGAGGAGCGTCTTGATCCCCGCGGTCAGTTCGGTAACGGTCAGAACGCCGTTGTCGCTCTCTTTCACCAAGCCTGGCCTTCCTCTCCGCTTTGCCGGCAATTTCCCTACCTGGCGATTTCGACCGCCCGGGTCTGCCGGATGACCGTCACCTTGATCTGTCCCGAGTATTCCATCCGGGCCTGGATCTTACGGGCGATTTCCGTGGCGAGCTGGACCGCGCGGAGGTCGTCGACTTCCTCGTGATCGATCATCACACGCACTTCTTTTCCCGCCTTCATGACGAAGGCCCTGGATACGCCGTCGAAGGAACTCACCAGCCGCTCCATCTCCCGTAGCCGACGGACGTACTTTTCCAGTGGTTCCCTGAGCGCGCCGGGCCTGGACATGGAGAGGGCGTCGGCGGTTCTGACCACCACGGCCATGGGGGTGGTCTCTTCCGGGTTTTCGTGGATGGCGTCGATGCACTCCAGCACTTCGGCCGGTTCTCCGTACTTCCCGGCGACCGATCTGCCCAGTTCCCCGTGCGCGCCTTCCGGACCGCCTTCCACGGCCTTGCCGATGTCATGCAGCAGTCCGCAGCGCCTGGCCAGGGTCACGTCCAGGTCCAGTTCCTGCGCCATGATTCCGGCCAACTCGGCCACCTCGCGGCAGTGATGCAACGCGTTCTGGCCGCCGGTCATCCGGTACTTCAGCTGCCCGAGCAGCATGGCCAGCTCGGGACGGACGCCGGTAATGCCCAGGTCGAAGAGCACCTGGTCGCCCGTATCCTGGATCAGATCGCTGATTTCTTCCTGGGTCTTGGTGACGACCTGCTCGATGAATCCGGGATGGATTCGCCCGTCCTGGATGAGCTTCTCCATGGAGAGCTTCGCGATTTCGCGGCGCATGGGGTTGAACCCGGAGAGGACGACGGCATTGGGGGTGTCGTCGACGATGACGTCGATCCCCGTGGACATTTCGAACGCCTGGATGTTGCGTCCGTCGCGCCCGATGATGCGTCCCTTCATTTCGTTATCGGGCAGGGATATGACCGACGTCGTCGTTTCCGTCACGTGATCCAGCGTGTACTTCTGCATCGCGTGCGTGATGATTTCCCGGGCTTCGACCTCCGCGTTCTGGCGGGCTTCTTCGATGATGCTGCGGGCTTGCTGGCCGGCTTCGGCGCGTATCCGGGCGTCGATGTTGCTGAGCAACGCCTTTCTCGCCTCCTCCGTCGTCATGCCGGCGGACTGCTCGAGCTGTTCGGTCTGGCGCCTGATCAGCTGATCCAGCCGATCTTCGGATTCCACCAGTTTCTCGTCCCGCTCCTGCAGCGACTGGAGGTGCTTCTGAATGCCTTTTTCGCGCTTGGCCACGTAGTCGGCCTTGCGCTCCAGGTTCTGCTCCCTGATCGCGATCCGTTTTTCGACGCGCTGGAAGTCCTGGCGGGACTGGTTGCTTTCTCGCTCAAATTTCGCCTTGGCCTGGTAGGACTCCTCCTCCATTTCGATCCTGGCCGTGTTCTTTATCGTTTCAGCTTCTTCCACCGCCTCTGCTAGGATGCTCTCTGCCAAGCGCTCCATACTGTCCGTCTTACGTTTTTCGACACGCTTTCGAATGAACCATCCAAAGAGAAACATGATCAGGGCGGTGCCGGCGTAGAGACTGATCGTCACAAGCATAATGGCAGCCACCTTCTTCAATTATGACGGTTGTTCCGGACATGGTCCGTTCCTTAACAAGATCGGTCATGGTCTTCCTTATCGTCATCCTGTTCAGGAACCTGGTGCTCCAGCAACTCGTCCATGCGCCGGATCATCTCAGCGATCCGGTCGTGATGCATGGACTCCGATACGACCTGGTTCTGCTGTTTTTCACGTTCCTTGTGCAACTCGTCGGCGATCCTGATCGCCGTGAGGACCGCCACGCTGGTGAGGGACTGCATCGTCACGCTGACGGGTACCTCGCGCATGCGCTCGTCGACATAGGCGGCGATCCGCTGGATGTACTCGGCTTCCTCTTCCGCCTGGATCGGATATTCGGTTCCGCAGATGTTGACGCGTACGGTGACTTTCTCGTCATCCATAATGGGTCCATCCCGGTGAGCAACCGGCCCGGAAACGCATGCCGGGGGCCAGGCGAACTGCGGCGGACTAAACAGGGACTGATCCGGACTGATCCGGACTGATCTTACTCGATGACGTCCAGGCGCGACAGCATCGTGTCTATACGCGCCTTGATGTCGTCCTGCTTGACGCGCAGCGCTTCGTTTTCCTGTTCCAGTTCTTCCTTCGAGGTAACCGACTGCTCCTGCTGCTGCTGCAGTTCCTGGACCTGCGTTTCGAGGTTCTGGTTCCGGCCGCGCAGGTCCGCGTTCTCATCCTTCAGCCGCTGGATCAGGTCGATCATTGTTTCGATCCGGCCCAGCAGCAGCTCTATGGACTGTTCTTGCATGAATTCCTCCGCAAAGGTGTATTCCAGCGCGTCTCGACGACGCTAGGAGCGAAGTTCCGCCCGGTACCGGCTCACCAGCCGGCGCAGCACCTTGTCCTGAAGCCGTGTGACTTCAGCGTCCGTCAGCGTCCGTTCTCCGGACCTGAACCGCATGGCGTAGGCCATGCTCTTGCTATGGGCCGCGATCTGCGTTCCCCGGTACACGTCGAACAGTTCGACCGCTTCCAGGAGGTTGCCGCTACACGCGCGGATTTCTTTCAGTATGTCCCGATGAGTAACCTCTTCGGGCACGACAATAGCCAGGTCTCTCTCGACCGCGGGGTACTTGGGCGGCGCGCGATAGGTCCTTCGATCGGACGCCTGGCCGAAGAGGACGCCGCAGTCGATTACCCCCATCCATACGGGCTCCCGGATCTCGTAGTGGTCGAGAACCTGGTGCGAAACCGCGCCGAAACGACCGGTCCGCACCCCGTCCGCGAGCAGTTCGCCGATCCGGTCCTCATCGAATAGAGGATCGACTTTATCATACGGGACGGTTTCGACGCTGTCAAGTCCTAACCGGCCGAACAGCGCTTCCGCCAGACCCTTCAAATCGTAGAAATCGAAGGCCCCCGGAGGGCCGTCCCAGTGCGGGCTGTGGCGCTGCCCCGTGACGGCGAAACAGAGGTGTTCGGGTTCGTCGGGAAGGCCTTCTTCTTTCGCCCAGAAGACGCGCCCGGCCTCGAATATCCGGATGTCCCGTACCTTGCGATTGGCGTTCCAGCGCACGACGCCCAGCACCGAGGCCGCCAGGCTCGTGCGCATGGCCGAAAGCTCGGGACTCAGGGGATTGTCGATCATGACGCTGGGTCGGGAGGGATCGATGAGCCGGTTCAGGTCCGGGTGCAGGAGACTGTGGGTGACCACCTCCGTGAAGCCGAATCCGGCCATCGCATCGCGCAGGCGGCGCTGGTCGTCCTGCCGGCTCCGGCGGGTTTCCTCCCGTTCCCGGGCTTCGGTCGAATCGTCACGGGGAGGCACAGAAGCCGCCGGTTCGATCTTGTCGTAGCCATAGAGACGGGCGACCTCCTCGATCAGGTCCACTTCGCGGGACACGTCCCGCCTGAAAGACGGCACGCCGACCTCGAGATCCGCGCCATCGGACCGCACGTCGAACCGCAGCCGGCGCAGCAGCGCGGCGATCTCGTCCCGGTCCAGACCGGTACCCAGCAGCCCGTTCACGCGGCTCGCGCGCAACCGGATCGCCGGGTCGGGACCGGCCGGGGTCCGGACGTCGATCATGCCTTCCGCCACTACGCCACCGGCCACCTCGGCGATCAGTCCCGCGGCCCTGCCCACGGCCTCGCCCTGCAGTTCCGGGTCCATGCCCCGCTCGAACCGGCGCGACGCGTCCGTCTGCAGCTGCAGCGCCTTCGAACCCCGCCGCACCCGCACCGCGTCGAAACAGGCGCCTTCCAGGAAGACCCGGTCGGTTTCCGAGGTGATCTCGGTATCCAGTCCGCCCATCACGCCGCCGACGCCGATGCCCGTTTCGTGGTCGGCGATCATCAGCACCTCGCCGTCAAGGGTGCGTTCCACCCCGTCCAGCGTGGTGAAGGCCTCCTCTTCCCCGGCGCGGCGGACGACGATGCCCTGGCCCGCCAGCCGGTCCAGGTCGTAGGCGTGCAGCGGCTGTCCCATTTCGAGCATGACGTAGTTTGTTACGTCGACCACGTTGCTGATGGACCGGATCCCCGCGGCTTCGATCCGCCGCTTCAGCCAGTCCGGCGAAGGTCCGATCCGGACGCCGGTGATCACGCGGCCCACGAACCGGGGGCAGTCATCGGGAGCATCGACGCGGACGCTGGCCAGGGTATCGACAGGCGGACCCGTTTCATCGACGCCGCCGGACGGCATGCGCAGTTCGCCGCCCGACAGGGCCGTGATCTCCCGGGCCACGCCGACCAGCGAGAGGCAGTCAGGGCGGTTGGTGCCCACGTCGATGCTCAGCACCGTTTCCGGTCCGCCCACAATGTCCTTCAGGGGCTGTCCGGGCTCGATACCGGCATCGAGCACCATGATGCCTTCGTGGTCGTCGGACAGGTTCAGTTCGGCTTCGGAGCAGATCATCCCGAAGGACTCCACCCCGCGGATCTTCGCTTTCCGGATCTCCATCCCGCCGGGCAGCACCGCGCCGACCCGCGCGACCGGCACCTTCTGGCCGGCGGCCACGTTCGGCGCCCCGCAGATGACCTGCAGGGACTCGCCGCCCACGTTCACGGTGCAGAGGGAAAGGCGGTCGGCGTTGGGATGGCGTTCCACGCGCTCCACGTGTCCGACGACGAACCCGTCGAAGTCGCTGCCGACCGTTTCGACGCCGTCGACCTCCAGGCCGGACAGGACCAGCCGGTCCACCAACTCTTCGACGGGCCACGGGACGTCGCAATACGCCTGCAGCCACGAAAGGGGTACTTTAATCACCATGGGACGCTTGGCTCCTTGCCGGAGACGCCTGGCTCCTTGCCGGGACGTCCGGCACGCTCGCTTCCGGCGCGCTCGCTTCCGGCGCGCTCACGGACGCACCGCGTTCAGATGCCTTCGAGCTGGCGCAGGTCGTTCTCCAGGAACATGTGGATGCTGTCGATCCCGTACTTGAACATGGCGAGACGGTCCAGCCCCATGCCGAAGGCGTAGCCGGTGTATACTTCCGGATCGTAGTCCACGAATCCGAAGACGGCCGGGTCGACCATGCCGGCGCCCGAGATCTCCAACCATCCCGTGTATTTGCAGATCCGGCAACCCTTGCCGCCGCACGCGACACAGGAGAAGTCGTACTGTACGCTGGGTTCGGTGAAGGGGAAGAAATCGGGTAGGAAACGGACCTTGACCTTCCCGCCGAAGAGCCGCTGGGCGAAATAGGTCATGTCGCCCTTGAGCTGCGCCATCGTGACCCCTTTGTCCACGTACAGGCCCTCGCACTGATGAAAGGTGAAGGCGTGGGTGGCGTCGGGGTTCTCGTGGCGGTAGGTGCGCCCCGGCACGATCACCCGCACCGGGGGCTTCTGCTGTTCCATGACCCGGACCTGCACCGGCGAGGTATGGGTCCGGAGCACGATGTCGCTGCCGAGGTAAAAGGTGTCCTGGGTATCCCGGGCCGGGTGGTCGCGCGGGATGTTCAGCGCTTCGAAGTTGTAGTAGTCCCACTCCACCTCGGGACCGTCCACCACCGAGAAGCCCATGTCCCGGAAGATCTCGGTGACTTCCTCGCGGATCAGGGTCAGCGGATGCTTGCTTCCCAGGGGCGGGGGGCGTCCCGGCAGCGTGACGTCCAGGGCGCCGGCCGCGGATTCCCCTCCCGCTTCGCACTCCGCCCTGCGCGCTTCCAGGGCTTCTCCGATGGTCTTCTTGGCCTGGTTGACCCGCTGGCCGATGCGGGGGCGATCTTTGGGATCGGCCTTGCCCACGGACCGCAGAACGCGGGTCAGCTCGCCGTTCTTCCCCATGAACCTGATGCGTATATCTTCCAGGTCCGACGGGTCGGCGGCGCGGGCGATTTCCTCCAGCGCCCGGGCTTCAATCGCTTCTGCTTCCTGTACCATGGATGGTCCGGTCCCGGTCCTTCAGCGGTCTACGGTGGTCTAGCGTCAGGAGACCTGCGCTTTGGCTGCGTCTGCCACCACGGCGAAGGCGGGCGGATCGTTGACGGCGAGTTCGGCAAGGAGTTTCCGGTCGATTTCGATCCGGGCCAGCTTCATGCCGTGTATGAGTTGGCCGTAGGTAAGGCCGTTGAGCCTGGCCGCCGCGTTGATCCGGGTGATCCACAGACGGCGGAAATCACGCCGGCGCCGGCGGCGGTCACGGTACGCGTAGGCCCAGCCCCGGTTGACGGCTTCGCGGGCCGTCCGGTAAAGCCGGTTGCGGCGGCCCCAGTATCCCCTGGCCAGCTTGATGGTCTTCTTGCGCCGCCTGTGCGAGGCGGCGGCGTTTGTGGCGCGTGGCATGTGTACTGTTCCTTATTTAATTCGGCATCATCCGCTTGAGGCGCGGCGTGTCGGCCTTGCTCGCCATGGCGGTGCCGCGGAGGCCTCTCGTGCGCTTGCCGTTCTTGGACAACTTATTGTGGGTCGCGTGGGAATGGCTGCGTTTGAACTTGCCGGAGGCGACCTTCTTGAAGCGTTTCGCCGCAGCCTTCAACGTCTTGATTTTAGGCATGATCTACTCCTGGTGTCTACCTGGGCGTATTTACCTGGGCATGAGGACCAGCGACATGCTGCGGCCTTCCAGCCTGGGCCGCTGTTCGACGGTGCTCACGTCTTCCAGTATCTGCGCCATGTGCTCCAGTTTCCGCTGGCCCAGTTCCACGTGGGTCATCTCACGACCCCAGAACCGCACGGACACCTTGACCTTGTTCCCGTGGGTCAGGAAATCGCGGGCCTGGTTAGCCCGGTACTCCAGGTCGTGTTCGCTGATCTTGGGCGTCTTGAAGCGGATTTCCTTCAGCTGCGTCACGTGCTGCTTCTTGCGCGATTCCTTCACCCGCTTGCTCTGCTCGTACTTGTACTTGCCAAAGTCCATGATCTTGCAGACGGGCGGGCGGGCATCGGGCGACACTTCCACGAGGTCGAGGTCGGCGCCGGACGCAAGCTGCAGGGCCTCCCTGGTCTCCATGATGCCGACCTGCTCGCCTTCCGCGCTGATGACCCGCACCTGGGGCACGCGAATCATTCCGTTGACTCTGACGGTTCTCTTTTGAATGGCTTTCCTCCCGGATCCTAGTGCCTTCGATTCATTCCGCCGCCTGGACGGTCCGGCTTGTCCGGACGGTCCGGTCGATTTCTTTTTCAATCGCGCCGATCAGGGCATCCACCGGCATGTTCCCCTGGTCACCCTTGCCGTGACGGCGTACGGACACGTCGCCGGCCTCCATCTCACGGGCTCCGGCAATGGCCATGAAGGGGATCTTCTTCGTCTCTGCCTCGCGGATCTTGTACCCTACTTTCTCGTTTCTCACGTCCGTCTCGACCCAGAATCCGGCGTCTTCGAGCCTGCGCGCCACGTCGCGGACGTACTCGGTCTGGTGTTCCGAAATCCCGATCACGACGACCTGGACCGGCGCGAGCCAGGTCGGGAATGCGCCGGCGCAGTGTTCGATGTACACGCCGAGGAACCGTTCCAGGCTGCCGAGCATGGCGCGGTGGATCAGCACCGGGCGGGCAGGCTTTCCGGATTCGGTAATGTATTCGAGATTGAAGAGTTCCGGCATGTTGAAGTCAAGCTGGCATGTGCCCAGTTGCCAGGGGCGCTGCAGGGCGTCCTTCACGAAGAAATCCACTTTCGGCCCGTAGAAGGCCGCTTCGCCGGGCGACACTTCATAAGCGACACCCAGGTCGTCCAGCACGCTGGCCAGGGTCTCCTCCGAGTGATCCCAGATCTCGTCGGAACCTGCGCGCTTGTCCGAGCGCGTGGACAGGTGGATACCGATGTCGTCGAAGCCCAGCATGGTGTAAGCGTCTGTCAGCATCTTGATGAAATCATTGACCTCGTCGCCGATCTGCTCGGGGCGGCAGTAGATGTGGGCGTCGTCCTGCGCAAAGGAGCGCACCCGCATCAGGCCGGCCGTCACCCCGGAACGTTCGTGCCGGTGCAGCCGGGCGAAATCGGCGTACCGGACGGGCAGATCGCGGTAGGAATGGTGGCCTGCCGCGTACATGAGGCAGTGGCTGGGACAGTTCATCGGCTTGGGCGCGTATTCCCGGTCGTCGGCGTTTATGGTGAACATCTCGTCCCAGAAATGCTCGTAGTGGCCCGAGGTCTTCCACAGGTCGGCTTCGTAGATCAGCGGCGTGATGACTTCGTCGTACCCATACTTTTTATATAGTTCGCGCACATAGTCGGTCAGGGTGTTGTAAACCCGGGCGCCTTTCGGGAAGAAGAAGGGCGACGCCGGCGAAGAGGGGTGGAACATGAACAGCTCGAGTTGCCTGCCCAGCTTGCGGTGATCCCGCCGTTCGGCCTCTGCGCGCCGTTCCAGGTACTCGTCCAGGTCCTTTTTGCGGGGATAGGACACGCCATATATCCGCTGCAGGCTCTGGTTGTTCTCGTCCCCGTGCCAGTAGGCGGCCGCTACGTTGAGCAGCTTGAAGGCCTTTATCTTTCCGGTCGACGGGATGTGCGGGCCCCGGCAGAGATCGATGAAATCCCCCTGCTCGTAGATGCTGATCACTTCGTCCGCGGCGAGGTCGTCGATCATCTCGACCTTGTAGGACTCGCCCCGATCGTTGAACAGGGCGCGGGCATCCTCGCGGGAGAGCTCGCGGCGCCGGATGGGCATGTCCGCCCGGGACAGCTCGACCATGCGGCCTTCGATGCGCTCGAGATCATCGGTCGTGAACGGCTCCGGCATGTCGAAGTCGTAATAGAATCCCTCATCGATCGGCGGACCGATGGTCAGTTGCGCTTCGGGGAACAGCTCCTTGGTGGCCTGTGCCATCAGGTGCGTCGTGCTGTGCCAGTAGACCTCCCTACCCTCGGGATTGCTGAAGGTCAAAACCTCCAGGGAGGCGTCACCGTCCAGCCGGTGGTCAAGGTCGACCTGGGCGCCGTCGATCTTGGCCGCAAGCGCAGCCTTCCCCAGACCGGGACCAATGCGCGCCACCGCGTCCATGACCGTTGATCCCTGCTCCATTTCGATGTGACCGCCGTCGGGAAGTGTGATCCTGACGTTTTTCAATGACTGACTCCCGGTTTACTCCACAACGTATACCAGTCTGGTCCAGGCTGGTCCGCCCGGTTCCACAAGGCCCTTCTACCTACCGGACAAACAGAAAAAAATAAGGCGCGCACGGGGATTTGTCAATAGATTTACCTACCTCGAAAACCCCGCTCAGCCTTCGAACAGACTGCCCATCATATCGCTGTAGGAACGCCGGCCGTCGGCGACGTTCTTGCTGATTCTCGAATGCTGGTGCAGGCCCTCGAGCAGGAACTCCATGGCCACGGACAGTTCCGCCCGGTTTTCCGTCCGCACGTGCCGGCCGGCCAGCTTCCGCAACCCGTCGACGCCATTCAGCGCGCCATAATAGGATTTGTCGTCCATGGTGTCCGAAATCTCGACGGTCTGTCCTTCTTCGAACCAGGCGAGGACTTCCTGGTAGCACGCGCCGCGTTCATCGACTTCGCCATCTTCGCCGTAGACCGCGGGGAAGTAGTGTCCGAAGACCTCTTTCACGGCCCGGCCGATCAGCGCCTCGGCCACCTTGACCTCGCCTTCCTGCTCGCCCTCGTACACGAGTTCCAGCTTGCCCGTCATCGCCGGGATCACGGCGGACAGGTCGCACATGCGGGGCACGACGGACCGCTTGCCCTGCAGGATGCATCGCTTCTCGACCTGGCTGACCAGGTTCTCCATGGCGGCGATGGTCATGCGCGTGCTTACGCCGGAGGTCTGGTCGATGAACTCGCTGCTCCGGGCCTGGAAGGCGATCTCCTCCACCGTCTCGCGCAGGAAGGACGGCATGTCGACCCGCACGCCGCCGGGCCGCTCCGTCCAGGCCTCCTGGTCGGTGATGGCCATGGCGTATTCGCGGCTGACGGGATAGTGGGTCAGGATCTGCGAATCGATCCGGTCCTTGAGCGGGGTAATGATGGTTCCGCGATTGGTATAGTCTTCGGGGTTCGCCGAGAAGACGATCATCACGTCCAGGGGGATCCGCACCGGGAATCCCCGGATCTGGATGTCCTTCTCCTCCATGATGTTCAGCAGGCCGACCTGGATGCGGGGCTGAAGATCGGGCAGTTCGTTCACGGCGAAAATGCCCCGGTTCATCCTCGGGATGATGCCGAAGTGGATCACGCCCTCGTGGGCGTAGTGAAGCCGCTGGGAGGCCGCCTTGATGGGATCGATGTCGCCGATCAGGTCGGATATGGTCACGTCGGGCGTGGCGAGCTTCTCGCCGTAGCGCCGCGACCGGCCGATCCATTCGATGGGGGTGTCGTCCCCGTGTTCGGACACGAGGTCCCGGGCGCGCCGGCTGACGGGCGCGTAGGGCGAACTGTTGATCTCGCAGCCCGCGATCACGGGCAGGTACTCGTCAAGCAGCGTGACCAGGGCTCTCAGGATACGGGTCTTCGCCTGCCCCCGCAGGCCGAGCAGAATGAAGTCGTGCCGGGACAGGATCGCGTTGACCAGTTCGGGGATGACGGTCTCGTCGTATCCTACGATACCGGGAAAGACCTGCTCGCCGCGGGCAAGCTTGACCATCAGGTTGTCCCGCATCTCGTCCTTGACGGTCCGTTGCGGATATCCCATGCCGCGCAGCGCACCGATGGTCGTGGCAGCGGTGTAGTCCATGTGCTCCCGGGCGTCCGAAAATGGATGGATTCGAGGGGAGGATCCGTGGCGTGGATTTCCCTTCCGACAGTCGACGGATTCTATCCCGCGAGGCCCGTCCTGTCAACCCTTTTTTGGCTTCTCCCGGGGCCCGGCGCACCGCCTTTTCCTTTGACTTGGGCGAGCTTGTTGGCTATGTTGAATGGTCATGAAGAACGTGATCCACGCAGCGCTCATCGCGTCGCTGGCCGTCGCGCTGGTTGCCGTGGGCCTGGTCGAATTGCGCTGGCATGTCATCGAACGGTTCGTCGGCGCCTACATGGACGCCCGCAACGATTCCCGCGACCGGCTGGAGCGGTTCGTCGACCAGGAGAGCCGGACCAACCAGGCGCTGGAGAAGGCGAACGAATTGATCGAGCAGCGCAGCCAGTTCGCGCTGGACGAGGGAGAGGATCCGGGCCGGACGGATACCGGGTACGCTATACCCTCCGACGTCGTCCGGCTGGAACGCGGGCACAAGCTGATCATGACCCGGGACCGTTTCCTGGCCATGCCCGAATGGTTGACCGGCGCCGACCCTCCTCCCGGGACGCGTACCGCGGACCGGCCACGCTTCAGGCCCTATGAGCCGGTGGTCACGCCCGTTGCCGCGGGGGCGGATTCACTTTCCCGTCCACAGGCGGCCTTCGAACCCGATTCCCTTGCAGACTGGACGCGCACGGTCGTCATCCGCCCGGGGTGGATACGCCGTGGCGAGGTCTACATGGTGGACGACGACAACTACATCCTGCACCGCATGCCCATATCGGCCGGGCAATTCGATCTCATCGACGCGTACGCATCGGCGTCCGAGGGACGGATGCACGAAGACATGGAGCACGTGTACGAGGCCGGGGTGTTTTTCGACACGCTGCGGAGCCTGGACATGGAAATGCGGGACGAGATCATCGATCCGATCAAATTCAGGGACCTGGAAGAGACCGCGCAGCGGGTAGGGGTATCGGAGAACCAGCGGATCATCCAGATCGAACGGCTGGTCGACGGCCAGATCACCGTGGTCACCATACCGGTGTCCGCGGACCTGTTCGTGGAACTGTACGTGGCGCTCGGCGCGCTTTGATCCGTCCACCGCGGACGGACCGGGATAGGCGATGGACTTATCAAGAGAACACCAGGAGACCCCGATCGCGCGGTCATTCAGGTATATACGGCGCGTGGTATACGCAGGATTCGGCGTACTGCTGTTCGGTGCGCTCGTGGCCGTCGTGCTGTTCTACCTCACCGTGCCGTCCATTCCCCGCCTTCCGGACGATTTGAACGACATCTTCGGACAGATGACCCGGATCTACGCCGAAGACCAGGAGGGCAATCCCCGCCTGGTGCATACGCTGGGCGGCCATCGCCGTGTCGCGCTGGAGGAGATCGCGCCGGTGTTCCGGGACGCCATCATCGCCACCGAGGACGCCGATTTCTTCCAACACCGGGGCGTGGACAAGCCCGGCATCGTCCGGGCCTTCGTGACCAACCTCCGCGAAGGCGAGATCCTGGGGCAGGGCGCGAGCACGATCACCCAGCAACTGGCGCGTCACCTCTTCTTCACCCGTGAAAAGGTATGGATCCGCAAGATCCGCGAGGCCATGGCCTCCATGCAGATCGAGGCGAGGTTCAGCAAAGACGAGATCCTGTCCGCCTACTGCAACAACATGTATTTCGGCGCCGACGCCTACGGCGTGGAGGAGGCCGCGCAACGGTTCTTCAGCAAGCGCGCGAGCGAGCTCACGCTCGGCGAATCCGCCCTGCTTGCCGGGCTGGTCCAGCGGCCGAGCGACTACAACCCCTACTACCGCATGGACCGTGCGCTTAGCCGCAGGGAGACCGTGTTCCGCCGCATGATGGACAACGGGTACATCACGGAGGAAGATGCCGCGCTGGCCCGGGAGCAGGAGATCACGCTCAAGGGCACGAGCATCGGCCCGGCCAGGGGGCCGTACTACCTCGATTACGTCGAAGACCTCCTGATCCGCCGCTTCGGCAGCAACCTGGTCTACAACGGCGGGCTCACGGTGCATATCGCCATGGATCTCGACCTGCAGGAACTTGCCGAAGAGACCATCAACACCCGGATGACCTACGTGGATTCGCTGGTCGGCGACCCGGCCTACGAAACGGCCACGTCGGAAGAGCGGAAGCAGGCGCTCGAGGCGGCGCTCGTCGCCGTCGACACGCGCACTGGTGCGGTACGGGCCCTGGCCGGGGGCCGGGACTACACGGCGAGCGAGTTCAACCGGGCCGTCGAGAGCAACCGGCAACCGGGGTCCGGCTTCAAGCCGGTCGTCTATCTGGCCGCGCTGGACCACCTGGGTTATTCCGCCAAGACGGTCGTGGTGGACGAACCCGTGGCCTATACCACCGAACTGGGAGATCTCTGGGAACCCCAGAACTTCACCCGGGAGTACGAAGGGTCCGTCATCCTCAAGCGGGCCTTCATGCGTTCGATCAACGTGGTCTCCGCGAAACTCGTCAGCGAGGTCGGCCCCTCGACAGTCATCGAGTATGCCCGCCGCCTGGGCATCACCAGCCCGCTGGAGCCCATACTCTCCCTGGCGCTGGGTACCAACGGCGTCTCGCCCCTGGAAATGGCTTCCGCCTATTCCGTGTTCGCCACGGGCGGGATCTACCACAGGCCCTACGTCATCACCCGCGTGGAAGATTCCGAGGGCAGGGTGATCGAGGAAACCGAACCGGAATCGCGTCGCGTGATCAGCGAGCAGTCCGCCTACCTGATGCTCGATCTCCTGCGCGGGGT
This sequence comes from Gemmatimonadota bacterium, assembly GCA_026705925.1. GTDB lineage: Bacteria > JAAXHH01 > JAAXHH01 > JAAXHH01 > JAAXHH01 > JAAXHH01. The sequence goes on from JAPOZT010000017.1 coordinate 68,359, forward strand.
CATAAGCGGCGGCACGGGGGTCGGCGCACGCTACAGGTATGGTTTCACGGCCCCGAGCGGCGGGAAGACGGGAACTTCAAGCGAATCCAGGGACGTCTGGTTCAACGGTTTTACGAAGGACCTCGCGGCATCCGTCTGGGTGGGATACGACGATGCCCGGCCCCTCCTGTCCATCGTGGAAGACGAGGAGATCACCGGCGCTTCGGGCGCCATACCCGTCTGGGCACCCTTCATGAAACAGGCCGCGGCGCTGCAGGAGCAGCGTGAAGTCCAGGCGGCGATGGCGGCGGCCGATTCCGTGGACGGACGGCTGGCCGTTCTTCCGCACGCAGGGGCCGGCGAGGACGGCGGACCGGAAGCCGGGGTTGATACGACCGCGGACGAAGAAGCGAAACCACCGCCGGCTTTCCCCATGCCGCTGGGCATCGAAAAGATCCGCGTCGACTTCCGCACGGGCCGGCTGTCCCAGGACCTGGAGCGCTCCCTGGTCGTGACCGTCCGGGGCACGAATCCCAGGGTAAGGACGGAGATGGTCCTGCCGGACGGAGCCGCACCCGAAGAGACCGGTCTGCTGGAGCCAGGCGGACCAGGCGGACCAGGCGGACCAGGCGGACCAGGCGGACCAGCGAACGGGACCGCACCCGGAGAGACTGCAACCGAAGAGACCGGACTCATGAAACCACCGGCGTCGACGGAACCGACTGGTCAGGCCGCTAGGGCGGGGGATCAGTAGGACTCGAGTTGAAAAGTCGTGGGACTACAAAGGAGATTCAGTTCCCGTGCGGGTGCTCAGGCCCTGACCTCAAGCCCGGACCGGTTGCGGTCTATCGCTTCCCGGACCGCGGGAATCAGGAAGACGTTTTCCAGGGGAAATTCGGAGAAGGCGCGGCCGAGGAGATTGATCCGGCCATCGGTGTCGAGCCGCTTGTTGATGACGATATGGTACCTGCCGCGGTACCGGCACAGCCCGCCGTCGCCGTCCAGCTTGCCGTAGCGGACCCGGATCGACATCCGTTCCGCCAGGTCTTCGAATTCCTGCAATAGGGTCGTACTGTCCATGGCGCACACGAAAGCAAGACGATCCACGATAGCCTGCCGGTCCTGAAACTCCCTTTGAAGCCGCGGATCGGACTCCGACTCGCACGTCGCTGTTACAGGACGCTTTAATGAGTCGTAACATATATCGGCCGCCGCCTCCGGTCAAGTCCCGATGTCCCGGAGCGGGGGAACAAAACACTTGACACCGGGCAGCTGGATCAAGATATTTTCGGGGATGTTTGCAGTACGGTTCTCGAAGGTTTGCGTGTTATCAGCGGGAGTAGCTCAGCGGTAGAGCATCACCTTGCCAAGGTGAGGGTCGCGGGTTCAAGCCCCGTCTCCCGCCTTCGGACGTGGCGGCATAGCCAAGTGGCTAAGGCACGGGACTGCAAATCCTCGATCGCCGGTTCGAATCCGGCTGCCGCCTTGTATCCTTCCATTTCCCAATCCAAACTGCAATCGATCGTGGCCAGACTTTCCGGAAACATCCCGTTTCCAGCCATCGTCCTGCGTGCTTTCACGCGGTAGGACCGCGCGATGCCAGGGGCGCCGACGGGCCCGTCATTCCTTCTTGCACCCCCCGAATCCCCGCAGTATAATAGCCATCGAACAAGCGATCGAACCGACCGGATACACTTTGAATCAAGGCACGGGAACCATGGCGAAAATCGAGTGGGTCCGGCGCATCTACGAAGACGGCTGGCACAACGCCTTTACGGATTTCCAGTTCTTCAAGGGCCGGTACTACATCTGCTTCCGCAACGGCCTTTCCCACGTGAGTTCCGAGGGGAAAGCGGTGGTTATCGCCAGCGACGACCTGGTGGACTGGCATCGGGCAGGCGTGCCGGTCAACACCACGGGCGACGACCGGGATCCCCACCTGGTCGCGACGGAAGACCGGCTTTTCGTATACGCCGGAAATGTCACCCGGCCGGATCCGGTGCAGCACGGCGATGAAGGACCGCGCCTCATACGGTCCGTCTGTTCCTTCAGCGAGGACGGCGCGTCGTGGACGGAACCACAACAAGTTTACCGGGACGGGTACTGGTTGTGGGGCGTCGGCCGTGCCGATGACCGTGCTGACGACCTGCTTTACGGGCTCGCCTACGGTAACGAACCATCGGAATGGAACCTGAAACCGACCGAGCTTCACCTATTGCAGTCTACGGACGGGCTGGTATGGGAACTGGTGTCCGTGGTCACGCGGAACGGCAGCGAAGCCACCTTCCGCATCACTGATGCCGGTACCATGCGCGTGGCCATCCGCGGCGGCGACGAAAACCGGTTCACCATAGCCGTCGCGAAACCACCTTACACGGACTGGCGGCTTCAGAACCTCGGCGAGTCGATTCCGGCGCCCCGGCTTGTAGTCGCCGGCGGACGGGAATACGTCATCGGCCGGCAGCACGTGCGCGAGCCGGGCGGGCCGAGCGGGCAGGGTGGTCCGAGCGGGTCGGGCGGACCGGGCGATAAGAACGCAGCGGGCGATACGGACGCAGCGGGCGGATCGGGCAGGCCAGACGACGCGGCCGACCCCGGGCGGATCGTCGAGCGTCGCACGAGTATCTGGCGGGTGGAGGAGGACGGCGTGGTCCACGTACTCGACCTGCCCTCCGGCGGCGACACCTCCTACGTTGGCGCGGTACAGCATGAAGACGGCGCCCTGCTGCTCAGCTACTACTCGCAGCACGAAGTGGAGACGGGCGAGAAGCACTTTCTCTATCCGGCGAACATATACCTGGCCAAGGTCAGGCTGTAGGCAGGATCCGGGCCCGATCCTTAAGCCCGGCAAGATCCCCGGCTCACGTACCTTGAATCAAACACCGGAGTTGCCATGGCACTGAGCGCCATTCAGACCGGTGAGCGGTTTACCGACGAGGAGACCGAACGTATCCGCCGCTGCTTTCAGCGGGATGGCTACTACGCCTTCGGCCGACTTATGGAAGACGACGAGGTGGAGGCCCTGCGCAAGGACCTGCAGCACAAGTGGGACGATCCCCGCATGCACGAACCGGCGCGGGACCAGATCCGCGGCAACAGCCTGATGCGCATGTTCGAGTATTCCTACGCCTTTCGCGACCTGATTGTTCGCGAGCCCTTCGCGAGCCTGGCGGAGGCCATTCTCGGCGACGATTGCCACTGCATGTCCCAGAACGCGCTCTACACGCCGCCCAATCCCAAGGCGGCCCCAGACGGTCCGGGCGGCTGGCACCTGGACGACCTGGTCCATTTCCCCCTGCCGGACGGCGTGCCGCGCCACGACCCCGCCGTGCCCCCGCCCTGCTTTGTCCTGCAGGTATTCACGCCGCTGACCGATGTGGAAGCAGTGTGTTTCGGTCCCACGCAGGTCGTCCCCGGCAGCCATTTCGCGGGACGCCAGCCGCACCTGCCCCATGAGCAGGACCGACCCACATTCGATGGAAAGGGGCCCCACTCTTTTCTCGTCCGGAGGGGTGACGCCTACATGTTTAACAACCAGGTCTGGCACCGCGGGGCGCCGAACGCGTCCGACCGCACCCGGCTGATGGCCGGCGTCACGTACAGCAAGCGGTTCATCGCGCAGAAATTCCACCCCTTCATAGACTACCGCATGCCCGGCCACGTGTGGGCCGAGGCGTCACCCCGCCTGCAGCGCATGCTGGGCCGGCACAGCAAAGGAGCGTACGGCTGATGGCTGACGCATCGACAGGGTCCGAAAAGCCCGCGGAGTTTGCGGACCGCACCGCCCTGGTCACCGGCGGTTCCCGGGGGATCGGCCGATCCACGTGCCGCATGCTGGCGGAACACGGCGCCCGGGTGGCGATCAACTACGCGCGCAACGCGGAAGCGGCGAAAGCGTCCCTCGCCATGGTAGAGGAGGCCGGTGCGGAAGGCATGATCGTACAGGCCGACGTCTCATCGGAAGCCGACGTGAACCGGATGGCCGCGGAAGTACGGGCGCGCCTGGGACCCGTCGACCTGCTGGTGAACAACGCGGGGATCGCGAAGAACCAGCCCCATTCGGAACTCGCCTTCGCCGACTGGAAACGCATGTTCGAGGTGAACGTGGACGGGGTGTTCCTGGCGACCTGGGCGGTGAAGAACGAGATGATCGAACGTGGATACGGCCGTATCGTCAACGTGGCTTCGCTCGCGGGCATCATCCTGAAGAAGGACATGATCCACTACGCCACGACCAAGGCGGCGGTGATTTCACTCACGCGGCACTGCGCAGAGGCCTTCGCGCCCCATAACGTCCGCGTGAATTGCGTGGCCCCGGGCCTGACCGATACCGACCTGGCCGGGTCAGGCAACCCGGGCATGATCGACCGGCTCATCGCTTCCACGCCCATGGGCCGCATAGCCCAGCCCGGGGAAATGGCCTCCGTGATCCGGTTCCTTCTCTCGGAAGACTCCAGCTTCGTGACCGGCCAGACCGTCACGGCCTGCGGCGGACGGAGCTGAGCGGCGGGTGGCCCGGAGAACAAAACCGAAACGGCAGCGGTGAGATTACATATACAATGAGATTACATACACAAATAGTATTTATAAGGTACACCGACTCTTTTTCCTTGAAACCTCCTGTGTGGAGAGCTTAAATTTGTTAAGTAGTTCCCGTTCATAAGGTACACCGTCACGCTCAAAGCCCAATCCTGCTCGAAACAGTCATCTATGGCAACCCAGAAGAAGACGGTGCGCACCTCTCTCCCCAGACGCCACAACGGCAACGTCCGGGCGAGCAACCGCAATCAGGACCTCTCTTCGCAGATTAATACTGTCTGGAAAAGCGACTGCCCCAGATATCGCCTTTGTGTCGCTGCTCTTGTCATTCTGGCAGCCTGGACCACTACGCCGAGCTGGGCTCAGGAGGCGCCGGGCTTCTATCTCGGCAGCGGTCTGGGCGCTAATCTTGCCCCGGCGGTAAATCTGGCTGGAGAGGACAACGATCACAGCATGGGCAGCGGATGCGACGAGTTCATCAATCCAAACGCCACACAGTACGACTTCTGCAACCTCGGAAACCGGGGGGATAGCTGGAACAACCGCTTTGACGGGGCCGCCGGGATACTGGCGAACGCTGTCGTAGGCTATCGCCTGCAAAACCGACTCCGTCTTGAAGTCGAGTACTTCTATCGGGATTCGGAATACGATCAGACCGACCCGGTGCTCGGCGGTGGCGGCTCAATTGCAGACAAGCTTGCCGCTGAGCTTCAGCGGGCTGAACTCCGGGTCGGCAGCATCACCTCGCACAATCTGTTTGGCAACTTCTACTTCGACTTTCCGAATCGCAGTCGCTTCACCCCATATTTAGGACTCGGGATCGGCGGTGGGTTCGCAGACATGGACTTTGGCGCTCTTTGGGCGCGGAATCTCAATCCTGCCCATATCACATCGGTCGAAGGCAAGTTCAGCAGCGACGACACCGAAGCGATTCAATCCAGACTGGCGGGAACGACCACAAGCGTACAGACCGAGTTGAATGATACGCTGTTGGGATTCCAGGTTCTGTTTGGGGTGAGTCGCGCGCTGACCGATGCGGTTTCACTGGATGTCAGGGGACGCTGGACCAGCTTCAGCTCATTCCACGACAGCGGTTCCTATGAGCGTCTGCGTAGCCACGAGTCCAACCTGCGCGTTGACGGCAGCGCACCGGTGGAATACCAGCAATCCACGGATGATACCGAACTATTCGGGATCAACGTAGCGATCAGGTATCAATTCTAGCGTCCGGGATGGATACGTATGGATATCCTGGCCTACCTGTTCTCGATCAACTGGTCCACCACGGCCGGATCCGCCAGCGTGGTCGTATCGCCGATCTGGTCCAGCTCGTTGGTGGCAATCTTCCGCAGGATGCGGCGCATGATCTTGCCGGAGCGCGTCTTGGGCAGGGCCGGCGCCCAGTGGATCACGTCGGGCGTGGCGATGGGACCGATGATCGAGCGCACCTGCTTCTTCAGGTCGCCGCGCAGGTCTTCTGTGTATTCCTCGCCCACGTTGAGGGTCACGTAGGCGTAAATCCCCTGCCCCTTGATCTCGTGGGGGAACCCGACCACGGCCGCTTCGGCCACCGAGCCGTGGGCCACCAGGGCGCTTTCCACCTCGGCCGTGCCCATCCGGTGTCCGGAGACGTTGATGACATCGTCCACCCGGCCCGTGATCCAGTAGTATCCGTCCTCGTCCCTGCGGCAGCCGTCCCCGGTGAAGTAATACCCCTTGTACTGCTGAAAGTAGGTCTCCTCGAACCGCTGGTGGTCTCCGTACACCGTCCGCATCTGCCCGGGCCAGGGCTCCCGGATGGCCAGCACGCCCATGATGCCGTTCCCCTCCAGTTCTTTTCCGCTCTCGCCGTCCAGCAGCACGGGCTTCACGCCGAAGAAGGGCAGGGTCGCCGAACCCGGCTTGGTGGGGATGGCGCCCGGCAGCGGGGTGATCATGATCCCACCGGTCTCGGTCTGCCACCACGTATCCACGATGGGGCACCGCTCCTTGCCCACGTTCACGTGGTACCACCGCCAGGCCTCGGGATTGATCGGCTCGCCTACCGTCCCCAGAAGCTGGAGCGTGGGCATGGGATGGCGGGCCGGCCAGTCCTCGCCTTCCCGCGCCAGCGCCCGGATGGCGGTCGGTGCCGTGTAGAACTGGTTGACACCGTACTTCTCGATGATCTCCCAGCAACGGTCGGGCGCCGGGTAGGTCGGAATGCCCTCGAACATGATCGTCGTGGCGCCGTTGCCCAGGGGACCGTAGATGATGTAGGAATGTCCCGTGACCCAGCCGATGTCCGCGCCGCAGAAGTAGATATCGCCTTCATGGTAATCGAAGACGTAGCGATGGGTAACGCCGGTATACACCATGTATCCGCCGACGGTATGCTGCACGCCCTTCGGCTTGCCCGTGGACCCGGAGGTGTAGAGAATGAACAGGGGATCCTCCGCGTCCATCTCCTCGCACGGGCAGTCGGCGTCGGCCCCGGCCATGAGGTCATGCCACCAGAAGTCCCGGCCTTCCTCCATGGGAAACTCGAAATCGGGATCGTCCTTGACCCGGTCGACCACGATGCAGGTGGTGACCGGCTCACCCATCTCCTTCTCCGCCGAGGCCATGGCTTCGTCCGCCACCGGTTTCATGAAGACCGGCTTGTCACCGCGATGGGTCCCGTTTGTGGTGATGACCGTCTTGCAGGTCGAATCCACGATGCGGTCCGACAGCGAATCGGCCGAAAAACCGCCGAATACGATGGAATGGACCGCGCCGATCCGGGCGCAGGCCAGCATGGCGACGGCCAGTTCGGGGATCATGGGAAGGTAGATCGATACCCGGTCGCCCTTCCCGACGCCCCGCGACTTGAGTACGTTGGCGAACTTGCAGACCTGCTCGTGCAGTTCCCGGTAGGTGAGGTGCGCGTCCTCGCCCGGCTCGTTGCCTTCCCAGATGATGGCCGTCTGGTCGCCGCGCGTCTCGAGATGGCGGTCGATGCAGTTATGCACGATGTTGGTCTTTCCGCCTTCGAACCACTTTATGGACACGGGCCCCTTGCGCATGTCGTAGTTGTAGGACCGGATCCGGTCCCATTTCCTGAACCAGTGGAACGATTCCGCCTTCTCGGCCCAGAAGGCCTCCGGGTCGGCGACGGAACGCTCGTATTCCCGCCGGTATTCGTCCAGGCTCTTCAGGTGCGCCTTCTCGCGAAAGGTGTCATTGGGCTGATACAGGTCGGACATGTTCGGTCTCCGGTCTCCGGTTAATGCTGTCTGGTGATGCCTGTCGTTAAAATGCGTTGAATACCTACTCCACTTCCACGTCTACGCGGTCTCCGGTCGACACGCCCAGCTTCTCGGCCGCGTTGCCGCCGTTGACGGCGATCTCGAGCAGTCCCGCGCTGTCCAGGATGGCCAGGGCAGCGCCGGCGGCCACTTCGTCGTAGGATGCGCTGACGCGGTCCAATACAAAGTCGGCCAGCCGGATCCGGAACCGCTTATCCCGGGTCTTCTCCAGGAAGAGGGAATCGCCGATATCCGTTATTATATTGCCATAACGGTCGATATGCAATACGCGACCGTTGATCCCGCCCTCATGTGCCATGGGTTTGGTGACCGTCCCGGTTTCGTAGTCGGCGATCTCGGGACCGAAGTCCGAAACGGGCGCGCCCAGGGCGAGATGGGCGGCCACGGGTGCGAAGACGTCCCGGCCGTGGAACGTGTTGCTGATTTCCGGAAGCATGAAACGGGGCTCGGTCACGGAAACGACCCGGAGGTCCGCCTCCCTCGCGTACACGTGGGCGAAAATGCCGTTGTCCGGCCCCACGAACCGGTGTCTGGACGTTTCCACGATCAGGGCCCGCCGCGTGCCGCCGACGCCCGGGTCGACGACGGCCACGTGCACCGTCCCCTCCGGAAAGTAGGCATAGGCGGTGCGCAGGACGAAGGCGCCTTCTTCGATTCGCTGGGGCGTAATCTCGTGGGACAGGTCCACGATCCGGGCCTCCGGGCAGATCCCCAGGATGACCCCCTTCATGGTGCCCACGAAGGCGTCGCTGAGGCCGAAGTCGGTAAGCAGCGTGATCACGGACATGGCTAAGCCGGTTTCTCGTCGCGGGATGCGGCATCCGTGGGCGATTTCGACCGGCCCACCAGAATGTTCCGGGGGGCGTCGCCGGTGACCGGACAGCCTTCGAAATCACCGTAAGTCTGCGTGACCCTCAGGCCGGCCCGGTCCATCATGGCTTCAAGTTCATCCAGGGTATACATCCGCACGGACTCGTCGTAGCTTCTCTCCGCCCCGCCTTCCCTGATCCGCACCTGCTTGTTGATGCGCACGTGACTGTCCGGCTCTGACGGGTTGCCGGTGATCCAGCGCCGTTGCTCGACTTCCATGCCTTCCACGTTTCGGCGGTCCGACGGAACGAGCGTGGAGATCACGAATGCGCGGTTCAGGTAGTCCATGAGAAAACGTCCGCCGGGACGAAGCGCCCGCGATATGGCTTCGAGGACCCGGGCATTCTCGCCATCCTCCCGGAAATAGCCGAAACTGGTGAAGAAGTTCACCACGAGATCGTATGCGTGGACCGCGGGTGGATCGCGCATGTCGCCCCGGATGAACGTGATGTCCAGCCCCTCGTCCGCGGTACGGTGCCGCGCCCGTTCCAGCAGTTCTTCCGACAGGTCGAGCCCGGTTACCCTGAAGCCGCGCCGGGTGAGTTCCAGGCTGTGCCGCCCGTCGCCGCAACCCAGGTCTAGCACCTCGCACGAATGAGGCACGTCCAGTTTATCCACGAGGAAATCGACCTGCCGCCGCGCCTCCTGGTCGTTCCGGTGGGGATATACCCGCAGGTAGTCGTAACGAAAGGCGGTCTTGTACCAGTCGGACGCCGGACTGCGTTGAGTGGCCATATCCATCCACGGGTTTTAAGGTTCCTGAACGACGAGTTTTCAATATACAGCACAACGGGTTCCCGTCAATCCGGGAATGCCGGTCCAACTGGTCAGCCGGTCCGCCCCGTGCCTTCGGTCCGTCTGGTCCGCCCGGTCCACCCCGTGCCATAGCGCTTTCTATTGACAACAGGTACTCATACGTTTAGTTTAACCACGTAGACTCACGGCCGCGGCGCCAGGTACTCCGGCCCGGCCCTGACGGGAGCATGCCATGGCTGGCAAAGACAAGCGGGCAGAAGATTCCGCGAAGCGGGCGAACGGTTCCGCGAAGCGGGCAGAAGATTCCGCGAAGCGGGCAAACGGTTCCGCGGCGGACGATGCGGAATTTGAAAAGCTGCTCGACGAAATGGACGAACTGGGACGGCAGGCCGACGCCCTGCGTGCGAAGGTGAATCACCTCATCGACGAGATGCGGGAGAACGACGTTCCGGCGGAGGAGGAAGTTGACGGCGCCTCGTCGGACGAGGGCAGCGCCGCAGACGGCGAAGCGCATGATGCCGCCTCGAGTGAGGAATCGGGCGACATATCAGTAAACGGGCACGACGAAGCGGGTCACAACTCGGGCGAGGCCCATGTCGAGGTAGAGAAGGTGAACGAAGACGACGATGAAGACCTCGCCATGGACGCGGACACCGATCCGGCCGGGAATGCAACCGATGAGCATGGAGATCCGAATGCTGCGTGATCCCCGCAGCCCGTCCGCAATTCCTCGCGTAGCCTCACGTAGACTTGCCTGACTCCTCGTACACCCCAAAGGCCTCTTCCCGCGACGGAATCGAGTAGGTCGCCCCGCGGCCGCGGACCTTGAGTCCCGCCATGACGGTGCCCAGCCGGGCGGATTCCACGGCTTCCATGCCGTGGGTCATCCCGTACAGCAGGCCGCCGTTGAACACGTCCCCGGCCCCGGAGGTGTCGGACACGCGCTCCGGTACGTAGGCCGGGATTTCGTGGATCCCGTCGTCCAGCCCGAGGACGGCGCCATCCGCGCCGCACTTCACCGCGACCATGCCCACGCCCCACTCCTGGGCCTGTTCAATCACCGCGCAAGCGTCCTCCGTACCGAAGAGCGACGCGCTCTCCTCGGGCGCGCTGGGCAGGAGGATGTCCACGTGGGGAATGATCTCGTCCAGGGCCTCCCGGGCTTCCTCCAGGGACCACAGGCCAAGCCTCAGGTTGGTGTCGAAGGCCGTCGTGACGTTGTGCTCGCGCGCGATCCGGAAGGCTTCCAGCACGGCCGCCCGGCTGCTCTGCGAAATGGCCTGGGTGATGCCGCTGGCATAGACGACTTTCGCGCTGCCGATGTAATTCGGGTCGATGTCGGCCGGCTGGAGGAAACTCGCGGCGCTGCCCGCCCTGTAGTAGGTGAACTCCCGTTCGCCGCCGGGCAGGATGGAGATGAAGTAGAGGCCGTTGGGCCGGTCGAGGGGGGTGGCGCAACGCAGGTCAATGCCCTCCGACCGCCACGCTTCGGTCAGGAAGTCCTGGAAGGGGTCGTTGCCCACGTGGGTGACGTAGCCGGTCTTCGCACCTAGGCGGGAGGCCGCCACGAGCATGTTCATCGTGTCGCCGGCGAAGGTACGGGTATAGGTGTCGGTCGTGGCGAGGGGGCCTTCGCAGAACATCTCGATCATGCATTCGCCGATCGAAATGATGTCCAGTTCAGGCGGCCCAGACGACCCAGGCGACCCAGACGACCCAGGTGGCCCAGGCGATCCAGGTGATCCAGACGGTCTGTCGGATATTCGCACGGCGGAGCCTACCTCTTCAGGCTTACGGCCACGCCGTCCCTTAAGGGGATGATCGTCGTCCAGACCTCGCTATTGCCATAGGCCTTCCGGTTGTATTCCTGGATGGCCGAGGTCCAGCGGTCGTCGGACGGCTCGGTCACCCGTCCGCTCCAGAGCACGTTGTCGGTGATCAGCAAGCCGCCCGGACGGACGCGCGGCAGCGCCAGGTCGAACACGCGGGGATAGTCGTGCTTGTCCACGTCGTTGAAGATCAGGTCGAAACTGCCCTCGGTCTGCTCCAGCAGTTCCAGCGCGTCGCCCACCTGGATCACGACGCGGTCCGCCACACCGGCGCGTTCGATGAACTTCCGGGCCTGCGCGGCGTTCTGCTCGCTGCCGTCGGAGTAGTAGACCCGGCCTTCCGGACCCACCGCCCGGGCGAGCCAGATGGTCGAATAGCCGATGGCCGAGCCCATTTCGAACACGCGTTTCGCGCCGCTCAGCACGGCCATCTGGTGCAGCACGCGGCCCACCAGCGGGCCGACGATGGGGATCCGTTCCGCCTGCGCCTTCTCTTCCATCTCGGCCAGGACCTCGTCCCTGTCGGGCATCAACTCCGTCAGGTAACCGTCCAGCGCTTCCGATAGTACGTTGGGCATGGGGTTGTTGCTCCTGGTCTTGTTGCTCCTGTTTTCCATATTCAGAATATCTCGACCGTCACGTACCGGCCGGGATTGGATTTCAAATCAACGACGAGTTCGTCGAGACTCGTAACCAGCTGGTCCATCTTACCGGCCACGCGGACGGCGTCTTCGTACAGCCTGTCATCCTGAAGCAGCTTCCCCATCGTGCCTTCGCCCCGGTCGATGCGGGTGAGGATGTTGTTGAGCGCCGTGGACGTGGTCTGCAGATCATCCACCATGGTACTCAGCCGACCCGAAGTGCTTTCCAGGTTGTCCAGCATGCTGGATACCTTTTCCCGTTCGGTCTCGCTCAGGTTCTTCGCGTTGACCACGAGCGAGTCCATGTTCGACACGACCCGGTTGAACTGCGCGCTCTCGCGTTTCAGCGCCTGCCGTACCTCGATGATCAGGTCGTGCATGCCGGTCAGGCTGCTCTTGATCGACTTGTCCCGCTCGGGGTCCAGGAGGATGTTGGCGTTCTTGAGCAGGTTGCGCATGTTCACGGTGACGGAATCGACCTGCGTGAACATGTCGGAAATCCCAGGCGCGGCCGTGCCCTCGATCGTGCCGCCCGGCGGCACCATCACCGTGCTGACGCCCTTGCGGATGTTGATGGATTTCTCGCCCATGACGCTGCGCGAGATCACCTCCACCTGCGAATCCTCGGGGATCTCGAAGGGCTCGTCGACACGCAGGGTGACGATGGGCGACATGTCGTCGAGCGTCACGGCCTCCACCTTGCCGATGCGCACGCCGCCCACGAGGATCGGGTCGGAGGACTTGACCCCGACGGCGCTGCTCAGACGCACGTCGACGAGGTAGGTATCTCCCGTTACCCGCCATTCTTTCAGATAGAAGAGGCCCCAGACGAATATGATGATCGCCAGGAGGAAGACCATGCCCAGTTTCGCCTCGTCGGGCAGCAGGCTGTTTTTCGAGTACGTCACGTCACACCCCCGGTTTACAGTATCGTCCTGGCCAGCAGGTAATCCAGGCACAGGATCAGAATGCACGAGACCACCACGGTGTTGGTGGTCGCCTTGCCCACGCCTTCGGCGCCCGAACCCGGTTTCACCTTGAAACCCTGGTAACAGGCGACCGTGGTAATCGTAATCCCGAAGCAGAAGGCCTTTGACAGCCCGAAGAAGGCGTCCTGGGTCCGGAAGAACTCCCGCATCCCCCGCTCGAAATCGGGGATGCTCACCCCCATCCGGTCGATGGCCGCGACCATGCCGGAAAGCGTGCCGATCAGATCGGCGAACACCACGAGGACCGGCAGCATGAACATGCCGGCGATGATGCGGGGGATCGCGAGGTAGACGATGGGGTTCATGGCCATGACCTCGTAGGCGTCGATCTGCTCCGTCACCCGCATCGTGCCGAGTTCGGCCGCGATGGTGGCGCCTACCCGTCCCGACAGCACCAGGGCGCCCAGGACCGGCGCCAGTTCAAGGACCACCGACGACAGGACGACGCTGCCCACCAGGTAGGCGGGCACGTATCCCTGGAACTGGTACCCGGTCTGCACCGCGGTCACCAGGCCGGCGAAGAAGGCGATGATCAGGACGATCGGCATGGAGTGGATGCCGATCGCGAACATCTGGTGGACCATCAGTCCCCAGTACGTCCGGATGCGGGGCAGGTTCCGGACGACTTCGACCATCATCATGCCGAAGTCGCCGATATTCGTCAGCGCCCAGAGGACGCGCCTGCCAAGGAAGGAGAGGAAAGCAGTCATAGGCAACGCAGCCACGCGGCTACAGCGCGATGAGCGGGGCGATGACCAGGGAAACCACCGACATCAGCTTGATCAGGATGTTCAGCGACGGGCCGGACGTGTCCTTGAAGGGATCGCCGACCGTGTCGCCCACGACGGCGGCCTTGTGGGCCTCCGATCCCTTCTCGTAACGCACGCCGTCGATGGTCAGTCCCTCTTCGATCATCTTCTTTGCGTTGTCCCACGCGCCGCCCGCGTTGGCCTGGAAGATCGCCATCAGCACGCCGGACACGGTGACGCCGGCCAGCAGGCCGCCCAGGGTCTCCGGGCCGAAGACGAATCCCACGACGACGGGTGTCAAAACGGCCAGCAGGCCGGGAAGGACCATTCGCCGGATGGCCGCCTTGGTGGAGATCTCCACGCAACGGGCGTACTCCGGCTTGCCGCTCGCCGCTCCGAAGACGTCCCGGTCCTCCTGAGACCAGTCCCCTTCGTCCGCTCCGTCGTTCTTCTTCATCACCGACAACGCGGCCTTGAGTTCCGGGATGGCGTTGAACTGGCGCCGGACCTCCTCGATCATGGCCATGGCCGCCTGTCCCACGGCGTTCATGGCGAGGGCGGAGAAGAGGAAGGGCAGCATGCCGCCCACGAAGAGCCCCGCCATGACGCGGGGATTGGCGATGTCGATGGTCGAAATGCCCACCTGCACCATGTAGGCCGCGAAGAGCGCCAGCGCGGTCAGGGCCGCGGAGCCGATGGCGAATCCCTTGCCGATGGCCGCGGTCGTGTTGCCCACCGCATCGAGCTTGTCGGTCCGCTGCCGGACCTCGGGGGGCAGCTCCGCCATCTCGGCCACGCCGCCCGCGTTGTCTGAAATGGGACCGTAGGCGTCCACCGCCAGCTGTATGCCCGTGTTGGACAGCATGCCCAGGGCCGCCATGGCGATCCCGTAAAGCCCGGCAAAGTAGTAAGCGCCCATGATGCCGGCGGCGATGATCAGGATGGGAATGGCCGTGGACCGCATGCCGATGCCCAGGCCGGCGATGATGTTGGTCGCGGTACCCGTCACGGACTGTCTTGAAATAGACGTAACCGGACCGGTGTGGGTTCCCGTGTAGTGTTCGGTGATCAGGCCGATGCCGAGACCGGCCAGCAGGCCAATCGTAGCCGCGATGAAGACGCCCAGGCTGGTATAGGTCACGCCGCCCAGGGTGAATTCACCGGGCAGGAGGTAGTCGATGAGCAGGTACATGACGGCGACCATGATGGCGGAAGAGCCGAATTCGCCCTTGTTCAGGCCGGACTGGGGATTGCCGCCCTCCTTGACCGAGACCATGAAGGTGCCGAGGATCGAGATGATGATGCCCGCGCCCGCGATGATCAGGGGCAGGGTGATGAAGACCGGATCGTAGACGCCCGCCACGAGGATGCCTGCGCCCAGCACCATGGAACCGAGGATGGAGCCCACGTAGGATTCGAAGAGGTCGGCGCCCATGCCGGCCACGTCGCCCACGTTGTCGCCCACGTTGTCGGCGATGGAGGCGGGATTGAGGGGATGGTCCTCGGGAATTCCGGCCTCTACCTTGCCTACCAGGTCGGCGCCCACGTCGGCCGCCTTGGTGTAGATGCCCCCGCCCACGCGGGCGAAGAGGGCGATGGACGAAGCACCGAGCGAGAAGCCGGAGATGACGTTCAGCACCCGGCCGATACCCGACTCGTCGATCCCGAAAAGCCCCGTGTAGAGGATGAACAGGCCGCCGAGACCCAGGACACCCAGGCCCACCACGTTCAGGCCCATGACCGACCCGCCGGCAAAGGCCACGTGCAGCGCCTGGGCCAGTCCGGACCGCGCCGCGTGGGTCGTCCGCGTATTGGCCCGTACGGCCACGCGCATGCCCAGGAATCCGGCCAGGCCGGAAGCCAGGGCGCCGGTGACGAAGGACAGGGCGATGAGGGCGCTGGACTCGACCTTGCCCATGTTCGCCACGGCCAGCAGCGCGGCCACGACCACGACGAAGATCGACAGGACCCGGTACTCCGCCTTGAGAAAGGCCATGGCGCCTTCGGAAATGCTGGCGCCGATGGCTTTCATCCTGTCCGTCCCCTCATCCTGCCCGTTGATCCAGGCCGCTCGCCAGATGGCGTAGATCAGTCCCAGCAGCCCCGCGACGATCACACCGTACATCAAATCGTTCTCGATCATGTTCCTTTACCTTCTCCCTTGAAACCCGTCTGCCCTGATGACTACACACACAGAGGGCGGGTTAAGGAACCCGCCCCATTTCCAACTTTCGTATGGAATTAATGTGTCGCGATGCATGCATCGCGGTTACGCCTGTCAGCGCAGGTTGAATATGATCCTTTGCGCTACCCAGACAGCCACCGGCTGGTTGTTCTGGATAGCAGGAGTATATCTCGTACTCATCAATGCCTTGATTGCCGCCTCGTCCAAACCCGCGCCGATGCCTCTCATGATCTGCGCGTCTCGCACGGTGCCTTGCTTGTCGATCAGAATCTTGACCCAAACGGTACCTTCGATACCCGCCTTCCGTGCCAGTTCCGGATATTCGGGTATAATCCGCGTGATGGGCTTCGGCTCGATCTCAAAGGCCACGAAGGCATCGGGCGCTGGCAGCGCTTCCTCCTCGATGACGATGTTCTCTTCCTCCGGCGCCTCGATGATGATGTTCTCCTCCTCGATGTCCTGGATCACCGGGGCGATCTGCTGGCTCATCTCGGTCTGCGTCGCGATTGTCATCTCGGCGGACACCTCGGCGTCATCCACGGGCTCGGGTATGCCGATCACCGGCTGGGAAGGCGCTTCCACTGGTACTTCGGGCATTTCCGGCGCGTCGGTCAGCGCCGGGGGCGGCCCGAGGTCGGCGTAGTCCAGGATCCGCGTCGCGTAGACCCGGTTCTGCTCCTGGATGTACCATACGGTCCAGTAGGTGCCGAGGGCCAGCGCGTGGATGATCACGGCGGCAAGAATGCCCCGCTTCGCATTCCTCTGGTAGAAGAACTTCATGGGAGATTCTTTCTTCAGCGGGAAATGTTCGATGCTGAGCAGCGAACCCATCATGAGCCAAACACCTCCTCGTACTTATCCTGCTCCAGGACCGTTATGCTGAACCGGTCGATGGCGCCCAACTGAAGTTCGTCCATGACGTTGACCATCTGTTCGTAGGGACTCGTGCGCTGGATCATCACCAGGGTCACCAGCTTGGATTCGCCGTCGTGCAGATCGGCGTTCTCCACTTCCTTCTCCTTGATGAATTCCTGGACGTCATCCAGCGTCAACTCCTCCGGCGTCATGTCCCGGCCGATCTGCCAGAACATGCGGTCGTCGTCCAGCATGTAGATCAGCAACACGTTCGATTCCGCGATCTCGACCTTGTCGTCCTTGTCGGGCGGAATGTTGAGCTCCATGGTCTGCGGCGCCCTGAATACCGTGGTGACCATGAAGAAGATGAGCAGGAGGAATGCGATGTCCACCATGGGCGTCATGTCGATGAAAACCTGGTTGCGAGGCTTTTTCTTCTTAGCACCTTCCTTATTCCTGTCGCTGGCTTTCTGAGTGCCCTGGACGGCTGCCATGTGTCATCACCTCCTTACCATGTCGTGGTTCACCGGCCTTAAGCTCGTCGGCTCGTCGCCCGAGGACTCCGTATCGTCCTCGAAATTCGTGACCAGGTTGAACCGGGTGTTGTTCGTTTTCTGGAGGATCTCCATCATGTCGCTGATGACGCCGAACTCGGCGTCTTTGTGCGCCTTGATGGCTATACGCAGACGGGGGTTCCTGATACGCGCCTCCACCAGTGCATTCTCCATTTCCGACATCTCGATCCCTACTTCGGGCTGGGGTTCCAGCCGCCAGAACAACGCGTTTTCCGGCTTCGGTCCGACGGTCAGGATCACCACGTCCGATTCGGGCAGCTTGATGGCCGAATGGGACTCCGGAAGCAGGATGGGAATCGATTCGGGGGCCTTGAACTGCGTCGTGGCCATGAAGAAGATGAGCAGCAGGAAGGCGATGTCCACCATCGGCGTCATGTCGATAAAGACCGGCTTGTGTTTTCCGTGCGCCATATCAAAGACTCCTTAACGCCTTAAAGCCGTCCGGTTAGGCCCGGCCGGTAAGTATGGCCAGGACTTCCTGTGCCACTTCGTCCACGGCGTAGATGAACATGTCCACCTTGTTGACGAAGTAGTTGTACGCTACGATACCCATGATGGCCGCGGCCAGGCCGCCCGCCGTATTGATCAGCGCTTCGGAGATTCCCAGCGCGAGCTGAATGGCGTCCGGCGCGCCTTCGTTGGCCATGGCGGCGAAGGCCCGGATCATACCGATCGTCGTTCCGAGCAGTCCCACCAGGGTGGCGATGGTCGCGATGGTCTGCAACGCGATCAGGTTGCGTTCGAGCAGCGGGGTCTCGAGGGCGTTGGCTTCGTCGAAGGCCCGCTTGATCTCCTGCACCTGCCGATCACTCGTCAGGTTCTCGTCGGAAATGGAATCGAAACGCTCGAGACCGGCGCGCAGCACGTTGGCCATGGTGCCCTGCTGCGAGTTGCACAGGTTGACCGCACGCTTGATGTCGTTGTTGCGGATCGCGGCCATGGCGTCCTTCAGAAAAGCCACCTGCGGCCGCTTGCCGCGGGCTTTCTTCAGCGTCAGCGAACGCTCGATGATGAATGTGATGTCCAGCATGGTGAGCACCATGAGGCCGATGACAACATAACCGCCGTCCTTTACGAACTGTGGCAGAAAGAACTCGAAGATAATCCATGAAACAATAAAGCAAAGGACGATGATGATCATGATAAAGGCGCCTGGCCGCATATCAGATTCTCCTTAGACTTTGTGCAGTTGCGATCGTGAACGTAACAGCGAAACAATCATCTTAAACTGATACAATCCCTGCCGTATAAACCAAGTAACTTTCGTGTCGTATCGTACGTGTCGTAACGCGTCCTCTTTTAGCAGGCGGGACAAACGCCTTCCTTCACCACCACCTTTCCATCCGCGTCCTGAGTGTCGCCTGAGAACAGGCTGGTTTATAAATGTCGTTGTCCGGATTCTCCGTCTCGGCTCGTTGACTATGCGCGGCCAATGGATGGCCTGGAAATTCCGCTTCTCAGTCTCCCTGCAACTGTTCGTAGATCGTCTGCACATTGTTCAGCTGCTCACGCGCCGTACCGTTGTTGGGATCCAGTTTCAGACATTCCCGGTAATGGCGGATCGCCGGCGCGAGTTGCTGAGAGTTCGTATAAGCCTGGGCGAGCAGAAGATGATAGGAGGCTTCGTCGGGTTTCAATTCGACGGCTTTCCGCAACTGCCCGATCGCGCCGCCCCAATCGTCGTTCAGAATCCGGTCGAACCCGAGCCGGTAATAAGCCTCGTGGTCCGTGGGATCGATCTCCAGCACGCGCTGGAACGTCGTGCGCGCGTTGCCGTAGTCCTCCAGGATGAGATAGGCCGTTCCCAGGTATTTCAGCGGCTGCAGAATGGACGTCGGATCCTCCTCGGCCTCTGCGGTCCGCAGGTCCAGGGCACTGAGCAGGGCGTCCCGGGCTACCGCGCCGTCCTGGGCCACCAGGCCCGTGATACCCATGTTCAGAAAGGCGAAATAGTCCGTGTTGTCGTGGGCGACCTTGGCCCGGTACATATCCAGCGAAGCGGCATAGATCGCCGGCCGCTGGTCACGCTCGGCTTCGCGGGAGGCGCTGTAGATTTCCCTGCCGAGGTTGTAGTATACGTTGCTCAGCGTAATCCTGGCCCGTTCATCCTCCGCGGCCTGGATCGCCGGTTCCAGCACGGCTTTGACGGCCGTCACGGCCTGCGCGTACTGTCCCTGCGCGATGTACGAACGTCCGTAGTAGGCGTAGGGGTTCGAGTCGGCAGGATTGACCTTGATGGCCTCTTCAAGATAGGGCACGGCTTCACTGTACTTTTCCTGGTCGAAATAAACCAGCGCCAGCTGGATGTAGGGCTTCTCCGACGAGCCGTCCAGTTCAATGGACTTCTTCAGGTTGACGATGCCGTCGTCGTACTGCCCCACCTCCGGCTGCGTCTGCACCCAGCCCAGGCTGAAATGCAGCTCCGCGTTGTCCGCGTTCTGCATCACGGCTTCCTTGTAGGCGTTAACCGCCTCCATGTAACGGCCCTCGGCGACCAGTCCGTCCCCCATCGGCAGATAGGCTTCGACACGGCCCGGGTCCAGTTCGATGGTCTTCATGTAGTGGGGCACGGCCATCTTGATCCGCTGCGTTTTATTCAAGGATTCCGCCAGCATGAAATAGGCTTCGGCGTTGGTTTGGTCCAGCGCCACGTATTTTTCGAGCGGCTCGACAACGAGCGGATACCTGGTGGCTATGAACTGGATATACCCTTGCTGGTACCAGGCGTCCTCCAGATCAGGATCGAGTTCCGTCGCCTTCTGGAACGCGGCGTAAGATTCATTCCACTGCCGCGCCTCGAAGTGCAACTGGCCGATCCGGTAGTGGATCATGGGGGCGTCCGGGGAATCGGGCTCCATGGCGAGGGCCTGCCGGTAGTTCGAGATCGCCAGCGCCCACACATTCTGGGCTTCGTACACGTCGCCCAATCCGCGCAAGTACAATGGATTACCCGGGTCGATGCTTTGGGCCCGGGTGAAGAGCACCATAGCGCTAGGAAGATCCTCCTGCGCGATGGCAAGCTGTCCCTGGGCGTAGAAGAACCGCGCGTCCTTGTCCTTGGTGCGCTTTAGGCCTTCCTCGATCGTCTTCTGCGCGTCCTCGAACCGGCCCATGCGGATCTCCTGCAGGCTCAGCTCGAAGCGGGCGTCGTGGTTCTTCTTCTGCTGGTCGACGGAAATCAGGAACTCCGAGTACGCCTCGTCGAGGTGGCCCTGCCGCTTGAGCGCCAGGCCGAGCAGGTAGTGGGCGTCCGTGTTCTTCTTCCCGTTGCTGAGCACGTTCCGGAGTATGGAAACGGTATCATCGTAATTCCCGCTATCGTAGGCCGCCCGGGCGGCATTCACGCTCTGCGCATTCGCCACGGCCGGCGTACCGGCCAGGCCGGACAGGCTGACCAGCAGCAGCGCGCCGAGTACGAACAGGGCGCCTTTGCCTATCCTGCGGTTCACACCTGCGATCCACATGTTGGATACCTCCCGATGCTCTTGCGAGCCTTGTTATTGCAGTTTGACCGTCCGGACCGGCATGGTCGCCGGCACGACGCCTTCGTCTATGGCGATCTGCTGTCCCTTGACCGCCGTCAGAAAGGTTACGAATCCAGATACCAGGTTGACTTCCAGCGACGACCGCTTGAAGTAGCACAGCACCAGGGGCCGCCGGAGCGGATACAGCTCCTGAAGCAACTTATGCTGCGTGGGCAGCAGATAGGGACCGCTTTCATCCTCGGCGATCCGGATCGTCTTGTAATAGGCCATCGTGGTCGAGGAACGGGACGAGTTCGTGATCAGCAGCCCGGTGATCCCGATCGTGCCCGGATAGGCGCCCGCGATGCTTGCCAGGGCGGCCATCGTGCTGCAGGGATACACGTTGGCGCCGTATTCCGCGCCTCCGAGCACGACGTCCTCGAAGACCTCGTACGTGCCGGAATTCCGGTCGCGGACCAGGGGGCGGATCGCCATGTCCTTGCCACCCAGTTCACGCCAGTTGGTGATCTTCCCGGTGTAGATGTCCCGTAACTGCCCCACCGTCAGGTCTTCGACGGGGTTGTCGCCGTGGACGATCACCGCCAGCGCGTCGTGGGCAACCGTCCGGGTAATGAAGTCCGCTTCGCCGGCCGAAAGCGCTTCGACCTCGGATTCGTTGGGTTCGCGGGACAGCACCGCCAGGCGGCTTCTACCCTCGGAAAGATCGACCAGCGCTTCACGGGAGGTCGACTTGCCTACGTCGATGAAGGCTTCGTTGTAGACCTGCTCGTACTTGACCGCCGAACTCTCGATGTACGGGAAGGCGACCTCGGCGCTGGACACCTTGAGGTAACCCCTGGTGGCCGTTTCGTCGGGTTGGCCGCAGCCCGTCATGAAAAACAACAGGGCCGAACCGGAAAGCGCTAACCGGAAGTGGACCCCGAACCTCGCCATGAATCGTCCTCAAGGATGGAGCGGGTCTCCTCGTTCCGCTTATCCGTGTAATAGGCGGACACGAACCGGAAGACCCCATAGAGAATGAGCACGCTGCCGAAAACCAGTCTCAATTGTTCCGTCTGAATGAAGACCCGCAGGATGTAGCCGGTCAGAACCAGCACACCGGATACGCACATCGCCAGTGCGACCACGTAGCCGAGTGCCTGCCGAAATGACGTAATACGGATCATACGCGGGAGAAACGGTATCTACCGAGCGGGCACTAACGGACATTGTTGTACATAACTTCAACTGTAGTTTCAATTCTAACTAAATAAGAAAGGCTGTCCCACGTTGTCAAGTAAAAGTTACGGCGGTCACAGCCCGCCGTTCCCGCCTTTCTCGCACAGTTCGATCAGTACGCCGCTTGTGCTTCGGGGATGCACGAAGGCGACCCGGACGCCACCCGCTCCGATGCGCGGTTCCTCGTCGATAAGCCGGTACCCGCGGTCGCGCAGGATCCTCAGCGTTTCCGCCACGTCGTCGACTTCCAGGGCGATATGGTGGATGCCCTCTCCGCGCTTCTCGATGAAACGGGCCACCGGACTCTCCGGGACCGTCGCCTCCAGGAGCTCCAGCTCGGTGTCTCCCGCGGGAAGGAAGGCCACGTTGACGCCGTCGCTCTCCACGGACTCCCGGCCGTGCAGCGGAAGTCCGAGGGCCTCGTGGTACAGGCGAAGCGCTTCGTTCAGGTCGCGCACGGCGATCCCGATGTGGGCGACGCGGGCTGTCGGGGACGACTGGGCCTTCTGAGCCGCCGCGGCCGGCTGGCCTTTCCCGGCGGTTTCGTCGGCCCTGGAGAACCCTGTCCCTGCGATCTTCTTCGATGACTTTCTCGACATGGTATTCGACATCTCCTTCATGTGGTCGGCAGTGTATCGGGCCGCCTCAAAACCGCTCCGGACGTGCCTCAGAACCGCACGTGCCGTACCTCAGAACCGCTCTGGGCGCCGGTATTCTCCGAAGACGCCGCGGAGCGTATCGCAGATCTCGCCCAAGGTGGCCCGCCCGCGCACGGCATCGATGATCAGCGGTATCAGGTTGTCCTGCGTTCGGGCCGCCGTTTCGAGCGCCTCGAGCGCTCGCGCCGCGGCCCGCCCGTCCCGCGCCTTCCTGAACGCGCGCACCCGTTCCACCTGGCGTGCTTCGATGGCGGGATCGATGGGAAAGGGCGCCGGCCCCTCTTCATCATCGCCGGTAAAGCGGTTCACCCCCACGATGACCTGTTCTTCCCGTTCGACGGCCATCTGGCAGGCATAGGCACTGCGGCTGATCTCCTCCTGGGGATAACCCGCTTCGATAGCCCCCAGGGCGCCGCCGTAACCGTCGATGCGTTCCAGGTGCGCCTTCGCCGCCTCCTCGATCTCCCCGGTCAGCGCTTCCACGAAATAGGACCCGGCAAAGGGGTCCACCGTGTCGGCCACCCCGGTCTCGTGGGCGATGACCTGCTGCGTCCTCAGGGCCAGGGTCGCCGCCGATTCGGAAGGCAGGGCGAGCGCTTCGTCGAGACTGTTGGTATGGAGGGACTGCGTGCCGCCGCACACCGCTGCCAGGGCCTGCAGCGCCACCCGCACGACGTTGTTCTCCGGCTGCTGCGCGGTCAGCGTCGAACCGCCGGTCTGGGTGTGGAACCTGAGCTGCCAGGACCGAGGGTTCTTCGCCCCCACCCTTTCCCGCATGAGCCGGGCCCAGAGCCGCCGGGCCGCGCGGAACTTGGCCACCTCTTCGAAGAACTGGTTGTGGGCGTTGAAGAAGAAGGAGAGCTGGGGCGCGAAGGCGTCCACGTCCATCCCGGCGTCCGTGACCGCCTTCACGTACCCCAGCCCGTTGGCGAGGGTGAAGGCGACCTCCTGCACGGCCGTGGCGCCCGCTTCCCTTATGTGGTACCCGCTGATGCTGATAGGGTTCCATTTCGGCATGCTGCCGGCGCAGAACCGGATCAAGTCGGTGGCCAGGCGCAGGGAGGGACCGGGCGGGTAGATGAAGGTGCCCCGCGCGATGTATTCCTTCAGGATGTCGTTCTGGACCGTGCCCGCGAGCCGTTCCAGCGGTACGCCGCGCTCCTCGGCCACCGCCGCGTAGAGCGCCACGAGCACCGTGGCCGTGGCGTTGATGGTGAGTGAAGTGCTGACCGACTCCTGCGGGATTTCATCGAAGAGGGTCCGCATGTCGTCGATCGTGGATATCGCCACACCCGTGCGACCCACCTCCCCGGCCACCATGGGATGATCGGAATCATAGCCGATCTGGGTGGGCAGGTCGAAGGCCACGGAAAGCCCGGTCTGCCCCTGGGACAGGAGGTATCGGTAACGGGCGTTGGTCTCTTCGGCCGAACCGAATCCCGCGTATTGCCGCATCGTCCAGAGCCGGCCGCGGTACATGGTCGGTCGGATACCCCGCGTAAAGGGATACTCCCCCGGCATTCCGATATCGGCATCCGGATCGATGTCCGCCGTGTCCTCGGGCGTGTACAGCCGCTTCACGGGAATGCCGGAGCCGGTCTCGAAACGGTCGCGGCGTTCGGGCAGCCGCTCCAGCGCCGGCTTCAGCTTCTGCTCTTCCCATGCTTTCCGGGCCGTTTCCAGGGATTCCTTGCCAGCATCCATGACCGGTAAGTCCGCGTTGCAGACGGGTAGAAGGGTGGCTGAATGGACCCTGAAAACTACACCGGAATCACCCGGACGTCAACGTGTTTGGGGCGGCGGGACCGCGTCGCGGCTGTCCTGCGTCGCGACGATTGAAATATGAAATCGTGTCAATCCCCTCCGGACACCCTCAGGTAACCTTCGACCCGTCCGAGACGCGTATTCATATCATGTATCTCGGATCTCATGGATGAGAACTCGGTACGCAGAGCGACAAACTCGGTGCGCATCTCCTTCAGCTCCGATCTCACCTCATCCCTGAACTCCTTGTCTTCTCGATCCAGGTAAGTGAGCGTCGCGATGAAGAGGATTCCGAGTGTCACCAGGAACATCCCGACTGCGGTTGCCATCTGTGCGCCGAATGTCCAGTTTTCACGGGATGTTACGGTCAATTTTAGCCTCCTTGTCTACGATCCTGTTCAGCAGGATGAGACTACGGTACAGACTCCTTATCGACCGATGCGGCGTCATCCACCGAAGCATCGGGACCCCTGAGATATTCCTCGATGGACAACAGTCGGTTTTCAATCGCCACGAAACGACGATCTATCGCCTCAAATCGACGATCTACGGCATCGAACCGACGATCTACCGCCTCGAATCTACGATCTACCGCTTCGAATCGACGATCTACCGCCTCGAAACGACTGTTCATGGTTTGCAATCCAGCGAAAAAGACGACAATGATCGTCAAAATCGTTCCGACAAAACCACCGATCATTACCCAATCCTTACGTTCCATCGTTTCTCCATGATGGTGACGGTAAATAGACTGAAGAACAGGGTGTGCAATCCCTCAGGTTGCAGACCCCATATGCAGACCCCTTATATAATGAATAGCCGAAATCGAGTTCGGATATCTCGTAAGAAAAAACTAATGTGGGTATATGGGCTGTCTGACCGGCAGGTGGGAATGGGTCTACGGCCTGCCTGGCAGGAAACAGTCTTCGGTGTGGCAATCCCCGGCCAGAAGCCGTCGGTGTAGCAGAGCCCGGCCAGGACCCGGTTTGGAGCCAGCCAGTAGCCGGTCAGTTACCGGCTAGGACCCTGCGAGCCCCAGCGCGGCGGCTTCGCCTTGCATGGCCTCGATGACGTTGGCGATGTGTTCGCCCAGGTCGAGGCCGAGGCTTTCGGCCCCTTCGACGATGTCCTCGCGGGAAACGGCGCGGGCGAAGGCGACGGCCTTCATCTTCTTGCGCACGGATTTCACCTTCACCTCGTGCACGCTTCCGGAGGGACGCACGAGGGCGACGGCGGTGATGAAGCCCACGAGTTCATCCACGGCGAAGAGGGTCTTGTCCATCAGGCTGCGCCGTTCGAGGCCGAGGTAGGTGGCGTGGGACTTGATGGCGTAGATGACGTCCTCAGGATAGCCTTGCTCTTCCAGGATTTTCGCCCCACGCATGGGATGGTCCTTCGGATCGGGCGTGGCTTCGTAGTCGAAGTCGTGCAGCAGGCCCACGATGCCCCATTTATTCTCATCCTCGCCGTACTTCCTGGCGTAGTGGCGCATGGCGGCCTCCACGCCCAGGGCGTGCTTCCGCAGGCTGTCCGTCTTCGTGTGCTCGTGCAGCAAAGCGAGTGCGTCGTCGCGGTTCAATGCGATTCCCTTCTGTGTGGGTGGGCGGCCAGTTAAGTGGGCGGCCAGTTAAGTGGGTGGGCGGCCTACCGGACCACGGCCCGGCCGTAGTAGTAGGGCAGAGCCTGGGCGGACGGGCGGTAGGACCAGGCCAGACGGGCCTTGCCGATGTTGGCGCCGGGACCGGCGTCGGTCTCGTCGCCGTCGTAGATCACCACGTTGAAGCCGATGGTCTCGCCTGCCCGCGGCGCCGCGCCGCCCGGCATGTCGGCCCAGGGGATGGCGGTCTCGATCACGTAGCCGGTTTCGGTGAACCTGGAGGCCACCCGCATGCCCGGCGCCGTCTTCTCGATCACGCCCTGGCGCGCGTCGGCGTCCCTGGCCGCCCTGGGTTCGGGCCCCGCCGTGGTGCCGGGAAAGATGCCTGCCTTGAAGACCGACAGCGTGTTGTCGCTCCGGCCGAAGGGGTCGACGCAGATCTCCACGGCATCGGATCGCCAGTGGCCCTTGATGTCGTCCGGCGCGATGTTGCAGACCACCGCGTCGTCCCGCACGTCCACGGCGACGTACAGGTTCGCCTCGTCGTAGGCTGCCCGGAACACGGCGCTGCAGTCGTCGTCGCCGCCCGGCAGGGAACCCGACCAGATGTGGTACGACGGGATGGCGTGGGGCTCGATCCCCGCCCAGTCGGCAAGGTCACCGTCGATTTCCATGGGACCCACCGCAGGCGCAAGATCCATGACCGGCAGCACGTCGATCATGCCGCTGCCTTCAACGGTCTGGCCAGCCGCGCCAGCCGCGCCAGCCGCACCAGCCTGACCCGTACCGTCCGCCGGGACGGCCGACAGCCGCACCGGGTAGCTGCCCTGTTCGACATCATCCGGCACGCGCACGGTGAAGGAGACCGTCGTCTCGCCGCGGCCCTGCACCTCGTAGTCTGACTGCAAAGGGCCGTCCGCCCACCCTTCGGGAAGATCGAGCCTTACCCGGCCCGATGCGCCATCGGGGGTCCGGCTGACGACCTCCGCCTCCAGGGCGCCGGTCATGCCCGATCCGATAGACAGCGCGGCGGGCAACAGATCCGCGACCCACGATACCTGGTGCTCCGCGGCCCAGCGGCGGTAGCGGACGATGTCCGAACGGGGCACCATACCGATGGACAGCGGTTCCGTCGAGGGCGGCGGCCCCAAGACGATGCCGGTATCGCGCGGCCCCTCCAGCCCGCCAAGGAGGGTCTTGAGGCCTTGTGGCGAAGGCGGCACGAGGGTCTTGGCCAGCAGGAAGGCCTCCGCCCCGGCGCCGCGCGGGGGAACCGTGGCCCTCCGGTCGAACCCCTGCGAACGGAAATTGCGCAGGGCAAGGGACTTGATCTCCGCGTAGCTCATGAAGCGGCTGGGCGAGATGTCGCCCGCAGGAATGAATATGGCACCCAGCCGGCGGGCATTGTAATACAGTTTCACCGGCTGCCACGTACGCAGATACTCGTCCTCGATCTGCGCCGGAAACCGATCAGGGTCCGCCGCTGCGGTGAAGGCCTCCGTGGCGAGGCGGGCCGCCACTTGGTGATGGCCGTGGGTGCCCGGACCGGGCCACATGGTCACGATGACGTCCGGCTGGAGCAGGCGGACCATCCGCACGACCCTGCCCAGCGTGTCCTCGTAGCCCCACACGTCGTAGGTGGCCTGGTCGCTCAGCGTGTAGAAGAAATCGGTCTTGTCCAGGAAATAGACCAGGTCCACCCCGTACTCCGCGGCGGACCGGCGGATCTCGGCCTCGCGGAGTATGCCCAGCGAGGGACCGAGTTCCCGGCCGATGGCGTTGCCGCCGCCTTCGCCGCGCGTGATGAGCACGATGGCCGCCTTCGCCCCGCCGTCGAGGACTTCGCGGGCGAAAGTGGCCGTAACCCCGCTTTCATCATCGGGATGGGCGCCTATGTAGAGCAGGTCTACTTTCAACAAGTGGTCGGATCGCATCTGTTCTATGGGCTGTGGGAAGACAGATCCGGACAGCATCAGGGGAAGCAGGGCGAAGGCAAGCCATCTTCCCGCAAGTAAGCAATGGTCGCACATCATTTCATGTCGCATTTGAGAGAGCGGGCATCACCAGCATTGAAAATCGCAAATCTGCTTACGGCAACAGTTTCATCACCGCTACGGCGAGTGCAACGATAATCCCCACGGTCCATCTGAACCCATTGAAGCTGTCTCGTACATCCTCTTTGATATCCCTGCGGAAGTCTCGCAGGTCATCCCTGAAGCTTTTTTGCAGATCATTGCGAGTAGACTGTATCCTGTCATCCATCTTGTCATCCAGGGACTGTAACCTGTCATCCATCTTGTCATCCAGGGATTGCATCCTGACATCCATCTTGTCGCTCACGGACTGTATCTGTCCGGTCAACGTGATCTGTGTGGATTGTATCTTGTCATCCATGGATTTGAATCGTTCATTGGTATGCGTAATCACTTTTGCGATCAAATCCCGGATACCCTGAACATCATCGGCGACCTTGGCAAACGATTTCTGCAACGTGCCGGTCAGTCCCTCGAAATTCGATTTGATCGTGTCCATGTCCGACTCCAGGGCCGATACCCTTTGATCGAAATCGTCGGTGTGATCCAGTACTTGTGGTTTGTTCAATTTAAACCTCCGTTGTGGATTGTTCAAGGATTACCATGGTGGTCGTCTTCTGACCATTTCCGCCTTGATGAATGCCCGCTATATATGATTAGTCGCCCGTGATTTTCGTATTCTCGTGACTTATTTTGCTTTTCTCACCTCGGAGGGATATCCACATGGGCGATCTGATCGTCGTTCATCCCGACTTCGACGGGGTATGGCCCTTTGCCGCAGCCCACTTTCATACCTTCTGGCCCGAAGCCGAACTCATACGTCCGGGGCACGGAGACGACCGGCCCCTGGGCGAGGTCGTCGCGGACGCGGGACCTGCGGACCGTGCGGAAGTTGCGGACCTTGCGGGAAGCGTAACGCGGCTGGCCACGCTCGGCATGAAGGTGACCGTTGAGTGCCTGAGGAAGTTCGGTACGCTGGAGGAAGCGACTTTTCAGGCCGCCTACGACCGGGGGCTGGACGAGGAATGCAGGGCGTACCTGGCCGAAGCCGGCGTCGCCGTCTACGACCATCCGAGCGAGGGGTTCTGGTCGCAGTCCGTGGCGGAATTCGGGCTGGCGCTGACGCTGTGCGGCTTGCGGCGGATCCCCCAGCTGCACCGGGAGATCATCGACAGCCAGTCGCCCTGGGACTACGAGCCCCCCGGCGGCCGGGGCCGGCCCGGGGCGCGGGGCCAGCAGTTCGGTGACGATCCCGCCTTCGCGAGCGGCACGCTGGCCGGCAAGCGGGTGCGGATCGTGGGGGCCGGCAACATCGCCAGCCGGTACGCGAGCTTCGCGTCCATGCTGGGCGCCGACGTGGCGTCCTGGGACCCCTACGCCACTGAACCGGGCTTTCACCGCGCCGGCGCGCGCCGCGTCTACCACCTGGATCAGCTGGTCTCGGACGCGGAGGTGTTCGCGCCCATGGTGCCGCTCACCGAATCCACGCATGGCCTGGTCGGGGGCGGACATATCGACGCGCTGCCCCGGGGGTGCCTCGTGGTGCTGGTGACCCGGGCCCTGATCTGCGATATGGAAGCGGTCCGCCGGCGGGTCCTGGCCGACGAACTCAGCCTGGCGGCGGACGTGTGGGACGTTGAACCCCTGCCCCCCGGAGATCCGCTGCTCGGGCGCCACAACGTCGTGCATACGCCGCACAACGCCGGTCGCACGATCGACGCGAACCGGGCCTGGGTGGAGAAGCTTGTCGCCCAGTTCAGGCCGCGGTAGCGGCATGACGCCGCCTGGCCATGAAGTGGATGTTGAAAGGATGTGGAAAGGTTGTGAATAACCTGGGGAGCGGAGCGTGAATCAGGTGTGGATAATGTGTGGATAATTAAGGCGGGGACCAAACTGTCCTGACCCCCAACAAAAAACCCCGGCCGTTTCACAGGGCCGGGGCTTCTTGTTTACTGACCTCTAATAGCACGGCCGAAGCCGCTTCATTTCAAGGTAGTATGCCGCTCGCCCCTTTCAGTGGCCGAAGCTCCTACTTGGGGCGAACGGGAAGGCGTTCCAAGGTGCCTGATACAAATGCATGAGGGTGGTAGCACCATCTTACGTTACGATGGGACGCGAAGGCAACCCTCATTTTGGATAACCTCGGGCGACACCTCGGAACTAAAGCACTGCTCCAGGACTCTGTCTGCACCCTGGCTACGGGCCCGGATTATCCGATTCCGTTTATTAACCTCCGTCGGCTGCCGGCTCGACCGCCTCGGTAACCATGATCGCAGGCAAGACACGGTCATCCGCGCCCGGATAGGAGAGGATGATACGAGAGGTTCCCGCTCCTACGACTGCATTGGAGAAACTTCCTGTTAACGCCTTACTAGTAAGACCACCATCAGCGGAGGTAGCAACTGTAACGGTACCTTCGCCGCCAATAAGGGAGACAGTTATTCCAGTGTCATCGAGCACTTCGCTTGACTGCTGCAACCTGAAGGTAAGGCTAGCTACCGTGGCGCCTGTATCCGTAGCGTAATTACCCTCGGAATCGTACTCATTCACCGCGACTGTATACACCACATCCGCAGGATCAGTAGTACTGCCACTGCCGTCCATTCGATCTTCATTGCCCGTGAATAAGGCAGCAGCCGTACTGTCTGCATTATAAATGATGTGGATGGACCGCGCTGCCGTCAGAATTCTGGTAAAGGTAATGATGTGCGTTACCTCTCCGCCAGGCGTCACGTTGATCGTAATCGCCTTGGAGGAAACACCTTCGTATTTCGCGGTGATATCGGCTTCGCCCACGCTCTTTGCCGTAGCAGTGCTGCCGTCGATCGAGATGACACTGGGATCGGAGCTTTCGAAGGTGATATCGACATCGACTTCCGTTCCTTCGATGCCGGCCATCTTGTCATCCTGCGCAGCGTCCCGAGCAGTGGCTACTAGAGGAATAGACTCACCGTTAGAGATCAAGTCCCCGTCCGAAGGACTGGTTATTACGATACTCTTGACCTCGGAAAGAACCATGACATCGAACGTGACAGCGATGCCGCGGCCCACGGCCGTCGCAGTGATTTCGGCTGTTCCGGTGCCGACTGCTTCAATCATGCCATCATCTACCGTCACCTTTTCCGCATCTGAAGATGCCCATGTAAAAGTGACTCCAAGAATAGGCATTTTGGTCTGCGTGGCAGCCTTGGCGACAATAGAGGTGGTTTTACCGTGGTCTAAGGTGACGTTCCAATCGCCACCAACTATGGCCGCTTCCTTAGCGAAACCGTCACTGGCCATGAAGACCAGGTTATTTTTGTCATTGCCACCCTGGATCAGCTTGATGTGGTGCACGTCGGCCAGCAAGTTGCCCAGATCGGCTGGATCGATGGTGGAAGCGTCACCAGGAGGACCTTGAGGACCCGTGTCACCCGTGTCACCTTTTTCACCTGGAGCACCTGGAGCACCTGGAGGACCTGGAGGACCCGTGTCACCTTTTTCACCTGGAGCACCTGGTGCACCTGGAGCACCTTGAGCACCGGGCAACCCTTGCGCACCAGGCGCCCCCGTATCGCCCTTAGCTCCGGGCGAACCCGGCGGACCCGCCGGACCTGTCTTGCCTTCGCAGCCCATAACGGACAGCGCGAACGCAACAACTATGACTATGAGGTAATGCATTATCGTCTCCCGTTTATGTGTTAAGTCAGGATGCTTCAAAACTGCCAAACATTAAACCATACACCCTCCTTTACATGGAGTAATTCCCATGAATACGTTGCCAAACTTTATCGGG
Source organism: Gemmatimonadota bacterium (assembly GCA_026705925.1). Taxonomy (GTDB): domain Bacteria; phylum JAAXHH01; class JAAXHH01; order JAAXHH01; family JAAXHH01; genus JAAXHH01. Next base: position 100,144 of record JAPOZT010000017.1, read on the forward strand.
TTGTCAGTATTGTTGCACAATTCACACACGTTTTTTGTGGTAGAATACACAGAGTTAATCAACAATCTATATGAGATCAAAGTATTGTCAACAGAAAATTTCGTTAATAGTTGTTATTGATCATTATAGAGTATGATAATAAAATGACTTTCTCGCAATAACAATTACTAAATTAACGTTTAGAGCGTGATTTTTACCGATAAAAAGCTGGATTGATACATTTGTCAACACAAAATACTAATCATTATCACAACCTTATCTAGTTTATTATTGTTTTTGTTTAGGATTATTGGATATGTGCCGGTTTCCGTTTTCGGTGTGATTTTTCCATCACAAATTCGCCCTGCCGATTGCACGAAATGCCTGATATTGCTTGACAGAAGCACTGTTTGTTGCGTAGAATTGCGTATTGTGATGAAAGCGAATGTCGTTCCCTGTTTCCTCGTATGAGTCGGTGATTTAACGAAGGTGAGAGATCGTGCAGATCAACAATCTGAGAGAGCTTTCCGATCGCTACGTTTCCGTTGTGAGAAACCTGTGTCGCCTGACGTACATCGCAAGACTGGATGAATGGCAGGGGCTGGACATGACCGTGCCCCAGGTCAAGACGTTGATCCTGCTTGAACACGCGGGTCCGCTCAGGATGGGCCAGTTGGCCGGTTCCCTGGGCAGCGGCCTTTCCACGACCACGACCATCGTGGACCGCCTGGTGAAAAAGCAGTTGGTTCAGCGGGATTCGGACCCGAACGACCGGAGAGTCGTTAAGTGTGAGCTTACCAAGAACGGCCGGGTGGCGACCGATATGTTCTGGGAGCACATCAAGACCAGGGCCCTGAAGGCTTCCGACCAGTGGGACCTGGAACAGTTCGAAAACGTGGTCCAGTCTCTCGAACTGATCTGGGGAACCGAAGAAGCGCTTCGGACGAGTGACGACGCCGCATCGTCTGCCGCCGCTGCCAGGTAATGGTGCGGCGCAGGATCCGCCGCACTTTTATAGATTCCGGTTCAGTTCCCCACTCTGCCTCAGATCTACTACCCTGATTAACCTGCATCTAACCTGCATCTAGCCCGCGCCGCCCGGCGATCAGGCTGCATCTTCATTCCAGCATCCATCCTGCGATCAACCTGCGATCAACCTGCGATCAACCTGCGTTTAGCCTGACCGCTCCCACTACGCCCATTTCCGCCGGTTCTGTGTCGCCCCGCGATCAGGTCGCTTTCGCGCGAGCTCGCGATCCTTAGCCCAGCTTAGCCCAGTCGCAGTCGTGCAACCGCCCGTGCGACCGCCCGAGTATAATGGAGTCCTTCCGCGGGACATCCCTCACGCCCGATCTCTGTAAAAACGTAAAAACCTGCGAGATTGCAGATCGTGTTGCCGACTAATGGATTTAGAAGGGAGGAATCATGGCCAGGCGACGGCCCTTGAGATCCATTCCCATTACAGTTTTTCACTCTATCCAGAGAGGTGTCGACATGAGATTCAGGTTAACGGTAAAGTGTGAACCCGACGGGGACGGATTCAACATTCGATGTCCTGCGTTTCCTGATATACTCATAAGGAGCAAAACCATCGAAGAAGGCATGGAACAGGTCCCGGATGCGATTCTGCTCGCCATGGACCTTCTGTTCATGGAGGGCGTTACCCCTCCTTTCGGTGAGCACTTCGGTATAGAAGGCGACCTGGATGGTACGCCGCCCAATATACTTCCCTATGAATCGGAAGCGTTGAACTAAGCGGTCATCTCGCGCTCAGCCCTTACACCGCCCCGGGTTCTTTGCTTCCACCGTGGGCCGTCGCCTGAATACAGCCTACGCCAAGGCCGATCAACGTCGCGAAATGAACGTCGCTGCCCTTGCCGTAGGCTGTTTTTCGTACAAATTCACGAAATATCACATTATATATTCCAATATTCACGTTTATAGCATATATTGAACTGTTTTTCCATGTATATGCGACGGGCGAATCACTATTTTGGAATGACCGGATGATCGTCAATTCCTCAAAGCCTGCGTCAAAATCTGCGTATAGGCGTGCGTCGAGTTTTGAAAACCGGATAACTTCGGTGCTCCGGGCAGTCTAAAAAGCGGCGGGTTTCATCATGGCAAACATGGCGGGGAGAAAGGAAGATGGGTAGGGACCTCGAGCTTCCGGACACGGAGTTGACCATCCTCGAGAGCATCCGGAATCTGCTGCGGGCCTGGTTCATCGTCTGGCTTATTCTGACTTTACTGGGAACCTTTGGCCTGATCGTTTTATGCGCCGAAATCCTGACCAGGGGATGACTGCCGGGAACCAGAAGGTTAAACACCAAGACAAGGTCAAGATATGAGCGAGAACAAAGACAAGACATCGCGTGGCAGGCAGGGGAATGTCACGACGGAAGTAAGGCAGTCCATAGATCGAATCGAAGGAGATCTGTACCACGGAGCCGGAAGCATATGGGTACGGTTGGGGAAGGTAGAGGAGAAGCTGAATCACGTTGCCACGAAGTCGTTCATCCTTACCGTGGTGCTGTCCGGTGTGGTTGTGTTCAGCGCCATAGTGTTCGCCATCCTGCGGTATTTATAGAATTAACCGACAAAGCACTCCTCGCACGGTTTTTCGTGCGATTACCCTCGCTGTTTTAGAACGAGTTTCCGTACAAGTTTCCGCCCGATTTGTTTCGCTTATACCTGCCGGGTTGAAATAACCATAGCATATCCGGGACGACCGCCGCGCATACAAAAAACCCCGAAATGCCCTTGCTCAAAGGCTCTTCGGGGATAGTGCCAATAATACCGGCGATCGATTGGGACGCAAGCTATATAGCGGTACGGGGAATCGAACCCCGGTTTGATGGCTGAGAACCACCCGTCCTAACCACTAGACGATACCGCCACATTACTCCAGTAATATATACGCCATTCACCTTCTGGCGTCAAGCCTCAGGGCCGCAAGGCTGCCGCACCGGCGGCATTTTTATGCTTCCGCTCCGGCGGGCATGCGCACTGGGGGGCAGGGATTCGAACCCCGATTCCATGGTCCAGAGCCATGTGTCCTACCCTTGAACGACCCCCCAATCGGACCGGCGGACGACCGGGTGATTTTCCCGATTGCCGCCGCGTCTAAGATAGGGATTCCACCTCGAAAATCAAGGAAAATCAGGGTCAGACGCGCTCGTAGGGATCGAAGAGGCGCTCGTATTCCCGCAGGGCGTAGCGGTCCGTCATCCCCGCGATGTAGTCGCAGACCCGGCGCTCGAGCGGCTCGTCCTGGCCGTGCGGAACGCCGGCCGGGGGAAGCTGGCGCGAGTCGGCCGTGTACTCGTTGAAGAGGCTTTCAATGAACCGGGTCGCCTTGCGGGACATGCGTATCAGCCGGTAGTGCCGGTAGAAGTTCTCCATGAGGAATGCGCGGAGCTGCTGGTTCTTCCCGGCCATGGACGGACTGTAGTCCACCACGGGGATGTCGAGTGTGCGCACTTCGTCCGGCGACTTCACGCTGTGGCGTTCCAGGTTCTCGTGGGTCGTCCGGACCACGTCCATGATCATCTGGTTGATTAGTGCGCGGATGATCCAGTACCGCTTGCGCGTGGGGTCGAGGTCCCGGATCTTCTCCACCTCCTCGCGGATCGCCCCGTCCCAGATTTCCAGTTCGGTGAGCTGGTCCAGGCTGAGTATGCCCGCGCTCACACCGTCGTCCAGGTCGTGCGAATTGTAGGCGATCTCGTCGGCGACGTTGGCGATCTGGGCTTCCACCGAGGCAAACTTTCCGGGCCGGAATTCCTCCTCGTCGAAGCCGTGTGGCGCGTTGTGCTTCGCGATGCCCTCGCGCGTCTCCCAGGTCAGGTTGAGACCCTGGAAGGACGGATAACGCCATTCGAGCAGGTCGATGATGCGCAGACTCTGCCGGTTGTGCTGGAATCCCCCGCAGTGCTTCATCAGGCTGTCGAGGGCATCTTCGCCACAGTGGCCGAAGGGGGGATGGCCCAGGTCGTGGGCAAGGGCGATGGCGGCAGCCAGGTCCTGGTTGGCGCCCAGATTCCGCGCGATCGTCTCGGAAACGCCCGCCGTCTCCATGGTGTGGGTGAGGCGCGTCCGGTAGTGATCGCCCTCGTGGTACACGAAGACCTGGGTCTTGTATTCGAGCCGGCGGAAGGACTTCGAATGCACAATCCGGTCGCGGTCCCGCTGAAAGGGCGTCCGCCACGGAGCCTCCTCCTCAGGATGCCTGCGGCCCCGGCTCGCGCTGCTCTTCTCGGCATAGGACGCGAGGGTGCGATCCTCCATCTCTTCCAGCCGGGTTCTGTCGACGATCATCCGGTTTACTCCGAAGCGGGGTTGTCAGGGCGCGGCTTCACGGCGCGGCATCATGCGCGGCGGCGCGGCGGCGCGGCGGTCACGTGCCGGCGATCAGGGGGCCGCCCGGGTCGATGTCCTGGATCATGGTGGCGTTGAAGGCCTCCAGGGACAAATGGCTCCTTAAATCTCTATGGTCGGGATTGTCCCACAGGTTCTCGAACTCCCACGGGTCCGTGGCCAGATCGTAGAGCTCGCCCTTGCCGTGGGTGTGGTACAGCACCAGCTTGTACCTGTCGTTCCGGTACATGGTGGCATAGTCTTGCGTATCGTTGGAGACGGCGTCGAAATACTCGCTGCGGACGAAGGACCGGTTGTAGCCCGGGTCCACCGTGCCGTTCAGGATCGGCAGCAGGCTGCGGCCCTGGAAGTTCTCGTGCACGTATACGTCGGCGATTTCGAGCATGGTCGCCGACATGTCGATCAGTTCGACCAGCGCGTCGCTCCGGAGGTTGGACTTCATGTGGCCGGGGTGGGAAAAGATCAGGGGCACGCGCACCAGGCCTTCGTAGAACCGGCAGCCCTTCCACAGCAGCCCGTGGTCGCCCAGGCATTCGCCGTGGTCGCTGGTGAAGATGATCACGGTGTTCTCCCGCTGCCCGGTGCGTTCGAGCTCGCCCAGGATGCGGGCGAACTGGTCGTCGATCTGCTTGATCATGGCGTAATAGAGGGCCTGCTGCTTCTTGCCGTCGAACGTCACCGGGTGCCGGGGCTCCGACTGGAAGAACACGTCCCTGAGTTCATCCTGCTGGCCCAGGTCGCTCAGGCGGAAGTGAGGACCGGGCATGTCGGCCGGATCGAACTGGTCGGCGTAGGCGCGGGGCGGGATGAACGGCGGGTGGGGATCGTAGGGGTTGAGCGTCAGCATCCAGGGCTCGTCGGGCGCCCGGCGCTCGCTTAAGAACTCCAGGGCGCACTCGGTGACCCAGGTCGTCTGGTGGAGCTCGGGCGGGACCCGGTCCTCGCTCGCCCGCAGGGCGTCGAGGTCGCCGCCGCGCTCGCGCACCCAGTCGGCGTAGTCATGCCCTTCCGGCCAGTCGTCCCGCGGCGCGTGGCTGAAGCGCCAGTACCGGTAGCCGTCGTCCATGCGGGGTTCCGTGCGCTTCCCCGCGCTCTGAAGGTGGAACTTGCCTACCAGGCCGCAGTCGTACCCGCTGTCCGCCAGCAGTTTGGAGATCAGGGGAGGCGGATTCTCGAAGACGCCGTTGCCGTTACGGGTGTTGTGGATCCGCCCGGGATACATGCCGGTCATGAAACTCGACCGGCTGGGCGTGCAGATCGGGCTCTGGCAGTAGGCGTGCGTAAAGGCGACGCCTTCCCGCACCAGCCTGTCCAGCGTCGGCGTGCTCACATGGGGATTGCCGAGCGCGCCGATGGTGTCGAAACGCTGCTGATCCGTGCAGTACCAGAGAATGTTGGGGCGTAAAGGCATGTTGCCGTGCGCGCGCCGCCCTTGGACCCTTAGGGGGCAGGCTGCGTCGTCGCTTCTTCCTCTCCGCCCATGGAGGCATCCGAGCCGCCTTCATCCGCGCCCTCGGCGTCCATTTCGCCTTCTTCCATCTCGCCTTCACCTTCACCCATTTCGCCTTCACCCATCTCGCCTTCTTCCATTTCGCCTTCTTCCATCTCGCCTTCACCTTCACCCATTTCGCCTTCACCCATCTCGCCTTCTTCCATTTCCGGGGCATCGGCGGCCATGACGTGAAGCATGTCGCCCACCGCGGCGCCGATGTCGGTCGCGGCGTTGCCGCCGTTAATGGCGATCTGGAGCGTGCCGGACTCTTCGTCGATCCGGGCGAGCCAGGCGCCCTCGGCCACGTCGCCGTAGTCGGTGACCATGGGCATGACGAGGGTCTGTTCGTTATGGGTCACCGAAATCCAGCCGTCCGCGGCGAAACCGGCTTCCATCAACTGATCGCTCGTGGCGTTCGTGTTGATGTTGGCAAATTCCTCGCTGATGCTGCTGACCTCGACGTTGATCATGGCAACGTCCATGGCCATCTCTTCGGTTGCCGCCTCTTCCATGGCTGCTTCTTCGGCCCCGCCGCAGCCGTACAGGCCGAACGCGCCGACCATACAGGCCAACAGGTATGATGTGAACCGCTTCATGATCATGTTCCTTTCACGTGGAAATCCCATCGTGGTGTAGTGAAAAAATGACGCTTTGTAATGTAGAGGATAATACGTACCGCGCTGACTTACTGGTCGTCGGCCATACGTACTCTATTTATAGGGTATATAACTTAAATTTGCAACTATTAATCGCTTTAACCGCGGTCGAGACCGGCGGCAGGGGGATCAGGCGGCATCGGGTCCGGTGCCGGGTCAGGCTTCGTGGCCGGTGGTTTCAGGTCAGGCGCCGGGTCCTGCGGTGGCGGCAGCAGGTCCGGCGGTGGCGGCGAGTTCCGCCCACTGACTGCGTCCCACTTCCTTGACCCGGCCGTCGTCCCACTTGCCCAGGGGCCGGTAGGACGGGTGTCCGGGACGGTCCTGGCAGGGATTGTGCCGGGTGTTGTAGCAGCAAATGAGGCTCCACCTCGGGTCGTCGCTCTCGTTCGGGTCCGAACGGTGCAGCACGTTCGCATGGAAGAACAGCGCCGTGCCGGGCGACATTTCGCAGTACACGTGGTCGAGGTGCTCCAGCGCGAGTTCCACCCGCTTCGGGTCGGCCCCCACCTGGGTGCCGTAGCGGCCGTGTTCGATCCGGCCCAGGCGGTGCGAACCCCGGATGACCTGGAGGCAGCCGTTGCCCCTGTGGGCCCGGTCCACCGCGATGTAGCAACTGGCCATGTCGGGATAGAGCGCCTGGTTGTGATACCAGTACCCGTAGTCCTGGTGCCACTCCCACGCGCCGCCGACGCGGGGTTCCTTGACCATCATCTTGTAGTGGTACAGGTAAACCTCGTCATCCATGAGCCGCTCCAGCGTATCGACCATGCGCCGGCCGCGGCAGATGGCGTTGTAGATGTCCTCACGGTCCGTGTCCGAGGTCAGCCAGAGCTTGCTCTCCCGGCCCTCGGTATCCTCGGCGGCACGGACGAGCGAGGCCTTTTCCCCGTCGAGACGGCCCACGTTGAGGAGGAGTTCCATTTCTTCCTCGTCGTAGAGCCCCTCCACCATCAGGTAGCCGTCTTCGCTGAACCTATTCTCGTGTTCTTCGGTAAGCCGGAACATGAATTGCTCTCCAGCGCCCCCTACACTCCGATGCGGTCGCGATGACGCCGTTCGACGTGGTGCGCGACCGAGCGGCACACCCGGGAGATCCCCTCGCCGATGAGCGACTGGTCGAGGAAGCTGTAGCAAAGGCGGAACTGGTTCGCGCCGCGGCCATCGGTATAGAACGAGGGGCCGGCCACGTAGGCCACTTTCTCATGCTCGACGGCCCAGGCCAGCATCGCCGTGGAGTCGATCCCTTCAGGTGCAGTCAACCACACGTAGAACCCGCCGTCCGGATGGGTCCAGGTCAGGCCTGGCGGGGCGTGCTCCGCCAGCGCGTTCAGGGTGACGTCCCGCTTGGCCTGGTAGAGCGCCCTGGACAGTACGATCTGGGAGTCCATCAGTCCCTGGCGGCCGTATTCGTAGACGATGCGTTGCCCGAGGGTGCTCGAACACTGGTCGCTGCCCAGCTTCGCCTGGCACAACTGGGCGATGACGGGCGCCGGCGCGGCGATCCAGCCGAGGCGGATGCCGGGTCCGAAGATCTTGGAGAAGGTACTGACGAACAGCACGCCGTCGGGATTCAGCGCCTTGAGCGAAGGCGGAGGCGCGAGTTCGAAGTACAGTTCCCCGTAGGCATGATCCTCCAGGATGGGGATGTTGTGCCGGTCGGCGAGTTCGACCAGCCTGCGCCGCCGTTCCAGGGGCATGGTCACGCCGCCCGGGTTCTGAAACGTCGGCATGGTGTAAATCAGCTTGGTCCGCTTGCCCCGGCGTTCCAGTTCCGCAAGCTGCGCTTCCAGAAGGTCCACGCGCATGCCTTCGTCATCGATATCCACCGCGACGAATTCCACGTCATAGCAACGGAAGACCGAGAACGCGGTCAGGTAGGTGGGGGCTTCCACGACGATGACGTCGCCGGGGTTGAGCAGCATCTTGGCGATGAGGTCCATGGCCTCGATGCCGCCCGTGGTGACGATAATGTCGTCCGCGGTGGCAGTCACGCCCTCGACGGGTCCCATGCGGCCGGCGATCCACTCCCTCAGGGCCGTGTATCCCGCCGTGGGGCCGTATTGCAGCGACATGCTGCCGTGCGTTTCGAAGACCTGGACGGCGACTTCCTTCATCGCCTCCATGGGAAACGTGGCGTCGTCCGGCAGGCCGCCGGCAAAGGAAAGCACGTCCGGCCGTTCCGCCAGCTTGAGCAGCTCAATGACCGCGGTGTCGCCAATGAGATCCATGCGGTCCGCGTATACATCCCGCCATTCCATCAAAACCCCCTGCGTAAACCTGATCCCCTGCGTAAACCCAATCCCCTGCGTAAACCCCCTGCGTATGCAAATCCGTAATCGAACCAGTCCGCGCGGATGCCCGTCGGGAGCCGCCGTTCGCGTGCATTATTTTACGGTCAGGACGGCGGGAAAACAAGACCAAATTTCCTTGACACCGGCGTGGATGCATGTCTTATCATGGCGTTCAAATGGTGGTCAATGTTGATCATCGTGTCATGATATTCATCGTATACACGGTGTCATGATGTCTTGGTGAGTATCGTGTATGCGGTGTATACAATGTATATCATGTTCCAGCACACCCATTTCCCGCCTCGCGAGGTGTATACATGGCCGAGGACAGCCAGGTTGTAGCCAGTTTCCAGAAGAACAGCCAGGAAGAGTTCCGCTTCACCATCACGTCCTTCCGCGGCAACGAGTACGCCGATATCCGGATCTATTACGAGAACGACGGCGATTTCCTGCCCAGCAGGAAGGGCATCACCGTCTCTCCGGAGGCATGGAAATCCTTCCGGTCCTGTCTCGACGAGCTGGAGTCGGAACTCAAGCAGCGCAAGCTGCTCAAGGACGAAGAAGGAGAAGGCTGATCAGCCCACCCGGTGCCCTTCTCCGGCGAGAAAGCACTCGGGGTCATGGTGTATGGGAAGATACCCCGTGCTCATGAGGAATTCGCCGACGATCTCGGGTCCCATGAAGCGGAAGGTCTTCCTGAACACGGCCACCCATTCGTCCAGCGAAGTGCAGGTCTGGCCGTCCAGCCAGGCGGCGAAGGAACCGTGTTCCGCCCGGATCTCCCGGATGACCCGCGCGTTGTGAATGGCCGCGTCGATCTTGAGCCGGTTCCGGATGATCCCGGCGTCCCCGAGCAGGCGCGCCCGGTCCTCGTCGCCATAGGCCGCGACACGGTCCACGTCGAACCCCTCGAAGGCCTCCCTCAGCGCCTTTCGCTTCTTCAGCACCGTCAGCCAACTCAGCCCCGCCTGGTTGATCTCCAGCACCAGCCGCTCGAAAAAATCGTCGTCCCGGGACAGGGGAAAGCCGTACTCGTCGTCATGGTAGGCGGCCAGTATGGGGTCCTTGTGCGTCCAGGCGCAACGCTTCCGGTCGTCGGTCTCTTCGACGAACTCGCCCGTGCGGTAGGGGTGGTTGTCCGCCCCGGTGATCCATGTCTCGGGAAGGTGGCGCACACAGTTCATCAAGGCCAGGTGCGTATAGGTGGGCGTGATGATGAAACGGGTGACGGCGGTGTTCGCGAACCAGTCCATCCGGTCGTGTCCCATGCCCGGGGTGTCCAGGATCACCCCCACGAGGAACCGCATGAACGCCCCATGGCTCACCAGGACGACGCACTCCCCCGTGTGGCCGAACTCGTCGTGGATCCTCCGGGCGACCCGCTCCGCCCGGACCTGGGCCGCATCGTAATCCTCCCAGGGCCGGCACTTCCACCAACCCTCCTCATCGAACTCGCCGCCGAGGCGGACGCCAGGGAATCCACGCTCGATTTCCGAGCGCTTCATGCCGGGCCGGCCCTCGTAGTTCGCGTTGCCCACGCCGGCCTGGACCCCGCCCTGTTCGTGGAGGTCGATCCATGCCTCCGCGGACTTACCCGTCTCGCGGAGGTAGGGGGCGATGGTTTCCAGGGTACGGAGGAACGGACTGACGAAAACGCGCGTGGGGCGAAGGTGGCGGATGCGGTTTACGAGGTATTCGGCCTGCCGGTATCCGAGCGCGGACAGGGAGGGATCGTCGGTGCGCTCTTCCTGAGGCCGGGCATTGTTCTCGGATTCCGCGTGGCGGATGATGTAGAGTTCCATGGGGCGGGGCGGTCTTTCTCCTGGCCTGCGGCCGGTGTTTGCGGTTGAAGGGTCGGCGGTCCTGGCGTTGGACGGGCCGTTGCACGCACCGTCCACTCGAACCGATACAAAGTACATTCCCCGCCCTTCCGTCGAAAGGAAAAGGTTTGACAGGCAGGGCGGCACGGGTTAAGGTTTCCACCTGTTTCCGAATGGCTCATTCCCCATGGAGCGTGCCTAAATGGAAGGATCCGGCCGGCCCTATGTCGAATACCGCAAGGTCAGCAAAAGCTATGACGGAAAGACCACGGTAGTCGACGACGTCGACCTGGACATCCGCCAGGGAGAGTTTCTCACCCTCCTGGGGCCCTCCGGTTCGGGCAAGACCACCTGCCTCATGATGCTGGCCGGCTTCGAGACGCCGACTTCCGGCGAGATCCTCGTGGACGGCCGCTCCATCCAAAATCTTCCGCCTCGCAAGCGCGGCATCGGCATGGTGTTCCAGAACTACGCCCTCTTCCCCCACATGACGGTAGGGGCCAATCTCGCTTTTCCCCTCGAGGTCCGCGGCATGGACCGCGGCCAGTGCCGGGAACGGGTGGAACGGGCCCTGCAACTCGTGCAGCTGGAAGGATTCGAGCACCGGCGCCCCGGCCAGCTTTCCGGCGGGCAGCAGCAGCGCGTGGCTATCGCCCGCGCCCTGGTATTCGATCCCGAACTGGTTCTCATGGACGAGCCCCTCGGCGCGCTGGATCGCCGGCTCCGCGAGGAAATGCAGTACGAGATCCGCCGCATCCACAAGACCTTGGGCGTCACGGTCGTGTACGTCACCCACGACCAGCAGGAGGCCATGGTCATGTCGGACCGCATCGCCGTGCTGCGGGACGGCAGGGTCGAACAGGTGGCCGATCCCGAGACGCTTTACGAGGAACCGCAGCGTTCCTTCGTGGCCCGGTTCATCGGTGAGAACAACCGGCTGCACGGGAAGGTGATGGGCATTGAGGGTGAGATCTGCGAGGTATTCGTGGGCGGCGAGATCATCGAGGCGATCCGAATCGCGCCCTGCCGGGTGGGCGACGCCGTGACGCTTTCCATCCGCCCCGAACGCGTGGCCGTCTCACCGAAATCCGGACGCTACACCAACGAACTGGTGGCCCTGATCGAGGACATCACGTTTCTGGGCGACTACCTGCGCGTGCGTGTCTCGGTGTGCCGCACGTCCGATTTCATCATCAAGATACCCAACACCGTCGGCCACGGCGCCCTGCTCGCGGGCGACAAGATCCTCATCGGCTGGACGCCGACCGACTGCCGCGTGCTCGACCCCGAAACGGAAGGAGAAGGAGAATGACGCGAAAGGACGCCGCGAAACGGATACTGCTCCCGGGCCTGGTTGCACTGCTACCGGCCCTGGCCGCACTGCTTCCGGGACGACGCGCACTGCTCCCGGGCCTGGTTGCATTCTCCCTACTGCTCTGCGGACACGCCTCTGCCCAGGAGCGGACGCTGACGCTGGTCAGCTGGGGAGGCGCATACGCCCGTGCCTGCGAGAAGGGATACATCGAACGATTCGAGCGGGAAACGGGGATCGACGTCCAGATCGAAGACTACAATGGCGGTCTGGCACAGATCCGCGCCCAGGTCGACGTGGGCAACGTGTACTGGGACGTCGTCGACATGGAACTTCCCGACATGGTCCGAGGCTGCGACGAAGGCCTCCTCGTACCCATCGACGTCGACGAACTGGCCCCGGGAGCCGACGGGACCCCGGCGGCGGACGACATATCCGAAGACGGCCTCACGGAATGTGGTCCGACCAACCTTTACTACTCGACAGTGGTCGTCTACAACGACGCGCGTATCGGGACGGCGAAACCACAGACCATAGCCGATTTCTTCGACCTGGAAAAGTTTCCCGGCAGGCGGGGCATGCGCCGATCCCCGCTGGCGAATCTCGAGTTCGCCCTGATTGCCGATGGCGTCCCACTGGACGAGGTCTACGCCACGTTGGATACGGAAGCGGGCGTGCAACGGGCCTTCCGGAAGCTGGACTCCATCAAGGACCGGATCGTCTGGTGGGAAGCCGGCGCCCAACCTCCCCAGATGCTGGCCGACGGCGAAGTGGTGATGACCACGGCATACAACGGGCGGATCTTCAACGCGCAGGTCCTTGAGGGCCAGCCCTTCGTCATCGTATGGGACGGCCAGGTCCTGGACACGGGGGGCCTCGTGATCGTGGAGGGCACACGGAACCTGGAGGCGGCGAAGGAATTCGTTCGCTTCGCCAATACGGCGCGGGCCATGGCGGACGTCGGCCGGTACATCTCCTACAGTCCCTCGCGCCGTTCCGCCCTGGACCTGATCTCGACCCACGCTGAAACCGGCGTCGACATGGAACCGCACATGCCCACCAGCCCCGAAAACGTGTCCCGCGCATTGCATAACGACTGGGAATGGTGGAGTGACAACGGCGAAGAGATGAACGAGCGCTTCAGCACGTGGCTGGCACGATGAGCGAGCATCCCGAGCAACAGGCCGGCCGCTCCAGGCCCGGCCTTGGATCCGGCCCCCCGCCCGGCCACTCCAGACCAGACTCCACGTCCGACCCCCGGCCCGGTCCCCGGTTCGACCCCCGGCTGCGCGCGGCACTGCTGGTGCTGCCGCTCCTGGTCTTCGTCGGGGTGACCTTCCTCGCGCCCCTGGCGAACATGCTGGTCCGAAGCGTCTACGATCCGGTGGTCGCCGACGCCCTCCCCGAGACCCTCGATCGGCTTCGTGCCTGGGACGGCGAAGGCCTGCCGGACGAATCAGTCTACGAAACGCTGGCCCGCGAGATTCTTGCGGCCCGGGAGGACCGCACCCTCGGACAGGTGGCCACGCGGGTCAACCGGGTGCAGTCCGGACTGCGCAGCGCGTTTACGCGCACCGCCCGCAGGCTGCGAAACGTCGATGAAGGACCGTGGTCCGACGCCATGACCGGCATCCACGCGGCCTGGGGAGAGACCGGGACGTGGCGCGCGCTGCGCGAGGCGGGAGACCGGTATACGTCACGCCACTACCTGAACGCCCTCGATCTGCAGCGCGATCCCGCCGGTTTCATCGCCTTCCAGCCAGAGGACCGCCGGATCTACCTGTTCCTGCTCTGGCGGACCCTACTCGTGAGCCTGGGGGTCACCGCCCTTTGCCTGCTCATCGGCTATCCCGTCGCACGGCTGATCGCCCACGCCCCGCCCCGGCGCGCCAACCTGCTCCTGATCCTGGTCCTCGTGCCCTTCTGGACCTCGCTGCTCGTGCGCACGACCTCGTGGATCGTGCTCCTGCAGAACCAGGGCGTCCTCAACGACATGCTCGTCTTCCTGGGCGTGATCGGGGACGACGGCCGGCTGGCCATGATCTACAACATGACCGGTACCTTCGTAGCCATGACCCACGTGCTGCTCCCCTTCATGGTACTGCCGCTCTACTCGGTCATGAGCGCCATTCCCCGGGTGCAGACGAGTGCGGCGGAGTCGCTGGGCGCCAGCCCGTGGCAGTCCTTCTGGCGCGTGTACTGGCCGCAGACCCTGCCCGGCGTGGGCGCCGGTTCCCTGCTCGTATTCATCCTCGCCATCGGGTACTACATCACGCCGGCCCTGGTGGGCGGCAGCACGGGACAGCTCATCTCCAACATGATCGCCTTCCACATGCAGTCGTCGCTGAACTGGAGTCTCGCGGCGGCGCTGGGCGGCATCCTGCTGGTCTGCGTGGCGGGGCTTTACGTGCTCTACGACCGGCTCGTGGGCATCGAACGGATGAGGCTGGGCTGATAACGACGATGACGACAACGACGACAACGACGACAACGACGCCGACCGCCGGCCACGGATTCTGGCGCATCGCGTACAGCGGGTTCTGCGCGATCGTCTTCGCCTTCCTGGTCGCGCCGATCCTGGTAATCGTGCCGCTGAGTTTTAACGCCGAGCCCTATTTCACCTTTACCGAAGGCATGCTCCGCCTGGACGCCGACGCCTGGTCCCTGCGGTGGTACCGCCAGATCGTGGAGGACGAGGAGTGGTCGCGGGCGCTGGCGAACAGTCTGCTCATCGGGGTCTCCGCCACGGTACTCGCCACGGCGCTCGGCACGCTCGCCGCGCTGGGCCTGTCCAACCCGGCCATGCCGGCCCGCCGCTTCGCCACGGGACTGCTGATTTCCCCCATGGTCACGCCCGTCATCATCTCGGCCGCGGGGATGTTCTTCTTCTACTCGAACCTGGGCCTGGCACAGACCCACCTCGGGCTGATCCTCGCCCACGCCGCCCTGGGCACGCCTTTCGTCGTGATTACGGTCACCGCCACGCTGGCCGGATACGACCAGAACCTCTCACGGGCGGCCGCGAGCATGGGCGCAGGGCCCTTGACCGTATTCCGCCGCGTCCAGCTTCCCCTCATCGCGCCGGGGGTCATCTCCGGAGGAATCTTCGCCTTTGCCGCGTCCTTCGACGAGGTCGTCGTGGTGCTCTTCATGGGCGGGATCGAGCAGCGGACTATACCGCGCCAGATGTGGTCGGGCATCCGCGAGGAGATCAGTCCCGCCATCCTGGCCGTGGCCGTCTTCCTCATCGTTTTCGCGGTGTTGTTCCTGTTGACGGTGGAGTGGCTCAGGAGGCGGAACGCGCGGTAGGGGTGCGAGGGAGGACGAATTTGCTCATTCCTCTACTCTTGAACTTAACGAACAACCCGTCGTGATCCTTCTGCCCATTCACTATATCGTTTTCAATCTCTTCATCGACTGTAGTACCGGAGTACGGTGTATCCTTTAACGTTTTAAGTTTCATTTCTACGTTGAACATGGCCGTCCTGATCTGGATTTTCAATGCGTCTTTGTATGATCTGCTGAATGTGGTCTTTACTGACCTTCCTGGATTTCATTCGCGGTTAAATTGAAATAACCCTCGATCTTTGCGATACGTTGTTCCACGTCACCGAGACGATTTTCTATCCTGTCCAACCTGTTGCGGACCCCGGTTACAAAGAAAATGTATAGACTGAACGCGCCAGCTATGATGGCCGCGCCGACGGCTCTATCCGCCAATGACCTCGTAGTTGCCATGTCCTACCCTCCTGCGCTCTACTTTAGACGCTGTTTCTACATTTCTGATGTCGTTACAATTCCCTATAAGTCCAAGCGTACCTTAAACATACCGAATTGTTGACGTATTGTCAATACGGACAAACCTGTTGAAGAAGATTCCTTGTTATTCCGAGCCGTTCATGTACTCGTTCATCAGCGAATGGAAGTGGTGCACGCCGTTCTCCCGCTTGACGGAGAACCGGCCCTGGTTGTAGGACGCGGACTGCAGCCCGCGCTGCACGTGCTCGCAGATGAAGATGTCCTCTTCCTGAATCTCGTCGCCGAAGTCCACCAGGTTGTCCACGTCCTGTTCCATGTCGGGCGACAGGTACCATTCGAAGATGGTCAGGCAGCGGTCGTGGCCCAGGGGCACGATCAGGTTGGTCTGCATCTGGCCCAGGTAGATGTTGAGCATGAGCGTGGGGAAGACCCAATAGTACTGCGTGTCGCCCTGGTCCTGCTCTGTCGGCAGGTAGCGGCGCGGTCCCTTGTACCCCTTCTTCTCCGGGCCGAAGATCGGGGCGTGCTGGATGGAGTAGTAGCGGAAGGGCTCCACGCGGTAGGCGTCGTAGTCGATCTCGCGGTACAGACCCGGATGCACGACCGGCAGGTGATAGCCTTCCAGGTAGTTGTCCACGTACACTTTCCAGTTGCAGTTCATCTCGTAGTCGCGGCGCTTGGCCCATTTCATCTCGCCGATATTGTGGGCGGCGGCCCGTTTTCCGATGTCGCCCAGGAAGGCCTCCAGGGGCGGCGCGTTCGGGTCCAGGTTGACGAAAAGCAGGGGCCCCCACTGGCCGACGCGCACCGGTCTGAGCGCCATGGCGCAGCGGTCCAGGGCCTGCACCTCCTCGAACTCCGGCGCGTGGCGCAGCGAGCCGTCCAGGTTGTAGGTCCACCCGTGGTAGTAGCAGACGAAAGTCCGCCGGTTGCCCTGCTCCAGGGCCACAGGGCCGGCCCGGTGCCTGCACACGTTGAAGAACGCGCGGACCTTGTCGTCAGCGCCGCGGGCGATGACCACCGGCTCTCCCGCCACGTCCACCGTGAAGTAGTCCCCGACGTCGGCCACCTGGTCCGCCCGTCCCACGAGCTGCCAGGTCCTGCTGAATATGTCTTTGTATTCCCGCTGCAGGAACGCCGGATCGGTATACCAGGAAGACGGAATCGTCCAGGCGGTCTCGATATTATTGTCGAAGGGGTGGTCTTTCATGGGGTTGTGCTCCTCGCCGGGTACCGGGCGGTTCCCTTGGACCTCGGCCTGCGTGCCCGGCCAGTGATTCCTGGCTACAGCGATTTCTGGCTACAGTGCATCCGGGTCCGCGGCCTCCGGCACCTCGGCCGAGGCCGGCACCCGGGCGGCCGGTTGTGCCTCGGGGTCCAGCACTTCCGGAATGGGAAGGCCCCGGTCGGAAAGCTGCATTTCGATGCCGGCATGGTCGCCCACGAGCAGGTAGCCCGCGCGCCGGGCATCGAGGTACCTGCGGGCGGTGGACCGCACCTCCTCCAGGCTGACGGACCGCAGGTTCTCCACCGCGTCCCGCATGTCGGTCATGGGCCTTTCCGAACTCCACAGCGCGCCGATGCTGCCCGCGATGCGTCTCAGGGATTCGAACCGCTGCGCGTAACCGCGGATCCGGCCGGTGCGCGCCTCCTCGAGTTCCTCTTCGCGCACCGGCCGGTCACCGCCCAGTCCGGCCATTTCGGCCATCAGTTCCTGCACGACCTCGCCGGTCTTGTCCGCCTGGATCGACGTCTGCACCTTCCAGTACCCGGAGACGCCGAGCAGGCCCAGCGAAGTGGATACGCCGTAGGTATAGCCCTTTTCTTCCCGCAGGTTCTGGTTGAGGCGGGACTGGAATCCGCCGCCCCAGATCGCGTCCACGAGCCGGAGGGCGTGGTAGTCGGGCGTATCGCGGTTCGGTGCCTCGATGAACTGGCAGACCACGGTCTGCGGCGCGCCGGGTCGGTCCACCAGGTAAATACGGTTCGATTTCCGGTCCGGGGAGGGCTCCGGCACCTCCTTCGCGGGCCGGACGTCAACGCTCCACGAGCCGAAACGCTGGTCCGCCAACTTCATCGCCTGGTCGCGGGTAATGTCGCCCACGAACACCAGGGCGGACTGGTCCGGCCGCCAGTTCTCCTCGAATGCCCGGGCGATCTCGTACCGCGACATTTCGGCGACGGAAGACGCGTAGCCCTGCACCGGTCGGCCATAGGGATGATCCTCGCCGAACACCAGCCCGGGGCACAACCGCTGGGCGAGAGACTGGGGATGGGAAGCCTGTTGCTTGAGGTGGTCCAGGTGGCGGTGGCGTTCCCGCTCCAGCTCCTCTTCGGGAAACAGGGGATTGCGCGCGACGTCGGCGAAAAGAGACATGGCCGCGGAGAGCTTGTCGGTCAGCACGTCCAGTCCGATCCGGGCTGATTCGAGATACATGGACTTGCCGATGACCGTGCCCAGCCGGCTCAGGGCCTCGTCGAGGTCCAGCGCGCCGTAGCCGCGTGTGCCCTTGTCCATGGTCTGCAACATGAGCTGGGCCATCCCGCAACGGTCGGGCGGATCGTGCACGCCGCCGGACTTCACGTTCAGCGAAACGGCGACCTTCGGCAGGTCGTGGTGCTCGACGACCAGCACCTCCAGGCCGTTGTCCAGCCGGTCCTCGTGCACCTCCGGCGTCTGAAAAGGCGTGTCCGACCCTAGCGCCGGGACCACGGACCGGTCGAGGACGCCATCCGAGTTCGGCTGTGCCGGCCCGTCCCCCGACGCCTGCGCGGACGCCGATCCATCGCCGGCCGCCTGCTCCGCGGTCGTGCCTGCCGTCTCTGTGGACGCCGCATCCGCCGCCTGCGCCGCCGCACCCACCCCGACCGTCGCCTTCGGCAGCGTATCGGGGAAGTACCGGAGCGTCAGGCCGTCGCGGGAAACCAGCCACCGTTTGACCGCTTCGGCGATCTTCGATCCGGTGAGGTTCCGGAACCGGTCGTGCTCGACGTGGAAGTACCCCGGGTCGTTTTTGTAGGTATTCGATTCGTTCAACCGGTCGGCCTTGCCGCCGAAACCGCCGATACGCTCCAGGCTGGAGACGTACTGGTACTCCCACACCGTGCGGGCGCGTTCCACTTCGTCCCGGGTCGGGCCGCCGGACGCCAGTCTCGCGATCTGGCCGTTCACCAGGTCTTCGACCTCCCGGACGTCGCAGCCCGGCCGGATGGTCGCGATGACGCCGAAGAGGCCGGCGATCTCCCTGGCGAAGTTGAAGACGCTGACCTCGGTGCACAGTCTCCGGTCGTAGACCAGCAGCTTTTCGAGGCGGGAGGACAGGCCGTCGCCCAGCACGGCCGCGGCCGCGTCGAGGGCCGTTTCCTCGGGTTCGAACCGTTGCGGCGCCGGCCAGATCATGTGGACCCGGGCCTGGGGCACGCGGTCGGTGACCTCCACGATCTTTCCCTCGGCCAGGGCGGGCACCCAGCGGCGCTGGCGCTCGAGGAGCGGACCCGGTTCAAGCCCGCCGTAGTAGTGGGTTACGCGGTCCCGGGCAAAGGCCTTGTCGAAATCGCCGGCGATGACCAGCGACAGGTTGTTCGGCGTGTAGTAGGTCCGGAAGAACTCGGCCACCTCGTCCACCCCGGCCGCTTCCAGGTCCTCGTGCCGGCCGATGACGGGCCAGGAATAGGGATGGCCGGCGGGGTAGAGGTGCTCGTTGACCAGCTCGTACCAGCGGCCGTAGGGCTGGTTCTCCGTAGTCTGCCGGCGTTCGTTGCGGACGACCTCGCGCTGGTTCTCGAAGTTCTCCCGCGTGAGCGCGTCCGCCAGCGTGGCGACGCGGTCCGATTCCAGCCAGAGCACGTATTCGAGGTTGCCCGAGGGCACGGTGGCGAAGTAGTTGGTGCGGTCGTTGCTCGTGGTGCCGTTTACGCCGCCTTCCCGCAGGTTGCCGCCCGCCTGTTCGATGTATTTGAAATACCCATCCGGCGCGTGCTGCGACCCCTCGAACATCAGGTGTTCGAAGAGGTGTGCGAACCCGGTCCGGCCGGGCCGTTCCACCTTGGAGCCCACGTGGAACCAGTGGTTGACGTGCACAACGGGCAGCTTGCGGTCCACGTGCAGGATGACCTGCAACCCGTTGGGCAGGATAAACTTCTCGAAGGATACCCGAGGAAGATCCGAATGGGCCATAACTCATCCCGGTAAAGGGAACGCAAGGTAAGATTGACGAAGAACATGTGTGCGGAGTTACACGCGCTCGAGAACACCGGATTTCGCCGACCGGTAGGCGGCGTCCAGGATCATGACCGAACGCATGGCCGCGTCACCGGGCGTATAGTTTTCCACGTCCCGTCCGAGCACCAAGTCGGCGAAATTCTCCGGTGGTCCCTCGCAGCTGTAGGCGCCCGCGTCGGGTGCCACGTCGTGGACCTGGTCCCGCCCGTCGTGCCGGTGGATCGCGAGACGGGCGCGTTCGACATCGAGCAGCAGCATGCCTTCCGAGCCGAAGATCCGGATGTCGAGCTGGAACATCTGCCCCTCAGGGATGTCTCCCGACCCCGACAGCGCCCCGATCACGCCGTCCTCGAAGCGCACCGTCACGGCATCGTACATCTCCACCCTGGAATTCGCCTCGGTCATCATGGCGAAGACTTCGCGGGGCATCAGGCCCGTGAGCCAGGACATGAGGCCCAGGCTGTGGGACATCTGCGCGTGCCCGTAGCCGCCGTCGGCCACCACGGGGTCGGCCCAGGTGGCCGGATCGGGCGCGAAGAGGCCCCCGCCATTGGCCTCGTGGTCGAAGTCCAGCCCCTGGAGCAGGCCCCGGATGGGCGAGGCCATGTGGCAGAGGACGGACTCGATAGTCCCGACGACCCCGGCGTCGAGCTGCCGCTTGGCCTCCTGGATGTACGGCTTGTGGTGCCAACCGTAGGGAACGAGCAGGTGAAGCCCCTTCTCGTCCGCCAGCCGGACCAGTTCCCGGGCGTCGGCGCTCTTCGTGCACATGGGCTTTTCGACCATGACGTGCAACCCGCGCTCAAGGGCCGCGGCGGCATGCTCGAAGTGCAGCGTATGGGGGCTGGACACCACCACGCCGTCGAGCTCGACCTCGTCAAGCATCCGGCGGTAGTCTTCTGTCCCGCAGGGCACGTCGAAGGCCTCCTGCACCTGGCGCAATTCGTCTTGCCCGAGCCGGCAGACGGCCGACAGTTCCACGTCCCCGGCCTCGTCCGCCCGTTTCTTGAGCACCGGCAGGTGATTGGCCGTCGCCCACCACCCCGTGCCGATGAATCCAATGCGTGCCTTTTCCATGATAGGTCCCTGTTGTTTTCGAAAGGATCCCGTTGTTTTCAGAACGTGCCGTGACTCCAGGAACGCGCGTCTTTAAGAACGCGTACCGCGAAACACGCCGGCCGTCGTGGCGTCCACGATCCAGACTTCATTCTGCCAGAGCGTGAACCCGTGCGGTTCCGGTCCCTCCACGTCCAGCCGGTCCAGCTGCTCGCCCGTATTGGGATCGTACAGGAACAGGGCGCGATGATTGGTCTCCACGCACCAGAGCCTGCCGTTATCCCACGCGATGCCGTGGGGCCGGTCGCCCGGCGCGGGGAAGGACTGCAGCACAGTCCATTCGTCGGGGTCCATGCGGTAGACGGTGGCGTCCGGGGGCGACGACATCCACAATTCACCGTCCCGCCATTCCAGGCCGTGGGCGCCGGTTTTCTTCGCGCCCGGTGTGGGGTAGCGCTCCAGCGTCTTTCCCGATGCGGGATCGATCTTCAGGGTCTCGCAACTGTAGGTGGACGACACCCAGAGATGGATGCCGCTGTGGGTGATCCCGCTGCCCCGGTCGGAGTCGCTGTCGAAGATCCGCAGTATCGCGCCGTCCCGGTAATCGTGCAGGCTGATCCGGTTGTCACCCTGATCCAGTATCCAGAGGCCCTCGGTCGTGGCCTGCAGCCCGTTGGGATGGGGGCCGGGCGCGTCGAAGACGTGGCTGAGCGTAAGTTTCATTCTACAGCCTTCCCTTGATCTGGCACTGCTGTACAGGGAAACCGGGGCGGAACGCTATCCCAAAAAATGCACCTGCGCCACCGGGCTGTCAAGGCACAAAGGCGGCGTCGAAGGCGGCGGCGGAATTGGTTGTCCCGTTCGCCCATTGGGTGTCGACGTGCGCGCCTATCGGGCGGCGACGTGTGCGCCAGTCGGGCGGCGTCGGCGGCATGAAAAAAGTATTGACGCGCAGACGTCATTACAATATTTTTAGAAATATGGAAATGATTAACGCGGAATTCGCTCCCTCCTCTCTCGAGGCCGAACAGAAACACGCCGAAGCGTTCAAGGCGCTGAGCCACAGAACACGGCTGGCGATCTTTTACCACCTTGTCCGCCGGGGCGTAGAGGGCGATACCGTCGGTAATCTGCAGGAAGCGCTCGGCGTACCCTGGGCGACCCTGTCCCACCACCTGGACGTCCTGCGCCGCGCCGATCTGCTGGCGTCCCGGCGCGAAGAACGGTATATCTACTACCGCGTGCGGCCCGAACAGGTTAGCGACCTGGTACGCCTGCTTACCGCCTGCTGTTGAATCTCCAGTCGTTGAACAAGGAACCGGTTTACCTGGAAGGATGCTGTCGCAGTACCGATACCCATTAAGGAGGAAGACATGTCAGACTATCCCAAGATCCACCTGTCCTTTCCCGTACGCGACCTGGACCGGAGTGTCGAATTCTACAAGAAGTTCTTCGGCGAAGATCCCGTGAAGACCCATCCCGGTTACGTCAAGTTCCTGCCCTCCGTCGCCCCCCTGAACCTGGCCCTGTACGCGGATGGGAAGGCGAAGGGGGACGGGGCGAACCATTTCGGCATCGAGGTCCAGGACCACGAATCGGTCCTGCGGCATCTGCTGCGGATCAGGACATCCGGACTGGAAACCCGGGAGGAGATGGACTGCGATTGCTGCTTCGCCAACCAGGACAAGTTCTGGGTGGAGGACCCGGACGGCCGCGAATGGGAGATCTACGTGCTGAACCGGGACCTGGATGAACCCGGCGGGCGGGATGAAGAAGACTGCTGCGCGGAACTTAAGTCCGGCGACACTGCCGAACAGGCGCGTTCGTCCGATGCGGCAGCGTGCTGCGGCGGTTAGCAAAGATCCGGCGGCCGCGGACAGCGTGCCAGACCGGTTACCAGTTGTTACCGAACGGGAGCAGACCATGAAACCGGACACGCTGCTGGTCCACGCGGGGGGAGGATTGGAACCCGGTTCGGGGGCCATCGCGCCTTCCATGCACCTCTCGACCACCTTCGAACACACGCCGGAGGGCGAGGCGACGCACGACCACGTCTACATCCGGATGGGCAACCCGACCCAGGACCGGCTGGAAGAAGCCCTGTCGGTCATCGAGGACGGTGCGGAATCGCTTGTTTACGCGTCGGGCATGGCGGCGGTTACGGGCTGCGTGCAGACGCTCGAGCCGGGCGCCCACGTGCTGATGCACCGGGACGTGTACAGCGTCACCCGCGCGGTCGGCAAGGAGCTCCTGCCGAACTGGAACATCGAGGTGAGCGACGTGGACATGACCGACCTGGAAGCGGTCGGGCGCGCGTTGCGGCCCCATACGGCGCTGCTCTGGGCGGAGACCCCGTCGAATCCCGCCATGGACGTCATCGACATCGGTGCGGTGGCCGGCATCGCCCACGCCGGCGGCGCCCTGCTGGCCGTGGACAACACCTTCGCCACGCCGGTGATGCAGCGGCCCCTGCAACACGGCGCCGACATCGTCATGCATTCCATGACCAAGTACCTGGGCGGCCACAGCGACGTGCAGGGCGGCGCGCTCGTGTTCCGTGAAGGCGGAGACCGGGTCGAACGCGCGCGGCGCGTGCGCACGATCACCGGCGGCGTGCTCTCGCCCTTCAACGCCTGGCTGGTCCTGCGGGGATTGCGGTCACTGGGCTGCCGCATGGCGCGTCACGTGGCCAACGCGGAGGCTATTGCCGCGGCGATGACCGGTCATCCGGGGATCGAGGGCGTCGATTATCCCGGTCTGCCCGATCACCCGGGGCACGCCGTCGCGACGCGGCAGATGGATGGGTACGGCGGCATGCTGTCCCTGCGGGTCAGGGGCACGCGGGAGGACGCGCTGCGGGTCGCAAGCAAGGTCAGGCTGATTCGGAACGCCACGAGCCTGGGCGGGGTGGAAAGCCTGATCGAGCACCGGCAGTCTATTGAGGGACCCGGCTCGGTAACGGCGCCCAACCTGCTCCGGCTGTCCCCCGGACTGGAAGCGGCCGAGGACCTGATCGGCGACCTGGCGCAGGCGCTGGAGTGAAACCGGCGGGTTGCACTGTATGAGCCCGGGTCGATGGGGCGCGCGGAGTTTATGCTGCGGGCCAGCAGGTTCCGCAGGGGGCGTATTCTTCCTCCGCCTTGTCGACGGCTATGGCCCTGGCATTGCCGTTCAGGAAACGGCAGTCGGACCGGTGGTACTTCGAGCCCCCATCGGTGACGTAAACGATCGACACGTCGAGATCCGTATCGGATTTCGAGGGCCAAAATCGGTTGTTGACGGTCAGTTCGATACCCTTTTCGAGCAACTCTTCCGCCATTGCCCGGATCAGCCTGCGCCTGTGCCACGTGAGGGCGGTGAGCGCCGCCGTTGCGGCCACGGCAATAATCAGTCTTAACATGGTTTCCTTATCCTTTTTATTCAAGGTCGGCTTTATTCAAGGTCGGCGGCTTTTTGCACGGCACGGTCGCCGAAACGCGTCGCCAACGTCGGGAATACCCCTGAATGCCCGTTGATGGCGACGGGTTTCGTATGATGGTTCAATATAACGATTTCGACCTCGAAAAACAAGCGTGAGCACGCCGGTCAGACGGAATTTCACCGTTTCAGAAGCCTTGACATCGCACGATTCGAAGCCTTGACTACGTGCTGTCCGGGGGCTTGACAGCGCGCGGTCCGGACGATATTATAAGTCGTTTAAAAAGTCGTTCCGATTGACCCGCTCAGGTACGCATTACGGCGTTTTATTCATTCAAACTAACGACAAGACAAACTGGAGCAGACATGTCAAAGATCAGACTGGGACTGGTGGGCTGCGGCGGCATGGGCCACCGGCACCTCTACGGCCTGGCCGAATTGCACCGTACGGGCCTCTGCCGGTTCGAACCCGTGGTGGCCTGCGACCCGAAGACGGAGAACGCCGAATCCCTGGCCGGTCACGTCGAAGACCATTTCGGCATCCGCCCGGCAGTAGTCGCGAGTCTGGACGAAGTGGACGCCGGCGACCTGCAGGCCGTCGACATCTGCACCGATCCGCGTTTCCATCACACGGTGTGTGCCGACGCGGCGTCCAGGGGTTGGGACGTGATGACGGAGAAGCCCATGGGCCTCACGGTCCGCGCCTGCCGCCTCATGCGCGAAGCCACGGACGGGGCCGGGCGCATCCTGTCGGTCGCCGAGAACTACCGCCGGGATCCGGTAAACCGGCTCGCCAAGGCCCTGCTGGACGCCGGCGTGATCGGAACGCCCCGCTACATGGTCCACAACACCGCCGGCGGCAGCAACAAGATGCTGATCACCGTGTGGCGGCACCTGAAGAACGTCAGCGGACTGCTGCTCGACGTGGGCGTTCACTTCGCGGACATTTTAGAGTACTTCATGGGTCCGGTGTCGGACATCTACGCCCAGACGCGGCTCCATGAGAAGATTCGCTACAACGACATGGCGGGCAAAGATCCCGCGACGGCTTCCCGCAACTCGCCGGCCGGAGTCTACGAGCACTGGCAGGCGGAGATGCCCGCGGAATTCGAGGTGACCGCCGAAGACGCGGCCTATGCCACGCTGACGTTCCAGAGCGGCGCGGTCTGCCAGTACCTGGAAGAGCATGCGACCTTCGGCAAGGGATTCTGGCACCGGGGCATATACGGTTCATCCGGATCGATGGAACTGCCCGGGGACCGTTCCGGCCAGCCGTTCACCATTGCCCTGGAAGGCAAGACCATCGAGGGAGACGCGCTCCTGGACCTCGTGCCGGACTTCGCCCTGGACGAGGCTACCGCGGCGCTGTTCGGCGGCGACCGCATGTGGAAGTACAGTTTTCCCTTCCCGGAAACGGACCGCAAGATCATCGCCATCGAGTATGCCGATTTCGCCGAAGCCATCGATGAAGGCCGCCAGCCCGAGGTAGACGGCTACATGGGCATGCGCTCGGTCGCCGTCTCCTACGGCATCATGGAATCGGGCGAGGCGGGCAGGGCCGTCACCATGGACGAGATCATGGCGGACGAGACCAACGGCTACCAGAAGGAAATCAACGAAAGCCTGGGCATCTGAGGCGGCGGCGTGGAGACAAGGCTGGCACGCGTTTGAGACGCGGCAAGGCCGGCCCGGCGCAGCGGCCACCGGAACGAAAACTCATGAAACTCGGCTATTCCACCTGGGGCATGCCGGCCGTCGAACTGGACGAAGCGGTACCCCACCTGGCGTCCCTGGGATACGACGGCATCGAAATCACCGTCATCCCGGGCTATGCCACCGAACTGGGCACGCTCGACGCCGAGGAACGCCGCCGGATCCGCGGCCTCTTCGCTAAGCACGGGGTGGAGATGCCCGCCATCGCCGGGCACACCAGCCTCCTGGAGCCCGACGTGCGCCTGCACGCCGCCAACATGAAACGGCTCAAGGATACGGTAGAACTCTGCGCGGACCTGACTATGGACCATCTCGTGCCCTGCCTGGACACCACGCCCGGCGGCCGGCCCGAGGATTGGGCGGACGTGCGAGACCGGCTGCTGAACGAGACGGGCGCGCTCGTGGATTATGGCGCCCGTCACGGCGTGGTCATCGCCATGGAACCCCACATCGGCTGTTGCCTCTGCGACGTGGAGCGGACCCTGTGGCTGCTCGAACAGATCGATTCCAAGTACCTGAAGCTCAACTACGACATCAGCCACTTCGACGTGGCCGGCGTGCCCACGGCAGAGAGCGTGGCGGCCCTGGTGCCTCACACCGTGCACACCCACGTGAAGGACCAGCGCGGCCGTGCTCCCGACTTCGAGTTCCTGATCCCCGGCGAGGGCGATTTCGACTACGTGGAATACCTGGACGCCATGCAGGCGGCGGGATACGTCGATTACATCACCGTGGAAGTCAGCATGATGGTGCAGCAGCGGGAGGACTACGATCCCCTCGATGCGGCCGGCCTGGCCTACCGCACCCTCGAGGCCGCTTTCGAGGTGTCGCAGGCGGAGCGGACCTAAGAGTCGCCCACGGGCTACCCGGCGGGCGCCGTGCGGGCTTTGGGGGGACGGTGCAGGGACCAATGCGGGCGCCGCGAGGGCTTAGCCGGACACCCGGTGGACGCCGCGCCAAAGTTAACTTTTAAAAGTAAAATGAAGTGGATCGTGGTTCGAGCAGGTATAATATACGATCATCGCTTGAACAATCGTGACGTTCATCAAAATCCGAGGAGGCACCACAGCATGTACGATCCCGTTCTCGTTGAACCCATGCGCAGAGAGCTGACGGACCTGGGCGTGGAAGAACTGAAGACCGCCGACGAGGTGGACGCGCTATTGGAGGAGCACGAAGGTACGGCGCTGGTCGTGGTCAATTCCGTCTGCGGCTGCGCGGCGGCCAATGCCCGGCCGGGCGTCGCCATGGCCCTGCAGAACAAAAAGAAGCCGGACCGGATCACCACGGTATTCGCCGGCATGGACCTGGAAGCCACGAGCAAAGCGCGGGATTACTTCAAGGGGTATTTCCCGTCATCGCCGCAGATCGCGCTGATGAAGGACGGCCAGGTGGCGTTCATGCTGGAGCGTCACGACATCGAGGGCCGTACGGCGCTCGACGTGGCCCAGCGGCTGATGCTGGCGTTCAACGAACACTGCGGTTAGGCCGGGCGCCCGGTTTGAGCACCGTTTTAATTCTTCTCGTATTCCGCCGTGCAGGTCGTGTGGATGCCGCCCCGGATCCGGTAGTCGGTGCTGACCGTCATGCGGACCGGCCGCACGGCGGCGACGAGGTCGTCGAGGATTCGGCGCGTGACATGCTCCTGCACCATGCCGACGTTCCGGTAGGAGAGCAGGTAGTACTTGTAGGACCGCAGTTCGAGGACCTGCTCGTCCGGCACGTAGGACACGATCACCTCACCGAAATCCGGCAGCCCCGTCCAGGGGCAGACCGCCGTAAACTCGTCCGTATCGATATCCACGTCGAGGGGATCGCCCTTAGACTCGTAGGGGAAGGTCTCCAGGACCTCGGGCTTGATGGCCTCGGGGCCGTCGAAGTCGAACTGCTTCTGTCGGGGTTCGATGTTCATGGGTTACTTTTCCCTCAAACTCTTATTCCTTAATCGCTGCCCGTGACTACACCCGGCCCGTGATGTCCGGCGCTTCGGGATCGACGCTGCCGCCTTCCGGCTGGGAGGCGACGGGCCTGCAGGGCATTTCCCCATAGGATTTGTACGCGACGTCGAGCCACGGGGTTTCGATGCGGCGATGGTCTTCGTACCGGCTGTTCATCACGGCGTCGACGATGCCCGTGACCAGCAGCGTCCGCTCGGGCGGGTACGGCGCGGCGCCCGTCAGAAAGAACTGCTGGATATTGGCGCACAGGTAACCGAAGTGGGCGTGGTTGCCTTCGCGGACCAGGTTGAAGACGGCCCTGTGCACGGCGCCGTCGACCCGGGCGGCGTAAGCCCAGGTCTCGATGTAGCCGCCGAGCATGAGGGTCGTCGTCCGTAATCCGTCATTACGTTCCACCATGAAGACCGCCGGATCTTTCGCGTGATCCCGCGCCGATCCTTCGGGCTTGCCGGGTATGGTGTCGAGGGCCGCATCCATCAGGTCACGCGACCACAGGCCCTCGTCGCAGGCCCGCCACATTTCATCACCTTCCAGGCACTGCACCGAAGCCACGCCCGTCTCCCCGCCGATGCGCCGCTCGACCATGCACTGCAGGGCCTCCAGGGTGTGGTAGCCGTAGGATTCGATGCCGCCGAACCCCACGGTGAGCGCTTCTTCGACGTTGGTTTCCAGGTCGTACTCGATCCAGGGATCGCGCCAGGCCAGCGGCAGGGAGGAGCCGGCCATCAGGGGGATGTCCAGTTCCTCCGCCCGGTTCCACATCCACTGGGCGTCCCGGTAGTCGTAGGCGAGGTGCTTGTCGCTGAACACGGGCACGGTCCGGCCGCTCTCGGCGAAGACGCCGGCGATCTGCTCGAAGAAGTACCGCCGCGGATACATGTGGCGGCCCCGCTCGTTCCACGGGTAGTCGCCGTGCTCGCCGATGAGCAGCACCGCGTCCACCCCGAGGCTGTCGCCGCCCGCGTGCAGGGCCCGGCGGATGCTCGGGTAGACGGGCACGCCGAACTTCTCGGCCAGTTGCAGGCCGATGTCGTTCTCGAGGACATGATCGATGTAGAGGGATACGACGTCCACTTTGGGGGCGAAGTATCCCTCGTCGACCGACCAGCCCTTCAGGAACTTGGAGACGATGACATCCGCGTGGGCGCCGGGGAAGTAGATCGTGCAGATGGCGGCGACGCGAAGGCGCTTGGCCATGAGTCCCTGGTCTCCGTCAGCTGCCGAGAACAGGTTCTTCGACCGGCGCTTCCGCGGGGACCTCCGCCGGAGTCTTCGCGGGCACTTCCGCGGGACGTTCCGTCTCCTTGCCGTACTCCTCGATGAACTCCTCCACCAGGCGCCGGCACACGTCGTCGGCGTACTGCTCGGGCGGGGACTTCATGAAGTAGGACGAAGGACCGAGCTGGGGACCGCTGAGGCCGTTGTCCAGGGCCAGCTTGCAGCACCGCACCGCGTCGATGACCACGCCAGCCGAGTTGGGCGAATCCCAGACTTCCAGCTTCAGTTCGAGGTTCAGCGGCACGCCGCCGAAGGTCTCGCCTTCCATGCGGATGTGGCACCACTTGCGGTCTTCGAGCCACGGCACGTGATCGCTGGGACCGACGTGGATGTTGTCTTCGCCCATGTCGTAGCTGAGCTGAGACGTCACCGCATTGGTCTTGCTGATCTTCTTGGATTCGAGCCGCGAGCGCTCCAGCATGTTGTAGAAATCGGTGTTGCCGCCGAAGTTGAGCTGATAGGAGCGCAGGACCTTGACGCCGCGGTCCGCGAACAGGCGCGTCAGCACGCGGTGGGTGATGGTGGCGCCTACCTGGGACTTGATGTCGTCGCCGATGATGGGCAGTCCGTGCTTGCGGAAACGCTCCGGCCAGTGCCCCGTGCTCGCGATGAAGACCGGGACGCAGTTCACGAAGCCGCAGCCCGCCTGCAGGATCTGCTCCACGTACCACTTCGTGGCTTCCTCGCTGCCCACGGGCAGGTAGCTCACCACCACGTCCGTCTTCGTTTCTTTCAGTACCTCGACCACGTCGACGGTGTCGCCCGTGTCTTTCTCGATGACCTCGCTCAAGTACTTGCCGAGACCGTCGTGGGTCATGCCCCGCTGCACCGGTACGCCCAGGTTCGGCACGTCGGCGAACTTTACCGTGTTGTTGGGATGGGCGAAGATGGCCTCGCTGAGGTCCTTGCCCACCTTGTCCGCGCCCACGTCGAAGGCGGCCGAGAACTCGACGTCGCTGATGTGATAGCCGCCCAGATTGGCGTGCATCAAGCCCGGAATGAACTCGTCCTGCGCGGCGCCGCGGTAGTACTCCACGCCCTGCACCAGAGACGAGGCGCAGTTGCCCACGCCGACGATGGCCACTCTGACTTTGCTGCTCATGTTTTCCCCGCTTTCCTTCCGTCACCGGGCCCGCGTCACGTGCACCTCGTTACGTGCACCGCGTTACCTGCACGCCGTCACGCGCTCCCGGAGTATTGAAGAATGAATGAAACGCTCATTGAGACCTCGGTAACATCTGTCGCAATAAGAAAGCACAGAATCCCATATAACTCAAATAAATAATTGTTATATTATCTATAGGTGTTATCTATAACATACAAACATTTTTACAGATACACCGCGCCGGGTCGCGGGCGGGCCACTTACATGTTACGAGCTTACACCGAAACGGAGCGTACGCCATGAACCTGTACTACCTGCAGTACTTCCTGGCCGTCGCACGGCGCGAGAGTTTCTCCCGGGCAGCCCGGGACATGCACGTTACGCAGCCCACGGTAAGCAACGGCGTACGCGAACTGGAAGAAACGCTGGGCGTGAAGCTGTTCAACCGGGGAAGCCGCCATGTTTCACTGACCATGGAAGGCCGGGCGCTGGTCGACTACGCCGTGCGCATCCAGGACCTCGCCGAGGAGGCGGAGAACCGCCTGGCCAGCGGGGATGTCCTGCCGGGCGAGGGATTCGCCTTCGGCGCCACCGACGCCGCGGTGACCTACCTGCTCACCGACATCCTCAAGCGCTACGTGGAGCGGTATCCGGAGCTGGAACTGTCCGTGCACGTCTCGCCCTCCCAGTACCTGGTGGAGGAACTCCTGGCCAATCGGTCGGAATTCGCTTTAATCACCCTGCCTTACACCCATCCCCGCATCGAAACCATGTCCATCTACCACGATTCCATGCCGCTCGTGGTCGGCGGCGGCCATCCCTTCGCCGGCCGGACGTCGGTCGCGTTGACGGAGGTGGCGGAACAGCCGTTGATCCTCTTTCACGAGGATTCCGTGTCGCGGCGGATCGTGGACGAACGGTTCACCGAGGTGGGCGTGTCGCCGCGCGTCGTCATGGAAATGCGCAGTCCGGAGGCCATGCGGAAACTGGTGGAGGCGGGGGTCGGGATTTCCTTCCTGCCTTCACTGACGGTTCAGGAATCCATCGCGGCCGGCACGCTTCGCGAGGTTGTCGTCGAGGGCTTCGAATTCAGCCGGGATATCGGCGTGGCCTGGCGCCGTGGACGGTATTTCAGTCCTGCGCTGGAAGTGCTGTTGGAGGATATCTTCGAAAGTTACGGCGAGGGTGAGGCCTGGTCGGAGCGGCAGAAAAGGGATCAGTCGTAGGCGTTCAGTTCCGCGTCGATGCGGTCTCTGTGACGGGGATCGGTGCCTTTACTTGCGGCGACTACGGCGTCATGGCGATTCAGCCGGCCGTTCCGCCACCGGCGCAGGGTGAGGAAGATGACCCCGCCGCCGACGAGGAACATGAGCGGCGTAAAGAGATAGGCCAGCCGGTTGAATCCGGCATTGGGCGGGGAGGAAAGGATGCGTTCTCCGTACATGGCCTTGTAATGATCAAGGATCTCCTCTTGCGTCTTCCCGTTTGCGAGCATTTCCCGAAGGTCCTCTTTCATCCTTTCCGCGGTACCCGAGTAGTGCTGGCTCAGCGGAGCGCGCCAGCAGCAAGGTGCGATCAACAACTCCTCGACGGACGCGGCGATCTGTTCTCGGCCATCGTCCACGACCGCCTCTATCTGTGAAACGGCCGTGCCTGGGGTTGCCAGAAACACCAGTACTGGAAGTATGAAGATTAAGGTGGTGCGTCGCATGGATCCCGTCGGGCTGGCTGTGGGTTGAAGCCGCAATCCTTTTCTATATGATAATAATGTACGCCAATTAACTCGGTTGTCAATTTTATTTGATTTACATGGCCAGCTTACGGAATCAGCCAACAGAAGCCCGACGTGTTCTGGACGCGGATCTGCCCTGCTTCAACTCGTTGACATCCGCGCTTAGCCCCGCGACTGTCGCGTCCATCCTCTCGACTGTCGCGTCCAATCTCTCGGCTGTCGCGTCCAATCTCTCGATTTTCGCGTCCATCCTCTCGATTTTAACGTCCATTCCCTCGATTCTGACATCCATTCCCTCGATTTTGGCGTCCATCTCATCCACCCGTCCATCCAGGGCCGTCATCCGTTCGTCCAGTCTGCCCTGTTGAATTTCGACGGTGTTCATTCTTTCGTCCAGCCGATCAAAACGCCGGTCAACAGCATCGAACCGTTTGTCAACTTCGGCAAACTGCCTGCCTACTTCATCAAACCGATCGTTCATAGTAGCAAATTGCGCATCGAATCGCTCGTTTTGGGCAACAAATCGCGCGTCGAACCGATCACTCATGGCTGCAAATCGCGCGTCGAATCGCTCGTCTTTCGCTTCCAGTTTCTCGTCCATCCGGTCGAGAATCCTTTTTTCCACTTCCAGCATTTCGGCCCTCACATTCCGCCTGCTCCCCTTGGCCTCCCGCCAGAAGAAGATAAAGGCCGTCACTAGTACGGCTGGCTGGATCCAGATCGATACGGTTTCCACTTCCTGGCTCCTTTCAAATGATCCGATACTATAGTGATTATAAATGGATTAGTGGAAATGCAAGCCACGATTCTTGTTTTTTCTTTTATATTCTTGACGTAACCGGTACGGCACTCCTATTCTGTGGCGCATTTTGCGGAACCGAGGAGCGTGGACGGCGCGCATATCGCGGGACGCGCAGTCAATCGCGGCCGAAGCATAGAGACCACGGGACCACGGAACCACCAGTACGGGCAGGCCAACGGAGCAACCCAACATGCTGTCACGGGGCGAAGTCAACCGATCGCTACGATCTTTTATCGTGGTGAGAGGACTCTGGGGCGCCTGGGGCCAGATGGTCGGCACGAATACGGCCGTCTTCGCGGGTTTCGTGCTGTCCCTTGGATTGGACGCGTCGGACATCGCATTCTACTCCGCGATCGCCTCGATCCTCGCGCCGGTGCAGATCATTTCCTCCCTCTTCAGCAAGTCCATCGAGAACAAGAAGCGCTGGGTCGTCTGGAACGGCGTGCTGGAGGCGTTGTTCCGGGGGCTCATGATCACGATCCCCTTTCTCTTCGTCGAATCGCTGCACCAGCGGATGCTGCTCATCTTCCTGGTCGCCGGGCTGACCGCGGGATACATCTACACGCCGTTCTACTCGAGCTGGGTCGCCGGCACTGTCCCGGAGAACATCCGCGCCCGTTTCACGAGCCGCCAGACCATCGTCAACAGCCTGGTAGGCGCGGCGGTCGGCGTCATGACGGGCCGTTTCGTGGACTGGTTCCCGGATGATGAGAAGCTCATGGCCTTCGTGGTGGTGTTCGTCGTGGGGACTCTCTGCGGCGCCGCCGGGCCCCTGTCTCTCAGGCGCACGCCCTACCCGACCCGGGTCGACGAGACCGAGACCCGGAATCCCCTGCGCCACCTGCTGCAGCCCTTCCGGGATCCAAACTTCCGCCGGCTGGTCACATTCTACGCGTCCTGGCAGTTCGCCCTCGGACTCTCCGGTCCGCTCTTCAGCGTGTTTATGCTCGACCGCCTGGGGTTCGGCTATACCGCCATCTCCCTGCTGAGCGCCCTGGGCACGCTCGCTACCATCGCGGGGTATCGCGCCTGGAGCGTGATCATCGACCGCTTCGGCAGCAAGCCGGTCCTCCAGATCCTCATCATCCCCGGCGCGTTGAACGCCTTTCTGTGGGGGCTGTGCCAGCCCGGAAACCACGCCATGGTCGCCGTCGCCATGTTGCTTTCCGGCCTCATCATGGGCGGCATCAACCTGGGCGTCACGCCCCTGCAGTACGCGCTGCTCCCGAAGGAGAACCAGGACGAGCGGGTCGCCTACATGGCCTCGTGGTCCACGTCGATCAACCTGCTCTACGCCGCCGGGCCGCTCCTGGGTGGGATCCTGGTGGCCTCGCTTGCAGGCGTCCGCTTCACCGTGGCCGGATTCCTGATCCAGGACATCAATCTCCTGTTCTTCCTGAGCGGGATCATGCGTTTCGTGCCGCTGTTCCTGCTCCGGCCGGTACGCGACGCCCGCTCCATCTCGTCCCAGCAGCTCCTTTCGAACATGTTCCGTGGCAACCTGCTGAGCTATACTTTCAACTACATCGTGTTCAACGTGGCCACGGCCGAAGACCGGCGCGCGCGGGCGGCCTACAGGCTGGGACGGTCCCGGAATCCCATGGCCATCGACCACCTCGTCCAGGCCCTGTCCGACGCCAGCTCCAAGGTGCGCAGGCAGGCCGCGCGGGCCCTTGGGGAAACCGGCTCGGAGGTGGCGGTGGACTCGCTCATCCGGGAACTGGAAAGTCCGTCATCGGACATCCGCAGCGAGGCGGCCGAGGCCCTGGGCCAGCTGAAACACGCCAGGGCGGTGGACCCGCTGGTCGAGGCCCTGGAAGACGAGGATCCCAGGGTGCGGATCAGCGCTATTTCCGGACTGGGACAGATGGAAGGCGACGACGTGGAGGAACTGCTGTTCTGGCACTTCTCGAACAACGTGGACCCGCTGACCTTCCCCACGCTCGTGGAGGCCCTTAGCCACCGCGAGGACTACCGCATCATCAAGCCGACCTTCGACCGGCTGGGCTCCTTCACATCGCCCGCGGTGAGGTTGCAACTGCTCAACAACATCTGCCGGACGCTGGGGGCAGGCGACCGCTTCTACAAGCTGCTGTCCATGGAAGAAAACGAACGCTACGGCGAATTGGAGCGCATGATCAAGCGGACCGTTTCCCGGTTTACCGATTCGAAGGCCGTTCCCGAAGACACCCGCCGGAGCGTGGAAAGCCTCTTCGCGCTGTTCACCCGGGCCTATGAACGCAACGACGTGCCGGCCATGATGGAACAGGCCCGGTTGCTCGCGGCGCTGATACGCGACAGCCACCCCGTCGTGGAACAGAGTCCCCTTGACACCCTGTCGGTGTATCTCATCATCATGACCATGAACCACTTCATCGAGAGCGATGCCCACCAGGACCTGCCCGGCGCGCAGGAGATCTTCCTGGCGGTATGCATGCGGCGGATCGCCACGCTGGTGAGTTGACATGCATGATGGCGTAACGAGCTGATGAAGACCGCGGATGCAGGGGCCGATCGGCCCGGTTGACTTCGCGGCCATGGAAGCGTTCGACCATGAATAAAACCAGGGAACAGTTTCACCTGGGCATCGCCGGGGCATGCGGACGGGGCATGAGCTTCCGCGCCGCCTGCGACGCCCTCCCGCGGGTCCGCGTCCACGCCGTGTGCGACATCGACGCCGGCGCGCTGCCCGCCACCGCCAAGTTCCTTGGTGCCTCGGAACAGTACACCGACTACGATGAGATGCTCGAACAGTCCGACCTGGACGGCGTGATCATCGCCACGCCCATGCCGCTGCACGCGTCGCAGGCCATCGCCGCGCTGGACCGGGGACTGCACGTATTCAGCGAGGTCCCGGCAGCGGTCTCGGTCGAGGAGTGCCGGGGGATCGTCCAGGCGACCGGGGCCTCCGGCCGCGTGTACATGATGGGCGAAAACTATACCTACATCCGGGAGAACGTGCTGGTGAAAGCGCTCGTGAAGGCGGGGCATTTCGGGACGCCCTACTACGCCGAGGGAGAGTATCTCCACGAGCTCAAGGGATACGACGAGCATCGCCTGGCGGCCCGGGGACTGCCGCCCGAACAGGTCTGGCGCCGCCACTGGCAATCCGGCATCGACGGCATCACCTACGGGACCCACAGCCTGGGGCCCATCCTGCAGTGGTTCGACGACCGCGTGGCGTACGTGACCTGCCACGGCAGCGGGCATCACTACCTGGACGCGGAGGGCAGGCCCTATGCCCAGGACACGAGCGTCATGCTCTGCAAGATGGCGGGCGGCGGCCTGGCCAAGATCCGCATGGACCTCACGTCCGACCGGCCCCACGCGCTGACCAACTACCAGCTCCAGGGGACCGACGGCTGCTACGAATCGGCGCGCGGAAAGGGACAGCCGTTCCGCGTCTGGCTTAAGTCCCGCTGCGCGGACGAAAACACGTGGATGGACCTTCACGAACTGGAGGAAGAGTTCCTGCCCGACTGGATGGGGGCGGCGGCCGCGAAGGGCGCCGGGCACGGCGGGAGCGACTACCACGAACTGGTCGAATTCATCGAAGCCGCGGATGGCCGGCGCAAGCCGTCCATCGGCCTGCACGAGGCCATGGACATGACCCTGCCCGGCCTCGTCAGCCAGCAGTCCATTGCCGAGAATGGCCGTTCGCTGGCTGTGCCGGATTCGAGGGATTGGTAGATTACGTTTTACCTCGCGGTCCCGTCGGCTATACGTTGACTATACGCTACCAAACGCTAAGCTGCTCGTATCAACATCGTATCTACAAGTAATCCGGAGTACGCCTCATGGCCCGTCCCGGCAGCCCGATCGAAGACATCGACACCCCGGCCCTGGTGATCGACCTGGATCGGATGGAAGGCAACATCGCGCGCATGGCGTCGTTCTTCGCCGACAAGGACGCCTACTTGCGGCCCCACACCAAGACGCACAAGACGCCGGTCCTGGCCCACCGGCAGATCGAGGCCGGCGCCCGGGGCGTCACCTGCGCCAAACTGGGCGAGGCCGAGGTCATGGCGGCGGCGGGCATCCGGGATATCCTCGTGGCCAACCAGGTCGTCGGGCAGGTCAAGATCGACCGCCTGGTCGCCCTCGCGCGCCATTCGGACGTCATCGTCGCTTCAGACCACGAAGAAAACGTCCGGGAGATCTCCGACGCGGCGCTGGCCGCCGGCACCCGGGTGAACATGATCATCGAAGTCGACGTGGGCATGGAGCGCTGCGGTGTGCCGCCCGGCGAACCGGCCTGGCAACTGGCCCAGGCCATCGACCGGCATCCCGGCGTCGTCTTCCGCGGGGTGATGGGCTACGAGGGCCACATCATCGGCAACCCGAACGACGAGGAACGGTACGCCGGCTGCCGGGAGTCGATGACCTTGCTGACCCAGACCGCCGACTACATCCGCGAGCGGGGCCTGCCCGTGGACCTGGTCAGCGGCGGCGGCACGGGGACGTACAAGGTCACCGGGACGTTTCCGGGTGTGAACGAAGTACTGGCGGGCTCCTACATCCTGATGGACGGCACCTACCAGCAACGCATCCCCGAATTCGACTGCGCGCTCACCATCTACGCCTCCATCGTCAGCCGGCCCGGCGACGAACTCGCCGTCGCCGACGCGGGCCTGAAGACCATGACGAACGACATGGGGCTGCAGACCGTCCGTGGCGTGGAGGGCGCGTCCATCCTGCGCCAGTCCGAGGAACACGTCAAGATCGAGCTGCCCGGCGCGTCCTGCGCGCTCAGGCCGGGCGACAAATTTCACATCGTCCCGAGCCACTGCTGCACGACCATCAACCTCCACGACCGGTTTTACGGCGTGCGCGCCGGCACCGTCGAATCCGTCTGGAACATCGCGGCGCGCGGGAAGCTACAATAGGAGCCCCCATGGATCCCCGATACCTCGTAGCCAACGTCGATGAGATCCCCAGTCCGTCCATGCTGGTCTACCGGGAACGGCTCAAGGAGAACATCGACCGGACCCTGGAGATCGCGGGCGGCCCCGAACGCCTCCGTCCCCACATCAAGACCCACAAGATGCGCACCGTCATCGAGATGCAGCGCGCGGCCGGGATCGACAAGTTCAAGTGCGCCACGATTTACGAGGCGCGGATGCTGGCGGAGATGGGCGTGGAGGATGTCTTCATCGCCTACCAGATGATCGGGCCCAACATCGGACGCCTGGTCGACCTTGCTGGCCGTTATCCCGGGACGACTTTCCGCAGCATGGTGGACGATACGGGCGCGGCCGAGGCGCTGTCGGCGGCGGCGGCCGGGGCCGGTGTAACCATCGACGTGCTGCTGGACTTCGACGTGGGCCAGCACCGCACCGGGATCGCGGCCGGCCCGGAAGCGCTCGAGCTCTACGCGCTGCTCGACCGCCTGCCCGGCATCACGCCCGGCGGCCTGCACGGCTATGACGGCCATAATCACCAGGTGGATATCGAAGAACGCCGGCAGGCCTGCGGTGCTGCCCTGGACCAGGTACGGGCGTTTCAGGCCCGGCTGGAGTCCCGGGACCTGCCCGTGCCGAGGCGCGTCATGGGCGGTTCCATATCCTTCCCTTGCTATGCCCCGGCCGAAGACGTGGAGCCCTCGCCCGGCACCTCGGTATTCTGGGACTGGGGGTACAGCAGCCGCTTCCCCGACCTGCCCTTCGAAGCCGCGGCCCTGCTCCTCAGCCGCATCATCAGCGTTCCCACGCCGACGCGCGTGACCCTCGACCTGGGTAACAAGGCCATCGCCTCCGATCCCGCCGGACAGCGCGGTATCGCCTGGAACCTTCCCGGCGCCGAACCCGGACTGCACAACGAGGAGCACTGGATCATGGACTGCCCGGACAGCTCGGGCCTGTCGGTTGGCGACCCCATCTACGTCTTCCCCACCCACGTATGCCCCTGCACCGCGCTGCATCGCCAGGTCTACGTGATCGACAGCGACGGCCGCTGTCGGGAACAG
Organism: Gemmatimonadota bacterium; assembly: GCA_026705925.1. GTDB lineage: Bacteria > JAAXHH01 > JAAXHH01 > JAAXHH01 > JAAXHH01 > JAAXHH01. The sequence goes on from JAPOZT010000017.1 coordinate 139,081, forward strand.
TGGACCGTCGACGCGCGGAACCGGGAGTAATGCGCACGACCTCGAACGGCAACCACCCTCAGGCGCAGTGCACCCTCGACGCCCGGGACCGGGAATAGGGTTCATTTCAGCACGATTCCGGTCCGCCGCCGCTTGCGAAAACTCCTCCGAAGTCCCCTCGCCGTTATGTGACAAACGTGTTACGATTTTTCACTTTCCTATTGACGAAGTGACGTAAATACATTATCTTAAACTGTTCGCGCTTTCCGCGAAAACCGGGCCGTATTCCATGGGAATCGTCCCGGTTGTATGGGTTGTTTTACGGCACGTCGACAAGGCGCTTGCATGTCGTTTGAGCAGATCCTCAAAGAGCAGGACGGCGGGGTGGTCACGATCACGATCGACCATCCTCCCCTGAACGTGCTCAGCGCCCAGGTCGGACGAGAGCTCGGTGAAGCGCTCGACCGGATAGACGACGACCCTGCTGCTTCCGTGGTGATTCTCACGGGGAGCGGCGACCGGGCCTTTGCCGCCGGAGCCGACATCCGTGAACTGCAGCGGCTGTCGGGTTCGGACGCCGAGGAAATGACCCATCGCTGGCATCGCCTTTTCCGGCGGATCGAAGGATTCAGATTGCCGGTCATTGCCGCCGTGAACGGGGTGGCGCTGGGAGGCGGATGCGAACTGGCCATGGCGTGCGATTTGCGTTACGCCTCGGAGAAAGCCCGGTTCGGCCAGCCGGAAATCAACCTCGGCCTGGTCCCGGGATGGGGCGGCACGCAGCGGTTGCCGCGGCTCATCGGCCGGGGACGGGCCCTCGAGTTGATGATGACGGGCGATATGTTCGATGCCGCCGAGGCCCATCGCCTCGGGCTCGTCAATCGCGTTATGGCGCCGGAAGACTTGATGAAGACGGTCGGGGAACTGGCCGGGCGCATGGCCGCCAAGGGCGGCGTGGCGCTGGCTTCCATCAAGACCTGCGTCAACGAAGGGCTGGACCAGGGGCTGGACGAAGCCCTGGCGCTTGAAGCCCGAGAATTCGGAGCGGTGAGCTCCACAGAGGACAAGGCGGAAGGCATCGCGGCGTTTCTCGAGAAACGTCCCGCGGCATTCCGGGGTCGCTGAGTCGAGGCGTGCGCACTCAATAAGCGACCTGGATTTCATCGGTAACCATGGGCACGCGGCAGGAAGAGAGCGATCGTATGCAGCTACTGGGACCCACCGAGGGCGAATACATTCAGGTAACAGGCGAATTTGAAAAGCGTGAAGCCATCGAGTTCTGCGTTCAGGATCTGAACAGCAAGAACATGGAATTCGGCGTCTGCGAGCAGGACGGCAAGTTCTTCGTGGCCCGGGTCATCGTGCCGGACGAAGAGATCGATACCCGCTCCAAGATCGTCACGGTGCGCAGCGACCGGGTGGACATACACGGGAATCCCCGCGGGATCATCCGCAAGGGGGTCTACAACTTCGTGGAATGGTACGCGGACGGAGAAGTCACCGCCCAGGAAGCCGCCGTCTGATTCGCGGGCCGGTCTGACCCGAACCGCCGGGAACCGCTCACCTTTCGGGGGCCTCAGGGTCGCCCGGCGTGTCGGCATCCGTACAAAGACCTACCCGGCCCGGATGTGCCTGGAATGCCTGGACAGGCCTGTGCCTGACCGGGTCTCACGCATACAACATGCCGTACTGAGTGCATCCCACTCGACGAAACCATGGAAGCTTTCGGACAGCCTTCCATGGTTTTTTTGTAAATCTCGTTTGCACTTCGCGGACGCGACTTTCATCGAAGCGACTTCCGTGAACACGATTTCCATCGAAGCGATTTCCGCGGACGCGGCTTCCGCGAGCATGCCTGCGGCGACCACGACTTCCTCAATCAGGGCTTCCCCATACAAGATTTGACCCATGGCGCTCGTATCCTTCCACAAAGTCACGAAACACTACGGCGCGCAGTGTGTCCTGCAGGGCATCAGCTGGGGCATCGACCCCGGCCAGCACGTGGGCCTGATCGGTTCCAACGGGACCGGCAAGACGACCATGCTACAACTCATCACCGGCGACCTGTCGCCGGACGAGGGGGAGATCTCCCGCCGTCGGGATCTCCGGACGGGCTACCTGACCCAGGACGCGCACCTTACCGCGACCAACTCGGTCCTGGACGAGGCGCTGAGCAGCTTCGAACGCATTCACGCGCTGGAAAAGCAACTGCGCGCGGCCGAGGCGGCGCTGGAGAAGGCGAAGGGCGACGCGGAGGAGACCGAGCGACGGCTCGGGCAGTACGGCTGGCTGACGGAAGAATTCGAACGGGCTGGCGGCTACACCTACCCGCACCGCGCAAAAACCGTGCTCCACGGGCTGGGCTTCAAGGAGGAAGACCTGCCCCTGCCGGTCAACGTGCTCAGCGGCGGGCAGAAGACGCGCCTTCGCCTGGGCAAGCTGCTGCTGGGGGACGCGGACCTGCTGCTGCTGGACGAACCGGAAAGCCACCTGGACGTGGCCGCGACGGAGTGGCTGGAGGAGTACATCACCGACCACCCGGCGGCCATCCTGCTCGTTTCCCACGACCGCTACTTCCTCGACCGGACCGTGAACCGGATCGCCGAACTGGAAGACCTGGGGCTGCAGAACTTCCCGGGCAACTACACCCGGGCCATGGAGGTCAAGGCGGAACGCCTCAAGGCGCGGCAGCGCGAATACGACCAGCAGCAGGCATTCATCAAGGAGCGGGAGGAGTTCATCCGCCGGACCATCGAGGGCGTCAAGACCAAGCAGGCCCAGGGAAGGCGGAGCCATCTGGCGCGCCTCGAGCGCCTCGAGAAGCCGCGGACGAAGCACCGGTCGGCCTCTCTGAACTTCGGGGCGATGAAGCGCAGCGGCCGGGACGTGCTCGCCCTCGATGACGTGTCGAAGAGCTACGGCACGCGGACGCTGTTCTCGGAACTGCACTTCACCCAGCACCTCGGCGACCGCGTGGGCCTGATCGGGTACAACGGCGCGGGCAAGACCACGCTGCTCCGCATGATCGTGGGCCAGGAGACGCCTTCGTCCGGGAGCATCCGCCTGGGTACGGGCGTGGACATCGGCTACTACGACCAGGAACGGGCCAGCCTCACGGGCGAGCGGTCCGTGCTGAATGAACTCTGGTCGGTCAGGCCGGGCATGAACGAGGGTACCGTGCGCAACCTCCTCGGCCGGTTCCTCTTTCGTGGAGACGACGTCTTCAAGCAGGTGAACCTGCTGAGCGGCGGGGAGCAGGGGCGCCTGGCACTGGCCAAGCTGATTCTGGAGGAACCGAACTTCCTGGTCCTCGACGAGCCGACCAACCACCTCGACATCCTCTCCAGGCAGGCCCTCGAACAGGCATTGGCCGACTACCCCGGCACGCTCATGGTGGCGTCCCACGACCGGTATTTCCTCGACCAGATGGTCGGCGCGCTGCTGATCTTCGAACAGGACGGCGTCCGCCACTGGGAAGGCACCTACTCGGAATACCGGGCCTTCAAGGAGGAGCAGCGCCTCGAAGCCGCGCGGTCTAAGGAGAAGAAGCCTCGGCGCAAGGCCGGGGCGGCTGGCGGGACGACTGGCGGGGCGACCGGGGCGGCCTACGATCCACGTAAGAAGGAACGCAAGGAGCAGCGGATGATGGCCGAAGCGCTGGAAGAGGCCATCCGGAAGAAGGAGGCGGAGATCGCCCGCCTCGAGGGCGACCTGGGCGAGGAGGGAACCTTCTCCGACCGGGAGCAGGTCGAACGGGTCGGCAGCGCTTATGCACGTGCACGTCAGGAGTTGGAGGACCTCTACCTGGAGTGGGAGGTCGTCGCCATGGAGCTGGAAGATTAGGATCGGAGGAAACTTGTACGACGCCGTCATCATAGGGTCCGGCCCGGCCGGACTCGCCGCAGCCTATGCCGCCAAACAGGCCGGACTGGATTACGTGGTCGTTGAACGCCAGTGCATCGTCCACACCATCTACCGGTTTCCCACGGGCCTGGTCTTCTACTCGACCCCGGAACTCATCTCGCTGGGCGACGTGCCCATGATCGTACAGGGGCTTAAGCCCACCCGGGAAGAGGCACTAAACTACTACCTGAAATTCGTCGAGTCCCAGGAACTCAAGGTGAACACCTACGAAGAGGTCACCCGCATCTCGGGCCAGGACGGCGACTTCGAGATCGAATCGGTCTCGCAGCGGGAGGGGAACCGAAGCTACCGGACCCGGAAAGTCATCCTGGCCACCGGCGCTTTCGACAGCGCCAACCGGATCGGCGTGCCCGGCGAGGAACTGCCCAAGGTTTTCCACTATTTCAAGGAAGGCCACCCCTACTTCGACCGGGACGTCCTCGTCGTGGGCGGCAAGAGCTCGGCCGTAGAAACAGCTTTGACCCTGTACCGCGCCGGCGCCCGGGTGACCATGTCCTACCGTCGTGGCGCGTTCCGGGGCATCAAGTACTGGGTCCTGCCCGACCTGGAGAACCGCATCGCCGAGGGATCGATCACGGCCATCATGAATTCCACGGTGAAGGAAATCCGACAGACCGATGTGGTCCTGGAAGCAGCGGGGACGGAGCGCGTGATCCCGAACGACTTCGTCTTCTGCATGACGGGCCACACACCCGACGTGCCCTTCCTGAGCGGCACGGGCGTCAGAGTTCAGCCCAATGACAACGTCCCGGTGCACGACCCCGAAACCTTCGAATCCAACGTCCCCGGTATCTACATCATCGGCGTCATCACCGCCGGTAATGTGAGCAGCGACATCTTCATCGAAAATAGCCGCTTGCATGGACCGAAGGTGGTGGAGCATATTCTGGGGCAGGACGAGATTTCGTAGTGAGTATACGACTGTATTTCAATGAGCAATGTCCCGATTGCGCACGGCAGGCAGCGCGCACGGGTCGCATGGACTGGCTGGACCGGGTCGAACTGCGGACAGACCGGTCGCCGATCGGAGAAGTTCCCGCAGGCGAAATCGTCGTGGTCGAAAACAGAACGGACAGGGTTTTCACCGGGATCTATGCGACACGCAAAGTGTGCTTGCAGGTTCCCCTGTTGGTTCCTTTCGGACTGCTGCTGTACCTGCCGCCCGTCCTGAAGATCGCGGGACGAAGAAAAATGGGATGCAACGGCGACGCATGCGAGATTTGAGACGAATGTTTCACTGTTCGCGGTGTGCCATGCCGCAGGTGGCGACCTACCGTACGTGGCGAAATTCCATCCGGTTGCTCAGTTGCTACACGCCAATGCCCTTGTCGTTGAAGAGGTGAATCCATGAATGAAAACAAGCCCACTTCCAATCCCCTCGTCGGTGTAGTCATGGGCAGCAAGTCCGACTGGGACACCATGCGGAACGTCCAGGAGGTGCTCGAGCAGTTCGGCGTGCCCCACGAATGCCGGATCGTCTCAGCCCACCGCACGCCCCTCTGGCTGGCCGAATACGCGGCCGAGGCCGAGGGAAGAGGACTCGAAGTCATCATCGCGGGCGCTGGCGGCGCGGCTCATCTACCCGGCATGATGGCGGCACAGACTCTGTTGCCGGTGCTCGGCGTGCCCGTGGAGAGCAAGGCGCTCAAGGGCATGGACTCCCTGCTCTCCATTGTCCAGATGCCCCGCGGCATCCCCGTGGGCACCCTGGCCATCGGCCAGTCCGGCGCCGTGAACGCGGGCCTGCTCGCCGTGGCCATCCTGGCCAACTCGCGGCCGGACCTGCGAGAGAAACTTAGGCAGTACAGGGAAGATCAGACCGACAAGGTCATGGGGGACGAGCTGACGTGAGCGGAACCAATGACGTGGCCGGTACACGCGCTCCCGTTCTCCCCGGCTCGACCATCGGTATCCTCGGCAGCGGTCAACTCGGCCGCATGATCGCCATCGCCGCCCGGCGCATGGGTTACCGCGTCCACACCCTATCGCCCGAATCCGACTCGCCCACCGGTCACGTCGCAGACCGTGAAATCGTGGCTGCCTACGACGACGTGGAAGCCGTGAAACGCTTCGCCGAAGGCGTGGACGTCATCACCCTGGAGTTCGAGAACATATCGGCCGCCTGCGTCGACGCCGCGTCGCCGATTGCTCCTGTTCGCCCCAAGGGCAGCGTCCTCCACACGACGCAGAACCGCCTGCGGGAGAAGACTTTTTTGGCGGAGCACGGGCTTCCGGTCGCGCCGTTTCGCCACGTCAAGTGGAGGGAGGAACTGGCAGCGGCCACCGAGGAAATCGGCACGCCCGCCGTGCTCAAGACAGCAGGATTCGGCTATGACGGCAAGGGGCAGGTGAAGATCGAATCGGCCGACGACGTGGTCCGTGCGTGGACGTCCATGACGGGGCAGGAAGCGGTGCTCGAAGCGTTTATCGACTTCAAGCTGGAACTGTCGGTCGTCGCCGCACGAGGATTGACCGGAGATTTCGCCCATTACGGTGCCGTCCAGAACAAGCATTCAAACCACATACTTGACGTCACGGCCGCCCCGGCCGACGTGTCGGGTGCGGTTAACGTCACCGCAGTAAACCTTACGCGGAAGGTATTCGAAGCCCTCGATGTCGTCGGGGTCGCCTGCGTCGAGTACTTCCTCGACCGCGACGGGAACCTTATCATCAACGAGATTGCACCTCGCGTCCACAACTCGGGCCACTTCACCTTCGACGCCTGCGTCACCAGCCAGTTTGAGCAGCAGGTCCGCGCCGTGTGCGACCTGCCTCTCGGGTCGACCGAGCAGCCCCGGCCCGCGGCCATGGCCAACCTGCTGGGAGATCTGTGGGTGAATGGCGAACCTGATTGGGCGTCAGCCCTGGCCATACCGGAAGTCAAGCTGCACCTGTACGGAAAACAGGAAGCCCGGCCAGGAAGAAAGATGGGGCATTTGACGGCGATGGCGGATACGCGGGAGCAGGCGGTGGAAAAGGTGGTGGAGGCGAGGCGGAGTCTGGACAGTTCTTTGTAAGATTGTTACCGGTTGAATGCTGCGCCGCAAGACTTAAACTAGAACGACACCTCCAGACCGATGCCTACCGTGCCGGCTGATTGATCGGCAATTTGGACGTCAAACGTTGGATAAAATCGAAGACTTCCGGATACTGGAAAGGTCGTCTGCTGCCAGACATCCCTCCTGATCAGCGCGCCGACCATATACCCGGTTATCGCAAGGCTGGAACCCCCGATCGAAGCAGCCAACCTTCCATCGATCCAGGGTTTTCCGTCACAGGAATCATCAGATACCGTTCCCTTTTCACAGGAGTTATCTGCGATATGACTCAATACAATGCCGGCCACGACCCCGATGCCCCCGCCAACAAGGAAACCTACCGTCCTGTATGACCTTGATCCCACGTGACGCTCAAGCAATTCGATTTCGCCATGGCGAATCCGCAGAGGATTTCCGTCTCGCTGAATCAAGCTGAAACTGGTTGAGTCATGGGCCGATAAGTAACCATCATAACGAGCATCCGGCGTAGTGACTCGAAGCCTTTCCCCCACACTTTGTGCTGCAGTAAACGATGGATAGCCCACAGAAAGCAGTAAAATAAAAACAGTAATCGGTATCCTCCTCACACCATCCCCCGCAACGTCTCCACCGCCTCGTCCAGATACTCGTCCTGAGTAAGATCTCCCTCGACCAGATCCGGTCGGTGACCGCCCCATTGCGTAGCCAGCACCAGCGTCTCGCCGATATCCCATAGCGTCCAGGCATTCGCGAATACCGGCAGGCAGTCCAGTTCCTGCCGGGTCAATGGGCGCACCTGGTTATATCCTTCCAGGAAGCAGCGCCAGATCTCGTCCGTCAGATGATCGGGCACCGTCTCGATGATGTTATATTTGAAGGTCGCCACGTCATAAGCCCGCCAGCCGAAGGCACACTGGTCGAAATCCAGGATGCAGTATCCGTTGTCGGGATGGTACAGGATGTTTCCTACATGCAGATCGGCGTGAATGAGACCGTAGATGTCCTTACCCTTGCCCAGCGCGTTGATCTGCCGGCGCATATGATCGGCGTAATCCTTGAAGAAAGACAGATTCTCGCCGCGCCGCTCCTTCAGGATGGATTCCAGTGTCTGCAGCGGGCCGTCCAGCAGATATTGCAGATCGAAATGATGACGACAGTACGGCCTTGGAAACTGGTCCGCCCGCTGGTGTATCTCAGCCACCGCAGCACCGAAGGAAATCACGACCGGTTCCTTCACTTCGGGATACCAGGTCACGTGCTCCTCGCCTTTGAAGAAGCGAAACAGGGCGCTGCAGGCCCCGTCGCGCCACGGGGCGGGACGGCCGGATTCAGCATCCAGAGTACTCAGCCGTTGCCCATCCAGCCGCTTAACCGGCTCAGGTACCGCCAGTTTGAATTCTTTCAGGTAGGCCAGCAGGTCGAGCTCATACCGGTAGGCCTCGGGATTGCGGACGTAGAAGTCATGATCCGTATAAATCCGGTAGACGTACCTCTGATCCTGCGTCGTAATTAGAAAGTTCCTGTTGGCCCCGGGCTCCAGTTCGCGTACATCCACGGGTGTAGCCAGGCCATAGTGCTCCACCAGGTATGCGGCGACGGCGGAACAGGACTGCTCCGAAGATCTATCAGATGCGGAAGAATCGGAAGTATTGTTCATGATGGGTGCCAATATGAGTCTGCAAACTTGACCAGGGCAACAAGTTTAATTTCATTGCCTGAGCGACCCAATGTCATCGTCCTGATGTCCGGCCAGCAACAGCTCGACATGGTGAGTTGCTCGGACTGAACGAGGTATGCCGAATGCCGCACATCTATCTGAGGAATGTATGAATAAGGCGGGATTCATGAATCGTGTGCTGATTTGCCTTCTCGGTGCAATGATAGTCGTTGCCGCGTTTTTCGTTTACCTGATTTTTCGCCCGGATGTTGGAACCCGGATTTTCTTTGGAACGGGCCCCTCATCGGTAGAAATCAAGCTCAAGCACGATTACGAGGTCCCCGCCGCGGACGAGAAAACCGAGGCCATCGTGGCGGCTGCAAGGCACTTTCTGGATTCGCTGGACGACAGTCAAAGACAAGCGGCGACATACCGGTTTTCCGATAACGCTCAGCGCTCGAACTGGTCCAACTTCCCCGAGGGCATGGTTCCGCGAGGAGGTGTAATGCTCGGTGTGCTCACTGTAACTCAGCGGGCAAACCTGGATGAGCTTCTTGGGGAACTGCTGAGTGAAACCGGCATGAAAAACATCACGCATCAACTGGCCGCGGAAGACCTGCTGGTCTCTGGAGACGTGCTCGGCGTCATGAAATACGGCAGCAGGTATTTCACCGCTGCTTTTCTTGGTGAACCGTCCACTACTGCCCCCTGGATGTTCCAGTTCGGCGGGCACCATCTCGCCATAAACGCCACCGTTTTCGGACCGAACGTTTCCTTTTCACCGATGCTGACAGGCGGTCAACCGCTGCACTTGCACCTGGACGGTGACGACATCTTCGTTACGCGAAGGGAAACCGCGGCGGCACAGGCGTTCATGGAGAGCCTTACGGATGTGCAGAAGGGATACGCCGTGCGATCAGATCAGCCCATCGACCTCCTTCTGGGCCCGGGAAAGTATGGTGTTACCGTTGCGCCTGAAGGCATCAAGGGAAGCGAACTGACCGCCATCCAAAAAACATTGCTCCTGGATGTCATTGAGGCCCGTCTGGGTTTTATGAACAACGACGATTATGCGCAGAAAATGAAAGCCGTGGTGGCCGATATCGAGGACACGTACTTTGGATGGTGGGGACGGCGGGATGTTCCGGGCGCCGCGTATTTCCGCGTAACCGGTCCGTCCATCGTACTCGAATACGCGGTTCAAAACGGCGAGGACACCGTAGATCACGTTCACAGCATGTATCGAGAGATGGATAACGACTACGGTTCCGCATGGATCGGGACCGAGTGAATCCGGCGAGCGTGTTTTTAGGTCAAGCCAATAGATTAAGTTCAATGCTTGAACGGTGTTAATTTACTTGAACTGTGTTATTTCGAACACTGACGCAGAGAGGAGCACCCATTGCCCAAGCGACCCAATATCGTCGTCCTGATGTCCGACCAGCAGCGGCTCGACACGGTGAGTTGCTACGGGCTGAACGAGGTGTGCCGCACGCCGCACATCGACGCCCTGGCCGCGCGGGGCGTGCGCTTCGACTGGGCGTTCACGCCGACGGCGATCTGCTCGCCGGCCCGCGCCTCCTTCTACACGGGCCTCTATCCGCACAAACACGGGGTGACGGCCAACGGCCTGTGCCTGAACGAGGGCGTGCGCGGCATCAACCACTACCTGTCGGATGCAGGTTACCGCTGTGGGTACGCCGGCAAGTGGCACGTGGACCAGGAAACCGGTCCCACGGGCTACGGGTTCACCGGCAAGGATTTCATGGGCTACGGCTTCCCCGGTGGGAATCTGCTTCCCGGCCTGCAGTTCGGCGGCAGCCTGAGCAGCCACAACCATTACGCCGACTACCTCAAGGAAAAGGGTTTCGACCCGCCGCCCACGGTCTCGCACCGTTACGTCGGCACGAATCCCTCGAACCAGCGCCAGGAGATGTTCGCCCTGCACGAAGGGCCGGTCGAGTCGTGCATCGAGTACTTCGTCGCGGAGGAAGCCATCCGCGTGCTCGACGAGGTGGCCGGCGGCGAGGAACCCTTCTTCCTATGGGCCAATTTCTGGGGTCCGCACAGCCCTTCGCTGGTCCCGGAGCCGTACTTCTCCATGTACGACCCGAAGTCCATTCCCGAGCATCCGGGGTACGCCGAGACCTTCGAGAAGAAGCCCTATCGCCAGAAGCTCATCGAAAACCTCTGGGGGCTGGGCGACTACGGCTGGGAAGGATTCCAGGAAATCGGCGCACGCTATTTCGGGCACTGCACACTCCTCGACGACATGGTGGGACGCGTCGTGGCGCACCTGGAGAAACTGGGCGAACTCGACAACACCATCATCGTATACACCGCCGACCACGGCGACTGCCTCGGCGCGCACAAGCTGATTGAGAAGGGCGAATTCATGTACGACGAGATCTACCGCATCCCCCTCGTCATTGCCCATCCCGGCTGTCATGCGCCCGGCACGGCCTGCGAGGAGTTCGTCTACCTCCACGAAATCATGCTCTCGTCCCTCGACGCCGCGGTTGTCGAAGTGCCCGCCGATCTCGATGGCCAATCCTTTCTCCCGGCCATCGAAGGACGCCCCTTTGCGAATGGGCGCGAGGAAGTCTACTGCGTCTTCGACCGCCACTTCACCGTCGCCAATCAGCGCATGGTCCGCACCCGAACCCACCAGTTCACCTTTAATTCGGCCGATCCCGGCGAGCTGTACGATCTGCTGCGCGACCCCTACCAGCTCGACAACGTGTACGGCGAACCGGAATATGAAACTGTAAGACAGGATTTAATGGGTCGGATGGAACGCTACATGGAGGAACTGGGCGATCCGCTGCGCGGATGGTTCGGGCGGATCAAGGGCGCGTATTAGCCTGTGCCCATTCGCGGAGAGGTACGTCGTCCTTGTCTTCCGACATCCAATGCCGGGAAGCGGGGTGGTAGTACGGGTCCGGTCCCATCGGGTCGCCCTTCGGGGACAGGGCGCCCAGCAGCTGCCGCCGGACAGGCGAGCTTCTTTCGATGAGTCCAGGGTCCTGCTCGTTGTAATCCGTCGGCCGAAGCCAGCGGTAATGATATCCCACGTGTATGATCTTGCGCGTCTTCCGCGAGAGGTTGGGGCCGACGCAGTGCCACACCGCGGTGCGCCACAACACGGCCGAGCCGACGGGCAGCCTAAGCTCGACCGCCCCTTCCGGATCCGACCCATTCTCCCTTCCGAATAGTTCCGCGGGCTGGCGCCGGTGGCTACCCGGTACCAGCCACAGGTTGCCGCAATCGGTCTCGGTCATGTCATAGAGCACGTAGAATACCTTCATCTCCATGAACGGAAGGCGTCCATCGAGGGAAGGCGCCATGAACAGATCGTCGCTCGCCAGGTCGGGATGCCAGCCGACGTTGCGGTATCCCGCCTGGTGGTCTTCGCCCTTGCCGACGCCCGAAATGCGGTCCTTCAAATCCTCGGGATAGGGCGGCCGGTAGTCCAGGTGCGTGGTGCGGATCTGGATGTTCCAGCCGATCGCATCCACCACCAGGGGCAGCATGCGTGGGTGGTCGATGAGGTCGAGAAAGGCCTCGTGATGGGCCAGGGCGTTTCGCACGGCAAAGGGATCATCGGGGCCCAGGTCCTTCTCCGCACGAATCCGGTCGCCGACCTCGTCGATGGCCGCAAGCAACCGGTCGAGTTCGGCCTGGTCGAAGAACTCTTCGAGAATGATAAAGCCCTTCTCGTCAAAGTCTTTGGCCTGTTTTGGCGTCATCGCGAGAGGCATCTAAGTCTCCCTTGTCTCCTCACCGCGCCAGCTCACCGCACCAGCCACGTGCTGATGGACGGCCCAGCTCACCGCGCCAGCCACGTGCTGAAGCGCTCGTTCATCTCTTCGCCGTTGTCGCTCCACCATTCCCAATCGTCGTGCAGCGCGCGCGCCACGTTCTCCGGACTCGTGGGCATGTGAGGCCGCATGTCCACGCCCGTCTCGGAGTGGGTCGAGATCAGGGGCATGGCGGAACGGCGCGTTGGGCTGTAGGCGATGTGCCGGGCAAGGCTGGCCATGGACTCTGCCTGGCTGGCAAATTCGAGAAACCGGCGTGCGGCATCGAGGTTGCGCGTGCCCTCGACGATGCCATAGCCGCTCGTATACAGTATCTGGCTGTTCCAGAGTATGACGAAGGGTTGTCCCTCAAGCTCCTGGGCATTGAAGATACGTCCATTGGCTGCCGTGGTCATCGTTACCTCTCCATCGGCCAGCATCTGTGGGGGATGGGCAGCCGTTTCCCACCATACGATCTGTTCCTTGATCGTGTCCAGTTTGCGGAACGCACGGCGCACACCGTCCTCGGTGTCAAGTGTGGTATACACATCCTCCCGCGGAACACCGTCAGCCATGAGGGCAAACTCGAGATTGGCCACCGGCGAACGTTTCATTCCCCGTCTGCCCGGAAACTTTTCCAGGTCGAAGAAGTCGGCTATCGTAGTGGGTTTCACGTCGCCGATTCGCTCGTCGTTGTACGCGATCATCCTCGAAAAGAACAACTTGGTTGCGCCGCATTCGGTGATCGTACCCTCTACAAAATCATCCGTTGCGGACGCGCCGTCGGCGCCCTTTGGCAGGTCGTCGATGCTGACGGGAACGAGCAGCCCTTCGTCGCAACCCCGGACGAGTTCGGGCATATTCAGATCAACTACATCCCAGAACACGTTACCCATCTCCACCTGGGCTCGGATCTGCGCCAATCCTCCGGTGTAGTCCTCCAGGTTGATCTTGATGCCTGTTTCCGCCTCGAACCGTTCGTGGTAGCTTCTATCGCAGGCCCGAGCGTAAGAACCGCCGAAACTGACGACGGTGATCGTCTGGTTTTGGGCAGATACCTGGTCCGATGGATATACAGAAAGCCAGGCCAAGACCACGAAGGCCGAAAGGACGATACGAATCATGGGGGATCTGCTCGGTATACGGTCTCCTGGCTCCTCATCGCGCCGACTCACCGCGCCAGCCACGTGCTGATGGACAGCCCAGCTCACCGCGCCAGCCACGTGCTGATGGATGGCCCAGCTCACCGCGCCAGCCACGTGCTGAAACGCTCGTTCATCTCTTCGCCGTTGTCGCTCCACCATTCCCAGTCGTTGTGCAGGGCGCGCGCCACGTTCTCCGGGGTCGTGGGCATGTGCGGTCTCATGTCCAGGCCCGTCTCGGCGTGGGTCGAGATCAGGGGCATGGCGGATCGGCGCGTCGGACTGTAGGCGATGTACCGGGCGAGGCCGGCCATGGACTCCGCCGTGGCGGCGAAGTCGAAAAACCGGAGCGCGGCATCAAGGTTGCGCGTGCCTTCGACGATGCCGAACCCACTCGTATCCAGGACCTGGCCGTCCCAGACGATGACGAAAGGCTGATCCTCCAGCACCTGGGCGTTGAAGATGCGCCCGTTGTAGGCCGTGGTCATCACGACCTCGCCGTCGGCCAGCAACTGCGGCGGATGGGCCCCGGTCTCCCACCATATGATGTGTTCCTTGATGGTATCCAGCTTGCGGAAGGCCCGGGCGATGCCCGCCTCCGTGTCTAGCGTGGCATACACCTCGTCCAGCGGCACCCCGTCCGCCATCAGCGCGAATTCGAGATTGACCCGCGGAACTCGACGCATGCCCCTGCGGCCCGGGAACTTTTCCAGGTCGAAGAAGTCGTTGACGGTCTTGGGCTTCACGTCGCCGATGCGTTCGTCGTTGTATGCAAAAACCGTCGAAAAGAACAGGGTCGTCACGCCGCATTCCGAGATCGTACCCTCAACGAAGTCGTCCACGGCCGGCGTGCCATCAGCGCCCGGAGAAAAATCGTCGATGCTGATCGGAGCAAGCAGTCCTTCATCGCAACCCCGGACGATATCGGCGATATTCATATCAACTACGTCCCAGTATACATTTCCCACGTCCACCTGCGCGCGGATCTGCGCCAGCCCGCCGTTGTAGTCCTCGAAGTTGATCTTAATGCCCGTTTCCGCTTCGAACCGCTCGTGGTAGCCCTTCTCACAGGCGCGGGAGTAGGAGCCGCCGAAGCTGACGACGGTGATTGTCTGGTTCTGGGCCGACACCTGGCCCGGGGGATATGCGGCGAGCGACGCCAATACGATCAGGGATGATAGGACGATGCGAAATATGGGGGAATTACTCGACATTCGGATTACTCTCAGGATGTTCGGAATGGGAAGGTGATGGTTGGTAGGATAGACGGTTGGTTGACCTGATGAAGTTAAGTTAGGTCAAATGTGCTGGTAATCAATACAAAACGGGTGGGATTTACGGGTAAGCTCTGTAAATCGCAGGCGTAAGGCGAACACGATCCGCCAGCGGAGGTTCCAGGCGGTAGGCTCGCGCTTTTCTCCGAAAGTCGTATAACCTCACAACCCTGAAGATCTCGGGATTTTCCTCGGATACGCTCAATTCGTTCCGCGTAATGAAGAACGGGGTAGTCTTCGGACCGTTCGTCGTTTTGATTTCCAGCCAGCGCTCGCGGCTGGCCTCGTAACCTGCGCCTGATCCGTGGAAAGACAGGATGTCGTAGCCGTAACCGTCCCCATCGTCCCGGGCGACCCAACGTACGTTGTCTGCAAGGTCCTGCCTGCCCAGCATGGACAACCTCTTCCGTTCCAATTCGAACACGAATTCCTCGCCCGCCTTTCCAAGCATACGATTGCGGGCATCCCGCTCGGCAGGGGGTTCGAACTTTCGGATAATCCTGCTGATGTCTTCCGGCAATTTTGGATCTGTGACTTCCGGAGGTAGCGGCGCGTCTACATAGACCTGTTCCGGGTCTACTACCTGTTCCGGATCTATGCGAAACTCGGGTATGGGTTCCCCTACTGAAGCTGCCTCACCCGTCAGCGACGCATAAAGCACAGCGTCATCATGTAGTCGTGCCTGCACCGCCTCGAACAAGGCCTGCTGAAAGTTGCTATAAGGTTTATACCCATCGATATAGGGAAGACCGAGAACGGCCAACACCGCGCTGATGTTCATATGCTTGCGCTCAATCGATCCCTTGGTGCGATCAACCGTGTCCATGAGCGCAAGACGATGCTCGGTCTTGTTGTAACGGCGTCCCTCCAGTTCGAGCGCGAGCATCTCGAAATAGTCTTCTACGATGGCGGAGATTTCGGCTTCGGACCAGTTACGGGGCATGGGAGGGCTTCGTATGTCTTTGGATGTCAGGCAACGCTTTGGTCAGCAAATGCAACTGTTTGTAATCTTGAAGGTACGCCCACGTTAACTATGCGCTCGTTTATATGAAAAATGTATACCATGTCATCAAAAAACTATGAAATCTGACAACATGGTTTACACATTTCACATCTGCTTCGGTCGACTTACACGCCTTTACCGACTGATTTACCTCACACCTACCGCAGCAGGTCGCCCGGAATCCTGGATCCTGGATACTCCGCATCAGCGTTGCGCTCGGCGATGATGGCCGGCACCGGATCGGTCCAATAGGCCGGAACGGTGTCGGGGCGCCGGTGCCACGCCAGCACCAGGGTGCGGCGCTCGTCGGTCAGGTTTCGATGCGCCGAGTGCAGCACACGGGCATCGGCCAGTACCAGGTCGCCGGCCTTGACGCAGACCTCAACCTGGTCGGGGTGGTCGCTGAACATGGTGGGATGGTCTTCGGCAATGAAGCGGGCACCCTGTTCATGAGCCGGCACCAGCTGGTCGTGCAGCGGGATGCGCTTAAGGTGGGTGCCGGGGATGATCTTTAGGCATCCGTTTTCCCGCGAAGTATCGCTCAGGTAGTAGGACACGAAGATGATCTGCGGCCAGGGCGAGCAGCTCAACGGATCGTTCCACTGCATCCAGTCCTGGTGCCAGTACAGTGCCGGTTCTCCGGGATCCTTGGTGAGAAGGATGACCCCACCGGTGCTGGCGAAGTCTCCCAGGCCCATCTGCTCAAGGGCGCGCCGCGTGGCGGGCCAGTCGAGCAGCTTCTGGATGATCGGGTTCTCAGCCCCCTGCGCGGTGACGTGCTGGCCCTGGTACCTGACGTCGGGTGGCGGCACCCAGTCTTCCATCATGCGCTCGGTTTCGATGCGCAGCTCCTGAAGGAAGGTGTCGCTGAGGATATCGTCGACCACGCAGAATCCGTCGCGCATTAGTTGTTGGCGCTTTTCAGTGGCTTGTTCGGGGGACATGGGATCCTCGTTGTGTGTGGTGAAGCCAGGTCTTTCGATCAATTCAATCCAGGGAGGCGGAAAACAAGGTATCTACAAAGTATACACGAAACAAGATCGACTAGTGACCCAATCGTAGATTCCCACTACTGGGTCCGCTTTTTCTTCTCCTTTTACGCCCGCAATACAACGCTCGCCCAAATCCGCACTCTGAATCCGCACAACAGTCGCCTCAGTCACGCCAGCCCGCACGCAAAATCCCATTTTCGCGCGATTGTTACCAGATTAGCTAAGATTTCTACGACTGATTCGTAAAGGAGCGTTGGTCGCTCACATCGATTCTACGCACGAATGAGACCATTCACCCGATTTGCAAGGGAGGAATTCGAACATGGAACTCGCTCAACTTCTCATATCGCCAGGCATGTTGCTGGCGGCCTTCATCTTCTTCTGGCAACAGAACAGAATCATCATCGACGAACTGAAGAGAGAGATCGTGCCGCTACGCAAGGAGATCACATCCATCCGTGACGAAATGCACGACATGAACGGACGTCTCGGCCGCGTAGAGGGTCTGTTGATGACCCTGGACTTCGAAAAACTGCGTAAGAAGTAGCCGAATCCCGACTGGCGCATTGGCCGGAACGAGAGTGTCTGGCACGCCTGCCGAACCAGGTTACTCACAAATAGGAGGTAAGACCATGGAACTTGCTCAGCTTCTTGTCACACCAACCACCTTGTTGATGGCCTTCATCTTCTTTTGGAAGCAGGCCAAAACCGGCAGGGAAGAACTGAGGCGGGAATTGAAGTCAGATATGAGAGATTTGAAGTCTGATATGAGGGATTTGAAGTCTGAACTGAAAACAGATATGAAAGAACTGAAGGATGAGTTTAAGGAAGAAACAACATCGATTCGCAACGAGGTCGCTTCCATTCGTCTAGAAATGCACGACATGAACGGACGTCTCAGTCGCGTCGAGGGCCTGCTGATGACATCCGACGTCGCACGATCAGGCAAGGAGTGAGGACAGTAAACATGGTATAAGCAGCAAGGCGAGCGGACCTGGAATAACTGCCGGACTACACCCAAATCCAAGAAGGAGGAAAGACCATGATGGAACTTGCCCAGCTTCTCCTGACACCAGTTACACTGCTAACGGCCTTCATCTTCTTCTGGAAACAGACCAAGGCCATAAGTAACGAACTGAGACGGGAACTGAAGTCAGATATGAAGGAAATGAAGGAGGAGTTAAAGGGAGAGATCGCGTCCGTGCGTACGGAAGTTACCGCCATCCGGGAAGAAACGCACGACATGAACGGACGGCTCGGACGCGTTGAGGGTCTGCTGAAGATCACGGATTCCGGTTGAATCCGGCGAACGGTCTCAGTCCCCGGCCAGCTTCTTGCGGAGCAACTCGTTCACCATCTTCGGATTCGCTTTGCCCTGGGTCACGCGCATGACCTGGCCCATGAAGAAGCCGAGGAGTTTGGTCTTTCCGGCGCGATATTCGGCGACGTCGTCTGGATGATCGGCGAGGATGCCGTCGACGACGCCTTCGAGTTCGCCGGTGTCCGAGATCTGTACGAGGCCCTGCTCCTCGATGACCTGAACCGGTGCCTTGCCGGTCTCGGCCATGGCATCGAGCACGTCCTTACCGATCTTGCCGCTGATCTTGCCTTCCTTGATCTGTCCGAGGAGCTGGGCGAGGTGATCGGGTGGAATTCGGGCTTCGAGGGTCTGATGGTCGATACGGCTTTCGTGCTGGACACGCAGGAGTTCACTGAGCATCCAGTTGCTGACGGTGCGAGCGTCGGCGGATGGCTTGCCGGCCGATCCTCCTGCTGCAACACCGGATGCCCCGCCAGCCGCATCGCCAACCGCATGGGAGACGCATGCCTCGAAGTAGTCGGCCCGGGTCCGGTTCTCCGTCAGTTGCCGCGCCATGTCCTGCGGCAGTCTGTAGTCGTCGACGAAGCGCCGCATGCGCACGTCGGGGAGTTCGGGCAGGTCTTCGCCGATCTCGTCCACCCAGGAGCGGGCAATTTCGACGGTTACGAGATCGGGGTCGGGGAAGTACCGGTAGTCGTGGGCTTCCTCCTTCGACCGCATGGGGAAGGTCTCCCGCTTCTCCTCGTCCCACAGGCGGGTCTGGCGCACGACGGTGCCGCCGTCTTCGAGCAGCTCGGACTGCCTGGCGATTTCGAATTCGAGCGCGCGTTCCATGGATCGCATGGAGTTCATGTTCTTGATCTCGACGAGTTCGCCCAGGGGATCGCCGGGCTTGCGGATGGACACGTTGGCGTCGCAGCGCAGGCTGCCCTCATCCATGTTGCCGTCGCAGACGCCGATGTACTGCAGGATCTGCCGCAGCCGGGCGAGATAGGCCGAGGCTTCGCGGGGACTGCGGATGTCCGGTTCGCTGACGATCTCCATCAGGGGCACGCCCGTCCGGTTGAAATCGATGTAGCTCAGATCCGGATCGTACCCGGGTTCGTTGTGGATGGACTTGCCGGCTTCTTCCTCCAGGTGGATCCGCCGGAGCCGGACGAAGCGGGGGCCGTCCTCGCCCTCGATCTCGATGCCGCCGGCCAGGGAAATGGGCTCGCCCGCCCGGTCGTACTGCGAGATCTGGTAGCCCTTGGGCAGGTCCGGATAGAAGTAGTTCTTGCGGGCGAAGGCGCTGGTTTCGGCCACGTGGCCGTCCACGGCCAGGGCCATGCGGATCGTGTATTCAACGGCGCGGCGGTTCAGGACGGGCAGGACGCCGGGCATGCCGAGACAGATGGGGCAGACGCGGGTATTTGGTTCGCCGCCGAAGGCCACGGCGCATCCGCAGAAGATCTTCGAGTTGGTCAGGAGCTGGGCGTGCACTTCCAGCCCGATCACGGATTCGTAGTTCATGTTTCCTTGCTCGTTTGCGCTCATGACCGCGTCGCCTCCTCGAAGGCGTAGGCCGCTCTCAGAATCCGCTCCTCGCCGAAGTGGGGACCGATGATCTGCAGGCCGACGGGCATGCCGCCTGGATCCGTTCCGCAAGGCAGGGAGATGGCCGGAACGCCGGCGAGGTTGATGGGCACGGTATAGACGTCGGACAGGTACATCTGCAGCGGGTCGTCGATCTTCTCGCCGATGCGGAAGGCGGTGGTGGGCGTGGTGGGCGCCACCAGGAGGTCGACCTTTTCAAAGGCCTGGTCGAAGTCGCCCTTGATGAGCGTGCGCACACGCTGGGCCTTGTCGTAGTAGGCATCGTAGTAGCCGGCGCTGAGCACGTAGGTACCGAGCATGATCCGGCGCTTCACCTCGAGGCCGAACCCCCCGCTGCGGGTCGATCCGTACATGGCGTCCAACCGGTCTTCGGGCGCGAGCGCAGGCGCGCCGACTCCGGCTCCGCTGCTGGTCGGCGCATCAACGGCAGGCGCGCCGCCATCTTCACCCCGGTACCCGTACTTCACCCCGTCATATCGTGCCAGGTTGGAGGAGGCTTCCGCGGTGACCAGGATATAGTACGCGGCCACGGCGTATTCGGTGTGGGGCAGGTGGACGCTTTCCACGCGGGCGCCGAGGGATTCCATGCGTTCGATGGCCCGGCTTACGCTTTCCTTCACGGAAGGGTCGAGGCCCTCGGCCAGGTATTCTTCGGGTACGCCGATGCGCACCCCTTCGATGCCGCGCTTCAGGTCTGCCGTGTAGTCCGGCACCGCTTCCGATGCCGACGTGGTGTCCATGGGGTCGTGGCCCGCGATGACGCCCAGTAGCCGCGCGCAGTCTTCCACGTTCCGGGCCATGGGTCCGACCTGGTCGAAAGAGGATCCGTAGGCGATGATGCCGAAGCGGGAGACCCGTCCGTAGGTGGGCTTGAGTCCCACGACGCCGCAGAAAGCCGCGGGCTGGCGGATCGAACCGCCCGTGTCCTCGCCCAGGGCCAGGACCGCCGTGCCCGCCGCCAGGGCCGCGGCGGAACCCCCGCTTGAGCCGCCCGGCACGCGGGAGGTATCCAGGGGGTTCCGGCAGACGTCGAACACGGAGTTCTCGTTGGAGGACCCCATGCCGAACTGGTCCATGTTGGTCTTGCCGACGATCACGGCGTCCGCCGCGCGCAACCGGGCGATGACGGTGGCGTCGTAGGGCGGCACGAATCCCTCAAGTATCCGGGAAGCACAGGTGGTTTCCAGGCCTTTCGTGCAGATGGCGTCCTTGATGGCGATGGGCACGCCGGCCAGCGGTCCGGTCGTTTCGCCGGCAGCGACACGGCGGTCCACCTCCTGCGCGTCTTCTATCACCGACTCCGGGTCGACCGCGAGATAGGCGTTGATGGCGGGGTCTTTCTCTTCGATGAGGCGCAGGACTTCCCTGGCCGTCTCTTCCGCGGTCATCTCGCCGGACTTGATCCGCGGCGCCAGGTCGTGGGCCGCCATTTCGATTAAGTTTGCCACGCGTTACTCCGGATGCATAGACTCGGCATTATTCACCACGCGATCTGCGGCATCACGCGGTGGTGTTCGGGATCCGGGCAGGCGCGTCGACCGGGCATTCATCGCGCGATCAACAGGGTCACGCGGTGAGACTCCGTGCCCGGCAGCTCCATCGGCGCCCCGTGCGCGTCCCGTTTCGTAAACGGATGGTGCATGACGATGTCCTGGCGGTCGTCCCGGTTGAGGTCGGTCATCCAGGCGAATTCCTCGTCGTTGGGCAGTTCGACCGCCACCTTCTGTGGCTCGTCGGCAAACAGTCGCGGACCGGGCACGCCCACGAAGACATGCAGTTCCCGGTGGGTCCACTCGATCAGCAGGTCGGCGCGGCCGTTTCCCGTCACGTCCCCAATGAACAGGTTCTTGTTGAACGCGCGCAAGTACTGTTCGCGGTCCCTTCGCCGTGCGTGTTTTCCGCCCTGCAGCACGACGTCCAGAGGAACCCAACCTGGCTCCCGCGGACTCGGGGCGCCGTCCAGCTGGATGCGCCGCGTGGCCGTGGCGCGGTCCGGAATGCGGCCGTCGCGCACGTGGTAGAAGGCGACATTCAACCACACGTCATCTCCCATGAAACCCTTGATCCGCTTGAAGAGGCTGCCTTCGAGGTATTTGTTCTCGATCGAAGTGACGACGAGATCGCCTTTGCCGTCTCTGTCGAGATCGCGGCGCTCAATGGCGATTTGGACCTGGTTTTCGGTCTGAATCGTGACATCGGGCGTGGACGCGAATCGGATGGGGCTGCCGGGCCCACGTGCACCAGGACCACGGACGTCGGATCCGTCGCCACCAGTTTCGAGCGCGCCACCAGATCCACCCGCGTCATCGACTCCGAACGCGCCAAAATACACTTCGTAAGCGGATCGTTTGTCCTTGATCCGTGCTCCCTCGAGTACGTAGACCACCATGTCGGCGATGCCGTCGCCGTTCAGGTCGCCGAACGAATGAAGTGCCCGACCCGTCATTTCCCCGTCGGCAAGCAAGGTGACATCGTCGGAGTCGAATTGCACGTCAGTGGTGAAGGTCAACGGTTCGGGGTCGAAGAGGCCCTGTTCGTCCTGTACATGCGCTTCGAAGTGGTTTCCGTTCCAGGACACCAGGTCGACGCGGCCGTCGTCGTTACTGTCGAATCCGTGGATCCGGCTCACGCTCCAGGGGTCGAACCGGTATCCATCGGCGCCGAGGATCGGGTCGAAGTTGGGAGGAGGACCGACTTCTATCGGATCGGCGAAGGCGTCGCCATCCAATTGTACGTAAATCTGGAAACCATCGTCACCGGGTACGACCAGGTCGGTCTGGCCATCACCGTTCACGTCTCGGGTGACATCCACGTGCGGCACCTCACCCTCGCGAGGTGCCTGGAAACCGGTCGTGGCTGGCGCGACGGGCTTGACGTTCGTGGCAGCCGTGACGGTCGCGACGGACACGAGTTCGTGCTCCGTGCCCGAGTCGGGATCCCACACGTTAAGCCGTCCAGGTTCGCCGGTAATCAGGCGTTCGCGGACTCCTATGCGGGCAACGTCGACGAAGGTCACACCGGGACTATCGAAGGTTCATGCCCTCGTTAATCGCATAAATAACATTGATGGACGGAAGCCA
>JAPOZT010000028.1 GCA_026705925.1 Gemmatimonadota bacterium
TTCATCCAAAAGGATCGATTGCCGGCGAGGCCCGTGAACGGGGCTTCTCGGTGGAAACCGTCCCGATCGGCGGTTACGTGAACCCCCTTTCGACCTGCGCGCTGGGGCGCTGCATCCGCCGCTTCCGGCCCGGCGTCCTCCATCTCCACCTGTCCCGCGACCTCTGGCAGGCCGTGCCCGCCGCACGGCTGGCGGGGTTCGGGGGACCGCTTCTGCTCACCAAGCACGTCGGTTCCTACGTCACGAAGAAGGATCCGCTGCACCGCTGGCTGTACCGGCGCGTTTCCCGCGTCATCACGGTATCGGAGACGCTGAACAGGAACGTGCGGGAGACCTGTCCCGTACCGCCGGACCGCGTGGTGACGGTGCATCCGGCCCTGGACCTGGTACGGTTCGATCCGGCCCGCTACGACCGGGAAGACACGAGACGATCGCTCGGGATCGCCTCTGGAGTCCGGTTGGTGGGGACCGTTGGCCGCCTATCTCCAGGAAAGGGCTACGAGGAGTTCCTGCAGGCCGCCCGATTGCTTCGGGACCGCCATCGGGAGATGCCCCTGCGGTTCGTCGTGGTGGGCGAAGCGAGCTACGGCGAGGAAGCGTACCACGACGGAATCGTTCGGCAGGCCCGGGAAC
Source organism: Gemmatimonadota bacterium (assembly GCA_026705925.1). Lineage (GTDB taxonomy): Bacteria > JAAXHH01 > JAAXHH01 > JAAXHH01 > JAAXHH01 > JAAXHH01. The sequence continues at coordinate 634 of JAPOZT010000028.1, forward strand.
TCGGCCTGGGTGATACCGTGCTGTTCACGGGCTTCAGACGCGATATTCCTGCCTTGCTGAACGCCATGGACGTTTTTATATTTCCCTCCAGAGCAGAGGGTTTCGGCGCGACGGTCATCGAGGCGATGGCCATGGGCGTGGCCTGTGTATCGACCCGGTCGGACGGCACGCTGGACACGGTTGAGGACGGCGAAACGGGCCTGGTCTTCCAGGGAGGCGACGCGGAGGGGCTCGCGCGGTCGGTCGAATCGCTGCTGATGGACGAGCGTCTTCGCGTGCGCATGGCGGAGACGGGCCGCGTGCGGGCCAGGGCACGCTTCAGTCTCGACACCATGACCGACCGGGTGGAAGCGCTCTACGCCGCCTCAATGGCCCCTCCCGCCTGACCCACTAATCGACCCCCCATGAATCTGTATCTCCGAGTATTATCCTACGTAAAACCCTACTGGTACTTCATGGCTGGCGCCATGGTATGCATGGCCTGTTTCGCGCTGACCAGCAGCGCCACGGTCTGGGTAGCCCTGCCCTTTTTGCAGACCCTCTTCGGCCAGGAGACTGTGCAGACGGTTCAGGACGGGCAGGACGAGCGGCCAGGGCAGGTCGGGCCGCCGGGGCAACCAGGGCAAACAGAGCAGGCCGCCTTGCCCGGGCAGATCGGTCAGGGCGGTCAAGGCAGTCAGGGCGGGCAGCTCGACCTGGCCCAGGATTCGGCGAACCGGCTGGAGCAGCGCACCGGGATGACGGGCCTGCGCGAGACGTTGAAGGACCGCACCAACGATCTGATCAGGCGGCCGACCAAGCAGGCGACCCTCGAGCGTCTCTGCCTGATTATTTTATTTATCCTCCTGCTCAAGAACATCAGCAGTTACCTGCAGGCCTACCTGATGGCCTACGCCGAAAACGGGGTCATCAAAGACCTCAGGAACCACCTGTATATCCATCTGCACCGTCTCTCCCTGTCCTATTTCCACCGGGAACGCACGGGTGAGCTCATCTCTCGAGTATCCTACGATGTCATGAAGATCAACGGGACCATATCGGCCGCATTCGGTACACTCGTCAAGGAGCCCATGCTGGTGGTGGTCTTCCTCGCGATCCTCCTGATCCTCAGCTGGCAGTTGACGCTGGTCTCCCTGGTCCTGCTTCCCCTGAGCATCCTCGTCATCACCACGGTGGGCAGGCGCCTTCGCCGGAGCAGCACGGCCTCCCAGGAGGCCATGGCCGACCTGACCTCGACGCTCCAGGAGACCGTGGCCGGCGTGCGAGTGGTCAAGGCCTTCAACATGGAGTCCTTCGAAATCGGCAAGTTCAAACGGCAGACGCAACACTACTTCCGCACGCTGCTCCGCCTGACGCACATGCACAACCTGGCCAGCCCCGTCACGGAGATCCTGGGCGGCGTCGTGGGCCTGGCGATTCTCTGGTACGGCGGGCGGCAGGTCCTGGAAGGCGGCCTGCTGGCGCCCGAGGACTTCCTGACCTTTTTCCTGGCCCTCTTCTCCATGATGAAACCGGTCAAGGAACTTGGACAGGTGCATAACCGGATCCAGGAAGGGATCGCCGCCGCCGACCGCGTGTTTTCCGTGCTGGACACGGACCCGGAGATCACGGACGCCCCGGGTGCGGTCCCGTTGCCCGACCTGCGTCGGGAGATCCGGCTCGATCGCGTTTCCTTCCGGTACGATACGGTATCCGATCCCGCCCTGGAAGAAATCGACCTGGTGGTCCGATCGGGCGAGACCGTGGCGCTCGTGGGACCCAGCGGCGGCGGCAAGTCCACCCTGGTGGATCTCGTCGCGCGGTTCTACGATCCGACCGGAGGGCGCATCGAGATCGACGGGCAGGACCTGCGTTCGGTCACGGTGGCCTCTCTCCGGGAGAAGATGGGCATCGTTACCCAGGACGTGATCCTCTTCAACGATACGGTACGCAACAATATCGCCTACGGCGTGGCGGACATGCCCCGGGAACGGATACGGGCCGCCGCGGCCGCTGCGAACGCGGACGCCTTCATTGAGCAATTGCCCGACGGTTACAATACGTTTCTCGGGGAGCGGGGCGTGCGGCTTTCCGGGGGGCAGCGCCAGCGCATCGCCATCGCCCGGGCCATCCTGAAGGATCCCCAGATCCTCATATTCGACGAGGCCACGTCCAGTCTGGACACCGAGTCCGAGCTGCTGGTGCAGGAGGCCATCGACCGGCTGATGAAGGGCAGGACGGCCCTGGTCATCGCCCATCGCCTGTCGACGGTGCAGAAAGCGGACCGGGTGGTCGTGGTCGACCGCGGCCGGATCGTCCAGACCGGCGTCCACGCGTCGCTGGTCCAGGTAGACGGCCTGTACCGGAAGCTCTACAACCTGCAGTTCCGGGACCAGGAACCGGTCCTGGAATAACGGACGGCCGATGATGTGGTATCCCATCGAGAAGCGGCTCAAGACCCGGGTGCTCAACTGGCTGGCCAGCCATCCCCTGGGCAATCGCCGCGCGCCACCCGACACGGTCGATACGGATCGCATCGACCGGATCCTGATCATCCGGCAACACGATCAGTTCGGTGATTTCCTGCTGACCACCCCCGCGATCCACGCGCTGCGGGCGCGGTTTCCCGCCGCGCGCCTCTCCCTGGTGGTCCGCGCCTACCTGTACCCCGTGGCACTCAACAATCCGGACGTGGACGAGGTCCTGCTGTTCCACGAATCCGGTTTCCGCTGGCGGCCCCGGGACATCCGGACCTTCATCGATCTCATGCGCGACCCCGTTGATCTCGCCGTCGTGTTCAACACGGTCTCCCACTCCCTGTCCAGCGACCTCATCGCGTGGCTTTCGGGCGCACCTGTGGTCATGGGACCCGAAACGCCCACCTTCGACCACCTCGATCACAATCCCTTCTACACCATCAACGTGCCCGTGCGTCCCGAACCCAGGCACCAGATCCAGCGGAACCTGGACGTGGTACGGTACGTGGGCGCCGATACGGACGACCTGTCCTACCGTTACGCCATGACCGAGGAGGAACGGGCGGTCGGCCGGGCGGTGATCGATGGCCTGGCCGGGGATCCCGGGAAGCCCCGAGGTCCCGAGCCCGAAGGCCCTGGAACCGCGGGCCCCGTGGTCGCCGTCCACTTCGGCACCGGGGACGCGAGGAAGCGGTACCCCGTGGAACAGCTGGCCCGCGTCTGCGATGAACTGGCCGCCCGTCGCTCCGCCCGGATCCTGCTCATCCCCGCGCCGGGAGAAGAAGGTCTGCTCCGTGCGCTGCGCGATGCGGTATCCGCTCCGTTGCACGGCGCTCCGCCCCTGTCGCTGCGGGAGGTCGCGGGCGTGATCCGCGCCGCGGACCTGCTCGTGTGCAACGACACCGGCGTCCTCCACCTGGCCGCCGCCGTGAAGACGCCCACCCTGTCCTTCCACGCCACCAGCGATCCGGCCCACTGGAAGCCGCCCGGCAGGAGGCACCGCGCCTTCTATGCGGCCAGTCAACGGATCGGGGAGATACCGCCGGACCGCGTGTGCCGCGAAATCATCGCCATGCTCGATGATCCCGGCAGCGGCGAAACGGGCGAGATCATCCGGGTCTGAACCCGGTCCGGGACGGCCTAATTCACTTGACACGACGCCTGCCCGCTCATACCATGTTGCCCGCTCAGGCGAACGCCTCCATGGCACGGGAACGGGTGAACATGGCGACCAAACTCGATCTGGGCTGCGGACCTTTCGGGAAGCTGGAAGGGGCCGTCGGCCTGGACATCAACGATGCGGCGCACGTGGACGTCGTGCACAGCCTGGACGACTACCCCTATCCCTTCGACGACGCACAGTTCGATCACGTCGAGATGTCACACATCCTGGAGCATATCCTTCAGCCGGTCCGGGCCATGGACGAAGTGTACCGCATCGCGCGGTCCGGGGCGTCGGTCCGCATCGTCACGCCCCACTACTCGTCGCAGCTTTCATATGGCGACCTGACGCACTATCATCACTTCGGCTACGTGACGATCACCCAGATGTGCCGGGACGGACGGTTTAGGATGGACGAATGCAGGCTGATCTTCAGCGACGTCTACCGGGTGCTGGGCATCAGCCTGCTCGCCAACCGGTTTCCCCGCAGATGGGAGAAGTACCTCGCGTTCATCTTCCCCGGCATGTACGTGGAGGCGAAGCTGACCGTAGTCAAGCCCTGAACGGAAAGGGCTGAACCGGAGGACCGACATGTCTGACTCGACGGATTCAGCCGGCAGCAAAGGCACCGCACCGGATTCAGCCGGTAGCGGGAGCGCATCGGTGGATTCAGCCGGCAGCAGGGCCGCCGCGGCGCTGCGCCGCTACTGGCGGGCCAACATCCGGATCATGGCCGTGCTGCTCGGACTCTGGGCCCTGGCCGGCCTGGGAGCCGGCATCCTGTTCGCGGACACGCTCAACGCGTACCGCATATCCGGCACCGGCTTTCCCCTCGGGTTCTGGTTCGCCCACCAGGGCAGCATCATCGTGTTCGTGCTGCTCATACTGGCCTACTGCCTGTACATGAACCGCCTGGACAACCGGCACCGCCGGGAACTCGAAACCACCAGGCAGGAAGGGTAGCCGCGGGCGATGTCGGTACAGGCTTGGACCTATTTCTTCGTAGCCCTCTCTTTCGGCCTCTATCTCTTTATCGCGTGGCGTACCCGGGTCCGGGACACCCGGGGCTTCTACGTCGCCGGCCGGGGCGTGCCCGCGGCGGCCAACGGCATGGCCACGGCCGCCGACTGGATGAGCGCGGCGTCCTTCATTTCCATGGCCGGGCTGATTTCCACGATGGGATACGCCGGCGGCGTCTATCTCATGGGCTGGACGGGCGGTTACGTGCTGCTGGCGCTGCTGCTCGCGCCCTACCTTCGGAAATTCGGCCACTATACCGTGCCGGACTTCGTGGGAGACCGCTTCGCTTCGGACCTCGCGCGCGTCGTGGCCGTCTCGTGCGCCATATTCATCAGTTTTACCTACGTAGCGGGGCAGATGCGCGGCGTGGGCGTCGTTTTCAGCCGGTTCCTCGAAGTGGACATCCATATCGGCGTCATCATCGGGATGGCCATTGTCTTCATCTACGCCACGCTCGGGGGAATGAAGGGCATCACGTGGACCCAGGTCGCCCAGTACTGGGTGCTCATCACCGCCTTCTTGATCCCCGCCATCGCCATCAGCATCAAGCTCACGGGAAGCCCCCTGCCTCAGGCGGGACTCGGCACCACACTGGAGCCTTCGATCGCGGGCCAGTCAGGCGTATACCTGCTGGAAAAGCTCAACCAGATACATGCGGACCTGGGATTCAGCAGCTACACGTCCACCTTCGTGGGAGGGTGGGACAAGGTCAATGTATTCTGCGTGGCCCTCGCGCTCATGGTGGGCACGGCGGGCCTGCCCCACGTGCTCGTCCGGTTCTACACCGTCAAATCGGTCCGGGCCGCGAGATGGAGCGCTTTCTGGGCGCTGTTGTTCATCTCCCTGCTCTACTTGACGGCGCCCGCGACGGCGGCCTTCGCGCGGTATTACATGATCGACAGCCTGAACGGCAAGACCGCGCAGGAACTGCCCTCCTGGTTCGAAAACTGGGAGAAGACCGGCCTGATCCTGTGGATGGACGACGGAGACGGCGTCATGCGGTATTCGGCCGGTGAGGACAACGAGATCTTTCGCGGCGGTTCCCTGTCGCACGCTGAACTGTCCTCCGTACAGGTCAACCACCAGGCGTGGCTCGATTCGGACGGCGCCGCGGGGGCGGATGGTCGCACGGCCCTCAGGGCCCGGGGACTTTCGGGCCCGGACCGCGACATCATCGTGCTGGCGACGCCGGAGATGGCCGAACTGGCCAGTTGGATCATCGCGCTCGTCGCGGCCGGCGGCCTGGCGGCGGCCCTGTCCACCGCCAGCGGGCTGCTGCTCGTCATTTCGTCCAGTGTTTCCCACGACCTGTACTACCGTGTACTGCGCCCGAACGCGAGCGAGAGTCAGCGCCTTTCCGTGGGCCGGGGGGTGATCGGCATCGCTGTGATCGTGGCCGGCGTATTCGGCATCTACCCGCCGGGATTCGTCAGCCAGGTGGTGGCTTTCGCCTTCGGCCTTGCCGCCGCGAGCTTCTTCCCCGCCATCGTACTGGGCATTTTCAGCAAGCGCGTGGGCACGATACCCGCCGTGTGCGGTATCCTGGCCGGCATCGGCTTTACGGCTTTCTACATCATCGCCTGCGTGTTCTTCGGCATGGAAACCTGGACCTTCGGGCTGTTCGCCAACGGCATCAGTCCCCAGGGGATCGGGACGATCGGCATGCTGATCAACTTCGCCGTGACCCTGGGGCTCACGCCGCTTTTCCCCAGGCCCGGCAAGGAAATCGAGGCCATGGTCGACTCGGTCAGGGAACCGGAAGACGCCGGACCCGCGGTGCAGATCGAGACGGCCCCGGAACATTGATCCGCGGGAGCCGGCGCCATGTCCCTCTCCGTCATCATTATCGCCCGGAACGAAGCTTCGCGGATCGAAGCCTGCCTGCAGAGCGCGCGGTTCGCCGACGAGATCGTGCTCGTGGACTCGGGGAGCGACGACGATACCGTCGCCATCGCGCGGGAGTACGCCGACCACGTCATCGAATCGGAGTGGCTGGGCTACGGTCCGACCAAGCAACTGGCCCTGGAGCACGCCACGGGCGACTGGGTGCTCTGGCTTGATGCCGACGAGCGCGTTCCGCCGGACCTGCGGGATGAAATCCTCGCCGTCGCGGCAAAGGAGGACCGCGCCGGTTACCGGATCGCGAGGAAGACGCTTTTTCTGGGACACTGGATCCGGCATTGCGGATGGTACCCCGATTACGTGCTGCGCCTCTTCCGGCGCGGGGCCGATCCCCGGTTCACCAACGACGAGGTGCACGAGGCGCTGCGCATACGGGGACCGGTCGGCGATCTGAAGCACCCCATGATCCACGATACCGATCCCACCCTCCACCACTACCTGGACAAGTTCAACAGCTTCACCAGTCTCGGCGCCCGCCAGCTCTACCGGTCGGGCAGGCGTTTCCGTTTGACAGATCTGGTTTTCCGTCCGATTTTTACCCTGTTCAAAATGTACGTGTGGCACAGAGGTTTCCTGGACGGCCTGCCGGGTTTCATCCTGTGCGGCCTTTCCGCCTGTTACGTTTTCACCAAGTACGCCAAGCTCTGGCACCTTCACCTCCGGGGCTCCGCCGACGCCGAATCGGGCGCGGGGGGCCGATCCTCCTGAAACCGCGCATCCACCGGCGTTTCTCATGCAATCGCTGTCCGTCGTCGTGATCACGTACAATGAGGAGCGCAAGCTCCGGCGCTGCCTGGACCCGGTCTCCTGGGCCGATGAGATCATCGTGGTGGACAGCGGCAGCACCGACGGCACGGTGGAAATCGCGGAATCCTGCGGAGGACGCGTGTTTGAGCGGCCGTGGCCTGGTTTTGCCGGCCAGCGGAACTTCGGCATGGCGCAGGCCCGCGGGGACTGGATCCTCTTTCTCGACGCGGATGAATACGTCACGGAAGGGCTCGATGCGCGGGTCCGAGACCTGCTGCGGTCCGGCGGGGATTTCGACGCGTACAAGATCCACCGCCAGGAACACTTTCTCCGGTTTCCCATCCGGCACGGAACGCTCAACCCGAGCTACCAGCCCCGACTCCTTAAAAACGGAAAGGGATACTGGACGGGAGGCGCCCACGCCCATATCGAGGTAAACGGCCACGGCGAGCTGGGGCTGATCCACGAAGATCTCTACCACGATTCGCACAACACGCTCTCCGATTTCATCGCCCGGATCGACCAGTACACCTCCGTGGACGCGGAGGAGCGGATCAAGGCGGGACAGCGCGTGGGACGGCTGCGCCTGGTGTTTTCTCCCCTCGGCATGGCCTGGAAATGCTACTTCGTCAAAAAGGGCTTCCGGGACGGTTTTCCCGGTCTCCTCTTCAGCCTGTGCATGGGGATCTATTCGTTCCTGAGGCTGGTAAAGGTCTGGCAGGGCGAAACCGGGGCGGAGGAGCGCACGGACGGTCCGGCAAAGCCCTCCGCGTGACGGCCGATTCGGATGGAGTCATGGCACAGCGCGAACGATGCAGTATCGTGATCCCGACGTGGAATGCGGGCTATCTGGTCGAACGGTGCCTCCGTTCATTGAAAGACCACGGGGCAGCGGACCGGGCGGAGATCGTGGTGGTGGACGACGGCAGTACGGCCGACACGGCCGAAAGGACGTGGGCGACCTGTCCGGACGCGGTCCTGGTCAGGCACGACGGGAACAGGGGGTTCGCCGCAGCCTGCAACACAGGGGTGTCGCGGGCTTTGCACGAGGTCGTGGTCCTGCTCAACAACGACGTCGTCGCCACCGGCCCCTTCCTGGATCCCCTCCTTTCCCATTTCCGTGACGATCGGGTGTTCGCCGTCAATCCACGGGTCTACCAGGCCGGAGACGGGCGTCCCGGCGGCGGTCTCGTGCGAGGCGCCATGCACTGCGGCCTGCTGCGGCTGAGGTGGGCGGAACGCGAGTCCCTGCGAGAAGGCCGTGCACTCACCCTCTACGCCAACGGGGCCGCCATGGCGGTGTCCCGGTCGAAGTACCTGGCACTGGGCGGATTCGATACGTTGTATGCCCCGTTCTACTCGGAAGACCTGGACCTGTCCTACCGCGCGTATCAGCGGGGTTGGACGGTGCTTTACGAACCGGAAAGCCGGCTCACCCACGAACACGGCACGACGATCGGCGCGCGGCACGACCGGGCCTTCATCGACCGCGTCAGCGCGAGAAACCGAATCCTCTTCGTGTGGCGCAACATGCGGGACCTCAGGTACCTGGTGTCGCATGTCTTCTGGATGATGGCTCGTTTCCTCGGCGCGGTGCTGAAGGGCGACCTGACCTTCCCGCGTGCGCTGATGGACGCGGCGCGTCTAAGGGATGCGGTAATGAAACGGCGGCGGTCCGACCCGGCTTCAGTAGCAACCGACCGCGAGATCCTGGGGTCGACGTCCGGGTGGGCGGATCGGGAAAGTTGAGCCCGTGAAGCGGCCGGATCGGCGGACCACCGGTACTTCGGATCTGCGGATCGCCCGTGCCGAAACAAAACTAGAGGTCTTATGGACGCCCCGGATGCAAGGCGGATCCTCATCTCCCGTTTGCGCTTCATCGGCGACGTGGTGCTCACCACACCGGTGATCCGGGCGTTGAAACGGCACTACGGGGATGCGGAACTCTACTACCTCGCGGAGGCGGGACCCGCGGCAGTCCTCGCCCGGAACCCTCACCTGGAAGAGGTGATCGCGCTGCCGGACGAACTCCTGCCGGGCCGTTCCGTGCTGACTCACTGCGGAGAACACCTGCGCTTCCTCCGAGCCCTACGTAAGCGTCGTTTCGACCTGGTGATCGATCTCTTCGGCAATCCGCGCAGCGCGCTGCTGACCCTGGCCACGGGCGCCCGGTACCGGGTCGGTTATACCGTGCGGGGAAGGGGCGCAGCATACAACGTCAAGATCAGGCGGTCGGATTCGCTCCGGGTAGTGGATGCCTACCTGGATGCGGTCCGTACGATCGGTGTTCCCGTGGAGAACGACTGCACGGAGGTCCATTTCTCCGATGAAGACGCGGCGTGGGCCGATTCCTGGCTCGCGGATTGGGGCGTGGACGGCGACCGCCGGATTGCCGCGTTGAACCCCGGTGCGAGCTGGCCGGCCAAGACGTGGAGCGCGGGCCGATTCGCCGAGGTGGCCCGCCGGATGACCGATGCGCTGGACCTCCGGGTACTGCTGGTCGCGGGACCGGGGCAGCGCGAGGCCATGGACGGATTGGCCGACATGGCCGGCCACGCCTTGCCCGTCGTGGAGACCGGTTCGCTGACCCGGTTGGCCGCGTTGATCCGGCGGTGCGATCTGTTCGTGTCCAATGACTGCGGGCCGATGCATATCGCCGCGGCTGTGGGCACGCCCACGATCGGGCTTTTCGGTCCGAGCAGCCCGTCTATCTGGTTTCCCTATTCGGAGACCGATGGGCATGTCGCCCTGGAAGCCGATACGGACGACTGCTGCGGCCGTGATTTCTGCGTCCGGCCGGTCCCCTGCATCGAATCGATATCGCCGCAGCGCGTGCTTGAGGCCGCGGAATCCGTTCTGCGCGGGACCTCCAACCGCCCGGCGGAGTAGGCCTATGACCGAAGATCCCAGGCGCATACTGGTCATCAAACTGCGGGCCACCGGGGATGTCGTCCTGGCGACGCCCGTCATCGAGAACCTGAAGCGGCGCTTCCCGCGGGCCCGTATCTCCTTCCTGGCGGAGGAGGCGGCCGCGGATGTCCTGCGGTGGAATCCCCTGCTGGACGAGCTCATCGTACTGCCCTTGCGCCGGTGGGGAAGCCTGGGCATCCGGGGTTCCTGGCGCGAGCAGGCGCGGTTCTACAGCAACCTGCGCCGCAAAAGCTTCGATCTAGCGATCGACCTCTTCGGCAATCCGCGCAGCGCACTGCTGACCCGGCTGACCGGGGCGCCGGAACGGGTCGGTTACGCCTTTCGTGTGCGCCGCCGCGCCTACACCACCGTGGTCACGCCCCCGAGCCGGCCACAGCACGAGGTTCAGTTCCACCTGGAAGCCCTGGAAGCGCTGGACATCCCGGTGGCCACAGACCGGCCGCGCGTCGTCGTGCCCGGGGCGGCCGACAGGAAAGCAGACGCATGGCTGCGTGAGCACGCCCCGGACGCCCGCGCGGTGATCGGACTGAATCCGGGAGGAGGGTGGGCCATCAAGCGCTGGCCGCCCGAGTTTTTCGGCCGCCTGGCCGACGCCCTGATCGATGAATACGCCGTGGACATCCTGGTGCTTTGGGGTCCGGGCGAGGAAGAATTGGTCGCACGGGTAACCAGCGCCATGCGCAACCGCCCCCACGTGCTCCCGGAGACGACGCTCGCCGAACTCGGCGCATTCCTCAAACGCTGCGACCTGCTGGTCAGCAACGACAGCGCACCGATGCACATGGCCGCGGCGCTGAACGTCCCCACCGTCGGAATCTTCGGTCCCACCGACCCCCGCGCACAGGGGCCCTGGGGCGACGGTCACGGCGTGGTGCGGAAGGAAAGCGTCGACTGTCTCGGATGCAACCGGACCAGGTGTCCGATCGGCAATATATGCATGACGACGCTTGAACCCGGGGAGCTACTGGAGAAGATACGCGCGTATCTTCCGGCCGGAATAGTCGGAACTTGACACCACGCCATCCGAATGTTATATTTAACTACTTTGGAACATTCACGTTAACCGGCGCTTAAGGGGCCAGACAGAAGGTTGATATTTGCGGAAAGACATCATAGTTGAGACGGCCACGCACGAAACGCGCATCGCGATGCTCGAGGACAACCATCTCGTCGAGCTGCTGGTCGAACGCCCGGAACACGAACGCGTGGTCGGGAACATCTGCAAGGGCGTAGTAACGGCGGTCATACCGAGCATTCAGGCGGCCTTTGTGGATATCGGCCTGGACAAGGCGGCCTTCCTTCAGGCGTCGGACGTAACCAGTGGAGCGGACTGGATCGATTTCGACGACGACGACGAGAAGCCCGATTCCGGCTCCGGACGGGGCAGGGACCGGGAATACCAGATCCAGGAGATGGTCAAGGAAGGCCAGGAAATCGTCGTCCAGATCACGAAGGAGTCCATCGGCACCAAGGGACCGCGGGTCACCTCCCAGATATCCCTGCCGGGCAGGTTTCTCGTGCTGGTGCCCCATGCCAACTACGTCGGCGTTTCCCGGCGTATCGACGACTGGAGCGAGAAGCGCAGGCTGCGGGACCTGGCCAGGAAACTCAAGGACGACGACTTCGGGGTCATTGTGCGGACCGCCGCCCTGGGCAAATCGGATTCCGAGTTGAAGAACGACCTCAAGGCGCTGACCAGGACATGGCGGACTATAGAGAAGGAGGTCGGGAAGACGCCGGCGCCCGCCATGATCCACAAGGATGTCGAAATGACGTCCGGAATGATTCGCGACCTGTTCACGCCCGATATCGACAGCGTGATCATCGACTCGAAGGCAGTATACAAGGAGATCCTGGCCTATCTCAAGGGAGTGGCCCCCCAGCTTCGCGAGCGCGTCCACATGTACGACGGGACGGCGCCGGTGTTCGACGCCTACGGGATCGAGAACGAGATCGGCAAGGCGCTGCACCGGAAGGTTTGGCTGAAGAACGGCGGCTACATCCTCATCGAACCGACCGAAGCGCTGGTGACGATCGACGTGAATTCGGGACGGTACGCCGGATCCAGGGGACACGAGGAAACCGTGTTCCAGACCAACCTGGAAGCCTGTGCGGAGGTAGCGCGGCAGCTTCGGCTCAGGGATATCGGGGGCATCATCGTCATCGATTTCATTGACATGGAAGACCGCGGGAACCGGCGGCAGGTGCACCAGGAAATGGAGAAGGCCTTGTCGCACGACCGCGCGCGGACACGCATGTCCAAGGAGATCAGCGAATTCGGGCTGATCGAGATGACCCGCCAGCGGATCCGCCCCAGCCTGCTGTTCACTTTCAGCGAGGCGTGCCCGGTGTGCGACGGGACCGGCCGCATTATGTCGCGCATCACCATGGTCACCCAGATCGGCCGGTGGCTGAAGCGGGCCAAGCCCGGCCTGAGAGAACGGAAGCTCAAGCTCAAGGTGCATCCCACCGTGGCGTTGAGCCTGCATGAAAACGGCCGGGAGAAACTGGTGAACCTGCAGGACGAATACAAGATGCAGCTTCAAGTCGAGGAAGACCCGTTCCTGCATGTGGAAGAATTCCGCGTGTTCTCGGGTAAGCGGGACCTGGACGTGACCGACGAGTTCAAGTAAGCGGACCACCGGACCAAACGGACCACCGGACCAAACGGACAAGGAGCGAAATAGATGTACGCTGTGATCAGATCGGGCGATCAGCAGTTCAGTGTCAACGAGGGAGATACGATCCAGGTCGAGAAGATCGCCGCCGAAGTGGGCGACGAGATCACCATCGACCAGGTGCTCCTCCTGGGCGGCGGAGAGACGCTGGTCGGCACGCCGACGGTGGCCGGCGCCACGGTGACGGCCAGGGTTACCGAGCAGGGCCGCCATCCCAAGATCATTGTGTTCAAGATGAAACGCCGGAAGAACTACCGCCGGAAGAGAGGGCACAGGCAGCCGTATACCGCGCTCGAAATCACCGGCATCAACTACGACCCAAGCGCATCCAACTGATCGGAAAGGACTTTCTCAGATGGCCCACAAGAAAGGTGTAGGCAGTTCTCGCAACGGTCGAGACAGCAATCCCAAGTTTCTCGGCGTCAAGACCGGAGACGGCATGCGCGTCCGGGCCGGCAATATTATCGTCCGGCAGCGGGGAACGCGGATTCTGCCCGGTAACAACGTAGGCCGCGGCAACGACGACACCCTCTTCGCCCTGACGGACGGCATCGTCCAGTTCCGCCGGTACGGGAAGAAGCGCACGCAGGTCCATATCGCCGACGGGTGACCCCATGGCGATCGACGACGACGCCGTCGTTCGGAAGGCGAAAACCGGAATCTCCGGTTTCCTCGAGGAGCAGTTCCGCCGCGGGCTGATCGACGAAGGGCTCTACGAACAGGCCCGCCTGAACGTGCTTCCGAATCTGCGCCGCTGGTTGACCGACCCTCACATCGGCCGGTTGTCCCCCCGGCTCGGCGACGGACTGAGAAGCGCCGTCGAAGCGGCCAGGTGGGACGAACTGGTCGAAGCCTTCGTGGACGAGATCAAGTTCGGCACGGCGGGCATACGCGGCAAAGCCGCCATGTCGGACGAAGAACTGCTGATCCTCGCCCGGGACGGCATGGACGCCCCCATCCTCAAGGGGCCGAATACCCTCAACAACATCGTTCTCCTGCTGAAGTCCACGGGCGTGGCGAAGTACGCGACCGCCCATGGACTCCTGTCCATCGTCATCGGCTATGACAGCCGGGTGGCGGGCCAGGAATTCGCCCGGCTGGTATCCGGGGTATTCCTCGCGGAGGGGCTGAAAGTCTACCTCTTCGATGAAGCCTGCCCGTATCCGGAAATGACCTTCGCCATACCGACGCTGGGTGCCGACATGGGCATCCTGATCTCGGCGAGCCATAATGACCGAAGATATAATGGCTACAAGCTTTCCGCCGGAACGGGATCGCAGTTTTCTCCCAGGGAACGATCGGTCATCTACAACGACTACATCCGGAAGACGACCCCGGTCCAGGTAGCCCTCCAGGACTTCGATGACGCCGGTGTCGATCCGGATCACCCCGAAGACCCTCGCCGCGACGGCAACAGGCTCGTGTTCCTGGGCGGCGCCGCGCCGTTGCCCGGATTCGACTATCTCGGCCGTCCCCTCGTCGATATCCATCGGATGTACCAGGACCAGATCCGGGGATTCATATCCGATGCCGCGTTGATGAAATCGTGGGCGCCCTCCATCGGGATCGGGTACTGCGCCTTTCACGGGGCCGGACGCAAGGCCGTGCCCCGGCTGTTGAGCGATTTCGGTTTCACCCGGGTGGATGCGGTAACCCGCCACCGGTTGAACGAGCTCAACGGGCTCTTCCCCGCCTTTCAGGACCACCCGGAGCAACAACCGGACCCCGGAGATCCCACGGCGTCCGAGATCGCCGTTGACGCGTACGTCGAACAGTACGGCGCGGGTGCCATGGAAGCGCTCGACCTGATGATCGGGACCGACCCGGATGCCGACCGTGTGGGACTCGTGGTCAAGGTCCCCCCGGCCTACCGGAAGTACCACGACAACCGGTCCCACGTGCTGCTGTCGGCCGACGACGCATGGTCACTGCTACTCTGGTACCGCCTGGCGCAGGGTGCCGGTAGCACGCGGAACGAGAGCACGCGGGGTGGAAACGCGCAGGGCGCCGGGAACGCGCGGGCTTTTCACCCGCGGCCGGAAGAGTCGTTCATCGTGCTTTCCCACATCACGACCGACGCGCTAGTCCGGCTCGCGCGGAAACACGGCGTCGGCGTCATCAAGACCTGGGTCGGGTTCGGCCTGATCGCCAACGCGGTCGAACGGGTGTGGGCGTGCGATGACCTGTCGGCCCCCCGGTTCAAAGATATCATCTATCATACCGAGGATATGGAGGGTATGCCCCGACGCTACAACGTGGGATGCCTGGAGCAGAGCAACGGATTCAGCATCCTGGGCGGACCGCCCGACACGGCCGCGGCCATGGGAAGCAACGGCCACGTGCGCGACAAGGACGGAGTCTTCGCCGCGATCCTGCTCGCCGAAGTGGCGGCCTATGCCGCGTCCCATGGGACGACGGTCTACGAACTGATCGACGAACACATATACCTGGACCCCGATGTCGGGTATTTCGCCACTGACGTCGTTCCGGAGCCGCGCTGGGGAGAATTCAAGGGATTGGAAGGGCTGACGCGGAAGATCGGCATCCTGAGACGATGCGCGGAGCTGGGACAACGCGTCCAGGACGGCGAATCCCTAACGCTGGACGGTCTCCCGGTCCGCTCATCAGAGACCTTCGTGGCGGGCAAGTACGCGGATGCGCACCAGTGGCCGGACTTTCCAGACGAGGGCATTCGATTCTATTTCGACGAGGAAAGACTCAACTATCTGACCGTGCGGCCGTCGGGTACGTCGCAGTGCCTCAGGTTCCACATCCAGTTGAAGGCGGAGAACCTGTCGCGAAGCGATCTGGCGCGGCAGAAGTTTGAGACCAGGATGCGTGCCCGGAGGATCATTCACGCGATGCGCGACCTGATCATGTAGCGTGTTTCACGTGGGGCGGCGCCAGGGACGATTTATATGGCGAAGAAATCCCTCAGGTTGTTCTCGATCTCCGCGTCTTCACGCAGCCTGGTAAGCCACTCCTGGTACAGTTGATTCTGCTTCTGGATCAGCAACTGCCGTTTCAGGTTTTCCTTCATAATTTCGTAGGTTGTTTCATCGAGCGGCTTCCGATCCACCAGCTGAATGAGGTAATAGCCTCGATCTCCTTCGACTACTTCGCTGAGTTCGCCGGTCTCCGACAGTTGGAAGGCCCCCCTTATGAAATTCAGATCCTGTCCGATGCGAGGGATGAATGCCTGTTGTCGCGTGATGGGATCCGTGGTAGCGACTTGATCCGCCATTTCACCGCTTAACGCGTCCAGGTTGCCACCAACGAGACCCGCCCGGACCTCTTCGCCGCGAAGCCTGGCCTGTTCCATTTTCCGGTTCCGCACCAGGATCGACCGGATACGCAGTTCCACTTCTTCGAGGGGCAGTACGCCCGCCGGTTTTACACCGGCGTTTTCAAGAACGTAGAAACCGCTGGTGTTCTCCAGTACCTCTCCGATTTCACCGGGTTCGGACGCAAAGGCGAAGGACGACGCGCCGCTCAGGTAACCGATGCCGGGGATGAACCCATCGGGGCGGTCGGCGAAAAACCCGGTGGATTCGACCTGAAGGGAATCCGGCATGGCACGGACGAAGCGGGCCGCATCCTCAAGGCCGCTTTCGACGGCCCGGGCCTGAAGCTGTCTCGCCTCGTCGTTCAGCGCGCTCAGGGTTTGCTGTCCGGTCATGGTCCTCAGGAGTATGTGGCGCGCGCGGACCTGTTCCTCGCCATCCCTGACCGCGGTCTCTTCCACCTTGATGATGTGCCAGCCGTACTCCGTCTTCACGGGTTGCGACACGGAACCGGGCGGCGTTTCATAGGCGGCCGCTTCGAATTCCGGAACCATGTCGTTTCGGCCGAAGAAGCCCAGGTCTCCTCCCTTGGAGGCGTTGGAGGTGTCCTCGGAAAAGTCCCTGGCCAGGGTTTCGAAATCAGCGCCGCTGACAAGCTGGTCGTAAAGCTCGTCGATCTGTCGTTCGACACGCTGGGAATCGGCCACGCTTGGTTGCTTCGGAATCATGACGTAGGAAAGCGAAACACGGTCGCCCTCCAGGAACGTATCGGGATGCTCCGCATAGTAGGCGGCGATATCCTCATCGGTGATCGATTCCGGTTCCACGGCCTGGTCTTCCGGATCGAAGAGGAGGTATCTGGCCGTAAGCTGCTCGTTCTGATTCACGAAGGCCTTCCGGACTTCCAGGTTCGTTACACGGGCACCCGAAATCACGCGGTTGATGAGCTTCTGCCGGGGAAGCATCACGCGGAACTGGTCTTCAAGAAACGACCAGCCTTCGACCGCGGGGTCGTTCAGCGCCTGGAGGTACTTGGTCTGGTCGAATTCGCCGTCCGTCTGGAACATCTCCTGCTGCCTGATATAATCCGGCGGATTCGTGCGGATCGCCTCTAGTATTTCGGCGTCGGTTACGCTGATGCCCTGCCGGCCGATGCTCTGTTCGAGCAACGTGAGGTTTACCCGCTGGTCCCATATTTCGTTGATGATTTCGCGGCGCCGGAACTCGTCTACGTTTCCACCCCGCTGCTGGCGGTCGATTTCCTGCTGGCGTTCCACTTCAAACCGCAATTCCTCGTAGGACACCGATTCACCGTTGATCGAACCCACGGCATACTGCCCGCCCGGTCCCCTGCCGGTCATGTCGGCGCCCCATTCCAGGCCGATCAGTCCCACGAACGCAATGACCAGGATAATCATGACGACGTGGGTTCGTTCTCTCAAGAGTTTCATCAAGGCCATCTTGACAGTGCTCCTTACGGACTTGCGGCGGCCGGGCCAACTGGGCCGACCAGGCTGATCAGGCTGACCAAGCCGACCGCATGATTCCGGACGATGTTGAAAAGACACGTAAATATAAAGGACCGGATATTCGCCGGCAACTCATTTGTCCTGAGGCGGGCAACCAATTTGTCCTGAGGCGGGCCGGCAGTGGGGCAAAAGATGCTTGACAGTCCCTGCCGCTTCGCCTATTATTGCCTGCGCGCTTCGAACGACAAGCGGACCGGCCGTGCAGTTTCAATAGCGATGATCAAGGAGTTAGCCCGATGAAGAGTGGTATTCACCCGGAATACAAAGTAATCACGGTATCCTGCGCCTGTGGCAATACGTTCCAGACACGCTCGACGATCGACACGATCCACGTGGAGATCTGTTCGGCGTGCCATCCCTTCTACACCGGGAAGCAGAAGATGGTCGACAGTGCGGGCCGCGTGGAACGCTTCAACAGGAAGTACGGCATAAACGAGTAATCCTCAGGTGGAAGCCGCCCGTTCCTTCCAGGCGCGATGGCCATGCATGCCCCGACCTTCGGTTGCGCCGCTCCCCTTTCCTATTCCATGCCTCCATGTTACTCCATCAACTCGAAAACATCGTCAGGCGCTTCGAGTCTCTCGACCGTCAACTGGCGGACCCTTCCGTAACCACCGATCCGAAGAAAATGCGCGAAATCGGACGGGCGTACCGGGAACTGACCCCGGTCGTCGACCGGTACCGTGTGTACCGCAAGGTCCTGGATGACCTCGAATCGGCCCGGTCGGTGCTGCAGGAGTCGGCGGCCGATCCCGACATGGCCGAACTCGCCCGGGACGAGGTGGAAAGCCTCGACCGGGAACGGACGGCCATGGAGGAGGAGCTCACGCGGATGATCGTGCCCAGGGATCCCGAAGACGAACGCAATATCATCTGCGAGATCCGAGCGGGTACGGGAGGCGACGAAGCGGCGATCTTCGCCGGTGAGTTGTTCCGCATGTACAGCCGGTACGCGGACAGCCGCGGATGGAAGACGGAAACCCTGAATTCCAACGGGGCGGAACGGGGCGGCGTGAAGGAGGTCTTCTTCCAGATCGAGGGCAAGGGGGTCTACGGCAGGCTGAAGAACGAAAGCGGCGTCCACCGCGTGCAGCGGGTCCCCGTAACGGAAACACAGGGGCGGGTGCACACTTCCGCCGCCTCGGTGGTCATTCTGCCCGAAGCGGAGGAAGTCGATGTGGAAATCGACGAGAAGAAAGACCTGGTCTTCGATGTTTTCCGTTCTTCCGGTCCGGGCGGCCAGAGCGTGAATACGACCGATTCGGCGGTGCGCATTACCCATGTGCCGACCGGCCTGGTCGTCTCGTGCCAGGACGAGAAGTCGCAGCACAAGAACAAGGCCAAGGCCATGAAGGTGTTGCGCGCCCGCCTGCTGGACATGGCCCGGCAGGAACAGGAAGCGGAGATGGCGAGCAGCCGCCGGTCCCAGGTGAGATCGGGAGACCGGAGCGAGAAGATCCGGACCTACAACTTTCCGCAGGGAAGGGTCACGGACCATCGTATCGGTCTGACGCTGTACAAGATCGACCAGATCCTCGAAGGGGACATCGACGAGATCGTGGAGTCCCTGGCGGAAGCGGACCGTGCGGAGAAAATGGCCCAGTTGACGTCGGCATGACGCTGGCCACCCAGGCTACGCAAGCCACCGGATGTGATGCATGAACGAATTCGAATGTCCCACCGCATCGACCGTGCTCCAGGCGGTCGACTGGGCAGCCCGTAAGCTGGACGGCCCGGCGGATAAACGCGGCCAGGCGGACCACGACGGCCCAGCGGATAAACGCGGCCGTGTCGAATCGGAACTGCTGCTCGGCGAGGTATGCACGTCGAACCGACTCGAGCTGTACCTGGATCACGACCGGCGGCTCGACCCGGTGGAATCTTCGCGGTTTTCAGCGCTGGTCAACCGGAGAATGCGCGGTGAGCCGGTCCAGTATCTGACGGGCTGTACGGAATTCTACGGTCGCGGGTACCAGGTTTCGCCCGCCGTGCTGATCCCCCGGCCCGAGACCGAACGGCTCGTCGACCACGTGCGCCCCTGCCTGGATAAAAAAGCGTGTGTAGAATCCCCCGCGCGTTTCGCGGACGTCGGCACGGGTACCGGCGTCCTGGCGGTCACGCTCGCCCTGGAATGCCCGTTCGTGCAGGGGTACGCCACGGATGTTTCCGATGAGGCCCTGAGGGTCGCGCGCGGGAATGCCGAAAACCTGTTGGGGGTCCGTCAAAGCCGGATCACTTTTATGCAGGGTTCGTTGCTGGCGCCCCTCGATAGGCTCGCGCCACACACCCTGGACCTGATCGTGTCCAACCCGCCTTACGTCACTTCCCGGGAAATGGACGGCCTGCCGGAGGAGGTACGCGGGTACGAACCCCGGCTGGCGCTCCACGGCGGCGAAGACGGTCTTGAATGTCATCGCGCACTCATCGAGCAGGCGCCGGAGTACCTGAATGAAGGCGGGATGATCGCCCTGGAGATCGGCGCGGCACAGTCCGACGCGGTGACCCGCCTGATGGCGGATCGCCGCGCCTATGGGAACGTGGAGATCGTGAAGGATTACAACGGCCTGGACCGCATCGTGTCCGCCATATACGTCGGATAAGCCCGGCATCATCGACCGGAAGGTGAAAAATGCTCAATAACCACCGCCTCATGATACTCGGAACAGGAAACATGGGATCCTGCCTGCTCGGCGGCATACGCAGAGCGAATCTCGTTCCCCCGGACCAGATCGTGATTACCGGTCTGCAGTCCGACCATCTGAAAGACCTGTCGGATCAGTGGGAAGTACGGTGGACCACCGACAACCGGGAAGCGGTGCGCGAAGCGGATATCGTCATGATCTGCCTCAAGCCCCAGGCCATCGAGCGCGTTGTGGACGAGGTACGCGACCTGCTGCGTCCCGATCAGCTGCTGATCACGATCGCGGCGGGGGTGACGACAGCCGGGATCACCGAAATGACGCGCACCGAGAACCCCGTCGTGCGCGTGATGCCGAACATCGCCTCGCTGGTGGACGAAGGAGCCGCCGCCATTTCACCGGGAAGGTACGCCGGCGAGGAACATAAGCAGATGGCCGCCCGGATCTTCCAGGCCGTGGGACGGGTCGTGTTCGTGAACGAGCATCTTCTGGACGCCGTGACCGGACTCAGCGGCAGCGGTCCAGCCTACATATACATGGTCATCGAAGCGCTGTCCGACGGCGGCGTAAAAATGGGCCTGCCCAGGGACGTCGCCCTGGACCTCGCGGCCCAGACCGTGCTCGGCGCCGCACGGCTGATCCAGGAGACCGGCAAGCATCCCGCGGTATTGCGCGACCAGGTCCTGACGCCGGGCGGCACTACCATCGCAGCGGTACACGACCTGGAGATCCGCGGATTGCGCAGCATGCTGATCAGCGCGGTCGAAACCGCCACCCAGCGATCGAGGGAACTCCGGGACGGCAAGTAGATTCACCTCGGATATACAGACCAACGCAGGCCGGATGCCGCCGGCCTGCGGGCCGCATGACGCACCGATTCAGTAAGCCCCACCATTTTTTTCAACTTTTTTCTGCATACATGATTGCCTAACCCGCGCAGTGGTCGGGAAAACCGCGCCGCGACGGACCTCCCGCGTTCAAGACGCCATATGGTGTTGTTTTGGTGGCATCCCGTGGTATATGGTGTCAACGTATGATGTGTATCAACATATATATAGTCTTTTGGGCACTTGGAGTTACGGAGTTTTCCTTATCCATAGGTAAAGAAAACCGATGTAAGTCCATTTTTTATTTTGACAATATGGGGGGCGCAATGTAGTATAGTGGGAAGAAGTGGGACAAAGTGGGTCACCGAACATCCTAACTGCCAAACACTTGTATAGTATTCTTAAATGATCACCTCATGTTAGGGTGTTTACTCCTTTGTATTTCAAGGAGATGACGGATGGTCAACTTCCTGGGATCATACACGCACACCGTGGATCACAAAGGACGGGTGAATGTCCCTGTGAAGTTTCGCAAGCACATCCGGACCGATGAGGACGACACGCTGATCATCACGCGGGGACTCGACGGATGTCTCTTCGTATATCCGATCGACGAGTGGGAACAGATCGACACCCGTTTGCGCGAACTGCCCATCACGAAGCAGAACACGCGGGTCTTCATCAGGATGCTCTCGTCGGAGGCCGTGGCGGTTTCCATGGACAAGCAGGGGCGCATCGCGCTTCCCCGGCAATTGATCGAACGGGCCGGCATCGAATCCGAAGTGCTGATCGTCGGTACGCTCGACCACTTTGAAATCTGGAGTCCCAAGGAATACAAGAAAGTGATGGACGAATCGGGACACACCTACGAAGAGATCGCGGAATCCCTGTTCGTCTGATCATTTGAAGCCCATGGGCAATTGCAACGGCGGAATAGACATGGGGCTGGCAGATTCGTACATCCATGTTCCGGTTCTTGCCGGGAAAATAGCCGAAATGATCGTGTGGAACAGGTCGGGGACATACGTGGACGGAACCATAGGAGGAGGCGGTCACGCGCGCGCCATCATGGACAAGCTGGATGAATCCGGCCGGCTGATCGGCCTGGACAAGGACCTTGAAGCGGTCCGCGTGTCCAGAGCCAGGCTGGCGGGCGGCGGAACCCCTCGCGTGGATATCATGCATCGTGACTTTACGGAACTGGCGTCCGTGCTGGAAGCGGAACGCATCCCACGGGTGGACGGACTGTTTCTGGACCTGGGCGTGTCATCGTACCAGATCGATACGCCCGGCCGTGGATTCTCGTTCCAGTCCGAAGGTCCGCTCGACATGCGCATGGACCGGGGCGGAGCGCTGACGGCAGCCGACATCGTCAACGGCCGTTCCCGGGACGAAATCGAACGGATCATCGGTGAGTACGGCGAGGAACGGCAGGCCCGCAGCGTCGCGAACGCGATCGTCAGGAACCGCGCGAAGTCACCGCTGACCTCCACCACCGGGCTGGCCGAGACGATCAGGTCGGCGGTTCGCCGCAGATGGGCGGTCAAGTCCTGCGCCCGGGTGTTCCAGGCACTGCGCATCGCCGTGAACCAGGAGCTGGACAGATTGAGAACGGCATTGGACAACCTGCTGCCGCTGCTGAGCGGCCGGGGTCGTTTCGGCGTCATATCCTATCATTCGTTAGAGGACCGCATGGTCAAGCGTACGTTCGAAACCTGGGCTTCGGATTGCATTTGCCCGCCGGGTCTTCCGCAATGCGTGTGCCGGCACGAGCGCGTCGCCGTGATGCACACCAGGCGGGCCGTCGTGGCTTCACGGGAAGAGGTCACGGCAAACCCGCGGGCCCGAAGCGCCAGGTTTCGTATGATCGAACGCTTGCCCGACGATCATTCCGCAAGCTGAAATACGCACCACCTATTACGACCGGAGAGGCCGACATGAAATCCGCTTTCAGATTCCGCAGCGACCATCCGTACATGGGACAGTTGTTCAGCTGGATCGGTATGATCGCGCTCGTCACGTCGCTGAGCATGTTTTACATCTGGCACCAGGTGGAAACCAGGAACCTGAAGCAGGAGATCCTTCAACTGGAGCACCAGAAAGAGGCGATGGAAAAGAAAAGCGCCTACCTGCACGTTCGGATCGTCCGGCTTGCGGAACAGCTCCGGAACGAAACCGTGGCCATGCATCGTTTCGAACTGGAACACGCGGCAGTCGGACAGGTCGTGGTCATGGACGCGGTGGACACGGCCGTGGCATTGGCCGGCACCGAGCCCGATGTGAGGGCGATCGCGGGTAAACCGGCGGACGACGCGTTGATCCTCGCCTCGTTCCGAACGGCTCGAGTGGATACCCGATGAGGTATATCCGATATGGTCGCGAAATCCTGTATGCGCAGACTGACCTTCCTCTTCGCGGTCGGTATGTTGCTGTGCGCGGGTCTCGGATTTCGAATCGCCGTGATACAGATTCGCGACGGCGAGACCTACAGGCAGCGGGCGCGTGACCAGCAGCACCGGGTCGTCACCATCGATCCCCGGCGTGGACGTATCTTCGATCGAAACGGTAACACGCTGGCGCTGAGCGTCGAGTTCGACTCCTTCGGCATCCAGGATCTCGACGGGGAACGGTTCAGTGCCGCGGACGTCGGCAACCTGGCCGTACAACTCTCCCAGATCACCGGCGAAGATCCCCGGCATATCGTGGACCGGATTTCCGGAACCTCCGACTTCCGGTACCTGGTACGATGGGTGAATCCGGAGACCAGCGAACGGATAAGGGGGCTGTCCACCTACCCCCGTTTCGAACCTTATATCCGCACGGAAAAGGAAGCAAGGCGGGTCTATCCCTACCGGACCGCCGCCGGCCAGGTCCTGGGATTCAGCGTCGATGGCGCCGGACAGGCCGGATTCGAAATGGAACATAACCGGCTGCTGTCCGGTATAGAAGGATACAGCGTTGTCCAGATCGATGCCCAGCGGCGGGCCTATACGTGGCTGGACGACTACCAGAAGTTGGCGGAGAACGGCGCGGACGTCGTCCTGACCATCGATATAGCGGCCCAGGTCGCCGCGGAACAGGTGCTTGAAGAGACGATTGCATGGCACGAAGCACTCGGCGGCATGGTCATCGTGATGGATCCGGGGAACGGCGACATACTGGCCATGGCCAGCTCGCCGGATTTCGATCCCAACACGCCGGGCCGTTTCCCATTCGAAGCCCAGAAGATCAGGCCCGTGGTAGACACCTACGAGCCCGGCTCGACGTTCAAGATCGTCGCCGCGACCGCGACCCTGGAGACCGGCGCGTTCTCCCTCGAGGACCGGATAGATACGAGCGGCGGGCGGATAGACCTGGGTACCCAGACTATTTCGGACCACGAAGTCTTCGATGAACTGACCGTGCGGGAAGTCTTCGAGCATTCCAGCAACGTGGGCACGGTGAAAATCGCCCTGGAACTCGGCGAGAAGACATTTTACGAATACACCCGGTCATTCGGCTTTGGCATGAAGACGGGCGTCGAGCTGCCGGGCGAGGTCAACGGGATCCTGCACAAACCGGCCAGGTGGTCCGGGTCGACGTTGCCCACCATGTCCATTGGCTATGGAGTTTCCGTTACCGGGGTGCAACTGGCGTCCGCCTACTGCGCGGTGGCCAACGGGGGGCTGCTTCTGCAACCCCGGATCATCAAGTCCATCCGGAGAAACGACGGTACAGCGGAGTCCTTTCCGAAATCCGTCGTTCGAAGGGTGATGAAACGGCAGACTGCCGACACCCTGCTGGACGTGTTTACCGGGGTGGTGGACCGGGGCACGGGGACGAGGGCCGCGATACCCGGATTCAAGGTCGCCGGAAAGACAGGCACGGCCTGGAAGGCGCGTGAAGACGGCAGGGGATACACCCGGAACTACCGGTCCTCCTTCGTCGGCATGTTTCCCGCGTTGGACCCGGAAATCGTGGTATTGGTCATGATCGACGAACCGAAGAGACGCGGTTTCTACGGTGGATCGGTTGCCGCGCCCGTCTTCAATAAACTCGTTCGCCGTCTCGTCCATCTGCCGGACGGCCCGGTGGAGTCGATCCCCGAAACCGACGACGGCCTGCCGTTGCACCTGGCCTCCATCGAGCCGAATTCCGCTTCGGACCGTGAATCCGGGTTATCCAGCCGGTCAGGTCCGGGTTTCAGCGGACAGTTGCTTCAGGACCTGCTTCCGCTCGACGGCCACTGGGAAATCGAGCGTCCCGGCACCCTCGCCGGGGAGGAACGGACCCGGATCGAACTGCCGTCCGTGATCGGCATGAGCGTACGGGAAGCCGTCAAGACCCTGGCCGAAATGGGCATTGAAGCAACCATCGTCGGCACGGGCTATGTCCGGCGCCAGATTCCGGCACCGGGCCGTGAGGTCTATTCCGGTGATCGATGCATCATCGAATGCGGCCCATATAACTAGCCGTCCCATCGCTCGCCTCGAGCGGACGGCGGCACTGAGGGTCAAGACGTTGATACAGCTTTCTACACTACTGGACGCGCTGCCTCGAAAAGAGGTGGTCCGGCCGTCGGGTCGGGTCGACCGTGCCGACCTGGCCGACCGTACCGACCAGGCGGACCTGGCGAATCACGCGGGCCAGGCCGGCCGTGCGGGCCAGGCGGACCCGGAGATCGGCGGGATCGTCCACGATTCGAGGTCCGTCAAGCCCGGCGATGTCTTCGTCGCGCTGCGCGAGCCGTCGGGCCGCGACGGCCACGGGTACGTCCGCGACGCGGTGTCGCGGGGGGCCTCGGTAGTGGTTCAGGAGAGGGATGAACGCCACGACAACACGACCACGGTCATCGTTCCGGACACCTCCAGGGCATACGGCCTGATGGCTGCCGCGTACTACGGCCGGCCGGCGGACGACCTCTGCCTGGTCGGCATCACGGGCACCAACGGCAAGACGACGGTGTCACTGCTCGTCGAGGCCATACTCAGGGAGTGCGGCCGGTACGTGGGCGGGATCGGCACGCTGGGCAGCCGGTTCATGGGCGAGGTGCTCGACTGGAAGCTGAGTCACACCACGCCCTACCCGATGGAACTGCACCACACCTTGAAGCAGATCCGGGACCAGGGAGGCGAATGCGTCGTCATGGAAGTATCCTCGCACAGCCTGGCCTGGCAGCGGTTGTCCGGCCTGCGGTTCACTACGGGCGTCTTCACCAATCTCTCCCGGGAACACCTGGACGACCACAAGACCTTCGACGCATACCGGGAAGCCAAAACGCTGCTTTTCTCCGAACTGCTCGACGAGGGGGGCACCGCCGTCCTCAATATGGACGATCCCGCCTTCGTGCATTTCAGGAATGCCTCGCGTGCGCGCGTCCGTACCTATGGATTGGACAAGAGAGCGGAGGTCCACAGGGCGGGTCCGATCGGGTACCACGCGGACCGGACTACCCTTGCGGTGCAGGTTCGATCCGAACCGCCGTTCAACGTAACGCTGCCGCTCCTGGGCCGATTCAACGCGTACAACGCCCTGGCGGCGATCACCGTCGGACTGGAGTTCGGCATCGACGGCACGCTGATGAACCGGGCCGTATCCGGGATCAGGGTACCCGGTCGACTGGAGCGCGTCGACGCCGGACAGCCGTTCAACGTACTCGTGGATTTCGCCCATACGCCCGATGCGCTCGGCGCCGTGCTGTCGGCCTGCCGGGAATGGACGCGGGGGAACCTGACCGTCGTTTTCGGCTGCGGCGGGGACCGGGATCCGGGCAAGCGGCCCCTCATGGGCAGGGCGGCGTCCACCCACGCCGACGTCGTCATCGTGACGACCGACAACCCCAGGACGGAACCGCCCGACCGGATCATACGGGATATCGAGCCGGGCCTGCTGCCCAACGTCCGCTCCCATATCGTCCAGGACCGTGGCGAAGCGATTCGAAAGGCCCTGCGCGAAGCGGGCGAAGGCGACACCGTGCTCATCGCCGGAAGGGGAGACACGGTCTACCAGGTCGTGGGCGATGCACAGATCGAGTTCGACGACCGGATCAAGGCCCGGGAATGTCTCGAGGCGCACTATGGATAATCACAACGGGGCCGAGGCGCCCACGCTGATGGAAATCGCCGGCATCATGGGCGGCAGGCTGCACGTTCCGTCCCCGGTGCTTCGTCGCAGCCGGATCACGGGCGTCTGTTCGGATACCCGGCGAATCGAGGAAGGCAACCTTTTCGTCGCGATTACGGGCGAGCGATTCGACGGTCACGACTTCGTACCCGAGGCCATGCGCGCCGGTGCGTGCGCCGCCCTGGTCACGAACGACTGGCACGCGCGCCGGCCGGACCGCGAAGCTCCGGAGGCCGCGCGGATCGTCGTGCCCGAGGTGCTTCCCGCGCTGCAGGCGTTCGCGGGTTGGCACCGGAATCGCTTCGACCTGCCCGTCGTCGCGGTGACGGGTTCCAGCGGGAAGACCACCACGAAGAACATGATCGCCTCCGTGCTGGGCGAACACTACCGGGTATTCAAGACCCCGGGGAACCTGAACAGCCAGCTGGGTGTCTCCGAAGCCCTGTTTTCCCTGAAGGGAGACCACGGCGCCGCGGTACTCGAACTGGGCATGAACCATGCGGGCGAACTGGACCGGCTGTCCCGGATGACCCGCCCATCCATCGGCGTGATCACCAACGTGGGACCCGCGCATATCGAGTTCTTCGACTCCATCGAAGGCATCGCCCGGGCCAAGGGCGAGGTCCTCGACCACCTGCCGAAAGGCGGGAGTGCGGTATTGAACGCCGACGACCCCCTCGTCATGAAGCAGGCCGGCCGCAGCCTGGCGAGGGTAGTCACCTTTGGCCACAGCGCGGGAGCCGACGTCAGGCTGGCAACCACCAGGACCGAACTGTCCGGCTCGACCTTCACCTTGTCGGACGGAGCTTCCTTTCGGATAAGCCTGATGGGAACACACCAGGTCATGAACGCCGCGGCCGCCGTGGCGGTGGGCAGACTTACGGGAATCGACGACCAGGGCATCGCCCGTGCACTGCGGAATGTCGAGCCCACACCCATGCGCATGGAGTACAGGAAGGCGGGCGCCGTCCACCTGATCAACGACGCGTACAACGCCAATCCGTCGTCCATGAAGGCGGCCCTGGACGCGCTGGCAACGGCCGGAGGCCGCAAACTGGTCGTCCTGGGAGACATGCTGGAACTGGGCGACCTCGGCAGGGCGGCGCACCGGGAGATCGGAAAGCGCGCCGCGGAGGTGGCCGAGCGGATCATCACGGTGGGCGAACTGGCCCGCGAAATCGCCGTGGCCGCGGTGGACGGCGGCATTCCGGCGTCTCGGGTCATGTCCTGCAACTGCAACGACGAGGCGGCGGCCGCCGTACTGTCGGAAGTCGAAGACGGCGACGTGGTACTCGTCAAGGGATCGCGCGGTATGCGCATGGAAACCGTCGTGGAATACCTGGAGAAGTCGCTCGGCCAGGGCGAAATGGGGTAAGCCCGTGTTGCATCAACGTATAGATCTCCCACTGCTGGTCTCGTCGCTGCTCCTACTCTGCGTGGGGTCTGTCATGGTTTACAGCGCGAGTTCGGCCGTTGCCGCGGAGATGTTCTCCGGGGACAGTGGATTCTTCGTGAAACGTTACCTGGTGCGGTTGATCCTCGGGATCGTCATTCTGATCCTCTTCGCCAGCCTGAATTACCAGAAGCTGCAGAAGTGGTCCCCGATCCTGATCGTCATCGGCCTGGGGTTTCTGGCGCTCGTATTCGTTCCCGGTTTCGGGATGACCATCCGCGGAGCGACGCGTACGGTAAACCTGTTCTCCATGACGATCCAGCCCGCGGAAGGGGTCAAGATCGCCCTGGTGATCTTCCTGGCCTACTGGCTGGCCAGGCGACAGCACGTCATGGAACGGTTTTTCACCGGTTTTCTGCCCGTGCTGGCGGTGATCGCCACCACCTGCCTGCTGATAGGGCTGCAGCCGGACTACGGCACTGCGATCGTACTGGCCGCGACCGCCTTCGCCGTGCTCTACGTCGGCCGCGCCCGGTTGCTGCACCTGGCAAGCGCCGTCGGGATCATGATCCCGGTCCTCTTCTACAAGCTGTACTCGTCCGCGCACAGCCGGGGCCGGCTCATGACCTACTTCGAACGGTTTTTCGGCAATTCCGCCGATCAGGCCCAGAACCCGCAAGGTGCGGACTACCAGTTGCAGCAGGCACTGATCGGCCTGGGTACGGGAGGCGTATTCGGGAACGGACTGGGGCAGAGCCGGCAGAAGTTCCTTTTCCTGCCCGATCCCCATACGGATTTCGTGTTCGCGGTGATCGGCGAGGAGCTCGGGTTCCTGGGGTCGGTGGCGGTATTGGGACTTTTTGTCGTCTTTGCGTGGAGAGGAGTCCGCATCGCCCGCATGGCGCCGGACGCCTTCGGGTTTTTCCTGGCATCGGGGCTGACCATGCTCATCACACTGCACGTGCTGGTGAACATCGGGGTGGTGACGGGCATGCTGCCCACCACGGGACTGCCGCTGCCCTTCCTGAGCTACGGAGGGTCCTGGCTGCTCTTCTGCATGATGAGTATCGGGATCCTGCTGAACATATCCAGAATGACCTATCGCCGTCAGAGACTGCAGTATGACTGATCGAACCGACGTTACCGGCCGTACCGGACAAGCAGAAGGGGCCGGACGGCATGGCGGGGATGGCGGGCATGGACGGCATGGACGGCATGGCGGGCAAGGCCGGCAGAATCTGCATGGATTGGAGATGAATTGCCGCCACGCACATTTCATCGGTATAGGCGGAATCGGCATGAGCGCACTGGCTGAACTGATGCTTGGATATGGATACAAAGTCAGCGGATCGGACCTGCGGGGTACGCAGTTGACCGACCGACTCCAAGGTCTCGGAGCGTCTGTCTTCCAGGGCCACGACCCGGCCAACGCGCAAGGGGCGGACCTGGTCGTGTACTCCTCCGCCATCCCCGGGGACAACTCCGAACTCGCGGAGGCCCGCCGGCTGGGCCGGCATACCGTCTCCCGCGCCGAACTGCTCGGCACGTTGATGCGCGGGACCCAGGGCATCGCCGTGGCGGGCACCCACGGAAAGACCTCCACGTCGGCCATGATCGTCAGGGTACTGGTCGCCACGGGGCTGGACCCGACGGCCGTCATCGGTGGGATCATGACGGAAAACGAATCCAACGTCCGCCTTGGAAAGAGCCCGTGGATGGTCGTGGAAGCCGATGAATACGACCGTTCGTTCCATGCGCTGTCCCCGGCCGCGGCCGTGATCACTTCGGTGGACGCCGACCACATGGAATACTACGGTTCGCAGGAAGCCATTGACGAAGCCTTTACCGTATTCGCCCATCTCGTGCCCGCGGACCGGCCCCTGATCGTGTGCGCGGACGACCCGGGCATCCGCAGAATCCAGGCCGCCCTGCGGCGCCGCCTGGTGACCTACGGGCTTTCGGCGCACGCCAGCATCCGGGCGGACCGGGTGGAATCGAAGGGGTGGAGCATATCCGCCGAAGTGTATGTGCGGGACGTTCCGGCCGGCCGGCTGGTGTTGCCTCAGCCGGGCGAGTGCAACCTGACCAACGCCCTGGCCGCCATCGCCGTGGCCGACCATCTCGAGCTGCCCGTCGAACGGACCCTGGCGGCCCTGGCGGAATACCGGGGACTGAAAAGGCGATTCGAGGTGCTGGGCAGCGTCCGCGGCGTCACGGTGGTGGATGACTACGCCCACCATCCCGCTGAAATCGAGGCCGCACTTCGGGCCGTTTCGAATGCGGGAGCAAATCGCATGTTCGTGGTGTTCCAGCCGCACCTCTACAGCCGGACGTGGAATCTGCGCCGCGAATTCGGACACGTCCTCGGACGGTCTCCCGCGTACCGGACCATCGTTACGGACGTATACCCGTCCAGGGAAACGCCCCGGGACGGGGTGGCGGGTGAATTGATCGTCCGGCACTCGAGGGCATTCGGCGAAAACGTCGCGTATATCCCGGACAAAGACCGGGTAGCGGCCGCGCTGGTGGACGATCTCGAGCCTGGAGACCTGGTGCTGACCCTCGGCGCGGGGGACATCGGCGAGGTGGGAAGCCAGGTTTGCGAACTGATGCGGAAACGCGGGGACCGGTCTCATGGGAATCGCTGAACTCTTCAGCGGGTTAGTGCCCGCCGAGCGTCTACGCCGGAACGAGGGCCTCGACCGGCATACCACCTACCGGGTCGGGGGACCGGCCGACGTGATGTGCTTGCCCGAAACCCGGTCGGAGCTGCTGGAAGTCGTCACCACGGCCAAGGTGCACGAGGTCCCCTGGCTCGTGCTGGGGAACGGGAGCAACATCCTCTTTTCGGATGACGGATTCAGGGGGCTGGTCATCAAGATACGCGGTTCGACCCCGGCGGATGGGACGCTGTGGCACCTGAAGCAGGACGGCGAACGTCTCCGGGCAGGCGCCGGCGTGAGCCTGCCCCGGCTCGCATGGTCGGCGGCGGCGACGGGCCTGGGCGGACTTGAGTTCTGCACCGGGATCCCCGGCGTGGTCGGCGGGTCCATCCGTGGCAACGCGGGGGCCCACGGGAGCGATCTGGGCAGCGTGCTGGAGTCGATAGAGCTGATTCGGCCTTCCGGCGACCTCGATACGGTCCCGGCCGGCGAGGCAGGGTTTTCCTACCGAAAGAGCGGGATCGAACAGGGAGGTATCGTGACCGGGGCCGTATTCCGGCTGACGCCGGACGAACCGGAAAAGGTATATGAACGCATACGGGAATTCACCGAATACCGGAAGCGCACGCAGCCGTCCGCGGACCAGAGCGCGGGATGCATGTTCAAGAACCCCGAGGGCGGCAAGGCGGGAAGGCTGATCGACACGGCCGGTTGCAAGGGCCTGCAGGTCGGGGGTGCGAGGGTGTCCGACCTCCACGGTAATTTCGTCATCAACCAGGGCGGAGCGACGGCTTCGGACGCGTTACGGCTGATCGACATGGTGCGCGAACGGGTCTTCGAACGGACCGGCATAGCCCTTGAACTCGAGGTGCGCGTGATGAAATCGGGGGTCGTATGAAGCTTAGAAGAACGCATACAGCGGTCCGTCTTATGCATGGACTCGCGTCCGGCCTGCTCGTCTCGGTTGCGGCGGCCGTACTGGCCATGGGCGGCCTGGAACTGTCCAGGTGGACAAAGACTTCGCCGGCGTTCAATCTGAAAACCATCGACGTCGAGGGGAACATCGCCGTCGGCAGAGAGGAGATCATCACGGTTTCCGGTCTCGAGCGGGGACGGAACATCTGGTCGGCCGATCTCGAGGAGACCGAAAGGCGACTTAGGATGGCCCGGCGGTTCGAACAGGTCGCCCTGACCAGGAGACTGCCCGGTACCGTCGTCGTCCGGGTGAAGGAACTGCAACCGATCGCTTTCGTGCAGCTGGACCGACTCTACGGTGTCTCGGAAGGCGGCGAGTTGATCCCCCTGGCGCCCGGAAACGGGCTGCCGGACCTTCCCGTGATCACCGTTGATGCTTCGAGCTACCTTCGAGGTCCGGATGCCGCGGCGTCGCGGGACGGCACGGAGTCTCCGGATGCCGCGGCGTCGCGGGAGGCCACGGAGTCTCCGGATGCCGCGGCGTCGCGGGACCGCAGTTTCGAAACGCTGAGAGACGCCATGCGGGGCAGTCCGGAGATGGCCCGCGCACTCTACCTGATGCGGGTGCTCAGGACGATGTCTCCGGGGATGTATGACGAGTTGTCCGAGATTAACGTGTCCAGTCCCGATGACCCAATTGCCTACATGGTCGAAGGCGGGCTGGCTATCCGGTTCGGGACGGGCCACTATCCCAGGAAGATCGAGATGTTGAGACGGACGGTGGAACGGCTGGAAGCCGATGCCATCCGGACCCGCCTGATCGACCTGCGTTTCAAGGACCAGGTCATCGTCCGGCCGATCGTATCCATCCGGTCCGGAGGCGAGAGATCGTAGTGGCAAAAGGAGTTGAACATGGCTCGTG
This sequence comes from Gemmatimonadota bacterium, assembly GCA_026705925.1. Lineage (GTDB taxonomy): Bacteria > JAAXHH01 > JAAXHH01 > JAAXHH01 > JAAXHH01 > JAAXHH01. The sequence continues at coordinate 33,804 of JAPOZT010000028.1, forward strand.
AACGTATCGCCGCGCTCGACCTGGGCACCACCAGAACGGTCGTGCTGATCGGCGAGATTGCAGAAGACGGCCTCCGCGTCCTGGGCAAGGGCGCGAGCAGGTCCCGGGGCCTCAGGCGAGGCGTCGTGGTCAACATGGACGAGGCCGCCCGTTCGATCGGGGAAGCGCTCCGGGCCGCGGAAGCTGACGCGGGCGCCAGGGAGAACGATGTATTCGTCGGATTTTCCGGCGAGCACATCGAAAGCGTCAACAGCAGCGGCGCCGTGGCCATCGGGTCCGAAGCCGGCCGGGGCGTGACGCAGGAGGACGTTGTCCGCGCCCGTGAATCGGCGACGGCGCTGAAGATCCCCTCGGACCGCCAGGTCATCCATGTGCTCACCCAGGACCACATTGTGGACAACCAGGGCGGGATCCACGACCCCTGCGGCATGTCGGGCGTCCGGCTCGAAGTGCGCGTGCACATCGTAACCGGCGCGGTCACCCCGCTGCGCAACGTACGCAACTGTATCGTGCAGTCCGGAATGCAGGTCCGGGAACTCGTCCTGGATACGATCGCCGCGGGCGAGGCGGCACTCACGTCCGACGAGAAGGAACTGGGCGTCGTGCTGCTCGACCTGGGCGGAGGCACGACGAAGGTCGCGTTGTACCACCAAGGGAGCATTCGGCATTCGGCGGTTATACCGGCCGGTGGCAATAACCTCACGAACGACATCGCGATCGGACTCCGCACGCCCCATGAGGACGCCGAACGGATCAAGCGCGGCTACGCGAGTGCGGTCTATGTCCGGCCGGACAGGGACAACATGATCGAAGTGCCCGGGGTCGGCGGCCGCGAGCCGCGGCAGGTGACGCGGGAGGAACTGGCCTTCGTGGTCGGACCGCGGATCAAGGAGCTGCTGTATCTTGCGCGGGAGGAGATCCGCGGCAGCGGATTCGAACACCTGGTCGGCACCGGAATCGTCATCACGGGCGGCGGCGCGCTGATGCCGGGAATCGCGAAACTGGCGGGACAGGTCTTCGACATGTCCGCGAAAATCGGAGGGCCGCAGGAGTTTCCCGGGCTGGAATGTGACGAGAACGCGCCTATGTACGCCACGAGTGCCGGCTTGTTGCGCTACGCCATGAACAACCAATTGGAAAAGGAGTGGCTCCATGGTACGGAAGGAGGATTGCTGGACCGGGTAATAAGCCGGATCGCGGCCCTGATGTAGCAACCAGCTAGAAACCGGCACGCACCATCGTACGGATTCGAGCAAAACTGGCAGATTGCTGCCACAAACCCACAGAAGGAGGCTGTAAATGTCTACTTTCGACTTCGATGCGGAACCGGGACTGTTCGCTCGCATGAAGATCATCGGCGTGGGCGGCGCCGGAAAGAACGCCGTCAACCACATGGTTGAAGTCGGCGTCCCCGGCGTCGATTTCCTGGTCGCCAACACGGACGCCCAGGACCTGGCGAGTTCCAATGTAAAGCACAAGATACAGCTGGGACACGAGATCACCCGCGGACTCGGCGCCGGCGCGAATCCGGACGTAGGGCGCAAGGCCGCGGAGGAAAGCCGGGACGTGATCGCGGAACACCTGACCGATATCGATATGGTATTCATCACCGCGGGCATGGGGGGCGGCACGGGAACCGGCGCCGCACCGGTGATCGCGCAGATCGCCAAGGAGTTGGGCGTCCTGGCCGTCGGCGTCGTGACCAAGCCCTTTGCCTTCGAGGGTCCCAAGCGGGCGGCGAACGCCGAAACCGGGCTCACCGCGTTGAAAGAGCATGTGGATACGGTCGTCATCATCCCCAACCAGAAGCTGAAGGAGGCCGTGAGCCACACCACGACTTTCAAAGACGCCCTCAAGGTGGCCGACGAGGTCCTGCTACAGGCCACGCGCGGCATTTCGGACCTGGTCACCCTGCCCGGGCTGATCAATGTCGATTACGCCGATATCAGGACGACCATGGAGAACAAGGGCGAAGCCCTCATGGGCACCGGCGAGTCCGAAGGAGACAAGCGTGCGCTGGAAGCGGCGGAACGGGCCATGAATCACCCGCTGCTGGCGGACATGGATATCGACGGGGCCAAGGACATCCTGCTGAATATCTCGGGTGGCCAGGATATGACCCTGTTCGAAGTGGAGGAAGTGATGACCACGGTCCAGGCGGCCGCTGGACACACCAACATCATCATGGGTACGGTCCTCGACGAAAGCCTGGAGGGCAGCATCCGGGTGACTTTGATCGCCACGGGACTGGACCAGGCCATGTCTTCGCCGGACGAAATGCTGACCCGGAACATCCTGAAGTTCCAGCCGGACCGTCCTGAAGAGATCGAAACACCGGCCTTTCAACGGGTCAAGCGCAACGGGTTCGAGACGGAGGAAGTGGCCGTGGGCGATCCGTCCGACGATGCGGTCGACAACAACGGACTGGACGTGCCGACCTACATGCGCCGCCGCAGGGCTTTCGGTTCGTAACGTCCCGGATCATCCCACGCCCGGACGGGTGATTCAGGCACAGGCCATACCGGTCAAATTCGATTGACAGGCCCACGGCGGGACGGTATTTTGAGGCTGGCGTTTTTGCGGTGCTGGTTTCAAGATACCATCCCGTCGGAGGGCGTAGTCTTTCCTTTCCGGTATCCGGTCTGATTACGGCCATTCCATATCCTGTTCTATTCTGCAACTTCCGATACGACAGGGAGATACATCCGATATGGCCGAGGGATTGCCCCCTCAGTACGACCCCGGAACCGTTGAGCGGAAGTGGTACGCTTTCTGGGAAGAGAACGAGTTCTTCCACGCCGATCCGGCTTCCGGCAAGCCCCCCTATTCCATCGTCATACCCCCACCCAACATCACCGGCATACTCCACCTCGGCCACGTGCTGAACAACACGATCCAGGACGTGCTCATCCGGTTCAAGCGCATGCAGGGTTTCGAAACCCTCTGGATGCCGGGAACGGATCACGCCGGTATAGCCACGCACGTCGTCGTGGAACGGATGCTCGCGGAACAGGGCATCGACCGGGAGGAGATCGGCCGCGAGCGGTTCGTGGAAGAAGTGTGGAAATGGCGCGAGCAGTATGGCGGCACGATCATCCGCCAGTTGAAGGAACTGGGCTGTTCCTGCGACTGGGCGCGCGAGCGTTTCACCATGGACGAGGGGCTTTCCAGGGCGGTCCTCACGGTATTCATCGCACTTTTTGAGAAGAAGATGATCTACCGGGGAAATCGCATAATCAACTGGTGTCCCCGCTGCAACACCGCCCTGTCCAACGAAGAGTCCGTACCCCGGGACGACCAGGGATCGCTGTGGCGCATCCGGTATCCCCTGGCGGACGGCTCAGGCGGGATCAGCATCGCCACGACGAGGCCGGAGACCCTGCTCGGCGACGCGGCGGTTGCCGTCCACCCGGAGGACGAGCGGCACGCGCACCTGGTGGGCGAACAGGTCAGCCTGCCGCTGACGGACCGGTCCATCCCGATCATCGCGGACGCGGAACTGGTTGACCCGGCATTCGGCACGGGCGCCGTCAAGGTGACGCCGGCCCACGATTTCAACGATTTCATCCTCGGCAACAAGCACGATCTGCCCCAGATCGTGATCATGGACGAGGACGGCGTGATGAACGAAGCCGCCGGCCCCGCCTACCGGGGACTGGACCGGTTCGAGTGCCGGCGCAGGGTCGTGAAGGACCTGGAAGACCTCGGCCTTCTGGAAGGAATCGAAGGTCACGTCCATGCCGTCCGCCACTGCCAGCGTTGCGATACGGTCCTCGAACCCCGGCTTTCCCGCCAGTGGTTCCTGAAGACCCGTCCGCTCGCCCGCCGTCTCCTGCGCGCCCTGGACGAAGACCGGATACCGGGCATTACCCCGGAGCACTGGGAGAAAACGTACCGCCACTGGCTCGAAAACATCGAGGACTGGTGCATTTCCCGCCAGTTGTGGTGGGGGCACCGAATCCCGGTATGGTACTGCGCATCATGCGGAAGCGTGCACGCGGGCATCGAAGCGCCTGTGCAATGCGGCCGTTGCGGCCACGGCGTGCTGCACCAGGACGAAGACGTGCTCGACACCTGGTTTTCATCGGCCCTGTGGCCCTTTTCGACCATGGGCTGGCCGGAACGGACAGAGGAGCTTGGGACCTTCTATCCCACCTCCACGCTGGTCACCGGCCACGATATCCTGTTCTTCTGGGTCGTGCGCATGATGATGATGGGCTATGAATTCATGGACGACCGGCCCTTCGACGACGTCTATCTCACGAGCCTGGTCCGCGACATCAAGGGACGGAAACTGAGCAAGTCACTGGGCAATTCGCCCGATCCCCTGGAAGTCATGGATACCTACGGCGCGGATGCGCTGAGGTACGCCATGATGCTGATCGCGCCGCACGGACAGGACCTGCTGTATTCCAACGAACAGGTTGAAGTGGGGCGCAATTTCGCGAACAAAATGTGGAATGCCGCACGGCTGGTGCTCATGCATCAGAAGCCGCCGGAATCCGGCCACCCGGAATCCGGCCATCCGGCTTCCGAGAACCTCTGGGACCGCTGGATCCTTTCCCGGCTGGACCGGACCGTTGATCAGGCGACGCGGTCCCTGGAGCAATATGCCTTCCACGAGACGGCGCTGCTCCTCTACGACTTCTTCTGGCACGACTACTGCGACTGGTATCTCGAAGTGATCAAGCAACGGCTCTACGACGAGACGGACGTCGTGTCCGCGGATCACGCGCGGCGCACGGCCCTGCGCGTGCTCGAGCAGACACTCAGGCTGTTTCACCCGTTCATGCCGTTCATCACCGAAGAAATCTGGCAGCATCTGAGACCCTACCTGGACGACCGGGACGCGGAACCGGCCGGCATCGTCGTCGCGCCCTGGCCGGAGACGCGTCCGAACCGGGTTCAGGAGGATGCCGAAGGGGACATACGTTACGTCCAGGAACTGATCGGGGCCATCCGGGGCGTCCGCGCCGACTTCAGAGTCCATCCTACCCAGGAGATGGCGGTACACTGCCGGGTCGCGGACTCTCGCCTGATCGAAGTGCTCTCCGGCCAGGCCCAGGCCGTCCAGTCGCTCGCCCGGTGCACGCTGGCCTTCGTCGACGATGACGAGGCCCGCCCCGCCGGTTGCGCATCCGGTGTGTTGCGGGACATGGAATTCTACATCCCGCTCAGCGGACTGATCGACCTGGAAATCGAAACGGATCGCCTTTCCAAAGAGCGGACCCGGGTCGAGCAGGAGCTGGAAAAAGTCCGCAAGCGCCTTTCCAACGGCCAGTTCGTGCAAAAGGCGCCGGCGGATGTCGTCGAGAAGGAAAAGGACAAGCAAAACAACTACGAGGACATGATCGGCAGGCTGAATCGGAATCTCGAAATGATTTGTGCAGGATGAGCGTCGAGTGCTATATTGATTTGCACGCCCACAGCGATTGTTCCGACGGCGTCGATACCCCGGAAGAACTCGTGTCGAAGGCCCGCGCGGCGGGCCTGTGCGCACTGGCGATTACGGACCACGACGCGGTGGACGGTGTGGAACGGGCGCGGCGCGAAACAGCCCGGCGCGAGTCGGCCGGTGACGAATCGGCCGGTGACGAATCGGCCCTGGACCTGGAAATCGTACCCGGCGTGGAACTCAGTGCGCGGGAAGGCGATTCCGACGTGCATATCCTGGGTTACTGCTTCGATCCGGGCAACCGGTCGTTGCTTTCGTACCTGGAGACCTTCCGGTCGCAGCGTCTGCACCGGGCGAAGGGCATCGTCCGTAAGCTGAACGACCTGGGCGTACCGCTTGAACTGGATTCGGTCATCGCCCATGCGCAGGACGGAAAGACCAGCGTCGGCAGACCGCATATCGCCCGTGCGCTGGTGGAAAGTAATCAGGTCGATTCGATACAGGACGCCTTTACACGGTACCTGGGCAATCACGCCCCCGCGTACCTGCCAAAGGTTTTTTTCGCCGTCGAGGATGCGATCCAGGTGATCCACGACGCCGGCGGTGCGGCTGTGCTTGCCCATCCGGGGTCCCTCAGGCGGGACGAATTGATCCCCGGTTTCGTAAAGTCGGGCCTGGACGGCCTGGAGGTCATCCATCCGGACCACTCCGGGACGGCCCGGCGCTACTACGGGCAACTGGCAGCGAAGCACGGTCTGGTGGCAACCGGCGGATCGGATTATCACGGACCCCGGGTCGACCGATGCGGCCTTGGCGGCATGAAGGTGCCTCTGCATCATCTGACCGATCTGAAACGGATATTGGCTTGACGTAAAGCCGCATGCCTTAGCGTACGTTCGGTGTTTCTGCAGGATTCAAGGAGACGAAAAATGCGTTTTGCCCTGCCGGACTTCTTTTCCAATGATATCGGCATCGATCTGGGTACGGCCAACACGCTCGTTTACGTGCGCGGCAGAGGCATCGTCATCAACGAACCTTCGGTCGTGGCGGTCAATACCAAGACCGGCAAGGTCGTTGCCGTCGGTGCCGAGGCCAAGGTCATGCTCGGCAGGGAACCACCCGACCTCAAGGCGCACCGGCCGTTGCGCGACGGCGTGATCGCCGACTTCGAGTATACGGAAGCCATGATACGGTACTTCATCCGCAAGGTGCTCAAGAATTCGTTCTTCATTCGGCCGCGCGTCGTGGCGTGTATCCCCTCGGGGGTGACCGACGTCGAGATGAGGGCGGTCCGGGATTCGGCGGAGCGGGCCGGCGCCAAGGAGGTGATGCTGATCTCCGAACCCATGGCGGCGGCCATCGGCTGTTCCCTGCCCGTGGAAGAGCCCGTGGGGAGCATGATCATCGACATCGGCGGCGGCACCTCGGAAATCGCCGTGATCTCGCTCGGCGGCATCGTGACGGCAAAGTCGGTACGCATCGGCGGCGATGAGATGGACGAGGCCATCATCAACCACATGAAGAACGACTGCAACCTTCAAATCGGTTTCAACATGGCCGAACAGATCAAGTGGAAACTCGGTTCGGCCTATCCCGTGTTCGACCGGGAACTGGAAATGACGGTAAAGGGGCTCGACCTGATCGACCGGATACCACGTTCGGTCGTGGTCGATTCCCTGGCGATCCGCAGGGTGCTTTCGCAGCCGCTCGACGGTGTGATCATGGCGGTGAGGCAAACCCTGGAATTGACGCCGGCGGAACTCGCGGCCGATATCATCGATCGCGGCATTATCATCAGCGGCGGCGGGTCCCGGCTGCCTGGCCTGGACAGGCAAATTACGAAGGAGACGAAGCTGCCGGTAAGGCTCGACGACGAGCCCATGACCTCGGTAGTCCGCGGAGCGGGGAAGATCATCGAAAACTACGCCGCCTACGAGACTATGCTGAGCGTCTTGAAAGACTAGCATGTTCCGGTTCTTCTACATTCTCTACCACCATCGCCAGTACACCGCTTTCGCCCTCGCCATGATCATCTCGATCCTGCTGCTGACAGCGGCCCCGCAGCGGCAGATCGGAATCACGCGTGTCGTCTGGCTGATGGTACTGACGCCGTTCCAGGAAGCGTTCGCCTTCATTCCATCCTATTTCAATCTCAAATCCGAAAACCAGCTTCTGCGCCAGAAACTCGTCCAGATGCAGTTGCGGGCGGCCGATTACGAGGAGCGAAGATTCGAAAACGAGCGGCTGCGCGGGCTGCTCAGCCTGAAGGAGAAAAACAGGTACAACTACGTTCCCGCCGAAGTCATCGGCTGGAACACGGACCAGAGACTGAACACCATCGTCATCGATGTCGGCCGTTCCGAGCAGATCCAGAAATACATGGCTGTTGTCATGGAAGACGGCGTCCTCGGCAGAATCATCGAAGTCGGCCTGACTTCGTCCTACGTCCAGCTGCTGACCGACCGGAACAGCCGTATCAGCGGCCTGGTCCAGCGGAGCCGGGAACAGGGGATCATTCGATACGTGAATGATGCGTTGTACATGCAGTTGCCCCTTCGGGCCGATGTCCGCGTAGGCGACCGCGTGGTGACGTCCGGCCTGGGGGAGACCTTCCCGTCCGGTTTGCCGGTGGGCAGCATCGGCCGGATCGCGTTGGACAGCCGGAACCTGTTCAAGCAGGTTTCGATAACTCCCGTGGTGGAACTGAATCGCCTGGAGGAGGTGTTCGTAATCGCGGGCGAGGAAACGCCTGATGCGGTAGATTCGCTTCTGGCCCAGTGACTTCGGCAAATCCAGGCCGGTTACATGACCCGGTTTTCTCATGCGCCTAAAACACGTTATCCTGCTGTTCCTGGCGTTTGTCGTCGACAGCACCTGGGGACACGAGATCGCCATTTGGGGAATCCGGCCTGATTTCGTATTGATCATGCTGATCTACGGTGCGATGGAATCGGGGGCCTTCGCGGGGACCATCCTGGGCTTCAGCGTCGGGTTGCTGGAGGATTTCAACGGCTCGCCTGAACACCTGGGACTCAACGCCCTGTGCAATACGCTGGTCGCATACGGTGTGGGCATTGCCGGAAACACGCTTTACCGGGACAGCCTCTCCACTCTGCTGCTCACGCTGCTGGCCGCCGGCTTTGTCCATTCCGCCATTTTCTGGCTGGTGTTTACCCGGTTGCAACTGGCCGAATCGGTATACATGCTGGGAACGGTTTCGTTGCCCACGATGCTCTACACGATCTCCATGGCGGTTTTACTGATCGTCGGATTCACCTTTCGACAGGGACAGTTCAATGTCCGTTGGCTTTTCCCAGAATGACACCCCCACCCACAGGGGCCAGCTGTACCTGTTCATTGGTATCGTGACCGCGCTTTTTCTCCTGCTCGCCGTGCGCCTGTTTTATTTCCAGGTTATTTCGGGCGAGGAGTACAGGGCGCACTCGGAACGGAACCGGATGCGGCCCGTCGTGATCGAGGCGCTGCGTGGACTGATCATGGACCGGAACGGGGTCGTTCTGGCGGAAAACAGGCCCTCCTACACCATCGCCGCCGCTCCTTTCGAGACTTCCGACGAGACCGTGGACTACCTGGGCGAGCTCACCGGCCGGGATGCCCGGGCCATCCGTATGCGTATCCGCGATCCGTCGGTAAACAGGTTCAATCCCATACCGGTCCATCGGAACGTTTCCTTTGAAATCGCGTGTCGGGTCGAAGAACATCTGCCGGACCTGCCCGGCGTGCTCGTTCAGATCACTCCCGGGCGGACGTACGGCACGGGCGAGTTGGCGAGCCACGTGCTCGGTTACGTTTCCGAGATCAACCAACAGGAACTCGAGGGACGGAGCGAAGAAGGCTATCGTTCCGGGGATATCATCGGGAAAATGGGAGTGGAAAAGGCCTTCGAGCATCACCTTCGCGGCCAGAACGGCCTGGAATTCATGGAAGTGAACGCGCGCGGACAGGAACTCGGTCCGTTGCCCGGCATGCCGGCCCTGCTGCCGGAATCGGGTAACAACGTCTACCTGACGCTTGACACCCGGGTTCAGGCCGTCGCCGAAGAGGCGATTCCCGATAGCCTGGCCGGCGCGCTCGTGGCGGTGGATCCCATGACCGGCGCGGTCATCGCAATCGTCAGCAGGCCCGGATTCGATCCGAACCTGTTTACGGAGCGGATTCCCCAGGAGACGTGGGATTCGCTGGCCAACCATCCCATGAAGCCCCTGTTGGACCGGACCCTGGACGGGCAGTATCCACCGGCTTCCACGATGAAGATCGTAACGGCCTCCGCAGCGCTGGACGAGCACGTGGTCACGCCGTCCACGCTTCTCCGTCCCTGCAATCACGGTTACCAGTTCGGGAATCGCTGGGCGGGGTGCTGGACCCCCGGTCACGGTTCCCTGCCCTTCAGGGACGCCATGGCCCAGTCCTGTGACGTCTATTTCTACCAGGTGGGACACCAGCTGGGACTGGAACGCTGGAGCCGGTACGCCCGGGGCTTTGGCCTGGGAACGCCGACCGGTTTCGACGTGGGCGACGAACAGGGCGGCCTGGTTCCGGACACCGACTACTACGATCCGGCGGAAAACCGCGTGTGGACGCCCGGTAAGATACTGAACCTGGCGATCGGTCAGGGTGAACTGCTCGTCACGCCGCTGCAGATGGCGATGTTGACCGCCGCGGTGGCAAATGGAGGCACGCTTTACCGGCCTTTCATACTCGACCGGGTGGAGTCGGCCGGCGGAGAATCGGTGGAATCCAGCGAATCGAGCATAAAGGACACGCTGTCCGTTTCACCGGAGACGCTGCGCCTGATCCGGGAATCCCTGATAAGCGTGGTCAATGAGGGAACCGCGCGGTCGGCGCAACTGCCCTACGCGCAACTGGCGGGCAAGACGGGCACGGCCGAAAACCCGCACGGCGATAGTCATTCCTGGTTTGTCGCGTATGCGCCGGCCGAATCACCGCGTATCGCCGTCGCGGCGATTATGGAGAACGCGCCGTCGGGTTCTGCCGTGCCGGTCGTACGCCAGGTGGTCGACACCTGGCTTTCACTCGAACCAAGACCAGTCGCCGGCCGGATCGACGGCGGATACTCCGAAGATGCCGCACCTTAGCACCCATACTCCCCGGGAGCACGTCTGAAATACAATGGAAACCCATTTAAGCCGCACGCTCGTCATCATCTCCATACTGTTGTCCGTGATCGGCATCATCGTGATCTACAGCGCCACGCGGGACGAGACCGGACTGGGCACGTCCCGTTACATGCTGCAGTCCATGTGGTTCGTGGCCGGCATCGGGGTGATGTACATCACATCGGTGCTGCCCATTCGTTTCCTCCAGGCCATGACCATTCCCGTTTTTGTCGTGGTGATGATCCTGCTGGTCGTTGTGCTGGCCTCCGAAACCGTCAAGGGGTCCAGCCGGTGGATCAGACTCGGCTTCATCGGCATTCAGCCTTCCGAACTGGCGAAGATCGCCGTCATTATGGCGCTCGCGCAGTATCTTTCCCAGTTGCGTACCAACATACACCGGCCTTCGGTCATGGCCACCTGCGGCGTGATCGTGGCACTGCCCGTTTTCCTCATCCTGTCTCAACCCGACCTGGGCACCTCCATCGTCTTCGGGGCGATCTTCTGCGGCGTGCTGCTCTGGGCGGGGTTGAGCGTCCTCCAGCTGCTGCTCATGGTTTCCCCGCTGATCGGCGTCGTAATCGGCGTCGTGAGCGGGTTCGACTGGGTCATCTGGTCCGTATTCATACTGATCGTGGCGGGCATCATGTACCTGAAGTGGCCGCCACGTTTCGTCACCGTATTCCTCACCGTAACGCACCTGGCCGTGGGCCTGGGTGCGGAGCCGCTTTGGGATTCGCTGCACGACTACCAGCAACAACGCGTCGAGACCTTTCTGAATCCCCAGGTCGATCCGAAGGGCGCGGGATACCAGATCATCCAGTCCAAGATCGCCATCGGATCGGGCGGATTGCTCGGCCGCGGGTTTCTGCAGGGGTCCCAGACCAGCCTGGCGTTCCTGCCCGAGCAGCACACGGATTTCATCTTCTCGGTCATTGCCGAGGAATTCGGGTTCATCGGATCAATGGCCGTCCTCATCCTGTGCTACCTCTTCATACTCATCGGGATCTACATCGCGATGAACGTCAAAAGCCGGTACCAGAGCCTGCTCGCGGCCGGCTGCGTATCCGTCTTCACTTTTCACGTGATCATGAACGTGGGGATGGCCGTCGGTGTGCTGCCGATCGCCGGCATACCCCTGCCCTTTCTCAGCTACGGCGGCTCCTTTCTGATGACCAGCCTGATCCTGTGCGGCCTGCTGCTGAATGTATGGCGCCATCGATTTGACTACTGAGTGCAGTTTCACGCCTGAAACCCGGCTACCGCCGCGAACGAGGAAAGTCCATGCATCCCATCCTTTTTGAGATCGGTCCGTTAACCGTACGCACCTATGGCCTGCTGCTGGCCGTTTCATTCATCGCGGGGATACTTCTGGCGCTGAGGCGGGCCAGGGCGCGCGGCCTGAACCAGAACCAGATGGTCAACATGAGCCTGCTCATCATGCTCGCGGGCATCGTCGGCGCCAGGATCATGTACGTCATTCCCCACTGGAACGAGTTCAGCGCGAACCCCCTCGACATCATCAGTCCCTTTCAAAGCTCCGGTTCGATCGGCCTGACCGGCCTGACCATGTACGGCGGGTTCATCGCGGCGGTCCTGGTATCCATCCTCTACCTGCGCGTGAACCGGTTGTCCATCTGGAAGGCCTGCGACGCCTTCGCGCCGAGTATCGCGCTCGGCATCGGCGTGAGCCGCGTCGGCTGTTTCATGAACGGCTGCTGTTTCGGACTGCCCACCGAGTCCGCCCTGGGCGTGGTCTTCCCGGCGTTCAGCGCGGCGGGCTCGTTCTACCCGGACGTACCCCTGCATCCGGCCCAGCTTTACAACGCGGCGCTGGGCTTCGGTCTTTTCGGCCTTTTGATGTGGCTGGACCGCAGGCCGAGATACGACGGATTCCTCTTTGCCGTGCTGCTGATCGCCGAACCTGTAACCCGGTTCTTCGTCGATCTCTTCAGGTACTATGAATCGAGCATGACCCTGGGCAGCCTGGGCGGGGTGGCCCTGTCCGTAAACCAGGGGATCAGCCTCGTACTGATCGGCCTGGGATTCCTCCTCCTGGGATGGGCCAGGACCCGTGCGCGGCAACGCTCGTCGCGAAGCCGGTCACGTCGCGCTTAGTCGCACGAAGCCGGTCACGTCGCGCTTAGTCGTCCCATCGCGCTTAGTCGTCCCATTGCGCTTAGTCGTCCCATTGCGCTTAGTCGTCCCATTGCGCGTAATGGAACCGTGCGCGGCAGCCCTGACGCCCGTACCTGGATCCCACACGGCGGCCCTGACGCCCGTATTGGAACCGTGCGCGGCGCGGCCCCCCGTCGCACGGCGCATGAACGACCCACACGGCGGCCCCCTTTCTTCGCGCTGCCAGGTCTCCGTCAGGCCGGCGGTCGTGCCGATGGCTGCAGAACGCTTCAGGTCCCTTCACGTTTTAAATACGAGCATCCCCCGGTCCTTTTCCGACAGATAGTCGGAAGGGGACAGCCGGGCTCCAGGCACGGACCGGGTCGACCGGCCCGACCGGTCCGTATGTTTCAATGCGCGGTCCACCCTCGGTTGTCGATCGTCCATGTCATGGTTCGAGCCGGTTTGAATGATGCCTAAGGCCATATTTACCCATATGTTACGCACAGCTGGCCGAACGGCCCTGGACATGGTCTATCCACCGTGCTGCGTCCTTTGCAAGGTCCGGATCTTCGACGAACGCAGCGCCGTCTGCGACAGTTGCGGATCGGGACTGCTTTCGATCGATGCGCCATACTGCGAACGTTGTAGCCAGCCACTGGGTACCCCGGTGGCCTCGTGTCCGGCCTGCCCGGGCCGCACATTCTATTTCGAAGGCGCGTTTTCCGCGTTCGAATACAACCGGCCGCTTCAGGATCTCATCCACCTGCTCAAGTACCGGAACCGCCCCGGTATCGGCCGGTTCCTGGGATCCCTGCTGGCAAAAAGGGTTGAACAGGAACCGGGGATACCGCATATTACGGGCGTTTTGCCCGTACCCCTGCACCCGCTCAGAAAGCGGGAAAGGGGCTACAACCAGAGCGCGTGCATCGCCCGGGGCATATCGGACGTAACGGGCATTCCGGTGTTGGACAACGTGCTCGAGCGAAACCTGAACACCCCGACGCAGACCTCGCTGAGTCCCGAAGCGAGGATGGCCAACGTCGAAGGGGTGTTCGAAGTGGTCCGGTCCGATGCAGTGCGCGGCGCCACGGTATCGCTGGTCGACGATATATTCACTACGGGGGCAACGATAAACAGCTGTGCCCGGGCCCTGCTCCAGGCAGGCGCGGGAAGGGTCTTTGCCCTGACCGTCGCGCGCGCCTGAGTCCTCCGAATCACCCCAGGAGCGCCGGGCAGCCTGGCCCCTCCGTATCACCTGCACGCGGGAGAGAAGACTTCAAATGCATATCGGTATCCTGACGGGCGGCGGCGACTGCCCGGGTCTGAACGCCGCGATCCGGGCGGTAACCAGGCGCTCGATCAAGTCCTATGGCTCGACGGTCCTGGGCATACGCAATGGATGGGCTGGACTGATCAACAACGAGACCAGTCCACTCAGCCTGGTCTCCGTATCCGGCATACTGCACCGGGGCGGTACCATCCTGGGCACTTCCAGGACCAACCCGATGAAGGACGAAGACAACATCGACCGGATCAAGGAGAACGTACGGAACCTGGGTCTGGACGCGGTAGTCGCCATTGGCGGCGAGGACACCCTGGGCGCCGCGGCCGCGCTGAACGTAGCGGGCATTCCCATGGTGGGCCTGCCGAAGACGATCGACAACGACATCGTCGGGACGGACATGACCTTCGGTTTCGACACGGCGGTCACGATCGCCACCGACGCCATCGACCGTCTGCACACCACCGCGGAGTCTCACCACCGGGTGATGGTCATCGAGGTGATGGGCCGGCATACGGGGTGGATCGCCATCAAGTCGGGAATCGCCGGCGGGGCGGACTGCATCCTGATCCCGGAGGTCCCCATGGACCTGGACGAGGTCTGCGCGCTCGTCAAGCAGCGCATCGACCGGGGCAAGACGTTCAGCCTCGTCGTGGTCGCCGAGGGATTCACGATGAAGGACACCCCGGGCCAGGTGACCCAGGATGACCAGGTCGATGAATTCGGTCACGTGCGGCTGGGCGGTATCGGAGAGGTGGTCGGCGCCGAGATCGAACGGCGGGCGGGCATAGAAACGAGGGTGACCATCCTGGGATACATACAGCGCGGAGGATCGCCCACGCCCTACGACCGCGTCCTGGCGACGCGGTACGGCGTGACCGCGGCCGACCTGGTGCACGACGGGGATTTCGGCAAGATGGTGGCGCTCAAGGGCTCGAAGATCGAGAGCGTGCCGCTGTCCGAAGTCACCGGCCGGATCCGCACGGTCGACATGGAGCTCTATGACATTGCCCAGGTATTCTTTGGTTAGCCTGCCAACGGGGTGGTTGTGAAAACGGCGGCGCGCCGGTTGATCATCGCCGGCAATTGGAAAATGCATACCGACCTGGTCGAAGGCGCTTCACTCGTCGCCGAGGTGATCGAACGCACGGAATCGCTCGCCCTGGACGCGGACCTGGTATTGTGCCCGCCTTTCACCCATCTGACCGTGGCGGCGACGCAGCTGTCCGGCAGTTCCATCTCGCTGGGCGCCCAGCACATGCACGACGCCCCGGAAGGCGCGTATACCGGGGAAGTGTCGGCCAGAATGCTGTTGACTTCGGGGTGTGGGTACGTTATATTGGGGCACTCCGAAAGGCGGACGTATTTCAATGAATCGAACACGTCCGTCAACGGCAAAGTGAGGTCGGCGATTTCTGCGGGTCTCACCCCGATCGTCTGCGTCGGCGAGACGCTTGAGGATCGGGAAGCCGGCCGTACCGAGGAGGTAGTCGGCGAACAGGTTCGAGCGGGTCTGTCCGATGCGGATCCCGGGACGGCCGACGGTCTCGTCCTGGCCTACGAACCGGTCTGGGCGATCGGGACCGGCCGGGTGGCTACCCCCGATCAGGCCGACCAGGTGCACGGTCACCTGAGGAAGGTGATCGCGGACATGTTCGGCGACGCATTCGCCGGCCGGATCCGAATCCAGTACGGAGGCAGCGTCAAGCCTGAAAACGCGGGCGCGTTGATGGCCCGGCCGCACATCGACGGTGCGCTCGTGGGCGGTGCCAGCCTGGACGCCTCCTCGTTCGAGGCCATCGTCCGGGCCGGACTGGGAATAAATGGCGGCTAGCAGGACCTGAACGTCCGCCGGTCTCAAACCGAAGGATACATACCGTGTTTACCACCGTGGTTGCAGTACATGTGCTGGTCTGTCTCGTGCTGATCCTGTCCGTCCTGTTGCAGTCGGGAAAGGGCGGCGGCCTGTCCAGCGCTTTCGGCGCGGGCGGACCGTCCGGCGGCGGCATGGCCGGTCAGATGTTCGGCGGCCGGGGCGCCGCGACTTTCCTGGGCAAGGTGACCACCGTGCTGGCGACGCTTTACATGCTGATCGTCATCGGTCTGAACCTGATCCCCGACGATGTGCAGGGCACGCGAAGCATCATCCAGGAAGAAGCCCTGAGAAACCAGCAGACTTCCCCCGCCCAGGGATTGCCCGACGCGGAATCGGGCCTGCCCCCCGCGCCCGGGGATCCAGGATCCACGCCTTAATCCTTCGACCATTGTGAGGCGGTCCAGCCGCCGGCCGGTCGTCATGACGCCGAAGTGGTGGAATTGGTAGACACGCTGTCTTGAGGGGGCAGTGGGAGAAATCCCGTCGCGGTTCGAATCCGCGCTTCGGCACTTTCCTTACCTTCATTTCTGACTTACATACCCGTCCTCGTCATCCGGGGAGCGTCTCATGCGTCCGGCGCGTATGCTCTTCTCCCTGATCGCCGGCCTGGCGACCGTGGCCTTCATCTCCATATCTTCTGGTCAGCCCGGCCAGCCTGGTCAGCCTGGTCAGCCTGGTCAGCCCGGCCAGCAACCCCGCAGGAATTCGGTGGGCAAGGTCATGCCTCCCGACGCCGCGCCCCTGTCCCGGCAGGTCATCCGCGTGATGAACATGGAGCCGCGCGGCCTCGACTCCGGCATACATCCCTACGACGACGAGGGGCTGATGTTGCGGCCCTTCGAAACGCTGATGTGGCGCGACGAGTTCATGCAACCCGTTCCGGGCGCGGCCGAGCGGTACGAGCGTTCCGAGGACGGCCTGACCTGGACCTTCTACCTGCGGCCCGGCGCCCGGTGGAGCGACGGAAGACCGGTCACCGCCCACGATTTCGTATACACGTTCCGGCGGAACATCGATCCCGCGTCGGCGAACATCTACGCGAACTTCTACTACGATTTCAAAAACGCCCGGGCGATCAACCTGGGGCTGATCGACGACGTCGAAGCACTGGGCGTCCGTGCGCTGGACGACCTGACCCTGGTCATCGAGACCGAACAGCCGACGCCCTATCTCCTGCATATCATATCGTTCCCGGATACCTTCCCGGCGCCGCGCTGGTCCGTGGAGAAGTACGGCCGAAAATGGACCGAGCAGGGCAAAATCGTCACCAACAGCGGCTTCAAAATGGCCGAGTGGGTCTCCGGCAGCCACATCAAGTACGTGCCGGACCCTATGTATAACGGTCCCCACAAGCCTTTTCTGGAGCAGGTCGTGCAGTTGTTTCGGGAACCCGCGGCGGCCAATATCCTGCCCTACGAGAACGACGAAGTGGACATGGAGAGTGTCGATCTGGCGGAACTTCAACGCATCCGGAACGACCCCCGCCTCGGCAGGGAGATCGTCCGTTCGCCGAGTTACCAGACCTGGTACTTCATCTTCAGGACCCGGGAACCGCCCTTCGATGATGTCCGCGTCCGTGAAGCCTTTACCCGCATCATCGATCGCGAATCGATCTGCCGTGTGATTCTCCAGGGTGCCGGCATCCCGGCCTACTCGATGATTCCGCCGGGATTCGACGCCTACGTGGGACCCGCATACGAGGCGATACAGGGTTACGATCCCGAACGTGCCAGGGCGTTAATGGCAGAGGCCGGCTACCCGAGGGGACGGGGATTCCCGACCATCGAGACCTGGTTGCGGGCGCCCAATCCCATAACCCGCCGCATCGCAGAAGCGATCCAGGGCATGTTGCGGAACCATCTCGGGGTGGGAATCACCTTCCGCAGTGCCGATATGGGTTCCTACATGAGCGCCCTGTTCGACTGGCAGATACCCCACGGGTTCATCGCCTGGGGGGCGGACTACCTGGACCCGAGGAACATGCTGGACATGACCTGGCATTCCAGGCCGCGGGGGGCGCAGCGCCAGGACTGGGCCCATCCCGCATTCGACGATCTCGTGGACCGGGCGATCGGGGAAACCGATCCCTCCAGGCGTACGGAGATGTACCAGGAAGCCGAACGGGTCCTGGTGTCCGACTACGGCGGGGCGTTCGTCTATCATCCCATTGGTTACGGCCTGCGCAAGCCCTGGTTGAAGGGGTACTCCAGGCGGCCCGACGGGACGGTGGGAAGCCTGTTGTGGACCGAAGTCTACATCGGTGAACGCTGAGGACATTCAGGGAGGTGCGGAATGACCGGTGAACAGCCTGCCGTTCCCGCGGAACAGCGCATCAACATGAGTTGCGGACAGACGCCCCTCTCGCCGGCCTGCCTCGAGGCCATCGGTAAGCAGCTTGCGGAGCCGGTCTACTATGCCCACTATCCCGCCGTCGAAAAAGAAACGTGCCTCCTGCTCAAGCAACTGATGCATACCCAAAACGGCCCTATGCTCATACCGGGATCCGCCGTGTACGGACTGGAAGCGGCCATGCTGGGTACCGTGGAGTCCGGCGACCGCGTGCTGACCGTCCAGACCGGCATCTTCGGCCGGTTGCTGACCGAGCTGGCAAGGTTCGCAGGCGGGGATACGGCCGTGATCGCACTCGAGGAAGGGCAGTCGGTCGCCCCGGAAACGATCCGAGCGCGACTGCTCGACGACCCGGAAATCAGACAGGTCGCACTGGTCCATTGCGAGACCACGACCGGTACTTTGAATCCCATCGAAGCCATCGGACGCATGCTGAAGGACGAGTTTCCCCACGTGATCTACATGGTGGACTGCGTGTCGTCTTTCGGTGGGATCGAGGTGCGCGTCGATGACTGGGGCATCGATCTACTCGTCACTACGCCCCAGAAATGCCTGAACGCGCCTCAGGGCCTGGCGATCGTGGTGGCCAGCGAAAAGGCGTGGGACAAGATCGAAAACCTGAGGAACCCGCCGCGGGCCATGTGCCTCGATCTCCACTCCTGGCGGCGCTACGGCATGGAGGGCGGCGCGGCGATGGGGTACAATACGCTTGAGAAGGGGAGCGTACCCAGGGCAAGTAGACCCCATCCGCGGGACTGGCCCGTCCACGGTCCCCATGCGTCATACACCCTGGTCGTGGGGCTGCACGCCTCGCTGAAGTCCATCATGGACGAGGGGCCGGATCAAGTCTATCGTCGCCAGTACGTCGCGTCGAGGGCGGTCCATGCGGCACTGCGGGCCCTGGATCTCGGCATCGTAGCCGCAACCGAGGCGTCGGCCGCACCGGTGGCGACACGCATCGCGTTACCGGTCCATCTGGATGCGGCCGAGTTGAGCCGGATCCTCTTCGAAGAGCACGGCATCGCGATCAGCAGCCTCGCCCGGATCGGGACCATGGGCTTTATGGCTGTACCGGAGCACGTGCTGCGGACGATATCTGCGCTGGAACAGACCCTGGGCAGCATGGGATGGGAAGTGGAGAAAGGCGCGGGCGTAGCCGCCGCACAAGAGGTTTTCGAGCGCCAGGGTGCTTCAACGGCCGGATCCGAAGAGCCAGTCCCAGAATCCCTGATCCCGCTCCTCAGGTGACCCGTCCCTCAAGACCTCCTCCGTGACGTACAGCGTCGTCGACAGGTTGAGATGCTTGTCGACGCGTATGGCGTATCCACCGCGATTGTTCCGCTCGAGAGCCTCGGTGCGTAGATAAGGCTTCCAGAGCTCGTTATGCTGGCTGTGCCACAGGAACACGCCGGCCACGTCCTCGACCACGACGCGTTCGGCCTCCTCGTAGAGCGCTAATCGTCTTTCCGGGTCGCCGATCAGGTGATTGGCCTCCGCCATGACGGATTCGAAGCGCTGGTTGAACCAGGCATGGCGGCCCGTCGAAAGCCAGATGCCAAGCAGGTTGCTTGGATCCATGTAGTCGTAACCGTAAGGGATCATGGCGAAGGCGATGTTTCCCTGGTACATGGTTTCCATGAACAGTTTGGCCTCGGTGTTCTGTACGCCGATATCCAGGTTCAGATTGCGCTTCAGCATGGCCTGTACCGCCTGGGGCGCCTGTCCGCCCTGTAGATTGGCTCCCCTGATCCACATCACCGTATGCGGAAACCCTCTTCCGTCCGGATACCCGGCTTCCGCGAGCAGCCGGCGCGCCAGGACCGGATCGAATCGCTGAACAGGCGCGAGTTCCCGTGTGTTTGCCGCGGGAAACCCATCGGGCAACATGGACACCGCGGGAACAGCGACGCCCTGAAGGGCGGACGCGACCAGCGCTTCGGTATCGATGGCGTGGCTGAACGCCTGCCGCACCCGGAGATCGTCGAAAGGCGGCTTGAAGGTGTCCATCATCAGGTAGGTGGTCCCGAAGGCCGAATAGGTGACGAGCTGGTCCCTGAGCCCTGCATCGTGCTTAACGCGGTTGATTTCCGCCTGGTTCGTCAGGGAGGCCAGGTCCACCGCGCCCGCCTCGTAGGACGACAACATCGGCGGAGGTACCGCGGCGTTGAAAAGCTTCGAGACCACTTTTTCGAGATACGGTTTGTGGGGTCCCCGGTAGTGGGGATTCGGCGCCAACACAATCCGGTCCAGCTTCGACCATTCCAACAGCCTGAACGGGCCACTGCCCAGCAGCGTTTCCGGCCGCGTCGACCAGCCCGGACCGTGTTTCTCGAAAAGGTGCGTGGGCGTTACCCAGCTGAAGGTCAGGATCAGGGGCAGGTAGGGCGTGGGATCATCGGTTGAAAAGGCGATCGTGTGATCGTCCAGCGCCGTGACGCCCAGGGAATCGAGCGGCAGTTCGGCGGCGACGACCTCGCTCCAGTTCCTGATCGACCGGTAGAACCATTCGAAATCGAATCCCGTGGCCGGGTCCGCCCACCGTTTGAAGGTGTCCTCGAAGTCGTGGGCCGTAAGGGGATGGCCGTCGGCGAAGATCAGATCGGGTTGCAGGTGAAACGTCCAGGTGAGCCCGTCCCTGGACACCTCCCAACGGGTCGCGGCGGACGGCAGGAGGTTGTAGTCCCGGTCCATGCGCACCAGCGGTTCGTTGACCAGGGCATAGTCGTGACCGATCACCTGGTAGTGGGAGGTGGCCAGGTCCAGGTACCGGTCCTCGGCCTTGAAACTGGTGAAGACCTGGTACTCGGGCGGGGCCGCGTCGGGGGGCAGCGGTATGCCGATGGAATTGGTGTAAGGCGCGGGCGGATTCGTGTCCGGCCAGGCCAACGCGGCCGTGCAGGCGATTAATGCCGCGGAGAGGAGCGCGACAGCGAACCGGATCGTCATGGCAGGTCCCCTTCTTCCCTCGAAGGTAATTCCGGTCCATCCAGGTACAGGATCACTTCGTCCGCTTCGATCTCCACCCGGTAGGTCTTGACCCGCAAGGCCGGATCGTAGAGCGCCCGGCCGGTAGCGAGATCGAATTCCCACTGGTGCCAGGCGCATTTCAGGATCTGATTTTCGTGATGTTCGAAGGAGTATACTTCACCCGACGTTACATGAGGCCGCAGGCGGCCGCGGCAGAGCGGTCCGCCCTTGTGCGGACAACGGTTCCGCAGGGCGTAGAACCGCCCCTCGACGTTGAACACGCCGATCCCCCCGCGCCCGCCCACGGGGACGATGCGCCGATCGCCCGGTGGCAGTTGATCCACGGTGGATACCACGTATCGGCGGCTCATTCGCAGGGGTTCCCCTGTTCGTCCAGGCCGTACAGCTCCCTCGCCGTCTCCACGAACACCCTGTTCTTAAGCCGCGCATCCACGCCGGGAAGCACCGAGTCCGGCGATTCCCAGTCCCAGTGGGGATAGTCGCTCGCGTACACGAGGATCTCGTCAGCGTGCAGCCATTCCAGGAAGGTCCTGAGGTCTTTCCGGGTCGGCGGCTGTTCCATGGGCTGGCAACCGAACCGGACGTGGTCTCGAATGTACTCGCTGGGAAGCCGCTTGACCCACGGCGTATAATCGCGGACCGCCTTCCAGTCGGCGTCCATGTGCCACATGAGGCCCGGGACCCAGAAGGTGTCGTGTTCGATGAAGAGAAACTTGAGGCCGGGGAATTTCTCGAAGGTCCCTTCGCAGATCAGGCTCGAGACGTGCGCCATGGCGACCTGGGGCCGGGCCATGCGCATTTCCAGGTAATAGGAAGGGTATCCGGCGGCCGTGGGGGCGCCGGCGACGCCCGCGCCTTCGACGCCGAAGTGCACGCACATGGGCAGCCGGCACTCCTGCGCGGCCTCGTAGATCGGGTCGTAGAACCGGTTGCCGAAGGGCATTCGCCCCCCTGCAGGCATGATGACCTGCAGCACCTCGGGACGGCCGCCGATGCGTCGGATTTCCGCGGCCGCCTGCTTCGGGTCCGTAGGCGCGATGGCCACCGACGCGCGGAATCGGCCGTCCGCCTCGGTCCAGGTATCCAGCGTCCAGTCGTTGAAGGCCCGGCACATGGCGGCGCCGTAGTCCGCGTCCGGATGCACCGCCGCGCCGTACACCGTCACCCCGGTCAGCAGGGCAATATCGATTCCGTATTCATCGAGATGGTGCTTGCGTGCCAGTTCGATGTTGCTGCTGGGATGGGTTTCGGTGTGTTCCCAGAGTTCGGCCCGGCAGCCGCCCTTCGGAAGGTTTGTGTACCCCAGGCCGGGCATCATGGATCCGAAGTCCTTCACGTATTCCACGTAGTGTGCGGGGAGAAAGGGGAAAAGGTCCTCGATCTTCTCAACCCCGTGATGGAGGTCGCAGTCGATGAGACCGATGGGAGATGTGGCTTTCGATTCGGTTTCAGTCATATTCTGATGGCCATGATCTGTTGACAACTCGCCTGGAACCCGGCGGGAATCCGGGAACGCATTACTGCCATAGATACCCCGTCCCGTGGTCCTGTCAAGATGATCGTACGATCCGCTGGCCGGGCGGGCGGCAGATTGTGCTTTGTATTTGTCGTCGAGATGCTACATTGCCATACCGTTCCATACCTGCGACACATGCGACTGCGGCGCAACCGGGACGGTACCGGGCTTTAGCCGCGCCCGAAACCTGAGAGGATCACATGGAATACCGGCAACTCGGACGCTACGGCGTGCGCGTGTCTCCCATCTGTCTCGGTACGGCGTTCCGGGGTTTCTGGGCCGGCCATACGGACGAGAAAACCTGTATACGCACGATCGAAACGGCGGTGGATCTCGGGATCAATTTCATCGACTGCGCGAACTTCTATTTCGGCGGACGATGCGAGGAAGTGCTGGGCAAGGCCCTTGCCGCCATGAAGGACAAGCGGGACAACCTGGTGATCACCAGCAAGGTCTGGAGCGAGATCGGGCCGGGGCCGAACGACAAGGGCACCTCCCGCTATCATATCATGCGGGAGATTGACCGCTCACTGAAGCGCCTGGGACTGGATCACATTGATCTCTATCTTCTGCACCACTTCGATCACGAAACGCCCCTGGACGAGACCCTGGACGCCATGAACGACGTGGTGAGGCAGGGCAAGGCCCGGTACGTCGGCATGTGCAACTACACGGCCGCCCAGGTCGTCGAAGCGCTGTGGGTGGCCGACAGGCACGGTTTCACGACGCCGGCATGCCTGCAGAACCAGTACAACCTGATCCATCGGTCCGGCGTGGAGACCGAACTGCTCGACCGGTGCCGCCGGCACGGGCTGGGGATGATGTCCTACAGCCCCATCGCCGTCGGCCTGCTTACGGGCCGGTGCAGGCGCGGCGAGGATCCTCCCGCGGGCTCGGTCTGGGCGAAGGATATCGATCGGTTCAGGAAGATCATGACCCCGGCCGTCGATCATCTCGTCGCCACGTTGATCGATGCGGCCGCGGAACTCGACAGAACCCCCGCGCAGGTCGCCTTCGCATGGATCCTGGATCATCCGGAGGTGACGGCCGCCATGACGGGACCCGATCTACCGGAACACGTTGAAGAGGTCTGTGGTGGAGCGGGTTGGCAGCTGCCCTTCGAGATACGAAGCAAACTGGACGAGGCTTCCGCCCCGGACCGGATCGGCCAGGTTGCGTAGCGCCTATCCCTGATCCTTTCCCGCATCCGCATCCGCGGCATCGGGCATACCGGCCATTCGATCGATCCTGAGCCGCTGGACGCGGGTCGGCTCTACGCGCAGCGCGGTCATCAGGTGCGTGCCGGCTTGGACCTGTTCCCCTTGCCGGGGTATGTGGCCCAGCAGTTCGGTCATGACCCCGCCCGTGGTATCCGAAGTCAATTCATCGGACAGTTCCAGCCCGCAGGCGCGTACGACCTGGTCGACTGGGCAACTGGCTTCGACCTCGAACCGGTGGGGTCCGGTGCGTACGATGAGCGGCGCCTCACTGTCGAATTCGTCCTGAATCGGGCCTACCAGTTCTTCCAGCACGTTCTCCAGCGTAATCATCCCGGAAACCGTTCCAAACTCGTCCACCAGGACGGCCAGTACGGAATTGCGCCGCTGGAACTCCAGGAGAAGTGCGTCGAGGCGGATGGTCTCGGGCAGGAACAGCGGCTCACGGGCGATACTTTCGAGAGAGGTGAACGGGTCTTCGTCGTAGAAGCCCTTCATAAGGTCCTTGACGTGAATGATCCCAATGATCTGGTCCAGGTCCTCGTCACACAGCGGGAAGCGCGTGTGTCCGGATTCGGCCACGACGCGCAGTTTTTCTTCGGTGGGATCGTTCTGGTTCACGAACACGATCTGGTTGCGGGGAAGCATGTAGCGCCGGGCCACCTTCTCCTCGAGATCGAGCACGTTCTCCATGATCCGGCGTTCCCGCCGGGAAACGTGCCCTCCGGCCACCATGCTGACCAGGGCGATGCGCAGCTCCGATTCGGTGAACGATTCGCCGTGGGCGTCGATTACCCGGATGCCCAGGCACCTCAGCATGAGATTCGCGCTTACGTTCAGCAGCCAGATGAAGGGCCTGAACACCCTGTAGAACAGGACGAGGGGAATGCCGATGACCAGCGCCACCTGCCGGTACTTCTGCAGGGCGACGAACTTGGGGACGAGCTCGCCGGCTGTGATGAGCAGGAAGGTCATCACCACGAGGGCGAGCGGGATCGCGATAAGGTGGGCGGTTGCCGCGGAAAAACCCAGGGACAGCACGAGCGGTTCGAGCAGTGCGGCCATCGTCCGTTCGCTGAACCAGCCCAGGCCCAGGCTTCCGAGTGTCACCCCCAACTGGCACGAGGATAGATAGGTATCCAGGTTCTGCAGTATATTCCGAACGGTCTGTGCGGTTCGGCTTCCATCCTGGACCATGACCTCGATCTCGGCCATCCGGATCTTGACCAGGGCAAATTCCGCGGCTACGAAGAAGCCGTTGAACGCGACCAGCAGAAATACGATGATGAGGTCGTTCATGGTACCGGGGACTTGCGGAGAGAATCAGACTTTGTCGGTGGTCGGGAGCGAATGAACCCTTAGCGTACGGGACGGCCGAATCTTTCGGCGAGGACTTCGCGCCGGTAGTCGAAAATGGCGTTGAGCTGGTTCTTCACGATCGCCGCATGTACCATACGGCCCAGCAAACCAAATGGCAAGGCATAATGGACCAGGTCTTTCATTTCCACGCCGCCCTCCACGGCACGCAGCCGATGTTCGTGGTGCCAGAACCTGTACGGACCTGAGCGCTGTTCGTCGATAAAGTAGCTAAGTGGTTCTGCCTGAGTGATTTCCGTTACCCAGTTAAAGTAGAACATCGAATAAAGTCCAAGCCGGTACGTGATGATGAGACCCGGGTACATGCGGTCCGGGAGATCGGAAGTAACGGTCAGGCCGACACCCGGCGGGGTAAGGTCGCGCAGGTGCTCGGGCCGGCACAGGAAATCCCAGGCGGCATCCAGGGATATGGGCAGGATCTGCGTGCGATGCAACCGGTAGACATGCATGGGAATCCGTCGCTCCCGTCCAGGTTACTGCTTCGGTCGAGGCGCGGCGGGTGCGTGGCGCCGACGGGCGGCCGGCACGGAACTCCATCGCGCTATCTGGATACTACGGGAATCGTCGAAGCGAGTCAAACCACAATACCCGGTCGGGGTGGGCGGACAAGGAGGCCGTGCGCGGAGTTCTGGCGGGAAGGCCGGGCAGCCAGGCCTCACGCCCCCCGGTCCCCCGGCCTTGACGCCGGGCGGTCTCCACGGCCTTGACACCGTGTCGCGCCGGTTTTAACTTTCGCCACACTATGACCATACTCGTAACCGGCGGATCCGGATTGATCGGCCGCCGGTTGATCACCTGCCTCGAGCAGTGGGGCCATCGCGTCTTTCGCCTGGTCCGGTCCAGGGACCTGGCTGGCGACGGGGCGGTCTACTGGTCCACCTCGGAAGGCGGCTTTGACTGGGACGAACCCGGTTCCATTGACGCCGTCGCCCACCTGGCGGGCGAGTCGATCCTGGGAAGGTGGACCGGGGCCAAGAAGGCCCGGATCCGCGACAGCCGTGTGGACCCCACGCGCAACCTGTGTGCGTTTCTCGCCGGGATGGCGTCGCCGCCTTCGGTCCTGGTGTGCGCGTCGGCCACCGGCTATTACGGCAACCGCGCCGATGAAAGGCTAGGGGAGGCATCGCCGCCGGGGGAAGGGTTTCTGCCGGAGGTTAGCCAGCAGTGGGAAGCAGCGACGGAACCGGCCCGGGACGCCGGGATCCGGGTCGTGAACCTGCGCATCGGCATGGTGCTGACCCCGGATGGCGGCGCGCTGGCCGCCATGCGTACGCCCTTCCGCCTGGCCCTGGGAGGAAAGGTCGGAGACGGGCGCCAGTACATGAGCTGGGTCACCCGGGACGACCTGGTTTCCATCATACGTTATGCCCTGGAATCGGATGTGCTCGCCGGTCCCGTCAACGCGGTTTCGCCGCAGCCCGTCACCAACGCGGAATTTACCAGGACGCTGGGCCAGGTACTGCGTCGTCCTACCCCTTTTGCCATACCCGCCTTCGCCGTACGCCTGTTGTTCGGCCAGATGGGAAGCGACCTGCTGCTCGCGAGCGCGCGCGTCGAACCCGAACGGCTTCGGGAAGCGGGTTTCCAGTTCGAACATGCGGACCTGGAGGCTGCGCTGAACGACCTGTTGAAGGAGAAGCCTTCCAACCCCGCACAATGAACATGCCGGGCCGAACCTCCACGATGGCGGCGCCTCCAGCCTCAGAATACACCACGGAAGGGCCATGAATACCGATAATCGGCAACCACCCCCGCAGCAGCAACCGGCACCCGCGGGCGCAGCACCGGCGGGCGCGACATCGGCGGGCGCATCGGCTTCAGGCGGATTCCTCGACACCATCGAGCGGGTCGGGAACCGCCTGCCGGATCCCGCGACGCTCTTCCTGATCGGCGCTCTGTTCATCATCGTCCTCTCCGACATCGCGGCGCGCGGCCAGTGGACCGTGGTCCAGCGCCTGCCGGAACAGGTGGTCCTGCCGGACGGTTCGGTCGGCGTGGAATGGCACGAGACGGGTGAGACCTTCAGGTCCACCAGCCTGCTTACCCGGGACGGCCTCTTCTGGGTCGTGGCCAACATGGTGGAGAACTTCATGCGGTTTCCGCCCCTCGGCGTCGTGCTGGTCGGGATGCTGGGCATCGGCGTGGCGGAACGGACAGGCATGATCGGTGCCCTGCTCAAGGCTTTCATGCTGGCGGTCCCGGGCCGATTGCTGACCCCGGCCATGGTCTTCATCGGCATCATGTCGTCCATGACGCTCGACGCCGGATACGTCATACTGCCGCCCCTCGCGGCCGCGCTGTACAAGGCGGTCGGCCGGTCTCCGCTGGCCGGCCTTGCCGCGGTATTCGCGGGGGTGTCCGCGGGATTCAACGCCAACCTCTTCGTGACGGGCCTGGATCCCTTGCTGGCCGGCCTTTCCACGGCAGGGGCGCAGACGATCGACGCGGCCTATCAGGTCGCCGCCACGTGCAACTGGTATTTCATGATCGTGTCGACGGTGATCATGACCCTGGCGGGATGGCTCGTGACGGCCTGGTTCGTCGAGCGGCGCCTGGCGGGCAAGCCGCCCGAGGAAGGCGGACCCGCGCCCCCGTCGTCCGACGGTCCGGAAGAACATGCCCTGACCGCGGTGGAGAAGCGGGGCATGACCCGGGCGTCCCTGGCGTTCTGCGCTGTGCTCGCGGCCATCGTGTTCATGATCCTGTGGCCCGGCGCTCCGCTGCACGGCACCGGCAGTCTGTTCGACCGGTGGGTGGAGGCCATCGTGCCCCTGCTGCTCTTCTGTTTCATCCTGCCCGGCATCGTGTACGGGATCTCGGTAGGCGCCATCAAGAGCGACAAGGACGCGGCCAGGCTGCTCATCGAAACGATCGCCACCATGGCCCCGATCATCGTCCTGGCCTTCTTCGCCGCCCAGTTCATCGCCTACTTCCAGTATTCGGGACTCGGCCAGATGCTGGCGATGGCCGGCGGCCAGGCTCTCGGCCAGGCGCAGATGCCGGCGTGGATGCTGATGATCGCCTTCATCCTCGTCACGCTGGTGTTCAACCTGCTGATCGGCTCCATGTCCGCCAAGTACGCCCTCTTCGCGCCGATCTTCATTCCCATGTTCATGATGGTGGGCATCAGTCCCGAGCTGACGCAGGCGGCCTACCGGATCGGCGACTCCGTCAGCAACACCATCACGCCCCTGAACCCCTACCTCGTGATCATCCTGGTCTTCATGCGCCAGTTCGTGCCCAAAGGGGGCATGGGCACGCTGATCTCCACGATGCTTCCCTATACCGTCGTTTTCTCGGTGATCTGGACGCTGCTTCTCGTGGTCTGGATGGCGATGGGCATCCCCCTCGGCCCCGCGGGCGGACTGGTCTACGTACCCTGATGGGAAATCGTTACGAGGCTGCCCTGTCGTAAAGGAGAAGGCGACTGACGTCCTCAGGCCGGCCAGTCACTGTTGGACACCGCCCTGGCTTTCTGTTGCAGTCGATGCCGGCGTGCGGTGCCGCAGGTAAAGGTAGGCGGGGATGCCCAGGGCGGTAAGCGCGAGGCCCGCGATGGATTCGACGGGCGTCTCGAAGAGCATGTTGAAGAGAATCCCGGCGGAACCGGCGATGAACAGCAGGGGGACGACCGGGTAGCCCCAGGCGCGGTAGGGCCTGGGCAGGTCGGGCCGTTTCCTTCGAAGCGTGAACACCGCGGCGGCGCCGGCGATCCACAGCATGAGATTGGCGAAGGTGACGAAGGTGATCAGGTCTTCGAAGGTGCCGCTGAGGGTGAGCACGCAGGCCCAGGCCGCCTGAAACACCACCGCCGGCCCCGGCGTGCGGAACCTGGGATGTACCGATCCCGCCCGCCTGAAGAACAGCCCGTCCCTCGCCATAGCGAAATAGACGCGTGGGCCCACCAGGACGGTGGCGTTCAGCGCGCCGACGATGGACACGATTACGGCGGCCGAAAGCAGTAAGGCGCCGGTTTCACCGAAGAGCACGTTGGCGGCCGCTTCCCCGACCCGGACGACCCCGGCCATCTCCCCCACCGGCAACGCTTTCAGGTAGATGTAGTTCACCAGCAGGTAGACGATGGTGACGGTCGCCGTGCCCAGGACCAGGGCGCGCGGCAGGTTCCGCCCTGGCTGCCTGACTTCGCCGGCGACGAAGGTGACCTCTTCCCAGCCGGCAAAGGCCCAGGACACGGCGATCAGGGCGACGCCGAAGGCGACCACCAGCTGTCCAAAGTCGATCCCCTGCGTATTGATACGAAAGTCGATCGGTTGTGTGGACCCGGTCCAGAGCCCGAACAGGATGAACAATCCGAGTGCGGCGACCTTGATCACCGAAGAAACGTTGGTGATGTACTTGCTGAAGGTCACGCCGCGGTAATTCACCACCGTGAGCAGGAGGACGAGGACGAGCGCGGTAAGGTGTCCGGCGGAGAGCGTGTATGGGAAGGTCCAACCCGGCAGGGCGATTTCGGTTTCGAAGAACACGTTGGTCATCCCGAATGCGGGGATGAAGTACCCCGCGTACTCGGCGAATCCCACGCCGAGGGCGGCGATGATGCCGGTCAGGTACATGGTGAAGGACACCCAGCCGAACAGGAATCCGCAGAACGGACCGTAGGCTTCCCGGAGATAGACGTATTGGCCGCCAGCCCGGGGCATGGCGGCGCCGAGCTCACCGTAGGCCAGCGCGCCGGCGAGGGCGTGCAGGCCGCCGAACAGCCAGGCCAGCAGAATGAGTGAAGCCGACGGTATGCCCCGTGCCATCAGGCCGGTCGTGAGGAAGATCCCCGATCCGATCACGATGCCGATGATGATCATCGTCGTGTCGAAAAGGCCAAGCTGGCGGACCAGGCCAGTCTTTTCTTTTTGATCGCTCGGAATTGCCATATATTGAGGGTAGAAGGCGTTCCGTCTGGCAACCGCATGCCACGGGTGCGGTGGCTGCCGCATCCAACACGTGCGGCGGCAGTTGCATCCAACACGTGCGGCGTCAGTTGCATCCAACACGTGCGGCGTCAGTTGCATCCAACACGTGCGGCGGCGGCCGACACGGGCATAGAGAAGTCGAAAACGAACGTCCATTTTACCGGAACGGCCGGCCGAAGTCAAGGCGGGACTGGCCACGGCCAGGCGGACAGCTGGCAAAGCGGAAAGGGAACCTCGAGGTGAACGATTCGGCGCTGGAACTCATCGACGCGACGACCTACCCCATTCACCAGCCCGGATCGGTCGCATACAACGCGTTGGTCGCCAGGTGCCGGGACGACCTGGCGGTGCAGAGCGCCTGCCTGCTGCCCGGCTTCATCACGGAGGAGGCGCGGGTTCGCATGGTGGCGGAGGTGGACCGCGCCGCCCCGGACGCCTTTACATGCCGGAATCCCCATAACGTCTACCTGGAAGAACACGACGACGCCTTTCCGTCCGACCACCCGCGGCGGAGGCCCCAGGCTACGGAACTGGATTCGGTCGCCTTCGACCAGTTCCGTTCCTCCGACGGCCTGCACCGGCTGTACGTCTGGGATCCGCTCCTGTCCTTTGTCGCCGATGTCCTCGACAAGGAACACTACTACCGGATGGCGGACCCGCTGGCCGCGCTGACCGTCAACGTCATGCGCGAGGGACAGAATCACGGCTGGCATTTCGACGAATCCGAAGCGACGACCACCCTGATGCTTCAGGCACCCGAAGCGGGCGGTGTTTTCGAGTACGCCCCGGACGTGCGTCCCGCCGATGGAGACGGCTACGAGATCGTCGACCAGGTGCTGCTTGGCACCTATACCGACATACGCACGCTCGCGGTGGAACCCGGCACGCTCATCCTCTTCGTCGGCTCCCGGTCCATGCACCGGGTGACTCCCGTCGAGGGGCCGTTGACCCGGTACGTCGCCGTGTTCTGCTACAAAGACCGGCCCAATGTCCGCAACAGCCGGGAGGTACAGCAACTGTTCTACGGGCGAACGGCCTGAGGAGGTGGATCACAATTGCACACTGTGATCGTTGGGAACGGCGTAACCGGCGTAACGGCCGCCACGCGGCTCAGGCAGCTTCAGCCGGACTGGAAGATCACGCTGGTTTCGGGTGAATCGGCCTACCACTATTCCCGCCCCGCCCTCATGTACATCTTCATGGGGCACATGACCTATGAGGCGACGAAACCCTTCGAGGACCGTTTCTGGCGCGACCAGCGCCTGGACCTGGTCAGGGACTGGGTCACCGGCATCGATATCGAGGACAAGCAACTGGTGTTGCACCGGAACGGTCGGCTGCCCTATGACCGGTTGCTGATCGCCACCGGCGCCAAGTCGAACAAGTTCGGCTGGCCGGGGCAGGATCTCGAGGGCGTTCAGGGCCTGTACAACCTGAAAGACCTGCGCCAGTTGTACAAGAACGCGGAGCGGACCCGTAGCGCGGTCATCGTCGGTGGAGGGCTGATCGGCATCGAACTGGCCGAGATGCTCCATTCGAGGCACATCCACGTCACCTTCCTCATCCGCGAGGCGTCCTACTGGTGCAACATCCTGCCCATGGAGGAGTCGGGCATGATCAACCGGCTGATCGAGGAGCAGGGCATCGGCCTGATCCGGGAGACCAACCTGAAGGAGATCGTGGACGACGGGTCGGGCAGGGTCGAAGCGGTGGTCACCGAGTTCGACGACCGGATCGACTGCCAGCTGGTCGGCCTGACGCCGGGCGTTTCGCCCAATACGGACCTGGTTTCGTCGACCCCCATCGAAACCGGCCGGGGCGTCCTGGTCGACCATTCCTTCCGCACGAACATCCCCGACATTTACGCCGCCGGAGACTGCGCGGAAATCGTCAGCCGGAACGGAGGCCGCAACCTGATCCAGCAGGTCTGGTACACGGGCAAGAAACAGGGCAAGGCCGCCGGTGAAGTGCTGGCCGGAGAGGATATCGCGTACGATCCGGGGATCTGGTTCAACTCAGCCAAGTTCTTCGACCTGGAGTACCAGACCTACGGCATGATCCTGAGCACCCCCCAGCCCGGCGAGCAGCACCTCTACTGGGAACATCCCTCCCACCGCCACGCCGTCCGCGTCGTCGTCGCCGACGGCTGCATCAAGGCCTTCAATTTCATGGGAATCCGCGCCCGCCATGAGGTGTGCGAACGCTGGATCGCCGAACGGCGTACCGTGGAGTACGTCTTGGATCACCTGGAGGAAGCCAACTTCGATCCGGAGTTTTTCGTCCACCACGAGACGGAAATCGTTCGCTCGTTAAAGGAGCAACTCGCATGAGCACAACGCCCGCTGGAACGACGTTGATCGACCCGGAGACCATTGCGTACTTCTACGACGAAGAGGCCGACGGTTTCGGCGAGCCCGCCACCGCGGCCGAGGCGCCCAGGAACCCGGGCATGATGGTCTCCGCAGGCGTGATCGGACTGGGTTTCCTCGCCCTCGCCGTCTCCCTGCTCGGCAGTATGCCCCTCGCCGGCACCTGGACGCCCTTCCTGCTCTCCTTCGGCCTGTTGACGGCCGGTACGATCGGTTACGCCTGGTTCGCCTACAAGGACACCGTGCCCGGCATCAAGCACGACGGCATCATGTTCGGCAACACCACGCACCGCGGCGCGATCGCCTGGGCACTGGGCATCGCGCTCACCGGGTTCTACGTCGTGCTGTACTGGTGGCCCGAATATCTGGCCCGCGCCATCGCGCTCGTCGAGCCGCTTTCGCAGACCCTGGCGGGACAACCGGCGAACCAGTGGTTTCTCTACGGGTTTCTCTACACCATGGCCGTGGTGCTCTTCGGATTCCGCATGTTCATGCGGTACCGCCACAACCGCTACCACATCATCCGGACCATTTCGGTCATGTTCTTTCAACTGGTGCTGGCCTTTATCCTGCCCCATTTACTCCGCGCCCTGAACGAGCCGGAGTTCTATTTCAGCTATTTCTGGCCGCTGAAGTACGACTACCTGTTCCCCGGCACCGTGGATTACCTCGTCAACAGTCCGGGCGCCCTGGGCTCATTCATGGTGTTCTGGGGCACGGTCTGCTCCTTCATCGCCACGCCCGTACTGACCTACTTCTACGGCAAGCGGTGGTACTGCTCATGGGTATGCGGCTGCGGCGGACTCGCAGAGACCCTCGGCGATCCCTGGCGGCACCTGACGCCCAAGTCGACGGTGTCGTGGAAGATTGAACGGGCGATCATCTACGCCGTGCTCCTGCTGATCATCCTGACGACGGCCGTGCTCTGGGTGAGCAGCACGTCCGAAGGCGCGCTGAGCAGCATATCCGCTCCGCTGCAGCAATGGTACGGATTCTACATCGGCGCCGTCTTCGCGGGCGTCATCGGCGTAGGGTTCTATCCCGTCCTCGGCAACCGGGTCTGGTGCCGCTTCGGATGCCCGATGGCCGCGGTGCTGGGCATCATCCAGCGCTTCTTCTCCCGCTTCCGCATCACGACCAACGGCGGCCAGTGCATGTCCTGCGGCAACTGCACCACCTATTGCGAAATGGGGATCGACGTGCGGGCCTACGCCGAGCGTGGAGAGAACATCGTCCGGTCTTCCTGCGTGGGATGCGGGGTCTGTTCGGCCGTGTGTCCCCGTGGCGTGCTCAAGCTCGAGAACGGCATGTCCCACGGCGACAGGTACCCGGGGTCCGACAATCCGCTGGGTGCTCTTTCAACGGCCGTCAGCAAGGGTGCCCGGGTGTACGGCGACCGCGACGGGTACGTCTGAGCCGGAGACACCCGTTTTTCGGCCGGCGTGCTCAGATTGGACTTCCACGTAAATCGACCGGCGGTCGCCCGGCACTCACCGGTCTGGCCGGCACTCAACGCCCCCGCCGGCCGGCACTCACCTGACCAGGAAGATCACCACCGCGACCGTGACGATGCTGCAGACGGTGGACAGGAACACGGCGTTGGCCGCGAAATCCTCCCTGCTGCCGAATTCCATGGCGATCAGCACGGTGTTGATCGCAGTGGGATAACTGGTGGACACCACCAGGATCGGGGCGATCCTTGGATCGATGTCCAGCAGGAGCACGAGCCCGTAGCCGATCAGGGGGGAAATCACCAGGCGGCATACCAGAGACGCCAGGCTGGCCTGCCATGCTTGCGTGATGCGGGTCCTGGCCAGCTGCATGCCAAGGGTGACCAGGGCCATGGGAACGAGCGCCTCGGCCAGGTATTCGATGGGAAGCCAGACGAAGCCGGGAAGTTCCAGGCCGAAGTTCCGGATGGCGAAGGCCAGGATCAGCGCGTATACGAAGGGCATCTTGAAAGACTGCAGGAACGCCTTCCGGGCCGAAATACGGCCGACCGAGACGAAGAACAGCCCCAGGGTGAACACGAGGAAGTTCTGGACGGCCAGGACGATGGACTGCACGGCCAGGCCCAGGGTGGGAAAGGCCAGTTCGCTTGCCGGAAAGCCATAGTTGCCGCTGTTGTAGTACATCACCGACAGGCTGAAGGCCTGCTTCATGTCCTTCCGATACCGCATGATCAGGGAACCGGCCAGGCTCAGGACATAGAGCGCGACCAGCATGAGCAGGCAGAATACGCTGGTATCCCAGACGAAATCGGCGGAGAGTTCGGACTGGGTCAGGGATACGACGAGGGTCGCGGGCATGACCAGGTACAGCAGGATCCGCGTCAGGGCCTGCATATCGAAATGCCATTTCTTTTGAAACAGATAACCGAGGGAGATGAGGACGAAAATCGGGGCGATGATGTCGAGCAGGATGTTCAGGAAGGGCATCGCATCGCCGGGGGATGGGACTAGGGTGGATTCGCGTAAGTGCGTCGTTCGGCCGTCAGCCGCCGAAGGGATCGAAGCGGCCGTCCGCCGCCGTCCACCCGCCGTCGACGAACATGACGGAACCGGTGGTGTAAGAACTGGCGTCCGAAGCCAGGTAGAGGACGGCGCCCGCGATTTCTTCGGGCCTAGCCCATCGCCGGAGCATCGTCTTGTCGGCATACGCGCCGTACCATTCCGGATGCTGTTTGATCTGGGCGGTCAGCGGCGTGTCCACCACGCCCGGGGCAATGGCGTTGGCCCGCACGCCCTGGTCGGCGAGTTCGGCCGCCAGCGCGCGGATCATGAGCACCACGCCGGACTTCGTCGCGGCGTAGACGCCCTGGCCGGGCTCTACGACCTGTGACCGGATACTCGAGAAGACGATGATACTGCCCCCGCTGTACTCGGACATGGACTGGGCGACTTCGCGCACCAGGCGGAAGGTGCCTTTCAGGTTGAGATCGACGACTTGGTCGTACTCCTCGTCGGTGTACTCGAGGAGCGGTTTGCGTATGTTGACACCGGGTGTGCTGACGAGGACGTCCGGGGGAGGAATCCGGTCGAGCACGCGCTGTATATGGCCCGTATCGCGCATATCCAGCGCTACCGCATCGGCCGAGCCGCCGTCCTTGCGTATCTCTCCCTGGACGGATTCCGCCGCCTCTTGCCGTACATCGGCGCAGACCACGTGGGCGCCGAACTGTGCCAGACACAGGGCGGAACTCCTGCCGATGCCGCTCCCGCCGCCGACGACCAGCGCGTTGCGGCCGGTCAGATCGAAGAGGTTTCTGAAGTCAGTCATTCCGTGGTCCGGATGAGGAATGTTTTAAATCTGTGCGGTGTAGGTCCTTGCGCGATTTACGTCCTTGCGACCGTCGATCCAATGGGTTGCATTGGCTTTGTCCGGCCAGCCCACTATCTTAGGACGGGGGGCGGCCCCTGTCAAGATGTTCGGCCCGGGGTCCCGACGGGCGTATCCTGTGGCTCCGGCCGAGCGCATCCGGGTCCCGGGATGTGTTGCGCCGCGCGCGGGGTCGGCGCAGTCTACTTTGCCTGGAGTAAGGTATATTGGGAGAAGGTATATTAAATGACCGGTAAGATTCTCATCGTCGCGAATCCGACATCGGGCAGCGGACGCGGCATGAGATACGCGGAGCGGGTGCGGGACCTGTTGGCCGCAAACCATGCGGACGTCGAGATCCGCCCTACCTCTTCGCGGGGCGAGGCGGAGGCATTCGCGGCGGAAGCAGTGCAGGAGGGGTATGCCTGCGTCGCCGCCTGCGGGGGCGACGGAACCGTCCACGAGGTAGTGAACGGGTTGGCCGGAACGGACGTCGCCCTCGGCATTCTTCCCTGCGGACGCGGCAACGACTTCGCCCGGGCGATGGGAATTCCGGGCGCGCCCGACAAGGCCGCATCCGTCCTGCTGCAGGGCCACGTCCGTCCCTTCGACCTGGGCAAGGTGAACGACCGGTACTTCGCGACGGTGGTGACGCTGGGATTCGATTCGGAGGTAGCCAGGCTGGTGTACGAAGGACAGGTCCCTTTCAGGGGCACGGCGGCCTATCTGTGGGGCCTGGCGCGCATGCTGCGCGTCTATCGCGGCGTGTCATTGCGCATGACCGGAGACTTCGGCACCATCGACCAGACGGTCCTGCTCGCGGCTACCGGGAATACCAGCACGTACGGCGGCGGGATCAGGATCGCGCCGAACGCCGACCCGGCGGACGGAGTCCTCGACATCTGCCTTGTGCGCATGATGAGCGCAAGCCGAATCCTGCGCGTATTTCCCCGGGTCTACTGGGGCGGGCACCTGACACACCCCGACATCTTCTCCTACAGGACGGGCAGCCTGAGCATGGAAACGGAGCGACCGGTCGTGCTGTTCGCCGATGGCGAGCCCGTAGGCGAGACTCCCGTGGAGATCATCGCGGTGCCCGGCGCGTTGCGGATCGTTTGTCCGGGTCCCGCGGCCTAAACGGTCCCAAGGCTCGTCCAGACACCTCGGCCTGAACGGCATCGGTAGGGTATCCGTCTGAAGTTACTCCCGGGTCTTGTATAGCCGGGAATACATGAGGGCTCCCACGATACCGTCGTAGTCCCTGGAATAGCCCTTGAGGTTGGACTTGCGGAGCTGAAGCGTCAGGGGATGGAAGACGAAGGCGGCGGCGTAGTCCCTCACGAGTATCTCCTCCGCCTGCCGGTAGAGGTCCGTTCGCAGGACCGGGTCCAACGCAGCCCCGGCTCTTTCGACCAGCGCGTCGAATTCGGGCTGTGCCCAGTCGTGCCGTCCCGCGCCTTTCGGCTGGGAGTGCCACGTCATGTCGAGCATGTTGCGCGGATCCATGTAATCGGCGACGAACCGCAGAAAGCCGAAGTCCATTTCCCAGTTGTACAACTTGCTCATGTAGGCCGTCCGGTCGAGCGTACGAACGGTGACGTCGACCCCCAGGTGTTCCAGCAGCATGCTCTGAATGGCTTCGCCGGCCATCTTCATGGACGGCGTCGGCGCGCGCAGCCACATTTCCTGTCTCGGAAACCCCCTGCCGTTCGGATAGCCGGCCTCCCGCATCAGCGCCTTCGCGCGGACCGGGTCGAATGCCTGGTACGGTTTCATCGCGTCGCCGTTATATTCCTTGAAGTCGGGCGGCATCATGGAATAGGCCGGCGCCGCCGCGCCCCTGAGGACGACCCGGCAAATCGCGTCCCGGTCCAGTGCCCGGGCGAAGGCTTCTCTCACGCGGATGTCGTCGAAGGGCGGCTCCGCCACCTTGAAGAACAGGTACCAGGTCGTTCTTCCCGGCGTCTTCACGAGTTCCCGGCTGAGTACGGGATGCCGTTCGATCCGGTCCATGTCGTTGATATCGACCGTCTCCACATCCACTTCGTTGTTCTCATAGGCCAGGACGGTCTGTGCCGCCGCGTAGCGGAATGGATGGATGACCTTTTCCAGCAGGGGCTTGTGGGGGCCGTTGTACATGGGATCGGGGACGAAGGTCATGTGGCTGCCGGTCGCCCATTCGGACATGCGGAAACCGGAGTTCGACACAATGTTCTGGACCTCGGTCCATTTCCGACCGTGTTTTTCTACAGCCCAGCGCGGCGCGGGGTAGGCCAGTCCGAAGGATACCACGTGGGGAAAGTGGGGCGCGCTGCGTTCCATGTCCACCCGGAGCGTGAGATCGTCGACGGCGCGGACCCCGAGCCGGGAAAGGTCGGTGATCTCCCCGAGGCTGATGGCTTTCGCGTTTCGGATATCGTAGTAGAAGAAGGCGTAGGGATTGGCGTTGGCCGGATCGAGCATCCGCCTGAAAGCAAAGACGAAGTCATGGGCCGTAACGGGCCGGCCGTCGCTCCACCTGGCGCCGGGCCGGAGATGAAACGTCCATTCCGTGGCGTCGTCGGAGACGTCATAGTGGGTGGCGGCGCCGGGTATGGGCTGCCAGAGCTCGTCCCGGATGAGCAGGGTTTCGAAGGGCAGGAGCGTGGATTCCCCGTCGTACAGGTTGATCTGGATGTCGAGGCTGCGCGGTTCCGGGCTCATCACCCGGAAAACCTGCTGGTCGGGCGGCGCAGCGTCGGCCGGGAGTGCAACGCCGACAGAATTAGTGTACTGGGCATAGGAAATACCGGCCGGTGGCAGGACGGCCGCGGCCAGCAGCATTACGGATAGTATCTTGTGCATGGAGGTTCCGGGGATTGGTGGAATTGTATCGAATCTACCGTCGGTGCGTGGTGAATATAGACCCGCCGGCGAAGGCGGGTCAAGAGATTGTACGTCTTCCTGTATTTGCTTGACATCCTCCTTCCCTGCGCCTACTTGAATACACGGCTTTTCCGTCAAGATCGACGTTCCGTCCCGGGTCATGCACATGCTGTCCGAAAGTCCCTTTACCTTCGACCGCGTAGTCCGCATCGCAATCGCCGTGGGCGTGATTTGGCTGTTGATCACCCTGATCGCCTATCTGAGCGACGTGCTCATACCCTTTGCGGTCGCACTGCTGCTCGCCTACCTGATCAATCCCCTGACTTCCTGGCTGCAACGGAAACTGCCCTTCAAGCACCGAATCATCTCCGTACTGCTCAGCCTGACAATCATCCTCGCCGCCGTGATCCTGTTCCTTTTCATCCTGATTCCGATGGTCGTGTCCGAAGTCGCACAGATGCAGCGGCTGCTCTCCGGGCTGGTGGACGCGGACCAGTGGCAGGCGAGACTGCAGAACTATGTACCCGAGGAAATCAGGATATACATCGCGGACCTGGTCCGGTTCGAGGAACTAGTCCAACTCCTGAACTTCGAGAACATCCGGCTGTTCTTCCAACAGATCCTGCCCGGCATCTGGGGTGTATTCTCGGGTACCATCAGCTTCGTCATCGGTCTTGCGGTCGTCATCGTCATCCTGCTTTACCTGGTCTTCATCCTGCTGGACTTCGACGAGATCTCCGAAGGCTGGAAGGGCCTGATCCCCGACCAGTACCGGCAGGTCGTACTCGACGTCATATCCGACTTTACGAGGGCCATGCGGGTGTATTTCCGCGCCCAGGCCCTCATCGCCTTCATCGTCGGACTGCTCTTCGCACTGGGTTTCTGGCTGATCGGTCTGCCCATGGGAATTTTGCTGGGCCTTTTTATCGGGATGCTTAACATGGTGCCCTACCTGCAGGTCGTGGGCCTCATCCCGGCGGTGCTGTTCGCGATTGTCGGGGCCCTGGGCGCCGGCGAGAGCATCTGGGTCATGCTCATCCTCGTCCTGGCCGTGTTCGCCGTCGTACAGGTCATCCAGGACGCCATCCTGGTGCCCAGGATCATGGGCAGGGCGACCGGGTTCAATCCGGCCGTGATCCTCCTTTCCCTGTCCATCTGGGGAAAACTGCTGGGTATCCTGGGGTTGCTGATCGCGCTGCCGGTGACCTTCCTGGCCCACTCGTACTACAAGCGGTTCCTGAAGGGATCACACCCGGTGAAGGAGTAATAAATGGACAGGATCTCCTGGGACGAGTATTTCCTGCGCATCGCCTATGCCGTTTCGGCGCGATCGAACTGCATTCGCCGGCATATCGGCGCCGTGATCGTGAACGACAAGATCATCACCAGCACGGGCTACAACGGAACCCCCATGGGCATTCCCAACTGCTTCGACGGCGGATGCAGGCGATGCAACTCGGATGGACCGTCCGGGGCGAACCTCGACGAATGCATCTGTATACACGCCGAAGAAAACGCCATCGTCTTCGCCGCGCGCCACGGGTCATCCACAAGCGGCGCCACGCTCTACACGACCAACAAGCCCTGCCTGGGCTGTCTGAAAAAATCCATCCAGGCGGGGATCCGCCGGGTGGTCTACGCGGAGGAGTACGCCTACACCCAGTCCGTCGCAGAGGTGTACGAGTGGCTTGTGGGAGAATCCGGTATCGAGATGGTCGAACTGAAACTGGACGAGCATCCGGAGTCCGTCGTGCATACGGTCTGACAACCCCAAGTGCCGGGGGATATTCTGCTTGACGCGCAGCCGGCCAATCCGGAAATTACGCGCGAATCAACAAGGATCTCGGTAACGACCATCAAACGTGCGAACCGGGTGACGTTTTGCATACCACCGAACGCGTTACGCAGTCGGACTTCGTCTATCGCCGGCGGCAGGATTCGAAATCGAGGATCCTGTCGTTTACCGAAGCGTATCCCGATTACCATCCTCAGGACCGCGTTGGACTGATCTCACCCCGGTTGGAAGACGGCGTGTTCGGGTTGGCCGGCGCCGTACTCGGCCTGGCGACCGGGTTCTACGACTGCCTCCGCTCGAAAGGGGGCGAGTTCTTCAATTATCCGCAGCATCACGCGTTCATCGGGGGACGGAATGGGCGCGTGCACACGCGGAACGGTGACCGGGACCTTACCATCCCCGAGTTGGGAAGTGCCTGGGGATGGCTCGACGTCTGGCCGGAGACCAACTGGCATCTCTGTCCGGCGACGCCGGCCGGCATGATCGAGGCGGCCTTCCGACTCCAGGTCAACCGTCTGTTCTGGCCGGTTTCATTCATGCCCGGTACCGTGGATGAGCCGCTTTCGCATTACGCGTACAGGCTGCTGCGCGG
Source organism: Gemmatimonadota bacterium (assembly GCA_026705925.1). GTDB lineage: Bacteria > JAAXHH01 > JAAXHH01 > JAAXHH01 > JAAXHH01 > JAAXHH01. Next base: position 74,927 of record JAPOZT010000028.1, read on the forward strand.
AAGGCTGAAATCTGTCTGGTACTACGACTGCGAGGATGGGAACCTGGAGGTCCGGGCATCGGGGTCCGCCGCGGACGTCATCCGCGAGAGTCTGGAACGTCTGCCCCGTGAAAGCGCGGAGAATCGTCACGACGGGGAAACGACCTCCCAACCGTGGTTCGAGAATCGGTTTAAACCCGTGGAACCTGAAGCGTTTCTTGAAGATATGTCGGTCTGCTTCACGGATAGATGAACTGAAAGAAGCCATGCCAAAATGGAGCTTTGCCAAAAAGGAGCTTTGCCAAAAAGGAGCAGTGACCCATGGTGGACAGATCCTACCTTTTCGACGATGACGCCATGCGCGACTTCATCGTGAACGGCTATCACGTGATCAATGTGGACAAGCCGGTCGCGCTGCATGATGACATCTACGAGAAAACGAAGGCGATTATCGACGAAGACGGGAATCCGGGTAACAACCTGTTGCCTCGCGTGCCGGAGATCCAGCAGGTCTACGACGATCCCAAGGTGCAGGGCGCGCTGACGAGCCTGTTGGGGCCGGATTACGTGATGCACGCCCACCGCCACCCGCACGTGAACCCGCCGAACAGCAAGGGAGGCGGCTGGCACAAGGACAGCTACTGGGGTTACACCAAGGTACGGGACCATCATCCGCGCTGGATCATGGCCATGTACTATCCCCAGGACACCCCGGTGGAAATCGGTCCGACGGGGGTGATTCCGGGAAGCCACTACGTCGAGTCCCGCGAGGAGACCGTCGGCGGGAACGGGTCCGTCCCCGACGGTTTTCCCGCAAGCGGCAAGGCGGGCACCGTTACCATCATTCACTTCGACCTCTGGCACCGGGCGTTTCCGAACCAGACGGACAAGGTCCGGTACATGATGAAATTCCAGTTCACGCGGATGACGGAGCCTGATCGCCCCGGGTGGAACCGGCAAAGCGAGGATATCGACCTCGGCGACCTGTCGGAAGATCCCCGGAGCGCCATGTGGCGGAACATGTGGCACTGGCTTGCCGGAAACGGGTCGGCCGGGACCCGGCAGGCAGACGGGGAACGGATCGAGGCGCTCGCCGGCGACCTGACCCACGAACTCGAACAGCAACGCCTTCACGCGGCCTATACCCTGGCGGAGTGCGGGGAGGCTGCCTTGCCCCACCTGCTGGAAGCGCTCCAGCACGAACGGGACGAGGTCCGGCGGGAAACGTGCTACGGACTCGGCGCGCTGGGCGCCGCGGCCGTCGAACCGCTGGTCTCCCTGCTCGGCCACGAGAACGAGCGGGTCAGGGGCTACTCGGTTTATGCCCTTGGAGACATCCGGCACGGCAGCCCGTCGGTAGCGGCGCGACTGGCGGGTCTTTCAGACGACCCGTCGCCCTTTGTCCGCCAGAACCTGGCCGATGCCCTCGGCCAGATCAAACTGGCCGCGGATTCGGCCGTTCCCGCGCTGGTCGGCATGATGAAGGACGAGGATGAGCAGGTGCGCTCCAGGAGCGCCTACGCGCTGGCCCGGTTCGGGGACGAGGCCCAGGTGGCCATTCCACAGCTCGCGGACGCGTGCTACGATGAAAACCGATACGTGCAGGGCCAGGCCGCCATTGCCCTTGAGCAGATCGGCACGCCGGAAGCCCTGCGCACGCTGCTGCACTGGCTGCAGGCCTCGCGGTGGTGCCCCCTGACGACGGCGAAGAGTACGTATTAGCAGCCGGTTCCAGTCCTGCTACCAGTCATGCATCATGTGGCCCTGTCCGGGATAGAACAGGGCATCGGCGAAGAAGGACAGGACGATGCCCAGGGTGTACCCGAGCAGCACACCCAGGAAGAATCGCTGGCCCGTGCGGTAGGCGCGAGTCCCGACTTTCAGCAGGATGAACTTGACGAGCCAGGCGAGGAAGACGGACAGGATCGAGTCCCGGATATTGCTGGCGAAGCAGATGGCGAATCCAACCGGGGCGAGGGGCCACCATACCAGCCAGTGCCTGAGTTTCAGCAGGACCAGGAAGATGACCGCGCCCGCCGCCATGAACCAGGGCTCGTTCTGTCCCAGGGACAACGGGTTCTTCATCCAGGTCACGATCTCGTCGTAGTAGTGCGTGTTGAGATTGGTGAACGCCCCTCCGCCGAAGTTGTACGCTCCGATCGTGTATCCCGACTGAATCGTATAGGAAACAGCCGCTACCATGCTGACCAGGAAGGTGGCGGAGAGCACGAGCAGCAGCCCCTTCTTCCGCGGCCAGAAACCGTCGGTCAGGCGGTCCGCCAGCACGGCCGATCCCATCCCCAGGCCGCGCCAATTCCGCGCGTAGGCGCTCGCCAAACCAAGCGACGTCAGGCTCGGTCCCGAGACGTTCCCGGAACCCAGGGACAATACCGTGATCTGATGCGCGTTCACGGGGAGGTCGAGAAACACTACCCCTGTTTCGGCGATGACTTTCGTGGTACCGAAGTATAGCACGAACAGGAAAGCCAGGAAAACCGCCATTACCGGCAGGGACAGTCCGGACTGGTACAGCCAGGCGCAGATAAAGGCGGTACCCAGCAGCAACCCGATGACGGCCGTCCTGTAGGATACGAGTTCCTTCGAATCATCCAGTTCGGCGTTTCGTCCGATCGCTTTCCTGAAAACCCCCGCCAGGTGCCTGCGTGCGGACCACAGGGCGTAGCCCACGTAGACGAGGAACCCGCCGAAGAACTGGGCGTTGACGCCGCCGTCGCCGCCCGGTCCTCCGCCTTCGGTGTTAAGGCCGATGTAGTTCAGCGCGCCGATCTCGAATAGCCCCAGCATGAAGAAGACCCAGATGCTCAGGAGGATGTCAATGTTGATGAAGTATCCGAAGCAGAGCATGTATGGGCTGATGCGCAGGGGGATGGAGGGAAACATGGGGCTCAGCTGGAGCGGCGTCTCGAAGAAGGTGCCCACGGGCAGCTGCGGCACGATCAGGGCGAAGGAGAAGATGTTCCAGATCGCGATGGCCAGCGCCAGGCCGAACCCGATCTGGAAGAGGCGGTCGTTGAACAGTTTGGGCCAGCGCCCGGGCGACTGGTCCTCGGCGATGAGCTCCAGGGGAACCTGCACGAGGGGAAAGGTGAGCCGCTCGTAATCCACCCACTGTTTCCGGAATATGGTCGCCACGCAGGCTCCGACCACGAAGATGGCTACGAAAAAACTCATCCACCAGGCGACGGGTACGATCCAGGGTGACCAGGGCATGGTCCCGCCAGGGGGCAGTCCTTCGTAGAACCACCCCATGGCGTTGTTCTGGTTGCTCGCCACGAGCCATCCCGGCAGATAGGGGTGGAACAACTCCGTCCACTGGTTCTCGGGCTGGGCGAAATAAAACGGCGTCGAAATGATGGTCAGGAAGTACGATATGAAAGCCTTGCCGGGTATGAGGCTTGAAATGAGCAGGATGCAGAAGATCAGCGCCAGCTCGCGGCCGGTGAAGGCGGCCTGTTGGGCGATGCCCCGGACGAAGGGATTGTATACGAACACGACGAGCAGGAACAGGGCCAGGGCGGAGATGGGCAGGTGGGCCACCGACATGCGGGACGAGTGCAGGATATAGGTCCCGTAGGTCACCCAGATGTTGAGGACGATGGCAAGGACCAGCCCCGTGGCGAGGGACCGGAACGTGATTACGGAGTTTGGCGTTCCTGCCACACGACCTCCAGGGGATCGGGGATAGCGTAGGGCTTGACCCGCTGTTCGTGAAGCCACTCCGACAGATAGTGATCCATCCTGTGCAGGATCTCCGGCTCATCGCCGGTCAGGTTCCGCGTCTGGTACGGGTCGCTTCCCATATCGTACAGGGCCACCGGGTCGAACGGGTATCCGAAGTCGTCGTAGGTCCTGATCATGAGGTGATCGGGCGTTCGCACCGCCCGCTGCAGCGTGTACAGGCCGTGACCCCAGACCAGGTAGTCGTGCAGGCGGCACTGTCCGGTGGCGAGTCCTTCCGCGAAGGACCGGCCGTCATAGTATTGCGGCACTTCGCCGCCGACCAGGTCGATGAGCGTGGCGCTCAGGTCCACGTTATACAACAGGTCGCCGCAGTTGGATCCTGGCGGCGTAACCCCCGGCCACTTGATGACCAGGGGGATGCGGTGTATGCATTCGTCGGCGCAAACGTGGTCGCCGTAGATGCCGTGCTCCCCCATGGCCTCGCCGTGATCCGCCGAGATGATGACCGCCGTATCGTCCAGGTCGCCCAGGTCGCCCAGGGCGTCCAGCACTTGCTGAACGTGATGGTCGGTGTAGCGGATCTCCGCGTCGTATCCGGTCACCATGTGATTCAGGTCGTCCGTGTTCCGGATGGCGTCCGGCATGTTCGGCGTGGGACTCGGCCGGTCCCCGGGAAAGAGGTGGGACGCGGTAAACCAGCCGTCAATATCCTGGTGGCCGCGTATCGCTTCCTCATCGGGCCAGTCCACCACCGGCGGATGGGCCGCCATGCGGTCGTACACATCGCGAGGCGCTTCGTAGACCCGGTGGGGGTCCCAGTAGTTGATGTACAGCAGGAAATCGTCCCGGCCGCCGTTCGCGGCGATCCAGCGAAGCACGGCCTCGTTGACTTCGTCCGCCGTCTCCGATCCCGTCTTCAGGTTGGGCGAATGGAACTCCGACCAGCCCAGCCCGAACCAGGTCGCGCAGTGCCGCGTGGGGAAGTTGGAGAAACAGACAGTGTCATATCCGTGCTGGCGCAGTCTTCTCTGCACCAACTGGTTCCGCTCGTCGGGCCCGCCGTACCGCTGCTCCAGTATTTGCAGCTTCGATGCGGGACCGCCGTGGGTCACCACGCCGTTGTTGATCCCGAAACGGCCGGTAATCCATCCGTGCCTGGACGGCATGCAGGGGGAGTCCGCGCAGTAGTACCGGTCGAAACGCATCCCCTGTGCCGCGATCTCGTCGATGGCGGGCGAGGTCGGCCGGCCATAGCCGTAGCAACCCAGGTGGTCGGGTCTCAGACTATCGATGTCGAAGAAGACGATGCGCAAGGAGGATTACCGGTATCCTGGGTAAGTGAGAACCGCTAGGCCGCGACGGCCTTGTCGATGATGACCTTCATCTTGTCGCCGTGCTTGTGGCGGCTGGCGGCTTCGATGAGGGCTTCGATAGGCAGAAACCCGTTGTCCTGGAGCCAGTGGGCGATGGCGGCCAGGGCGGCGCCTTTCGATCCGCCCGTCTTCCGGAAGTCCCGGGTCATCAGATTAAGCTGACCGGCCAGCTCCTCAAGCTCGGGACCGAGTTTCGCGTCCGCGATCACCAGGGTATGTTCGCCAATGCGGGACCGCACCTTGTCCAGTCCGTCCTGCGATATGACGATCATGATGTCGGGACAGTCGATCCCGGTGTAGTGGATGGGTTGCCGGGAGAGGATCACCTCCGCCACGGAGAACCCCGTGCCGATGGTGATGGGGTAGTCTCCCTTCTTGGTGGCGGAAAGGCCCGCGGTGATGCCCGCCGTGGAGAGCAGGTCCCCCGCGGACTGGATGGCCTCCCCGGCCGAGCCCGCGACGATGATCTCAAGGCGGCCTTCGAGCGGAGCCTCGCAGGTGTGTTCGATCGGTTTCAGCCCATCCAGCAGGGACCGACCGATCGCCCTGTGCGGCAGACCGACCGCGCGCGGGTTCCTCGTCACCACGCTTTCGTAGTCCGCCGTGTCATGGAGCTCCTGGACCTTCCGCATTCCGTACGCCGGGCACATTTCAACGATCTCGATGAGCGAGAATCCCGGCGTGGACAGGGCTTCCTTCCAGAGTTCGGCCGTGTCGGTCCCGATGAACGTCCGCGCGGTGTAGGCCGCGCCGGCGTTCTGGGCCAGCGTGCAGATGTCGTACCCCGGCACGGCAGTCTCGGGCCGCTCCGGCTCCTTGAACTCGGTGGAGGACAGCCCGCTGGTCTGGCCGCCCGTCATGCCGTAGACCATGTTGTTCTGCACGACGAGGGTAAGGTCCAGGTTGTGCCGGGCCGCCTCGAGCAGGTGCTGCAGTCCGATCGTGGCGCCGCCGTCGCCCTGCAAGGCGATGATATTCTTGTCCGGATGCTCGAGTCCCATGCGGATGCCCATGGCCAGGGCGACCGCCCGGCCGTGGAGCCCGTGGATGGTATGGCAGGTAAGCAGCGGGTCCACGAGCCCCGTACAGCCGATGTCGCTCACGACGATGACGTCGAGGGGATGAACGCCCATGTCCGCCAGGGCCTTGCTCATGGACTTGTTGGCGACCGTATGACCACAGCCTGGGCAGTAGGGCATCTTCAGGTCGTTCAGGATGGTTTCCTGCATTGCCTTACTCCTTCCGCGATTTCCTGCGGGGTAATCATGTGGCCGATCTTGTTGACGCCGTGGACCCGGTCGTGCTGCCGGTTTCCGTAGAGCAGTTCCCGCAACAGGCCGACGATGTTCTCCTCGACCACGACGACGTGCCGGTATGCCGAAAGCAGTTCGTATATGCGAGGCGGTACCGGCAGCAGCGTCTTCATGACCAGGAGCGAAACGGATTCTCCGCTCGCCCGCAACAGGCCGACGGCCTCCCTGGCGGCTTCCGCCGAGATGCCGTAGGTCAGGATGACCGTATCGGCGCCTTCGTCCTGGTCGTGTTCGAAATAGGTGTATTCATCGACGCTTTGTTCGATCTTGTTCTTCAGCCGTTCGGTATTGCCCAGGGCCTCGGGACTGTTCTTCTGGGTGATGCCTTCCATGTCGTGCGTCGATGCGTTCAGCCTGACCTGGTGCAGGTCGTTGCCCAGGGGCAGAAAAGGTGGCGCCAGGTTACCATTTACTCCGTAGGTCTTGTATTGCCCGTTCCCTTCGTGCATGTGGCGTTCTGCGCGCTCGATTTTGTTCAGGCCGGAAATGTCCATGTTCTGGTTGGTCATGACCATTTCCTTCGAGGTCAGCAGTACAACCGGGGTGCGGAGGCTTACGGCCGCATGCACGCTGGCCGCGGCCATGTCCCAGCAGTCGTTCAGGTTCGAAGGGCAGAACACCGGAAGTGAATACCCCCCGGAGATGCATCCCCGTAGCAGGAGCAGGTCTCCCTGGCCGCCCGTTGTGGCCGACCCGGTGCTCGGACCCAGGCGCTGGGCCAGGATGATGACCATGGGCAGTTCCATCATGAAGGACATGTTGATCGATTCGATCATCAGGGCGAAGCCGGGAAAAGCGGAGGCCGTGACCGGAAATACGCCCGATGAGGAGAATCCGGCGGCCCATTGCAGGGCCGTGATTTCGTCCGGCGCTTCGAGGGCGATGGGGATTCGCTGCTTTGCGCCCGCGAAGAGCCAATTGACGGGCGTGATGGGATACCCGATGTAGGCGCCTGCGCCGGCCCGGGCCATCGCCTCGATGATCAGCCTGGACCCGTCCAGGAAGACCATGCGTTCGTTAACGGTCGTCATGATGCGTGCGCTCCTGCTCATCTTGAATGGATTCCGCCACGATTTCGGCGATGTCCCGGACCCGCATGGGTTCGCCGGCCCGCTTGTTGGCGTCGTTCATCATCCTGGCGCAGAAGGGACAGCCCACGGCCAGGGTGTCGGCCCCGGTTTCCCGGGCTTCCCGGAAACGATGGTCGCTGACCGCCTCCCTGCCCCCCTCTTCTTCCTTCCAGACCTGTGCGCCGCCCGCGCCGCAGCAAAAAGACCGGTTCCTGCTCCGGGCCATTTCCACCAGGGAAGGCCCCGTAGCCGCCAGCGCCTGGCGGGGCGCTTCGTATTCGCCGCCGTGGCGGCCCAGGTAACACGGATCGTGATAGGTCGTTCGCGTTCCGTCGCGCCCCGGCATCGCGAGCCTGCCCGCCTTCGCCAGTTCGCCGATGAGTTGCGTGTGGTGCATGACCTCGTAACGGCCGCCCAGTGCGCCGTACTCGTTCCCGAGGGTATGCAGGCAGTGGGGGCAGCCCGTTACGATTTTCTTCTGTCCGGCCTGGTCGGCGCCCGCGGCGTTCAAGGTCTCGATGTTCCCTTCGGCGGCTATACTGAAAAGATACTCGTTTCCGGCCCTTCGCGCCAGATCTCCCGTACAGGATTCGTCATTTCCCAGCACGGCGAAGTCCACCCCCGCCCGGTGCAGGACCGTGGCGATGGCCCGCGCCGTGTCCCGGGCGCTCGGATCGAAGGCGCCGGCACAGCCGACCCAGAACAGGACGTCGTAGTCCGGATGCTCCGCGACGGTCGGCACCTTGAAGTCCAGGGATTCGGTCCATTCCATACGGTCGCCCGCCATCTGCCAGGGATTGCCGTTCCGTTCGATCCCGGTGAAGGCCCCTTTCAGTTCGTTCGGAAACGCACTCTCCATCAGCACCTGGTTCCGGCGCATGGCGAGGATATCGAACATGGGTTCGTTGCCGACGGGACAGGCCTCCGTGCAGGCGCCGCAGGCCGTGCAGGCCCAGAGCGCGCTTTCGCTCATGGCGTAACCCAGCATCGGTTCCGTGTCTTCGCCGCCCGTCGCCAGGGATTTCATGTGGTCCCGAAGGTGATACCGCTTGTTCACCTCCAGGGCCGCGGGAGACAGTTCCTTACCGGTAGCATAGGCCGGGCAGGCGTCCTGGCACCGGTTGCACATGATGCAGGCGAAGGCGTCCGTGATGTGGGTCCGGTCCAGGTCGGTGATCCGGCCCGCACCGAACTGCTCGATGGTCTCGTCTTCGAAATCCAGGGCATCCAGCGCGCCCGGACTTGTCCGTTCAGGGGCGGTCATAAGGTTGAAGGGACCCATGAACAGGTGGGCGTGTTTCGAGAAGGGGAACCAGGGCAGGAAGACCAGCACCAGCCCGATGGCGATCCACCAGCTGGCGTGCAGGCCGAATGTCAGCCAGGAGGGCTCCAGGCCCGACCAGAGACCGGCTGCCAGCGCCGCGACCGGCTGCCAGGGGTCCGGTCCGTGTATGGCGATGTCGAAGGATGCGCCCACGAGCCGGAAGCCAACGTGGCCGAGGATGAAAAACCCAACGATCAGGGAATCCCGCCGGATGCCGCCGGCCGCCCGGGGGTGCAGCTTGACGTTGGGCGTGACGGCGAGATCCGCGGATTTCACGATGAACCGGCGGATGAGCAAGGCAGCCATGCCAACCAGCGCAGCCAGGGTCATGAGATCGACGAGCAGGCGGTAGACTTGTCCGGCGGTCCCCTCCTCCAGAAATACGAAGCCGGTTACCAGGCCTTCCAGCACGTCCACCACGTTGACCGCCATGTAGAGGATGAAACCCCACGCAATCCCGGTGTGCGCGAGAGAGACCAGCGGCCGGTTGCGAATCATGTTGTTCTGGCCGGCCAGGGTCTTGACTCCGGTCCACAGCCGGCCTGGAAGACCATCCCAGGCCAGGTGGCCCTGGCCCCGCATTATCGTCCCGATCATGCGCCTGAAGGTGACGGTTGCCAGATACAGCGAGACGGCCACAAGGAGGGCGAAGAGGATCTTTTCGTAAGGAGAAAGCATCGGCGTCCCGCAATCCCGATGTGCCGCCGAAGCCGAAGGAAGACGCGATGCACGGTGTGCCGGGCTATCGGCCCAGCCGTTTCTTCACTTCTTCCACGATGGCGGGCAGGTAACTGAAGAGGTCGCCGGCGATGCCGTAGTGGGCGTACCTGTACAGCGGCACGTCGGCGTCCTTGTTGATGGCTACGATCACGCGGGCGTTTTTCATGCCCGCCAGGTGCTGTATCGCACCGGAAATCCCGCAGGCGATATACAGGTCGGGTTGTACCGTCTTACCGGTCTGGCCGACCTGGTGGGCATAGGGAATCCACCCGGCGTCCACCGCGGCCCGGCTGGCGCCGAGAGCGCCGCCCAAGGCGTCCGCCAGTTCGCGAACGGGCTTGAAACCCTCCGGACCGCCCACGCCCCGTCCGCCCGATACGATGATACTCGCTTCGGTCAGGCTGACGGTTCCGTCCGCGGTCTCCACGGATGCCACGGTGGTCGGGATCTCGTCCTCGGACAGCGCGGCAGGCACCTCGATGATCTCCCCGGTCCGGGAAGGGTCAGGATCCTCCGGCTGGAAGATATTGCGCCGCACCGTGACGCATTGATGCCCGGCGCCTTTGAACGTTACGGTGGATACCAGGTTGCCGACCAGCGCGGGCCGGACCGCGGCCAACCGGCCATCTTCCACATGCAGGTCGGTGCAGTCCGGCGCCAGGCCCGCACCGGCGAGGGCGGCGACGTAGGCCGAAAGCTCCAAACCGGCCGTACTCGCCCCCATCAGGACCACGGACGGTGGTTCGTGCTCCAGGATCCGCGCCAGCAGCTTCGCATAGGGCTCCACGCGGTAACGGCCCAGCGAAGGATCATCGGCAGTGTACACGCGGTCCGCGCCAGCCTCGATGGCCTGCCGGGCGATCTCGCAGACACCGTCGCCGAACACGACGGCCGTAAGGGAACCGCCGAGATCGCCGGCGACTTTCCCCGCGGCGGCCATCGCCTGCCAGGCGATCGGGTCCGCCTGCCCGTCCACCAGTTCAATCCATACGATCAGGTTGCTTGCCATCCGTTCGATTTCCCGCCTAAATGACCTTTTCTTCCATCAACCGGTCTACCAGGGTCCTGGCCGCGTCTTCGGGGCCGCCATCGATCATTTCGATGTGCGCTTCCCGCACCGGAGGAAGTTCCGTCCGCCATTCCACCCCCGAGGCCCCGGCGCCCACGGCGGCCGCATCAAGGCTGAGATCCTTGCAACCCCAAATCGGTATGTTGGCTCGGGCCGCCTTGCGTATGCCGATGAGGCTCGGATACCGGGGTTCGTTGATCTCCTTGACGACCGTGATCAGGGCCGGAAGCCGGCTGGTGACCGTCTCCCGGGCCTTTTCGAGCAGTCTGACCGCCGAGAGGGTCCGGTCGGACGGGTCCAGGTTCCGGAGCTCCGCCACATAGGAAACGAGCGGTACGCCAAGCAGGGCCGCGACCTGCACGGCCGTCGCGGCCGTATTGCCGTCGATCGCCGCCCGGCCCCCGACGATCAGATCGAAGGCGCCGACTTTGCGGATGGCCGCGACCAGAATGCGCGCCGAGGTTAGGCTGTCGCTGTCCGCCATGGCCGGGTCCGACACCAGGACGGCTTCGTCCACGCCCATGGCCAGGGCGGTCTTCAACGCGTCGGCGGCTTCGGGAGGCCCCAGGCACAGCGCAGTCACCTTGCCGCCGTGCTCCTCCCGGGCCTGGATGGCCGTTTCCAGCGTGTACTCGTCCCAGGGGTTGACGATACGGGGCCCGCCCTCGGCGGACAGCTTGAGGCCGTCCATGGAGGCGGACAACTGCGCCGTATCGGGCGTCTGCTTCACCAGGGCGATAATGTTCAAGAAACCGTTCCCTTGCTATGTACTATTTCGAGCCGGCGCGGCTGTTTCATGCCGGCGTGGCCGTACCCGGTCGGTGGCCGGCGTGGCCGCACGCGGTCGGTGGCCGGCGTGGCCGTACCCGGTCACTGCTGCCAGTATTCCGGATCGTAGGCAGGCATTTCGCACCGGAGCGGGCGGTCCGTCCGGTTGCCGAATTCATAGTCCGCCTGCATGAGCTGGTGGATCTGCGACGTGCCTTCGTAGATAACCGCGCTCTTGCTGTTGCGCAGATGACGTTCCACGTCGTACTCGTCGGAGTATCCATAGGCGCCGTGGACTTGCACCGCGTCGCTGGCCGTGGCAAAGGCCGACTCCGTGCAGTACCACTTGGCCATGCTCGTCTCCCGGGTGTTCCGCATCCCCCGGTTCTTCAGCCATCCGACCTTGCGCACCGCCAGTTCGCCCAGGTCGACGCGCTGCTTCATCTGGGCGATGAGCTGCTTCACGAGCTGATGGTCGCCGATCGGCTGGCCGAAGGTCCGGCGCTGCCGGGCATACGCCACGGACGCTTCCAGGCAGTATTTCATCAGGCCGACGGCGCCCGCCGCCACGGTATAGCGGGCGTTGTCGAGACAGGACATGGCGATCTTGAATCCCTCGCCCTCTTCACCCAGCCGGTGGGATTCGGGCACGGGGACCTCGTCCATGTTGATCCAGCCCGTGTTGCTTGCCCGCACCCCCATCTTGCCCTTGATGGTGCCGGTGGTCAGGCCCTCCCACCCGCGTTCGAGCAGGAAGGCGGTGATCCCCCGCGTGCCTTCCTCCTGGTTCGTCTTGGCGAAAACGAGAAAGCGGTCCGCCACGTCGGACAGCGTGATCCACATCTTTTCGCCGCTGACCAGGTAGGTGTCGCCTTCTTTCCGGACCCGGCTGGTCATGGCGGCCACGTCGGAACCCGCGCCCGGTTCGGTCAAACCGAAACAGGCGATGTTTTCGCCGGTAGCCAGGGGCGGCAGAAACCGTTCCTTCTGTTCTTCCGTGCCCCATTGAAAGATGGGCAGGGCGTGCAGGCCAAGGTGGACCGCGATCGTCTCCCGGACGGAAGAGTCGGCCCATTCCAGGCCTTCCGACAACAGGCCGAGGGAGATGAAGTCCATGCCGGCCCCGTCATAGCGCACCGGCAGGCAGATGCCCATGAACCCCTGCGCCGCCATCTTCGGCAGCAATTCATGGGGGAAAGTGCCGTTGCGGTCATGTTCCCGGATGGAAGGCAGGATCTCGTTGCGGGCGAAGTCGTACACCATCCGCTCGACCATCCTGTGTTCTTCGCTTAGCTCAAAATCCATGGAGATGCTTTACCATTTCGAGGAAGGTGGCTCGTAATGAAACACGGATTCATGTAACGCGGTGCAAATGGGTCAATTCTCGGCCACCCCGGCCGCTTTGCTGAAGTCCCTGCCGGGGGCCGACGCCGGACGAGTAACCGGAATCTCCCGCATCACTTCGAGGAACCGGTCCACGTCGTGGTCGTTGTTGAAGAAGTGGGTGGACACGCGGGCCCGGCCCACGCCGCCATAAGCGCCGAAGATGAGCACGTTCCGATCCTCCAGGGCGTGGGTCACCGCGTCTACGTCCGCCGCGGTGAAGCAGACGTTGCCCGCCCTCTCCGCTTCTTCCTTGGGCGTGATGACTTCCCAGCCCATGTCCGCCAAGCCATCCCAGACGCGGGTGCTCAGCCGCAGCACGTGCTCCTCGATACGGTCGATCCCGATGCCGAGCAGGCAGTCCAGGGCGTTGTCCAGGATGTACACCCCGATCCAGGTTTCATTGCCCGGCGTGAACCGGCTGGCATCCTCCCGGGGAATGTACGCGGAGGGATCCTTCCAGTCGGGCAGGTAGGCCGGCGTATGCCACCCCACGAAGGGCGGGTTCAGCTCGGGCACGCGTTCCCGGTTCCAGTAGAATATCCCCACGCCGTGCACGGCCATGAGCCACTTGTAGCAGCTGGACACGACGAAGTCCGCGTACTGCGCTTCCACCGGAACGACGCCCGCGGAATGGGTGACGTCGAGACAGAGCAGGGCGTTCTTGCGGTGTACGATATCGGAGAGTTCGGGAAGCGGCAGACGTTGGCCGGTGAAATAGCTGACATGGCTGACATTTACCACCCTGGTGTTTTCATCTATCGCTTGATCAAGATCTTCCAAGTCCGTGCGCCAGTTGGTGTTTTCCACGATCCTGAGTTCCACGCCACGGTCCTTCAGCAGGGTCCACGGCAGTACGTCCGAAGGGAACTCCACGTCGGCCACCACCACGTTGTCACCGGGCTTCCAGTCGAGCGCGTAGACCAGCAGGTTGATGCCTTCGGAAGTAGAGGTCAGGAAACCGATATCATCGGCCGGGACGCCGAACAGCCGACCTACTTTTTCCTTGCAACCGGCGGAAACCACTTCAAGGCGCCTGCGTCCTTCCTCTCCCAGAAGCTTGTCCTCGAAGAAACGGTGGACGGCGTCTTCGTGCGTCTTCAGCATGGGCGATTCGCCACCGGTACACAGGTGGGTTATGCCCTCGGTTCCAATGAACTCGGAAGGATCGATCAGCATGGGTGTCTCCAGTTGTAATAACTGCGATTTCAGCCGGTCGCTAATTCGACTGCCAAGATATCCGCCGGCGCTGTTTTTGTACAGGGAATTCGGGAAGTCATTACTGTGCGTCGCCTACGGCGTTGTAATTGATGTAAAACAGTCTATATTGTCTAGAACCCCGTGAATCGGCCGTGCGCTGACAGAGCGCCTGGTACAACCGTTGGAGGGTCCGTTTGGTATTTGATTTCCACACCCATTTCTATACCTCCGCCTACCTTGACGAAATCGAGAAGGGAGGATACCAGGCAGCGCTGGTCAGGGACGCCGACGGCCATCGCCTGCTGAAGCTGGACGGCGACTACAGCATGATCGCGCCGGGCCATTTCGAAGCGGACCGCGTGATCGAGCATATGGACCGGCACGGCGTGGACCGGCAACTGCTGAGCTTTTCGATCCCCGGACTGCACGTCGAGAAACCGGATGCAGGCCGCCGTCTCGCCCGCATCGTGAACGAGGCCCTGGCCGAGACCGTGGCTCGCCATCCCGGCCGGCTGTCCGCCCTGGCGGTCCTTCCGCTGCAGGACCCGGCCGCTTCGGCGGCGGAACTGATCCGCGCCGCGGAGTCGCTGGACCTGCGGGGCGGCATGCTGTTTTCGAATATCAACGGCCGGTCGCTGGGCGCCCCTGATTTTCATGAACTCTACGCGGCGGCTTGCTCCCTGGACCTTCCGCTCTTCGTACATCCCACCACGCCCCATGCCCATGACGTTTACTCGGCGTATAGGCTTACGCCCATGGCCGGGTTTCCTTTCGACACGTCGGTGGCCGCCCTGCACCTGGTACTCAGCGGAACCATGGCGGCTTACCCGGACCTGAAGGTCGTACTGGGGAACCTCGGCGGCACCATCCCGTTCCTCGCGGGCCGGATCGACCAGGCCTACCGTTCCTACCCCGAGGCTCGCGAGCAACTGGACCGGCCACCGTCTGAGTATCTGAAGGACATGTACTACGAATCCGCGGGGATGCCGGACAGCGGAGCGCTTCGCCTGGCCATCGATTTCGCCGGTATCGACCGGGTGATGTTCGGTTCCGACTACCCGCAGCAGATCGCCGACGTCGACCTTGGGCTGCGAACTATCGATGAATTGGAGCTGGATGAAGCGGGCAGACAGCGCATCGTCGGCCGGAACGCGGCAAGACTTTTGAAGGAATAGCGCTATTCACTGGTAAAATTGGTTTGTCTCACTATAATAAAAAAAAACTACATCAGGCAGGAACCGCGGGTTGACGGATCTACACGCACGGTTCCCTTGAAGCCGGAGCGAACCACTTATGACTGAGGCCCAGAAGACCCTGTTCCTGCTGGACGGGATGGCGCTGGCCTATCGCGGTCATTTCGGATTGATCCGTAATCCGAGGATGACCTCGACGGGGATGAACGTTTCCATGGTGTTCGCCATCGCCAATACCATCCTCGGCATCCTGAACAAGAACAGGCCCACCCACATCGCCGCGGTGTTCGATACCCCCGAACCGACCCACCGCCACGAGCAGTATCCCGAATACAAGGCGCAGCGGGACGCCATGCCCGAAGACCTGAGCACCGCGCTGCCCTACCTGTTCCGACTGATCGAAGGGTTCAACATCCCCGTGATCCGCGTCCCGGGCTGGGAGGCCGACGACGTGATCGGGACCCTGGCGAAGCAGGCCGACGAAGCGGGTTTCACCACCTTCATGGTCACGCCGGACAAGGACTACGCGCAACTCGTCTCCGAGCAGTCCTACATCTGCAAGCCCGGGAACACCGGGGACAACTTCGAAACCATGGGCGTGGACGAGGTGCTGGAGAAATGGGGCGTCGAGCGGGTCGACCAGGTGATCGACGTGCTCGGGCTCATGGGGGATACCAGTGACAACGTGCCCGGCGTTCCGGGCGTCGGCGAAAAGACCGCGCAGAAGCTCATCGCCCAGTTCGGATCCGTAGAGAACCTGCTGGAAAACACCCACGAGTTGAAGGGCAAGCAGAAAGAGCGCATCGAGGATAACCGGGACATGGCCGTGTTGTCAAAGAGCCTGGTCACCATCGAGCGGGACGTGCCGCTGGACGTCACACCGGACGCATTGACCGTCAAGGAGCGCAAGGAAGAAGACCTCAAGAAGCTGTTCGTCGAACTGGAGTTCAATACCCTGGGCAAGCGGCTATTCGGGGACGATTTCTCGGCGGCCCCCCGGCTGACCGTCGCCGGCACCCAGGAAGACCTGTTCGGGGGCGACCAGCTGAAGACGATCGCGGACGTGGAGCACGACTACCGCTGCATCGACACCCCGGAAGCCCGCGCGGCGCTCATCGACGAGCTTTCCAGTGCGTCCTCCTTCTGTTTCGACATGGAAACGACGAGCCTGGATCCCAAGACCTGCGAGATCCTGGGCTTCGCCTTCTCGATCAAGCCGCATACCGGTTATTATGTACCCATGCCTGAGGACCGGGACGAGGTACTGCGGGTTGCCGGCGAATTCCAGTTCCTCTTCGACGACTCCGGCAAGGAGCTCATCGGGCACAACATCAAGTTCGACCTCTCCGTGCTGCGGTGGCACGGGATCACCGTGTCCTGCCGCATCTTCGACACGATGCTGGCGGCCTACGTGACCGTGCCGGACCTGCGGAGGACCATGGATTATCTCTCGCAGGCCCTCCTGGGCTACACGCCGATCTCCATCACCACGCTCATCGGCGAGAAGGGCGAGGAACAGGGCACGCTGAAGGACGCGCCGCTGGAGAAGGTGGTGGAGTACGCGGCCGAAGACGCCGATATCACCCTGCAACTGGCCAAGCTTCTGCGGCCCCGGATCGGCGAGATGAACCAGGATACCGTCTTCACGGACATCGAGTGTCCCCTGGTGCCCGCCCTCGTGGAAATGGAGCACGAAGGCGTGCGGATGGACGTGGGGCAGCTCGAGCACCTGTCCCGCCTACTCGATGAAGAAATCCAGCGGTCCTCGGACCGGATCACCGAACTGGCCGGGGAACCCGTGGACTTCAATTCGGCGAAACAGCTCGGACACATCCTCTTCGACAAGCTGAAAATCGATCCCAACGCCAAGCGCACGGCCAAGACCGGCCAGTATTCGACGGCGGAAGCCATACTCCGCCGGCTCGCGCCCAAGCACGAGATCGTGGAGCAGATCCTCCACTACCGGATGTGCACCAAGCTGAATTCGGTGTACGTCAGCCAGTTGCCGCACGCCGTGTTTTCCGGGACGGGGCGCGTGCATACCTCCTATGAGCAGGCCGTGATCGCTACCGGACGTATCCAGTCCCACGGACCCAACCTGCAGACCATCCCGGTCCGCACGGAGATGGGCCGCCAGATCCGCAAGGCCTTTGTGCCCCGGGACGACGACTACCTCCTGATGGCCGCGGACTATTCCCAGATCGAACTGCGCATCGCGGCCGAGCTCAGCCGGGACGAGGGCATGATGGAGACCTTCATCCAGCACGAGGACATCCACTCGGCGACGGCCATGAAGATTTACGACGTAGACGCCGACGGTGTGACCGACGAGATGCGACGGCGCGCCAAGACCGTCAATTTCGGCATCATCTACGGCATCTCCGCCTTCGGGCTGGCCGAACGGCTCAACATCCCGCGGGGTCAGGGGCAGGAGTTGATCGACCAGTATTTCGCGAAGTATCCGGGGACGCGCAAGTACATGGACGAAACGGTCAGGTTCGCGGAGGAGAACGGATTCGTCGAGACCATGACGGGCCGGCGCCGGTACCTGCGGGACATCAATTCCCGCAACAACACGACCAAGCGCGCCGAGGAGCGCGTCGCCATCAATTCCCGCATCCAGGGTACGGCGGCCGACTTGATCAAGCTGGCCATGACGCGGATTCACAACGAGTTGAAAAAACGGGCGTGCCGCACGCGGATGCTGCTGCAAGTGCATGACGAACTCGTCTTCGACCTGCACAAATCGGAACAGGACACCGTACCCGGCCTGATCGAAGAATGCATGCGGGGCGCGCTGCCCATGACCGTGCCCATCGAAGTGGAAATCGGCATCGGCGCGAACTGGCTGGAAGCACACTAGAAGAAGCACATAAGAGAAAGGAATAGGTCCAATGAGTGCAGGCAACGGCTGGATCCGGGTGGGTACCCTCGCGGACGTACCGCCCGGGGAATCCCGCGCCGTCAAGATCAGCGAGGGGCGCAGCGTCGCCCTGTTTAACGTGGATGGCCGCATCCACGCCACGGACAACCAGTGCCCCCACATGGGGTTTCCGCTGACGCGCGGCGTGGTGAAGGACGGCGTCCTGACCTGCGACTGGCACGGACGCAGCTTCGATCTCGAAGGCGGTGGTTGCTTCAATTACGAATGCGACGACCTGGAGACCTTCCCGGTGGACATCCGCGGGGACGAACTGTGGGTTCAGGCCGGGGACGCGACCTACCGGCGCCGCGACCAACACCTGCAGCTGCTCTGGGAGGGCCTCCTGAGCGGGGATTCGTGGACGATCTCCAAGGCCACTGCCCTGCTGCTCAACGGAGGCGTTTCGGAACACGACATCGTGCAGCTGGTCCTGCGTCACCTGGGCCGTCACGTGGCGTCGGAGCAGGACGCGGGCGGGGGCGGCAACATCGTTTCCCTGCTGGTCTCCGGCCTCGAAGTCGGCAAAAGGTACGACGGCGAGGATCGTCTGATGGCCCTGTCGCTGGCCGGCCGCGCCGCGTCGGGGCGGGCGTCCGAACGGCTCGAGGTCATCACGCTGCCGCCGCCGGTAAGCTGGGAACAGATCGACGGCTGGGTACGCATGTTTTCCCGCAACATGCAGGATTTCCGGATCGAACGGTGCCTGCACACGGCCCGCGAAAACGGCCAGGAAGCGCATATCTTCAAGCTGCTGTTCGAATGCGCCGTGGCCCCGTATTTCCTGGGTTTCGCCCGGAATGTGGCCAACCTGGGGGACCTCGCCCGGGTGGTGGATACCTTCGGCTGGGGCGAGGCGTCCGAACTGGTCTGCAACCTCGGCGCCAAGATGGTCGGACGGGGACGCGACGAGCCGGAGCGTTTTCACCGGGACGCGGTGCGCCTGCTCGAAGGCCTCGCGCCCGAACTCGAATCACGGGACTACGGGGCGAACACCCGCACCGACTACGATGAGAACGCCCTCGTGGACGCCCTGTTGAGCGTCGACATCGAGCGGTCATTCGAGGCCGTGGCCAAGGCCCTGCGCGACGGCGTGGCTATCGAACGCCTCATCACGACCTTCGTCCTGCTCGCGGCGGACCGCATGGCGCGGACGCCCGTGAACGTCGACGCCGGCTGGGGGCCGCTGTCCACCGAGTACAACCTGGCGGCTTCACTGCGGCACGTCCACGCCTACGGCGGTCCCGCGGCCGCGGCGAAGGGTCTCTTCCACGCCGCATGGCAGATCTTCGACAACCGCTGGATCAACATTCCCTCCCGCGCTCTCGACGAACCCCTTCCGGATCATGCTTCGGACGCGCCAGACGCGGCCACCGCTTCGGAGCGCATCGTCCATGCCATCAAGTCGCTGGATATCCACGGCGTGGGCGACCAGGTGGTGGGTTACCTGAACAGCGGCTTCGACGGTTCGGAGCTGCTCAAGGAAATCGGCCGGGCGATCCTGTGGGACGATACCAACATGGAGCTTCTGCCCACGCTGCGCGTCACGTTCAATGAATGGGAAGGCGGCGGCGATGCGGACGCGGGCGGTTCGGACGCGGGCGGCGCTGATGCAAACGGTGCAGCCGCTGGCGGTTCGGGACACCCGTCCCGGTACCAGCTCCTGGTGGGGCTGGCCCGGTACGCGACGGACGTGCGCCTGAACAAGAACAGCATGGCATCCATCAATACGGCCATGCGGTTTTCTGAAGGGCGGACGACGGTCGAAGTGTTTGACGACTAGGGATCGATCGACTGCAGACGTGGATCATCTGACAAGTAACATGCACGGATCATCGGAGAGGTAATCGGTTATGGCGACGGAACAGAATGGATTCGTACGGGTGGCGGGCGCGGACGAGGTGGTGGACGGCAAGCCCAAGGCCGTGAAGGTGGAGGGAAGGAGCATCGCCCTCTTCAGGCACAACGGGTCGATCTACGCCACGGACAACCAGTGTCCCCACATGGGCTACCCGCTGACCCGGGGGCGCGTCCGCAACGGCGTGCTGACCTGCGACTGGCACGGATGGAGCTACGATCTCGGCGGCGGCGGCTGTTTCACCGGCGGGTGCGACGACCTCGAGACTTTCCCGGTCGAAGAGCGAAACGGCGACGTATTCGTAAGTGTCGGCGACGGTGGATCGAAACGGTCCGACGCCCATTTCCTGCTGCTGAAGGAGGGACTCTATTCCACAGACCAGTGGACCATATCCAAGGCCGTGGCCATCATGCTGGCGCGAGGTGTGTCGGAAGGGGACACGCTGAACCTCATCATCCGCCACGGCGGCCGGCACATCGCCACGGAACGAGGCGCCAACGACGGTGGCGGAGAGGTTTCGGATTTCGTCAACGGGATCAAGGTAGCCCGCCAGTACGAGAGCGACGACCGGATCATCCCGCTGACCTTCGCCGCTCATGGACTGTCGGGCCGCGCGGGGGACCGGCCGAGCATCCAGCGGCTGCCCGACCCGGTCACCTGGGAGAAGCTCGAAGGCTGGATCCGGGTGTTTTCGAAAGATAAGAAATGGGAGGGCATCGAGAAGTGCCTGATCACCGCCCGGCGCATGGGTGGCCATGACCACGAGATCCTTCCGCTGCTCTTCGAATGCGCCATGGCGCCCCATTTCCTCGGCAATTCGAACAATCTGCTCAACATCGGCTACATTGCGGAGGTACTCGAAGAATTCGGATGGGACGATGCGGAGGAACTGGTCTGCAACCTGTCGGCCAAGATCCTGGGCCAGGAGCGGGGTCTGCCCGACGAGATCCGGCAGTCGGCCATCGACCGGTTCATCGCCGACACGGCGACGCTGGATGCCCTCGCAGACGAGCGGGCCGACGGTTCCGCCGTGGATTTCGACGAGGATGCCTTCGCCGAAGGCCTGGTCAGCGGCGAGATCGGACCCACCTTCGGTGCGGTCACGCGGGCGTTGAAAGACGGCGTATCCATCGATCGGATCGTGACGACCATGGTGGTCCTCGCCGCGGACCGCATGGCGCGCACGCCGGTGAACATGAACCCCGGTTGGGGGGGACTGGTCCGGGAGATGATGATGGCCTCCGCGGTGCGCAAGGCCCAGCGGTTTGCCGGCTCCCGGGTCGCTGCCCAGGCCCTGTACCACGTCGCCTGGCAGTTCTATGGCGACCGTTGGCTGAACATCACCCACCGGCCCCTGTCCGAGTCCCGCGGCAGCCTGCCGCCGGGAAGCGCGGACGAGTCCGAAGCGATCGAAAGCGTCCTTTCATCCATCGAAAAGATCCAGATCAGGGAAATCGGGCGGCAGACCCGGGACTACCTGCGATCCGGCTATTCGGGAGACGCGCTGCTCAGCGGTCTCGGCCTGGTGATCCTCAAGGACGATAACGGCCGCAACATCCTCTCCACGCTGCGGACCATCTTCGACGAGTGGACCCTGTGCGCGGATCACCCCTCGCGCAACCAGTTGCTGGTCGGCCTGGCACGCTGGGCCACCGACAGCCGGCGCGCCACGGGAAGCCAGTCCGCCGCGGCGACAGCCCTGCGTTTCGCCAAGGGACAGACCGCGGTGGATCTGTACGAGGCGTAGTCGCCAATCTCTACCCGGGTCGAATCGGTTTCGAGGTGCACGTACATGAGCGCCGATCCATCGATAAAACGGCTTAACACACTATACCGGGAAGACCCCGACGAGGCTGACCGGCTGTTGTTCGGCCGGCGCACGTATCCCGATCGCCGCGGATTCCTGAAGAACGCCGGCCTGGCGGCCATGGGCGCGCTGGTCGGGGCCGCGATCCCCTTCCACCGCAACATCCCCGCCCACTTCATTCCGGTGGCGCTCGCCGCCGAGGGCGTCATTCCCGGCAAGGACGGCCTCACGGTCCTAAATGACCGGCCCATGTGCGCGGAGACCCCTCCGCACCTCCTCGATGACACCATCACGCTCACCGAAAGACACTTCGTCCGCAACAACGGACTGATGCCCGAGGATCTGGACGCATCGCGCTGGCAACTGGCCATCGACGGCCTGGTCGACCACCCAATGACACTCGGCCTCGAGGATCTTAGAGCGCGCTTCGAAATCGTAACCCGCGCGCTGGTCCTGGAATGCGCGGGCAATGGACGGGCTTTCTTCGACCCGAAGACGAAGGGCGAACAGTGGACCTACGGCGCGGTGGCCTGCTCTGAATGGACGGGGGTGCGACTTTCAGACGTGCTGGAAGCCTCTGGAATCCGGCCCGAAGCCGTCTACACCGCTCACTACGGCGCCGATACCCACCTTTCCGGCACGTCAGCCGGGCTTCCCATCTCCCGCGGGGTGCCGATCGACAAGGCCATGGACCCGCACAATCTCATCGCCTTCGCCCAGAACGGCCGGCCGATCCACCCGATGAACGGCGGCCCGCTGCGGCTGATCATACCGGGTTGGCCCGGTTCGTGTTCCCAGAAATGGCTGACTCGCGTTGAGATCCGGGACCGGGTACACGACGGGCCCAAGATGACCGGAACCTCTTACCGCATGCCGGACCGGGGGATCGCACCCGGCGAGACCGTGGATGAAAAGGAATTCCGCATCATCGAGCACATGCCGGTGAAGTCGCTGATCACCCATCCCGCGACGGCACACCGGACAACGGAAGGCTCGGTTGAAGTGCACGGTCATGCGTGGACAGGCGAGGGGCGCGTCGACTCGGTGGACCTGTCGATCGACTTCGGGGCGACCTGGATGCCCGCTACGCTGGATGATCCGGTGAACGCCTACGCCTGGCAGAACTGGCGGGCCGCAGTGTCGTTCCCGCGGGAAGGGTATTACGAAGTCTGGACCAGGGCGACGGATTCGCATGGCGTCAGCCAGCCCCACGCCATCGCGTGGAATCCCGGCGGCTACCTGAACAATGCCATGCACCGTATTGCCGTTTACGTGGAGTGAACCCGACCTGCTGGTGTTTATCTCACATTGCCAAGGGGGTATGTTGCGTGCATAAAGTTCAGGGATTCGGCGGGTTCTTCTTTCGGGCAGAGGATCCGGAAGGACTTGCGAAATGGTACCATGATCACCTTGGCATCGATCCTGCTCCAACGAACATGGAGATGACGCCGTGGGTGACCGAGTCCGGCGTCACGGTTTTTTCGCCATTCCAAGCGGACTCGGATTACTTCGCAGCGGACAAGGCATTCATGTTGAACTTCCGCGTGGCCGATCTGGACGCGATGATCACACAATTGAAGTCTGCGGATATCGAGGTCAGCCACGATAGCGAGATGGAGGGCATCGGTCGCTTCGCCCGTATCCACGACCCCGAAGGAAACGCGATCGAGCTTTGGGAACCCGCCTCGTGAGATTCGGGATTACGCCGGTTGCGGACCCTGGAAGGGGCAGCCCGTGGGATCGGATCCCTTGACGATCACGCCTTCCTTCTGTCGTTGCCGCGGGAGGGGTATTCCGAGGTTTGGACCAGGGCGATGTATTCCCGCGTCGTCAGCCAGTCCCACGCCATCGCGTGGAATCCCGGCGGCTACCTGAACAACGCTATGTACCGTATTGCCGTTTACGTGGAGTAGGAACCTCCCTACGCCACGATTTTATTTCCGATAGTGCGATATAGAATCCTACTTATCCGAAAGGGGTTGGTGAAACGCTAAGTAGTTATTGACAACGTATCAAATTTGATACACGTTAGAAACGATGTCTGCATGTTGCGTGTAGTTTTCTATAGGACTGAAAGTGGACGTGAACCGGTCCGGGATTGGTTGACAACTTTAACCAGAGAGGATAAGAAGGCTATAGGCGCAGATATCAAGACAGTTCAGTTTGGCTGGCCATTGGGTATGCCACTAGTACGCAGACTGTATCGTGGGGTTTGGGAAGTGAGGTCTGTACTTCAAGGACGCAAAGCGCGAGTGCTGTTCACAGTTCAAGGCAGCTCGATCGTTTTATTGCACGGGTTCATCAAGAAGGAACGTAAGACACCCTATCAGGACCTGCAACTCGCCAAAACGCGAGCGGCTCAGCTGGGAGATTTGCCAGAATGACTTCTGTTAACATACACGTCGGAAGCGACTTCGATGACTATCTGAAGGAAGAAGGACTGACTCAAGAGGTAGAACGAGTCGCGATAAAGCGAGTGGTTGCTTATCAGGTGGGGCAATACATGTTGAATCAGGGACTGACCAAGACGGAAATGGCCCGGCGAATGCACACGAGTCGTGCCTCACTGGATCGTCTACTGGATCCGGAAAACAGTTCGGTTACGTTGCAAACCCTCGAACGGGCGGCCCGTGCGCTGGGGAGACGCTTGCATATCGCGCTGGTTTGACCCTGATCTCTACTGACTAAACGTTATCCACTGCCGGTCGAGGCAGATTCGCCCAGTGGTCCGTGGGATCGGATCCCTTGACGATCACGCCTTCCTTGTTCCAGTTGAGTTCGGCGCGGACGGAGGCGGCGCAGAACCTGAGCGTCAGGCCGCAACGGCGACGGTCCGATGTATTGAGCCCGGATCCATGCAGCAGCAGGTCGCTGTGCAGTGAGATCTCTCCCGCCTTGAGTTCGATGTCCACCTCGGTGCCGTACTCCCTGACTTCTTTCACCGTCTGGTTAAGCACGTTGTTCTCGGCTTCTTCGCTCATGTGATAGGTCAGGTGCCCGTAGTGGTGCGATCCGGCCACGAAACGCATGCAGGCGTTGCCCGTGTCCGCGTCGTCGATGGCCAGCCAGGCGGTGACCGTCTTTGAAGGCGAGAGGGGCCAGAAGCTGGCGTCCTGGTGCCAGTTGACGATCTTGCCGTCCCCCGGCAGCTTGCAGAAGAAGTGGGCGCCCCAGCCCACGACGTCGTCGCCAAGCAGGTCGCTGATGTAGGCGACGATGCGCGGATCGTTCATGATATCGTGCACCATGCCCGATTTCAGGTGGGCCGAAATGATGGAATAGTTGTGGTCGCCCCGCGCCATGACCTGCTCGATCATGCCGTCGAACTCATCCCGGATGGCGTCGATTTCTTCGTCCGAGTAAATCCTGAAGGGCTTCAGGTAGCCCTGTTCGTTGAAGATATCGATCTGTGCGCTCGTAAGCACGGCCGGATGGTCGTTGCGGACCGGGTGATACCGCAGGTCGCGGGACATGCGGATCAGGTCTTCCGGGGTCGGCATCTGCTTGAATCGGGTGTCCTGCAGGGTCGTCTGCGCCATGGGACCGCTCCTTGTGGTGGCCGTCGGCCGGGTTGAAGGCCTCAGCGCTCGTTTTTCGTCCTCAAAATGACGTTCTCGGTTTCCATTTCCCAGGTTTCATTGTAGACCAGGGGCCGCGGCCTGCGCGGCGGATAGTCCGGCGGGGGATTCTCCGGGTCATTCAGTTCCAAGCGGTCGCGACCCCGGGGCGCTTCATACCAGTGTTTCTCCCGCTCAGCCGCCTCGATTTCCCTGCGGAGGATGAACTCCGCGTGATCGAAACCGGAGATCGCCGCGTCCGCCAGGAATACGCGATGCACCTCGCTGCCGTCCCAGGTTTCCAGGTCCGGCAACACCACGGGACCCGTACAGACCTGAAACTCGGCGTCTTCCTCGTTAATATTGATCAGATCCACGGGAAACTCAAGGGTTACCTTCAGGCTTCGGTCCGCCTGGCCTGCCTGGTCCGCCTGGTCCCGGTTATGGCGGATAGTTGAGGGGGGCCAGGTGATCCTGACGTTCATCAGGTCCCGGTCCAACGTGGCCTGGACTACCTCCCGGGCATTGGTCAGCGTATCATCTGTATCGTACTGCCTGATGTCGATATCGTGGCCCTGGAACTGCTCCTCCAGCGGAGTTCCCCCGGATCCGGCGGGCTCGGTGCTCGGCCTCCTCGAAATGGGGATGCTCAGGCTCCGGCTGAAGGCCATGCGCCATTCATCGCTGGGTATCTGAAAAAGGTTTCGGCGGGCGATCGTGTACTCCGAGCGGCAGGGCGCCCCCAGGTACAGCTCTGTTTTGTGTCCGGTTTCCAGATCTTCCACGGTACAGGCCGCCTCCAGATGGAACCGCACCTGGTAGGCTTGTCCCGGTGTCCCGACGAACCCACCGGTGTACTTGTATACCGGATCGGGTTTCCAGGGCCGGGATTTCCAGTGGAAGGAGGAACGATGAAATGCGATCATAATGAACCAAAATGTCCGGTTAACCGGGGCGGAGCAATACAAATTTGACCACGTAACGGATGGTCCGCGACCTTGATTTCTGTTGCGAGCGGAGGGTGGGACTGCTACATTGAAAGAACGTTTCAATAGGCAAATGACGGCGCGCAACCGAGATAAACAACGAAGCGCAGACCCGGAGAAAACAACGCCCGGTTCCGGCACATAACGGGCGCGGCCCATCGTACACAACGGTCCACGGACTGGAAATGACGCAGGATTCCTCACGCTCGGAGTATGAAATTGACCTGGATCGCGTAGAGTCCCTGGAATGGCTCGAATCGCTGGACTACGTGCTCCAGCACTCCGGACCGGGCCGGGTGCGCCAGCTGATCGCCCAGCTCCAGGCCCACGCCCGCGGCAAGGGCGTCCGGCTCCCCTTCGCAGAGAACACGCCTTACATCAACACCATCCCCCCCGACCAGCAGCCGCCCTATCCCGGCAGCGACGAACTCGAGCACCGGATCCGCAATATCATCCGGTGGAACGCCATGGCCATGGTGGTCCGCGCCAACACGGCGGACAAATCCCTCGGCGGTCACATCGCCACGTACGCCTCGGTCTGCAACCTCTACGAGGTGGGCTTCAACCATTTCTTCCGCGGACCGGGCGAAGGTTACGACGGCGACCAGATCTTCTTCCAGCCGCATTCCTCGCCGGGCATCTACGCCCGGGCCTATATCGAGGGGCGGTTCAACGAACAGCACCTGGACAACTTCCGCCGCGAGCTGCGGCCGGGAGGCGGACTTTCGTCCTACCCCCATCCCTGGCTCATGCCCGACTTCTGGATCTTCCCCACGGCCTCCATGGGCTTGAGTGCCATCATGTCCATCTACCAGGCCCGGTTCAACCGGTACCTGGAAGACCGCGGTCTCAAGCAGGGCAACGGCTGCAAGGTCTGGGCGTTTCTCGGCGACGGGGAAACGGACGAACCCGAGGCCCTCGGCGCCATCACACTGGCGGCGCGCGAGAAGCTGGACAACCTGATCTTCGTGGTCAACTGCAACCTGCAGCGGCTGGACGGTCCGGTCCGGGGCAACGGGAAGATCATCCAGGAACTTGAAGCCGCCTTCCACGGGGCCGGATGGAACGTCATCAAGGTGATCTGGGGAAGCGGATGGGATCCTCTGCTCGCCCATGACGACGAAGGGCTGCTCGTGAAGCGCATGGGCGAGATCGTCGACGGCCAGTACCAGAAGTACACAGTTTCGGACGGCAAGTACCAGCGGGAGCATTTCTTCGGCGTGCATCCCAAGCTCATGGAGATGTCCAGGCTGCTTACCGACGAGCACGTGCGGACCATTATCCGGGGCGGCCACGACCAGGAGAAGATCTACGCGGCGTACAAGGCGGCGGTGGAACATCCGGGCGCGCCGACCGTCATCCTGGCCAAGACGATCAAGGGATACGGCCTCGGCGAGTGGGGCGAGGGCAAGAACACGGCCCACCAGCAGAAGATGATCGACGAGGACGGGCTGCGCCATCTGCGCACCGAACTGGGCATCCCCCTTTCCGACGACGAGGTCCGCGAAGCGCCGTATTTCAGGCCGTCGGCGGACAGCGCCGAAATGGAGTACATCCGGGAACGGCGGGAGAGTCTCGGCGGCTACATTCCCCGGCGCAACGTTGTGAATCCCGGCCTGCCCTCCGCGCCGACGGACGAGGTGTTCGACGAATTCAAGGCGGGAACGGACGGCCGCGAGGTCTCGACGACCATGGTGTTTACCCGGATGCTGTCGCGCCTGCTGCGGGAACCCGAAATCGGCAAGCTGATCGTCCCCATCGTACCCGACGAGGCCCGGACCTTCGGCATGGAGGCCCTTTTCCGCCAGTGCGGCATCTATTCCCACGCCGGCCAGCTCTACGAACCGGTGGACATCGACACGCTCCTCTACTACAAGGAGGCGCAGGACGGCCAGATCCTCGAGGAAGGCATCACGGAGGCGGGCTCCCTGTCCTCCTTCGTGGCCGCCGGGACGGCCTATTCGACCCACGGCGTCAATACGATTCCCTTCTTCATCTTCTATTCCATGTTCGGCCTGCAGCGCGTCGGCGACCTGATCTGGGCCGCCGCGGAAATGCGCACTCGGGGCTTCCTGCTGGGCGGTACGGCGGGACGGACGACGCTGAACGGCGAGGGGCTCCAGCACCAGGACGGCCAAAGCCACCTGCTGGCCGACCCGGTCCCCAACCTGCTGACCTACGATCCGGCTTACGCCTACGAGCTGGCGACCATCATCAAGGACGGCATCCGGCGCATGTACGTCGACCAGGAAGACCTGTTCTACTACATCACCGTGCAGAACGAGAACTATGCCATGCCGTCCATGCCGGAAGGGGTGGAAGAAGGCATCCTGAAGGGCATGTACCGCCTCAGTTCGCTGAATGGGGGCACGGCAAAGGCCCACCTGTTCGGAAGCGGTTCCATTATCAACGAATCGCTGAAGGCCCAGGAGATGCTGGCCGAAGACTTCGGCGTGGAAGCGGACGTCTGGAGCGTGACGAGCTACAAGCAACTGCGTCGCGACGCCATGGAGACCGAGCGCTGGAACCTGCTGCACCCGTCGGAAGCGCCCAGGGTGCCGTATGTTACCGCATGTCTCGAGGATACCGGAGGCGTGTACGTCATGGCCTCCGACTATGTCAGGACGCTGCCGGATTCCATCGCGCGCTGGGTGCCGGGCCCCGTGGTCTCGCTGGGGACGGACGGTTTCGGGCGGAGCGACAGCCGTCCGGCGCTGCGGAACTTCTTCGAGATGGACGCCCGATTCATCACCCTCGGCACCCTCAATGCCCTCGCCCGGAAAGGCGATCTCTCCCCGGAGGTCCCGGAGCGGGCCATGCGCAAGCTGGAAATCGACCCCGAAAAGGCCAACCCCCTGGACGTGTGATCAGGTGTGACGGGGCGCCCGGCCGCGTCACGCCGACCAGGCGGGATCAGGCGTACAGTGCGTTGCTGAAAGCACGGCGGTATTGCCGCGTGGTGGGGTGATCCTCGCCGAGCATGCCGAAAATGGCGACACAGCTCCTCCTGGCCCCGTCGTCGTCATAGGACCGGTTCTTCTCCAGCACCTCGATGAAGCGCTGCAGGGCAAGGTCGTATTCCTCCCGCCTCAGATGCTCGATCGCGTTGATATAGACGGGCCGGACCGGGGCGTCCTCGAGACGCTCGGGCGTGTCCAGGTGAAGGAAGAGTTCAGCGATGGTCCGCAGTACGACCGCCGAGTCGTGGTATTCCGTGCCTGGTTCGATGGTTCGTAAAAGATCCAGGCTGCGGCCGGGATCATCATCCAGCCAGGTGCGCGCCAGGCAGACCGCCGCCTGTTCGTTGTCCGGCTCCGCCGCCAGGACGTCCTCAAGCATCTTGCGGGACGCATCCCGGTCGCCGGTTTCGAGCAGCCGAAGCGCTTCTTCCAGCTGCTTAGCGCGTGGACTGGGCAGGGCTTTCCTGAGCCACTGTTCGATCATGGGCTCCGGCAGCGCGCCGGTAAACTCGTCCCGGACTTCGCCGTCGACAAACATCTTCACGTTCGGAATCCCCTGTATCCCGTATTGCCGGGCGATGTCCGTGTGCGTTTCCGTGTTGACCTTCACGAGTTTCCACCGGTCCCGATGGCGTTCGGCGAGGGATTCGATTACGGGGCCGAGCATCTTGCAGGGCCCGCACCATTCCGCCCAGAAATCGACCAGCACGGGGACCGTGTGACTCTGTTCGACCACTTCTTTGTTGAAGTCCGAAACTTCGTAACTCATTGCCGTTCCTTACCGGTCTGCGGCGCGCGTAGTAGCGAGCCGCTGGTTGACACGTATGCTGACTGGGGTTATCTTTCTTTGCGGTTCATCCGGGTGAATCAGGCTTTCAATCGTCGTCGCCGAAGAGTCTGCGGTGGAAGTCGATCACGATGTCGGCCATGTTCTCCCACGACGTCAGGGACGTGTTGAAAACCGCGTGGTACAGCGTCGGATCCGTCCAGTCGCGATGGTAGTTGTGCTGCAGGTACAGCGACCGCTGCCGGTCCTTTTCCTTGATGAGTTCCGCGGCCCGGTCCCGCGCGAGGTTCATCTCGTCCATGATAACGTCGACCCGGTATTCGAATGGCGCGACGAACAGGGTGCGGAAGACGTCCTTGCGGTCCGCAAGGATGCACTGGCACCCGCGCCCTACGATGATGACGCGCTGCCTGTCTGCCAGCGAACGGATGGTATCCTGGAGGATCTGGAGGTATTCGTCCCGGTCCAGGAAGGTGTTCTTCAGGGAGGTGGGATCCTTCGTCCCCTCGTCGTCGCCCGGCACGTAGGGCCAGATGAGGGGCGGGTATTCCGGGGAAAGGGAGTAGACGGTCGAAGGCGTGAACAGTTCGCCGAGAAAGCGTCGTATGGGCGATTCGCCCACTTCGTCCAGCTGCTCGACGACATCCTCCGAAACGCCCGCGGCATGGGCGGTTTCGGCGATGAGTTCCTTGTCCACGCAATCATAACCGAGGCGGTCGGCGACGATCCTCGCAACGTCCCTCCCACCGCTGCCGTATTCCCTGGCGACCGTAATGATGCTCATGATGGACTCCTTGTTGCATTCAGCCGTCGAAGGAGACGAGGTAACCGTTTGAAAGTGCCGCGCCATGCCCCGTCATGATCCGTTGGACGCGACTGCGGACTTCCTGGGTTCGAAGGGGTTCGCGGCCGCCCGCTTCGGCATGATCCTGGGTACCGGATTCGGGTCGTGCGTCCGGGCGGTCGAAAAGAAATCCGTTGTTCCCTACGGTTCCATCCCCCATTTTCCAGTATCGACCGTTAAAGGCCACGAAGGCAACCTGGTCTTCGGCGCCCTGGGCGAAGCATCCGTGATTTTGATGCAGGGACGGATCCACCTGTACGAGGGTTACGACGCGCGGCAGATCGCTTATCCTCTCGAGGTAATGCGCCGGTTCGGCGTCGAGATTCTGCTCGTGACCAATGCCGCCGGCGGACTGAATCCCCGGTACGAGGTGGGAGACCTCATGGCCGTACGGCAACATATCCATCCCATCGGCGTTAAACAGATGGGAGACTTGACGTCGGATACGGACGGCGAACCCTGTTACAGTGCGTCTTTGAGGGATTCGCTTCTACAGATCAGTATACAAAGAAACCAGCACGTCCAACAGGGAATTCTGGCTTGGATGCCCGGACCTTCCTTCGAGACCCGCGCCGAAATCGCCCTGCTGAAATCACTGGGCGCGGACGCGGTGACCATGTCGACCGTCCCTGAAGCACTGGCGGCCCGGCGACTCGGCATGAGGACCGTGGCCGTATCGTGCATATCCAATGTGTGGAAGGGTCAAGCAGGTGAAACCGTCGACGCGGACGACGTGGTGACGACGGTCGAATCGGCGGCAGAGCGATGCTCCGAACTGTTCCGTGGCTTTTTACTCCGGATGGCAACCCGCGTTTAGGTTGGTTTTGGTACCACAGCGTTAAGCGAGCGAACTATGGCCTGGTTTGAGAGACGACAGCGGGGACTGAGCCCGCAGAAGCGCAAGGAAATCCCGAAGGGGTTGTGGGTCAAGTGCGACAAGTGCGACGCCATGCTGTACAAGGCGGAGCTCGAACGGGACTTCAACGTTTGCGCCCATTGCGGGTACCATTTCAAGATCGGCCACCAGGGGTACATCTCCCTGATCATGGACCCGGACTCCTTCGCGGAGACGGACACGGATCTGCGCACCGTCGACCCGCTCGAGTTCAAGGAGAAGGAAAACTACCCGGACTACATGAAGCGGTATCAGAAGCGGACCGGCATGATGGAGGCCGTGGTATCGGGCACGGGACGCATCGAGGGAAGGCTCGTTTCCCTGTCCATCCACGACGGGG
The DNA here is from genome assembly GCA_026705925.1 of Gemmatimonadota bacterium. GTDB lineage: Bacteria > JAAXHH01 > JAAXHH01 > JAAXHH01 > JAAXHH01 > JAAXHH01. Next base: position 106,975 of record JAPOZT010000028.1, read on the forward strand.
CCTTCCTGGCCGGGAGCATGGGATCCGTAGTCGGCGAGAAGGTAACACGGTCCATCCGGCGGTCGCTCGACCTGGAGATCCCGCTGCTCGTGGTCGCCACGTCGGGCGGCGCGCGCATGCAGGAAGGCATCCTCTCCCTCATGCAGATGGCGAAGACTTCCCTCTGGCTGAACCGCCTGTCGGAGAAGAAGATCCCCTTTGTCGTCGTGATCACGAACCCGACCATGGCCGGCGTGATGGCGAGTTATGCTTCGCTGGGAGACTTCACCCTGGCCGAGCCGGGCGCCATGATGGGCTTCGCGGGCGGAAGGGTGATCGAACAGACGATAGGATCGAGCCTGCCGGAGGGGTTCCAGACCGCGGAGTTCTTTCTGACCAAGGGTTTCGTCGACCAGGTCGTGCCCAGGACCGGGTTACGGGAGACCCTTTCCACGATCCTGAGCTATTTCCCCGACCGGGAAAAGAAGGAAGAGCTGGCGCCGGAAGCGCCGTGATGCGCAGGCGGTCCTGAAGGGGTAGCGGACCGCGCCTTTCACGATTCCAGCATGAGCTTGTTGAGCGAATCTTCCGGAATGACCGGGTAGTCCCCGCTGAAGCAGGCCGTGCAGTAGCCCACCCCGGGCTTTCCGTACTCCTTGCCCGTCTTCACCATGCCTTCGATGGACAGGTAGCCCAGGCTGTCCGCCCCGAGATATTGGCGGATCTCCTCCACCCGGGTCTGCGAGGCGATGAGCTCGCCCCGGCTCTGCATGTCGATCCCATAGTAGCAGGGATGGCGGATGGGGGGACTGCTGATCCGCACGTGCACCTCGGATGCGCCCGCGCCGCGGATCAGCCTGACCAGCTGATTGAGGGTGGTACCCCGCACGATGGAATCGTCCACGAGGACGACGCGCCGGTTCCGCAGCACGCCCTGGACCGGGTTGTACTTCAATCTCACGGTAAATTCGCGCATCGACTGGTCCGGGTCGATGAATGACCGCCCCACGTAGTGGTTCCGGATCAGGCCGATCTCGAACCGGATTCCCGACTGCTCCGAATAGCCCAGCGCCGCGGTCGTGGCCGAATCCGGCACGGCGATGACGATGTCGGCGTCCACCGGGTGTTCCTCCGCCAGTTGGCGGCCGAAGCGCCGGCGGAACTTGTCGCTGTTTTCTCCGAATACCTTGCTGTCCGGCCGGGCGAAGTAGATGTACTCGAAGATGCAGGCGGCCGGTTCAGCCTCTTCGAAGGGGAAGAAGGACCGGATGCCCTCTTCGTCGATGACGACCATCTCGCCGGGTTTCACTTCACGGACGTATTCTGCTTTCATGATGTCGAAGGCGCAGGTTTCCGATGCGAGCACGTGCGCATCACCCAGGCGTCCCAGGCACAGGGGCCGGAATCCGCGGGGATCCCGGACGCCGATCAGCTGCGAATCGGACAGGAACACGATGGAATAGGCGCCTTCGACCTGACGCAGGGCGTCCGCGATCATGCCGGGCAGGTCGGATTCGTTCGATCGCGCGATGAGGTGAAGAACGATCTCGCTGTCGGACGAGGTGCGGAAGATCGAACCGGTCTCTTCCATCGACAGGTGCAGCGCGCCCGTGTTGGTGAAATTGCCGTTGTGGGCGGTGGCCAACTGTCCGCGCTTGAAGTTGACCATGAAGGGCTGCGCGTTGTCGACGTTGGACGTGCCGGTGGTGGAATACCGGTTGTGGCCGATGGCCATGTGGCCTTCGAGATCGTTCACCCGCTCGCCATGGTCGTAGGCTTCGCTGACCAGGCCCATGGCCCGGTGGGATGCGATGTGATGGCCGTCGGAGACCGCCATGCCGGAGCTTTCCTGGCCGCGGTGCTGGAGGGCATACAATCCCAGAAAGGTCAGCCGGGCGGCTGCGGGGTCGCCATAAACGCCGAAGACACCGCACTCCTCGCGAATTTCATCGTCTTCCCACATGGCCTTGCCCCGATTGTATGTTGATGAAGCCCACCGACATTATATGCGCCGAAGCTGGAAATGTCCACCGCATTTTTACGCGATCTGAGCGAATTGCCAGGGGGGCATTTCCGTTGACACTCCGGGTGCCGCCGCCTACATTGCACGAGGCTTAGCACGAGGTTTTAATTCGTTGCCCCGACCCACATTTTAAAGGAGAATCAGTCCGTGGAACGAACGCTTGTTCTCATCAAGCCGGATGCCGTGCAGCGCGGAATGATCGGCCTCATCGCCGGTCGCTTCGAAAGCAAGGGGCTCAAGGTCGCCGGTCTCAAGATGATGCAGCTGACCGACGGGATCCTGGACGAACACTACGCGCACCTGTCCGACAAGCCCTTCTTCCCCCGAATCAAGTCCTTCATGCAGGAAACGCCGGTAGTGGCGCTGTGCCTGGAAGGCGTCGACGCCGTGGACGTCGTGCGGGGCCTGTGCGGCGTGACGAACGCCAGGCAGGCCGCCCCGGGCACTATACGCGGCGATCTCGGCATGAGCGTGCAGTGCAACCTGGTGCACGCTTCCGACTCACTGGAAACGGCACGGGACGAAGTGCCCCGCTTCTTCTCCGGGGATGAACTGTTTACCTACGCCAAGGCGGAAGACGCCGTCGTCTACGCCAGCGACGAACGTTAAGCGCCTTACTCCGGTCAGGCATGGACATACTCACCGGTACCATCGAGCGCATCACCTTCCAGAGCGAAGAGACCGGCTACACGGTCGCGCGGTTGCGCGCCGAAACGGACGCCTGCAGGACCACCGAGAACCTGGCGCGGGCGGCCACGCGGGACGGCCTGCTGACCGTCACGGGCGAACTGGCGAAGATCGCACCGGGCGAGCGCGTCGAAGTCTCCGGGTTCTGGGTAACCCACATGCAGTACGGCAAGCAGTTCAAGATCGTCGAATCGAAGTCGATCCAGCCCACGACCACGGACGGCATTCGGAAGTACCTGGGATCGGGGCTCATCAAGGGACTGGGCCCGGCCAAGGCCGCCATGATCGTCGATCACTTCGGCGAGGACACCCTCGAGGTCATCGAGAAGACGCCCGGCCGGCTGTCCGAGGTGAAGGGCATCGCGAAGAAGACCATCGACGTCATCCGATCCGGTTGGGAGGAACAGAAGCACATCCAGGAGGTCATGCAGTTCCTGCTCGGACACGACGTCAGCATGGCCTACGCGGTGAAGATCTACAAGGCCTACGGTAACGAGGCCATCAGGCAGGTCACGGAGAATCCGTACCGCCTGTCCACGGATATCTGGGGCGTCGGTTTCAAGACCGCCGACAAGATCGCCATGAACCTGGGGGTGGATCCCGGAGCGCCCACCCGGGTCGAGGCCGGCATCCGGTACGTCCTGGAGGCGCAGGCCGACGACGGTCACGTATTCGTGCCCCTGGAAACCCTCACCGAGGAAAGCGCCGCCGTGCTCGAGGTCGACGCCGATACCATTCCGGCCGGCATTGAAGCCCTGGTCCGGGCCGAGGTCGTCCTTTGCAACGAAGACCGGGTCTATCTCCAGCCCCTTTACTACGCCGAGCAGGGTATCGCACGAAACATCGCACGTCTGGTCGATCATCCCCGCACCCCGCCGTCCCCCGAACGAATCGACGAACACATTCAACACATTGAAAGAGAACGCAGCATCGTCTTCAACGCGGAACAGCGCGAGGCGATACACACCTCGGCATCCCGGAGCGTCCTGGCGATTACCGGCGGTCCGGGGACCGGCAAGACCACCTGCGTGCAGGGCATCGTCTACCTGTTCAACCGCGTGGGAGCGAAGGTGCTGCTGGCCGCGCCGACGGGCCGGGCCGCAAAGCGGCTGTCCGAGGTGACCGGCGCCGAGGCGAAAACCATCCACCGGCTGCTCGAATTCAACCCGGGGCTCATGGAGTTCGGCCGCGACCAGGACAACAGGCTGGAAGCCGACCTGGTCATCCTCGACGAGTCCTCCATGGTGGATACGGTCCTGATGAACGCCGTACTGCGGGCCGTGAAGACGTCAGCCCGCTTCATCATGGTGGGCGACGTCGACCAGTTGCCTTCCGTGGGGGCGGGCAACGTCCTCCGGGACATGATCGACGCCGGCCGTCTGCCGGTGGTCCGCCTGACCGAGATCTTCCGCCAGGCCCGGGAGAGCAGCATCGTGATGAACGCCCACCGGGTGAACCGTGGCGAAATGCCGGACACGAAGAACAGGAACCAGGGCGATTTCTTCTTCATCAACGAGCCCGACCCCGCGGCCGGCGCGGAACAGATCACCGAGCTGTTGACGGACCGCCTGCCGCGCAAGTACGGCCTCGATCCCTTCAACGACATCCAGGTGCTCACCCCCATGTACCGCGGCGACATCGGCGTGGACCAGCTCAACCAGAAGCTACAGCAGGTGCTGAACCCGTCGGGGTCCTCGTTGAAGCGGGGCGACCGGGAACTGCGCGTGGGCGACAAGGTGCTGCAGACGCGGAACAACTACGGGAAAATGACCTTCAACGGCGACATCGGACGCATCACGCACATCGATCCGGACGACCAGGCCGTGGACATCTCGTTCCAGGAATCCGTCCGGTACGATTACGGCGAACTGGACGAACTGGTCCTGGCCTACGCCATCAGCGTGCACAAGAGCCAGGGATCCGAGTATCCCGCCATCATCCTGCCGCTCTACAGTACCCACTACATCATGCTGCAGCGAAACCTGCTGTACACCGCGCTGACCCGGGCCCGGGCCCTGGCCGTCCTCGTCGGCACGCCCAAGGCCCTCGCCATCGCGGTGAAGAACAACCGGGTCGTCGAGCGATACACGGGGCTGCGGGATGCGCTGGGCGAATTGATCGGCGACCGGACGGGAAGCCTACCGGGTCTTCAGGGCCTTTCGCCGTGAGGTTCGGTCACGAAATACAACTTGACAGGGGTAGGAGGCGTCCTATCTTGTCAGACTTGTTATCCGAACATGCGGTAACTGGTGAATCCCCCACAATCAGCGTCGATGTGTATACATTGTATCTATTTGGCGTACAACATGTTGCGTGATTTAACGGCAGTACCGCTTCAGGAGGCCCGCGTTGTCCGTCCGTGAAGAGGAACAGAGGGAAGACAGTCCGGAGCAGTACCAGAATCCGGATACCGCTTTGTTCGGCGAAGCGGACGAACCCTACCTGCCGGGATTCAACCTGAAGACGATCTGGGCCTGCCTGTTCGTCGGGTTCGTCATGCTGCCGGGATCGATCTACCTCAGCCTGGTGACGGGCGGGCAGACCGGCGCGGCGGACTGGGTCACCGTCATCCTGTTCCTCGAGATCGCGAAGCGGTCCCTCGTCAAGATGACCCGGCAGGAAATCATGATCCTGTACTGGGCCGCGGCCGGGCTGGCCGCCGCGGGGAACGCCATGAACACGGGCATCACCGGCGGCCCCTTCGCCCACCTGATCTGGGAGCAGTACTACAAGCAGTCCCCGGAAGCCACGGGCATCGCCACGCTGATCCCAACCTGGGTCGTCCCGACGCTCGATTCCACCGCGATGGCCAGCCGGACCTTCTTCCACATGGACTGGTTCGTGCCCGTCCTCGTCCTGACCGCGGTGACGGTCCTCTTTGCCGTCAATTCCTACTCGATGGGGTATATCCTCTTCCGGGTCACCAACGACGTGGAGCGGCTGACCTTCCCGCTGGCGCGGGTGCACGCGGGCGGGGCCACGGCGCTGGCCGAGACGTCCCAGAACCGGGAGGGCTGGCGATGGCGGGCGTTCAGCATCGGATCCGTGATCGGCGTATCGTGGGGACTCCTGTACGTGATGATCCCCATCCTGTCCAGCACGTTCCTGGTCACGCCCATCACCATATTGCCCATTCCCTTCATCGATTTTACCACCAGCTTAAGGGAAGTGCTGCCGGCCACCATGGTGGGCATCGGCACCGATCTAGGCACGCTGTTGGCCGGGTTCGTCCTGCCCTACTGGGTCGTGATCGGCACCTTCGTGTCGTCGGCCGTGATCGCGCTTGTTGCCAACCCGCTGCTCTACCACAACGGCATCCTGACCACCTGGGAGCCCGGGATGTCGCTGATCCCGACGCAGATATCCAACAACATCGATTTCTGGCTCAGCTTCACCATCGGCGCTTCCCTCGTCATCGGCATCGTGGGTTTCACCGCGACCATCCGGGCCATACTGAAATCCAACCGTGAGCGGCGGGAAGATCCGAACCGGGAAACGGAAGTGCGACCGACGCCGAAGGGCCGGGGCGACCTGCCGATCTGGCTCGTCTTCATCTTCTGGTTCGTCAGCACGGCCGGCTTCGTGGTCATCCTCTACATCCTTATCCCCGATTTTCCGTGGTGGATCAGCGTCATCTTCGGATTCCTCTGGTCGCCGGTGTTTTCCTACATCGGTGCCCGGATGATCGGCATCACGGGTTCGCCCTACGGCACCTCGTTCCCCTTCGTCAAGGAAGCCTCGTTCCTGCTGTCGGGTTACCGGGGCGTCGACGTGTGGTTTGCGCCGATACCGATCTTCGAGCACGGGAAGGTGGCCGAAACCTTCAAGCAGCTCGACCTCACCAAGACGACCTTCGGCAGTGTGGTCAAGCTGACCGCGGTGACCACCATCCTGATGTTCGTCTGCAGCTTCATCTTCTATTCGCTCGTATGGAAGCTCAACCCCATCCCGTCTTCTGCCTATCCCTACGTGCAGAAGATGTGGCCCCTCAACGCGGCCATGCGGACCATCTGGGTGAAGTCCACCCTGCCCGGCGGCATCACGTTCATCTTCGACATCATCAAGATCGAGTACATTATCGCCGGCCTGGGCATCACGGGAGGGCTCTTCGGCCTGATTACCCTGGTGGGCGGCTCGCCCCTCTTCTTCTACGGCCTGGTCGGCGGCATGGCCATGCCGCTCTGGCAGACCCTGCCCACCTTCTTCGGCGCGATCCTGGGGCGCTACTACTTCACCAAGCGCTTCGGCGAAGAGAAATGGATGTCCTACGTGCCCATTGTGCTGGCCGGCTACGGGGCCGGCATCGGACTCATAGGCATGATCGCCATCGCCATCGCGCTGATCTCCAAGGCGATTTCGCAGATCGTGTATTAAGGGAATCCGGTATCCGGAACCGGTCGACTAGTGGTAGGCCCGCAGCGGCTCCACCGCGTCGGCCACGCGGGCGGCGATGTCCCGCGGCACCCGAGGATTGAAGGGGCCGCCCTCGCCCGCCGCCACATCCTCCCAGCCCCCGATGATCATCGCTTCCACCACCGCCGAGTAGTTGTACTGCCGGCCGTTCATGAAACGCAGGTGTTCGAGGTCTGCGATGAGGGCTTCTACGGCGGCCGAGGCCGTGTAGTCTCCACGGCGCTGGGCGTTGTTGATCTCGTCAGCCGAGCGCGCGGCGACGATGGCCGTACCCGAAGTGTGTCCCCGGGTACCCAGTTCGGCGGCCCGGGTGCTCCGGTCACCGATTCCCCACATGACGATGCCGTCGTCGCCAATGCCGTCTATGAGCGGGGTGACTTCTTCTTCGCTCGTACCCACCTTGACTCCGACCATGTGGGGGGAGTCCTTGACCAGCCGGATGATAGGGTTCACGTAGTCCGCGGACCGCATGTACAGCAGGAAGCGGGCGCCGCAATCCGTACCCAGCCGCTCGGCGAAGGCCATGTAGTCGTCATAAGTCGATTCGTGGTCGGCCACGCCGGTGAGCGGCATGATGAGGTAGATGTCCGGCGGACGGGGAAGGGCCGACTGCCCGCGAACGAGCTTCTCCGCCTGGGAAAGGGGATTCGGCACGATGCCGGACATCAGGAACCCGTCTTCCCCCATCTCTTCCCCGGTGGCCTCGATGACCCGCATCTGGTCCTCTAAGGAAAAGTGGTGGATCAGGCTCGTGCCCGCGATCCCGATCACACGCTTCCTGTTCCCGTCGAGGTGGTTGTTCTCCATCAGGTACCGGATGTTCCTTCGGTGGCCGCCTAAGTCGATGGTACCGCCGCGGAAGGGTACAATGGGAATCGCGGTGACGGAATCGAGCGTGTCGTAAAGGGCTTCGGATTGCATGGATAGGTTTCCTTTCGGATAGTGACTGTGTAACCAGCGGTCGCGGAATCGGCGATTCGTGTAACCAGCGGCCATGGAACCAGTGGCCGTGGAGCCAGCGGCCGTGGATCCGGTGTTCCAGGATCTGCTAGCAGCGCAACGCGTGGTTATGGATCAGGCCGCCGCCGGGTCCACGCGATGTTCCTCCACGACGCTGGGTTCCAGGCACAGGCCGAGGCCCGGTCGCCCGGGGGTATCGATGCGGCCGTCTACAACCTGTTCCGCGGGCGTGACAAGTTCTTCGCACCAGGGCACCTGTCCCCAGGCGTACTCGAGAATGAGAAATCCGGGATGAGAGGCCATGATCTGTACGTGGGCCGCAACCGCAACCGGACCGAAGGGGCCGTGCGGCGCGGTCAACTGACCCCTGCTTTCGGCGATCGAGGCGATCTTCTTGAGTTCGCCGATGCCGCCCGCGATGGTGACGTCGGGCATGAGGACATCAATGGCCTCGGGATCGAAGAGGGGCCAGCATCCCTCGATGAGCATGGCTCGTTCCCCGCCGGCGATACGCCACCCGGTTTCCTTTCTGATCTGCCGGTAGCCTTCCAGGTCCCGCTCCCCCACCGGCTCCTCAAGCCAGTACAGTTCGATCCCGCGCAGTCCATCCGCGATCCGTCGGGCTTCATTCAGCGAGAAACGGCCGTAGCAGTCGAGGAGCAGATCGATATCCGGACCGACAGCCTCCCGCACGGCGTGCACGCACTCCAGTCCGTGGTCGATCAGCCCGTCGCCGTCGCCGAATCGACCGTCGAATGGTGCGATTTTCACCGCGGTGTGTCCGTCCGCGACGGCGCCCGTGGCCTGGCGGACGAAGTCGTCCGGCGTGCCCTCCAGCGCGGCCCTCGTGACATTGGCGTAAACGGGAATGCTGTCGCGGCACCTGCCCCCGAGCAGGGCGTGGACCGGGACGTCCAGTGACTTCCCCAGGATGTCCCACAGGCCTTGTTCGAATGCGCAAAGAGCGTGCACGGCGGGCCGATCGTCGGGACGGGGTTTCAACTGCGCCGACAGTTGTTCGATCCGGCGCGGGTCCTTCCCGATGACCTCCCGTTCCATTATCCGCAGTGCGGCAAGGACCGCCTGCCTCGGCGCCGAGGGATTGAGCTCACCCAGTCCGTCCACGCCCTCGTCGGTCCGGACGTGCACGAACACCCAGTGATGCTGTCCGTTTACGTCCACCGCTTCGAGATCGATGCCGGTTATGCGCATGGTTCATCCGTGGCGTCCCACCTCGACTCGATACGGCCCGCCGCGGTCCGCCGGGATTCACCGCGGTCCGGGGAATCGAGAAGGTCCGCCGCTACCCACCGCGACCCGCCGCGGTCCGTCGCGTCCCCATGAGCTTCGGATGTATACCGGGATCAGGGGCTGAGGTGCACCCCGGCCTCATGGGCTGTACACGGTGGACTGGTTGTACGGAATGATGAGGGGTTCCGGCCCGCCTTCCGGCAGATGGGTAGCCCATTCTCGCGGATCGTAGTCCCGCTCCACGAAACAGGCGTAGTGGGCGGGCACGGCGGTCTTCAGTCCGATGGAAACCGCGATGCGGGCCGATCCGTCGGAGAAAGGGAATTCGCCCTCGTTCGGGTGGTTGGTCAGAAAACCGATCTGCGGCCGCAGGTCCCGTACAGGTGCGAGCAGGGATTCGTGGTCGGCGAAGGTATTGACCGGGTCGCCCGATATATAGACGCGCACCGGTCCCATTTCGACGACGTAACCCAGGTGCTGCACGTCGGGCGGTGCGATACCGTCCTCGGGCAGGCCCGCCGGGGGCTTGGCCCACACCGTGTGCGCCTTCGAGGACCCCATCTCGGCGGTGTCGCCAGCCGTTACGACCGTCATGTTCCCGGCGTTCAGCCCCGCTTCCTTCAGCGCGGTTATGCTTTCGATGGGGCCCACGTAGCTGACCTGCGGCCAGGCGGCGGAAAGGCGCTCCAGGGATTCCAGGCAGGTGTGATCACCGTGGTTGTGGGTCAGCAGCACGAAGTCGGTCTTCAGGGTTCTTTCGTCCAGGGGAGGCCGGGTATGGACGAAGCGGTCCGCAGGCCTTTCACGGGGGTTATAGGGATCGACCTGGATCACCGTGCCGTCCGGATGCTTCAGTCCGAAAGAACTTTGTCCGAACCAGTGGATGCCCACGCTTCCGGCGGGCACTTGCAGGTCTTCAAAGGGATGCATGCGGGAGGTCCTTTCCGAGCACAGCCGCTCAAAATGTCCGTTCTTCATGGGCTAACAGGCACCGAGGAACTTAGTGATTCGGCGTGATCGTGTCAAGCGGGGCACGAGGTTCCTTGCTGTATCGTACGCGCTCCGGGATACGTTACGATTCGTCCGGAATCAGGGTCGCCGGACTACCTTGATTTGCCTTGCTCCAACCGGGTGGCCCCTGTAGACTGAACGGACCATGCTGCTATCCCGATTGTTCAAGAAAATCGAGTCAGTTGTCGTCCCCGTTTCATCGCAGGAACGGATGATCGAGGAGCAGATCCGGGGACGTGGTCTCGACGAGCCCAGGGTGATCGAGGCCATGCGCGCCGTGCCGAGGCACCGGTTCATTCCCGAAGCGTACCGGTCGCAGGCCTACGAAGACTGCGCCGTGTCCCTCGACCTTGGACAGACCGTGTCCCAGCCCTACATCGTGGGGCTCATGACCCGGCTGCTCGATGTGAGCGTATCGGACCGGATCCTCGAAATCGGCACGGGATCGGGCTACCAGACGGCGATCCTGGCCCGGCTCGCACGGTCCGTTTACACGGTGGAACGGTTGTCCGTCCTCGGCGCGCGGGCCCGGGAGACCCTGGAATCCCTGGGTTACGATAACATCCAATACCGGATCGGCGACGGTTACGAAGGGTGGACCGAGCATGCACCCTTCGACAAGATCATGGTGACGGCGGCGCCCGGTGAGCTTCCCGACGCGCTGTTTCGCCAGTTGAAGGACAAGGGGAAAATGGTCATCCCCATTGGCGAAGAACTGTATTCCGTGACGCGGTCGGGAGATGAGGCAGTGAAGGTTCACCACGGCGGCGTGCGGTTCGTGCCCATGGTGGAGGATGGGGGGTAGCAGATTCGTTGCGGCAAGTCAGGCGGCGCCAAGCACCTCGCGGGCGGCCTGCGTGGTCTCGCGGACCTGGTCCATTGTCCCCATCCCGAACATCGAGGCCGATACGCCGATCTCGTTGAAGACATATTCGAACGCCTTGGGTCCGAGGTAACGGCCGCCGGCCATCGGCTTGATGGCGATGACGGGCTTAGTAGTCTGCCTTATGGCGTCTATGGCCACGTCGCGCGTGGGGAACATGAAGGTACCCGGGGCGTTGACGGTGGTCAGGTAGCCGTCGACAGGGATGTCCTCGGCCTCGAGCAGCGGTAGTGTGACCCCGGCGTGATGAACGCTTGTAATGACGGTGTCGAACCGTTCACGCAGGAAGCCCAGATACTCGCGGATCAGGTCGAAGCGCCCCGTCATGGCGAGCAGGTCGATTTCGGCGCCAGGATCGGCGACGAGTATGTCGCACCCGGCGAAGAAACCCAGGTACTGCTCCAGGACGCCGTAGTCGATTTTGAATCGTGCGGCGTCTTCTTCGGTGTACGGCGGTACGGTTTCCGGGGTGACAATGCCGTCGAAGGTGTCGCCCAGGTTGTAGCGGATGATGTCGTCGCGGTGGAAGTGATCACGGAAGGCCTGGCCGGCAAGGGCTTCGTTTCGGCCGTAGAAGGTCGAATGGGCGCGGTCGGAGTAGGAGACGATCTCGCCGTCCAGTGTAACCGGGATCAGGATATAGGCCACCATGCCCAATCTGGTGCCGGTCTGTTGCTCGGTTTCCCAGATGGCCTGTAGGTGCAACCGGTCGAGTTCGGGCAGCATGTGGTCGATCTGGATCGCGGTGATGCCGCCTTCCTCTACGACATACCGCAGCACGTCGGCTACCGATTGGACGCGGCTGAAGGCCCGGAAATTCGAGACATCCCGTTCTTTACTCTGATAGGAACAGCCATCATAGGGATGGATTCCCATGATCAGCCGAGGCACCTCAGCCTGGCCGATCCGTGTCGTGGGTACACCACATCCTTCTAGGTATGTTTTCATCAATGATGCACACGGTAGATAAAACGGGATTTCCTATTGAGTTGACACGCGAAAGTATAAACCCATTGACTTAAAACCGGGCTACAAAGCGATAAATAGGTGAAACTTCACAAAGAACAAACAAATTTAACTTATTCTAAATGTGTCATTTATATACTGTATATTCTTGTTTACTTGGTGTCAACAGAAAAGCCAGCCGTTCGTCTTCATGATTTGCCTTCACCAGTAGCTCGTTTTAAATGGTTTGTGTTCCATCTTCTCGCTGTTTGTTACTTGTTTCTTGACGTTGTGGTCGTCTAAGTCTCCTTATTCACAATAACCTCCTACTACTATGTTTAATGCTCTATCCAGTCGTTCAGGAATCGGATCATGTCGCCACTCAGATCAATTTTTCCGGTGTTGTTTCTTGTGTATTTTGCCAGGAGATATCGGGAAATTCATCGAAAGGCAAACATTCCTGTTATGGAGGCGTAAAATGAAAGTTTACTGGTGGCAGGGTGGAATCCACATCGAATTCGAAGGAAGGGTAAAAAAATGCGATAATTCACTAGAACTCTAACCGAAAGGCGAGACTATGTCGGGCATATTCGTATTGATTAAAATTACAGACAAAGAAGAACACGCAATCCAATTACAGCAAGGGATCATCCACGCCAACAGAGTAAGTTGGTTTAGGAAGAAAGAGTATGATGAACTTGATGGAGTAGGGCAGATGAAGAAAATGAAGGAAACGATTTTCAAAATAGCTGGTAGGGACATGACACCATACCTACCTGACCCAATCACCATATACACCGATGAAATTTCTAATTTGAACGTGTTCTGCATGACCGCTGTTCAACCTGGTCCTTTTCATGATGAAATCATTACAGATGACAACTACAATGAATACATCAACTACCTCAAAATTGATGAAAGATGCAGGAAGGAGTTTGGGGAAAACGCCGTGGTTTTCATGGGTGATGGAATCACGGAATTTTTGAAACGGGTTCGTCGTTCTGCTGATTCGAAGGGTTACGAAGTACTGATGAATCTCGTAGAGTATTTCGACCCACAGGTACAGTTGGAGATCAACCCGTTTACAATTACCCCGATGTTTTACAAACGAGACCAGTTTAAGTACCAGAAAGAGTTTCGAATTGCCATCAATACGAAAACCGTTGGAAACGATCCATTACGGTTGGATATCGGAAACATAGAAGACATATCGTTTCGAATGGGGACGAACGAGATTAACAACAAGATGAGTATATCGTTCAAATAGAATGTTACCTTTCGATGTAACTCCCAAATGTCCACCTATCAATTTGCATTATCATCTATTGTACTTGGCAAGTCATCCTGCTAAATGTCGTAGGTATGGATATTGACACTTGACAATCTCGGGCATGTATGTAGAACTACGAACCAAACCGCTGCGAGTGTTTAGAGACTAGGAAAGCCCAAATAACAGCAACAAGTTTTCATTTTCCTATTGCCGGAAGGTTACTATGTAATGTATCATAGATTGAAAGGGCTGAGGTGATAGGGAATTAGGAATGTACGGTGGTCACCTATCCGAAGGAAAACCCGGTGTACTCCCCATTACTGGGTGTAGTGTTATAGATTCGAAATCTACTAATCCTGTCCATGACAAGGCGATACTATATCATGGATGGGATTTTTACGTCTTGAAAGGTCGTAGGAGAGTTAAATGGCAACCAACGTGCAAGACATACTGAAAGTAAGCATAGTCTTCATTGGAGAAGAGCTACTTAAGACTCCCGATCAATATACCGCATTCTCAGATGCTATTGACACGGAAGTGACCATAGAATTTCCAAATGTTGCCACCGGCCAGTTTCAAGGTAACCTTGGTTCTGTCCGTAAGATAGAATTACCAAAGGAAAGGATAACACTAGAACTATCGGAAAACACTACAGTTATAAATATAGAATACCCACGATACGAAAGCCTTAGCAGACTGATAGAGGTAACCGGTCATGCTGTAAACAACACGGAATTGGACAGTTCTTCCAGTATAACCCTAAGGTATATCATTGATTTGGTGTACGACCAAACTTCGGGTGAATCAGCACTTCAATATGTAGGAAAAAGGCTATTTGGGGATTTTAAGATAGAGATTGACGAGTGGAGCTTAGGTGGTGGTATAGGAACTTTGGATTTTAACTCCAAAGACGGCCGATGGTACCTTCAACTAGAGCCGAGGTTTCGGGATGAAAGTGCAACTAAGGTATTTATGTCTCTAAATCTGCTAAAACACAATCAGCAGATTCCGAGCAATGACACTATCAAACCTTCCTTAGATACCGTTTGGGGGAATGTCCATAAGATCATTCCAATAATCGACGGGAGAAGTCCATGACAACTGAAATGATCAATATGGATGTTTGGACTGCATCAAATATAAATCGCAATCATATACCGGCATTGCTTTTAGGAATATCAGAGAGTGCTTTTGAACCAGAGCGTCAAAAGTTAAATCAGTATGGCTCGTTTCAATACACGATCAATTTGTACGGATCTGAAGATATCAGATCTAAGGACATTACAAGTGGAAATCCTATACAACAGATACAGGAGTTACTGAGGGATAATTCCTGGCAGAAATCTGCCGCTCGCTATTCGACTCAAACTTTCGATGTCAAACCTGTTGATTGGAAATTTAGTCAGATTCCTCTACATGGTTTTACATCAATTCAAACCAATAACCCCGCGATAGACTATCTTATAAACCTAACTGACGTCGATCCGCTGGATATCACCCGACAGTTAAAGAAAATGAAGCGGATGAAAGATGGATGGGCGGATGGCATGCAGATTTCCGAAGACTGGGGAAATGGATTCGGAACGGCTCCAAACCATATCGGATTAGACTGGCTTGTTGATCAGTTCGCACTTAACTACACCGATGATCTTCCCAAACCACACCTTTATCCTATGCCAGACGGCGGTATACAGGCAGAATGGTCTATAGGATCATACGAGCTAAGTTTAGAAATTGATATCACTTCTTACATTGCAGAATGGTATAGCCTAAACTTACAAACCGATAATGATCATGAAATACGGCTCGATCTTAACCGTGTCGACTCATGGAACTGGATAACGAATGAAATACGGAGATTGGGGCACGAAATTAAGTGAACGACAACACGCTACTGTTTCGACAGGTCGCGCCCGATTGGATAAACAACGAACGAGTTTCATCTCAAGCTTTCAGACCATTTCCTAAGGATAAGGGAAAGCTTTCTGTAGATAACGGAGATCGCATTTCAGCCAAGGAATCTTGGTTAACTTACACTCAGAGCCTTGGTTCTGAATCTGTTGGAGTAATGGCAGTAACCGTTGAAGAATGCAAGGCCAATTGCACTTCTGTAGTCTCAGACCCTACCCCAACTAGACCGTCGCATACATTAGTTGATTTCGACGACAAATCGAGAAGGAAAATAAAGCGTGTTTCGGAAAAGTTAAGAGATTCCGCAGTGGATCGAGGATGGCAGTACCGACCATAGCTGTCCTAACAAACGATAGGGCCTCGGAACAAGTAGAACCGAGGCCCTATCGTTTATCTTTCGATTTAGCTACAACTCCAAGTATATTTGATAATTGATCCTTCAAACACCTCCAATCATTTTAGACTTTGGTGGAGTAGTACGGAAAGCGCGCATCGTTTCCTAAGTATCTGTAATAAAATCGGTTACATCAATTTAGCGGTGCCCCTGCAAGGAAGTATCTATTGATTCACAAGCCGACCGGTCCCACACTTCCCTGTTAAGCGAACCTTTGCCTGCGAAAATAAGTGTGTTTTGGGAGGCCACTTAGTCTGCGGTATCACGACTGCGCAACCGGAGCAATGCCATGATGGCGACCATTGAGAAGATCGCGGAAGTCGAGGCGATGGTGGGCGAGGGTCCGGTCTGGGATCCGGACAGCAGGACGCTGATCTGGACCGACATCCGGACCGGCCGGTTCTTCACCTACGACCTGGCCACGAACCAGAACCGCCAGGTGCACGACGGTTTCAACGTCGGCGGATTCGCCTTCAATGAATTCGGGGGCCTTGTCGCCTGCATCTGGGACGGGGTCGTGCTATGGAAGTCGGACGACGAGTGGGTGCGCATTTTCGACGAAACCCATGAAGGAGACCCGCTGCGATTCAACGACGTGACGGCCGATCCCGGCGGGCGCATGTTCGCCGGTTCCCTGATCGACGGCGGTCTGGGAAAACTCTACCGTTTCGACCCGGACGGTAGCGTGGAAGTCATCGAAGAAGGGATCGGTTGCAGTAACGGCATGGGGTACTCGCCGGACGAATCTATTATGTACTACACTGATTCCGCCGTGCGGACGATCTACGCCTACGATTACGACAAGGCGACCGGTTCCGTTTCCAACCGGCGCGATTACGTCAAGCTGCCCGATACCGCGGGCGTACCGGACGGGATGACCGTCGATTCCGAGGGATTCGTCTGGACGGCCGTCTGGTTCGACGGATGTATCGTCCGGTTCGACCCCGACGGCGTGGAGGAGCGGCGCATCGCGTTGCCGGCGATCCAGACTTCGAGCGTCATGTTCGGCGGCACGGACCTGACGGACATCTACGTGACGACCGCCGGGACCTCTCTGGAGCCTGGCTCTCCCCTCGATCCGAAGGACTACGACTGGCAGGCATACGGAAAGCACTACCGCGGCGGCGGACTGTTTCGCGTGCGCCAGGACATCCAGGGGAAACCAGAATACAAGGCCCGTTTTCCGTGGCCGGACAAGACCTGAAAGACAGAACCTGACTGGAGGAATGCGTGGCCTTCGATGTCGTCATTCGCGGCGGAGAAGTAATCGATGGTACCGGCAAGACCGATCGGTACCGCGCGGACGTGGGGATACAGGACGGACGCGTTGAGGGGATCGGCGACCTGTCGGATGCCGATACCGCCCGGACGATCGACGCCGGCGGCCATGTCGTCTGCCCTGGATTCATAGACGTCCATGTTCACTCCGAGAATTCGCTGCTGGGTGGCCGGGACCAGATGGGCGGCCTCCGGCAGGGCGTGACGACTCATCTGCTGGCACCGGACGGCTTCGGCTGGGCCGGCCTGTCGCCCGAAGAGGCCCTGCCCCTCTGGCATTACACGCAGTTCGCCTATGGTGAGCCCATGGCGCCGGTCAACTGGCCCACCATCGAGTCTTACCTGGACCTATTTCCGGGCCGCTCACCCGCCAACGTGTATCCCCAGGTGCCCCACTGCGCCGTGCGCGTCAAGGCCATGGGCTGGGATCCGGGGGCACCCACGCCCGACCAGATGAAGGTCATGGAAGCGGAGACCCGCGCCTGGATGGAAGCCGGCGCCGGCTGCCTCTGCCTGGGACTGGACTACCAGCCCAGTGCCAACGCGCCCTTCGAGGAGCTGGTGGCGCTCTGTAAGGTGGCCGTGGAGTACGACGGGATCTACGCCGCCCACCTGAGGTACCAGATCCTGGGGAGGGAACAGGCCTGGCAGGAGATCATCGACCTGCACCGGGCCAGCGGCATTCCCGTGCACGTTTCCCACGAACGCGTCGACGACATGACGGGTCGGATCCTGGACCAGGCCGTGAAAGACGGGGTGGACATCACCTTCGAATCCTATCTCTACCCGGCCGGCATGACCCACATCACCATGCAACTGCCCATGTGGGTGCAGACGGGCAGTCCGGAAGAAGTCCTCGAGCGGATGCGCCAGCCGGATACCCGTCGCAAGGCCCTCGAGTATCTGAAGTCGACGAACCTGGCCGATCGCCAGTACATCGGCTATACGCGTTCCGGCCGTTTCGCGGGGATGACCCTGGGCGAGGCCGCGCGGAGCGTGAACAAGACGAACGAGGAATTCGCCTACGACCTCGTGCTCGATGAAGACGGCATCCAGGCCTTCGTCATGTTCTGGCCGGCGTCGGAAGCGGAAGTCGACGCCGTGCTGAACCGGACGGCGCCCCATCCCCTCATGATGGTCGCCAGCGACGGCGTATATGACTGCACCCATCCCCATCCCCGGGGACAGGGGTGTTTCGCACAGATGCTCCGGAAATTCGTCCGGGAGCGCGAGCTGCTGTCTCTGGAAGAGGCCGTCTACAAGATGAGCGGCTTTCCGGCGGAACGTTACCGGCTGAAAGACCGGGGCGTGCTACGCGAAGGCGCACCCGCGGACTTGGTCGTCTTCGATCCGCAGACCGTGGCCGACCGGGCTACCTTCGAAGCGCCGATTCAGCCTCCAGACGGCATTCCCCACGTCTTCGTCAACGGCCTTCCGGTCATCGTAAACCACGAGCCCACGGCGCATCGCCCGGGCCAGGTCCTGCGCAGAGGATAGGAAGGGACGCGTTGTAGAAACATGGATTGGGATCTGGCTGCTTACTTTCCCGCATTCGACGGACCGGAGATGCGCCGTTTCAAGGCCGACCTCCGGGACGATCTGGACGCTTTGCTGACCGATGCCTCGGGCACGGCCGACCTGAACCCCGGCAACCTGGAAGTATGGGAGCACATCGTCCTGTCCTTCGAAGACGCCGTCACCCGGTTGCGGCACCTGGGCTCCTACGTTTCCTGCATTACCTCCGCGGACGCGAACAACGAGGATTTCGCCGCGGAGGAAGGCGCGTTTAGCCTGCTGGACGCCCGGATGTCCAAGATACTCGTGGAACTTCAGCGGGGGCTCAAGACCCCTTCGGACGAGGTTTTTGAAGCGTTCACTTCCCGCCCCGCCCTCCGGGACGCCCGGTACCGCATTACCCGGATCAGGGAACAGTCCAGGCATACCATGTCCACGGAGGAGGAACACCTGGCTTCGGACCTGGGCGTGGACGGTATCGAGGCCTGGGGACGGCTATACGACCGGATCTCGGGCAAGCTGACTTTCGAAATGACCTATCCCGACGGCCGTCGGGTGCAGGTGCCCATGGCGCAGCGCCGTGCCCTGATGGAACATCCGGACCGCCGCGTGCGCCGTGCCGCCTTCGAGGGGGGCAACAAGGCTTGGACGTCGATCGAGACCGTGCCGGCCGCTGCGTTGAACGCCATCGGAGGCACGCGGTTGACCCTGTACCGCCATCGCGGCATGGACCATTATTTGGACAAGGCCCTCTTCCAGGCGGCGATCTCGCGGGAAACGCTGGACGCCATGTTCGAAGCGGTGTTCTCGGAGATCGACGTTGCCCGCGATATCCTGGCGTACAAGGCGCACCTCATGGGCGGCGACACACTGGGATGGTACGACCTCTCGGCGCCTTTGACAGTGGAGAACCAGGACGAACCATCCTGGGAAGATGCCAGGGCATTGGTGTATCGGGCTTTCGCAGCCGGATATCCCGCACTGGCGGACTACACGAACGAGACCTTCGAGCAGAAGTGGATCGACTGGTCGCCCCGGCCGGGAAAACGTCCCGGCGCTTTCTGCACGGGATCTCCCCTGACGAAAGAGTCCCGGGTCTACATGACCTATAACGACAGCATGGGTGACGTGTTGACCCTGGCCCACGAGCTGGGGCACGCCTTTCACGGCCACTTGATGCGGGGAGAACGCACGCTGAACCGCGCCTACCCCATGACCCTGGCCGAATCGGCTTCCACCTTCGGCGAGATGCTGCTCATGCGGGGCCTGCTGGAGGAACCGGGCGTAAGCGCCGAAACCAGGGCCTTCCTGCTGAACCTGGAGGCCAGCGACGGCGCGACCTACCTGATGGACATCCCGGTGCGCTTCGAATTCGAAAAGGCTTTCCATGAAGAACGGGCGGACGGCGAAGTCGGTGTGAGCCGGCTGAAAGAGATGATGGTCGATACCCAACGACGCGTGCTCGGCAACGTGCTGGATCCCGAGGGCGGCGATCCCTATTTCTGGGCGTCCAAGCTCCATTTCTACATCACGGACACCACGTTCTACAATTTCCCCTATACCTTCGGCTACCTGCTCAGCCGGGGTCTCTTCGCCCAGTACGAAAAGGAAGGTCCGGATTTCCTGCCGAGATACGAGCAGTACCTCAAGCTGACCGGAAGAGATACGGCGGAAAACGTGGTGCGGCAGACCATCGGCCTGGAGCTTACGGAGCCCGGGTTCTGGTCCGATGCCATACGAGGGTTGGAAGGCGTGCTGGAACGGCTCAAATCCAGCGTGGACAAAAGCCGGGCCGTGTTGAACTAGCGGGAGTCGAGTGGACCAGGTGTTTGATGCGGGTCTGGCCCGACGGGCCCGGCACGGTAGGGAGAGCTTCATGACCGTCATCGAGGGGGAGCGCAACCGATTCCACGGCGTGGAAGTCGACTCAGGCGCCCTGCCGGACAACCCGGACGGATTCAGGGAGCGCCTGGACCTTTCGATCCGGACGTGGAAGGCGGAGGACCTCCAGGTCGCCTGGTTCAAGGTTCCCCTGGCCCGTGCCTTTCTCATTCCCGCGCTGGTGGACGCGGGCAGCGTGTTCCATCACAGTACCACCGATTACCTGATGCTGACGCTCCGGCTTGTGGAGGACGCCTTCGTGCCGCTGTACGCGACCCATTACATCGGCGCCGGCGGAGTAGTGATCAATGAGAAGGACGAACTGCTCGTGGTATGCGAGCGGTTTCGAGGGGGACGCGCGCCGTACTACAAACTGCCCGGCGGCGCGCTGCAGCCGGAAGAGCACCTGGCCGAGGGTGTCGTACGTGAGGTTTTCGAAGAAACGGGCGTGCCGACCCGCTTCGACGGCCTGGTCTGTTTCCGGCACTGGCACGGTTACCGCTACGACAAGTCCGATATCTACTTCGTCTGTCGCCTGAGGCCGCTCCACCAGATCATCGAGATGCAGGCCACGGAGATCGAAGAGTGTTTCTGGATGCCGGTGGCAACCTACATGAGTTCGGAGAACGTCAGCCAGTTCAACAAGCTTATCGTCAAGGCCGCCGTGGAGAACCAGGGATTGAAGGAAACGTGGGTCGACGGCTACGGCGACCCGGACCGTTACGAGTTCTTCATGCCGGAGTAGGTGGCCTTATAAATAGTAGAATATCCATAACTTAACACACATCATCGAGGACTGACCCATGGCCAAGACCCGCCGGCGCAGGAAGAAGCATCCCAATATCGTACTGTTGGGCGTGGATTCCCTTCTGGCCGATCACATGAGCTGTTACGGCTACCACCGACAGACCACGCCCCATATCGACCGATTCGCCGAGGGCGGCGCGTTGTTCGAGAAGACCTACAGCGCCCATATCCCCACGACCAGCGCCTACGCGTCCATGCTGACCGGCCTGGACGCCTTCGGCACCCAGGTAGTGGCCCTGCGGCACAAGGGCGGCCTTCGGGAGGACGTGCAGACGCTGCCCGAGATACTGCGGGAGCATGGATACGCGACTACCAGCGTGGGCTTTGCCGGGAACCCGTCGTCCCGCGGTTTCGACAAGTACCTCGAGTATCCGAGCTGGGGAAGCTGGAACGAAGGGCGCAGTCCCAAGGCGCAGCATCTGAACGAAGTGGCCATCCCGGAACTGGACCGGCTCGCAAGGCGGCGCGGCCCCTTCTTCCTGTTCCTCCGCCACATGGACCCCCACGCACCGTACCTGCCGCCGGAACCCTACGAGCGCATGTTCTACCATGGCGACGAGTGCGACCCGAAGAACCGGTCCATGGATCCGGTCAAGGCGTTCAAGCCCTTCTGCGATTTCTTCGCCCAGTGGATGCCGCCCGGTATCACCGACAAGGACTACGTCATCGCACAGTACGACGGCGCCGTGGCGTACATGGACGCCTGCATCCAGACGATCTTCAACGCCCTCGAGGCCCACGGCATCATGGACGAGACGATCGTGATCCTCAACGGCGACCACGGCGAGACGCTCTACGACCACGAATGCTGGTTCGATCACCACGGCCTCTACGACGTGACGCTCCACGTCCCGCTTATCATCCGCTATCCGGGCAGGATCCCCGCGGGAAGCCGTATTGCTGGATACAATCAGCACAAGGACCTCGTTCCCACCATCATGGACCTGGCCGAAATCGATGCGGGGATCGATTTCGACGGCGATAGCCTGATGTCCCTGGTCGACGGTACGGTTTCCTCCTTCGACAGCGAGTTCTACATCACCGAGTGTACCTGGATGCGCAAGCACGGCTGGCGCACGCCCCAGTGGAAGCTGATGGTGGCCCTGGAGCCGGATTTCCACTTCAAGCCCCCGGTCGAGCTGTACAACCTCGTGGAGGACCCGGATGAGAACAACAACCTGGCCGATGAGCTGCCGGAGGTGGTCGGCCTGCTCAAGCGACGCATGAACAGCTGGATCCGGAAGCGGGTGCGTGAGACCGGGAAACGCAATCCCATGCTCACCCAGGGGGACTGGCACGGGCACGAGGGAGTGGGCGCTTTCAAGACGTCACAGCAAGCCTACGACACGATGCACATCGGTGATCCCGACCAAGCGGCCAGTTTGCAGGCGCGCAGCCGGTGACGGGGGGCGCCGTGTCGCGTAGTATCAGAACCGGTTTTTCTGCACAGGTGTTTGGTGGGCTGATCCGCGCAACTTACTGAAATATCGTAGTTTAACACGTAAGAAACGATAGTCGGAGATTTAGCAAAGGAGCGTTTGAAGATGGGGCTGAATATCGCGGTGGTGGGCATGGGCGGCATCGGTAACAACCATGCACGGAACTACCAGGCGCATGAAGCATGCACGATTGTGGCCGTTTGCGACGCCATCAAGGAAAAGGCCGACGAGGCGGCGCAGACCTACGGCTGCAAGGCGTTCTACACCGTCGGCGACCTGCTGAACAGCGGGCTTAAGGTCGATGCGGCCAGCGTCTGTACGGCCGGCGTGGAGAACGGCGGGGATCACTACGCGCCCACGATGGAACTGCTGGGCGGCGGCATCCCCGTGCTGGGCGAAAAGCCCATATCCAACGAGATCCCGAAGGCCCGGGAGATGGTCGCGCTTGCCCGGGAACGGGGCATTCGCTACGGGATCAACCTCAATCACCGTTTCACGCCCGCCGCGCTGCGGGCGAAGGAATGGGTCGAGGCCGGCCGGCTGGGCGAACTGAACATCATCAACATGACGATGTGGATCAACAACCCCAACGAGAGCTCGCCCCATTTCCACATGCGGGCGCTTCATCCCCATTCCATCGACGTGATGCGGTATTTCTGCGGCGATGTGGAGAAGGTGCAGGCCTTCTTCAAGAAGGGCCGGGGACGGAAGATCTGGTCCAATGTCCAGGTCAACATGCTGTTCGAGAACGGCGTCGTCGGCCACCTCACCGGGAGCTACGACGCCGGGGGAAGCTATGGCTTGGAAACCTGCGAGGTCGTGGGGTCGGATGCCCGCTTCGTCATACGCGAAGCCTGCGAGGGACTGGAATTCTATCCCCGGCATTCCAGGGAAGTGGAATCCTACCAGTACCTGGGCGGCATGATGGGGTTTCCGGAGACCTTCGGCACGCGGATCACCCGCTGGATCGAACAGAACCTGGAAGGCGCGGCACCGGAGGAGATCGACGCGAAGGCCGAGGACGCCCTGCGGGCACAGTTGATCATCGAGGCCGCCATAGAATCCTGGGATACTGATTCCGTCGTGACGGTACAATACTAAAGGTACGATACTGACAAGGAGAAAATATGAAACTTGGCGCCAACTCGGTACTGTTCGGCGGCTACGACATGGAGACGGCCTTCAAGTACCTGACCATGGCCGGGTACGACGGTATAGAAGTGTCGGCCATCAGCGGCATGAGCGAACATCTCGTACTGTCGGACTGGCGGTCCATCGCGCCGGAAATCCGGCGTTTGTCCGACGAATACGGCCTGGAACTGCTCGCCATGGAGCAACCCTCCCAGGATGAGGAGACCATGGAGTCCGCGTTTCAGGCCGCGGCCGAGACCGGCATCCCCATCATTAACTGCGGCCCCGGCGGCACGTCCGGAGACGAGGAAAGCCTCCAGGCGACCATTGATTCACTGGGCGGGCTGGCGGACCGTGCGGAAACCTACGGGGTTACGCTATGCGTCAAGGCCCACGTGGGCGCGAGTATCTACGACACGCCGACGACGCTGCACGCCATGGAGGCCATATCGTCTACAGCTTTCGGGATCGACATGGATCCTTCCCACATCCACCGCGCTGATGAGAATCCGGTGGAAGCCATCAAAGCGGTGCTGCCTCGCGTCCGCCATGTCCACATCCGCGACTGCAAGGGCCGCCAGGCCGGTCCCGGCGCACCGGAGGACCAGGCAAACGGTCGCGGCGATATCGACCTGGTCGGGTATGTGAGGGCCTTGCACGAGGGTGGCTACGATGGACCGCTGAATCTCGAGGTCATTGGAGCAAAGGAGTATACGCTGGAACAGTGCTGCGTCATCGCAGCGGAGACCCGAGGCCACATGCAGGCGTGCCTGCAGGCGTGCGGGGCGCGGTAGGGCGGTAGGATGATCGGGCGGTAAGACAGCAAACGAACCGGAGAGGCACACCATGAAAATCACCAAGCTGGAGACCTTCCTGGTCAAACCCCGCTGGCTCTTTCTCAAGATGCATACCGACGAGGGCCTGGTGGGACTCGGCGAGCCCATTCTGGAGGGCCGGGCAAAGACCTGCGCGCAGGCCGTGGCCGAACTGGAACCTTACCTGGTCGGCAAGGACCCGACCCGGGTGGTCCACCACTGGCAGGCCATGTATCGTCACGCCTTCTACCGGGGCGGTCCGATCCTGACCAGCGCGCTCAGCGGCGTGGAACAGGCGTTGTGGGACCTTTCGGGCAAGGCCCTGGGCGTCCCGGTGTACAAGCTGCTGGGCGGTCCCACGCGGGACCGGATCCGGCTGTACAAGGGCGGCGGCGACCCGGCCACCATCAAAGAATGGATCGCGAAGGGTTTCACCTGCTTCAAGACCGGGCCGTACTCGGAAAGGCCGGCCCGGATCATCGAGAACAAGACCTTTATCGACACGGCCGCCAGCCAATTTGCCCGGCTCCGCGAAGTCGCCGGTCCGGACATCGACCTGGCCATCGACTTTCACGGGGCGATCAGTCCCCAGACCGCCAAGGTGCTTATCAAGGAACTCGAACCCTACCAGCCCTTCTTCGTGGAAGAACCCGTCCAGTGCCAGAACGTCGATGTACTCGCCGAAATCGCCCGGGGGACCCACCTGCCCATTGCCACGGGAGAACGTGTCTTCACCAAGTGGGGGTTCAGGGAGATCCTGGAGAAGCAGGCCGCGTCCATCCTGCAACCGGACCTGTGCCACGCCGGGGGCATCTTCGAGGTACGGCTTATCGCGGGCATGGCCGAGGCCTACTACGGCGGGATCGCGCCCCACAATCCCCTTGGACCCATTTCCCTGGCCGCCTGCCTGCAGCTGGACGCCTCCATCCCCAATTTCGTCGCCCAGGAGCACACCACACTGGGCGAGGGATACCTCAAAAAGCCCTTTGTCTTCAAGGATGGGTTCGTGGAACTGCCTACGGGGCCGGGGCTCGGGATCGAGCTGGACGACGACGCCATGGAGGACCAGATCGACCACGACTGGCGGAACGGCGAGAGTTACCTGGCCGACGACGGCTCCGTGGTGGACTGGTAGGGCCGGGCCGACCAGCGGGTGCGCACCGGCCAGAAACCGTGCTAAAGGGCGCGCACCAGCCTGTAACCGCTTTCTATGGCTGCCAGCGGGTCGGGGAGCCCGGGGTTCATTTCCAGGCTGACCGGGCCGTCGTATCCGATGCGGCCGAGGGCGGCCAGCGTACGCTGCAGTACGTCCCGGGTGAGCACCCCGTCGCATAAAGCCCAGTGAAGGTCGGACACGCCGTCGTTGTCGTCGAGATGAAAGTAGCCTAGCCGGTCTCCGGCCGCTACGACGCTGTCGGCCGGATCTTCCTTCGAAATCTGTGCGTGTCCGATGTCGAATAGCAGGTACAGGTTGTCGTGACCCAGCCTCGCGATGTAGTCGAGGGTGTCCCCCACCGTCGCCAGGGCCTTCCCCGGAAAATGCTCGATGCACAGCTTGATGCCGTACCCGGCCGCGACGCCGGCGAGGCCGATCACGGACTCCCCGTACCGGTGCAGCGTCTCCGCGTCGCCGACTTCCCCGGGCAGCAGGTAGGCCCTTCGGATGCCGGTCTCGTGGGCGTATTCGAGGGCGCGCCGGGTGTGTTCGATGGCCGTGTCGCGCGCGCCGGCATCGGCCGCGTCGAGCGCCGCGCCCTCCGGCATGCCGAAACCTGTGGCCATGCACGCCGGCGTGAGTTCCAGGTCCGAGATCAGCCGCCGGGATTCGGCGGACCTGAAATCGAAGGGGCGGTGATCGATGTGGCGCAGTCCCGTCCCAGCGATCGCGGTCAAGGTATCCGCTTCCGGTCCCTCTAAGGCCCAGGTGCAGCAGGAAATGGTCATCTTGCCGGTCCCCCATGCGCATACATCTCGTGATTGAACCGCTGCCCGAGCCGCAACATGCCCGTCTCCGGGTCGCGGGACCCGGTGTCGAAGGGATCGCCGGTTTCCGCCATCCATCGCTGTAGCCGAGCTTCACATTCGTCCTGAATCTCCCGAAAATCCGGATCGCCGGCCAGGTTATTCATCTCGAAAGGATCGTCCTGCCGATCGAAGAGCAGCGTGTCCCGTTGATTGTTGTGCCAGCGCGCGTAGACCCATCGGTCCGTCCGGATCCCGCGCCAGAAGCCGACCCATTCGCCCCGGTGCGGCCAGCCGGGTCCGAGGATCTGCAAATAGACCGAATCGCTGCGCGGTCCCGGCGTCCCGGTCAGCACGTGCGACTGATCGGTGCCCTGTACGCCTTCGGGCACCGGCACGCCGGCCATGCCGAGCAGCGTAGGCATCAGGTCCACGCTGCTCACCAGTGCGTCGCTCCGCGTCCCGGGCGTGATCCGGCCCGGTTGCCGGGCGATGAAGGGCACATGGATCGATTCCTCGTAGGGTGTTGCCTTCGAGGCGCGGAAGGAAGGGTGCATCCAGCGGTCCATGGGCTTTCCGTAGCCGTGGCTGCTCAGGTGGTCACCATGGTCGGAGGTGAAGACCACCAGGGTGTCATCCCGAATGCCCAGCCGTTCCAGCGCGTCGTCCAGCCGGCCGAACTGGTCGTCCAAAGCGGTCACGTTGCCGTAGTAGTGGGCAATCTCCCGCCGGGCAAAGGCGGCGAACTGCTCCGGGACATTGGGCGGCAGGTCTACCTTGTCCGGGTCGTAGAGGTCGTACTCAGCCGGATACGCATCGTAGGGCCAGTGGGGCGGTCCCCAACTCAGCACGAGGGCGAAGGGCCGGTCGGCATGAGTCTTTGTGTGTTCCTCCATGAACCGGATCGCCAGCGAGGTTTCCGTTTCCGGCGCCCATCCTGCCATGTCGATGGGACCCAGTTCATTCTCATGGTAGGATACATCGTAATAGTCGTGGTTGCAGTCGTAGGCGGCCATGTAATCGAAGCCGTAACGGCCGTCCTCACCATAGGGACCGTAGCCCAGGTGCCACTTGCCGATGTAGGCCGTACGGTAGCCGTGGTCTCCCAGCACGGTCGGCAGGAAGTCCTGGTCACGGCGAAGGAGGTACTCGTTGTCCATGACGCCGTTGACGTGGGAATAGCGTCCGGTCATGAGCTGGCCGCGGTAGGGCGAGCAGATGGGGCAGCTGGAAAACACCTGGTCCAGTACCACGCCTTCGGACGCGAGCCGGTCCAGGTTGGACGTCTGCACGACGGGGTTGCCGCTGGTACCCATGGCGGAGTACCGGTGCTGATCGTCGAATACGAAGAGGATGTTGGGGCGGGACATGATGGTCTCGGTCGCCACTACGAGGTCACGGTCGCCACTACGACCCGTCCAGCGCTTTGCGCATATCGTCGCCTTCACGCCGCCAGTAGCCATGCAGCACGTGCACGTCCGTACCGATGCAGAAGTGGCGCACGCCGAGATCGAGGTAGTAGCGGGCCTCGTCCGCGGTGTTGATTTCCGCGCGGGGGTTCCTGCCCGCGGCGAGGGACTTGTCGATGACCACGCGTTCGACGGACTTTACCGCTTCGCGCTGGCCGATCTTGCCCACGTTTACGGAATAGTCGGCCGGTCCCCACTGGATCATGTCGATCCCGTCGATTTCCAGGATCTCGTCCAGGTGGTCCACCGCGGGGCCCTTCTCGATCATGACCGCCACGACGATCTCGTCCAGGGCGTCAACGTAGTCCTGGCCGCCGCCGTATCCCATGTACGAGAACCGCCGGGTCGCAACGCCGTAGGTACCCCGGGATGCCGGCGTATCCGGGCGCACGATGTCCACGCACGCGCCAAATTCGTCCGGGGTCTTGCAGTCGGCGAAGAGCACACTCTGGAATCCTGAACCGATGGCCCGCTGCGCGAGGAATCCCCGCGGCTCCTGATCGACCTTGATCATAAGGCCGAGGTCGTGCAGTTCGGCGGCGCGGCCCAGATTGTCCAGGTCATGGAGGTCGTAGGGTCCGTATTCTCCCACAAATTCAACGTAGTCGTACCGGCCGGTGTGCCCCACGAGTTCGACCACGGAGGGCCAGACCGTGTGGATGTGGGTGGCCAGGGAGGGCCGGCCTTCGTTCAGGATGCTCCTGAGCTTGTTCGGTCGCATTTATCTTATTCGCCTTTCCGGAGTCCGGGCCGCACGCGGCGGCGTTATTGATGATACCACGTATATGGAAGAAACCTGAATGGTAGACACTTGAGTGGAAACCGCCTGGTTACGGCCCGTTCGCCCTGGAAGCTTCGAAAGCCGTCATGGCCTGATCCGCCCATTCGATATGCATCTGGATCATGGAGATATCCCGCTGCAGTGAAAGGGCGAAATGGAGAGAACCCTCGGCCTGATTCCTGGTCTGGGATTTGAGGATGCTGGCATAGGTTTTGGCCTTGCGCCTGAAATCCTGGAGGAACCGCAGCGTTTCCTGGTCGCTTGCGATGCCTTCCATGAACCGGAACTTGAGCATCAACTCGGAGAGGTTGTCCCTCAGGTCGGATACCGCGAGTCGCTTGTGCAACCACGCGCTCAGGGCCTTTTTCCCTTTCTCGGTCAGGTGAAACACTTCTCTCGGTTTCAACCGGGAGCGGTGAATGACCTCGCTGTCGATAAAGCCGTTTTTCTTCAGCAACTGGAGCGCCGGGTAGATCGAACCGGGGCTGCTGCTGAAATGGCCCATGGGCGACGATTCCATCTCCATGCGGACGTCGTAGCCCGACCGGGGAAGCTGGTTCAGCAGTCCCAGCAGTACGTATCCTAGCAGGGTGGGGGAATAGGGTCTGGCCATTGGGACAGCTCAGGTATATCGTGCAGTTTGCTTAATATGGAAAGAAATAGTACGAACCGTTCTAAACGAGTATACGAACGCCGACCATCATTGCCAAACACAAAATGTCGGTCAGGCGTAAATTCTCAAAATGCTGCTGATCGTTTGGGGATCGGATGTCCGTGATTTATGCTTTCCGGCACACTATTGCAGGCGTATCGATAGCGCCTGACGTTGCAGGCGCGCCGATGGTGCCTGCTTACGAATCGTCCGCGTTCTGCTGCTGCCGCCAGGCCTCGAACTCGGCCGTCATTTCGGGGGTCCATTCGCGGTCGATCTCGCCGGGCGTGTAGGTGCCCTCGCGCAGCTGCTGGTGTCCCCACGCATCCCGCATCCGGGTTTCTTCCGATTCGATGACGACCTGTTCCGCCAGGTGCGGCGGAATGAAGATGACGCCTTCCCGCGTTCCGAGTACGATATCTCCCGGTACGCAGGTAGCCTCGAGACCTATACGAACGGGTACGTTGATTCCGAGCAGGGTTACGTCCGCGATGGCTGTGGGATCGACCCCGCGGATGTAAGAGACCATGGGGATCTCGTAGAGCCTTTGGAGGTCCCGGATGCCTCCGTCGATGACCATGCCCGTTCCGGTCTTGGCATAGATGGAATTGCCGAGGTTATCGCCGGCGAAGGTCCCGAACTTGACCTTGCCGAAGAGGTCGATGACGATCACGTCGTTGGGTTCGAGCGTATCGATCACCCAGGAGTTCTGGCCGCCGATGCAGCCATGTCTTGCGCCGTCGGCCTGGACAGCCGTTTCAAGGTCGGGGCGGGTGGGCACGTACACGCCGGTCACCGCGCGGCCGACCAGGGTGCGATCGGGGTGGAGGATTTGCCAGTCCCCCGCGAACTGGTAGTTGTATCCTTTCCCTCCGATGACGCCCCATGCTTCCTCGATGGTTACCTTCTTCATCCGTTCCAGAATGCTGTCAGGCACGACGGGGCGCCCGTCCGGACCCCGTTCGCCGTCCCACTGCGAGGTAACGGCTCGCGTGAACTCCGGACTGTTCAGACCGATCATGTAAAACTCCTGTCTCCTTTACATCTGCGGGACCGATGATCAAGCGGAATACGAACGTCACACGCCAGCGCGGTAACGTCTTGCCGGTCTACCGGGACTGGGGCCCCAGCGTTCTGATATCGATGAAGGGCATGGCCTGGCCGATGACCTGGGGGAAATGCCCATCCCATTTCTCGATCGCGCGGAGCTGCAGCAGAGTCGGCGTGATGGTGGCGCGCTGCAGCCGCTGCGCCTCGGCTTCGGCCTCGGCCGTGGCGATCTTCTGTTCGGCCTCGATGCGGATGCGTTCCAGGTCGCGCTGGGCTTTCAGGGCCTGCTGTTCGGCCGTCTGCTTGGCCTCGATCGCCAGGTTGAAGGTCTGCGAAAAGGAAAAATCGACGATGTTGAATTCGTCCACGATCATGTTGAAGTTGATCAGACGTTCCGTGAGGGACTCCTTGATCTCATCCTTGACATCGGCTCGGCGCGTGATGAGTTCCTCCGCGGTGTATTGGGCGGACACCGCCTTGACGGCTTCCTGCACGGCCGGATCGATGACCCGCTCCTTGAAGAAGATCCCGATTTCCTGGTAGACCGTGTTTACAGCGCCGGGGTCCACGTGATAGTTCAGCGCGATCGTGGATGAGACGGTCTGCAGATCCTTGGTGGAGGCCGTTGCGGCCGTTTCCGACTTCTTGATCTTGACGTCGACGGGGATCACATCTTCGATGAAAGGCAGTTTGAACTGCAGACCCTCGGACAGGACGCGTTCCTGGACGCCGCCGAACTTGCTGAACACGACGCCGCGCTCGCCGGCACCTATAACGGCATAGGAGTTGTACAACACCAGAAGCACAACGATGCCGATGGCGATCTTGAGATAGGGTATGTTGCTGCCGGGGAGTTGCTCCCGGATATCATAGTCAGACATTTCTACTCCTCCTTCTACTTAGTGGACTGGCCGGAATTCGCGTTGACGTGGTTCTCACCCGTTGATCTGGATCAACACTTTCAATGAATCCTGTGCGGCGGCGGTAATCTCCATGCCCCTCCGTGTCTCCGATAAAGGAAAGCGGTGCGTAACGACCTGGTCGGAAGTTACCACACCGGCCTCGATAAGGTCCAGCGCCATGCGGGTATCGCGAGGACCGCAGGAATAACTGCATACGATCGATACGTCATTAAAGTACAGGTCATAGGGCCTGAAGGCAAGCACATCCTCCTCCGGCGAAGACATGAAAATCAGCACGATCCCCCCCTTGCCCACGCAGGCCAGTCCGGTCTCCATCGCCGCGATGCTGCCGGGACCGACGATCACCACGTCGGGCATCACACCGCCTGTAAGTTCACGCACCGCCTCCGCGAGATTCCGCTCCCGCACGTCCACCACGTCGTCCATGCCGAGTTCGAGCGCCTTGTTCAGTCGATATGGTATCCTGTCGGCACCGATTACGGTCTTCGCGCCGTAGTGCCGGGCCACGATCCCGTTCAGCATCCCCATCAGCCCCAGTCCGATGACGAGCACGATGTCGCCAGGGCGGACACGGGCGCGTTCCACCGCCTTGACCGAGCAGGCCACGGGTTCGATCAGCGCGCCGTCGTCGAAGGAAACCGAATCAGGCAGGACCAGGGTGTCATGGCGGAGGTTGATCTCGGGGACCCGCACGTATTCGGCCGCGCCCCCCGGATCGAGCTGGGTCTTCTTCCAGGTGGCGCACATGGTGAAGTTTCCACGGCGGCAGTGGCGGCATCGGTAGCAGGGCGCGTGGTGGTGTATGAAAACGCGGTCTCCCACGGAAAGCCCTTCGACCTCGTCGCCCACGGCCTCCACGACACCGGCGGGCTCGTGTCCGATGACGATGGGCGCCTTGCGCCGGATGTACCAGGGCGTGACGTCCCCGCTGCAGATCCCGCAGCTGCGCATCTTCACCAGGGCGTCCCGCGCCGTGATGGCCGGCGTATCCATCTCCTCGATACGGATATCGTCGATATCGTAGACTTTTGCGGCTTTCATGGAAGGTACCCCCCGCCGGATCAGGGAATGATCGCGTACTTCAGCGTATCCATACCGCGGAAGGTCCTGAAGGTCTCCGGCACTTCCTCCAGCGTGCGGTCTCCCGTTATCAGGGGCGTAACGTCGAGCCGCCCGTCCGCGAGCAGATCGTAGGCGCTCCGGACCGCGTCGGGCGTGAAATGGAAGATGCCCTTGAGCGTGATCTGGTCGTAGTGAAGCCTGGCGGTATCGTACGTGACCTTCGTACCGCCGGGGCAACCACCGAAGAGGATGACGCATCCGCCCCTGCTGACCATGGTTACGGCTTCTTCCCAGACCGCGGGCAATCCCGTGCATTCGAAGACGATGGGCGACCCGAAACCTCCGGTGGCGTCCATCACGGCTTCCGTGGCATGCTCGCTGGCGCTGTCGATGACGAGGTCCGCCCCCACTGCCTTAGCCTTTTCGAGCCGGTAATCATGCCGTCCCGATACAATGACCTGCCCTACCCCCATTTCCTTCAGCACCATGACGTGCAGCAGTCCGATGGCGCCGGCGCCGATCACGACCGCGGTATCCGTGCGCGTCGCCAGCGCCTGGCCGATACAATAGGTGACGCAGGACAGGGGTTCCAGCATGGCGGCCTCGCGATAGCCCAGTCCATCGGGCTTGGGGTACATGTTCACGTCGACCACTGTGCCGGGAACCTTCAGGTATTCGGCGTATGCGCCCAGGGCCATCGTCTTGGTCAGGTGCGGGCACAGGTTCTGAAGCGATCTCGTGCAGTAGACGC
The DNA here is from genome assembly GCA_026705925.1 of Gemmatimonadota bacterium. Taxonomy (GTDB): domain Bacteria; phylum JAAXHH01; class JAAXHH01; order JAAXHH01; family JAAXHH01; genus JAAXHH01. The sequence continues at coordinate 140,218 of JAPOZT010000028.1, forward strand.
ACTTCCCACAGGGCGCGGTATGTACCGACATGACGGGCTGCCCGATGGAGTAGCGCTCCACCTTGCCTCCTACGTCGTAAACAACCCCCGAGAACTCGTGTCCGAACAGGGTCGGCGGCGGCATGAGGTGATGCCCTCTCCGGTATGCCTTGAGATCGGTCCCGCAGGTCAGGGCGGATTCCACCCGCACGACTACGTCCGTCGGTCCCGCGACCGGCAAATCGACATCGCCGCGGGTTTCGATCCGTCCCGGTTCGACCAGCACACATGCGCGCATAGGGAAGGTATCCGTAGCTTTGGGGGTACGTTCGCCTCGAACGTATACGCCTTTTCAGGTAAGACGTATCGACTACGATACAAGTTTCACGGACGCCTATTATACGTCCATGACGAAGCAAACGCAAGGACAGGCGGTCAGCGCGAATCCGAACGGATTACCGGGGTGAATTGTATTGACACCCCCGGGGCCGGCCGGTATCGTTTTCACATGCTCATTTTTGACGGTGACTATCCCATGGCATACGGCGGCATAGAGCTGAACAGGGACCTTACGCTTCCGCTGGCCGAGGTGCGTGCGGCCGATGGAGATTCGGGGGACATAGCCTTCGCGTGCCTGCCCGAGATGCGGCAGGGCCGGGTAGCGGCTGCGCTCATGAAGTTCACCGTACGTCGAAAACGGGAAAACAGCATACTCTCCGGTCTCCACGGGAGCGCGGCGGTCTATGGAGCGGCCCGCGGCCAGTTGGCCTATTACCATATGCTTGCGGAACAGGGGGAAGGCGTCGTACTTACGCACGGGGAAGCCCTGGCCGGTCATGTGGAAGTATGGGATAAGGCGGAGGATACACGCAGCCTGCCCGTGGGATTCATCCTCGGCATGGAAGGCGCCGATCCCATCCTCCGGCCGGACCAGGTACACGAGTGGTTCGAATCCGGGGTCCGCGTGGTAAGCCTGACCCACTACGGCCCGAGCACCTACGCCCACGGCACGGGTTCGGAAGGCGGCCTGTTCGCACCCGCGAGAGACCTGCTGCGGGAGATGTCCGACTGCGGCATGCTGCTCGACCTCACCCACATTTCGGACGAGAGTTTCTTCGAGGCCGTGGACTTGTATGAGGGACCGGTGCTGGCCAGCCACCAGAACTGCCGCGCCCTCGTTCCCGGCCAGCGCCAGTTCTCCGATGAACAACTCCGGATCGTCATCGAACGGGGCGGCGTCATCGGCGCGTCCATGGATACCTGGATGCTCTGTCCGTGGTACGCCCTCGACTGGTCGAACACCGGGGGATACAACCGCCGGGACCACTTCCGGCGCGAGGACATTACGCTGAACCACGTGGCCGATCATATCGATCACGTGTGCCAGTTGGCCGGAAATGCCGATCATGCGGCGATCGGCGGCGATACCGACGGGCAGGGCGGCATTGACGGAGCGCCCTGCGAAGTCGATTCCATCGCGGATTACCAGTTGTTGGCTCCCATTCTCGAAGGCCGGGGCTACGACCGGGACGATATCGAGAAGATCATGTACCGGAACTGGGTGCGATTCTACACGGACCACCTGCCGAAGAACGGCTGACGTTTCAAGGACGAGGTTCCCGCAATGGACACATACTTACGAAACATGAGGCGACGCGCATCCAGGCGGCCTTTGCGACGTCGAGGACCTTTGCTGCCCGTGGCTTCCGGCTGCATGCTGCTGGCCGTGACGGTCCTCTGTCTGAGCGGCTGCGCCGGCGACGAAAACGGTTCCAGGTCCGGCGGCCAGACCTGGGTCAATTCCATCGGCCGCCAGCTGCCGGACGATGCGGCCCCGCCGAAACAGCAGCGGTTCCGATACATGTTCCGCGAGCCGTCCACGCTGGACATCAGCGTGGCGGCCTACGAAGCCGACGGCACCTACTTCGCCTTCGAGCGGCTGGTGCTGCTGGACGAGAACAACGAGCTGGTGCCTGCCGCGGCGGACCGTTGGGAGTCTTCGGAGGACGGCAGGACATGGACCTTCCATCTCCGGGAAGGCGCGCGGTGGAGCGACGGCCGGGACGTAACGGCCCAGGACTTCGAGTACTCCTTCCGCCGCATGCTGGATCCGGCCAGCGGGAACATCTACGCCTTTCTCTACTACGTGATCAAGAACGGGCGGGCCTTCAACCAGGGTGAACTGACGGACGTGGCGCAGGTGGGCATCCGCGCGGTGGACGATCTGACCTTCCAGATCGAGACCGAAGGTCCGTGCCCCTACCTGCCCTATATCGTTTCCTTCATCACGTCATCACCCGTGCCGCGGTGGCAGGTGGAACGATTCGGCGCGGAATGGACGGAACCGGAACACATCGTGTCCAACTTCACCTACCGGCTCGCGGAGTGGAACACGGGTTCCGACATGACGTTCACGCTGGATCCGAACTACAACGGTCCGCACAAGGCGCTGCTCGAGGAGATCATCGTCAAGTTCATCGGCGCACAGCGCCCGGGCACCCTGCCCTATGAAAACGGTGAAATCGACGCCTATCGGCTGGACCCCATCGACTACGAACGGGTGCTTCAGGACGAACAACTTGCGCAGGAAATCCACCGGATGCCGGAGTTCACCACGTGGTACCTGTTCTTCCAGACCCGGCAGCCACCCTTCGACGACGCCCGGGTAAGGCAGGCCATCGCCCGGGCGATCGACCGGTCCACGCTTAGCACGACGGTCCTCAACGACCTGGCCATCCCGGCGTACTCCATGCTGCCGCCCGGTTTTCCGGGGTATTCGGCGGATCAGTTCAAGTCATTTCAAACCTACGATCCCGACGAGGCGCGGCGGCTGATGGCGGAAGCCGGCTATCCGGAAGGTCGGGGCTTCCCCCGCACGGAATTGTGGCTGCGGGTGGCTGATACGGGCATCAACCGCATCGCAGGCGAAGCGGTACAGGCCATGCTCCGGGAGACCCTCGGCATCGAACTCGAGATCAGGTACCAGCAGCGCAACGTTTTCAACGAGAACCTGTTCCAGTGGCAGATCCCCATGGGCATGCTGGTCTTCGTCTATGACTACCCTGATCCGTCCAACATGCTCGGCCTCCTCTGGCGATCCCAGCCCAGGGGCTATGCCCGCCACGACTGGCTGCACGCGGAGTTCGACGACCTGCTCGACCGGGCCAATACTCATATGGACCCCGCGGTCCGCTACGACCTGTACGCCCGGGCCGAGCGCATCATGTCGGAGGAGGCGGGCGCCGTCTTCCTTTTCCATCCGGTGATTACGGAGTTGCGTAAACCCTATCTCCGAGGCGTCAAGCAGGACCGTGAAGGCCGCGTGGTGCCGATCATATCGATACAGACCGTGAACTTCACGGAAATGTATATCGCCCGCGACTGAATTGCCGCGAGATTCACGGGCATGCCCGTCGTGTTTCGTGTCGCCGCTGATTCGCATTGGCCATCCGCCGCCTTGACCATCCGATTTCCATATGAACAAGACCGACGTATTGATCATCGGAGGTGGCGCGGTCGGTGTCTGTGCCGCATTCTACCTGCGTGAGGCGGGATACGAAGTCACCCTCGTGGACCGCGGGGAGATCGGGTCCGGCGCTTCCTACGGCAACATGGGCCTCGTTGTGCCCAGCCACAGCGTGCCGCTCGCGGCGCCGGGCGTCGTGTCGCAGGGCCTGAAGTGGATGTTCAGGCCGGACAGTCCCTTCTACATCAAGCCGCGGCTGGATCCATCGCTGGTCCGCTGGCTCTGGGCTTTCTGGAAGGCGAGCAGTGAAGACCGGATGCGCAGGGCCATTCCGTTGATCCGGGACATGAGCCTGCAAAGCCTTACGCTCTTCGATGAGCTTAACGGTCTGGACGGGGTCGATTTCGACTATCATCAGCAGGGCGTGTTGGCCGTGTATCAAACGCGGGAGGGCCAGGAGGAAGGGGAGGAGGAACGGCACCTCCTTTCTTCCTACGGACTGGAGATCGACGCACTTTCTCCAGACGGACTGTCCGATGCGCTTCCGGGTCTGGAGCTGAACGCCTTGGGCGGCCTGCACTTCAGGCAGGACGCCCATTTGACGCCGGGCAAGTTCGTGCGGTCGTTGGCGGGTTATTTGGAGCGGCGGGGTGTGACGGTACACACCCAGGCGGAAGTGAAGGGTTTCACAAAAGAAAACGGACGCATAGCGGTTACGCACACGACCTGTGGCGACATCGCGGCGGGAGAGGTGGTGCTCACGGCGGGTTCCTGGTCCGCCGCACTTGGTGAACTCGCCGGTGTTCCGCTGCCCATTCAGCCGGCCAAGGGGTACAGTGTTACCCTTAGACGGCCGTCCGGCTGGCCGGAAATGCCCTTCATGCTGTCGGAATCCCGGGTGGCTGTAACGCCCATGGGCGACACGCTCCGTATCGGAGGCACCCTGGAGCTGGCCGGCATGGATCATTCCATAAACCACCGGCGCGTTTCCGCCATTCTGAACGCTGTTCCCAGGTACCTGCTGGATTTCGATATCGGCTCTCATGAGATCCTGGAGACCTGGTGCGGGCTGCGTCCCTGCACGCCCGACGGACTGCCCTTCCTGGGCCGGGTCCCGGACGTCCGCAACCTGGTCGTGGCGGCCGGCCACGCCATGATCGGGGTATCCCTCGGACCAGTGACCGGGAAGCTGGTCCGCCAGATCGTAGCCGGCGAACGGGCCGAAAACGACAACGACCTCGACATCGACCTCGATCTACTCGCGGTGGACCGATTCGCCGCCTGAGTACACCGCCAAAGTACGCCGATTCAGCACACCGCCCAGGTGAATATGCGCGATTCAAAGCCCGGGGGCACCTCGTCCGACCATCCATTTACGGCCAGGCCCCACGCCACGCTTGTACGCCTGTCCTTCCCCGTACTGCTCTCGCTCATCGCGGAACCGCTTACCGGCCTTGTGGACACCGCCTTCATCAAGCGGCTGGGCGCGGAGTCGCTGGCCGCCCTCGGGGTCGGCGCCGTGTCGCTTTCGGGTCTCTTCTGGATCTTCAACTTCCTCGGGATCAGTACCCAGACCGAAGTAGCCCAGGCCGAGGGCGACAACGACCGGTCCCGGTCCGTTTCCATGAGCAGCCTGGGCATCATCATGAGCGCGGTCTTCGGTCTGTTGATCATCGCGCTCGGCGTTCCGCTCACCTCGTACCTGGCCACGCTGCTCGGCGCGTCGGGTGCCATCCACGATGGTGCCGTGGACTACATCTTCTGGCGCTGGTTCGGTGCGCCCGCCATTCTGATCACGCTCACGGCCTGCGGTGCCTTGCGGGGGCTTCAGGATATGCGTTCAGCGCTCTGGATCGCCCTTGGCATCAACGGCATCAATATCGTGCTCGATCCGATCCTGATTTTCGGCGCGGGACCCGTGCCCGCCCTGGGTATCGCCGGGGCGGCGGTGGCCAGCGTCGTCGCATACTGGATCGGCGCGGCTTGGTCGATCTGGATCGTCAGGCGGAAACTGGGCTGGTCCTTCCAGGTCGATTTCGGAGCGGTCCGCCGGCTGATGCGCGTCGGCGCCGATCTATTCATACGCACCGGCGTTTTGAACCTGTTTCTCCTCCTGACGACCCGAGAAGCCACGCACGGGGGTGCCGACATCGGGGCCGCTCACCAGGCGATCAGGCAGGTCTGGATGTTCGGCACTTTCGTGCTGGACGCCCTGGCCGTCACGGGCCAGAGCCTGGTGGCCTACTTCCTCGGCGGCGACCGGATCCGGAGCGCCCGAAAAGTGGCGCGCATCGTGTGTCACTGGAGCGTGTGGTCGGGTGGCCTGTTGGGCCTTGTCCTGTGGCTGGGGAGCGGAATCATCATCGATCTGCTCGTACCCGCGACCGCGATTGCCTATTTCCATTCTGCCTGGATCATCGCAGTCGTCGTACAACCGCTGAACGCCCTGGCCTTTGCCACCGACGGGCTGCACTGGGGCTCGGGGGACTACCGGTACCTGAGGAACGCCGTGGTCCTCGCCACCGGCACGGGTGCGGCCGGACTGCTCGCCGGTCCCCATGCCCTGGACTGGATCTGGTTGATGACGGCGGCCTGGATCGGCGTCCGGGCGACGCTGGGTGTGATACGGATCTGGCCGGGTGTGGGCAACAGTCCGTTCAGGGTGATGGAGTGATCATGCCAGACGAACCAAAGATTCGGCGGCTTCTCCGAAATTCCTGTCGTAGGTTTTGACTTCACTGACACCTCGACGTTGGCAGCTCGCCAGGTGGCACAGGTCCCTCGCTTTAAGGTTTGGAAATTGGTCGTGAAGTTGATGGGCAAGATCTACATCTTCATTCTCCATCGGCCAGATACTTATTCCCCGATCCGAAAGGAATCCAATCGCTTCTGCGAAAGTCGGCAGTCGATCTGTGGCAAGGTACACGTGCAGCAGTTCCTGCAAAACCTCCGCGGAAGTACATAGACGATCTGGGTTGCGGAGGGACGCACGAAAGAACTCACGTGCTTGTTCTTTTCGAGGATGCTTTTTGCCGACCGCGTACATGAATACGTTGGTGTCGACAAATATCATGTTTTCGTGGCTCAGTGTTCTTTCAACTGATTGATCAGTTTAACTTGATCTTCCCAATCGGGTTCCGAGGCAGGACCAGGGAGATAGTCGCACTTGTCGAAGAAAGCATCTAGCTCAGTCAGTTTTTCGACGACTTCCTCTTCGGCAAGAATGAAGTTCTTCCTTTGGGTATGTAGCTCCTGAAGCCAGGTATCGAATTCACCGTGGCGTTCCCGCCTTTTTTTGTCGAAGAATCCGTCCGCGCTTCTGATCTTGTTAAACAGCGTGTATGCCATTCCTGCAATGCTCGCGAGATAGTAGTATTCTTGACCTTCAATGATGGAAATAGGGTACTCAGTTCCCTTTACGGCATACCGCCTGAAGTTTGTGCCGATCGCGATATCGAACCTTCGCTCGTCTTCGCTTGAGGCTTCTCCGAATATCCCTTCCAGCCAGTTGTTTTCCAGCATCGAATCCAATGAACCTTCCTCGTTCTCCGGCTTGTCACCATATGGAATAACGACGCAACGTTCGATTTCAAGATCGTACTCCCAGGCGTTTATGAGTAGTGTCTGAAGGTTATGTCCAAAGTGCTCTTTATCTTTGAGATCTATCGGTAACAATCTCTCGTCCTTGAAGAGCAAGTACGCCTTGAGGCCGAGTTCAATGCCATGAAGGAAATTGTAGGCCGTTGATCGATGAGATTCAGGCAACTGAAGGCCGAATGCTCCCTTCCAGTCGCGCGCCAGTTCGTTGCGTCCTATCCTGACGAAATCCTTGCCAAACTCAAAAAACTCCCTATGGCCAATCCACTGTTCGCCGACAGAAACATGGGTGAACGAGTCTTCCCGCTGACGGTCAATGTACACACTTTGTTTCAGGTATTCGCGTGCCTCGTCTCGGACCTACGTTTTCCGTTGGCCGGTGCTGTCATATAGGTAGAATCGCCCGTTTGGATCGCGTTCGATATTCCTGTCTTCTGGTATGTCGAAACGGTGCCGTCTAAGATTCACGATGTGACTACCTCATTGGTTTTCTTTACAGACGTACAGAACCTGCATTTTATAAAATATCAACTTAATCTTAGCATTCGTCAATACCAAATCTGATCGAATTCGCGGAAATTCTGACGACACTGAATCACGCTTCGACATGAATTCTTAAACGGTGGCCCATCCATTCAGCCCCACGGAAACGCTAACGTCGGCTGGTTCGCAAATCGTTCCATGGAGATCTCGAGGCGGGCCCCGGAACCAGGCGCGAGCCGCAGCCTGAGATAGTCGCCGGCCACTTCCACGGTCCGTCCGTCCTCTTCCGCTACCGCACTATCCACCGATACCGATTTCAACGCATGCTCCCGGTAAGCGCCGCCCTGGATAATGACTTCTGCGGGTTCCACGGGATTTGTGTTGACCAGCGTCACCGCCGACTTCGTGTCGCCGACCGTGTCGACCAGCGCCGCAACGTCTTCTGGCAGCCCGGGCCTGCGCCTTCCCGGATCGAAATACCGGAACATGCAGTGCACCGCCTGGGCGCGCTTCGGGGCAGGACCGCCCATAGTCTGTTGAAACAGTGCGTTCGGTGTCGCGGGGTTGAAGCCGTTGGTATTGTCGGACAGCCGCGTGTCCGGCGTCAACGTATCATTCCGTATCCATTCCATCTTCTGCCGGACCGACGCCAGGTCGGCCTGCAATGCCTCTTCCGGATACGTGGGATGCTCGCCGGCCACGTAACGCACCCACGCGTCATCGGCACAGCGCGTCCGCGCCGCTTCCGACATCGACCAGTACCAGGTCTCCATCGCGCCGACACTGTAGGGTCCCGGGGTAAAGTTGTACCAGCCGTCGTCCCCATACTTGTTGGGGTATACCATCCGGCCGTCCTCTTCCCGGCCGTTCTCGTTGATCAGGTCGATCATCTCGCTCCAGGGGGCCGCGTAGGACCGGTCCCCGGTCAGCAGCAGCGCGTGGCTGAAGCCCGACAGGCCCAGGTGGATCGTGTCGCGGTGTACGGTCCGACCGTCCTGCGGGGTGACGGTCGTGAATCCCCAACCGTAGCAACCGCCGTACCATTTTCCGTCACAGGCGCCGCCGATGGTGCCGTCCAGGCCGATATTGGTGGGAATGATACCGCCATTGGCCCGGGTGCGCTCGACCCAGGCGTCCACGTATTCCAGGATCCAGTCCCGGTACTTGTCCTCGCTCGTCAGCGCAAAGGCGTTGAAGGCCAGTCCCGTCGCGAGCATGTTGGAGGGATGGTCGCCGACCACGTCGGTGTAGTCCTTGAAATGGCCCAGCATCTCCTGGTAGTTGCGCTCGCCGTGGGCCAGGACGAAACGGCCCTCCTCGATGGGATCGCCCGTCCAGTCCAGGGCCGTGGCCTTTCGGAGCATGGGACCTCGGCTGCCGTTGAACAGGCTGCGGATGATCCGGTGTTCCGGGTCGTAGTTCCGTGCCCCGGGATCCTCGTCCATGTAGAATCCAGACCACAGGCGCACCCGGCGCTCGAATTCCTCCGCTTCAGGGTCGCAGAGGCCCAGGTCACCGAAGACCGACATGCTCTCGCCGTTGTGCAGCCAGTCGAACATCACCGGGAACTCCTTGTAGTACATCCCGTCCCGGCAGAAGGGCACGTCAACCGTCTTCGCCTCGGTATACTGCTTGATGTGTCCGTCCTGCGCCAGGTTGCTCAGGGTGAGCAACTGATCCGGTCCACCCATCATGTACAGCATGGGCCAGCCGGTCAGGTTCTCGATGGCGTCGTCGGGTCCGTCGTCGCCACCCCAGCGCGGCACGCAGCGCATGTATCCCTGTTCATCGAAGTAACGGCTGTAAAAGTATTCGCAGGCCCGGGCCTGGGCTTTCATGGACTCCTTCTGCAGGAGTGCCCAGGCCGGTGGTGGCATCGGAGTGGTGATGGTTAACGAAGTCATTTATCTGGATGGTCTCCGGGTTTCCCTGAATGTGTGATTATGAACGTCTCGCAATCCACAGCCGCATCGATTTTAAACACTGAACGAGCTACTCCAGTCGTGAAAGTCACACAACTTTATGTGGCCTGATGGCTCGCAGCGCTGAAGCTGCTGTACGTTTTGCCTCTGCCAGTTCGTATTGAACCTGCAGGTTCATCCAACTCTGCGCGTCCGTATTGAAGTACTTGGCGAGTCGCAAAGCGGTTTCAGCCGAAATCCCCCGGCGGCCACGTACAATCTCGTTTATTCTGGCTGGCGTTACACCGACAGCCTTCGCCAAAGCGTTAGAAGACAATCCAAAGGGTTCCATGAAGTCGTTTTTCAATACTTCACCGGGATGCACGGGATTCAGTCGAGCCATGGAAGGTATTTCCTTTCAGTGGTAATCAACGATCTCCACATCATAAGTGTTACCTTTATCGAATCTGAAACACAGACGCCACTGGTAATTGATCCGTATACTGTACTGGCCTGCACGGTCTCCCGCCAGGGCCTCAAGACGATTTCCCGGCGGAACTTTCAGAAAACTAAGTGTCGCTGCAGCATCCAACTGGGCGAGTTTACGCTGGGCGACTCGTTCAACCGCGACAAATCTACGTACACGGTATCCTGCGGCAAGTTTCTCCGTGCCCCTGCATCTAAAAGTCCTGATCATAAATAAAGATATATCGAATATCGATAAGCGGCAAGTAGCGTGCGCTTTAATTCAGATGTAACCAGGGTCAAACGGTTGATTACGGTGTCCGTGACAGACAACAAGAACAGACAACAAGAGCAAGATATTCCGAGTTGCCGGATGTGGGCGGTTCTGCCCACGCCACAACGTCACGCCGCCTTGGCCTGCCGCATCCAGAAACTACCGTGCACCAGAGATTCCTCGTACGTCAACGCCTGGCCGATTCGCTTCTTATCGCGGAGTCGCAGATCGATACATAAATGTTCGGTAGTCTACAATAAAACCCAATAGAGGACTACAGGCCGCACAGGGGCCGCCGCGTTTCACCATACAGGATGGCGTGGGTGCGGATTCCGGCGCCGATAGGCCTTGACACCGCACCGCGGGACGTGGATAATCTCCGCACTGATCCACTGCCTGACATTTGCTTTTCGCCCCTGTATTCACTATCTGTGTTTCCCCCCCGAAAGGATCCGGCATGCGCAAGAGCAAGGTCCTGTCCAAGCTTAGCTCCTCCGGCTTCGTCCGGATGGCCGGTCTCGGCCATTATCTGCCGTTCTACATTCGCTATGCCGCCCATTTCAAATACGACGGCCTCTGGTTCGACCTGGAACACCGCGCCATGGATGCCCGGGAGGTCCAGTCCATTCTGGCCATGTGCAAGCAGCACGACATCGACTGCATGGTGCGCCCGCCGACCCTGGAAAGGACTCGTCTGTACCGGTACCTGGAAGACGGCGCCACGGGCTTCATGATCCCATTCATGTCGACTGCGGACGTCGCGCGCCATGTCGTCGATTGCACGAAGTTCCCGCCCCTGGGCAACCGGGGCATCGACGGTGCCGGCGTCGACGGCGATTTCGGTATCGAGGTGTGGAAGGAAGGTACGACTTACTTCGAAGACGCCAACCGGGAGACCTTCATAGTCGGCCAGATCGAGACTGTGGAGGGCCTGAGCAATGTGGACGCCATCGCGGCCGTGGAGGGCATCGACGTGGTCTTCATCGGCCCCGCCGACCTGACACACCGCCTGGAGACCGACCCCAATGTCAACTGGACGCTGGACGATGCCATTTCCCGGGTGTCGGACGCGGCCGAACGGCACGGCAAGGCCTGGGGCATCACGGCGGGCAGTCCGGAGCAGGTCGCCCACTACCGAGGCCTGGGCGCCGGTCTCGTGCCCTGGGGTGGCGATTTTAACTTGATGAAGGTGCTCGAGCTGTGCAGCAAGGACCTGGACGCGATACCGGGCGCTTGATTTGGACTATCATTGGACGCTGGTGACCGACCGCGCCTCCTTCGCACCCCGCGACGGGGCCGGTGCGTTGGTTTTCGACGACGCCATGTGGCTGATCGGCGGTTGGAATCCGCGCGACAAGCTCCATTTCCCGAGGGTCTGCAGCAATGATGTCTGGCGGTCGACCGACGGACGGGACTGGTCGCCGGTTAAACCCAACACCTACCTGGACGATACCTTCGATACGAAGCAGGACTGGGCGGGCAGGCACACGGGTGGATACGCCGTTCACGACCGTCGCATGTGGCTGATCGGCGGCGATGCCAACCAGGGGTATCATCAGGGCGATGTCTGGTCGTCGGCTAACGGCCGGGACTG
>JAPOZT010000031.1 GCA_026705925.1 Gemmatimonadota bacterium
TCCAGGACGTCCCGGGGCGGACTGATGTTGCTGATTTCGTACCGCAGGACCTTGACGCCCCAGGGATCGGACGCCTTGTCCAGTTCGCTGACGACGGCAAAGTTGATGGCGCCCCGCTCTTCGAAGGTCTTGTCCAGATCGATCTTGCCGACCTCGCTTCTCAGGGTCGTCTGGGCGAGTTGCGTGATGGCCAGGTCGTAATCGGCGATACCGTAGGAAGCCCGCTCCGCGTCCAGTACCTGCATGTAGAGCACCCCGTCCACGCCGACCTGGACGTTGTCCCGCGTGATGCAGAGCTGTTCCGGGATATCGATGGACTGTTCTTTCAGCGTGTGCCGGTAGGCCACCCGGTCCACGAAGGGCAGCAGGATGTAGAACCCGGCATTCAGCGTCTTGCTGTACTTCCCCAGCCTTTCGATGACGCGGGCTTCCTGCTGCGGCACGACGATGATCAGGTTTCTCAGGAATATAATCGCGGCGATCGCGACGACGATAGTTACGATCAAGGTTTCCATTACAGGTTCCTTCCAGCGTAATTAGTGACGGACGAGGCCTTTACGAATCTTTCGCCGCCATCCGGGTTGAGTTTACGCGCTCCTTACCCAGAGCGAGACGCCTTCAACACGTTCGACCAGGCAGGCCTGTCCCTTTTCAATAAGCGAATCTCCCATGTTCACGGCGTTCCAGCTCGATCCCCGCACTTCCACCTTGCCAGTGCCACTGGAAGGGATATCCTCAAGGGCCGTTCCTGACTCGCCCTCCAGGGTGTTGATCTTCGTGGCGGGTTCATCGGGATTCAGTCTTTCGGTCAACATCCTGCGGAACAGGACGAGCGAGGCAATGGAGACGATCGAAAACAGGAGAAACTGAACCCAGGTCGTTTCCACCAGGCCCACCCAGGCCAGCACGCCGACCACGAGCGCGGCGACGCCGAAGAAAAGCAGGTAGAAGGCGCCGGGTGTGGCCATCTCGGCCAGGCAGAGCAACACGCCGCAAACAATCCAGACCCACCAGGCCATCATTTCCTCCCGGAATCAGGTAAATCGCCGACAGAACGTCAAACCGTACGTCACACTTCGAGCAGCAAAGCCGCAGGCACCTCGATCAGGGACTTGACCCTGGCCAGGAACTGCACGGCTTCCCGGCCGTCGATGATCCGGTGGTCGTAGCTGAGCGCCACGTACATTATGGGACGGATCACGACCTCTCCGTCTACGGCCACGGGACGGTCGTCGATTCGGTGCAGCCCCAGTATGCCGACCTGCGGCGGGTTCAGGATGGGCGTGCTCAGCATCGATCCGAATACCCCGCCGTTCGTGATCGTGAAGGTGCCGCCGCGCAGGTCCTCCAGCGACAGTTTGCCCTCGCCCGCCTTTGCCGCGTACTGTCTGATGTTGCTTTCGATCTCGGCGAATGACATGCGGTCCGCGTCCCGCAGGACCGGCACCACGAGTCCGTCCTCGGCGCCCACCGCGATCCCGATGTCGTAGTAGTGCTTCCTGACGATCGCGTCCCCGCGGATCTCGCCATTGAGTTCGGGGAAATCCCTGAGCGCCCCGATCACGGCCTTGACGAAGAAGGACATGAATCCCAGCCGCACGCCGTGCCGTTCCTCGAAGGCCTCCCGGTTCCTGCGGCGTATCGTCATCACCGTGCTCATGTCGATCTCGTTGAAGGTCGTCAGCATCGCCGCGGTCTGCTGCGCCTCCACGAGCCGGCTGGCGATGGTGCGCCGGCGCCGGGACATGGGCACGATTTCTTCCCGGTCGTCACCGGCCGGATCGGCCTCGGGCGCCGTGGGTTCGGCATCGGGCGCTGTGAGTTCGGCCGCACGCGCTGCTGGTTCGGCGTCGGGCGCTGTGGGTTCGGCCGCACGCGCCGCCACCGCCCGTTCCACGTCCTCCCTACGGATCCGGCCGCCCATCCCGGTCCCTTCCACCTCCGACAGGGAAATCCCCGCTTCATCCGCCATGCGCCGCGCCACGGGCGTTACCCGGTCGTCGGAAACCGCGTCGGATCGTCCTGACGCTTCCTCGGCGGGATCGGGGGGTTCATCGGCGGAACCGGATTCATCGGCGGAACCAGATTCATCCTCTGGCGCGGCCTTGCTGTCCGTACTTCCCGCGCTGTCCGCGCCTGCCGCGCCTGCCGCGCCTGCCGCTTCGCCGCTCTCGTCCAGAACACCGAGGAGGTCGCCGATGCGGACGTCCTCGCCCGCGGCGCGTTCGATGCGGGAAAGCACGCCGCTGTCGTTGGCGTTCACCTCGAGGGTGACTTTCTCCGTCTCGAGCTCCAGGAGGGCTTCGCCGGTCGTGACCTGGTCGCCTTCCTGCTTGAACCACTGGACGACGGTTGCCTCTACGATGGATTCACCCAGTTGCGGAACGGTGATATCGATGGCCATTCAAACTCCCGGAGTTTTCACTTTGTCTTCGGCATTTCAATTCAAACGAGGTTCAGGACAACCGTGATTCAGCCTCACTTCGACCTGACTGAGGAGGCTGTCTCGAGCCAGCAAGTTCCGGTTTCCGGACGCAGGCCCGAATCGTACAAAATGCGCCGGGCGCAGCGATCTGTCAATGCATCTCGATGTTTCCCGAAGCGCCCATGGCATAGGCCATTTCAACGAGGTTTTTCTGGTTGTGGTTGTGAATAGCCGTCGAACCTTCCGAGGGCACCGCACTCGGCGGGCGGGATACGCGGTAAATCGGGCACCGTCCATCCAGGACCGTCTCCAGGACCTTGCGGATGTAGTCCCAGGCGCCCATGTTCTCCGGTTCTTCCTGGAGCCAGACGACTTCCTCCAGCCCGGGGAACTGCCCGATGATCCTGGCCACCTGGTCCTCTGCCACCGGGTAGAGTTGTTCAATGCGAACGACCGCGGCATGGGTTGCGCTTTCCCACAGTTCGTCGTTCATCAGGTCGACGTACACCTTGCCGCTGCAGAACACCAGTCTCCGGATCTTCTCCGGATGTTCCTCCGCACGCTCGTCTTCGATAATCGGCATCCATTTCCCTTCGGCCAGCTCGCGGGCGGAAGAAGCCACGTCGGGATGACGCAACAGGCTCTTGGGCGTCATGATGATGAGGGGCAGCGGATCGGATTCGAGGAGCCTCGACTGTCGCCTCAGCAGATGGAAGTACTGGGCTGCCGTGGTGCAGTTGGCGATGCGGATGTTGAAATCGGCGCCGAAGGACAGGAATCGCTCCATCAGCCCGCTGGAGTGATCCGGCCCCTGCCCTTCAAATCCGTGCGGAAGCAGGATGGTCAGGGACGAGGTCTGCCCCCACTTGGCGCGGCCGGAAACGAGGAATTCGTCGATGATGATCTGGGCGCCGTCCACAAAGTCGCCGTACTGGGCCTCCCAGAGTACGAATCGCTCCGGCGCCTGGATGCTGTACCCGTATTCGAACCCCAGCGCGGCGTATTCGGTCAACGGCGTGTTCCGCGTCTCGAAGGAGGCATTCGCCTGGGGCAGCCGTCGCAACGGCGTCCAGGCCCGGTCGGTCTCGTAGTCGTGCAGCACGTTGTGCCGCTGGCTGAAGGTACCCCGCTCCACGTCCTGGCCCGTAAGGCGGACCGGCACGCCGTCCTCGATGATGGTGGCGAAGGCCAGGGTCTCGGCATGGGCCCAGTCGATTTTCCGGGCGTCCACGTCGTACAGTGCCCGCCGTCGGCGTTCGATCACCCGCTTGAGCCTGGGATGCAGGTTGAAACCATCCGGGAACGTCCACAGCGCCTTGTTCAGGTTCTTCAGACGCCGCATGGAGACGGAAGAGCGCGTGCGCTTCGCGGTGCCGGATCTGGGCGGTTTGTAATAGGGCTCCTCGAGCACTTCTTCCGGTTTCAATTCATCCAGCATCGTCTGCATGGCCCCCATGCGGCCGGCGACCCATTCCTCCGGCTTCCCCGCTTCGAGCCGGCCCTCCGCCACGAGCCGATCGGCCCAAAGCTTCCTTACCGTCGGATGGGCGTCGATCCGCCGGTAGAGACTGGGATGGGTGAGCGAAGGGTCGTCTCCCTCGTTGTGGCCGTGCCGGCGATACCCGATCAGGTCGATCAGGAAGTCCTTGCGGAACTTGACGCGGTAGGCGTAGGCGATGCGGGCGGCCTCCAGACAGGCTGCCGGGTCGTCGGCGTTCACATGGATGATAGGGATTTCGAATCCCCGCGCAATGTCGCTGGCGTACAGCGTGCTGCGGGACTGTTCCGACGGCGTGGTGTATCCGAGCTGGTTGTTGGTGATGAGGTGGATCGTGCCGCCCGTCCTGAAACCCGGGACGCGGTAGAGCGTGAAGGTCTCCGCGACGACCCCCTGTCCTGAAAAGGCCGCGTCGCCATGGATCAGGATAGGCAGGTTTCGCTCGGGCAGGGGCCGGACGTCCCCGGGCAGGTTGACGATCGTCCCCGCGGCGCGGGCCATGCCCTCGAGCACCGGATTGACCGCTTCCAGGTGGCTGGGATTCGGCGCGAGGTGGATATGCAGGTCCACTTCCGTGCCCTGCTGGTCCTGGTATCTGCGCTGGGCGCCGCTGTGGTACTTCACGTCGCCGGTCCAGCCCGTGTCGTTGCCGGTCTTGTTGACCCGCTGCACCGGGTCCCGGAATTCGGCCAGAATGTGTTCGTAGGATTTGTGAAGGATGTGGGCCAGCACGTTGAGCCGGCCCCGGTGGGCCATGCCGATGAGGATGTTGCAGGTGTTGTTCTCCGCGGCCTCGCCGATCACCCCGTCCAGGACGAGGATCATGGTGTCCAGGCCTTCGATGGAGAACCGGGTCTTGCCGGGGAAAGTCCGGTGCAGGAACTGCTCGAAAACCTCCACCTCGGTGAGACGGTCGAGGATGGCCAGTGCGCTCTCGTCATCTTCCGAGGGTCTGAACCGCCCCGTTTCCGCGGCCTCCTGCAGCCATTCCCGCTCTCCGGGCACCTCGATGTGCATGTAGTCGTAACCGGTGGTGGAGGAATAGACGCGCTTGAGTTTCTTGAGGGCCTCGGACGCGTTGCCGCACTGCTGGCCCACCGGACCGCCAATCAGGGAGGAGGGCAGCCTGCGCATGGTCTCTTCCGTCACGCCCTGCGCCTCCAGTTCCAGTTCGGTCAGGGGGTCGCCCAGTGCGGCGTCGTCCTCGGTCGCGAAAACGGAATAGGGGAAGTACCTGGGATCGGCCAGGGGGTCCAGATGGGCGCCGAGATGTCCATACTCGCGGACGTTCTGGGCGAGATTGGCGATGAAAACGATCTGATCGATGTTGGCCGGGCTGGCGGTTCCGTCGGTGCTGGCGGTGCTGGCAGTGCTGGCGGTGCTGGCAGTGCTGGCGGTGCTGGCGCTACCGTCGGCGCCGGCGGTGCCGGCGGCGCCAGACGGGCCGGGTGCGGAACCGTCGGCCGCCCTGGTCGGGCCGGGCGGGCTGGCGATGCTGGCCGTGGGATCTCCGTCGAGGTCCGCGGCATGGCGGGAGAACAGCGCACGGGTTTCCTCGTCGACAGAGTCGGGATCTTCGAGGTATTGCTCGTACAACGCGATCACGTAACCGGCGTTTGGGCCATGGAACTCGCGCAATAGATCCAACTCGAATCCTCCCGCGGACGACTGAATTCGATGTGGCTGGCAGGCGGGAAACCGACGCCGGGTGGCTCATCCATAACGCCGGGTGGCGGCATCTGCGACTCCGGTTCATCGCCGTTACAGCCCGCATATGAAGATAGAGATGCCACCGGGGAAAGGCAAATGAATTGTAGGGGTTCCGGGTGGCCGCTGAAGCGCTTAATCAAGGTCCATTTCCCCGATTACTGCCTTGACTTTTGACTTGCCTATGCATTTCTTCCAGATTTCGTTCTTTTTCCGTGTCAACCGGTTGTTTCGGGGAGTTTCGACTTCATGGACCTGAATGGTTTGAAGGGCAGGACCGTCGGCGCCGCGGTATCGGGCGGCCTTGACAGTTGTACCGTCACCCGGTGGCTGGCGGATCACGACGTGGACGTGGTCTGCGTGACCGCCGACCTGGGCCAGCCGGATGAAGAACGCATCGACTATGTGGCCGAACGCATGATGCGTTGCGGCGCGAAGGAAGCCGTAATCGTGGATGCGAGGGATGAACTGGCGCAGGCCGGCATCGAGGTCATCCAGTGTCAGGCTGCCTACGAGGGGAGCTACTGGAACACGACCGGCATCGCCCGTCACATCACCGTGCGGTCCCTGCTGCCCGAGCTCAAGAAGCGCGGCATCGATATCCTCTCCCACGGCGCGACCGGCCGCGGGAACGATCAGGTCAGATTCCAGCTCGTGGCCAACATGATCGACCCTTCGGTCGAGGTCTACGCCCCCTGGAGGGACCAGGCTTTTCTGGACGATTTTCCCGGACGAAAAGAAATGATCGACTTCTGTGAAGACCGGGCGTTGCCGATACAGGCTTCCCACGAGAAACCCTATTCCACGGACGCGAACATCCTCGGGCTGACCCACGAGGCCGGCCGCCTCGAGTCGCTCGAAACCCCGGCTGGATTCATCACGCCCGGCATGGGCGTCCATCCCCGGGAAGCGCCCGATGCGCCCGAACGGTTTGTCGTCCGCTTCGAACAGGGCGTACCGGTCCGGATAAACGGAGATCCGGTGACACCGCTTTCGGCCATCGAGACGGCCAACCGGATCGGCGGCAGAAACGGCGTCGGGGTCGGGATCCACACGGTGGAAAACCGCTTCGTGGGCATCAAGAGCCGAGGCGTGTACGAGTCGCCGGCCATGACGCTCTTCGGTCAGTGCTACGAGTTCCTGCTGCAGCTCATTCTGGACCGCCGCGCCCGGCGTTCCTTCGACCAGGCCTCGGTCGTGATCGCGGAGCAGATCTACCAGGGCTACTGGTACGATCCCGCCACCCAGGCGCTGCGGGCATCGGTCGACGTGTTCAACCGGCTCGCGACGGGGACCATCCAGGTCGATTTATACAAGGGCGGCGTGTCCTTCGTGTCGGCCGAGGACGTCCCCAACTCACTCTATTCCGAGACGACGGCGTCCATGGAGGGCGTGGGCGACTTCGATCACAAGGATTCCGAGGGATTCCTGGGCGTGCTGGGCGTCAGCGCACGGGCGCTCAAATCAAGCCGCCAGACGCGGTAGACTCATGCCACGCGACAGGCGAAACCGCGCGACAGGCGGAACCGAACAGCAGGCGGAACCGCACGGCAGGCGGAACCACACGGCAGGACGAACTGCGCACGTTGAAAACCGCGCACCTTGAAGACCGCGCACGTTGAAAACCTGGAGACTACATTTATGCCGGTAGGCAACAAAAACCCGTTGGTCCCTGGATGCGGCACCCATCACGTGGCCGTCCAGACGCGGGACTGGAACGCATCGCTGCGGCTGTACCAGGAGGTCCTGGGCATGCAGCCCGTGGCGGAGTTCGGCCCCGCCGAGCGGAGGATCATGCTCCTGGACGCCGGGGACGGCAGTCACATCGAACTGTTCCAGCCCACGAAGGATACCCCGTCGCCGGGCGGCCCCTCGCTCAATGACCCGGTCACCCATATCGCGCTGGCTACGACGGATGCGCGGACCGCGATCGAACACGTCCGGTCCCATGGATACGAGGTGACCATCGAACCGAAAGACGTCAATCTTGGGGGACTTGAAGTTACCGTCGCCTTCTTCAAAGGCCCTAGCGGCGAGGTGATCGAGTTCTTCCAGGAACATTGATCGATTAACGTTGGGACGCGATGTACCGAATCTTCGCCATCCTCGCCCTGGTCATGGCGGCTGCCTGCCCCGCCGCCGCCCAGGAATATGACGTATCCGAACTCCAGACGCGCGCCGAATACTCCAATTTCGACGAAACGACCCGGTACGCGGAGGTCATGTCCTATCTCCGGGCCGCCGTGCTCGCTTCCGACCGGCTCCACCTGACCGAATTCGGTTACACAACTGAAGGGCGAGCCCTGCCCCTGCTCGTCTTCGGCGACGTCTGGGACGCATCCGCGGCGGAAATATCCCGGTCCGGGAAAACGAGAGTGTTCGTCCAGGCGAACATCCACGCCGGGGAGGTGTGCGGCAAGGAAGCCCTGCTCATGCTGATCCGGGAGCTGGCCTCCGGGGCGTACGCGGACTGGGCCGATTCCCTGGTGCTGATGATGGCGCCGATCTACAATGCCGACGGCAACGAGCGGATCAGCCTGTACAACCGTCCGCGCCAGCATGGACCCGTGGGGGGCATGGGGCAGCGGCCGAACGTCCAGGGTTTCGATCTGAACCGCGATCACATGAAGCTGGATTCCCCCGAGGCGCGGTCCCTGGTCTGGCTCATGAACGAGTACGATCCCCACGTGCTGATCGATCTCCACACCACGAACGGCACCGTCCACGGCTACCACCTTACCTACTCGCCGCCGCTCAACCCCAATACCGACCGCCGGATCATCGAACTGATGCGGGATCGGTGGCTGCCCGAAGTGCGAGCCACCGTCCGGGAGGCTTACGGGTGGGAGTTCTACTACTACGGCAACGTGCCCAGGGCCGGGTCGGCCCGTGAACCGGGGTGGTACACCTTCGATCACCGGCCCCGGTTCAACAACAACTACGTGGGACTCCGGAACCGTATCGCCATACTGAGTGAAGCCTATGCCTACGCGTCCTTCGAAGACCGCATCATGGCCACCCTGGCCTTCGTGAAGGAAAACGCCCATTTCGCCCACCGGAACGCGTCTTCGATACGCGAGACCCTGGAGACCGTGGACCTGGAATCGGTCGTGGGGCGGGAACTGGCCGTCCGTTCCGCATTCGCCCGGTCCGGTGAACCGGTGGAAATCCTGCTGGGTGAAGTCGACGAGATGCGCAACCCCTACACGGGCGAGGTCATGTATCTCCGGAAAGAAGTCCTGAAGCCGACTTCGATGTACGAGTACGGGACATTCTCCGCGATGGAGACGGAGCGTGCGCCTCGGACGTATTTCGTACCCCCTTCCCTGTCCACCGTGATCGAGCGGCTAGGCGCCCACGGCATCTGGTACGAGGAACTCTCCGGTCCGCGCGAACTGGCGCTGGAGCGGTTCAGGATAGACGCGTCGCAGGCCGCCGAGCGGCCCTTCCAGGGTAGACACGAACGGACGCTGACGGGTGTCTACGAACCCGTAGTCCACACGCTGGAACCCGGTACGCTGGTCGTACCGGTGGATCAGAAACTGGGCAGGCTGGTATACTACCTGCTGGAACCCCGGTCCGACGACGGCCTGGTCGCGTGGGCGCTGATGGACGATGTGCTCGAAGGCGCGGAGCACTACCCCATACTGCGCGAACCGGCCGATCCGTAGGCTCGCTTTACGAAGTTGACCGGCAGCCGGTTTATCGCAGGCCGACGCATGGCCGCCGATCCACAGGCTGCCGATCCACAGGCCGCCGATCCACATACGGCCGGAAAGTCCCGCGACGGCCCTGAATCCACCCCCGACGGAGCCCGAATGCCCGTACGCATCATCCTGGACACCGATACGGGGGTCGACGATGCCCTGGCCATCCTGCTGGCCATGCGGTCGCCCGAGCTTCGCGTCGAGGCCATCACGGGAGTCTGCGGAAACACGCCGCTCGAAAACTGCATACGGAACATTCACCTCACCTTGAGCGTACTCGATGCCCGTGTAACGCCGGTCGTGGCCGCGGGCGAGGAGCGGCCGCTGGTCCGCGACCTGGCCTTCGCCGGGGACATACACGGCGAGGACGGACTGGGCGGCGTGACCGATCAGGTGGACGCGGACGGGCGCCGCGTATACCCGGACCCCGATCACCAGACGAGTACCGTACACGCCGTCGATCTGATCCCGGATCTCGCCGGCCGGTACCCGGGTGAGCTCATCCTGGTCGCCGTGGGACCGCTCACCAACGTCGCGCGAGCCGTCATGAAGGACCCGGACCGCATGCGCGGACTCCGGGAGATCATCATCATGGGCGGCGCTTTCGAGACCGTCGGGAATGTTTCTCCGGTGGCGGAATTCAACATCCACGCCGATCCCCATGCCGCGCAGATCGTCTGCGATGCCGGGATTCCCCTGGTCTTCGTTCCACTGGACGTGACCCGGCAGGCCTTCCTGGATACGGGAACGATTGACCGCTACGCCGCCGAGGGTGGCGCCAGGGCGGGGAGTGCCAGAGCGGCCTTCGTGCGCGACTGCACGTCCCGTTACGTGGCCTTTCACCGGCGGAACAGGGGCGTCAACGGCTGCTTTCTCCACGACCCCCTCGCCGTGGCCGTCGCCGTCCGGGAAGACCTCGTCACGACGGTGCCGGCCAGGGTGGATGTGGAAACCGCCGGCGATCTCGCCACGGGCATGACCGTGTCCGACCTCCGTTCCGACCGGTGGGGCGCACCGAACGCGAGGGTCTGCACCGCGGTGGACGTCCAGGCATTCACCAGGCTATTCGAGGAAAGGGTGCTCGCATGATCCTGAAAGACCGTACGGCCATCGTAACCGGCGGCGGACAGGGTATCGGCCGGGCGATATGCGGTATCTTCGCCGAAGAAGGCGCTTCCGTCGTGGTCGTGGATATCAACGAATCCGGCGCCGAGGAGACCGCCCGGCAGCTGAACCGGGCAGGCCATGCCGGACGGTCCGCACGGGCTGTCCGGGCGGACATCTCGGTCGCGGCGGAGATCAGCGCCCTGGCCGACGGGGTCGTCGAGGAATACGGCCGCGTGGACATTCTCGTGAACAACGCGGGACTGGCCCTGTTCAGGTCGGTTGCAGCCTGCACGGAGGAAGAATGGGACCGGGTGATGGCGGTCAATCTCAAGGGACCGTTCCTGTTGTCGAAGGCCCTGTTGCCCACCATGATCGCCCAGCAGTCCGGCGCGGTGATCAACCTGGCCTCGGTCGCGGGGAAGACTGGCGGCGTGGTGTCCGGCGCGCCCTATTCGGTATCCAAGGCCGGAATCGAGTGCCTGACCAAATCTCTGGCCCGTGAGCTGGCGCCGAACGGGGTCCGGGTCAACGCCATCGCGCCCGGGATCATAGACACCGCCCTGACCGCCCACCACGACCCGGCGTTCGTCGACGCGATCCCCCTGGGCGGCAGCAAGGGGGAACCACAGGACGTGGCCGAGGCCGCGCTGTTCCTGGCATCGGACCGGTCGCGGCACATCACCGGCGAGATCCTGGACGTCAACGGCGGACTGTTGATGGACTGACCGCCCGCTTAGCGCGCCTGGACTGACCGCCCGGCGGGGCATACACGGAAACCGCATATCATGACCACATCCGTTTCCAATTTCGCTCTGGACGTCGTGGACCGGCATGCGCGGGAGCCGGGCCGGGTCGCCCTCCGATGGCAATACGCAGGCGGCGTCACGACGGACGTGACTTTCCTGGACATGAAGATACGCTCCGAGAAGGTCGCCAACGTGCTGCACCAACACGGCGTGCGTCCGGGACACCGGGTGTTCATCCTGCTGCCGCCATGCACGGCCTGGTGGGAGTCCGTCCTCGGCTGCATGCGCACGGGCGCCGTGGCCGTACTGGGCCAGGACGCGTCCACGGCACAGGTCCTGAAGGACCAGATCAACCGGTCCCGGTCGTCGCTGGTGATCGCGTCCGACGCCGTTGCGGACATGATCGGCGGGATCATGGACGACTGCAGCCGGATCACCCACTGGCTTTCCGTAGGGTGGGAGCGTGAGGGGTGGGTGGATTTCGACCGCCGCGTCTCTCTCGCCCCGGCCGGCTTCAAGGCGGTGGAAACGGGCGGATCCGATCCGTGCATCGTCGTCTACGACCAGGGATCGCCGGCCTCTGAAACCACGCACCGTCACGGCGACGAAGGATACGACCTGGAGCAGCTCGACGCGTGGCGCGACGGGCTGGCCATCGCGTTGTACGAAGCATCCGAGCATCCATGATTCCCGCACTGACCGACTGCCTGGTGGTGGAGTTGACCACGCAACTGCCGGGTCCCTACTGTGCCATGCTGCTGGCCGATCTCGGAGCCCAGGTGATCAAGGTGGAACCGCCCGGCGGGGATCCCCTGCGCGGTTTCCCCCCGGCGTACGCCAGCGTCAACCGCGGCAAGCGGAACATCGTGATCGACCTCAAAAAGGACGCGGGCAGGGCGGTCATGAGTCGCCTGATCGACCGGGCGGACGTCGTGCTGGAAGGGTTCCGACCGGGTGTGGCCGAACGGCTCGGCGTGGACTATCCCGCGGCAAAAAGCCTGAACCCCGCCATCGTGTACTGCGCCATATCGGGATTCGGACAGGAAGGCCCCTACAGGAACCGTGCCGGTCATGACATCAACTACCTCGCGATCGGGGGTCTGCTCGGACGCGGCGATCAGCTTGCGGTCCCTCCCGTATTGATTTCAGACCTTTCCTCCGGCCTGTACGCCGCGCTGGGCGTTTCCGCCGCGCTCCTGCGGCGCGCGTCCACGGGGGAGGGAAGCTTCATCGATCTGTCCATGACCGACTGCGTCCTGTCCTGGATGGCGCCCGACATCGCCGCGGCGGCGCAGGATCCGGAGGCGGCCCGGGGCCAGTTCCTCGGGAACATCCCCCATTACGGGATCTTCGAGACCTCGGACGGCCGGCATATCAGCCTCGGGATCGTCCATGAGGACCATTTCTGGACCCGTTTCTGCGACGCCACGGGACTGGACGGCTGGCGGAACTGGCCTTCGGAGAAACGGCTGGACCGGGCGGCCGAAATCAGGGAAAAACTTTGCGCTGTTTTTGCCACGACAACCTGCCGGGAATGGGACCGTAGACTGCGCGAAGCAGACGTACCCTGCGCACCCATTTACCAACTTGACGAGTTACCGGACGACCCTTATATACAGTATCGAAACCCGTTTTACCATCTCGTCGCTTCCGACCGGTCGGAAAGCCGTCAGGTCAGAGCGCCGTACCGTACGGATACGCCGGAGTCCGAAGCCCCGCTCCCGCCTCCCGTCATGGGCGAACATACGCGTCCGGTGCTTTCGGAGACCGGCTATGGTGATGACGAGATTGACCGATTGATTCGACTTGGCGCAGTACACGCATCCCGAACCGGGGAGTAACAGCCGAATCCCAAAGGAGTTATGATGAGCATCCGCGTGCGCAACTGGCGTGACCAGGCGCCCTATGTCGGGCATATCAGCGCGCTGGTCTGGACACTGTACCAGTCCCATGACAAAGACGAGACCTCTCCGCCGGAAATCAACCGGCTGCACGGCATCAACAGCTTCGTCAAGCACGGCCTCCAGGGCCACCAGCACTCGGACCACCACCGGCACGACAACATCGAGCAGTTGTATTTCATCCTCCGCGGACGCGGCCAGTTGCTGATCGGGGACGACAAGGTGGACGTCCGGGACGGCACGGCCGTCTACATGCCCGTGAACGTGCCTCACCAGGCGTTCAACGACGGTGAAGGCTGGATGGAGCACCTGATCGTCAGTTGCCCGCTCGACATAATCCGGGAGGGCACGCCTGCGGTGCGGGACTGGCGCGACGTTCATCCGGTCGTGCTGGACGGCGGTACCGTTTCCTGGCCGCTGCTGCGTAGAGAGGAGGATGCACCGGCCGGCGAAGGCGGCGTGCTCCAGTGCGTGCAAAGCGTGACCCGCTACGCGGTCCAGGGGCGCCAGGGAACCGCCTGGCAGCAGTTGGATGGCATCGAACTGGTCCACTACGTACTTAGCGGATTCGGCATCGTCGAGGATCTGGACGGGGACCGCCAACTGGTCACGGAAGGTTCCGCGGCCCACGTGCTGCCCGGGGTTGCCCATCGATTCTCCAACGAGGGCGAGGGCTGGCTCGAGTATGTCACGTTCGCCGTCGAGGTCGGCGAGGTCGAAGCGCCGGACAGATCCGAAGATTTCGAGGAGTCCGAAGAACCGGCGGTTGAATACGGCGTGGAAGAAGTCGCCGCGGCTGCCGTGGTGGCGGAGGTCGATTGGGATGACGCCGATGCGGTGGAGACCGAAGAGGAAATCGAGGAGGACGGAACCGACGATGGGGCCGACGACGACGTGGAGTCGGCGGAGGCCGAGGATGAGGCCGCGGACAGAGAGGACGACTCAGACGAGGCTGACGACGTGGAGTCGACAGAGGCCGAGGATGAGGACGGCAACGACGAAATAGACGATGAACCCGGCGAAGCGGCGGAGGCCGAAGCAGAAGACGTAGAAGCGACCGAAGATGAAGTTGATGACGAAACAGAGACCGAAGCGGAAGAAACCGAGGCGGCCTATGAGGACGATGATGACGTGCCTGAAGTTGAAGACGTAGATGACGTAGATGACGTAGATGACGTAGATGACGTAGATGACGCAGATGACGCAGTGGTCGCGGATGCCGACGATGCGGACGACGAGGTAGTGGAAGTGGAAGACGAGGTTGAAGCGGACCAGGTCGCCGAGGACGTGGACGACGTGGACGACGCGGACGACGCGGTCGTCGCGGACCAGGCTGCATCGACCGAAGCGACAGCACAAGCCGAAATGACAGCACAAGCCGAAGCGGACGACGACGATTTCGACATTGGTGACGACGACACGGACTTCGATATCGAAGACGAAGATGAAACCGTCGTGGAGGATGAAACAGGGGAGGATGACGACAATTCCCCTGATGCGGACAGGCGTTAATCGAAAGCGTACGTGAACAACCTACCCGCCCGCTCGTTCGGGCGAACCGGCATGCGTCCGGCGGCGCTGGCCATGGGAGCCGCCTTTCTGCACGAAAGCTCCGAGGCGGTCGAGGCCATCCAGACCGCCCTGGGACTGGGCGTCAACTATTTCGATACCTATCCGGGCCACCACGAGGAGAAATGGGGCGAAGCACTCTCCGGCGTCCCCCGGTCCTCCTATTACCTCCAGGCCAAGATCGGCACCCATCCCGAGCGCCGGAAGGACTTCTCCGGGGAAGGCGCCAGGTGGAGCCTGGACCAGAGCCTGCGATCCCTGAAGACAGACTACCTCGACTGCGTGCTCGTGCACGATCCGGCCGATGTGGAAGAATTGCTGCGCGAAGGCGCGGTTTTCGACGTGCTGCGCGACATGAAATCGCAGGGCGTGGTCAGGAATATTGGACTCGGCGCCCGTTCCCACGAATGGCACGTACGGCTGATCGACAAAGGCATCAACGACGTTTCTCTGACTTTCCTGGACTACACCCTCGTCAACCAGTCGGCCGCAGCCACAATCTTTCCTGCGGCCAGAAGAAGGGCAACGGGCGTCATCCTGGCCAGCGTGCAGGGCATGGGCCTGCTGACCGGACAGGAACCCGATCCGGAACGCGAACAGGGCATGCATCCCGGGTCCGAACCGCGCGCCCATCGAATCTGGACCTGGTGCCGTGAGCACGGCGTAAACATCCGCCACCTGGCCATACAATTCTGCCTGGCGGCGCCGGTGGACAGCATCGTCATGTTCGGCCCGGCGAGCATCCGGCACGTCCACGACGCCTACGAGGCCGCCACCGAGACCATTCCGGCCGAACTATGGGAAGCGTTCGACCGGGCTTTCGGCATCCGTCCGGGCATGGATGCCGGGCCGTCATAACACGTCATGACCGAAGCCATCCACCCGTAAGGAAACCGTCCACTTGACCTCGCTGACCTTCTCGCCCCGCGTGCCCGTCATCGACGCGAATGTGTGCGTGGGCAATCACCATACCGGACCATCGCCCTGCCAGAGCCCGGTGCAATTGCTCGAAGAAATGGATTTCCACGGGGTCGAGCGCGCCGTGATCTACCATGCCCAGGGCGAACAGATCAGTCCGACCGACGGCAACGAGTACCTTGAGGACTGGCTCGACAAGGACGGAAGGCTCATCCCCCAGTGGTCGGTCGCGCCGGTGGAAACCTCCATGGAGCAGATCGCGGAACTCCACGGCCGGGGCCGGGTGCGTTCCGTCCGGATGCACGACTGCCAGTCCGCCGGACTTCCCTTTCTCCCATGGGGTTACGACGATCTCCTGACCTTTCTTTCTGATGCCGGGATCCCGCTTTGGATCCCGCTGATGGACGTGGAAACGGACCACTTGGTCACGACGTTCAAGGCCTATCCGGACCTGCACGCCGTGCTCGTCGGCGCGCACTATACGCACGCGCTGGTCGTTCGCGGGCTGCTGGAAGCGAGTTCCCGTGCCTTGCTGGAACTCAGCCGCTACGAACCCATCGGCGCGGTTGAGGCCCTCGTGGAACGGTTCGGCGCGGAACGGTTCGTCTACGGCTCATGGTATCCCCGGTACGCCATGGGGCCGATCCTGTTCTACCTGCACCACACGCGCATGGACGAAGATGAACTCGCACGGGTCTGCGCCGGAAACGTCGAGCGGCTGCTCGGACTCGGGGAGGGGTCATGATAGACGGCACGAGGGTGATCGACTACCACGGTCACGTGGGCCGGTGGGAACGGTACGGCATGGTGGACGACCCGGAACTCCTCCTGGGGGCCATGGACGCCGTCGGCATCGATATGGCGTGCCTGTTTCATATATTCCATCCGGATGGCACGACCGGCAACGATCTGACGGCGCAATTCGTCGCCCGGAACCCGGACCGCTTCGTCGGTTTCGCCTATGTCTCGCCGACGATGCCCGATCGCATGGTACCCGAACTGGAGAGGGCGATCGACAAGCTGGGATTTCCGGCCATCAAGCTCTACCCGCCCTATACGCCCTGGCCTTTCAACGAGGAACCCTGGCATCCGATCTATGAATTCGCCCAGGACCGGGGGCTGGCCATCATCTTCCACACGGACCACTTCATCAACAGCCGGCCCCGTTACTTCGAAGACCTCGCGCCGGCCTACCCCCGGGTGAACTTCGTCTCCGCCCACTGCGGCAACGTGCCCGAGGCCCGCGCGGAGGCCATCGCCGCCGCGCAGAAGTACCCGAACGTCTACCTGGAGACCTGCTCGACGTATCGTACGCCCGGCGTGATCGAGGAACTGGTGGAAAAGGGCGGGGCCGACCGCGTGCTCTACGGATCGGACATGCCCTTGATGGACCCGAGGCCGCAGATCGGCAAGATCATCACGGCCCGGATCTCCGACAAGGCGAAACGCATGGCACTGGGCGAGAACGCGGCCCGGCTGCTGAATATCTAGGACAGGAGGATAAAGTGATTCTCGGCCAAGCTGAGCTGCACAACGTACACGAACTGCTGGAAGACCCCGGCGGCGCAGGCAGTATCTGCTGCCGCGTGCCGAACGACCTTCGCGTGACGCTGAACGAATCGGCGAAGAACAACGCCCTGCAGGCCACCGGGTGCGAGATCCGGTTCAACCTGGAGGGACCGGAGGCGGCCATCACGCTCCAGAGCCCCGACGGCCCGACGCTCGCGGAAGTATACCAGGGCGATTTCTTCAGCGCCCTGCATATCGTCGATGCGACCCCGACGCGGATCGCCGTGGCGCGTCCCGAGTCTGAAGCGGACATGCGCCGGGTCACGCCGTCCGATGCGCGGTTCGATACCGGCCTCACCCGGGTGGTCCTGCCGTGGCGGCCCGCGGTCCGACTGGTTTCGACTGAGGGTGAGACGTCGCTTCCCAGATCAGACCAGGCGCCGCAAACCCGGTACCTGGCCTACGGTTCTTCGATTACCCACGGCAGTACGGCCGTCCGGCCCACGGGCACGTATCCCGCCCGAACCGCCGAGCTGCTGGGCACCGACCACTTCAACCTGGGATTCGGCGGAGGCGCCCACCTGGAAGGGGGCATGGCGGATTACATCGCCGGACGCACGGACTGGCACTTCGCCACGCTGGAGATGGGTATCAACGTCGTGCAGTCCTTCACCGTGGACGAGTTTTACAATCGCGTCGCGTACTTCGTGACCACGATCGCCGACGCCCATCCCGACGACTGGATCTTCTGCATTGACATCTTCCCGTGCCGGTATGATTTTACGGGCGTCGAAAAATGCGAGACCTTCCGGTCCATCGTGGCGGAACGGGTGCTTGAGTTGAACCGCCCGAAACTCGTGCATATTCCGGGAGACGCCATGCTCCGGTCCAACACCGGCCTTACGGTGGACCTCGTGCATCCGGCCCCCGCCGGTTTCGAGGAGATGGCACGGAACCTGGCGGACATTATCCGTGCGCGCAGAACGTAGTCTTTAAACTTCATCCAGCAGGCCAAAAGGGGAAACAAATGGAAACCATCCGGGTAGGCGTGGTCGGCGCCGGCACCAATACCGTGACCATGCATATACCGAAGCTGCAGGCCATTAAAGGCGTGAAGATCGTCAGCGTGTGCAACCGCAGCCGCGCGTCGTCAGAGCGGGTGGCGAAGCAGTTCGGCATCCCGACGGTCTACGAAACGTGGACCGAACTGATCGAGGCCGAGGATACGGACGCCATCGTCGTCGGGACCTGGCCCTATCTGCACTGCGCCACGAGCATGGCGGCCCTGGCGAACGGCAAGCACATCCTGTGCGAGGCGCGCATGGCCATGAACTACGAAGAGGCCCAGCTCATGCACGACGCCGCGCAGAATAACCCGGACCTCGTCGCCCAGATCGTGCCTTCCCCCATGACGCTGTGGGCGGACAAGACCATTCAGCGCCTGATCGCGGAAGGCTACGTGGGCGAGATCCTCAGCGTGGAACTCCGCTCCTCCGGCAGCGACTTCATCGACCGCGACGGTCCCATGCACTGGCGGCAGAACGTCGACTACAGCGGGATGAACGTCATGACCATGGGCATCTGGTACGAGGCCATGCGGCGCTGGGTCGGGGACCCGCTATCGGTTTTCGCCCAGGGAAAGACCTTTACGAAGATGCGCCGCGACGCCGAAACGGGCGTGATGCGCGCCGTAAGAGTGCCGGAGCACATCGACATCGTGATGGACATGATCTGCGGCGCGTCGGCCTATGTCAAGATCTCGACCGTACAGGGCCTGGCCAACGAGAGCGAAGCCACGATCTACGGCAGCGAGGGCACGATCCGCATGGGCGACAGCAAGCTCTACGGAGCCCGCCGGGGAGACGACACCCTGTCCGAAATCGAAATCCGGCCCGAAGACCACGGGGAATGGCGGGTCGAAGAGGAATTCATCAACGCCATTCTCGGCGTGGAAAAGGTGTCCCACACGCCCTTCGACGTCGGGGTCAAATACATGGAATTCACCGAAGCCGTGACCCGGAGCATGTCGGAAGGCAAGGCCATCGCCCTGCCATTGTAAGTAAGCGTTGGCCGGCCCGGACCAACCGGCCACGAGGTTGGACGGCCCTGTTACGTTGAAGTGACGCGGTCCACGTAGGCCAGGACGGCGCCGACCAGGTCCTGCGGGGCCGATTCGTTGACGATGGTGAAATCCGCCATGGCGATGGGCCCGCCCTTCTCGATGTTCTCGATCTCCGCGTGGTCCCGCTTTCGCGCTTCGTCCGCCGTGAGGGGGCGCATCCGGAAGTGTGGGTCCGTCCGCGCGTCGTGGGTTCGGTGCTCCAGCCGGCGGTAGCGGGTCTTCGGCGAAGAGACCACGGCCACCACGTGGATGCGGTCTCCAAAGGTCTCTTTAAGGATCTTGTGCTCCGACCAAGAATACAGCCCGTCGATCACCACGTGGCCGTGTTTCAGCCCTTCCTCGATGGCGGGCAGCGAGAGTATCGCGAAGGCGCCCATTCCATGGTCGCGCCGCAGCCCTTCCCGCATCTCCTTCTCGTTCTCCGGATTCACTTCCCGGCCTTCCGCCCTGAGCCGGTCGATGGTCACCTGGCCGAATCGGATGTGGCGCCAGCCCCGGGCGACCAGGCATTCGGCGGCCGTCGATTTCCCCGACCCGGTCATGCCTACGATGGCGACGATTTGGTGCATTTCAGGTCCGCCTGGTTACAGAGATGGAAGACGAAAACCGGGCTGAATATACCATTTTCGAGGGGCCCTGTCAAAGCGGATGTACGCGGGGTAATACACAGGGTATATTGTCCTTGACGATCATCCCGCGCCCATTTTGTTTTTAGTTTCTTCGACGATTCAAAGACGATTCAAAAACGACCCCATTCCCGTGCGTGACGGCAACGGAGGCAGGCCATGGCTGAATCATCACCCGAACGCGTAGGAAGTCGATTTCAACTCGAGACCGAGCTGGCCCGGGATCTCGGCCTGGTCGCGGCCACGACGATCATCGTCGGCGGCATCATCGGATCCGGGATATTCGGGGCGCCCGCGGGCATCGCGGCCGTACTGGGCTCCCCCGAACTGTTCCTGCTGGTCTGGGTCATCGGCGGCCTGCTCTGCTTCTCGGGTGCGCTGTGCTTCGCCGAACTGGGCGCCATGATGCCCCGCACGGGCGGCATCATCGTGTACCTCCGGGAATCCTATCCCCCCCACGTATCCTTTCTCTACGGGTGGACGGAAACTGCCGTGATCTGTCCCGGCGCACTGGCCGCCGTCGCCATGATCTGCACCTCGTATCTCGGTTACTTCGTACCGGAAATCTCCCTGGAACACGTGCTGCTGCAGGCCGGGCCAGTGATGGTCTCGACCCAGCACCTGGCGATCTTCGCCGTCCTGGCCCTGCTCGGAGCCGTCAATTACGCGGGCGTGCGATTCGGGGGGATCATATCCAATGTGTCCACCTTCGCCAAGGTCGCGGCCCTGCTGGGCCTGGTGTTCATCGCCCTGATCGTCGGCGGGTCCGCGGAGCATTTCTCCACGCCGTCGGCCACGGGCAGGGAGATGAGCCTCTTCGGCGCGTTGGGAACGGCCATGGTCGGCATCCTGTTCTCGTACAACGGCTGGTATAACACGAACAACGTGGCGGGCGAGGTGAAGGACCCGCGCCGCGTGCTGCCCCTGGCCATCATCATCGGGCTGAGCCTTTGCATGCTGGTCTACCTGGCCGTCAACTGGGCATACCTTTACGTCATGGACATCGACGAAATCGCCGGGTCGAACCAGATCGCCGCCGAGGTGGCGGAAAGGCTGATCGGTCCGATCGGCGGATCACTCACCTCCTTGGCGGTGATCATCGCCACCTTCGGAACCCTCAACGCCAACATCATCTACATGCCGCGCATCGCCTACGGCATGGCCCGCGAGCGCCTCTTCTTCAGCTGGTTCACCCGGGTGCATCCCAGGTTCCGGACCCCGTCGCGAACGATCACCACCCTGACCATCCTGGGCATGGCGTGGAGCCTCGTCGGCAACTTCATGGAAATCATCCTGGCCGTGATGTACGTGCTCTTCGTGTTCTACGTGTTGACCGTGATCGCCGTGTTCATCCTCCGCCGGAAGTACCCTGACGAACCCCGGCCATTCAAGGTGTGGGGCTACCCCGTCACACCGCTCTTCTTTATCGTGGTGTCCCTCGGATACATTGTATCGACGGTCGTTTTCAGTTTCGGCGACGCCTTGCCGGGTATTATCGTCCTGCTCCTCGGCGTGCCGGTGTACCTGCTGTGGTTCCGCAGGCAGGCGGCCAGTGCATAAACTTCAGATTGCAGACGTCAGGTTAGTGACTTAATCACCGATCCAGGAAAAGAGGAGTTGACGATGCCCGTCATGAACGGCGGCGAGGCCCTTATCCGGTCCCTGCGCGCCAACGGCGTCGAGGTCGTCTTCGGACTGCCCGGCGCCGGCCAATACGAAGCCATCGACGCGATCTACCGACAGGAGGGCATGCGGTACATCACCACACGGAACGAACAGGCGATCAGCTACATGGCCGACGGCTACGCCCGCGTGAGCGGCAAGCCGGGCGTGGGCATCGCGGTCGAAGGCCCCGGGTTCTTCAACACCACGGCCGGACTGGCCACGGCCTTTGCCCAGTCCTCGCCCGTGCTGCTGGTCACCGGAGACCACCACGGCGTGTCCATCCCCGGCCGGCCCCCGCACGACAGTCGGGGCGACTACGGCGCCTATTCGAAGTGGTCGGGCCGCGCGGAATCACCCGGGGACATTCCCGGCCTGGTCCGGGAGGCTTTACTCCAGCTCAATACCCCGCGCAAGAGGCCCATCGTCCTGGAGATCGGACCCCACGTATTCAGGGCCGAGGAGGAGGTCCGGCTGCTGGAAACGGCGTCGTACGCGCCCGCGGCGGGCGACGCCGGCCAATTAGCGCACGCGGCCCGGCTGCTGGCAGAATCGAAACGGCCCCTGATCTGGGTCGGCGCCGGGGCGTCGGATGGCGCGCCGCTGGTCCGGAAGATCGCCGAGCACCTGGGCAGCCCGGTCGTCAGCAGCCGCAGCGGGAAGGGCATCCTGCCGGCACGGCATCCGCTTTCGCTGGGGATGTTCGAGGCGCGGTTCAAGCCGTTGAAGGACCGAGTGGACGAATGTGACGTGATCCTGTCCGTGGGCACGGCGACCGACCTGAGCGCGCGCCTGGGTGGTCAGACGGTAATCCGGATCGACGACGACCCCGACGAGATCAACCAGGACGGCAGCCAAACCCACGGCATCCAGGGCGACGCCGCACTGAGCCTGGAAGTCCTTTACGGCAACCTGGCCGGCCTGTCCGCGCCGAGGCCCAACGTCACCGAGGACATCCAGGCGATCAACGCCCACCGGTTCGGTCCCGCGGAACAACTCCAGCCCCAGGGCGCGTTCATGGACGCCATGCGCGCGGCCATACCCGATGACGGCATCTTCGTGGGCGGGATGAACCAGATGGGATACTACGGCCGGAACTACTACCACTCCCAGTCCCCGAGGGGATACCAGACTTCCTCGCACCACGGCACGCTGGGCAGCGTATTCCCCGTGGGCATCGGCCTTAAGATCGGACGCCCCGACCGCGCGGTCGTCGTGGTCTCCGGCGACGGCGGCATCCTCTACAACCTACAGGAACTCGCCACGGCCGTGCAGTACGGTATCAACGTCGTGACCGTCGTGTTCAACGACAACGCCTACGGCAACGTGTGGCGGGCGCAGATGGAGGAATTCGACGGGCGCGTCATCGGCACCGAACTCCACAATCCGGATTTCGTCAGACTGGCCGAAGCCTATGGCTCAAGGGGGGTGCTGGCCGAGGATGCGTCACAGCTGGAAGCGGCCGTGGGCGAGGCCGTTACTGCGGACGCCCCGACACTGATCGAGGTGCCGGTCGGGCCCTGGGAGCGAAGGTACTAGATACTGTACCTGCAGGTCTTCGTTCTCGTTCAGTTTATGGGCAGCAGATCCCAGATTTTCAACAAAGCAAGGGCAGTAACCGGAACCAGGGCGATTGCCCACCTGAGTATCCTGTTTTCCCTATCCGCCGCCTCAGTCCTGGATTTGTCGTTTTCTGCCCGTATTTTGCCTATTTCCTTCCGAATGTCAATGAGCTGAACCATCAGCCATTCATTCTGAAAGACGATTGGTGTACCCGGCGAAGACGGAGACAGGTTTTCAGATTCGCTCATTTCGGCACCTCTCTCATCCAGTCTCAGACATCCATTTCAATTTATCCATCAACCTTAGCCTGTTCTTCTGGTACTGGTCTAAATGGATTAGTCGGTGCCGTTTTGAAGTTTTTCGATTAAAATGTAGGTTTTTCTGAGAACCACCACCTGGCAAGATAACTGGCCAGGTGCGCACTTGGGTCGTAGACCCACCTCAAGCAGGACATTTCCAGTTCAAATCACACCCCGCTTCCCGCAGGAAACGGATACCCTCGTCCCAGTGCCGGTCGACATTTCCAACACTGTGGGAGTCGTCCCCGGGTACCACGGCGATTCCCATATTCAGGGCTTGATCGAGTACCGACCTGGAGACGTAGGGCTCGGATTGGCCCTTTTTGAGCGCGGCCAGGTTGAAGTCCAGGATCGAACCGAGATCCCGGATCGCCTCCAGGTTGCGAACGACCCGGTCCCACACGAAGGGTTTGACGAGGCGTGCCCTGTAATCGGGGTCGAAGATCCGGACCAGGTCGAAGTGGCCGATCACCTCGGGACGCAGCTTCGTGATCATCTCGTACTGCCGGTCGAAGTACGCGCAGTACAACTCGTCCACGCCTCCGACCGTATCCGCCGCGGCCCGGTACCAATCCGCTGATCCATCGAACAACTCATCATTGATCTGGTGCACGGAACCCACGATATAGTCGGGTTCGTGCGCCTCCCTCACCACGGGTACCCAGCTTTCATACCCGCTGTACGCCTCCGTTTCGAAGGCTACCAGTATGCGGATTTCGGATGCGTACTTTTCCCGAAGCCGCCTACAGGTCGCCATGTACTCGGCAAATCTCGCCTGTTGATCGACGGCGTTCAACCCGGCCGCCAGTTCATCGGGGTAGCTCAATGCATCCCGCTCGGGCGGCATGTGCTCGGTGATACCCACCCAGGTGTATCCATGGGCGATGTAGGCCCGGATAATGTCTTCCAGCGAGTCCTCCGCGTGCCCGCAGAACTCACCGCTGTGGCCGCCGTGGACGGATACGCGTGCAGGAGATGAGGCCATTTTCGAACCTGTTATATGGTAATTGTAATGGGAAGGTGGCGACCAGAAGGGCTGCCGGACCTTGCCGCCGAACTACGCAACTACGCGATTCCGGCCGATGCCCATGCCCGATGCATGGCTTCGGACGTCTCCCGCAGGGCGTCCTGCGGAGCCAGGGCGTTCACCCGCGCGCTGAATGGTTCGGCCGTGACCGGTCCGTCGTAGCCCATGGCGTCCAGCGCCTTGAGGAACCGGGCTATGTCGAGGACGCCGGTCTCGCCGGGCAGGCAACGCTCGTTGTCGATCTGCTCGTCCACCGGGACCCCGGCCGGCGCGTCGTTGACGTGCACGTTGACCACGTCGTCGTTTACCAGCCGCGCGAGATTATCCCAGGTGCCGTGGGACGTGTACCAGTGCCAAAGGTCCAGCAGCAGGCCCACGTTGGGACCCAGGTCGCGGCATAGCGCCAGCATACCGTCCATGGTATAGATGAACGCGTGCTTTTTGCCCTGGCGAAGCGTTTCCGGTCCGATGAACTCCAGGCCGAACCGGCAGTCGTGCTCCGCGAGGATCTCCGCCACGGGCTTCAGCCGCTCCACGTGGAAGGCGTAGTTCTCGTCGAAGGTCCGTTCATCCGACCAGGGCATGACCACGGCGGTCGTCCGCTGTGCACCGATTTCACGTGCCAGGGCGGCATACCGGCGCAGCCGGGCCAGTTCTGCCGCTTGATCCCGTTCTGAATCGTGCCATTTGATAGGCAGGCCCCAGTTGCCGGGACGGCAGCCGGCCCTAGCAAAAAGGGCGCGGACCTCCCCGACGGAAGTCTCCCGGACCAATTCGGCCACGTCCGGCAGGTTGACATCGACGCCGCCGAACCCGTACTGCGCGGCCATATCCAGCGCTTCGGCGAGGGTTGCGTGTATGCCGATCATGCCAGGATTGAGGTTTTTCAACATGGCCCGGCCTTACCCAGTCTTGACGCGCTGGAACCGCTTCTTGCCGGCTCTCAGGAGCAGGACGCCTTCGTCGTCGAGATCCACCGTACCGAGCATTCGATCGATGGCGGCCACGCGCTCGCCGTTGACGGACGCGCCGCCCTGCTCGATCAGCCTGCGTACCTCGCTCTTGCTCTTGCCCAGTTCGGCTTCCACGAACAGGTCGACCACGTTGATGCCGGCCTCCAGGCGTTCCCGGTCGATCTCCACGGTGGGCACATCCTCCGCCCCCGCCTGCGCGCCGCCAAATACGCTCCGGGCGCCGCGCTCCGCCTGGGACGCCGCTTCCTCGCCGTGGGTGATCTTCGTCGTCTCGAAGGCCAGAACCGACTTGGCGTGGCGGATCTTCTCGCCCTCGAGGGCGCCGAGTTCCCGCACCTGCTCCATGGGCAGGAAGGTAAAATGGCCCAGGAGTCCTTCCACGTCCCGGTCGTCCACGTTGATCCAGAACTGGTAGAAATCGTAGGGCGAGGTCATTTCCGGATCGAGCCAGACGGCGCCTTCGGCCGTCTTGCCCATCTTCTTGCCGTCCGACAGGGTCAACAGGGGCGTGGTAATCGCCTGCGCGGCCGCCCGTTCCTTGCGCCGGATCAGGTCCACGCCGGCCACGATGTTCCCCCACTGGTCGTCGCCCCCGAACTGCATCGTGCAGCCGTACTCCCGGAAGAGCATGAGGAAGTCGTAGGCCTGGAGGATCTGGTAGTTGAATTCCAGGAAGGTGAGGCCCGTCTCCATGCGCAGCCTGTAGGCCTCGGCCGTCAGCATCCGGTTTACGCTGAAATGTTCTCCGATCTCCCGCAGGAAGGTGATGTAGTTCAGCGTGCGCAGCCAGTCCGCGTTGTTCACCATCGACGCCCGGCCCTCGTTACCCGCCCGGCCCGCCTGGCCCTCGTGGCCGCCGTCGAAATCGAGGTAGCTGCTCAGTTGCTTTTTGATCCGGAGGATGTTCTGATCGATGTCCTCCGTCGATAGCTGGGGACGCAGGGCGTCCTTGCCGCTCGGATCGGGGATCATCGCCGTGCCGCCACCCACCAGGGCGATGGGCCGGTGGCCGCCGCGCTGCACGTGGGCCAGCATCATGATCTGGACGAGATTGCCGACGTGCAGGCTCTGCCCCGTCGGATCGAACCCAATGTAGCAGGTGACGATCTCGTCTTCGAAGGCCTGGGCTACGGCCTCTTCGTTCGTGACCTGGGAGACGAAACCCCGTTCCTTCAGTACTTCGAATGCGCTGGACATGCTGGGAGATTCCGAGTTAAGGGGATACCGATTCACAGGGACACCGATTTACTGGGACACCGGTTTACAGGGACACGGCCTGTCCCGACCGGGAGGATTCGTAGATGGCGAGGATAAGCGCGAGGGACTTCTTGGCCTCCTCGCCCGTGATGCGGGGCGTGCCGCCGTGCCGGACCAGGCTGACCATGTCCTCGATCACGTTGCGCGGGCCCTCGTAGGGAAAAGGATCGTCGGCCGATTCATCCGGGACATGCCACGTATCGACCTTGTTTCCGGCCGTGATGACCAGCCCCTGCGTGCCGTGCAGCTCCACCCCCGCGGGGATGGTGACCGGACAGGTCGTCGTCCCCAGGATGGTTCCGACGGCGCCGCTCCTGAACCGGAGCATGGCCATGCCGAGGTCCTCGGATTCGATGTCGTGGTTGAACACCCCAATCTGGCCCTGGACGCTTTCGACCTCCCCCATGTACCAGCCCAGCAGATCGATCTGGTGCACGGACTGGTTGATCAGCGACCCGCCGCCGTCCAGCGCCCACGTACCGTGCCAGCCTTCGTAATAGGCGTCGTTCCTGAACCATTTGAGCCGCACTTCGCCCAGGATCATCCGCCCGAGGCGCCCTTCGTCCACGGCCTGCTTGACGCGCACGTTGTCGGCCATGTACCGCGCCTCGAAATCGACGGCCAGGATCACGCCCGCCTCGCTGCAGGCCGCGATCATCCGGTCCGCCCGTTCCAGGCTGACCTCCACGGGCTTGGTGGTGATGACGTGCTTGCCCGCCTCCGCGGCCGCGATGGCGAAGTCCACATGCGTGCCGCTGGGCGTCATCACGGTGATGACGTCGATATCGTCGCGGTCAAGCAGTTGGCGGTAGTCCCGGTACCAGTCGATCCCGTACTCCGCCGCAGCCTTCCGGCCCCGCTCCTCGTCGAGTTCCGCTACCGCCACGAGCCGTGCGCCATCCGTCTCGCTGATGAAACGGGCGCGTACCGCCCCCATGCCAAGCCCTATCACGCCGAAACCGACGGGATCGGTGCTCAAGTCGAACTCCTTTTCATGTGAATGGATAGGTCATCGCCGGTCCGGGCGGGACATCCTCCTGCCGGACCGGCATGCGATGCAACATCGTTCATTCTTCGAACCGGCCCGAACCCACGGTCAGGAATTCGCCCGCCAGCAATTCTCGAAGGATCTCCACCTTGTTCCCCGTGCGCCGGTGCAGATCCGACAGGACCTCTTCTCCGGCGAGTTCGTCGACGCAGCCGACGTGCTCCACGTATTCTGCCACGAGTTCCTCGTTCCATTCTCCATCGATACTGGCGGTTACGTAGACCGAAAAGGTTTTGATGGGCATGGGATACTCATCCGGAATCATCACCTGTACATCACGAATCACTTCATTCACCCTGATCGACTGGACGCTTTTTTCCTTCAACTCGCGTATCATATCGTTGAGATCGGTGAATGTAAGCTTCATGGAAAGGCTCCTCTCCGGCCACGGGCCGTATACCTGCAAATCGGTATGACAGCACAAGAATGAGGGACGCAGCGCAGGCAGGCCTGCTGAACGTGTTGCGACCTGAAACTAAAGCTGGATCTTAACGTGGCGTTGGTCTGCAATTAGGCTAAGCGGAAGGAGCGTTCCTGTCAAGCGGTTTTTGGCCGGTTTGCACGCGGGTTTGCGCACCGGTTTGCGCACCGGTTTGCGCACGGTTGCACCGGCGGTCGTTCGGGTCGTCGAGACGGCGACTGAACGCACTGCATGAACAAATTGCAAGTAGTACTTTCAATTTTACACAGTGGCGACTATTTCGGGCTCAACCGCTGCGATGTTTCGCACCTGTTGAGGCCCAGCCCGCACAGCCAGCGTAAGTCCCGCCCACCCGGCTCGCACAAATCCCGACCGCACAGCCCGGTCAGGTCCCGCTCGCACCTGTGCAGGTCCCGCGGCGCACTGCGCATGCCGCACGCCCACATGGCCAGACCCCGCTTGACATCCGGTGCCGTTCAATCTAACTTTCAGTGAAAAGTACAGGTGTTCTGGCACCTTGTCGAGCACAGTCGATCACCCGCCGGCCGGCTGATTTCGGCAAAGCGAGGGCACGAGAGCCAAAGGGAGTCTGCCATGCTGGATGAAATCCTGGCCCAGGAGTATCCGAAACAGGAGACGTTGAAGGACGGTACCAAGGTTACGATCCGCCCGCTCGAAGCGGACGACGTGGAAGCGCTGTACGCCTTCTTCCAGTCGATCCCG
The DNA here is from genome assembly GCA_026705925.1 of Gemmatimonadota bacterium. Classification (GTDB taxonomy): domain Bacteria; phylum JAAXHH01; class JAAXHH01; order JAAXHH01; family JAAXHH01; genus JAAXHH01. The sequence goes on from JAPOZT010000031.1 coordinate 28,810, forward strand.
CGCAAGGACCGGATCTTCCTGAAGGACGATATCCGCGACAAGAGCATCATCCAGGGATGGTGCAGCAATATCGACTGGGACGTCGTCATACCCATCGTGGCGATCGTGGACGGCGATATCGTCGCCGAGGTCTCGCTGCACCGCGAGCGCCGCGGCTGGAAAAGCCATATCGGCAAGCTCCGCCTCGTCGTACACCCCGATTTCCGCCGCCAGGGGCTGGCCGTCGATATGATCAACGAACTGATCGCCGTCGCCCTGCACACCGGGTCCATCGAGCAGCTCAACGCCGAGTGCATGGTGGACGTCCAGCGCGGCGCGATCCTCCTGCTGCAGCTCGTGGGGTTCGTGCAGCGCGCCATCCTGCCCGGCCAGGTCCGCGACATCGAGGGAACCGTGCACGACCTCGCCCTGCTTTCCTACACCCTGCGCGACCAGGAAGACTTCCCGGCACTGGACTAGTTTCGGAACTGAATCTCCACTCGCCGGGAAAACGGCGTCCTATCCTTTCACCGCGCCGATCGTGATGCTCCGCACGAAATAGGGCTGGAATACGAGAAAGAAGGCGACCATGGGCAGGGCCGACACCGCGGCCCCGGCCATGAGCAGGCCGTAATCAGTGTAGTACTGGTTCTGCAGGGAGTTGAGCCCTACCTGCAGGGTCAGCATCGAGCTTTGGTTGATCACGATCAAGGGCCACAGAAAGTCGTTCCACACCCCCATGAATGTGAAGATGGCCAGCACGCCCATCCCGGGCTTCGCCAGCGGCAGGATCACCCGCTGAAACACCCCCCACTCCCCGCATCCGTCCATGCGCGCGGCCTCGATGAGTTCCGTGGGCAGCGTCTGCAAGAACTGTTTCATCAGGAAAATGGAAAAGGGCATGATCAGCGCCGGGACGATGAGCGCCTGGTAGGTATTGATCCAGTCCAGTTGGACGATCAGCGCATAGAGCGGGATGATGGTCAGCTGGCCCGGGATGAACATGAGGCTGATTACCGTCCAGAAGATCGTCTGGCGTCCCGGAAAGACCTTCTTGGCCAGCGTGTAGCCGGCAAGGGTCCCAAGGATCACGTTGGATACCGTCACCGTGCCGGTCACGATGAGGGAATTGGCCATCCAGGTCCCGATCTCGGAACCATTGAACAGACGGGCGAAGTTTATCCACGCAGCCGGCGACGGCACCAGGCTCGGCGGAAAGGCGAGGACCACCGACGGGGTCTGGAACGCGGTAACGACGATCCAGTACAGCGGCATCAGCGTCAGTATGGCGAAGAGCGCGAGCAGTGTTTTGAAAACGTGTTGTAACATTTCCTGGAAACCTATCCTGGAAATTGATCCTGGAAGCCTATCCGTCCCGGACCGGCGACGTGCGGGATCGGGATTCGAATCAATACTCCACGTCGCTGGCCAGCCACTTGTACTGCAGCACGGCGATACCGGCCAGGCTGAGGGAAAGCAGCGTTGCTTCGGAGGCGGCTTTCCCGAAGTCGAAGTATTCGAAGGCGTCGGTATAGATCAGATAGACCAGCGTGGTCGTCGCGTAGTCCGGACCGCCTCCCGTCATCATGAGTACCTGGGTAAACACCTGGAAGGAGGCGATCGTGCTGGTGACGAGCAGGTAGAGCACCGTCGGGCGGAGCAGGGGCAGGGTGATCTTCCAGTACTGCCGCCACGGACCGGCGCCGTCCAGCCGCGCCGCCTCGTAGTAGCTGGCCGGGATGCCGCCCATGGCGGCGGTCAGCAGCACGATAGCGGCGCCGTGCCCGCCCATGATCGCCATGAACATCAGGGAAGGCAGGGCCATCTGGGGATCGCTGGTCCACAGGTAGGGTCCCAGCCCGGCGAAGGACAATATGTAATTGAGCAGGCCCCGGGCCGGATTGAACAGCCAGAGCCAGACGAGGGATAGGATCGCCCCTGACGTCACCACCGGCAGGTAGAACGCCGATTTGAAGACGACCTGGGCCCAGGCGTATTTCAGTCCGAAGATGACGTAGGCCAGGAACAGCGAGATCAGCAGGCTGGCGGGCACCACCCCGCAGGTGTACAGGACCGTGATGCCCAGCGCCTTCCAGAAGAGGTCGTCCGACAGCGCGTAAGCGTAGTTCTCCAGGCCGGTCCAGACCGGTTGTCCTCCGGGAAAGTAGTCGGCGAAACCGAGGAGGATCGTCGCGGCCATGGGCAGCATGTTGAAAACGGCGAAAAGCAGGAGGGGCAGGAGGAGGAACAGGTAGGCCCAGCGTTCCCTGTAGATCGTTCGAGTGAGGCTCAAGTCGATGGGACCCTCCGGCGCTTACTCCGCCCCGGCGCGCAGGCGGCGTTCGATGTCTCTGCGAATGAACCGGTTACCCCGCCTGGCCAGGTCGTCGAGCGCCTTCCTGGGCGTGGCCTGAAGAGACATGGCGGCCTGGAAGGCGCTCAGGGTCATGTTCACCAGTGGGATGCCGTATCCCTGTATGGCGTCTTTGGTACCGTATCGCGCCACGCGCAGGACGTACCGCTGGAAGGGATCGTCGGCCCAGACGTCCAGTGCGGAATACCTTGTGGGCAAGGTGGACAGGGCGTAGGCCGCTTCCCGTTCGTGGCGGGTATTGGTCAGGAACTTCGCCAGGGCAATGGCGAGTTCCCGTATTTCCTCGTCCTCCTGCCTGAATACACACGGAGAGTCGGCCACGACGAAGGCGCCGGGGTCGATACCTGGCAGGGACGGGTACATCATCGGATAGAGTTCGATGACCCCTTCCTCGATCACGCCGGTCTCCAGCGCGCGCTCGTGGGAACGCCGGGTACCGTGATGGGCCTGGCGCATGGCGAGCCGGCCCGCGTTCCACAGGTCGGTCACGTCGTTGTTGCGCAGCCCGGCGGAGCCCGTCGGTACTACGGCGTGCACGTGTTCCAGGTCCACCATGAACTGCAGGGCCTTCACCCCCATCTCGCTGTTGATCACCAGGCTGTCGCCGCTGTCGTTGAACTGCCGCGCGCCGTGCCCCCAGAAAAAAGGCATCTGGTCCTGCTGCGGCGAATTCCGCTGGAAGGGCATGGCGAAGCCGTATACGTCGACCTCCCCGTCGCCGTCGCGGTCGAAGGTCGTCGCGCGGGCGGCGGCGAGGAATTGCTCGTAGGTCCAGAGGCGGTCGTCCTCGCTCGGGAGCAGATGCACCGCGTCCCGTTCCCGGAAGATCTCCAGATTCGCCACCATGTACCGGTTGCCGCCGATGAAGGGCAGGAAGTAGTGCCTGCCCTCATATTCGCTGAGACCGTAGTACGGACCGAAATCTCTTACATCTTCCTCGGAGAGATCGTCGTCGAAGGCTTCCAGGAGCCCGAACCGGGCGTATTTGAGTGCGATGCCCGACGTGCTGATCAGGATGTCCGGCGGACGTCCGGAAGCCACGGCGATGTCGATCTTCTGAAACCCGCTGGTCCAGTCGAGGGTTTCGATATCGATGCGGATCTTGCGGTCAGGATACAGCGCCTTGAAGTCGCGGACGACTTTGTTGTACCAGTCCTTGACCGTGTACTGTGCTCGCCGCGGGTCATCCAGCGGGACGCCGTCCAGTTCGTGACCTGTGACGCCGACCCAGTAGTCCTGGGTCCAGAGCGTGAGCCTGATCTCGTCTTCGTCCGGCGGAGCGTCCGCCGCGCAGGCGCACAGTGCCAGCAGGATCGATCCGATCACGAGAGATTTGCCCATGGCGCAACCCATTTCGGAACAAGCTCTACAGGTTTCAGAACAGGCTCAACTGGTTTCAGAACAACGCTTCAGGTTTCAGAATAGGCTCAGTTGGCGGTCAAAATCCGGGGCGGCCGTATCCAGTCCGAGCAGCCGTTTCATCCGGTTGCAGTCGGCGGGTGAATGGCCGGAATAGTAATTGTTGAAGAACCCGTACAGCGTGTCGATCCGGGGGAGGATGTCGCGCTTCAGCCGTTCCGCCCACTTGATGAGATCCTGGGTGCGGTCCACGACGGATTCCCTGAAGCTTCCGATGCGCGGGTCCTCCGTATTGCCCATCCACCGGATATAGGTGAAATCAGCGGTGATCTCGGGCACGATCGGCATGATTTTGGGATGGTCCTGCATGGTCCAGGCCACGTCGTGCGTTCGGAGCAGGTCGAACACTTCCGGCTTGATCCATGACCCGTGCCTGAACTCGAAGGCGAAGCGGAAGTCTCTGGCGGGCAACAGTTTCAGGAATGTCTCCACCCGGCTGAACGTCTCCGAGTTATACCTGAATCCGGGCGGCAGCTGAACGAGCAGGCAGCCGAGGCGTTCGCCCAGGAGGGCCATGCTGGCCAGGAACGGGGTCAACAGGTCCTCCGTATCCACCAGTCCCCGTTCATGGGTGATCTCGCCGGGGAGCTTGGCCGTGAAGCGGAACGTCCCCGGGGTGCGGTCGTACCAGGACGTCACCACTTCCGGCCTGGGGATGAAGTGGAAGGTACTGTCTATTTCGAGGGCGTCGAAGACCCGGGCGTAGTGCTGCAGAAGGACTTTGCGGTCGGCGTCGCGGGGGTAGAAAGATCCGAACCAGTCCCTGTAGGTCCATCCCATCGTGCCGATATGCAGGGAGCCGGGCACCGGTGTCATTTCCGCTCCATGCGGTCAGTCCGGGACGCCGGATCAGACTCCGACCCGGTCGGTATCGAAGGACTCCAGGTTCTGCGTGATGTCCCGGATGAACCGGGCCGCGTTGAGGCCGTCGATGAACCGGTGGTCGAAGGACAGGCTCAGGAACATCATGGACCGAATGGCCAGCGAATCGTCCGCCTGCACGACGACCTGCTTCTTGACGCTTCCGGTGGCGATGATGCCCGCCTCGGGTTGATTGATGATCGGCGTGCCGAAAAGGGTGGCCCACATGCCCGGGTTCGTCAGGGTGAACGTGCTGCCCTGCAGGTCGTCCGGAGTCAGCTTGCGGTCATGGGCCCGCTTGGCCAGGTCGTGGGCCGCCGCGGCGATCTCCGCGAAGTCCATCTCGTCCGCGTGGCGGATCACCGGTACGACGACGCCCTTTTCCAGTCCGACCGCCAGGCCCATGTTCACGTGCTTCCACTGCAGCACCCGGTCGCCGTCCATCGTGGCGTTCAGCATGGGGTTCGCCCGCAGGGCGTCGACGATGGCGGTGATGAAGAAGGGGGTCAGCGTCAGCCGGATGCCGGTTTTCTGCTGGAACCGCTCCCTGGCCTCGTCCCGGAAGCGGACGACGTGGGTCATGTCGACTTCCGACACGGAGGTCACGTGGGGGGACACTTGCTTGCTGAGTACCATGTGCTTGGCGATGGTCTTGCGCAATGTGTCCAGGTTCACGACGCGGGCATCTTCGGTGCCGGCCGGCCGGGAAACCGATACGTATTCCGATTCGTCTTCCTGTTCCGCGGCCACCTCGGGAATGCGCGACGCGCGCCGTTCCAGATAAGACAGCAGGTCGTCCCGGGTCAATCTGCCGCCCTTGCCGGTGCCTTCCAGGGATTCGAGCGTGGCCATGTCTATACGCTCTTCCCGGGCGATGCGCAGCACGAGAGGGGAGTAGAACCGCTCGGAACGCCGGCGCCTCAATGGCCCCCCGTCGCCCGCCTCCGCGGCCTGCGTCAGTTCATCGGCTTCGATCGTCTCCGCTTCTCCGCCGGCATCACCGGCCCGCTCAGCCGCCTCGGCGTCACCTGGACCGCCTGGTCCGCCTGGTCCGCCGTCCTCGTCCTCTCCCGTATCGATGACGCCGATGACCTCTCCGATGCCCACCGTCGTCCCCTCGGCCACCCTGATCTCGCTCAACACGCCGCCCGCGATGGCGGGAATGTCCGTGTCGATCTTGTCGGTGGTAATTTCCACCACGGACTCGTCGCGCTCGATCGGATCTCCGACTTTCTTCAGCCAGCGGATGACGGTTCCTTCTTCCACGCTCTCGCCGAGTCTGGGCATCACGATGTTCACGTGCGTTTTCCTCTCAGTGCCGGTCGATGTTTGCCTGCGGTCATTCTGGACGATCAGTGCCGGACGTTCAGTGCCGGACGTTCAGTGCCGGACGTTCAGTGCCTTCCGGTCAGTAGGCCAGGAGCTCTCTCAGGGCCGTGGTCACTTTCTCCGTGTTCGGCAGAAAGTACTGCTCCAGCGGTGGACTGAAGGGTACGGGCGTGTCGATGGCCGCCAGCCTGCGGACCGGCGCGTCGAGATGTTCGAAGGCTTCCTCGGCCACCACCGCGGCGATTTCACCGCCGAAGCCGCCGGTCAGCGTATCCTCATGGACCACCAGGAGCCGGTTCGTCTTCCGGACGGACTCGAGGATGGCCTGCTTGTCGTAGGGCAGCAGCGACCTCAGGTCGAGCACTTCCGTCTCGACCCCCTCGCCGGCCAGCGTTTCCGCGGCGTCCAGACTGTGAAAGACCATTTTGCCGTAGGTCACGATCGTCGCGTCGCCGCCCTCCCGCCGGACCGCCGCCTCACCGATGGGTACAGTATAGTCCTCTTCGGGGATTTCTTCCCGGATCCGGGGAAAACGGTAAAGGCCCTTGTGTTCGAAGTACAGGACAGGGTTGTTGTCGCGGATCGAAGACTTGAGCAGGCCTTTCGCATCGTAGGTCGTGGCCGGCGCCACGACCTTGAGGCCGGGCACCTTGCAGAACCAGGCCTCTGGGTTCTGGGAGTGGAAGGGACCGGCGTTGCCGATGGCCCCCGAGGGGCACCGCACCACGAGGGGCACCGCCGCGCCCCAGCGGTAGTGGGTCTTGGCCACGTTGTTGACCAGCTGGTTGAACCCGCAGGTGATGAAATCGGCGAACTGCATTTCGGCCACGGGCCGCATGCCCATGAGCGCCGCGCCCATGGCCGCGCCGATGATCACGGATTCGGCGACGGGGGCGTCGATCACGCGGTCCTCTCCGAAATCGTCCAGGAATCCCTTCGTGATCTTGAATGCTCCGCCATAGACGCCGATATCCTCGCCGAGGCAGAAGACGCTTTCATCCCGTTCCATTTCTTCGCGAAGTCCGGACGAAATGGCTTCAAGGTAGGTTACGGGCGGCATGGGCAGGTTCCGGTTGGGGACATCAGTCGGCGTAAACGCCCTGGAGCGCTTCTTCGGGTTCGGGAAGGGGGCTTTGTTCCGCGTAGTCCACCGCGTCGTCGACGATGCCCTTGACTTCCTCCTGGATCCCGTCGATTTCCTCGCGGTTGAAGTACTTCCGTTCCAGCAGGAGGCTCTCGGCCTTCGTGACCGGATCGTTGTTCCACCCGTCCTCCATGATGTCCTTGGGGACGTAGAACGCGTCGTCGTGCTGGGCATGGCCGAGCAGCCGCGTGCAACGGGCTTCGATCAGGGTCGGGCCGCCGCCCTCCCGGGCAAGATCCACGGCGTCCCGCGTGGCCTTGTACACGGCGCGGACGTCCGTGCCGTCCACCAGCGCGCCTCCGACGCCGTAACCCCTGGCCCGGTCGACGATGTTTTCGCAGGCGTACTCGTACCGGGTCGGCGTGGAGTAGGCGAATTTGTTGTTCTCCACGATCAGCACCATGGGCAGCCGGTGCACGGCCGCGAAGTTGAGCCCTTCGTGGAAATCGCCGATACTCGAGCCGCCTTCGCCGATGTAGGTCAGGGAGACGGCACCGTCGCCGCGGACCTTGCTGGCCAGGGCCACGCCCGCGGCCACGGGAATGTTCGCGCCGAGGTGGCTGATCATCCCGACGATATGGTGGTCCCAGTTTCCGCAGTGCATGTTGCCGTCTTTGCCGGCGGTCGGTCCGTTGGCCCGGCCCAGGTACTGGCACATCATGTCCCGCGCGGTATGCCCGCGGAGGAAATGGGCGCCGATCACCCGGTGCATGGGGACCAGGATGTCCGCGTCGCCCAGGGCGTAGGCGCTTCCCGCGGCGATGGCCTCGTGGCCCGCGCCGGCGTAGGCCGCGCCCACGAGCCGGCCCTGCCGGAAGAGACGATAGATGCGCTCTTCGAATTCCCGCTGAAGGCGCATGGTATGGTAGAGGGTTCGGTAGTCTTCCCGGCCGAGGCCGAGATCGTCCAGGTCGGACGCGGCAAGGTCGGGGTCGGACAGGGCGGGGGCGGTCTCAACGTTCATAACGCCTCCTGGGTGCGGTGTGGCATGCGCTGCTCATAGTCTCTGCTGCAATTCGGTCAGGGTCGTCTCCTCGAAAGCCATGCCGAAGACGTCGCCCAGGTTTCGGAGCAGGCTTCGCTCAACCTCCTCCATCGGTACCGTCCGGCCGAGCAGCCGCTCCATCGAGGTGACCTCGCGGTCGGCGATGCCGCAAGGGACGATCCCCTCGTACAGGGAGAGGTCGGGATGCACGTTCACGGAGAACCCGTGCATGGCGATCCACCAGCTGACCCGGATGCCCAGGGCCGCGACCTTCCGGTCATCCACCCAGACCCCGGTAATTCCCTCCAGGCGGCGTCCCTCGATGCCGAAATCCGCCAGGCATCCGATGATCGCGGCCTCGAGGTCGCGAAGGTATCGGTACACGTCCTGGTACCATGCCGCGATATCGAAGATCGTGTACCCCACCAGCTGGCCGGGGCCGTGGCAGGTGATGTCTCCGCCCCGGTCCGTTTCGTAAACCCGAATGCCGCGGGACCGGAGCGTTTCTTCCCCGTAGAGCAGGTGTTCGCCGGCTCTTAAGCGACGACCGATCGTGTACGTGGGAGGGTGTTCGAGCAACAGGAGCACGTTGTCGATCAGGCCCAAGCGACGCGCCGCGAGCAGACTCCGCTGAAGAGACAGCGCCACGCCGTATTCCATCGTGCCGGTCCGCTTGGCCCGAACAACCCAGCAAGGCAGCACCTGCCCTCCTCATGCACGGCGACCTCGTAAATACCAGGCCCTGTACCCCGGACAACCTAAGTTTCGGGGGTCCGTTCTGTCAAGGTTTTTCTCCCTCGACGATGGGTCCGTAGAACTCCACCCGGCGGTCTTCCAGGCGGTCGAGTTCGTAGGCCTTGGCCACGTTCACGATGTGCTTCTCCCGGGCGCCGGCAAGGTCCAGGTCGGCGAAGATGACCTCCTCGCGGGACCGGTCTCCTTCCGCCAGCGTGCGGCCGGTGAAATCGACGATCTTGCTCTGCCCGATGAAATTGGTCCCGCGCTCCCGCCCCACCCGGTTCACGGCGATGTAATTGACACGGTTCTCGAAGGCGCGCGTATTGATCACGAACTCGGTGTTGCAGTCCGCGCCGACCGGCCAGTTGGTGGGCAGGGCAATCAGTTCCGCGTCATGGAGCATCATCACCCGGGCGCTCTCCGGAAACGCCGCGTCGTAACAGATATTCAGGCCGATGCGGCCCACATCGGAATCGTACACGCGAAAAGGGCGGTCGCCGGGGGACAGAAAGCGGTCGATCCCGAGATAGGGCAGATGGATCTTGCGGTAGTGCCCGATCAGCCCGTTGGGGGCGATGAAGGCCGCCGTGTTGTAAAGAATCGAGCCGTCGGCCTCCAGCAGGCCGATGATCACGTGGATGTCGAGCTCGCGGCACCGGCGCTCTAGACGCTCCGTAAAAGGGCCGGGTACGGGCTGGGCGTACGCCCGGGCTTCGTCCAGGTCGTAAAAACAATACCCGGTCAATGCGCACTCGGGAAACACGGCCAGGTCCGCCCCTTCCCGGGAGGCCGTCTGCATGGCGTCGAACACTCTGGTTAGATTCTGCTCGGTCTCGGCGAGTTTCAGGTCCATCTGCACGCCGGCGACCCGTATGGTGTCTCGCATTTCTCCCCCCGTCCATGTAAAAGGCTGATCCGGCGATAGACCGGTACGGGATTATACGCCTTCGAGGGCCGGAAGTTGCCGGAAGGGAAGGGTTACTCTATCCCTGGCCCTTCCGGTACGCCGGCATGGCGCTCAATCCGGTCGAAGAAGGATGGAAGAGCCGGGTGAGGTGGGCTTCGATGACGCCCCGGTTGAGATCGGGGCGCTCCATGCAGGCCACGACCAGTTCGTGGTCCACCCCTTCGGTCATTTCGGCAATGGCCTTCATGCGGTCGATGGAATTGATGAGGGCCTGCCGGATGGGGATGCGCTCCGGAAAGATGTCAATGCCCATGTAGCCCCGGTAGCCGTACATCTTGAGCGCGTACATGCCGGCGAAGATCTGCTCCGGCGATACGATGCCGACCTGCAGGTCCTGGTCGTAGTTGCCCAGGGGCTGGCTGTTCCAGTGCGTGTGGGCCAGCCGGCCCTGCCGGAGTATGCGGCTCAGGGCATAGGGGAAATCCTCGAAGCCCATCAGGACGTGACCGAGTTCGGGATTCAGGCCGACGATGGCGTGGCCCTCGTCAATCAGCGCCCGGTTCTCGGGGGCCCTGAGCCGCTCGTCCACGTTCTGGGCCATCAGGATGCCGTCCGTGGTGTTCCGGTAGATGTTGTTTCCCCGGGGCTCGTAGGGTTTGGGTTCGATGGCCGTCCGGATCCCGGGCACCACGTCCAGCGCTTCGGCCAGGCCCGACTCGAAGAGGTCCCACATGGCGTAGAAATCGGTCCCGAAATTGAGTTCGTAGCCGTCGCCGCCGGGCCACACGACCATGAAGTCCGTGTCCAGTTCCCGGTTCATCCGCAGCGTCTCGATCACCCGGTCGATGGCGGCGCGGCGCGCCTCGGGGACGGGGGACGACAGTGAACCGAATTCGAACTGGGCGTCCCAGAAGAGGTTGGGGATCACCGTCAGCAGCCGCACGCCCGTGTCCTTTTCCAGTTGCTGGTAGAGATGGGCGTTGTCTTCGTTGATTTCGTTGGGATAGTGGGCTTCGATGCCGCACAGGCCGTATTCCGCCATTTCGCCGGCGATTTCCAGGCGCTCCTCGATGGAATAGGGCGCCATGTAGGCTTCGTGAAACCGGATCTGGGACGGCGAAAAGAACCAGACGCCGGCCGATATCTTCAGTTCGAGCGGAAACTCCTTAAGGTGGCGCACGAGTTCATCGCCACTGCGTATCGTTGTCTGGTCCCGAAGGTCTGCAAACATAGCCGTCTCCTGAAGAAAGCGTTAGCCCATGGCGAGTCGTTTTTTCTGCGCTGCAAGCATCTCTTGTTGACGTCTGACACGTTCGGGCACCAATCGTTCCCGCGGCGCGGCCGGCTTGTAGTCCAGGCGGTCGCGGCCCAGTCCCGCGAGAACGGCCCGTTCCACCGGAGAGAAGTCCTCGGAATCTTCGCGATTGAAATCCATCGGTTCCTTGAGCGCGACCGGGGGATTGGTGATGAAGCGGGCACGGCCTGACGGGTTCCGGGACGCGGAGTGCAGCATGAAGGGATGCAACAGCACGACGTCTCCCGCGTTGCCCGTTATTTCCGCGAAGTCCCTGCAATCTGAAACCAAATGGCCGAAACTGCCGCTGGGCAGCAGGCCCTGTGGGTTTTCGTAGAGATGCCGCGCGACGTGCTTTACCGAATCGCAGGCTACGAACGTGCCGCCGCTACCGGGTAGTATGTCGGACCAGACGACGATTGTCAACAGTCCCTGCTCCGGACTGTCCAGGAAGTGCCGGAAGAAATCACCGTCCTTGTGCCAGCCCTGGCGCTGGGTCTCCGGTGGTTCCCAGACCTCGTCCGCACCATAGGAGAAGTTGATGATGAAGCCGTCTCCCCAGGTAGGTTGGGTATCGGCCAGCCGGTCTTCACCGCCCAGCAGGTCGCAGATGGCGTCCCATGCCCTCGGCGCGATTTCGCGAATCGGAACCCGGTTCATGGCTGGCAGATGCACACGCGGTTCCAACCACGTCGCGGCATCCTCAGGATCGTAGCCGAGACGCCTGAACGCGAACGCGCGCCATTCGGCGGCCAGTTCTCGCGAGAAACAGTCCCGCAGGACGACATGCCCGCGTCGAATGAAATGGTCTACGTCCGATTCGGTCAGCGCCTTGTGGTTTTTCGACATGGCTCTACCAGGAGTCCAGCCGGCATCTCGTGCCCGTTTTTCCCGGGCAGCCTTGAATCGGCTATGCGGATCGAGGTTTGTCTGCGTGACAACAAAACCGCGGTGTGCCATCAAGATTATAGGAGTGAAAAAAGCGCCTGTCAACAGGGAGATCCGGCGTCAAAAGAGCGCTTGACATGCGAAGTGAAATCTCCGTATTTTCCACCTTTATCCTGCTGGTTTCCGTGACCTTCCATACCACGCAAAGGAAACGTCCTTGCGCGTTGTCGTAACCGGTGGTGCGGGTTTTCTGGGATCCCATCTGTGCGACCGTCTGCTGGCGGACGGTCACCGGGTCGTCGCCGTGGACAACCTGATCACGGGCCGGACCGTGAACATCTCCCATAACCTGGAAAAAGAAGGATTCACCTATCTCCAGCGGGACGTTTCAAAATACCTGGACATCGAAGGCGAGGTGGACTTCGTCATGCACTTCGCCAGTCCGGCGAGTCCGATCGACTTCGAGCGCGTCCCGATCCAGATACTGAAGGTCGGCGCCCTGGGTACCCACAACGCCCTCGGCCTGGCCAAATCCAAGGGCGCGGGCTTCTTCCTCGCGTCCACCTCGGAGGTCTACGGCGACCCGCAGGTCAACCCCCAGCCGGAGAGTTACTGGGGCAACGTCAATCCCATCGGCGTCAGGGGGGTCTACGACGAGGCCAAGCGCTTCGCGGAGGCCCTGACCATGGCCTACCACCGGAAACACGGAATCGACACGCGTATCGTCCGGATCTTCAACACCTACGGTCCCCGGATGAGACCCGCGGACGGCCGCGTCGCGCCGTCCTTCATCACCAAGGCGCTCCGCGGAGAACCGCTGACGATCTTCGGGGAAGGGCGGCAGACCCGTAGTTTCTGCTACTACGAAGACCTCATGGAAGGCATCGTGCGGCTCATGCGGTCCGGCGAGCACGATCCGGTGAACATCGGGAACGAGAACGAGATCACCATCCTCGAACTCGCCAACACGATCATCCGCCTTTGCGGATCCCGCAGCGAGATCGTCTTCCGGCCCCTGCCCCAGGACGATCCCCAGCTGCGGCGCCCCGACACGACACGGGCGCGGGAGATCCTGGGCTGGGAAGCCGCGGTCTCCCTTGAAGAAGGCATGAAGAAAACCATCGCGTATTTCAGATCCCTGGACGGGAACGCCTGACCAGGCACCCGTCGGAAAGGACTCCGGCCGATGACGACGAGCGGCACCGCGCAGCGCGCAACCGAAGAAGGACCCGGGCAGGTACGCATTGAAGCATTCCAGGAGGGGCGTGAGAAGATCCTCGCGGAAGTGCGCAAGGTGATCACCGGCCAGGAGGAGGTCCTGGAACAGGTGCTGATTGCCCTGTTCGCGGGAGGGCACTGCCTCGTGACCGGTGTGCCCGGCCTGGCGAAGACCCTGCTCATCAAGACCTTCGCCGAGGTGCTGGACCTTGAGTTCCGGCGCATCCAGTTCACCCCGGACCTCATGCCGGCCGACATCACCGGGACGGAGATCCTGGAAGAGGACAAGGCTACGGGTCAGCGATCGCTGACCTTCATCAAGGGCCCGATCTTCGGCAACATCGTACTGGCGGACGAGATCAACCGGACGCCGCCCAAGACCCAGGCCGCCCTGCTCGAAGCCATGCAGGAGCACCGCGTGACCGCCGGCCGAACGACGTTTCAACTGGACGAACCCTTCTTCGTCCTCGCCACCCAGAATCCCATCGAACTGGAGGGAACCTATCCTCTGCCCGAGGCGCAGCTCGACCGGTTCATGTTCAACATCCACATAGAATATCTCGAGGAAGACGACGAAGTGGCCGTGGCCCGTGCGACCACCTCCGCCGAGACGGTCTCGGTCGACACCGTCCTGTCGGGCGAGGTGGTCCGGGATTACCAGCGGCTCGTCCGCGAAGTCCTGGTCTCCGAACAGGTCGCCCGGTACGCCGTTCGCCTGGCATGCGCGAGCAGGCCATCCGGCGAGGACGCGCCCGAATTCGTGAAGAACTGGGTTTCCTGGGGGGCCGGCCTGCGCGCCTCCCAGTACCTGATCCTGGGCGCCAAGGCCAGGGCCCTGCTCGACGGCCGGGGACATGTTTCCTGCGACGACATACGCGTGCTCGCCCACCCGGTCCTGCGGCACCGGATCCTGACCAATTTCTACGCCGAAGCGGAGAAGATCACCTCCGAGGGTATCGTCGACCGCCTGCTCGAGACCGTACCGGCCCCGCAGTCCGGCATGTAAACCGGCGCCGCAGTCCGGCATGCAAGTAGTCCACAGTCCGGCATGTAACACCGCATGTAACCTCTTATCAGTACCGACGGAATCGACATGACCGAAGTACCCCGCTTCCTGGACCCGAGGACCCTCTCAAGTCTATCCTCCATGGAAATGCGCGCCCGCATCGTGGTCGAAGGGTTCGTATCCGGCCTGCACAAGAGCCCGTACCGGGGCTTCGGCGTGGAGTTCGTGGAATACCGGCAGTATACACCGGGCGACGACATACGGCACGTGGACTGGAAAGCCGTGGCGCGATCGGACCGGTACTACGTCAAGGAATACGAGGACGAGACGAACCTGCAGTGCGTGATACTCCTCGACCGCAGCGCGTCCATGGGTTACGGCGGCCGGAAGACCGGGCGTTTCCGCAGGTCCGGGCGGTCCGGGCGGTCCGGTCAGACGCGAATGGCCGGGCAGGACGGACCGGCCACGCAAGCCACGCCGACTCCAGATCTGGATAAGCTCGAGTACGGCTCCTATCTGGCGGCTTCCCTGGCGTATCTCATACTGCGGCAGGGAGACGGGGTGGGACTCGTCACCTTCGACCAGGCCGTACACAACTACCTGCCGCCCAGTTCGAAAAAAACCCAGTGGCTTGCCATCCACTCGACCCTGGATGAACTGCGCGCGGACGAAGGGACCGATATGGGCAGGCCCCTGCACGAACTCGCCGAATCGATGCCGAGAAGGGGACTGGTCATCCTCATTTCCGATCTGATCGACGACGTCGAGCAGATGATGAACGCCCTGATGCACTTTCGCTTCAAGGGCCACGAGGTGCTGGTCTTCCACATCGTCGACCGGGAAGAACTCACCTTCCCATTCAGCGAGACCACGCGGTTCGACGACCCGGAGACCGGCGAGCGGATCACGGTGGCGCCGTCGGCCATCCGGGAGGACTACCAGGCGGCGGTGGAGGCGTTCATGGAATCGATCAGGACCGGATGCGCGAAGATCCAGGTCGACTATGAGCGCATGGAGACCGACCGGCCGCTGGATTTCGCGCTTTTTTCCTATCTGAGCAGACGCATGGTGAAACGTTAGGGCTTCACCCGCGCATCACCCCGCAAATACGCGT
The DNA here is from genome assembly GCA_026705925.1 of Gemmatimonadota bacterium. Lineage (GTDB taxonomy): Bacteria > JAAXHH01 > JAAXHH01 > JAAXHH01 > JAAXHH01 > JAAXHH01. Next base: position 44,066 of record JAPOZT010000031.1, read on the forward strand.
CATGGACCTGTCCTTCCTGAACCTCACGTTCCTCTTCGGCGCGCTTGGCGCGGCGGTCCCGCTGATCCTGCACCTGGTGCGAAGGCAGCGGGCCGGGATCCACGTGTTCAGCATGGTCCGTTTCCTGATCTCGTCCCAACGGGCCATCGTCCGGCAGCAGCGATTCCGCCGTATACTTCTGTTGCTACTGCGCATGGCGGCCTGCGCGATCCTGGCCGTGATTTTCGCGCGGCCCTTCCTCCGGGATCAGGACGAGACCGTTTTCGCGGGCACCCAGCCTGAAGCGGTGGCCATCCTGATCGATACCTCCTACAGCATGGGATACGGGAACCGCATCGCCCTGGCGAAACGGCGGGCGGCCGAGATCCTCAACGAATTACAAACCGGCGACCGGGTCGCGCTGCTGACCTTCGCCGTACAGGCACGGGTCGTACGGGAACTCGGGTCGAACCAGACCGAACTGCCCGTCCTGCTGGACACCCAGGTCAACGCGACATTCCAGGCGACGGACTACGTGGAAGCGCTGCGCGCCGCCGACGACCAGCTGAGCGGATCGGACTTCGACCGTCGGACGGTCTACCTTGTTTCCGATCTCCAGCAGTCCGGCTGGAATCCCAGGTCCGGCGGATGGAGGCTCAGTCCGGGCGTCCAGCTCCGGATGATCGACGTCGGGGACGCGCAGGACGACAATTCCGCCGTCACCGGCGTGGAGATCCCAAGCATTGCCAGTGGGGAATCGTCGGCCGCGGCGGTAGGGGAGGATCGCACGCTTTCAGGGGATGGCCGGACACTGGACGTGGCCGTCCGGATCTGGAACTTTGGGCAGGCGCCTTTCCGGGACGAGGTCACGCTCCGGGTCAACGGGATCGAGACCGGGAAGCGGCGCGTCGATATTCCCCCGCAATCCGGCCGGGTGGAGATCTTCCGGCAGGCTTTTGGATCGGCCACGAATTCAGGCGAGGTGATGCTGGGGGAAGACGGGCTCCAGGTGGACAACCGGTTCTACTTCACTGTAAACGCGCCAACGCCCGTGCGGGTCCTCTGCCTGGAGGAAAGATCGCGGCCGGACCGCCCGTCGGAAGCCGCGTACTACCTGTCCCAGGCGCTGTCGCTGCGCCGGGATCCGCCGGTCGTCGTGGACGTACGGTCCCCGGACGCGCTGACCGCCATCGATCCTTCGGAATACGACGTGGTCATCTCGGCCAACCTGTCCGTCCTGCCCAGGGCCGCGAAGGACGGGCTGACCGCGTACGTGCACTCGGGCGGCAGTCTGATAATCGCCTTGAATCCCGCCGTATCTTCCGGTATATTCAATTCATCCTTCGGCGAACTGCTGCCTGGACGCATAGCATCGATTTCGTCACCGGACGGTCCGCGAGACCGGTACCGGTTGCTGACGGACGTGAACTACCAGCACCCCGTCTTCCAGCCCTTTTCCGGTCCCCGGCACGGTGATTTCGGAACGGTACGATTCTACCGCACGGCACGGTTCGAACCCGACTCCTCGGCGTCGGTCCCGGCTCGTTTCGATGACGGCGCCGTCGCCGTGGCGGAAAAACCCCTGGGAAACGGCCGCACGTTCCTGGTCCTTTCCACCTTCGATCTGGCGTGGACCGATTTTCCCATACGGGAGGTGTTCGTTCCTTTTCTGTACGAGAGTATAGACTACCTGGCCTCCCGCGGAACGATGCACGAGCGCGGGGCCGGTTTGTACCGCCTGGCGGGGGAGGCCGTCAGACTGCCGGACGACGCGCAACACGTGGTACTGCCATCCGGCGAGCAGGTCCCGGCGGAAACGTCCCGGTCGGGCAGGAAGCTGTTCACGCAGACTCGGCAACCGGGATTGTACCGGGTGCAGTCAGCGGGAGGGCTGCTGACCTTCGCGGTCAACCTCGACACCCGTGAATCCGACTTCACCAGGATGGACGCGGAAGCCTTCGCCGCGGCGATGATCAATCCCGTGGCCGCGAGTCCGGAAGCACGGGAAACAGCGTCGCAGGACCGACTGGCCCGGGACGCCGAAGTGGAACGACGCCAGGGGCTCTGGTGGATCCTGGGGTTCACGCTCATCGCCCTGGTCCTCGGTGAGACCCTGCTGGCGAACCGAACGCACAGGTAACCCATGTCCACGGAACGATCCATTCTGCAGGATGCCCTGCGCAGCGTACTTCGCCGCTGGCGCGCCATGCTGGTCGTCCGCGGCGTCTCGGTGATCGCCATCGCCGCGGTCATGCTCTTCCTCATTGGCGTGACGGCCGTTCATTTCTTCAGCCCCGGAGGACTAGCCAGGATCCTCTTCCTGGCCGCCGCCGCGGGGATCATCGGCTGGCTCGTTTTCAGGTTCCTGTTCGCGCCGCTCCGTCAGACCCCCACGGACCTGCAGATCGCCCGTTACATTGAGGAACGCCATCCCGCGCTGAACGACGCCCTGGTCAGCGCCGTGGAATACGGCGGCGCGGAACTCCGGCGACCGCAGAAGGACCTGATGGACCAGGTGCTGGAATACGTCGCCGGTTACGCCGAACAGATCGAATACAAGAAAGTCGTGGACCGCAGACGCCACGCCCGCCTCCAGGCTGCCGCGGCCGGCGCCGTCCTGGTCCTCGCTCTCATGATCTTGTTGGAACCCGGATATTTCGGCCGGACCGCCCTCCGGCTGGTGTCGTGGACCCAGTTGGAACCGGCCTTGCCCGGCGGCATACGGGTCGAACCCGGCGACACGCGGGTAAGACGGGGCGACAGCCTGACCGTCACCGCAATCCTGGGCAGCGGTCTTGCCCCGGACCCGAGCCTGTTCGTCCGGTTCGGACAGGACGAAGACTGGTCGACGCAGGAACTGTACGCGACGGAAAGCGAGCGGACTTTCGCCGCCGAAATCCACGGGATCGCCGAGAACGCGCGGTACTACGTCGCCGTGGCCGAAACCCGGTCGGGTGAGTTCCTGATCTCCGCCATCGATCCGCCCTTCATCGAACGGATCGACGCCAGGTATGACTTCCCGGACTACATGGAACTCGTCTCGAAGACCGAGGAAGACCGCGGAGACATTACGGCGCCGGTGGGCACGCGGATCGCCCTGCGTGTCACGGCGAACAAACCGGTGGTTTCCGGCGAGTTGCGCTTCAGCGACGGCCGGTCCGTTGAACTGGAAGTGGCCGGGGAGGACCTCGAGGGATCCTTCGTCGTGCGCGAGGATCTTTCCTACGCGATACGCGTGGTGGACTCGGACGATTTCGCGAACGACGACCCGGTGGAGTATTACGTCCGGGCGCTGCAGGACCGCGCGCCTCGGGTGGCCATCCTCGAACCGGAGAGAGACACGCAGGTTTCCCCCGTCGATGAAGTCATGATCCAGGCCGAGGCCGAGGATGACTTCGGCCTGGCGGCCTTTTCCCTCAACTACGCGGTGAACGGCGGCGACGAAGTCGTCGTGGACCTGGGCGCACTGCAGCGCGAATCGAGCGGTACGGTCTGGGAGGGCGAACACATCGTTTACCTGGAGAACCTCGGGGTCCAGCCGGGCGATTTCGTCGCCTACTACGCGGAGGCGGGGGATCGCAGGAGAGAAGGCGGCACGTCCGCGACAGATATCTACTTCATCGAAATCAAGCCATTCGATGCAACCTACCGCCAGGCTGAAGGCGGAGGCGGAGGCGGCGGGGGAGGAGCAGGGGACGACGTGATGCAGACGCGCCAGCTCTCCCGCAAGCAGAAGGAGATCATCTCTGCGACGTGGCGGGTCAAGCGGACGCTCGCGGCGGAACCCGGTGCCCGGGTGGAAGAGGACCTCGAAGCCATCGCGGCGGTGCAGGACGGGCTGCGGGGGCAGGTGGAGGAAGCCCTCGCGTTCATGCGCTTCATGGTCGGTATCTCGCAGGAAGCGATGAAGATGGTCGAATCCCTGGAGCTGGCGCAGACGCCGATGGCGGAGGCTTCCGAAGCGCTCCGGTCCGGCGCGGTCGACGAGGCCCTGGCACGCGAACGCGAAGCGCTCATGTACCTCACGAGGCTCGATGCGCAGATGCGGGAGTTCACGGTGAGCCGGCAACGCGGCATGTCGGGCAGGGCCCCGCTCGACCTGTCGGACACCTCCGAACTCGAACTGGACGACGAGCGGAACCGGTACGAGGTCCCGGATCAGCCGGCCCTGGAACGGGAGCGGGAGCAGAGCATCGACGAGCAGCAGCAACGGGTGCAGGACCTGGCGCGGCGCCAACAGCGCGTGAATGAACGGATGCAGAAGCTGGCGGACGACGAGGACCGCCCGGAAGCCGAGCGCCGGAGAGAACTGGACCGGCTGACCAGGGCCCAGCGGGATATCAGGGCGGAGACGGAGGAGATCGCCCGGTCGCTTTCCGGGGCAAGGAACCCCTCGGACCCACGCGGCGCGCAATCGGGGGCGCAGCGTCCTATGCTGGATCAGGCGGACCGCGACCTGCGCGAGAGCTCCGAGTCCATGGGCGAATCCATCGAACAACTGCGCAGGGACCGCCTCCAGACGGCGGCGGAGGGCGGCGCCCAGGCCGCGCGGCACCTGGCCGACGCTTCCAGCCAGCTGCAGCGGGCCCAGGGTGCGTCGCTGGAGCGGATGGCGCGGGAAGCCGTGAAACAGGCGGACCAACTGGCCGTCCGGCAGGAGCAGCTCGAACGGAACGTCAACGCGCTGAAGGAGGAGAAGGAAGGCGGATACGAGGGCATTCTCAATCGCCTGGACGCGATCGATTCACGGCGCGGCGGGTTGGATGAGTCATCGAAAGAGCGGCGCCTGGACCGGTTCCTGCGCGATCGGTTGAGGGGTCTGGAAGGGGCGAAGGAGGAGATCCGTTCGGACCTCGAACGCCTCGAGGAGGACCTGGATTTCCTCGCCAGGAGTTCGTCCCGGGTGCAACCCGAGACGGCGGCGGCGGCGGGCCGGGCTGTCGACATGATCGATGACGAACGGTTAAGCGAACAGATCGAGCGGTCGAAGCGCCTTTTGAACCGGAATTCCCTGGACCAGTCCGCCCGCACGGAGACGGAGATCTCCGCGGCGCTGGACCGGCTCGCGGAAATGGTCCGCACCGCGCGGGACAAGTTGATCACCCGGGACATGGACCATCTCGCCAGGACGCAAGACAGCGCACGGGAGGCCATGTCCGAATGGCAGGACCTGCAGCGCCGGCTTTACCAGTTAAACCGCGGCATACCCAATTCACAGACCCTCGACCAGATCTCCCGTGATTACCAGCGTCAGCTGCAACGCCTTCGTGACCTTTCAGGACAGGTCCCGCAGATGTCCCGGGAGTCGCAGCAGTTGCAGGACGACCTGGACCGGGCAAACGCCCTGGGTGACGAACCGTGGAAGATCGACCGGGGAGAATGGAACGAACTCCACCTGAACATGGCCCGCAGCCTCGTGGACTTCTACGATGGCCTGCGCGCGGAAGTCCGGGACATGCGCCGGAGGGAACGGCTCTACCTCGCACGGGAGGAAGACGTTCCGCCGGGGTACCGGGACATGGTAAACGACTACTTCGAGAATCTCTCCAGGAACGGGAACCGCAACTGAAGGTCCGGCCGGCGGTCCCCGTTTCCGGAGACCTTCGTCCCTGTCGCGACACCATGCCCACCGCGTTGATCAGCCATCCCGATTTCCTCCTGCACGATACAGGTTCATTCCATCCCGAACGGCCGGACCGCATGACCTCCGTGCTGGCCCACCTCGGCGTGTCTGCCGAGATTCCCGCCGGCACGCGGCAGGCCGGTCTGCTGTGTCTCTCGCCCGCGCCGGCCGATGATGCGCGGATCAAGGCCGTCCACGACGCGTCCTATGTCGACGCCGTAGTCGACTGGTGTGGGAAGGGATACCGGAACCTGCCCACCGGAGACACCACTATTTCGTCCGCAACCGATACCGTGGCACGGCTGGCCGCCGGCGCGGCCATGCGGGCGGTCGACGCGGTGCTGACCGGGGAAGCGGACCGCGCATTCTGCGTCGCCCGGCCTCCCGGGCACCATGCCGAATCCGACCGGGGTATGGGCTTCTGTATCTACAACAACGTCGCTGTCGCGGCCCGTTACGCCCAGTCGCGGTTCGGGGTGGAACGGGTGGCCGTGCTGGACTGGGACGTCCATCACGGCAACGGGACCCAGGAGATTTTCGAGGAAGACCCGTCCGTGTACTATCTCAGCGTTCACCAGTCTCCCCTCTATCCCTTCACCGGCGCGGCCCAGGAAAAGGGGACGGGCGAAGGGACGGGCTACACGATGAACGTCCCGATCTCCGCGGGATCCGGCGACGAGGTTTTTGTCGAAGTATTGCGCGGCACGATTCTGCCGGCCATGAAGGCCTACCGGCCGGACCTATTCATCCTTTCGGCGGGATTCGACGCCCACATGGACGATCCGCTCTCCGGCACCCTGGTCACGGACGCGGGTTTCCGGACCATGTCCCGCCTGGTGCTGGACTTTGCGGAGGACGCGTGCGGGGGCCGACTGGTTTCCGTCCTGGAGGGCGGTTATGATCTCGAAGCCCTCGGCCGATGCGTCGCGGACCACGTAGGCATGATGAACGCCTGAATGCCGGCGGGCCAGCGGGGCCGGCAGGCTGGCGGCGTGCATGACGGGGGCGTTTCCCCCCTGACGGCGGGAGTCGAACGATGCGGTACAGATGCCTGGGGCGCACCGGTTTGCGCGTTTCCGAAGTCTCTCTCGGAACGGTCGAACTGGGCATGGAGTACGGCCTGAAGTCAGGAAGCGAACCCGGCGTGCCCGCGGAGTCCGACGCCCGGGTCCTGCTCAACCGGGCGATCGATTCGGGCGTGAACTTCATCGACACCGCGGCGCTGTACGGAAACAGCGAGGAGATCATCGGTCGGGCGCTCGGGGGCCGGCGGTCCGAATACGTCCTGGCCACCAAGTGCGTCCATCGGCTGGAAGAAGGTCTGGACTACGCCGAATCGCGACGAAGCATCGCACAGTCCATTGACCAGAGCCTGTCCCGGCTCCGGACAGACCACATCGACCTGCTGCAGGTACACGGCCGGGACCTACTCGAGCTGGAAATTCGAATGATCCGGGACGGCGAGGTGATGGAAGAGCTCGACCGGGCACGAGAAGCGGGCAAGGTCCGCTTTGCGGGATATTCGTCCTACAGCGAGGAGGCGGCGCTTGCGGCCATCGACGAAGGGCGCTGGGACACCCTGCAGATCCCCTGCAACATCCTGGACCGCCGTTACCTGGGACGCGTCATTCCCGAGGCGCGCCAACGCGGCGTGGGCGTCATCGTGCGGTCCGCGCTGCTGAAAGGCGCCCTCACCGAGAAGAACAGGTTCATGCCCGAAAGGCTGAAGCCTCTCGTCGCACACATCGACCGGCTGGTCGAAATCCAGTCGGCGACCCCTTACAGCCTGCCCGAACTGGCCCTGCGCTTCGTCCTGTCGAGCCCGGACGTCTCCACCGTAATCGTCGGCGCCGACAAAATCGTGTACCTGGATGAAGCCGTTTCCGTATCGGACGGCCAGGCCCTGGGTGAGGAAGTCCTACTGGCGTTGGAAGATATGGCGCTGGACGATCCCTACCTGCTCAATCCGGGGAACTGGGGCATTCCCTGAACGCCGCTGCGCAAGCGGCCGAACCTGGCGTGACCGCCAGGTTCGAGGTGTGACCTGGTTGTCCAGGCTGTCCGCGAAGTCCGCGCCTCAGTCCATTCTGCGGTACACCCCGACCACCTTGCCCACGATGGACACCTCATCGGTGACAATGGGTTCCATGGTCGGATGGGCGGGCACGAGTTCCACACGGTCGTTGCGCCGGTAGAATCGCTTGACCGTGGCTTCGTCTTCCAGCAGCGCGACAACCGTTTCGCCGGTTTCGGCCACGGGCTGCTCACGGACCAGAACGTAGTCGCCGTCCTTGATTCCGTCTTCGATCATGCTGTCTCCGTGTACCTCGAGAGCGAAGACATTCCCGCCCTGCTTCACCATGCCTGACGGAAAATCCATGTACTCCTCGACGTTCTCTTCGGCGAGAATAGGCAACCCGGCGGCAACACGGCCGAGGAGGGGGACCCGGACGACGTCACCGGCACCTGGCGCCGACCCGTCCCTGGCCCCAACGATTTCTATGGCGCGGGGCTTCATGGGATCACGACGGATATGGCCCTTCTTCTCAATCGCCCGTAGGTGGTCGTAAGCCGCGCGGGTACTGATCCCGAACTGCTGTGCGATCTCCCTGACACTGGGTGGATACCCTATCTTGCCGACCTTTTTGCGTATGTAATCGTAAACGTTCCGCTGCTTTTCCGTCATCGCTTTCATGAGATTGAACTCCCTGAAGCTTCGTGCGCGAGGTATGGTGATTCTTGAGGATCTAAGTCGGCTGTCAGCAAATTATACACAACATACGGTTAGTCGTCAATAAAAAAAAGAACTCCTATCATGGGCCAGTGGCGATACCTCGAACGACGGCATACCCGGGAGGGTGCAAAAATCATGTGCGCAGGCCGCCGGCCGTCGTATATATTGATTCGACCGATCACGACCGCATGAACCGGAGACCGCCATGCCTGTAAATGAAATGATCCAGACCATGCTGGAGGAACTGCGCCAGATCGCCGATACCGAGGTGCACGTGGGCAAGCCGATGCAGATCGGCGATGCCTGGGTGGTTCCGGTTTCCAGACTGTCCCTGGGGTTCGGCGCCGGGGGATTCGGCGGCGAGGACAATCAGAAGAAGGGGGCCGGGGGCGGCGTATCGGTCGAGCCGGTCGCCTTCCTGGTCATCCAGGGTGACCGCGCGCAACTGCTGCACATGAATTCGCCCAACAGCCCCATGGGCAAGTTGCTGGACATCATGCCGGACGTCATCGAGGAATTGAAGAGGTATACCCGAAAGGATAAAGACGGCGATCAGTAGACCAGGGGCGCCACGGTCTTGGAAATCAGTGCGATCGCGACCGTGGCCATGCCTACCAGCCCCGTGCCGCAGGCGTAGCCGGCCGCCAGGACCGGCGTGTACCGCATCCATTTTTGCCTGCCGAATTTCCGCTCCATGTAGTACCTGCCCAGCAGCGCACCCAGAAACTGCGGGATGAAGGCGTGAGGCACCGTGCCCACGCTGGCGATCACACCGAAGATCAGCATGACGGGAAGGTTGAAGGCCGCCAGGACGGCGTAGGCCAATACGCCGAAGGCCGCGCCGCCTACCATGTACGGGACCTTCAGCGCCTCGATCAGGTAGCTCGACTCGAACCCCGATCCTGCCGTGCTGGAGTACCACAGCGCCTGCATGGTGGCCTGCTGCTGCCAGAACTTCTGTGCGTAGGGATAGGCCTGCGACGGTATGGGCGCAAGTCCCCATACGAAGTGCCAGAAAAGCAGGCTGCAGACGAGCAGGACCGGGATCATGACCAGTTCCGCCTTCAACACGCTCGTGAACCGGGTGCCGGTCAGCTCGACCTCTCGGAAGGCCTGGGCCTGGCCGCCGTAGTTGAAAATCGGGATCGGCGCGAACCAGATGTCCACCCCCTTGTAGCCGCTGAGGATAAAGGTGGCCTCCTTGATGAGGGGGAACTGCAGATCGGCGCCCGTGATGGCGCGCAGACGGGCGCTCGCGTACGAACTGAGCGGTGTGTAGAGGAATCCGTAGAACACGAAGAAGAGGATGGGGAACCCGGGCACCAGGCGCCAGCTCAGGACGACGTAGCCGACCGTCAGGAGCAGGAAGGCGCCGAAAATCAGGGAAATGGGGAAATCACCCCGGCCGGGCGGCGTGGTGCTCCTGGCGGCCGGACCGGCGGCCGGACCGGTCTTCGATCCTTCGCGTTTCGCTCCGGCCGATCGTTTCCTGAGTCCGGACAGGATGCTCCATCCACCGATCAGGGCGACGGCGAATCCCGTGCCGATACGTACGCTCATCCAGAAATCGATATCGTTGACGAGCGTGGTCTGGATGGCGTCCATGCCCGGCGACCACGTGCGCAGGATGCCGAAATCGTAGAGCAACGGATTGACGACCACGGTAAGCAGCGCGCCGACGGCGGAACCGACCACGATCCAGAAGGGCAGCACGAACCCCGTCAGCACCGGCCCCAGACCCAGTTCGACCGCCATGGCCGCAGCGGGCAGGATGTTCTCCGTATTGCGGGTCAGGTCGGCGAAGGGAATGGGAATCAAGGTGATCGGCTCAGCCAGCAGCGCGCCCGTGACCGCCGGTATGCCGATGTAGAATGCGCCGAAGACGAGTCCCAGCATGGCCCCTATGCTGAAGGCGCGCCAGCGCCACGATTCCTGTCCCGCGGAACTCTCCGCCAGGGCCGTAGCGCCCTCCGCCTGGATCGGGGCCAGGGGGAAGGGCAGCCGCTCCACGTCCGCCGTAACCCTGAAGAGTCCGTAACCCAGGGTGAAGGCGCTCGCCCGGTTGAAGATGTGGAGCACGGCGATGAGCAGGATGGGCACCAGCCATTCCCCGTGCAGCAGCGTGCGCAATACGATGGCGTCGGAATCCGCGCCGGGAGAGATCCAGGCAGGGATCTGGTCGTCGATGCCGAAGGCCCGGGCGCCGGGGGACTGGACGAAGTACTGGTACCAGATGAGCTGGGCGAAGGGGCCGCCGGAAAGCGCCAGACCTACGCCGGCGGTGAGGCTGGCCGCCACGTAGTACAGCATGTAGATTTCCTGGCGGCTGAGCGTGGTGAAGGACCGGCGCGCGACTTCGATGAACAGGATGATCGTGGTCCATTCCGCCGCGGGCCCGAGGCTCTGCCCGGCGATCAGGTTCAGATAGATCGAACCCGGTATCATGAACAGCCCCAGGAAGACGATCCCGATGACCGTCTTTACATTGAACCCTTCCTCGTAGACCTGGGGATGGTCGGAAAAGGCGGAGGCTGACAGGTCGTCCTTGACGAGGGTCATGCCCTGGCGCTTTCGTTTGCGTTATGGATCCGCGGGGGGCTCGGCGACGGGCAGTTTGAGCCAGACGTCCGTAACCTTTAACAACGTTCCGGAGACGTGGCGTATCTCCTCGGAGTTACGGATCAACCGAAGGCCATCGAAGGTAAATCGGTCCTCGTACTGCTGGTTGTCGGTCACGAAGTAGAACACGTTGTCCAGCACGCTCCAGCGTCCGTTCTGGATATTCACCGTCGTGGAATCCGAAACGGAAATCGTATCGACCTGGCCGTATCGGCCGTCGGTGCTGAGGCGGAGCCGTCCGCGTACCTGCGGCGGGACCAGCACGATCCGTTCCTCCGTGCTGCCGGAATCGGTCTGGATGGTGGAGTTGACCGTTCGGCTTTCGAGATCGTAGTCTCCTACAAGGGGCCTGGCGACCTTGCCGGGGCCGACAACATCCTCGCTGCATCCCGCGATCAACGCGCTGAAGAGCACACCGTAAGTCAGAATCTGCTTGAGCAAGGATTTCTCCGGCGGGATGACCGTGGTGTGGCGCCACGGAATGGCGTCAGCATAGCGCCAGCGAATGTCACCACGAATTGGCATACAGAATGGCGCAATGTTCGATGTAGGCCGGCGGCGATTCGGACCGCTTTCACGCGGCCGGTTCACCGGTCCGGGACGATTGAGATAATAGGCACGCCCCCTGTGTGCGTCAAGCGATTACAGGTCCGTCCGCCGGCAAATTTCGCTTGACGTTTACCGGCTCGCGGATTAGAAGTGATGGGCTTTTTACAGGCGGAACCAGTACGGCAATCGCACTACAGAGGCGAATCTCATGACAGCCCTCAAGGCCGGCATCATAGGATGCGGAAACATCAGCAGCGTATATTTCGAAGCGGGACGCAGGTTCGAGGCTTTCGACGTGACCGCCTGCGCCGACATGGTCCCGGAACGGGCGCGGGCCAAAGCCGCCGAATACGAGGGCGTGGAGGCCCTTTCAGTGGAAGCCTTGCTGGACGATCCCGCCATCGAGATCGTCATCAACCTTACCATTCCCGCCGCCCATGCCGAGATTGCACGGGCCGCGCTGGAACACGGTAAATCGGTGTATTCGGAAAAACCCATGGCGGTCCGGAAGGAAGACGCCCGCGCCTTGCTCGACCTCGCGGAGCGCGAGGGGAAACTGGTGGGCGGGGCGCCGGACACCTTCATGGGCGCCGGCATTCAGACCTGCCGCAAGCTCATCGACGACGGCTGGATCGGCGAACCGGTGGCGGCCACGGCCTTCATGCTGAGTGCGGGGCACGAAAGATGGCATCCCGATCCCGCCTTCTTCTACAAGCCCGGCGCGGGACCTATGCTGGACATGGGGCCGTACTACGTGACGGCCCTGGTCAATCTGCTGGGACCGGTCGCCCGGCTCACGGGCGCCGCACGCATCACCCATCCCGTGCGCACCATTACGAGCGAGCCCCTTCGCGGAGGGCAAATCGAGGTCGAGGTGCCGACGCACCTGGCGGGCCTGCTCGAGTTCGAAAGCGGGCCCATCGGGACGATCGTGACCAGTTTCGACGTATGGCACCATGAACTCCCCTGCATCGAGATATACGGGTCGGAGGGCTCCCTGAGCGTGCCCGATCCAAACTCCTTCGGCGGGCCCGTGAAACTGCGCCGGGGCGGCGCGGAGCACTGGACCGAAATGCCCCTGAGCCACGGTTACGAGGAGCAAAACCGCGGCCTGGGCGTGGCGGACATGGTCTACGCCTTGCGATCGGGCCGTCCGCACCGGGCCAGCGGCGAACTCACTCGCCACGTGCTGGACGTCATGCTGTCCATCGAGGAATCGTCGGAATCGGGACGGCACATCTCGCTGGAAAGTACCTGTGCCCGGCCGGCCCCGCTGCCGCTCGGACTGGCGCCCTATACCCTGGATACCTAGACCCTTTATGGCCGATCACCCCGCAAGGACCCTTTCCGATCTGTTGCCGCGCCTCGAAAGGCTGTTGGGCCGCATCGAATCGCTGGTCTCTGCCTATTCGGAAGGGCGCGACGGACGGACCGGGCAGGACGGGCGGACCGGGCAGGACGGGTGGACCGGGCGGACCGGGCAGGACGGGTGGACCGGGCCGACCGGGCGAACCGGGCAGTCCGGCGCGTCAGACGACGCGTTCGCCGGCTCCATCGCGTTCCGGTGGGGGAAGCGGACAGGGAAGGGCTGCCTGGAACCCATCGTGCACCCCGATCTGGTGGACCTGGTCGATCTCTTCGGCCTGGACCGCGAGATCGGGATCCTGGACCGGAATACCCGCCAGTTCGTCCGGGGGATGCCCGCGAACAACGTGCTGATCTGGGGGGAACGGGGCACGGGCAAGTCTTCGGTGGTTAAAGGCCTCCTGGCCCGGTACGCCGGCGAAGGCCTGCGCATGATCGAAGTCCGCCGGCAGGACCTGATGGATCTGCCCGAGATCGTCGATCTCCTTTGGGACCGCCCCGAGCGTTTCGTCCTGTTCTGCGATGACCTGTCCTTCATGGAAGACGAATTCGATTATCTCGAGCTCAAGGCGCTCCTCGAAGGCAGCCTCTCCGCCCGGCCCGACAACGTGCTCGTCTACGCCACGTCGAACCGCAGGCACCTGATGCCTGAGAAGCTTGCAGACAACACGTTTCGCTTCAGTCCGGACGACGATGAAATCCATCCCCAGGAAACCGTGGAGGAGAAGGTCTCGCTGAGCGACCGGTTCGGCCTGTCCATCGGTTTCTACCGGATCACCCAGGACACCTATTTCCGAATCGTCCGCCATCTCGCCGACCAACGCGGCCTCGACATGGACACGGGACTGCTGAGACGGGAATCCCTCCGGTGGCTCCAGCGCGCCAGCGGCCGTTCGGGCCGGGTGGCGCGGCAGTTCGTGGACGACCTCGAGGGCCGGCTCAAACTGGGCGAATCGCCGTAGAGTCAAGGCTGGCTCAAACCGGGCGAATTGCCGTAGATTCAGCCCCGCCGCGATAATTTGGGAACCGCGTTTCTTTCCCGCTTGACACGTTATTTTTCACCGCCTAATCTATGTAGGATATTTGCTGCTTGAGCCCGCGTGTATCCGGGTGTCCGGTTTTACGACGATTTCATTTACGCAGTCCACAATTCAAGGTTTACAGCAAAGGAGTGTGTCTTGCACGCATTCGACTACGCCACGCCCGAAAGCGTGGCCGATGCGGTGGTAATGCTCAGCGATCACGGGAAGAACGCCTGTGTGCTCGCGGGCGGCACGGACCTGATCGTGCAGCTTCGGGAGAACCGCAGGCGTACCGATCTCGTGGTGGACGTCAAGAAAATCGCGGAGTTGAACGCCTTGTCCTACGACGACGCGACCGGCCTCTCGGTCGGGGCGGCCGTGCCCTGCTACCGGATCTACGGGGACGCGGAAATCGCCGCGGCCTATCCCGGACTCATGGACGCGGCCAGGCTGGTGGGCGGTACGGGGATACAGGGCAGGGCCAGCCTGGGCGGGAACCTGTGCAACGCCTCCCCGGCGGGCGATACGATTCCCCCCATGATCGTCCTTTCCGGCGAGGCGGAAATCGCTGGTCCGAACGGAACGCGGAGGGTGGCCGTGGAAGACTTCTGCACGGCGCCCGGACGCACCGTGCTGGAGGACGGGGAGTTCCTGGTGTCGCTCCATTTCCCGGCACCGGCACCGAACTCCGGCGCGTTCTACCGCCGCTTCATTCCCCGCAACGAGATGGACATCGCCGTGGTCGGCGTCAGCGCGTCCGTCGTACTCAGTGAAGACCGTTCCTCATTCGTGTCGGCGCGTATCGCCGTCGGCGCCGTGGCTCCGACGCCCCTCTTCGTGCGTGAGGCCGGGGACGCCCTGGCCGGACAGCCCGTGTCCGACGAAACAATTGGGCGGGCGGCCGACCTCGCCCGCGACGCGGCCAGGCCCATCAGCGACATGCGGGGCACCGCCGAATACCGCAAGCATCTGACCAGCGTATTGACGCGCCGGGTTGTGGAAGGCGCGGTTCAACGAGCCAAGGAGTAGCCGTCGATGTCGAAAAAAGTACACGTACAGACCACCATAAACGGAGAATCCGTCGATTTCCTTTGCGAACCGCGCAACAGCCTGCTCGAGGTGCTCCGCGACGACCTGGATCTCACCGGCGCCAAGGAAGGGTGCAACAACGGCAACTGCGGGGCCTGCAACGTGATCATGGACGGCAGGCTGGTAAACTCCTGCTGCGTGCTGGGGGTCGAAGCCGACGGATGCGAGATCACGACCATCGAAGGCATCGGGTCCGCCGCCAACCTCCATCCGCTGCAGCAGAAGTTCCTCGAACACGCGGCGCTGCAATGCGGAATCTGCACGCCTGGATTCATCGTATCCGCCAAGGCGTTGCTGGACGAGAACCCGAACCCCTCGGAAGACGAGGTGCGCTACTGGCTGGCTGGCAACCTGTGCCGCTGCACGGGGTATGACAAGATCGTCCGCGCGGTCCTGGACGCCAGGAACGGCGCCTGACCCCGGTCGGTTCAAGGACAGGATGACGGAACGCACCAGGCAATCGATCGGCTGAATGGTCACGATCTAAAATGATCAGAAGGAAATGACTTAACGGAGGGAACAGACGTGTCACAAAACGGACATAAGGTTATCGGCACCCGTCCGATTCGTCACGACGGGGTGGACAAGGTCACTGGCCGGGCGATCTACGGTGCCGATATCCAACTGACGGGGTTGTTGCACGGCGCCATCAAGCGCAGTCCCCATCCCCACGCACGGATCAAGAACATCGACACCAGCCGCGCGGAGGCCCATCCGGGCGTGCGGGCCGTCGTCACCGCCCACGACCTCCCGCAGATCGCGGACAAGCTCGCCGACCTGGGCGAGGCGATCGTCAACCTGCGCGACGCCAGCAACAACGTGCTGGCCTACGGCAAGGTCCTGTACAAGGGCCACGCCGTCGCCGGCGTGGCGGCGATCAACCTGCACGTGGCGCAGGAGGCCGTGGAGCTGATCGACGTGGAATACGAAGTGCTGCCCCACGTCACGGGCGTGCTGGAGGCCATGGAGGACGGCGCGCCGATCCTGCACGAGGACATGAAGACCACGTCCATGGGCGAGGAGACGGACAAGGTCAGCAACGTCGCCAATCACTTCCAACACAAGATGGGCGAACCGGACGACGGTTTCGCGGAAGCCGATGTGGTGATCGAGCGGGAGTTCACGACCCAGACCGTCCACCAGGGCTACATCGAGACCCACAACGCCACGGCCCACTGGAACGAAGAGGGACAGCTCACGATCTGGACGAGCACGCAGGGCGCTTTCTCGGTACGGGACCAGATGGCCGAAATCCTCCAGATGCCCGTTTCGAAAGTCAAGATCGTGCCCCTGGAGATCGGAGGCGGCTTCGGCGGCAAGATTTCCGTCTACCTGGACCCGGTCGCGGCGCTGCTGTCGAGGATGACGGGTCACCCGGTCAAGATGACCATGCCCCGGGACGAGGTCTTCGAGGGAACGGGACCGACGCCGGGCTCCTACCTGAAGGTCAAAATGGGCGCCACCAGCGACGGCCGGCTCACGGCCGCCACGGCCTACATGGCTTACGAGGCCGGCGCTTATCCTGGTTCGCCGGTCGGTGCGGGCGCGGGCTGCATTTTCACGCCCTACGACATACCCAACGTCCAGATCGACGGGTACGACGTGTGCGTGAACAAGCCCAAGACGAACGCCTATCGTGCGCCGGGCGCCACCAACGCGGCCTACGCCACCGAGACCGTCGTGGACGAGATCAGCGAGAAGCTCGGTGTGGACCCGCTCGAGTTCCGGGTGAAGAACGGCGCGAAGGAAGGCACCCGCCGGGCCGACGGTCCCGTGCACCCGCGCATCGGCTGCATCGAGACTACGGAGGCCGCCCTCAACAGCGAACACTACCGCTCTTCCCTCGCGAAGTCGGGGAACGGCAAGGTCCGCGGCCGGGGCGTCGCCTCGGGTTACTGGTTCAACTTCAATGGCGGCCGGTCGGCCATTTCCGTGAGCATCAATCCCGACGGCACCATCAACATGCTGGAGGGTTCCACGGATATCGGCGGCACGCGGGCCTCCATTGCCATGCAGCTGGCCGAGACCATCGGCCTCGAGGCCACCGACATCAAGCCCTACGTCGTGGATACGGACTCGATCGGCTATACCGACGTGACCGGCGGCAGCCGCACGACCTTCGGAACGGGTTACGCCGCCCATGCCACGGGCCAGGCCCTTATCCGGGAGATGAAGGAAAGGGCCTCCAAGCTCTGGGACGTGCCTGCCGATGCCATTGACTTCGAGGACGGGGTCTTTTCCTACCGGGATGACGCGGAGAAGCGGGGCAGCTTTAAGGAATTGGCCAGCCAGGCCGGCGATGCCGGCGGTCCCGTGGTCGCCCAGGTCAGTACGAATCCCGACGGCAGCGGGGGCGGCGCCTTCGCCACCCACGTCGTGGATGTGGAAGTCGACCGGGAAACGGGAAAGGTGGACATACTCCGATACACCGCGGTCCAGGACGCCGGTACGGCCATTCACCCGAGCTACGTGGAAGGCCAGATGCAGGGCGGCGTGGTGCAGGGCATCGGCTGGGGACTGAACGAGGAGTACATATACAACGACGCCGGTTCCATGACCAACGCCAGTTTCCTGGATTACCGCATGCCCACGACCCTCGACCTGCCCATGATCGAGACCATCATCGTGGAAGTGCCCAACGAGTCCCATCCCTACGGCGTCCGGGGCGTCGGCGAAGTGCCGATCGTACCGCCGCCGGCCGCCCTCGCAAACGCCATTTACGACGCCACGGGCGTGCGGCTGCGCGACCTGCCCATGTCGCCGCCCCGGGTCCAGAAGGCCCTGGCGGAGAACGGTGGGTAGGCGCGGAGTAGGGAAGCGTTTTTGAAGCGAAGGCGCTGAAGCGAAGGCGCAAAGGGCGGGGAAGGATTCTCCCGCCCTTTTGCTTTACTTTAAGGCCTTGCCAGATCCCGGGCTGGCCGAGTGCGCAGGACAGTGCAAAAAGCGCATAGCAACGAAAGCTGATTCATGGCCACCATCTACATTCCGTCCCTCATGCGCGACCTGACCGGCGGCAGGGAGATCATCCAGGTCGAAGGGGCCGACATGCGCCAGGTTATCGCCAATCTCGAGGCAGCTTACCCGGGATTTAAACAGAGACTGCTCGAAGAAGGCACGCAGCGAATAAAACCCAACATCGCGGTCATGATCGACGGCCGCAACGCCCGCCGCATCCTGATCGACAAGGTAAACGAGAGCAGCGAGATCCATTTCCTGCCCGCTATAAGTGGGGGAATCTAAGAGGAGTTAAAGGGGATTTACAGCTTCCGATTCAACTTGAGCAGATGATCGACTGTCAGGACCTTGTTGGCCGCGGAGCTCCGTTGGCCAGCTGACTTCCGATTCGAGGGTTTTTTTCTCCGGTTCTTTCGTGAGACGACTTTCCCGGACGCTTCGGTCTTCCCGGCGTCTTGTGCCTTCGAGGTCGAGTCCGCCTTCACGGACGGATCGCCCTTTTCGGTTGCTTCCGCCTTCCCTTCCGCACTCGTGCGCTCCGCCGTCTTCACATTCCCGCCGTCGGTCTGCCCATCCTGCCGGCGCTTCGATGGCCGGCGCCTTCGCCGGCGCTCGGGTTTCCCGTTGGCCCGTTCTTTGCCCTCCCGCATCGACAGCGAGATCCGGTTTCGTTCGTGGTCTACGCCAAGCACCCGCACCTCGACCAGTTGCCCCACCTTGACGGCTTCGCCGGCATGCTTGACATACCGGTCCACGAGCTGGCTGATATGCACGAGCCCATCGAGGTGGACCCCGACATCCACGAAGGCGCCAAAGTTCGTGACGTTGGTCACGACGCCGTTGAGCCGCATGCCCTCCTTGACTTCATCGATGGTATTTACCCCTTCGGTATACTGGACGGGCTTGAACTCCTCGCGGGGGTCGCGCCCGGGCCGCGCCAGTTCCTCCAGGATATCTTCGAGGGTAGGCAACCCCACGGCCTCATTCACGTAAGCATCGAGCTTGATGCGGTCGCGGACCGCCGAATCGTCCATGAGCTCCTTGACGCTGCAACTTTGATCCGAAGCCATACGGTCCACGATTTCGTAGCTTTCGGGGTGCACGGCACTGGCGTCCAGGGGGTTTTCGGCGTTCCCGATTCTCAGGAAACCCGCGGCCTGCTCGAAGGCCCGCGGGCCGAGGTTCGGCACCTGCTGCAGATCCGTCCTCGAGACGAAGGGACCCGCTTTCTCCCGGTGGGCCACGATGTGTTTCGCCAGCGCGGGCCCGATGCCGGATACGTAGGAGAGGAGTTGAGCGCTCGCCGTGTTCACTTCGACGCCGACATTGTTCACGCAACTCGTCACCACGTCGTCCAGGCTCTTCTTCAGCGATGACTGGTCGACGTCGTGCTGGTACTGCCCGACGCCGATGGACTTGGGATCGATCTTGACCAGCTCGGCCAGGGGGTCCATGAGCCGGCGGCCGATGGAAATCGCCCCGCGTACCGTGACGTCGAGCCGCGGGAATTCCTGCCGGGCCTCGGACGACGCCGAGTAGACCGAAGCGCCGCTTTCGTTCACGAGCACGATGGACGGATTACCGGCAAGCTCGATCGTACGGAGGAACTGGGTGGTCTCCCGGCCGGCCGTCCCGTTGCCCACGGCGATGGCATCGAAATCGTACTGCTCGTGCAGGGACCGCACGATCCGTGCCGCCCTTTCCTTCTTCTTGTCCCCGGAATGGGGAAAGATGCTGGCCCGGTCCATCAGTTTGCCCTGCTCGTCGAGGCACACGACCTTGCAACCCGTGCGGAAACCGGGGTCGACCGCCATGATGCGGCGGCGGCCCAGGGGAGGCGCCATCAGCAGCTCCCGCAGGTTCCGCGCGAAAACGAGGGTCGCCTCCTGCTCGGCCTTCTGCCGGACAAGGGACCTCAACTCCGTTTCGAGGGAGAGCGAGAGCAGGCGGCGGTAGCCGTCGGTAACGGCCAGGCGGACCTGATCGGACACGGGACCTTCTCCCTTGACGAACAGCTCCTCGAGCCGCGCAATCGCCTCGCCTTCCGGCGGGGCAATGGTCATTCGCAGCACGTCTTCTTTCTCGCCGCGCCGCATCGCGAGCACGCGGTGAGAAGGCGCTTTCACCGCCGGTTCGGACCAGTCGAAATAGTCCCGGAACTTGATCCCCGACGACTCCTTCTCCTCGACCACCGTGGACCGGATGACGGCCTTTTCTTGGAACAGCCGGCGCAGGGCCGACCGTGCCGTCGTATCTTCATTGATCCATTCGGCGATGATGTCACGCGCGCCGGAAAGTGCGTCCTCGGCGGTATCGACTTTCTTCTCCGGATCGACGAAAGGAACGGCTTCGGCTTCCAGATCCATTTCACCCTGGTCGAAGATGCGCTTCGCCAGGGGTTCCAGGCCCCGTTCACGGGCCGCCGTGGCCCGCGTGCGCCGCTTCGGCCGGTAGGGAAGGTAGGTATCTTCCAGTGCGGTCAGGGTTTCCGCGGTCCGTACCTTCGATTCCAGCTCGTCCGTGAGCAGGGCGCGGTCCTTCAGGGAGGCAAGGATCGAGGTCCGGCGCTTCTCCAGTTCCCGGAGCTGGCCGATCCGGTCGCGGATCGCCGTAACGGCCACCTCGTCGAGCGAACCGGTTCTTTCCTTGCGGTAACGCGCGATGAAGGGGACCGTGGCCTCTTCGTCCAGCAGGCGCGCGACGGCTTCCACCTGATCGGGCCGGATCCCCAGTTCACCGGATATCTTCGTGATGTGCGTATCGTCACTCATGTATGATTGTGGCCTTGTCTGTCCTCAGCTCGTCCGCTCTCACCTGGCCCTGCCTGGTCTGATCTACTTGTTCACGCGTCCAGAATCTCTCTCAACCGCTGGGCTACCCGTTCCGGTTCGCCCGCCTTCAGGCAAACCGGGCCGAAGAGCACGATCCCTTCCGAGACCCTCCCGGTATTGGCCTGGATAGGGGGATCGCCCCCCTGCAGTGCGAGGACCACGTCCAGGGCGGTCTTGCCCGCCACGGGCTCGTCCAGTTTCAGCACGGCCATCGGTACCTCGCTGGGCCTGCTGTCGGTATCGATCGTGAACCGGCAACCGGGAATATCTCCGGCGGCGGCCACGAGTTCGTCTATGCGGTCCCGCCACGCCGCGGCGCGTGTATCAAGGTGTTCTCCGGCAAAACGCTCCAGCGCGGTCAGCAGGCCCACGATCTGTTCCTTGCCGACCTTGCAGGGTCTCCCGATGCCGTGATGGGGCGCGCCGGGCAGGATCGACTTGTCGATGAGGGTTACCGGTGGATTCCACTGCGGCTTCAGTACGTCCATGTCCAGGTGTTGTAGCGCCACGCACATGATGAGGTCCCGGCGGCCGCATAGGATACCTGAACCCTGGGGACCGCCGATGGCCTTTCCGCCGCTGAAGGCCACGAGGTCGGCTCCCATGGAGATGTATGCCTGCAGGTTCGACCGCGGCGGCAACTGCCCGGCGGCGTCGACGATCACCGGTACGCCGCGGGCGTGGGCGACTTCGACGACTTCTTCCAGGGGAGGCAGGGCGCGGGGATTGGCGACGTAGCAGACGGCCGCCGTGCACTCCGTGATGGCGTCGGCGATCTCCCACGCTTCGGTGTCCCGCACGCCGGCCCCGCTGTACCGGTCCGCGATCCCCACCTCGACGAGCTTTACGCCGACGGACCGGATCGCGTGGTCGTAGAAATTCCGCTGGCTGCGGGAGATGATGACTTCGTTCTTCATACCCTCCGTATCCGGCAGCCGGTTCATCCTGCCGGGGTCCGGACCGGTGACGCAGGCCGCGGTGCCCAGGAGGAGTCCCGCCGCCGCGCCGGAGGTGACGTATCCCGCTTCCGCACCGGTGATCTCCGCGATCACCTCGCTCGCGCGGGCCTGCAGTTCGGCGATGTCGACGCAGTACTGCGACGCCTCGTGCATGGCGTCGGCGACTTCCGGATCCAGGATGCCGCCGCTGAGCCGGGTGGACGGACCCGAAGCGTTGATGATCGGCCGGACGCCGATGCGTTCGTAGATGTTGGGCATGCAGAACCCTGGCGTGATTCGAAGGATGGTGTTTCGAAAGCAGCACTAATGCTATTACATCGTCCCGTGGTTAGCAACCTGTTTTTTCGCGGTCTCGGCCGGGGCGCGCCAAACCGCCAGTAATGAATTGACTTGGCCCATCGCCAGGGGTACTTTACACGGGTGGAAATACCATCGCGGCGTGGCGCCGAATCCCATGCCGGACCCCATGTCGAATCGAACTCTTTTCAGACTGTAAAATAATGGCTCACAAAGACTTAAATACGTTCGTCGATCTGCTTCGGGAAGAAGGCGAGTTAAAGGAAATCACCGCGGAGATCGATCCCGAACTGGAGATCAGCGCCATCGCGGACCGCGTAGTCAAGCAGAATGGGCCGGCATTGCTCTTCACCAACGTAAAGGGCCATTCCGGCATACCCGTGCTCATCAACACCTTTGGGTCGAAACGCCGCATGGAGCTGGCCCTGGGTACCGGGGACCTGGACGACATAGCGGCCGAGATCGCCGATCTGATCAATCCCCAGGTGCCCGCCTCCCTCGCGGGAAAACTGCAGCTCCTGCCCCGGCTCGCCCGGTTGAAGGATACCCAGAGCAGGACCGTGCGCAACGGCCCTTGCCAGGAAATAGTCGAGACCGACGCGGCGTCTCTCGATAGCGTTCCAGTCATCAAGTGCTGGCCCGGCGACGGCGGAAGGTACATCACCTTTCCCCAGGTCATTACGAAACACCCTGGAAAGGACACGCGGAACGTGGGCATGTACCGGCTCCAGGTCTTCGACGAGAAAACCCTGGGGCTTCACTGGCAACGGCACAAGGGCGGCGCCCATCACTACCGCGTCGCGGAGGAGATGGGCGAGCGGCTTGAGGTCGCCATCGCGCTCGGACCGGATCCGGAGACCATGTACGCCGCGACGGCGCCCCTGCCCGACGAGATCGATGAATACATGCTGGCCGGATTCCTTCGCAGGCAACCGGTCCAGCTGGTGAAGTGCCGCACGGTGGACCTGGAGGTGCCGGCCAACGCCCAGATCGTCCTGGAGGGGTACGCCGAACCCCATGAACGGCGCGTGGAAGGGCCCTTCGGAGATCACCAGGGCTACTACTCGCTGCCCGACGAGTACCCCGTGTTCCACCTCACCGCCATCACGCGGAGAAAAGACGCCGTCTACCCGACGACCATCGTCGGACCGCCGCCGCAGGAAGACGGCTGGCTCGGGAAGGCCACCGAACGCATCTTTCTCCCGCTGCTCAAGACCACCCTGCCGGAAATCGTGGACATCGACCTGCCCGTCGAAGGCATCTTCCACAACCTGGCCATCGTGTCCATCGACAAGCGCTATCCGGGCCACGCCCGGAAGGTGATGCACGCCCTCTGGGGCCTGGGCCAGATGATGTTCACCAAGGTGATCATCGTTGTGGACAGGGACGTGGACGTGCATAATATGCGGGAAGTCGTCTGGCGGGTCGGTGTCGCCATCGATCCTAAGCGGGACCTGCTGATCAGCGAGGGGCCCTGCGACGTCCTGGATTTCGCGGCGCAGACCGCCGACGTGAGCGGCAAGCTGGGCATTGACGCCACCGAGAAATGGCCGGACGAGGGATTCGACCGGGGTTGGCCGGAAATCCTGCGCATGCCCGAAGAAGTCGACCGGCGCATCGACAAGCTCTGGCCGGAACTGGATCTGTAACCCGGCCAATGCAGGAGATGGACCGTCCGGTTTCGGTTCCGACCTATCCTGAAACCGCTGGCGCAACTAAGTCTTGCGGAGCCATTCCTACTTAGTTTATTTACTTAACATTTCTCATTTAGCACTACGTTTTGGAACCAGGCCTTGCCGGCTGCCCGTGCGATCGCGTGTCGGTATGATCTTACGTGCATCCAGGCAGGAAGGGAGAACACATGTTTTTCGTAGTCTCTGCGACGCATAAGGCGGAAATGGCACAGGAAAGACTTCGTCTGCAGGAATCGTTTGCCGCCTACATCCACGATTCCACCCATCATCCCGAAGTGACCGTGCATCACGGCGGGCAAACGCTTAGTGAGGATGACCGGTCCGTCACCGGTTTCGTCCTCGTGCTCGAGGCGCCCTCCATCGAGGTGGCACGGGCATTCGTTGACGGCAGTCCCTATGCCCAGGCGGGCACCTTCGCCGAGTCTCACGTCCGCCCATGGAACTGGTTGACCGGACGGCCTGGCTGAGCGCGGTACAGCGCCGCTCAGTCCTGGTCCGGTCCACGGTGGATTCCGTACACTTCTATCCGTACATCTCCAGGTGCTAGATCACCCGGTGCGCATATACCGGCCAGGGGTTTCCTGTGAGCAGCCGTGACGGGCAAAGCGCTTCTGGCGTTCAATACGAACCCGACGAACATCCTCCGGCGCTTGTGTCGCTGGGCAGCGGCCTGCAACTGGTCGTTCTCGGCATAACAAGCATCATCTTCATCCCCACGATCATCATACGGGCCAGCGGCGGAACCGAGGCGTACCTGTCCTGGGCCGTATTCGGCGCCGTCGCCGTCAGTGGGATCTGCACTGCGCTGCAAGCCGCAAGGTTCAGCCGGGTCGGTGCGGGATACCTGCTCTTCATGGGTCCCGCCGGAGCCTTTATCGGGGTCTGCGTGAGCGCCCTCGTCGAAGGCGGTCCGGCGCTGCTCGCCACCCTCGTCGTCGCATCGTCACTGGTCCCGATCGTGATATCGATGCGCCTGGCCCTTTTCAGGCGGCTTCTCACACCGACCATCGTCGGCACCGTGAACATGCTGATCCCGGCGACCGTGCTGCCGGTCGTATTCAGTCGCCTGGCCGACGCGCCGCAGGACGCGGCGCTCAGTGCACCGCTCACCGCAGTGGCAACGGGTCTGGTCATCGGCGGCATTTCCCTCACGGCCGGGGCAACGCTGCGTTTGTGGGCTCCGCTCATCGGGGTGATCGTGGGTTCGGTCATCGGCGGATCGCTGGGTCTTTACGACTTCGATCTGATCGCCCGGGCACCATGGTTCGGGTTGCCACAGGGCGGTTGGCCGGGTTTCGGTTTCGACCTCGGGCCGGCCTTCGTGAGTCTTCTGCCTGCCTTCGCTTTCGTGGCCCTCATCGGCGCTATCCAGACGATAACCGGTGCCGTCGCCATCCAGCGCGTGTCGTGGCGCCGGCCGAAAGCCGTGGACTACCGGGCCGTGGAGGGGGCGGTGACGGCGGACGGAATCGGCAAACTGCTGTCAGGCATCGCCGGGATCGTGCCGACGCAGACCATTGGCGTCAGCGTCCCGACCGTTGAGCTCACGGGGGTCGCGGCCCGCCGCGTGGGCATCATTGCCGCCGGCGTGCTGATTGTGCTGGCGTTCCTGCCCAAGTTCCTCGCCATGATCCTGGCTATTCCCAGCGCGGTCGTGGTCGCCTATCTGACCGTCGTGCTGGCGTTGACCTTCGTCCGAGGGATGACCGAGGTGGTGCAGGGAGGGATCGACCATCGCAAGGCACTGATCGCGGGCGTCGCCTTCTGGGTCGGCGTCGGCTGCCAGAACGACCTGCTGTTCCCCGAAGTGCTCGCGGAGTTGGGGGGAGGCCTGCTGGCGAACGGCATAACGGCCGGCGGGATCATGGCGATCCTCATGACCCTGTTTCTGGAAGCGACGGCCCCGCGCAGCAGCCGGATCGAAGTGGAGCTCAATCTGTCCGTGCTGCCGAAAATCAGGACGTTCCTCGAAGCGTTCGCATCCCGCAACGGCTGGGGACCGGAGATGGTCGGCCGTCTCGACGCCGCCAGCGAAGAGACGCTGCTGACGCTGATCGAGCAGGACGAGGACCGGGAGAGCAGCGAGCGAAGGCGCCTGCTCCTGAAGGCGCGCAGGGAAAGCGGCGGCGCCGTCCTCGAGTTCATAGCCGCGGCGGGTGAGGAGAACGTTCAGGACCGGATCGGGTTGTTGGCGGACCGGCCCGATGACGTGCTGGTGGAGCGGGAAGTCTCGCTTCGGCTGTTGCGGCATATCGCTTCCTCCGTCCGCCACCAGCAGTTCCATGACACGGATATTGTTACCGTCCACGTGAAAGTACCCGAGCCGGACGGGAACCAGCCGAACACATCATGAGACGCGAAGGATGAAACGCGAAAAAACGCACGAAGCGGAAGGCGCCGGCGTTCCGGGAGAAACCGGCGTTCCGGGAGAAGCCGGCGTTCCGGGAGAAGCCGGCGTTCAGGACGGCGCCGGCATGTCGGGAGAACCCGCGGCGCCCGTCAGTCCTCCGACACATGAAGCAGAATTCGAACGGGCCTGGGCCGACCCGGACAACACCCGAATCGAGCTGGCGCCCGTCGACATCAACCGGACGCTGGCCCGGTATTACCGCACGAACAAGCCGCTCAGGTTTACCCGGACCATGCTGTGGGACATGGAGGTAAAGAAAGCGTTCCGGCCCGATCTCTACATCCCTTCTGTGGTAACGAAAGGCAGTTCCCAATATTGGAACCAGCGGGCTGTGGCCGGCGGAACCGAATCCTTCGTGCGATGCTCGCGGCAGCGCCTCTGGCTTGTGCCGTCGGAGCACGGACTGGTCCTCGAACGCGTCTTCCTCAACCCCGGACGGCAGCGTGTCACATTCATCGGCACGGCGGAACTGCCCGGCAGGGATGGGGATCCACTTCGAGCGGGCGAGGGACAGCCGCTCTTTCACGTAGAGCATTCCGTCGATGGCAGCGAATCGCGCCCGCTGAACCTGTGGCGTATCGTTTTCCTCACCGACGGACCCAGGCAGCAGCTGATCGATCGGTTCACGCTGGCGAAGGACGTGTGGCTGCGCGAGTTCGTCGAAATCTACATCCGGCGGGACTTGAAGATCGCGTTGAATCGGAGGGAGCTTCCCGGATGAAGATCCAGGACATCCGCCACGTGGGGTTGCTGTCAGCCGCGACCGCGACCCATGCGAAGTTCTACCTCGAGGCCTGGGGACTCGGCTCGGCCGGCGAGGACCGGCACGCACGGTATTTCCGCGGAGCGTCGACCGAGCACCACATTCTCAGTCTGCATGCGGCGAAGCGGCGTGGGCTGCACCACCTGGCCTTCAGCGTTGACGGATGCGGAGAGGTCGATGCGGCGGCCACCGAGCTCGAACGCCGGGGAATCACCATCGTGGCCCCTCCGGGCGTCCTGGACGAACCGGGCGGCGGGTACGGGCTGCGATTCCTGGACCCGGAAAACCGCTGCATCGAGCTGTCGGCCGGCGTGGCCCGGCACGCGAACGGAGGAGCCGATGCGATCGGAGGAGCCGATGCGAACGGCGGGTCCGGCGAAATCGATGGGCCCCGCAGGTTGTGCCACGTGGGTCTCAACACGGCGCGGTTCGATCAGATCCTGGCATTCTACACCGATGTGCTCGGGTTCCGTATCTCGGACTGGATCGAGGATCAGATGGTCTTCCTGCGATGCGGCCGGAGACACCACGCCATCGTGTTCACCCGCGCGGATCACGCATCGGTCAACCACGTCGCGTACGGGATGTCCGGCTTGGACGCCTTGATGAAAAGGGTCTCCAACCTTCGTGACCGGGGGCAGGAACCCGACTGGGGGCCGGGACGTCACGGCCCGGGCAACAACATCTTCTGCTACTACAAGGACCCGGCCGGATACGTGAACGAGTGCTCCAGCGACCTGGCGTACATCGAAGACGAAGCATCCCACGAACCCGCGGTGTGGCGGCGGGAGGCGGAGACTCTGGATTACTGGGGTATGGCAGGGCCGCCCGGTCCCGGCGTTCGGAAGGCGATGGCCGGCGACCCGGATCCCGGCTGGACGGCGCAGGGCCTCTTCGAGGAATGACCGGGAGATTGCCGAGGTGATTCTTATTGTGGTAAAGGACCCGAAAGTGCATTATAAGAAGGGAAGCGTGCGGCGGGTCGGTGTCCGCAGAGGACGCCCGCCAGTTGAAACTGAACGACTGTTTATGAGGAGACGGTTTTGTTCGAAGCATTGATCGCCGCGGCGGGACTGGAAGACATCCACGAAAAGGTCGCGGCGGGCGAGCGGCTATCGGCCGACGACGGGAGAAGGCTGTACCGGAACGGGAACCTGCCCGCTATCGGCTACCTGGCCAACCTGGTGCGCGAGCGCATGCACGGCGACCGGGTTTACTTCGTGCGCAACCAGCACCTGAACTACACCAACATCTGCAACAAGAGCTGCCTGTTCTGTTCGTTCTACGCCCTGCCCAAAGACCCCGAGGGATACGTGCTTTCTCCCGAAGACATTAGGGCGAGGATGGAGACCTACGCCGACATTCACATCTCCGAGATCCACATGGTCGGAGGTGTGAACCCGAAGCTGCCCTACGCCTATTACATGGACATCGTCCGGGTGATCAAGGAAGTCCGGCCCGGGGTGTCCCTCAAGGCCTACACCATGATCGAACTCGAGCAGATCCGGCGCATCGGAAAGAAGTCCATGGCCGAGACCCTGGTGGACCTGAAAGAAGCCGGGGTGGACGCGCTGCCCGGCGGCGGGGCCGAGGTCTTCAGCGAACGGGTCCACGAGGAACTTTTTCAGGCCAAGTCGGATTCGGACAAGTGGCTCGAGACCGCGCGCGTCGCCCACGAGGTGGGCCTGCCGTCGAACGCCACCATGCTGTACGGCCACGTGGAACAGACGGAGGAGAAAGTCTACCACCTCATGAAACTGCGTGAACTGCAGGACGAGACGAACGGCCTGCTGGCCTTCATCCCCCTGTCGTGGCACCCAGAACGTACGGCGATCGAACACCTGCCGGGACCTACGGGCCAGATGGACCTCCGGGAGATCGCGGTAGCGCGGCTCATGCTGGACAACGTGCCCCACATCAAGTCGTTCTGGATCATGAACACACCGGCGGTGACGCAGGTGTCGCTGTGGTACGGCGCGGATGACATGGACGGCAGCGTCCTGGAGTACGAAATCACCCGAAACCCGGTTACCGACCGCATGCAGGCCCTGACCCACACCCAGATGCTCGATATGATCAGCGAATCGGGGCGGCAGCCCGTCGAACGCGACGCGCTCTACCATATCGTCGAACAGCCCGAAACGATCCGCCCGGCCTATATGGAGACCGCCAACGGGGCGACGGCCGCCGGGGCGAAGACCGCCAACGGGGTGACGGCCGCCGGGGCGAAGACCGCCGTGGCGCCGAACCCGGGGTAATTCCCATGATCACCGATATCGCGGAAAAAGTACTGGCCGGAACGCGGCTGACCGCCGAGGAAGGGAGGCGTCTGTTCCAGCACCCGAACGTCACCGAACTGGGCATGCTGGCCGACCACGTGCGCCGAACCAGACATCCCGAACCGGTGGTGACCTATAACATCGGGCGAAACATCAATTACACCAACGTGTGCTGGGTGCGGTGCAAATTCTGCGCCTTCTACCGCCCCCCGGGCGACCTGGAAGGATATACGCTGCCGGACGAGGAAATCTTCGCCAAGGTCGAGGAACTGATCAGCGTCGGCGGAAACACGCCGGAATCCTGCGAGATACTCATGCAGGGCGGTTTGAACCCGAAGCTGAAGATCGACTACTACGAACGGCTTTTCTCGGAAATCTCACGGCGTTATCCCGCGGCCTATCTCCATTCGTTGTCCGTGGCGGAAATCGTCTATCTCGCCCATATCTCGCGAATCACGGTCGAGGAAGCACTGATCCGGCTGCGCGCGGCCGGACTGAAATCCCTTCCGGGCGCCGGCGCCGAGATCCTGGATACCGAGGTGCGCGACGCCATCGCCTATCGCAAGGAAACGGTGCAGGAATGGCTGGACGTACACAGCCTGGCCCACCGCCTCGGCATGAAGTCGACGGCCACCATGATGTTCGGTTCGGTGGAAACCGTCGAACACCGGTTGAAACACCTTCTGCGGGTCCGCGAAGTGCAGGACGAGTCCCAGGCTCGTCACGACGGTTACTTCACGGCCTTCATCGCATGGAGCTTCCAGCCGGAGGGCACGGAACTGCCGGATACGCGAAAGGCGACCGGGTACGACTACCTGCGCACCGTGGCGATCGCCCGGCTCATGCTGGATAATATCGAGAACGTCCAGGCGTCATACGTGACCCAGGGGCCCAAGATCGCGCAGATCGCCCTGGGTTACGGCGTGAACGATTTCGGCAGCACGATGATGGAAGAGAACGTCATCAGTGCCGGAGGAACGAGTTTCGTGATGCCTACGCATGAGATCGAACGCCTCATCAGCGACGCGGGATTCACACCGCGCCGACGGAACACGCGTTACGAGTACGTGGGAAACGGCGCGACGGAAAAGCACGAAGCCACCGCGTAATTGCGTAGGAAGCGGTGACGGATTCAACCGGCAACGACTTCCGAATGGTCAACAGAACCCGTATCTACGCCGTCAGTTACCTGAATTCCCGGGCCTTGACCTACGGCCTCGAACACGGCGGCCTGGATCACGGGTTCGAAATCCTCTACGATATCCCCTCCGAGTGCGCCCGGCAGGTAAGGACGGGCGGGGCTCCGGCGGGCGTCATCCCGTCGATCGAGTATGCGCGCGCCGGGGCGGCCTACGCCATCGTGCCGGAGATCGCCATTGCGTCTGATGGTCCGGTCGCCAGCATCCTCCTTTTCCACAGGATGCCCGTACACCGGATCCGCAAGGTGGCGATGGACGCGAGTTCCCGGACCTCGGTCGCCCTGGCGCGGATCGTCCTGCATGAGCGTTACGGAATTGAAATCGATTCCTTCGACCATCCGCCGGACGTCTCCGCGATGCTGGAACGGGCGGATGCGGCTCTGGTCATCGGCGACCCGGCTTTGGAATACACGGACCGGCCGGAACCGCGGGTCGATCTGGGGGAAGCCTGGCAGGAACTGACCGGTCTGCCTTTCGTATATGCCTTCTGGGCGGGAAAGGACGGCGGTCTCACCCCCGCTGAGGTCGAACGCCTGATCGCGTCGAAGGAACAGGGCGTGTCCGCCCTGGACGAGATCGCCGAACTACACGCCGGGAACCGTTCCCGGCCCACGTCTTTTTATGCGTCGTACCTGAAGGACAACCTGGCCTACGACCTGGGTGACCGCGAGCGAAACGGGCTCATGGAGTTCTACGGCCTGGCCCATGCCCGCGGCCTGATCCCTGAAGTGCCGGAACTGCGGTTCTATCCGCGTCAATGAAGGAGATGACCATGGCATCGACAACGACGGTCGGAATCGGAACGGGAAGCAACCGCCGGGAAAACGTGCGGACGGCCGTAGAACGCTCCTCTCCGCAACTGGCCTCCCTCATGCGCGAGGAGGTCATGCTCAAGCCCAATTTCCTTTCCGGCACGAACCCGGTGGTTTGCACTCATCCGGACGCGGTCCGCGGCGTGCTGGACGTGATCATGACGCTGCCCGACAGGCCCCGGCGGGTCCTGATCGCCGAGGGCGGGAACGAGTCCGTACCCGGGGAGTGCTTCCACCACATGGGGTACGCCGACATCCCGGACGAATACGACCTCCCCATCGAGCTGGTGGACCTGAACCAGGAGACAAGGTGGCGCAACACCCGGGTATACATGGTCGATGGCACCTGGACCACGGTCCGAATGCCCCGAACCGTGCTGGACTGTCCCTGCGTCATCTCGGTCGCCGTGGCCAAGACCCACGACGGCGCCATGGTTACCCTGGCACTGAAGAACCTCATTATGGGCACGATCCTGAAGAAGGACCGCATCAAGGTACACGGCTACACGACTCACCACGATCGGCACCACCCCCAGGAGGCTCGAGCCCTCAGCAGGAACCTGATCCGCCTTGCCCGCCACCTCTACCCCCACTACAGCGTGGTGGATGGTACGGTGGGCATCCAGGGCAACGGTCCCGGTGGTACCGACACGGTACCGCTCGGGTTGGCGGCGGCCGGCGAGGACACCATCGCCGTGGACGCCGTCATTTCAAAGGCCATGGGATTCGAGCCCCTTGAAGTGGGCACGGTCTTCTACGGGGATGCCATCGGGCTGGGTGTGGGCGACCTGTCACGCATCCGCGTCGCCGGCGGCCGGCTGGATGAGCTCGCCCTGTCCTTCAAGGGCCACGAATCCATCGAGCTGCAGCGCCAGTGGGCCATCGAAGGGGCGTGGGAGACGGCGGCGGTCGGCGGCTGAAGCGGCGGTCGGCGGCTGAAGCGGCGGTCGGCATGATGCTGCGGCGTGGCGGACCGGGCATTCCTGATGCGGCTGACCGCGGTCAGTGCCCCGGAAGCGCGGCCACGACGCGAAGTACTTCATCTTCCGTGTTGTAGAAATGCGGGGATATGCGAATGCCGCCTCCGCGGCGTGCGCCGATGATCTGGTGGCTCCGCAGCGTGCGATGCAGGGCTTCGGTCTCGTGTACCGGACTGTCGAACGTCACGATGCCCGACCATTCGGATGCACCCCGTGGACTCAGGACGCGGTAGCCTGCGTCGCGCAGCCCGTCGACCAGCCGGTCGGTCAGCAGTCGCAGTCTCCCCTGCACCGCGTCGATACCCACCTCCAGCAGCAAATCCAAGGAAGCGCCCAGTGCGTGTATGCCCAGCGTATTGTGGGAACCGCACTCGAAGCGCCGCGCCGTCGGTGCCGGCGTGGGATCGTAGGCATCGTAGTTGCCGGCGTCGGCCACCGAGTTCCAGCCCACTTCGTAGAGCCTCAGCCGATCCGTCAGGTGCGGCGCGCAGTAGAAGACGCCGATCCCTTCCGGACTCAGCAGCCATTTGTGGCCGTCGGCCGTGAGGAGGTCGATGGCCATCTCCTCCACGTCCACCGGCGTCTGCCCGAGGGACTGAATGGCGTCGACGACGAAACAGACGTCCTTCTCACGGCACAGCGCACCGATTGCCGCAAGGTCGTTGCGGAATCCGTTCCCGAACTCGACGTGGCTGATCGAAACGGCGCGCGTCCGTGTATCGATCCTGTCCGCGATCGAATCCACCGTGAGCCGGCCGTCCACGGACTCGACCATCCGTGTTTCCACGCCGTATTGGGCAAGATTGAACCAGGGATATACGTTCGAGGGGAATTCCAGGTCGTTCAGGACCACGTTGTCGCCTGAACGCCAGTCGATGCCGTTGGCGGCGAAACACAGGCCTTCGGTCGTATTCTTGACGAAGGCGATCTGCTCGGGTGTGGCGTTGATCAGCCGGGCAGCCCGGGACCGGGCGGTCTCGATGGCGGCTTCCCAGTCTCGATAGTTAGAGGCGGCGTGCTCGTTGAAGTCCTCCACGTAGGCGCGCACGGCTTCCCTGGCGCGCGTGGGCAACGTGCCGACCGCCGCGTGGTTCAGATAGGTGCAGCGCTGGACGACAGGGAATTCCTGGCGGATGCGGTCCAGGTTCAATTCAGGCCGGTCCGGTTCGACGGGACAGTGTGCGGCAAGGCAGGGACGGGTGCCGGACCGTGTGGTACGGCAGCCTGATCGACGACAGTCCGATCAACAGTTAGAAACTTGCCGCGGCGTCCTCTGCCGAGTCGAAGATGTTGAAAACGGAATCCAGCCGGGTAACGACGACCAGCACGTTGTGCGTACGTTCGCTCAGGTTGGCCAGCTTCAGGTCGCCTCCGGCTTCACGGAGGGTCTTGGCACTGCCCACGAGCGCGCCGACGCCCGAACTGCTGATGAGGTTCAACCTGCCCAGATCGACGACGGCCGCGGTCGTGCCCTCGGCCTTCAATGCCCTCACGCGGTCATGGAATGCGGACACTTCGGGATCGCCCAGGAAGCTGCCTACGAGTTCGATAACCGGTACTCCGTTAATCCTGCTTTCGTTCATTGCACGCCTCCGTCTATACACTGCTAAAACAAAGACCAGCCAATGGATGGTGTAACATTAAACATCAGGTAGCCGGCCACCGCAAGGATAATTTGCGCGGGTCGCGGCGGACTCGAAAGCGGCTTGGACGGCGCTAAAAAGCGGCACGTTCGACCGGTCATACAGCCGGACTTTCGGCCGGTTTCGCCATTGGCCGAACGGTCAGGGATTCGACGCGAAAACGGCGGTCTCGGCGCCCTTGGCACTATATCCCGGGCAGTGCCCGCCCTCGATGTAGGGACAGGGACTCCGGGCGATGATCACGCGGACGCCCGACTGCCGCAGGCCCCGCCCGATCACGTCGCGCGCCCGGTCCTCGTCCCATGGATCGATGGTCTCGTTCAGCGAGACCGGGCAGGCTTCCACGATGCCGTCGATGCTGAGCGGCATCGTCTCGCGTCCCGGTTCGGATCCGCCCAGGTTGGGCGTGCCCTGGAACCCGGACAGGGCCGTCGTGGCGTTGTCCAGGATGAGGATGATCAGATCGGACCCCTGGTGGGCCACGTTGAAGAGCGCGTTGGCGCTCAGGTGAAAGAAGTCGGAATCCCCTACGACGGCGATCACGGGGTCGGTCACACCGGCCAGGACCAGACCCGATGCGATGCCGATGCTCGAACCCATGGAGTATTTCACGTCGAGCATCTCGAAGGGCGGCGTGCTGATCTTGATCGCGCAGCCGGGGT
Source organism: Gemmatimonadota bacterium (assembly GCA_026705925.1). Classification (GTDB taxonomy): domain Bacteria; phylum JAAXHH01; class JAAXHH01; order JAAXHH01; family JAAXHH01; genus JAAXHH01. The sequence continues at coordinate 78,530 of JAPOZT010000031.1, forward strand.
CCACCACGTACACCGGCGACAGGCCGAAGCGGCCGCTCAAATCGCGCAGGATTTCAAACACGGGCGTGTAAGGACAGTTCTCCGGCAGGCCCGCCTCACTGGGCAGTTCTTTGTGTTCCGCTTGTGGCGGGAAGTCGCGGGCCGGCTTGAATCCGGGGACGAATCCGGCCAGGGCCTCCGCGATCTGCCCGCGGAACAACTCCCCTTCCCGCGACACGGCCCCGTCGTGCTTGCCACTGATCGGTGTCGAGATCTTCGCGTCAAAGGAGACCGATTTGATCAGCGTTTCGAGAAAGGGTTCGTTCTCCTCCAGGATCAGGACCTTCTCGGTGGCGCGAAGAAAGCGGGTGATCTGAGCGGTGGGCAGCGGCCACAGGGTGGACAGCTTGAGGATAGACAGGCCGGAGGTATCCACCCCTCGAAGCACGTCCATCAACTTGGTGTGGATCACGCCCGCGGCGATAACGCCGGTCTTACCGGTTCCGGAGACCTGGTTGAAGCCCGCGGACTCGAAATGCAGGGCGACCGCCTCAAGACGTTCGTGCAGCCGCCGGTGCAGCTGGACGGCGTTTCCGGGCACCGATACCCACCGCATGGGATGTCGTTTGAAAGCATGGGGCCGTACGGGGGCCGCACGGGGTATTTCCGGGGGATCCACTTCTTCTTCCAGCGCGCCGTACGTCTTCGTGATGCGCACGATGACGGGCATCTGCGTCTCGCGGGACAGGCGGAAGGCCTCCCGCGTCATCGTGATCCCTTCGGAGGGCGTCGCCGGTTCCAGCATAGGCAGCTCGCTTCCCCAGGCGATCGGACGGGTGTCCTGGTCGTTCTGGGTGGCCCAGGCGCCCGGATCGTCCCCGAGCAGGATGACGAGCCCGGCGCCCGCGTCCGTCAGGTTGGCCACCATGACGGTATCCAGGGCGACGTTGAACCCGACGCCCTTGCAGCCCATCAGGGCCGGGACACCGCCGATGGATGCGCCCACCGCCGTTTCGAAGGCGACCTTCTCGTTGGTGGACCATTCCACGTACAGCCCGTGGCTTTCCGAGAAACCGCGCAGAAACTCGATGGTACTGCTGCTCGGTGAACCAGGATAGCTCGTCGCCACCGCGACGCCCGACTGCAGCGCGCCGTACGCGATCGCCTGGTCACCGGTGATACGCATCCCGGCCATGTAACGCTCCCGCAAGGGCAAAACCATGCTTGAATGAACGTGTGAATATAGGTTTTTCGGCCCTTGACGGTCAAGCGATATCCATCGCGGAGAACCGGCCAGAAACCGCTTGCGACCGTTCCGCCGTCCGGCTATATTTGACGCGTTTCCCTTCAAGGTTCAGCACCGGGACCGCATGACACGGCACCACATGTAGCGGCGCCGCAAGTAGTGGCCCCGCAAGCACCGGCACCGCGTGACGCGGGCATGTCCGCACCAGTCTTTCGGTGCCACGTTTTTCGTTCCGAAGATCCACGCAGGCGATGGAGAAACGCAGATGGCAAAAGGGCGTCAGACATCCGGACGGAAAAAGGTGGCGGAAAGCAGCCGGTCCGGACAGACCGGACAGACCAGGCGGATTGCCAGGATGGCGGACACCATCGAGGAACTGGACGGTATACTGGCCGGCGCCGGACCGGCTGAAACGGACAACGAGAAGTACTGGCAGGCCGTGAGGGCCCAGTTTCCCTATAACGGCTCCATACACTACACCAACAACGGGACGATCGGCATCCTGCCCCACATGGTCCTGCAGGCCCAGATCGCGGTCCTGAAGGAGACGGAGATCCAGGACGGGGACACCGGGGGCGTCGCCTATCCGGCGCCTCACGAGGCCCACGGGAAGCTGGCCGCGCTGATCAACGCGGATCCTTCCGAGATCGCCATCACGAGGAACTCGACAGAGAGCATGAACATCATCGCCCTCGGCCTCGACCTGAAACCGGAAGACGAGATCCTGACGACGACCCACGAGCACTACGGCGGCTGGTCCTGCTGGCAGCACCGGCACGCACAATTCGGCAACCCGATCCGGAAGCTCGACCTGTACGATCCGCCGGAAGACGAGGACGAGATCGTCCGGCTGTTCGAGGAAGCCATTCGGCCGGAGACCCGCGTGCTCAGCTTCTGCCACGTCACCTGCACGACGGCCTGGCGCCTGCCCGTCCGGAAGATCTGTGCCATGGCCCGCGAGCGCGGGCTCATCACCGTCGTCGACGGGGCGCAGTCGGTGGGGATGATCGCGGTCGACGTGAAGGACCTCGGCGGCGACTTCTACGTGAGCAGCACGCACAAATGGCTGTTTACGCCCAAGGGCACGGGCCTGTTGTACGTGGATGACGCCGCACAGGACAAGATCGGACTGGGATACTACACGGGCGGCGGCCCGCCGACGGCGAGGCGGTTCGAGAACAACGCGTCCCAGAGTCACGCACCGCTGGTGGGATTCGCCGTGGCTGTGGATTTCCACAACGCCATCGGCACCGGCCTGGTCGAGGACCGCGGCGCGGCCATGGCGAAATGGCTCAAGACCCGTCTTTCCGACATCCCCGGCGTCAGGGTCTGGACGCCGATGAACCGCGCACTTTCCGCGTCCATGGTATCCTTTTCCATCGCCGGCATGACCTCCTCTGACGTGGGCACGCCGCTCCGGGAAAGGTACCGGGTCCACAGCCGCGGCCTGCACGAAGGGGGCTACCACGGCGCACGCATTTCCTGCGCCATGCACAACAGTTACGAAGAAATGGAGCGAGTCGCCGGCGCCGTGAGCGAAATCGCGGCCAACCGGTGCTGAGAAACCGAGTTCATACAAGCGACCGTCAGCACAGGTGCAAATAACGCGGGAGAACGAATCATGTCCGATACTGCACTTACCATTAAGGCACTGAAAGAACAGTTGGGAGATACGTTCGCGGAAAACGTCGTCCTCCGCATCAAACGCGACGGCGAGTACGCGGAATTCACGGGGTCGGAAGCAGCCCGCCGGGCCGACGCGCTCGCCGGACTGCTCGCCTCCCTCGGCCTGCAGCACGGCGACCGGGTCGCGCTGCTGGCGGCCAACCAACCCGAATGGGGCATCGCGTACCTGGCCATCGTAGGGCACGGGATGACGGCCGTACCCATCGACCGGCTGTTGAAGCCCGGTGAATACCAGCGAATTCTGGAGGATTCCGGCGCAAGGGCCATCGTGGTGTCGGACGCCTTCCGGGACGACTTCCATTCCATCGCCGGTTCTTTGCCCGAACTCAAGCACGTGCTGAGCCTGGAAGAGGTGATGACCAGCGAGACGGACGCCGCCGCGCCGGACAGCCAGGTCGGACCGGACGACCTCGCCGTCCTGATCTACACTTCGGGCACGACCGGCCGGCCCAAGGGCGTGATGCTGTCCCACCGCAACATCATGTCCAACGTGGTGGCCGCCAGCCAGGTTATATCCATCACCTCCGACGACAGTTTCGTCTCCGTGCTCCCCCTGCACCATACCTTCGAGTGCACCGCCGGGTTCCTCGCGCCGGTCTACAACGGCGCCATGGTGTCCTACGTGGGCAGCCTCAACTCAAGAGACATCGTCGAGACCATGAAGGACTCCAGTGCTACGATCATGCTGGCCGTCCCGCTGCTTTACGAGAAGATGTACCAGGGGATCATGCGCAAGGTCGGCTCCCAGCCCGCGGTCACGCGGACGGTGTTCAATCTCCTGATGGGCGTGGTGAAAATGGGCGAGAAGTTCAACAAGCGCATGGGCACGGCCCTGTTCCGAAGCCTGCGCGACAAGGGCGGGCTGGGGACGATCCGGTTCTTCGTGTCCGGCGCCGCCGCCCTGCCGCCCGAGGTGGCCGAGGGATTCGATCGGCTGGGTCTGCGCATCCTGCAGGGTTACGGGCTCACGGAGACGTCTCCGGTCGTTTCCGTGCACCGTGTGGAGCAGCCTCCGAAACCCGATTCCGTCGGACCGCCCATTAACGGCGTGGACGTTGAAGTCGTGAATCCGGACGACACGGGCGTGGGAGAACTCGTCGTGCGGGGCGAGAACGTGATGCTGGGTTACTACAACAATCCCGAGGCCACGGCCGAAGTCCTCAAGGACGGCGCGCTATATACCGGCGATTCGGGATGGATCGACGATGAGGGGCATGTCCATATCGCGGGCCGGCTCAAGAACGTGATCGTCACCCGGGCCGGCAAGAACATCTATCCGGAGGAAATCGAGGGTGAACTCGTCCTCAGTCCCTACATCGCGGAAGCGCTCGTCTTCGGCGCCGAAAACGCGGACACGGGAGAGGAATACGTCCGTGCGGTCGTGGTGCCCGACTTCGAAGTACTGGAAGAAGAAGGCACACCGGACGACGACGAGACCCTGACCGCGCTCATGAACCACGAGGTACGGGAGCGTTGCGGGAACCTCGCGGACTACAAGCGCGTCAGAGAAGTGGAGCTGCGCCGGGAAGAGTTTTCGAAGACTTCCACGCGCAAGATCAAGCGTTTTCTCTTCAAGACCGGGCAGGAAAGCCCCGCGGAGGACACCGCCGGCCAGTGAGGGAGATGCCGCGATCCCCGGAAGGCGGAATCACGATCCATGGATAACAGGCTACACCCACCCGATTCGGATCCGGCGCCGCATTCCTCGAAGGATACGCTCCCCCATGCCCTGCGGCCGGACGAAGCCGGGCGGCACCGCACCCACTGGCGCCGCCCCACCGTCCTGTTCGCCTGTACCTTCCTGACCACCCTGATCTCCGGCACCATCATGGAACACCCCGCGGTTCCCCCGCTGGTGGTGCTGTTCACCCTGGTGACCGTCCCGTCGCTTCTCCTGGACGGACTGCCCTTTTCCCTGTCGGTGCTCGGCATCCTCATGGCCCACGAGATGGGCCACTATCTCTACGCCAGGTGGTACGGCGTCCACACCTCCCTTCCTCATTTCATTCCGTCGCCCTTCTTCTTCATCACACCGAATCCGGGTACCTTCGGCGCCGTCATCGTGACGAAGGCGCCCTACCCGAACCGGCAGGCCCTGATGGACATCGGCGCCGCCGGTCCCATCGCCGGATTCATCGTGGCGGTCCCGATCATGGCGTACAGCCTGGTCGGCGCCCGGGTGGATCTCATGCCCGGAGAAGGGGAGGGCCTCTACCTTGGCGAACCCCTGGTGTTTCAGGCGCTCGCCTACCTGATACACGGCCCGCTGCCCGAGGATTACACCATTTACCTCGATTCCGTGGGCCTGGCGGCATGGTTCGGCTGCCTGGTCACCATGCTCAACCTGCTGCCGGTGGGCCAGCTGGACGGCGGCCATATCCTGTATGCCTTCACGGGGGGCGCGGCCGGAGGCAGGCGCCTGCAGAAAAACCTCGCGTTCGCGAGTTTTGCGGCTCTGGCCGTGCTGGGGTGGTATTCGCCGGGATGGTGGGTGTTCGGGGTACTGCTGCTGTTGATGGGCCGGTTCAGCGGTTTCCATCATCCCGCGCCGGTGGACGACGCGGCGCCGCTGCCCCGGCACAGCAAGTGGCTGGGCTGGCTCGCAGTCCTGGTCTTCATCCTGACCTGCATGCCGGTGCCGATCTCGTTCACTTGACCTTAGCTTTAGCGGGCGGTGCGGGCGAAGTAGGCGATGTAGGTGTTGCGGGAGGGCCGGGCGGTCAGAGCGGACAGTGCGGGGATCAGCTGATCAGCAACCGTTCCAGTTTCTTGTGGATTCGTTCGTCGTCCCCGTCGATACGATGGGCCTTGAGCAATTCGTCGATCGCCCGGGCGTTCTCGCCCATGATCTCGAAGATGGACCCCAGTGCGTAGTGGGCCGCGAAATTGGTGGCGTCGAGCTCGAGCGCCTTCTGGTACTCTCCGACCGCCAGGTCCCACTTCTCCTGCCGGACGAAGATCTCCGCGAGACTCATGTGGATTTCCGAGTTGTCTCCATCCCATCGCAAGGATTCCCGGTATGCGGCGACGGCCTCGTCGTACATGGTCCGCCGCTTGTACACCATGCCCAGGAGCTTGTAGGCCTCGCCGTTCCGGGGTGAACGGCGGATGACCTCGCGGAAGCAGTTGGTCGCTTTCTCGAATTCGCCAAGATAGCAGTAGATCCGGCCCAGATCCTGGAAGAGAGCGTCCGTTCGGTATCCGCCCTCGAGGGCGTTCAGCATGTAGCCGCGGGCTTCGCTGTAGCACTCCTGCTTCATGTAGATCAGGCCGATATCGTACTGTACCGCGACCTTTTTCGGATACGCCCGCGCGCACTTGCTGAGCCATTCGAAGGCTTCGCTCGTGCGGCCGGTATACATGAGTCCGAGACCCAGGCCCCGCAGGGTCCAGTAGTCGGCCTGGTTCCGCTCCACGCGCTCGAAGCAGAGGCGCACGATGGTCTCGTAGTCCTTCTTCACCAGGAGGAGCTTGAGCTTATGAGACCAGAACCACATATTGTCTACTCTTTCACGAACGGCCGGCACCGTATATCGGGGTTCGATTCCGGAGGATCGGGACACGCGGCGCGAACATCCCGATACCCAGAATATACGGCGGTTCGGCAGGGGTGTCAAGCGGACCCGGCTGGCTAGGCTTCGGGGTTTTTCCTATGGTCGGGGGAAGTGAAATCGTGGGTCGGAATCAGATGGAGCGAACACGATAAATGACAGCAAGAGAAGAAGTTACGGGCATCATCCTCGCGGGAGGAAAGAGCAGCCGGTTCGGCTCGAACAAGGCACTCAGCCGGATCGATGGAGACCGGTTGATCGAACGGCTCTGCCGGACGGTCGGCTCGATGACCGGACGGATGATGCTGATCACCCATACCCCGGCGGACTACGCCTTCCTGGAGCTGGAAAGCCGGCAGGACCTGGTCCCGCGATGCGGGCCCATCGGCGGCATTTATACGGCGCTCAGGACGGCGCAGACGCCGCTGTGCCTGTGTGTGGCCTGCGATATGCCCTTTGTCAGGCCGGAATTCCTGGAATACATGGTGGAGCGGTCGGCCGGTTATGACGTGGTCGTCCCCGTGAACGACGGACGCGTGGAACCGCTGTGCGCGGTTTACCGGGAGACCTGCGTCCCGGCGATCGAGGACCGGATCCATGCACGCAGATACAAGATCGCCGGATTCTTCGACGAGGTCCGCGTCCTGCGTCTTGCACCGGAGGAGGGTGGGTTCCACGATGACGACATGTTCTTCAACATCAACAACAGGACGGATTACGACGAAGCACTGAAGCGCATGACGGACCAGGCGCGCTAGCCGGACCGGGCGCGCTAAAGCGCTGGCCAGACCAGGCTCGCTAGCCAGACCAGGCGCGCTAGCCGGACAAGGCGCGCTAGCCGGACCGTCCCTCCACCAGCAGGATGAACTCCCCGCGCAGGCGGCGGTCCCGGGTCTCTTCACGCAGCTCCGACAGCAGACTCCGGTCGATTTTCTCGTGAAGCTTGGTCAGGTCGTTCGCCAGGGCCGCCCTGCGGTCCCCGAACGCCTCCAGGGCGTCGGCGATGAGCGCGTGCACCCGGTGGGGGCTTTCGAAATAGATGAGCGTGTCCGCACGGTCCGCGTCCGCTTCAAGATAGCGGCGCCGGGCCGTAGGCCTGCGAGGCGGGAATCCGCAGAATGAAAACCGGTGGACCGGCAGGCCCGAGAGGACGAGCGCCATGATCGGCGCGCTCGGGCCAGGGGCCATGCTTACGGGGATTTCGGCCTGTATCGCGGCCTGGACGAGCCGGTATCCGGGATCGGCGATTCCGGGCGTGCCCGCATCCGTGACCAGGGCGAGGTCCCGTCCCTGTTCCAGGACGGCCAGGGCCCTGGGTACGGCCCGCTGCTCGTTGTGTTCATGGTAGGACATCTGCCGCGCGCTGATCCCGTAACGCTTGAGCAGTCGTCCGGTCCTGCGCGTGTCTTCGCTGAGCACGGTATCCACGCCGCGCAGGATCTCCAGCGCCCGGAGCGTGATGTCGTCCAGATGGCCGATCGGCGTGGCAACCAGGTAAAGCATGGATTAGTTCGTCTGTTCGGGGAACGGCGCGCGTATGTCGTAGCGGCCGTGTATCTCCACGGGAAGCGCTCCCTCCTCAACCATCAGGTCCAGCGGATTGTCTCCCGTCTGCAGCGGCAGTTCGAACACGTCGCGGATGCGGGCCGATTCGTAGATCGACATCATGAGTTCCATGGTCAGACGGGCGGTTTCGCCGTCGTTGCGGTGTTTTTCTCCGCTGCCGTCCAGCCAGGAAATGAACTCGTCGTACTGGTCAACCTCTACCGGCGGCGGCGTGATGGACTGCCAGTCGCCGGCATGGCGGTTCAGCAGGAGCAGGCCGCCTTCGGGACCGCGTTTCAGGATCCCCTCCGTGCCGTAGATCACGTCGCCCTGCAGCCCGGGATCGGGCAGGTCGCTTTCGTAGGTGCCCCTGATCCCGCCTTCGAAGGCGATGATCGCCGCACACCGGTCCTCGCACCGCACCCGGCGCTCCCAACGGTCCGTCTTGCGGGTCACCTGGCCGATCACCCAGACCGGAGCGGGGTCGCCCAGCACGTACAACATTTCGTCCAGTTCGTGAGTGCCCCGGTTGAGCAGGCCGTGGGCGTCCCGGCGCAGCATGGCCGTGGGCGATCCGATCGCGCCGTCCATCACCAGGCGGCGCGCTTCCACGTTCTGCGGGGTGTACCTGCGCTGGTGGCCGATGGCGAGCTTGACGCCGTGCTGCGCGCAGGATGCCAGCATGAGGTCGGCTTCGCGGAGGCTGGACGCCATCGGCTTCTCGCCCAGAATGCCCATTGCGCCCGATTCCGCGGCTTTCACGGTGATTTCGGCGCGGACGTTCTGCCAGGTGGTGATGCTGACGATGTCACAGGCTTCTTGCTTCAGCATATCCGCGTAATCCGTGTAGGGTTTCGCGTCGAATTCGTCGGCCAGCTTGCGGGCGCTTCGCTCACTGACGTCGGCGACCGCCACCACGTCGGTCTGCGGTTTCTGCGTCCAGTGCCGCGCGTGCGAACCGCCCATTCCTCCGCAGCCTATGATGCCGACCCGATATGACCCGGACATGTGAACTCCTTGATTGCGTGTGCATTCCCGCTCCCCGCGGCCTGTCGTTCCGCGCAATGTACCACTTGCCGATTGAACCCGCAACCACTGTTTGGCAGGGCTTTGCACGCCCGGGATGGGCCGGTGGACCCAGCACGGACCGGTGAGCCCCGGCAGGTCCGGACACTGCCAGGTTCGCCCGTGCAGGGCCGGCGGATCGATCGCCGCACCGTACTAATATATTGCTCCCCTCTATCGTCGGTTGTAGGTTAGCACAGTACAACTGCGGGAGGAAAGGAATGGACTATAACAGCCTTCAGGTCGCGACATTGGACGGGTCGCTGCGGGACGCTATTGCCGCACGCGGCGGCAGACCCGTGGTAGCCAACGCCGACGATCCGGAGCGCGTGGACGCCTTTATCGACGGCCTGGCCAGGGACGACATCGCGGTACTGTTGCTGACGGAGCCTGAGCATATCCGCGCGTTACTCGGCCGGGCGGCCGCTACGGGACGGATCGAGGTCCTGCTGGATGCCGTCAGGCAGATTGCCGTGGGCTCGGCCGGACCGGCCTGCACGGACGTCTGGAGAAACCACCGTCTCTCGGTCGACTTCGAGCCCGACGGAACGGGAGGTGAGGCACTCGTATCAGGCATGGCGCGCCTTGCAGGCTACCTGGTCAACAAGAAACGTACCGCCGTGGACGGAGGCGTGGACACCTCCTACTGGCATCGCACCGACATGCGATGGCATTTCGAGAGCGATCCGTACGGTACCCGGGGTGAATCGGCCTTCCTCAGGGCGTGCCGCCGCGAACCGACGGAGTATACGCCCATATGGCTGCTGCGCCAGGCCGGCCGCTACCAGCGGGCCTACCGGGAACTCAAATCCGACCTGGACTTCCTGGACATGTGCAAGACGCCGGAGCTCACGGCGGAAATCACGTTGATGGCCGCGGAACGCCTCGGGGTGGACGCCGCCATCCTCTTCGCGGACATCCTGCCCCTGCTGCAGCCCATGGGGTTCCGCCTGGAATATGTCACGGGCCAGGGGCCGGTCATTCACAACCCGTTACGATCGGCCGAAGCAGTGGACCAACTTGAAGAGGGGGAACCGGCGTCCCAACACTTCGTCTACGAGGCCATCCGCATGGTGCTGCCCGCGCTGCCGCCCCATATCCCGCTCATCGGTTTTTCCGGCGCCCCCTTCACCCTGGCGGCCTATGCCATCGAAGGCCAGAGTACGAAAGACTTCAGGCACCTCAAGACCTTCATGTATAACGATCCGGGCGCGTGGCACGCCTTCATGTCTAAACTGTCCCGGACCGTCACGGCATATCTCAACGAACAGATCGAGGCCGGCGTCCACGCCGTGCAGCTCTTCGACAGCTGGGCCGGCTGCCTTTCACCCGACGATTACCGGGCTTTCGTACTTCCACATACGGGTTACGTCTTTTCCAATCTTCGCCGGGGCGTCCCCAGGCTTCACTTCGGCGTGGGCACGGGGTCCCTGCTCGAACTGATGCGGGAGGCGGGAGGAGACGTCATCGGACTGGACTGGCGGGTGGACCTTGCCGAGGCCTGGCGCCGGCTCGAATACGATACGGCGGTACAGGGGAACCTTGATCCCGTGATCCTGTTCGCCTCCCCCGATGAAATCCGCAAACAGGCCGCGGCCATCCTGCACAAGGCCGCCGGACGTCCCGGCCACATATTCAATCTCGGCCACGGCATACTCCCCGGCACGCCGGAAGACCACGTGATCGCCCTGGTAGACGCCGTACATGAGATGGGAAGCGGTCGATGAAGGTCGTCGTGGTCGGCGGGGGCATCGCGGGACTGAGCGCGGCCCACCGGCTGACGGAATCCGGGCATCCCGGACTGGAAGTAACGCTGCTCGAGCGGTCGGACCGTTTCGGCGGGACGATTCGTACGGTCGAGCGCGAAGGCTGCCTGGTCGAACTGGGGCCGGATTCCTTTCTCACATCCAAGCCCTGGCTGTCGGATCTCGCGGGCCGCCTGGGTGTGGCGGACCGGATCATCCCCACCGCACGTACCCATCGCCGGTCCCACGTGGTCCATCGCGGGAAGCTGCATCCGCTGCCCGACGGTTTTCTGATGATGGCGCCCACCCGGCTTTGGCCCATGGTGGGCACCTCCCTCTTTTCGTGGAAGGGCAAGGCCCGGTGCGCCCTGGACCTGGTACTGCCCAGGGGATCCGCAACCGGCGACGAGAGCCTCGGCGCCTTCGTCCGCAGGCGGTTCGGCGGCGAAGTGCTCAAGCGGGTCGTCCAGCCGCTCATCGGGGGCATCTACGCGGGAGACCCGGACACTCTCAGCCTGAAGGCCACCATCCCGAGGTTCTTCGAGATGGAACAGCGTCACCGCAGCGTCATCAAAGCCACGGTCGCGCAGCGGCGCGCGGCCGCGAGGCAACAGCGCGGGGCGTCCGCCGGCAGCGGTGACCCCGCCAGTAGCGGTGACCCCGCCAGTAGCGGTGACCCCGCCGGCAGAGGTGACCGCGCAGGCAGCGGCGCCCGTTACGGCGAACTGGCTTCCTTCGACCGGGGCATGGAAACTATCGTGCAGGCGCTGCTGAGGCGACTGCCCTCGGACACCATGCATACCCAGGCCGAGGTGACGCGGCTGACCCGTGACGGCAGCAGCTGGGACCTGTCCTGCGGCGACGGGCGGCATTTCCAGGCGGACGGCATCATTCTCGCCGTGCCCTCCCGACATGCCGCGGAACTGCTGCGCGGTACCGACACGGGTCTTTACGACGAGCTGACGGCCATCCCCCACGCGTCGTCGGCCGTCATGAACCTCGCGTACCGGCGTTCGGACGTGCCCCATCCGCTGGACTGCTTCGGTTTCGTGGTGCCCGCGGTAGAGGATCGCAAAATCATCGCCTGCACCTTCAGCAGCGTGAAGTTTCCGAACCGGGCGCCGGAGGGCCTCGTCCTGTTGCGCGTGTTTTTAGGTGGCATGCTTCAACAGGAAATGCTCAAGTCCGGCGACGAAATCCTGCTGCGGATCGTACGCGGGGAGTTACGGGACCTCATGGGCATCGAAAGCGAACCGCTGCACACCGAACTGGCGCGCTATCCGGACGCCATGCCGCAGTACCTGGTCGGCCATGGCCGGCGTGTCGAGCGGATCGAATCGCTGCTCGGGCGGCATCCAGGGCTTGCACTGGCGGGTAATGCCTACGGAGGCGTGGGCCTGCCGGACTGCGTGCGCTCGGGAGAACTGGCGGCGGAGCGGATCCTGGACGGCGCGGTTGCAGCCCATCTCACCGGACCAGCCTCCTGAAGGGTTCCTTCTTGAGGTCGCACTCCAGCAGTTCCGCCAGGTTGCCGCGGTCCAGGCCTGACTTGATGAGCCCGAAGACCTCGGCAGCCGCCTCGCCCAGTTGCCGGACGTCTTCCTCCGTGTGGGCCATGGTGACCCGAAACGAGGTAGGGGTGAAGATGCCCCGACGCGACATCTCCTGGACGAACAGCGTGGAGACGATGGGGGTGAGTTCCGGATCGGGCAGGTCGAAGGCAAGGCCGGGATTGTAGGAAAGGCCCACGCAGGCGCCGGGCAGACCCGCGCTCGCGAAGGCTTCGTTCATCGTCTTCTTGACCAGCTCGCCCATGGCTTCGAAGAAGGGTACCGAGTTCCGGCGCTTCAACTCGCGAATGGTGGTCAGCGCCGCGGCCAGGCCCACGTTGTCGCTCCAGTAGGAACTGGAAACGAACATCGACGCGGCGGGCTCCATGGCTTCGCGGGAACCCACGACGGCGCCCATGGCGTATCCGTTCGACATGGCCTTGGCCAGGGTGGTCACGTCGGGCGTCACCCCGGTATACTCCTGGAAACCCCCTATGCGAAAGCGCCAGCCGCAGGACACCTCGTCGAACACGAGCAGCGCCCCGTGTTCGTGGGTCAGCGACTTGACGGCTTCCAGGTAGCCCGGAGGCGGGAGCTCGGACCGCGCGGGCTCCATCATGACCGCCGCGACCCGTCCGGCATATCGCTTGAGCAGGTCCGAGAGCATGTCCAGGTCCCCGTAGGTGAATGGGATGGCCGTGCCCGCGAGAACGCGCGGCACGCCGATCGGCTCGATGCCGGCGAAGGGGTACTCGCCGCTCTCCGGATCGACGAGATAGTTGGCGGACTGGTACCAGTCGTGCCAGCCGTGATAGCCGCAGAAGAGAATGGTGTCCCTGCCGGTGGTTCCCCGTACGATCCGTACCGCCAGGGCGCAGGTCTCCCCCCCGGCCTTGGCGTACCGCACCATCTCGGCGCTGGGAATAGTGTCGACAAGCTCCTCGGCCAGTTCGATTTCTAACGGACCGTTCAGCGTGTAGATACTGCCCCGGTCGATCTGTTCCTTCACCGCGCCGTCTACCACATCATCGGCATGGCCCAGGATGATGGCGCTGACCGCGTTCATCATGTCCAGGTACTCGTTACCGTCCACGTCTACGAATCGGGCGCCCTTGGCGCTTTCAGCGTAGACGGGGCTGACGCCGTTGGCAAACTGGCTTGCCCGCCGGCTGATGAGTTGCGTCCATCCGGGGATCAGTTCCTCGGCACGTCGATACATGCGCATCGACTGTTCTACGGAACGGGTGACGGACATTTATACCATCCTTTCCTGGTGATTATGCTTTACTGCTCCGGGTCCAGCCCCGCGGCCTGTGCCAGGGCTTGAAAAGCGCGCGCTGGTCGTCGTCCCAGCGGGCGAAAGTAGCTTCCGTCACGTAAGGCAGTTCGTCCATGGTCGCCTGGTTCTGCGAAAGCATCCAGTAGGGCCCATAGCCCACGTGGATGGTCTTGCGGACCTGGTCGGACCGGTTGGTAACCCCACCGTGGCGGAGGTTTTCCGTGAACAGTATGGCGTCACCGGCCTTGACTTCCAGCGCGACCACGCCGGGCTCCTCGTCCGGGTTGCCGTCGTAGGGACAGGGCAGGTTCGTCTTGTGGGATCCGGGTACGACGCAGAACGCCCCGTGATCCCGGGACACGTCATGGATGAAGTAGACCATGCGCACCATCATGCAGTCGATTCCGTTGGCGTTGAACCCGTACCGGTACTTCTGATTCTCGGGCCGCATGCCGCCGTGCAGTCCCGACAGGTTCCCGCGGTAGCGGATCCGGATCTCGGAGTTGTTGATCGTGGACCTGCCCTGGACGATCCCTCCTATATAGGCCATGGTGCGCCCGTCGTTTACCAACACGTCGAAGCGCTCGTCGGCATTCCAGAAGTCCTCGATGATGACGGTTCGGCCCTCCGCGTTCGATCCGTCCACGTGGTATCCCCGTTCGGGATTCAGGTGATAGTCCGGCCCCCACGGACTGGCCTTGCGCGGTGGCTTTTCCAGATTTGCCAGTGCGTGGGTTTCCAGTTCGTCCACCGCGGCAGAAAGCGAAGAGACGGTCCCCGGATCCAGCAGGTCCTCGATCACGATGTAGCCCTGCCGGTCGAATTCATAGCGTTCGGTTTCGTTCATGATGACTCCTGGAGCTGCCGGTCTCCCATAGCGGAACGTAGCCCGCCCGTTCCACCACGGCCAGGCCTGCGTCACTCAGGATCCAGTCGACGAAGGACTTGATCGCTCCGCGCGGCGATTGGGCGATGTGATTTAGCGGTACCTGACTCAAAATAACGCGCGGCCCGGGCCATGACAATATGCGCGTGGTCCGTCCGGGTTATTTTGCCCGGACGGCGAAGACGCCAATCTGGGAGTTGACGCGTCCGGCAGGATTCCTTATATATAGAACTCGGTCCGCGATTTGGCCTGCAATTCGGTCCGCGTCGCGGCGTAGGCATGCGGTCCGCATAGTCCGCACCGTCGGAACAGCCAGCATGTTCAAATCCGCAATCCCATTCGAAACTGCAAGCATATTTTGAGCCGTCAGTGGAGTCGGAGCAGTACATGACCATCGGCGTCCCTACCGAAACCAGTCCGGGCGAGCGGCGCGTATCCATCGTTCCGGCCGGGGTTGGCGCCCTGGTGCGGGCTGGTTGCGCCGTCCGGGTCTCCGCGGGAGCGGGCCTGCAGGCGGGCATTTCGGACGCAGATTACGAAGCGGCCGGCGCCGTGGTAGTGCCGGATCGCGGATCGGTGTTTTCCGAAGCGGACGTGATCGTGCAGGTACGAGGAGGCGGAGCGAATCCCGACTCGGGTATGGCGGACGTAGAGCTGCTGCGCGAGGGACAGGTATTGATCGGGTTTCTGGAACCGCTGTCCGCTTCCGCCGAGATCCAGGCCCTTGCAGACCGTCGCGCAACCGCCTGTGCCATGGAGTTGATCCCGAGGACCTCCCGGGCGCAAAGCATGGACGCCCTTTCCTCCCAGGCCAACATTGGCGGGTACAAGGCCGCGCTGATGGCGGCCGAATACCTCCCCAGACTGTTCCCCATGATGATGACGGCGGCCGGGACCATCACGCCCGCCCATGTATTCGTGGTGGGTGTCGGCGTGGCGGGCCTGCAGGCCATTGCGACCTGCAAGCGGCTGGGCGCCGTGATCCAGGCCTATGACGTGCGTCCGGCCGTCAAGGAACAGGTCCAGAGCGTCGGGGCGCGATTCGTGGAGCTGGAACTCGACACCGCCGAATCCGAAGGATCGGGGGGTTACGCCCAGGCCATGGACGAGCAGTTCTACGCGAAACAGCGGGAAATGATGGCCCGCGTCGTATCCGAGAACGACGTGGTGATCACCACGGCCGCCGTGCCCGGAAAACCGGCGCCCGTGCTGGTGACGGAAGACATGGTCAAGAGCATGAACCCCGGATCGGTCGTGATCGACCTGGCGGCGGAACGGGGAGGAAACTGCGAGATCACGGAACCGGGCAAGACCGTCGTCAAGCACGGCGTGACCCTCGTAGGTGAACTGAACCTGCCTTCGACCGTGCCTTTTCATGCGAGCCAGATGTACTCCAACAACATCGTGAACTTCCTGAAACTGATGATCAACGACGGCGCGCTGGACGCGACCGTGGACGACGATATCGTGCAGGGCGCGACCGTTACCCGCGACGGCGAGATCGTCAACGAACTGGTCCGTTCCGTACTTGACGGTACCGGCTGAGCGGGTTTGTACCGGCGAACGGCCTTGCACCGGCGAGCGAATCGAGGAGTGCGACATGGGTGAAACCATTGCCATACTGACCATATTCGTCCTGGCGGTATTCGTCGGATTCGAAGTCATCACCAAGGTCCCGCCCATCCTGCACACCCCGCTGATGTCCGGCTCGAACGCCATATCGGGGATCACGATCATCGGCGCCATCCTTTCGGCCGGGACCCAGTACTCTACGCTGACCACGGTCCTCGGAACCGCCGCCGTGGTTTTCGCCACGATCAACGTGGTCGGCGGCTACCTCGTGACCAACCGCATGCTGGACATGTTCAAGAGAAAGGAGTAGGCGGATGTCCCCCGATCTCGTCCGCTTCGCCTATCTCGTCGCCGCCTCCCTGTTCGTATTCGGGCTGAAGGGTCTCTCCCATCCCCGCACCGCGGTGCGGGGCAACCGCCTGAGTGCCCTGGGCATGTTCATCGCCATCGTGGTGACGCTGATCGACCAGCAGATCGTCCGGTTCGAGTTCATCGTCGCGGGTATCGTCCTCGGCGGAGCCATCGGCGCCATCTGGGCGCTCAAGGTGCCCATGACCGCCATGCCGCAGTTCGTGGGCCTGTGCAACGGTTTCGGCGGCGGAGCGTCGGTGCTCGTGGCCGGCGCGGCCTACGTCGAGGCCGCGCTGCGGTCCGCGGACACGATCTCGATGCAGTTCGGCATCGCGACCATGGCGTCCGGACTGATCGGCGGCGTCACCTTCTGGGGCAGCCTGATCGCCTTTGGCAAGCTGCAGGGCATCGTCTCCGAGAAAGCGGTTCGCTTCACCGGAGATCACGTGCTCAAAGGTCTCTTCCTGCTGGCCGCACTGGCGGCGGGCGTCCTCGTCATCCTGCAGCCGGAGAACACCCTGTACTTCTGGATCATGGTGGCGATCGCCTCCGTGCTGGGCATACTGCTCGTGGTGCCCATCGGAGGCGCAGACATGCCGGTGGTCATCGCCCTGCTCAACTCCTACTCGGGCATGGCCGCCGCGGCGACCGGCTTCGTACTGTCCAACAACGTGCTGATCATTTCGGGCTCGCTGGTCGGCGCTTCAGGGTTCATCCTGACGAGTATCATGTGCAAGGCCATGAACCGGTCGCTCGCCAACGTGATGTTCGCGGGGGTCGGCGGCGATTCGGGCGGCGACGACGCGGGTCCTGCCGACGACCTCTACGAAGGCAAAGTGAAATCCACCACCGCCGAGGAGGTCGCCATGGTGCTCGACAGCGCGCGGCGCGTGGTGTTCGTCCCCGGTTACGGCATGGCGGTGGCCCAGGCGCAGCACGCCGTGCGAGACCTGGCCAATAAACTGGAGGCCGACGGCATCGAGGTGGAGTTCGCCATTCATCCCGTCGCGGGCCGCATGCCCGGCCACATGAACGTGCTGCTGGCCGAAGCGGACGTCCCCTACGACCGCCTGAAGGAGATGGACGAGGCCAATACGGGGTTCGAACAGACCGACGTAACCATCGTCATCGGCGCCAACGACGTGGTCAATCCCCTGGCCCGCGACGCGGCGGACACGCCGCTGACCGGCATGCCGATCCTGAATGTGGACAAGTCGCGGACCGTCGTGGTCATCAAGCGCAGCCTGAGCCCCGGCTTCGCCGGCATCCCCAATCCGCTCTTCGCCGCGGACAACTGCCTGATGCTCTTCGCCGACGGCAAGGATGCGGTGCAGGAACTAACGGCGGCGGTGAACGAAATCTGACCGCGGTGCATCGGGAATGATGGATTCAGCAACACATACCGGAAGGACGACCCGATGGCCGCGCTAGGCACGCCGATGGCCGCGCTGGGCACGCCGCTGTCCCCTTCGGCGACCCGGGTGCTGATGTGCGGTTCGGGCGAACTGGGCAAGGAAGTGGTCATCGAGTTCCAGCGCCTGGGCGTGGAAGTGGTCGCGGTGGACCGCTACGCCAACGCGCCGGCCATGCAGGTAGCACACCGCTCCCACGTGGTGGACATGCTGGACCCTTCCGCCTTGCGCGCGGTGATCGAGCGGGAAAACCCCGATTTCATCGTACCCGAGATTGAAGCCATCGCCACCGGCGCCCTGGTGGAACTGGAGTCGGAAGGGTATCACGTCGTTCCCACCGCGCGTGCGGTCCACCTGACCATGAACCGGGAGGGGATACGGCGGCTCGCCGCGGAGGAGCTCGGACTTCCCACGTCGCCCTATCGCTTCGCCGAGACCCGGGAAGCCTACGAACGCGCGGTGCGCGAGATCGGCCTGCCCTGCGTCATCAAGCCCGTCATGAGCTCTTCCGGCAAGGGACAGAGCACGGTGCGGCATGCATCGGAGGCGGCCGGCGCCTGGCAGCGCGCACACGACGAGACCCGCGGCGGAGCGGGCAAGGTGATCGTCGAGGGATTTGTCGAATTCGATTATGAAATCACGCTCCTGACGGTACGCCACGCGGACGGAACGGGTTTCTGCCCGCCCATCGGCCACGAACAGGTCGACGGGGACTACCGGTACTCCTGGCAGCCCCAGCCCATGAGCGAAAAGGCGTGGGCGGAAGCCAGGCGGACGGCGGAAAAGGTCACTACCGCACTCGGCGGCCGCGGCGTCTTCGGCGTCGAGCTGTTCGTCAGGGGCGACAACGTGATTTTCAGCGAAGTCTCGCCCCGCCCCCACGATACGGGCATGGTCACGCTCATCTCACAGGACCTGTCCGAATTCGCCCTGCATGCGCGGGCCGTGCTGGGTCTCCCGATCCCGGAGATCCGCCAGCACGGTCCTTCCGCTTCGGCGGCCCTCGTGGTGGAAGGCGAGTCCGACCGGATGAAGTTCGGCAACCTGGGTTCCGCCCTTGCCGAACCGGACACCGGCCTGTTTCTCTTCGGCAAGCCCGAGGTCTCCGGTCACCGGCGCCTCGGCGTAGCCGTCGCCCGGGGGGATGACATCGACGCGGCCCGCGCAAAAGCGGCCCGGGCCATGGAAGCGGTTCGCGTCGAACTGTAGCGCTCCGACGGCACCGCCCGCATCACCGGAGAAAGGAGGGATGATGCACAGTCAAGCGGAACAGCAGATCAATGTGGACGACCGGGACTGGCGCGCCCTCACCCGGGGCGAGCGGATCCGGATGATCGAGGAGGAGGGCTACCTGATCATCCCGGACTGGATCTCACCGGACTACCTGGCCGAGTTGAAAGCGGAAAGCGAAAGACTCGAAACCGTCGGACGGGATTACAGCGAAAAGCAGCGGGGCTGCAGGGATCCGCATCTTGCCAGTTCGAAGCTGGCCGAACTCATCGCCTACGAACCCACGGTGCGTTTCCTGGAGGAGTTGTTCGGCGACCGCCTGGTTTTCATTCACTATACCTACGACCGGTCCGAACCCGGCACGCCGGGGATCAGTCTCCATACGGACGGCCAGCCCTACGGCTCGAAGATATTCGGGTACGAGGGGAGCTGTCCCATAACCGTCCGGGTACTCTACTATCTCGACGACCTGACGATGGACGTCTCGCCCTTCCGGGTCGTGCCCAGGTCTCATCTCTGCATGCACGCGGACGCCCATCCGTACAAGCGGTATGAGCGCCATCCCGAGGAGGTGGTCGTGCCCTGCACGGCGGGATCGGCGCTGTTCCTGAACCACCGGACGTTCCACGGCACGCTGCCCAACAGGGGCAACCGGTCGCGGGCCATGCTCGCGGTGGCCTACCGACCGGCCTGGGCCGGACCGATCGTCGACGTGGAGCCGCGAAATCCGTCGGACCTGGAACGGATGCCCGATTCCGTCCGGCCCTTCCTGGGCGATCCCAGCATGCGGACCTACGAGTTCGGCGTCGGCAACAAGCCGGAGGGCATGTCGGCCAGCGCGCCCGGCATGAACCCGAGCCGCTGGGAACGGCGGGCATAGCGGGCGGGACGGCCACTAATCCGCGGTGTCCCGGTCCGCACAGGACAGTGAACGTTTTGCAACCATAGGAGCAACCAAATGCCTAAGGCCCTCTTCGTCTGGGGAGGATGGGAAGGACACGAACCCAGGCAGTCCCAGGACATCTTCATCCCGCTGCTTGAATCGGAAGGATACGATATCACGCAGCGCGACACGCTTGACGCCTACCTGGACGCGGAAGCCATGCCCACGTACGATCTCATCGTGCAGACCGTGACCATGAGCACGATCAACGGCGCGCAGGAGAAGGCGCTCCTGGATACCGTCTCCGCCGGGGCCGGGTTCGGAGGCTGGCACGGCGGACAGGCGGACGCCTTCCGCAACAACACGAACTACCAGTACATGGTGGGCGGACAGTGGGTTTCCCATCCTGGCGGGATCATCGACTACGAAGTCAACATCATCGATCACGAAGATCCCGTCACGGCGGGCCTCAACGATTTCGCCATGCACTCGGAACAGTACTACATGCACGTCGATCCGGCCAACCACGTGCTCGCGACCACGACCTTCAGCGGGGATCACGACGCCTGGATCGACGGCACGGTGATGCCCGTGGCGTGGAAGAGGCCGTGGGGAAAGGGGAAGGTATTCCATTGTTCGCTGGGACACGTCGCTAGCGACTTCGACGTGCCCGAGGCGCGTGAAATCGTCCGTCGCGGCCTGATCTGGTGCACGCGCTGATTTTATTCTTTACTTTGTTGACCTAGATAGGTATATTATCGAGGCCAATAGACGGATCAGGCCACTGATCACACCACCTTATCATCTGTAGCAGGCTCTTTGCAGGAGGATTGTCATGGCGTTACGTTTAATGGACGAAGCCCCGGATTTCACCGCTGAAACCACCGAGGGAACGATTCGTTTTCACGAATGGCTCGGGGACGGCTGGGGCATACTCTTTTCCCATCCCGCGGATTACACACCGGTCTGCACCACGGAACTGGGTTACATGGCCAACATCGCCCACGAGTTCGCCCGGCGGAATGTCAAGATCCTGGCCATCAGCGTGGATCCCCTCGATTCGCACCGCGGTTGGATCAGCGACATCAACGAGACGCAGAACGCGAACGTGAGCTACCCGCTGATCGCGGACCCCGACCAGGAAGTCGCCCAGCTCTACGACATGATCCATCCAAACGCCGACGACAAGATGACGGTGCGTTCGGTATTCGTCATCGGACCGGACAAGAAGATCAAGCTGATGCTGACCTACCCCGCGTCCACGGGCCGTAATTTCGACGAGATCCTGCGTGTCGTGGATTCCCTCCAGTTGACGGCTCATCACAAGCTCGCCACGCCGGTCAACTGGACCAGCGGTGAAGACTGCATCATCGTACCGGCGGTCACGGACGAGGAAGCGGACCAGACCTACTCCGACATCCGCCGCGTGAAGCCCTACCTGCGCTACGTGAAGCAGCCCCAGGGCTGACTGCGACAGCAGACGGCCGTAACAACTCGAACGGTCGCTACAACAGGTTAAATTGAAAGATGAAAGGCGCCTCGATTGGGGCGCCTTTTTTATTTTGGCTTTATTTAAAAAGTATGCTTGACAGGCGTTCCGTTATCCTGTAACATGATATCATATTGATATTATAATGTTATCCTATCGACCGATGTTTGGAGGAGGAAAGCAATGATAACGGAAAGAAGCCCTTTGAAATTCAGCGGCTGGAGGGCGCTGGTCTGGCTGATCGTCCTGTTTCCTTTGACGTTTGTGGTCATGGATTGGGTCATCACGTTCAATCCGCCCGTTCTGGAGCAGGAAATGAGCGTCAGAGACGTGCTCCTGCTGGTCTTTATCTTCATACCGGCCCTCGCCGTACTGGGATTCTGCTTCAAGGGATTCTTCACGCTGGAACCGAATGAAGCCAGCGTGCTTACGCTGTTCGGCAAATACACAGGGACGGTGAGAGAGCAGGGATTCTGGTGGGTGAATCCCCTCAACAGCAAGGCGAAGATCTCCCTTCGAGCCAGGAATTTCGACAGCGAGCGGCTGAAGGTAAACGACAAAAACGGAAACCCGATCGAGATCTCAGCCGTCGTGGTCTGGCGTGTGGAAGATACGGCCCAGGCGAGTTTCGATGTGGACGACTTTGTCGAATACATACAGGTACAGTCCGAATCGGCCATCCGCCACCTGGCCACCAGCTACCCTTATGACCTGACCGAGGGAGAGACCGCCAGCCTGAGGTCGTCCATTGAGGAAGTGTCCGAAGCCCTCGGCAACGAAATTCGGGAACGGGTCGGCGCGGCCGGAGTTTCGGTAGCGGAAGCACGGATCAACCATTTGGCCTACGCCCCCGAAATCGCGCAGGTGATGCTGCAGCGGCAGCAGGCCGATGCCATCATCGCCGCCCGTCAGAAGATCGTGGACGGCGCGGTGGGCATGGTGGAAATGGCCCTTGAAAGGCTGAAGGACCAGCATGTAGTCGACCTGGACGAAGAACGCAAGGCCGCCATGGTGAGCAATCTCCTCACCGTGCTCTGCAGCGAATCGTCCACGCAGCCCATCGTCAATACCGGTTCGTTGTACTGATGGGATCTAGGGAAACTCGCTATCGTGCCGGACAAGAAGAAATCCCTGCTGCTGCGAATCAATACCGAGCTCTGGAATGACCTCAACACCTGGGCGAAGGATGAATTGCGTAGCGTGAACGCCCAGATCGAGTATATTCTACGGGCGGAAGTGCACAAACGGAAGAAACGGCGGCGGCGCGAGGAAGATTGAAGGAACCGAAACGTGTGCAGGTAAACATGTGCAGGTGAATATCGGTAGCGTGCGGCCTGGCCTGAGAGAACTGTCCTGGCCGGCGAATCAGGAGCCGCGCAGTTGACCTGGAGACCATGGGCTTGGCGGTAGAGACGAATTCAGACCTGGACCGGTTCGAGACAACGGGTTTCGTGATACTGAAGGGATTCTACCCCGACGGGGTGGTGGAGGCGGCCCGGCGCGATGCCGGCGAACTCGTGGACCGGTTCGCGAACCGGCTGATGGAGGCGGGCAAGATCACGAGCGGCCACGCCGATGCGCCTTTCGAGACGCGCCTGGCCCGGATCTGCGCGGACGCACCGGACGAGGCGCCCAGTATCTTCCGCAATGAGCTCCACCTGGCGGGCATGTACGAGGTTTTCTTCCACCCGCCGCTGCTGGACATCGTAGAAACCCTTCTGGGCGAGGAACTTCGGCTTTATCCCAACTACTCCATCCGCCCCAAACTGCCCGACCACGCCCCGACGCTCGTACTCTGGCACCAGGACGGGGGATACACTTACAAGGTCCACCGCGACGGCGATCACAGCGCGGAGACGGTGGACGCCCTGCGCATGATCAACGTTTGGTCTCCCCTGGTGCCCGCCCGCGAGGACAACGGGTGCATGCAGTTCATCCCCGGAACCCATCGGATCGGCATGGCCCGGCACGAAGACCGCGAATACTATCTCGAAATCACCCAGGAGGACCTGGAACCCTACGTGGACCAGGCCGTGTCCATCGAACTGGACCCGGGAGACATCGTCCTCTTCCATAACATGCTCTACCACCAGGGACTGCCCAACCGCTCCGATCAGGTCAGGTGGAGCATGGACTGGCGTTACCAGGATGCGAGGCAGCCGACGCTGCGCAGCACGACGGGGCATCTCGCCCGCAGCCGCATGCATCCCGACCAGGTAGTACGCGACGCCGGGGACTGGGTCCGCCGGTCGTTTCAGTAGCTTAGTCCACGTCCCGCGAACAGGATGGCGTATTGCTCAATCTCACCGATACCGGCCTCGTATTCCTCCGGGAACTCCGAGGTGCCCTGCGTGAACGCTCCATCGTCATCAACGTCGTCCTGGTGCCCCTGTTCATGTACCCGGTCCTCCTCTGGGTGGCCTACACGGGGCTGTCCTTCGTCATCGGCCAGACGGAGAACTTCACGGCCCGCGTGATGATCGCGGGCGAAGTGGAGAAAGGCGCCGCGCTCGTCCGCAAAATCGAGGACGCGGACCGCGTGGAACGCGTGTCGGCCGCTGACCTGGAAGCCGCCGAGGAAGCGATTCGCGACGGCCGGTTGGATCTCCTGGTCGAGCTCGCTCCCTGGGAAGGGGTTGGTGCTGACGATATCGAGGTCCGCATAACCGGCGACTCGTCGAAGGACCGGAGCCGGATCGCCATGAGCCGGGTCGAAGACGTCGTAAACCGCCACCGGACGGCTTACCTGGAAAGAGCGGGCAGGGAACGCGGGCTGAACGGTTCGGCATACCAGATGATCTGGATAGAACGGGAGAACGTATCCACCAGCCGGGACATGGGACGCTTCATCCTGGGGATGGCGGTCCCCATCCTCGTCATCATCATGCTGATCGTGGGCGGCATGTATCCCGCCCTGGACGCGACGGCCGGAGAACGCGAGCGTTCCACCTGGGAGACCACGTTGACGGCGGCGACGGACCGCGTGAATATCCTCGCGGGAAAGTACCTGTACGTGGCCACGCTCTCGACCACTGCCGGCATGCTGAACTTCCTGGCCATGAGCCTCTCCATGCGCACCCTCATGGCGCCGCTCCTGGGCGACCGGATCCAGGACCTGAGCTTCACGATCCCGTGGTCCGCCGTTCCGCTGATTTTCGTGGTCATCATGCTCCTCGCCCTGTTCGTCTCCGCCTTCCTCATGGTCGTGGCCAGCTTCGCCCGGACGTTCAAGGACGCCCAGTCCCTGGCGGGTCCCTTCGTAACCGTCATGATCCTGGTGCCGGCGGTCTTCATGCAGTTCCCCGGCCTGGAACTCACGACCTGGCTGGCTTGCGTGCCCATCATCAACGTCTGCCTGGTGTTCCGGGAAGCCATCGGCGGCGTCTATCAGTGGCCCCTGATCGGCCTCACCCTGCTGATGGAAGTCCTGTACATCTGGATCATTCTGCGGATCGCCGCGGCGATCACCCGCTACGAAGACATCATGACCGGCAGCTATGAAGGCGGGCTGGGCGGTTTCCTGAAACACCGGCTCTTGCGCCGCAACCCTTCAAGAGGATGACAACCGTGAACGATCCCGTATTCGTGAAGGACCTGACCAAGACCTACTACGACGAATCCCGCGGTTCCGTGCACGCCGTCCGGCAGATCGGCTTCACCTGCAACCCCGGCGAGATCTTCGGGTTGCTGGGCGCGAACGGCGCCGGCAAGACGACGACGCTGCGCATGCTGACGACGATCCTCAAGCCCTCGGCCGGCACCGCGAAGATCATGGGATACGACGTGGCCGAGGAACCCGTGAAAGTCCGCCGGCACGTCGGTTTCTATTCGGCCACCACCGCGCTGTACCCCCGCCTCACCGCGAGAGAAACCATCGAGTTTTTCGCCCGGATCAACGGATACGACGCGTCCAGGACGCCCGCCAGGGTCGATGAACTGGTCGAGCGCTTCGGGATCGAGGAATATGCCCGCGCCCGCATTGACAAGCTCTCCAGCGGGATGAAGCAGAAGGTGGCGATCGCCCGGACCCTGGCCCATGATCCGCCGATCCTGGTCTTCGACGAGCCCACCGTCGGCCTCGACGTGCTCAACGCCCTGGAAATGCAGGCCATACTGACCGAACTGAAAGCGCAGGGCAAGACCATCCTGTTCTCTACCCACATCATGAGCGAAGCGGAAAAGCTGTGCGACCGGATCGCCATCATCCACGAGGGGCGGATCCTGGCTTCCGGCACCCTTGAAGCGCTCCGCGAGCGGACCGGCGCGCACTACCTCGAAGACATCTTCGTCTCCTTCATCCAAGAGGCTGCATGAACCGCGCAACGATCGGACTGCTGTACAGGAACGAAATGCGCATGCTGCTGCGGGACCGCCGGACGGTGGTACTGAGCATTCTCCTGCCGCTCCTCGTTCTGCCGGCGATCCTCTTCGGTTTCAAGTTCATGAACGAATGGCGCCAGGAACAGCAGGATACGACGACGTATCGCTACGCCGTCGTGGGCGCCTACGCCGACTCCGTCCGTGCGCTCATCGCGAGGGGCGAAACACGCGCTGCTGGTGGTCCGGCCGAGAACGTGGATCTGGTCGAGAATGGGGATCCGGCCGAAACCGGGGATCCGGCCGAGGACGGCGGTCCGGCCGGAAACGCGGAGCCCGCCGATACCGGGGATGACGACCGGCAGCCTGCCTCATTTCTGGAGGTGGAGGCCGCGATGCCCGATTCGAGCCTTGAAGCCGGCGACCTGGATTTCTACCTGGAAGCCCTGACCGGATCCGAAGCCGATTCGCTCGACCTGGCTCGCGCCGCGGCCGACACCGCGGAAACCGGGGATGGAGACGACACCACGGAACACGGGGAGGAAGCCGTCGTTGAGGTGACCGTGGCGGACGAGCGGTATCCGGGGGTCCCCGTGGTCAGGGTCTACTACCGCGCCAACCGGGACGATTCCAGAAGGGGCAGCGCCCTGCTGGTGGACCGGATGATGGACGCGAGGAAACAGGACCGCGCCGAAGCGCTCCGTGAAAGCGGGCTCGAGACGGACCCCGATGAAGCCATCCGGCTATCACGGGTGGACGTCGCCACCCCCGCGCAGGCGGCGGGGTTCTATTTCGGACGATTACTGCCCCTGCTGCTCGTTTTTCTGACGCTCACCGGCGCGTCGGTGGCGGCCATGGACAGCGTCGCGGGCGAGAAGGAGCGGGGATCGCTGGAAACCCTCCTGACCACGTCGGTCCGCCGGATCGAGATCATCGCCGCCAAGCAGTTGACGATCCTGTCCGTCGCGCTCTTCATCACCCTGGCGCAGGCAGGGAACCTCTTCGTGTACCTCGGTCTCGGGTTCATCGATCTCCCCGCGGAAATGGACATCGATGTATCGCCGGTGGCCGTACTGGTGCTTTTCGTCATGTACATCCCCGTGGCCATCGTGGTATCTTCCCTCCTGCTGCTGATCTCGGCCTATGCGAAGACCTACAAGGAGACGCAGCTCTACCTCCTGCCGGTGTTTCTCGGACTCATGGTCCTGACGGCGGCGGGGTTGCTCCCGGCGGTATCCCTGCGCTCGCTGATCGCCGTCGTGCCGGTCGCGAACGTCAGCGTGGCCGTACGGGAAATCATGGTCGGCCATTACGACATCCCCATGCTCCTTGTAGCCAGCGCATCCATGTTGCTTGCCGCCTTCCTGATGCTCAGATGGTCGTCCCGCATGCTGGACAATGAAAGGCTCGTCACCGCGCAGGACATGGACGAGGCGGACCTGGCGGGCGGCGCGGCGCTGTTTCCCAAACGGGTGCTCCTGTGGTTTCTCGGCATGTGGGCCATCGTCATCATCGCCCCTTCGAACATAGACGCGCTGACCCGGCTCGAGGGGCAGTGGGCCTTCAACATGTTCGGCGTTTTCTTCCTGGGCTCGCTGCTCATGATCCAGGTACACCGGCTCGACTGGCGCCAGGCCCTGGCGATCCGCCCGGTGCGGCCCCAGGTATGGCTGGCGGTGCTGCTTCTGGTGCCGTCGACCCTGTTGACCGGGATCTTCGTCGTGGGGCTGTCCAGCGTATTCCTGCCCTTCCCGGAAGAATTGCTGGAGCAGTTCGCCAGCGAACTTCTTCCAGACGACTTCCCGTTGTGGCAGATCATGCTCATGATGGCCCTTACGCCCGGCATCGTGGAGGAAATGGCCTTTCGAGGCCTGCTGCTGCACGGTCTGCACCGCCGGCTGAGGCCGGTCGTGCTCATCCTGGTGGTCGGCATCATATTCGGATTGTTCCACCAGGCCCTGTTCCGCATCATTCCGACGACCTACCTGGGCGTGGTAATCACCACCGTAGCGGTCCTCACCGGATCGATCTTCCCGTGCATGCTGCTCCACGCGGGCAACAACGCCTTCGCCTTCCTCCTCTACCGCTATGGCGTCGAGATCGAGACCTGGCCCCCGGAGCTGCTCCTGCTGAACGTGCCGGTCTTTGTCTTCGCGCTCTATCTGCTGTACCGGTACCGTACGCCCTATCCGGGCCTGCTGCCCTTCAGGAAAGGGGTACGCGGAGACCCGGCGGACTAGCGTATTCAGCCATAGCGATAGGTATTGCCTCCCGTGGCCCGCAACCATATATTGGCTCCGGTATATTGCGATATCCGTGTGCCTGCGCTGACCTGGACTCCGGCTGCCATCCTTCCCGTACATGTCTCGATCCGCACAACATCCGTTTTTGCTGTTTCTCCGGGTCATGATGAAGAACCCGCTGAGCGTGTGCGCCCTGACCCCCAGTTCGAGAATACTCGCCCGGGCCATGGCCAGGGGACTGGAAATCCGGCCCAACGAGTCCGTCATGGAACTGGGACCGGGCACCGGCGCGCTTACGGACCAGATCCGGCATATCCTCCCCGATGACGACGGTTATATCGGCATAGAACTGGAACCACGATTCGTTCACCTGCTGAGGGACCGGTTTCCCAACCTTCGTTTCGAACACGATACCGTCACCCGGGCGTTCCAGGTGCACACGGAATCGGGCGTACCGCCGGTCAAGGCCGTCATCTCAGGACTGTCCATATCCACCATGCCGGTCCCGGTAATCGACGAGATCATCGGCAACCTGGACCGGCTCCTGGGGCCCGGTTCCGTGTTCCGCATGTTCCAGTACGTCCACGCCTACTATCTGCCTTCGGCAGTTCGGTTTCGCCGCCGCATGACCCCGCTGTTCTCCGACTACCGTTGCGAATCCCTCGTCGTGCGGAACCTGCCCCCGGCTTTCGTACTGACCTGGACCCGCTAGCACCTGGCGGCTCGCTGCCCGATATTTTAAAGTTTTTCCATGCGCATATTGTAATATAAGGTGATTTCCCGCCGTGGCTCTGGCGGGCAGTGTAGCCTTTTCGCGCCGTCATGGAATATAACCGCTGGCGAGGTATAGGCCTGACGGAAGACGCAAACGTCGAAGTTTCCTGGTTCGATCTGCACCACGCACAGGAAGGAACACCTGCGAACATGCATTTGAAATCCATTTTCCCGCCGATCTCCGCTCTGGTGGTCCTTTGCACCCTGTCCACCCGTACTGTTACCGCCCAGTCGGTCGCTGGCGAATCATCCGTCCCCGCCATGGAGGCGGCGCAACGCACCGGCCAGATTTCGATCGACGGACGGTTGGATGAAACAGCCTGGGCGGCGGCCATCCCCGCGACGCGGTTTGTTCAGCGGGAGCCGGTGGAGGGGGCCGAGCCCGGTGAGGCCACCGAGGTCCGTATACTCTACGACGACGGCGCCGTTTATATCGGCGCCCGGATGTACGACGATCACCCGGACCAGATCGGCAGGCAACTCGTCCGGCGGGACGAACGGGGTGCTTTCGACCTTTTCTCCGTTTCCATCGATCCGAACAATGACCGGCTGACCGGCTACCAGTTCCGTGTGAGCGCCGCCGGGGCGCAGCGGGACGCCTACCTTTATGACGACGTGCGCCAGGACGACGCGTGGGACGCCGTATGGGAGTCCGGCGTGACGATCGACGATCAGGGCTGGGTCGCCGAGATGCGGATTCCCCTGTCCCAGATTCGGTACGAACCGAGGAACGAGCCCCAGACCTGGGGCGTTAACTTCATGCGAAGGCGCCTGGCCGCGAACGAGTCGATCGACTTCGCCCTCCAGTCCCGGCTACGGCACGGAAGGGTCAGCGTCCTCGGTCGCCTGAACGGCCTGGTCCTTCCTTCGGGGGCCAGCCGCCTCGAAATCCGTCCCTACGTCCTCGGCAGCGCCCGGACCGCCCGGGCCGAACAGGGGAACCCTTTCTTCGACGGATCCGACTTCAGTGGGCGGGGAGGGTTTGGTTTGCGTTACGGACTCAGTCCATCCTACCACCTGATCCTTACCGTCAACCCGGACTTCGGGCAGGTGGAAGTGGATCCCGCCGTTATAAACCTCTCGGCCTTCGAGACTTTTTTCCGGGAACAGCGGCCGTTTTTCGTGTTAGACGCCCAGGAGTTTGAATTCGGCCTGTCGGGCCGGGATGAACTGTACTACAGTCGGCGGATCGGCCGGCAGCCCCGGGGCGGCACGCCGGACGATGCGGATTTCGCCGATATCCCCACGGAGACCAGCATTCTCGGCGCGGCCAAGATCACCGGGCGTTCGCCGGGCGGCGTGTCCATCGGTGCCCTGGCCGCGGTCACGGGCCGGGAGTCGGGAAAAGCCCACTCGATTTCGGACGGCAGAATCCGGGAATTCACGGTCGAGCCCCGGGCGGAATTCGGCGTTTTCCGGATCCGCAAGGACTACCGAAGCGGCGCCAGCCAGGTCGGCGCCGTCGGATCGTTGGTGCACCGGGCCCTTCCGGATGACGGCGCCTTCGACTACCTCACGTCCGAGGCCTTTTCCGGCGGGGTGGACTTCGAGCACAACTGGGGGGGCGCGCGTTCGCGGGACTGGGCAGTCTACGGTTATCTGGCGGGCAGCCGCGTCCAGGGAAGCCCTGAGGCGCTGACCCGGATTCAGCGGTCCAGCAATCATTACTTCCAGCGTCCGGACGCCACGCGGCTGGCCGTGGATTCGACCGCCACCTCCATGAACGGGTACAACTGGCGGTTGCAGTTCGCCCGCCGGGACGCCGAACACTGGACCGGAGCGCTCTGGTTCGCCCAGATATCGCCCGGTTTCGAGATCAACGACCTGGGTTTCTCGCGCTCAGGCGAACGTCTCGACGGCGGCGCGCGGATCGAATACCAGCACATCACGCCGGGACGCTACCTCCGCAACTACCGGTTCAATTTCTTTACCTTCTACAACTTCCGGCACGAGGCGCTCGATGACCCCTGGGCCTGGTCGTCCTGGCGGAACAACTACAAGAACGGCCGGTTCTGGGCCGGGGCGGATTTCGAACTGAACAACAACTGGGACGTTTTCCTGGGCTCCAGTTACAGCCCCACCCAGTTCAGTGACACGCGGACCCGGGGCGGTCCGGTGATGGAGGATCCCGGGTCCTATTCATTCGACATCGGAGTCGGCACGGACCGCCGGAAACGGATCTCCCTGGAGACGGAACTCGACTACGAGAACTACCAGCGGGGCGGCCATGAGTGGGGAGCGGAAGTCGAAGCCACGATTCGCCCAACCCCGAACTGGGAACTGGAAGTTTCGCCTAATTTCAGCTGGGAGCGGAACGCGGCCCAGTATGTTACCCGGACCGACGCCCTGCCCTTCGCACCCACTTACGGCAGCCGTTACGTGTTCTCGGACCTTGAGCGGCGGTCCTTTTCCCTCGAAACCCGGTTGAACGTCGCCTTCTCCCCCGACCTGACTTTGCAGCTGTATGCACAGCCCCTGCTTTCATCGGGCGATTATCTCAACTACAAGCAGTTGCTAAGGGCGAGCAGCTTCGATTTCGACGTATTGAACGAGGGAACGCGTTCCTTCATCGATCCGGCGGACGGTTATCGTTACCTCGATTTCGACGGGGACGGGATGCCAGATATCAATTTCTCGGACCGGGACTTCAACATCCAGTCCCTGCGCATGAACGTGGTGCTGCGCTGGGAGTACCGCCCCGGTTCCAGGGTCTTTCTCGTCTGGCAGCAGACCCGGAGCGAACGGGACGAGAACGGGACGCTGAACATCGGCAGAGACTTCGGAAATCTCTTCGGCGGCGAATCGGAGAACATATTCATCGTCAAGTTCAATTACTGGTTCGGCGTGTGAATGCAGACGGACAGGCGGATCCACACCCCGAAGCGGCTTGACACGGGGACGTTTTTGTGGCCATATTGTGCTTGTGTAACTGATTACGCCGCATGAATATCCGGGCGGCATCCACCCGCACGAACCGAAACACGCCATGAAATCAACTCAAGACGCCATGAGATCGATGCGCACCTCCCTATTGACGCTCGCGGTCCTGTTCGCCTTCGGCGCCGGCGCCTGGTCCGTCCATGGTCAGGCGGTCCGCACCGATTACATGGAGACCGAACTGGTCGTGGAGACGACGTCCGTCAAGCCCAGGCAGCCTTTCTGGGCCGGCCTGCGGATGAAGATGGACGAGCACTGGCACACCTACTGGCGCAACCCGGCCGATTCGGGGCTTCCTACGAAGATACACTGGGCGCTGCCCGATGGGTTCAAGGCCGGTGAGATCAACTGGCCCTATCCCCAGAAGATCGAACTCGACATCCTGGCCAGCTACGGGTACGAAGGCGAGACGCTCCTGCTCGTGGAAATCACGCCTCCGGCCGACCTGGAGACCGGCGGGACGGTCGACGTCGGGGCCTTTGCCTCCTGGCTGGTCTGCGCGGAAATCTGTCTCCCGGGAGAATCCGGATACCAGGTGACGCTGCCCGTTTCCACGGAGGTGCCCCAGGCCGATGAGCGATGGACCGATCTCTTTGCCCGCACCCGGGAGCAACTTCCGGTCCCGGTCCCCGGATGGCACGTCGAGGCCGCTATTTCCGATTCCACCGTGGCGCTGCACGCCGCGCCGCCAGAATGGTTCCCTGGAAACCTCACCGGCGCCGAGTTCTACCCCTACAACGCTGACCTGATCGACTACATATCTCCCCAGAAACTGGAGAAGACGGAGACCGGGTACCTTTTGACGATGCGCCGGTCGGGCTTTTACACGAGCAGGCCGGAACAGATCGCGGGCGTGCTGGTGTCCGCGGATGGATGGCGCGGCCCCGGATCGGAACGCGCCCTGGCCGTGAGCGCCGTCTATGCGGATGTGCTGCCGGCCGCGGTCGCTGCGATCGGTTCGCCAGGTTCGCCAGGTTCCGGCAACGTTTCGGCGGTTTCCGGTCTTGCTGCCACGGCGATTTCCGGCGATCTCGTGTCCGGCCTGTGGCAGGCTCTGCTCTTCGCCCTCATCGGCGGCCTGATCCTCAACCTGATGCCCTGCGTCCTCCCCGTGCTGTCCATCAAGGTACTCGGGTTCATCCACCAGGCGGGCGACGACCCGGCAAAGGCCCGCCGGCACGGGCTGGTCTTCACCGCGGGCGTCCTGGTCTCCTTTCTCGCGCTGGCGGCCGTCCTGATCGCCCTGCGGGCCGGGGGAGAGCAGTTGGGCTGGGGATTCCAGCTCCAGTCGCCGGTCTTCATCGTCATCCTGTCAGTCATCATCTTCATGTTCGGCCTGAGCCTCTTCGGCGTCTTCGAGATCGGCACGTCACTGGTCGGTCTCGGCGGGCGAATGGATTCGGGCAGCGGACTCGGCGGATCCTTCCTGAGCGGCGTCCTGGCCACGGTCGTGGCCACGCCGTGCACCGCGCCGTTCATGGGCGTGGCCCTGGGATACGCCCTGACGCAGTCGGCGGCGCAGTCCCTGGCGATCTTTGGGTTCCTCGGCCTGGGCATGGCCCTGCCCTACCTGACCCTGTCATCCGTTCCCGCCCTGCTGCGGTACGTGCCGAAACCCGGCGCGTGGATGGAATCCTTCAAGCAGTTCATGGGCTTCCTCATGATGGCCACCGTGGTCTGGCTGCTCTGGGTGCTGAACCTCCAGACGGATCCCAACCTGGTCGCCCTGGTGATGGTTCTGCTGGTGCTGGTAGCCCTTGGAAGCTGGATTCTCGGCCGCTGGGGAGGCATCGCTGCCGGCAGCCGTTCCAGGATAGCTGCCCGTGCTGCCGCCGCGGTGATCATCATCGCGAGCATGGTAACTGTACTGAGCCAGGTGCCTGCCCCGGCCAAGGCGGAACGGACCGCCGCAGCCACGACGTACAGCGCGGGGCTGGAGTGGGAACCCTTCTCCCGGCAGCTGGTGCAGGACCTGCGCACATCGGGAAAGTCGGTTTTCGTGGACTTCACCGCGGCCTGGTGCCTGAGCTGCCAGGTCAACAAGCGCGTGGCGCTGAGCGACAGCCGCGTGGTCGAACAGTTCGAGACCCTGGGCGTCGTCCCGGTCCAGGCCGACTGGACGTCGAGGGACCCCGAGATCACGCGGGCACTGGCCGAGTTCGGTCGCAACAGTGTCCCGCTTTACGTGCTGTATACGGGCGGTCCGGATTCCGTACCGGAGATCCTTCCGGAATTGCTCACGCCCGGCCTGGTGCTGGACGCGTTGAAGAAGGTGGAAAGCGGGAGCGCGGCCAGCAGGTAGTATTTGAAGTAGTTTGACGTTACTATTCACAAGGAGGATGTTCATGAAGAGGATTCTGATTCCGGCAGCCGTGGTGGCCGTCGCCGCCGCGTTCGTGCTGGTTAACTTTTCCACGCCGATGGCCGCAGGGGATGCCAAGGTGGGAAGCGCGGCCCCGGATTTCACGCTGACGGATACGAATGGCAACAGCGTGACGCTTTCGGACTACAGCGGCAAGTATGTGGTCCTGGAGTGGATCAACTACGACTGTCCCTTCGTGGCCAAGCACTACGACGCCAAGAACATGCAGGGCCTGCAGGACAAGTACCGCGAGCAGGGCGTGGTCTGGCTGGCCGTCAACTCGTCGGCCGAAGGCAAGCAGGGCCAGTTCTCCAATGAGGAAATCCACTCGCGCCTTAAGAAGCACGCGTCGACCGTGGACGCCTACCTGCTCGATGGTAACGGCGACGTCGGCAGGGCGTACGGCGCCACCCACACGCCCCACATGTATATCATCAACCCGGAAGGCACCCTGATCTACATGGGCGCCATCGACAGCATCAACTCGGCCAACATCGCCGACATTCCCAAGGCCGACAATTACGTCGTCATGGCCCTGGACGCGGCTTTTGCCGGCAATGAAGTGCCCGTCGAGATGACCCGGGCCTACGGCTGTACGGTGAAGTACTAGCGGGATTGAAGTCAGGGGGAGGTCACGCCGCTTTACGGGTTGTCGGCGCTCCCCCGGACCGTTTATATCTGAAGCCACATGATTGCCGTGACGGCATCTGCGGAGCCATTATGACTTGTAATTTCACTTTGGACTTCTGGAAAGAAGAAGGCTGGTACGTTGGAAAACTCCGCGAAGTACCAGGTGTATTCAGTCAAGGCAAGAATCTTGAAGAACTGAAAACAAACATCAAGGATGCTTACGATTTGGTGATGCAGGAGACCGTACCGACTCCTGTAAAAGAATTTGAGTCAACGGAACTGAGCCTGGAAGTACCTTGAAACGAAGAGCGTTTATTAAGAGACTGACGGACGATGGTTGTTTCTTGAAAAGACACGGCAGAAGGCATGATCTCTACTTCAACCCCAAGAACAATAAATGGGCGCCCGTACCGAGACATCGGGAAATCAGCGAGAGCTTGTGTAAACTAATTAGGCAGCAGTTACAACTAAACGACTCATAGGCTTCGTCCAGATTGCCTAGCATTACAGCGGGTCGCGCCATCGTAAGGTAGAAGCCGTACAAACGAAAATGCCGTTGTCGCCGCTCGTATGGCGACAACGGCATTTTTAGAGTTATCTTTGACTACGCTCCCCCGTTTTCTATATTCCTGAACAAGCGATTTTGTTTCCACCGACGCCGGGACGGATCGTTTCCGTTCGTGTCGACTGGATACCCGTTTATACAACGCATGCCGCCAGGAGAGCCGCTATGGCCATGTTCGGCGACCCGGAAGATTTCGTCGTGATGAGCGAGCGCGAGAAGTACCTCTACGACCTCCAGGGATTTCTCGTGGTGCGCAAACTCCTTTCCACCGATGAGGTTCGGGCGCTGAACGACGCCCTGGACGCCCATCCCGACCGGAC
Source organism: Gemmatimonadota bacterium (assembly GCA_026705925.1). Taxonomy (GTDB): domain Bacteria; phylum JAAXHH01; class JAAXHH01; order JAAXHH01; family JAAXHH01; genus JAAXHH01. The sequence goes on from JAPOZT010000031.1 coordinate 114,147, forward strand.
CGGCGACCACGGACCGGGCGGCGCGCTGGACGGGACCCCGCTGGCGGGGCCCGATACGCAGTACGTCCACTACGAAGGAATGCTGACCTGGGACCAACCCTGGTGCCAACCTTTCCGAGACCTGCTCGCCCACCCGAAGCTGATTCCCTATCTGAATACCATGATGGGCCGGGGCTGGAAACTGGATCACAACATCGACGTGCTCACCTCGAAGCCGGGCGCCCAGGGCACGCCCTTCCACGGCAACAGCACAGGGATGTTCGCCGGATCGACCTACTACATGTACGACGATGGCCGCATGCGGAGCGGTCTGATCGTCTGCCAGTTCTACCTGACCGACGTGAACCCGGACGATGGCGGGCTGACCGTGATTCCGGGCAGCCACAAGGCCAATTTCCCCATGCCGGGATACGTACGCCACTACGAGGACCACCAGGAGATCTTCCATCATGTCACTGTGAAAGCCGGCGACCTGGTGATCTTCAACGAGGCCACGACCCACGGCGCGCTGCCGTGGAGGGGAAAGGGTGAGCGACGCTGCGTGCTTCACCGTTACATCCCGAAATACATGCACTACGAGGGCGGCGTCTACGAAACGCGCCTGCCCGAATGGACGAAAGAGCTCACCGAAGCCCAGCGCGCGGTCCTGGAACCCCCGTACATCTACAACCGTCCCTTGATCGAGGACGACGGCGAATCGATCGCGCGTCCCCGCAGGGAGGGGATCTGAATGATTCAGTCTACATGAACCCGTCCACACCATACCTCACCATGGAGCCCCATGAAAAGTACCTCTTCGACCTGCAGGGGTTCATCGTGGTGCGCAACGCCCTTGCGCCCCAGCAGGTTGCGGCACTAAACGAGGCCCTGGACGCCAATCGCGACAAGCGGAAGGACGATACGGCGAGCAGCACGAGCGAAACGCTGAAGGGCAAGCAGCTTCGCGGCCTCTACGAGGGCATGCTGACGTGGGAGCAACCCTGGTGCCGGCCATTCCGCGAGGTGCTGGCCAATCCGAGGATCATCCCTTATCTGAACACCCTGCTGGGCCGGGGGTGGAAGATGGACCACAGTCCCTTCATCTTCACGTCCGCGGCGGGGACCGAGGGACTGCGCCTTCACGGGTACGGACAGGCAGAATACTACGGATCCCGGTCCTACCACTACCAGAACGGCGCTATGCGTTGCGGGCTGATCAACTGCCAGTACCAGCTGAGCGACGTGAACCCGGGCGACGGCGGCCTGTGCGTCATCCCGGGCAGCCACAAGGCGAACTTCACCCTTCCGGACGAAATCTCCCGCTACGAGGCCGATCAGGATATCGTGTACCACGTGCCCATGAAGGCCGGCGACCTGGTCATCTTCAACGAGGCCACGACCCACGGCACGCTGCCCTGGAAGGGGCAGGGAGAGCGCCGCTCGCTGTTCTACCGGTACACCCCGAAGTACATGCATTATACCGGCGGCGTGTACGAAACCGGCCTGCCGGAGTGGACGAAAGAACTAAACGAAGCCCAGCGGGCCGTGCTCGAACCGCCCTATGTCTATAACCGTCCTTTGATCGATGACGACGGTCGGACGCTTTCGACCCCTCGGCGCGAAGGAGAGTAGAAAGAGAGTAGAGGGAAATCCATGACCGGAAACGAAGCGATTGCGAAGATCCTGAAGGCGGAAGGGCTGGACTGGTTCAGCTGTTTTCCCCACCATCCCCTCATCGACGCCTGTGCGATCGAGGGCCTGCGTCCCATCCTATGCCGGCAGGAACGGGCCGGCGTCAACATCGCCGATGGATTCAGCCGGATACGCAACGGGCATACCATCGGCGTTTTCATGATGCAGATGGGGCCGGGTGCTGAGAACGCCTTCGGCGGGGTGGCCCAGGCCTACGCGGATTCGGTGCCCGTCCTTCTGCTGCCCGGCGGGCCGCCGCGGTCCCGTGCAGGCGCCGACCTGGCCTTCGAATCGGTGGAAAACTACCGGGGCATCACCAAGTGGGTCTCGAACATCAACTCGGCGGCCCGGATTCCGGAAATGATGGGGCGGGCGTACAGCCTGCTGAAACAAGGCAAACCAGGGCCGGTCATGCTGGAGATCCCCGGGGACGTGGGCGAGGAGGAGATCCCAGACGACGCCTTCGACTACACGCCTGTAAAACCGTTCAAAAGCGGCGCATCGCCCGAGGACGTCCGGGACCTGGTCGCGGCCCTGCTGAAATCTGAATGTCCCATCATCAGCGCCGGCCAGGGCGTGCTGTACGCCGAGGCCACCGATGCGCTGATCGAGTTCGCCGAATGGACGAAGACCCCGGTCATGACCACGCTGGCCGGCAAGAGCGCATTCCCCGAAACCCATCCCCTCTCGCTGGGCACGGGAGCGGCTTCCCATTCCCTCATGGTGGCGGAATACCTGAAGAAGACCGATTTCTTCTTCGGCATCGGCACAAGCATGACGTCAGGGTTCAAATCGGATGTGCCGGCAGGCGCCGCGCTCGCCCAGTGCGTCGTCAGCCACGGGGACCTGAACAAGGAGCACCGCGTCGACTACGGTGCCGTGGGCGACGCGGGGGTGGTGCTTCGGCAACTGGTCGAGGAAGCGAAACGCCAGCTCGACGGGCGTCCCCGGGACGATGAACGGGGCGATATCGCGGAGATCGCACGGCTCAAGCAGGCATGGCTGGCCGAATGGGAACCCCGGTTCCGCTCCGACGAGGTGCCCCTGAGCCCGTACCGCGTGTTCCGCGAGATTGCGGGGGTGGTGGATGGGGCACGCACGATTATCACCCACGACTCCGGATATCCGCGGGAGCAGCTCGCGCCCTTCTGGGAGACCGATACGCCGCGGGGCTACATCGGCTGGGGCGCTTCCACGCAGCTGGGTTACGGACTGGGACTGGCCATCGGCGCCAAGATCGCCGACCCGGAGAAGCAGGTCGTCAACGTTATGGGAGACGCCGCCTTCGGCATGGCCGGCCTGGACGTGGAGACCGCCGTGCGGTCGGAGATTCCCATCATCACGGTGATCCTGAACAACGGGGTCATGACCCACTACGACCACCACATGGCCTACGCATCGGAACGCTGGGGAAGCAACCGGCTGGGTGGGGATTACGCCGCCATCGGGGCGGGGTTGGGCGCTTACGCGGAGAAGGTGACGACGCCCGATGAGATCGCCCCGGCAATACGGCGAGCGGTGGAGGCCAACCGCGATGGCCGGCCGGCGGTCATCGAGACGATCACCAAGGTGGAAGAGCACACGTCGAGGTATTGAAAGAAAAACCACCGGAGCGCCATGCCCAGGATCCTGATCGGTACCTTCTTCCAGGAAACCAACGATTTCCATCCCAACGATACGGTGTACGAAGATTTCGGCACCCTGCGCGGCCACGAGATGCTGGAGGGTCCGGTCGGCCTCGAGGACCCGGATGACCAGGGCGGCGCCGACAGCCTGGGTGGCGTGATCGGCGGGGCCGTCCATACCCTTTCCGTCCGGGATGACGTGGAAATCGTGCCCACCTACAGCGCCGCCATGGGCGCGGGTGGCACGATCACGCAGAAGTGTTTCGAGCGGACCGCGTCGGAGTTGCTCGACGCGATCGAACGGGAAAAGGCCGGCGCCGACGGCGTGTACCTGAACCTGCACGGCGCCATGGCCGCGGAAACCGAAAAGGATCCGGAAGGATACGTCCTGCGGGAGGTGCGCCGGATCGTCGGCCCCCACGTGCCCGTGGTCGCATCCTTCGATATGCACGGCACGATCACCCGGCGCATGCTGTCCCATATGGACGGTTGCGCCATCCTGCACACCTATCCCCACATCGACTGGTACGAAACGGGCGCACGGGCCGCCGGGGTGCTGCTGCGTATCCTCGACGGGGCCCGGCCCGTGATCGCCAGCGTATACACGCCCACCATGGTCCGGGGCGACGAACTCAAGACCGCCACCGGCGTGCACGGCACGTTCATCCGGTACCTGGAGCGCCTGGAGGAGCGGGACGATGTCCTCGCCGGAGGGATCATGCTGGGCCATCCCCCCACGGACTGCCCGGAACAGGGCTCCCGCGTCGTCGTGATCACGGATGGCGACCCGGACCTGGCGGCGCGGGAAGCTCTGCATATCGGCCGGAGCTTCTGGAACATGCGTTCCCACATGCAGTGCGTGCTGCACAGCGTGGAGGCGGGCATCCGGATCGCCGCGGAGGCGAAAGGAACGGTCGTTTTCGCCGACGCCGCCGACGCCACCAGTTCAGGCGCGCCGGGCACGAGCAACACCATCCTGAAGGGATTCCTCGAGAGCGACTACCGGGGCAGCGTGCTGTTCCCCATCCGCGACGATCCCGCCGTCGCACGCGCCATGGAGGCGGGCGTCGGGCAGACCATCACCGTCCCCCTGGGCGGAACGCGGGACCCGCGCTTCACCCCGGTGGAAGTCACCGCAACGGTCGAAGTGCTGGGCCGGCGGGACGACGTTCCCATCGCGGTGCTGAAGTGCCGGAACATTACGATCTTCCTGGCGGCTTCCGGCCCCCTGCTGTGCGACCGGTGGATGTATCCCGCCTTCGGCCAGGACCCGAAACGCTTCGACGTCGTGGTCAAGAAACTGCCCCATACGCCCGACGAGTGGTACGACGACTGGGCTGAACGGACCATCACCATCGATTCGCCGGGGGCGGCGAGTCCCAACATCCCCACGCTGGGCCACCAGTACGTGCCCCGCCCCATCTACCCCCTGGACCCCGACATGACCTTCACGCCGGAAGTGGAGGTGTACGAATAGCGCCGCGCGGCCGTCCTCTCGTAACCGTCCCGCCCGCGGGGAAGGCATGAACCGGCACGTCACCAGCGGCCGCTGGGGCCTGGGGCTGGTCCTCAGCCTGTTCACGATCTTCGTATGGGGCGGACTGCCCATCATCCTTAAAATCATGCTGATCAGCCTGGACGCCTTCACGATGACGTGGTACCGGTTCGTCGTCGCGGCCGTGTTGATGGCGCCGATCGTGTACCGGCAGGGGCACTTCGGCCTGGTCCGTCGACTCAAGGGCGGTTACGCGCTGGTCTTCCTCGCGTCGGTGATCGGGTTCAGCTGCGCGTACGTGTTCTATCCCCAGAGCCTGCAGTACATCTCGCCCAGCGCCGCCCAGGTGGTCAACCAGATCTCGCTGCTGTTCCTGCTGCTGGGTGCCATGCTGTTCTTTCACGAACGGATGGCCCTGATTCAGGTCCTGGGCCTCCTGCTGCTCACGGGCGGCATCGTCCTGTTCTTCAACGAACAGCTGTCGGAATTGTGGTCCGGGGACAGCGCCATGATTCCCGGAATTCTGTGGGTGACTGCCGCTGCGCTTGCGTTGTCGACCTATACCCTCACCCAGAAGCAGTTGCTGCAGATCCTGCCTACCTCCGTCATCCTGTTCCTGATTTACCTGTTCGGTTCGATACTGATCCTGCCCTTCGTTCGATTCGAATCGTTGCTGGTGCAGGACACCCAACAGATGATCCTGCTCAACGCTTCGGCGGTGATCTCGCTCGTTGCCTTCGTTACGCTGGTGGAATCCCTGAAACACCTCGAAGTGTTCCGGGTCAGCATGGTCCTGGCGGCCGTGCCCCTGGTCACCGTCGTGGACATGATGATCCTGGCGCCGCTCCTACCCGGTCTGTTGCAACCGGAGCACCTGAATCTGCTCAGTATATCGGGCGCCGTACTCGTCGTCATCGGGTCCATACTCGGCAACCTGCGGCGGTCTGTGAAGTCCGTGTAGCGGGTTGCCCGCGCGGTTCCGTCGAAAGGAGTGCGGGCCGGGCAGCCCCGCCGAGACCGTGCCGGCCTGAGTCTTTAGTTCTCGCTGAAGGGAGTTCGATACCTTGAAGCCACTCATGGTCATGGGCCTCAGGACCCTGGCTCACCTGGACACGAAAGAAACCTTGTACGAGCAGATCGACCGGGACGAGATTCAGGCGACGGGACGATTCCCGGTGGAGCACCTCGAAGCCATCGCCCGGGGATTCGCCCTCGGGATCCTGTCCAGCCACAGCATTCCGCGCATCGAGCGGGTGATCGGCCACCTGGGATGGTTCCGCCTGTTTCCGGCAGAACACCTGATCTCATCGGATCCGATGGATCGAAAGGACCCGGCGAACTGGGTAAATTGGCGGCGGGAATACGAAGCGCGGGGGCTTGCGCTGCACACGGTGGTGGATATCGGCGAGGTGCTGGTACACAACCTCGCCGGTTCGCCTGTCTTCGGGGATGTGGACAAGTACTACGTCACGGGAGACACGGGCGTACGCATCGAGGGAGCGACGCGCATCACGGCCCTGGACCAGACGCGGGCTTACCGTCAGACCGTCCGGGGTCCGCGGGGCCGGTGACCGGTTGTTTCCAACACGGGACGGGGCGGACCTACCGCGGCGCCCGGGCGTTCAGGAACTCCAGCACCAGGTGGGTCATCGCGCGCATGCCCACTCCCACGGATTCGCTGTCCGCCGTCATGGTCGGGGTGTGCAGGCCGCCCGACGACTGGCCGGGTCTGGTGGTACCAAGCCGGTAGAAGAAACCGGGAATCTCGTTGGCGAAATAGGCGAAGTCCTCGCCGCCCATGGTCGGAGGCAGTTCGAGCACCTGCTCGACGCCGGGCGCACTCGCCAGGTAACCGGCCATCTCCCGGGACAGGTCCGGATCGTTGATCACGGAAGGCGTGCCGCGGTTGTAGTCAAGTACGAAGGAACCGCCATAGGCCCCGGTTATGCCTTCCAGGATGGTTTTCATCCGGCGCTCCACCGTGTCCCTGACCACGGGATTGTAGGTGCGTACCGTTCCTTCGAGATGAACTTCCCGGGGAATGATATTGAAGCGTTCGCCGCCGCGGAAGATACCCACCGTGACCACGCTGGGCTCGAGGGGCGACAGGGTGCGGGACCGGATCGTCTGCAGGGCGAACACGATCTCGGAAGCCATGACGACCGGGTCGATGCCCTCTTCGGGACGGGCGCCATGGGCTTGTTTGCCCCGGACCTTAATGGTGAAGTGATCCACGGCGGCAAAAGCCGGCCCGATGGTGTATCCGACGGTGCCCACCTCGAGGGAGGGCAACGCGTGGAGGCCGAAAATCGCCTCGGGCGCGGGGTCTTCGAGGACTTTCTCGCGCACCATCAGGTCCGCGCCGCCCTCTTCACCGGGCGGCGCTCCTTCTTCCGCCGGCTGAAAGATGAACTTGACGGTGCCGGGCAGGTCGTCTTTCATTTCGGCCAGCACGGAAGCGACACCCAGTTGTACGGCGGTGTGCACGTCATGGCCGCAGGCGTGCATGACGCCCACTTCCTGACCCAGGTAGGTCGTCCGTACGGTCGACCGGAAAGGCAATTCCGTTTCCTCCGTCACGGGCAACGCGTCCATGTCGGCCCGTATGGCCACTACCGGACCCGGTCGGCCGCCTTTGAGCACGCCCACCACGCCGGTATGGGCAACGCCCGTCCGGATCTCGATACCGAGCACGGTGAGATGTTCCGCCACCAACGCGGCCGTCTTGAATTCCCGGTTGCTCAGTTCCGGGTTCCGGTGGATGTGCTCCCGCATGCGGATGGCTTCCGTCCGGTGCTTTGCCACCAGGACGGCCACGTCTTCCTGCCGAACGGCCGTGTTTTCCTGCTGGGCTACCGCGTCCCGAGACGTGTTCGTGATAGACACTAAACCCAGGATGAGCAGCGCCCGCGTCAGTCTTCTCTGCATAAAGTCTTTCCTACCTCTCCCAGGGGAAGTCGAAGGACGGCCGGTTGGCGTACCGGTCCATGGCCACGCGCAGCCGGCTGCCGCATCCGGGCTCGAGCGTCACCGTAAAGCTGGCGCCGCCGACCGGGGTTGACCCGCTTCCGTCGTCCACTTCCAGGATCTGATGCTCCCCGTAAGCGCCGCCCTGGACGGTCACGGTACGGGATGAGACCTGGTTGGTATTGACCAGCGTGACCACCGCGCTGTCGTCGTGAAGCTCTTCCACGAGTGCGCCGACGTCTTCCGGCACTCCCGGACGCACGCGCGCCGGATCGAAGTACCGGAACCGGCAGTGCAGAGGGTGGCCCAGGTGCCCGGTGGGCATGCCACCGAGCATGAGCTGGATCAGGGCGTCCACCGCCGCGGGATTCGTGCCGTTCATATCGTCCGATAATCGCGTATCCGGCGTGGACAGGTCGTTCCGCATTCTTTCCATCTTCGAACGAACGGTCGAGATATCCTCCAGCAACGCTTCTTCAGGATAGTCCGGGTTCTGCCCTTCCAAAAAGGCGATCCAGCCCTCCATGGGCACCCGTTCGAGATCGCGGCGGTCCATGGACCAATAATAGACCTGCTCCGCGCCCACGTCGAAGGGTTCGGGACGGTAGTCGTACCAGCCGTCGTCGCCGTGCATGCGCGGATAGAGCGTCCGGCCGTCCTCGACCTTGCTGTTCGCGTTGACGCCGTCGATGACGCCGCGCCAGGTGTCGACGTATTTCTGGTCGCCGGTCAGCAGCAGCCCATTGCCGAAACTCCAGTGGGCCCGGATCAGGAAGTAGGGCCGGTGCGCGGTCTCGCCGGTCTGGGGCACGATCGTCGAGAATCCCCACCCGTACGCCCCGCCGTACCATCTTCCGCCACACTCCCCGCCGATGCTCCCGTCCAGTCCGATATTGGAGGGGATGATCCCGTTGTTCTTCTCGGTGCGCTCCACCCAGGCGTCGAGGTAATCCTTCGTCCAGTCAAAGTACCTCTCATCGCCGTCGATCATGTAGGCGTTCATCGTCATCGTGGTTACGCCCATGTTCAGCGGGTGATCGCCGGCCACATCGTTGTAGTCCTTGAAGTGGGCGACCATCTCCTCGTAGTTGCGTTCCCCGTGCCCCAGTCTGAAACGGCCCTCGACCTCGATGGAATCGCCGGCCCAGTCGAGCCCCGTGGCCTTTCGCAGCATGGCCCCCCGGCTTCCGTTGAACATGCTCTTGATCACGCGGTGCTCGGGGATCCAGTTGTCGGCGATGGGATCGTCACCCATGTAGAAGCCGCAGAAACGCCGGGTACGGTCCACGAACTTCTTGTCGCGGGGGTCGCACAGCCCTTCGAGGAAGAAGGCCGTGAATCCCTCCCCGTTGTGCATCCAGTCGAACATCGTGGGGAACTCCTTGAAATACATACCGTCCCGTGCGAATTCGACCTCGGTGGTCTTCGCCTCCGTGTACTGCAGCAGGTGGCCGTCCCACGCCTTCCGGTACAGGTCATATACGCGTTTGGAAGCGCCGATCGCGTAGAGCTCCGGCCAGTTCGCGAAGTTCTCGGCCGCATCGTCCGGTCCGTCGTCTCCGCCCCAGCGGGGCACGCAGAGCAGGTATCCGCGCTCGTCGAAGTATTGATCGTAAAACGCTTCCACGGCCTCTTCCTGCTGTTTGATCAGGCTCAGTTCAAGCAAGGCCCAGGACGGAGGCGGCATGGGCGTGTCGATATGCACGGTACGCCCGGCCGGCACGGGGCGTCCCCCTGTTGAGACGGCCGACATGGTACAGGTCCTTTCTTTTTAATGATGGGAAGTGTGGGTAGTGAAGGGGACCGCGGCAGCTTCTCTTCTTAAGATTCCACGAGGTCAGGAAGTCAGGCCGCGGCCGTACCGCTTGCTCCTCAGGGCGCTTTCCTCTATAAACGCGAGCAGGTACTTGACCTCGTCGGTTTGTTCCACTTCCGCCGTCACCGCTTTCACGGCCTGGGAGATGTTGAGCGAGGAACGGTGGAGCAGGCGGTAGACCAGTTTGAGCGTACGGATGGCTTCGTCGGAGAACCCACAGCGCTTCAGGCCAATGGTGTTGAGTGAAACGGGCTTGAGCGGATCGTGGCCATACTTGAAGTACGGGCAGATGTCCTTGGTCACCATGCCGCCACCGCTGATGAAGGCGTTGCGGCCGATCCGGACGAACTGGTGGACGGCGACGAGTCCGCCCGTTATGGCGAAATCCTCAATTTCCACGTGACCGCCCAGTTGCGTGCCGTTGGCGAGGATCACCCGGTTGCCGATCACGCAGTCGTGGGCGACGTGCACGTAGGCCATGACCAGGGTATCGCTTCCGATCACCGTCTTCCCGAGCGCGCTCGTCCCGCGGTTCAGCGTGGTGAACTCCCGGATGGACGTCCGGTCTCCGATCTCCAGGATGGACTGCTCGCCGATGAATTTCTGATCCTGGGGGATCGACCCCACGACGGCCCCGTGATAGATCCTGCATTCGGCGCCGATTCGGGTATGGGCGCCGATCAGCGCGCTGGATGCAATCTCGGTACCGGCCCCGATGGTCACATTGGGTTCCACGATCGTGTAGGGCCCGATACTGCACCCGGCGCCCAGCTCCGCGTCGGGATGCACGATGGCCGTGGGATGTATCTGGACTTCGGCGGTTATATCCGTCACTGTGAGGCCTCCCGGTCCGCCTGGTCCGCACGATCCGCCTGGTCCGCACGGTCCGCACGGTCCGCCTGGTCCGCACGGTCCGTGATCATGGCCATGAGGGTCGCTTCGGCGACCAGTTCATCGTTTACATAAGCCTTGCCTTCCATCTTGCAGGCGTGCATGCGCATCCGGATCGTTTCCAACTCGAAGCGGAGCTGGTCGCCGGGTTTTACCAGTCTGCGGAATCGGGCATGGTCGATGCCCATGAAATAGGCCATCTTGCTTTTCGGCTCATCGATCGTATTAAGCAGCAGCAGGCCGCCCGCCTGGGCCATGGCTTCCACGATCAGGACGCCCGGCATGACGGGATGGCCGGGAAAGTGGCCCGCGAAGAAGGGTTCGTTGATGGTCACGTTCTTCAGCGCGGTCACCCGTTTCCCCGATTCCATGTGGATCACCCGGTCGATGAGCAGGAAGGGGTACCGGTGGGGGAGGATGCGCAGGATGTCCTCGATGCCCAGGACCGCTTCGGGTGCGGGCGCTGCAGGGGCAGATGCTGCAGGTGCGGGCGCCGCAGGGGCAGTAGACGCAGCAGGCGAATCAGACGCAGAAGACGCGGGTGCAGACGAATCGGCCTTCCTGGTTTCCGGCTTTTTCTTCACGCACGCGCCGCGGATCCTTCGCACGAGTTCCACGTTGGCGGCATGGGAGGACCGCGCGCCGAACACCTGCGCCCTGAGCGGCGCGCCGAGCAGGGCCAGGTCGCCGATCAAGTCGAGGGCCTTGTGCCGGCAGGGCTCGTTGTCGAACCGCAGCGGCTGGGAGCCCACGATCCCGTTCTCGCCGATCACCACCCTGTCCTCCACGCCGAACAGATCCTTCAATTCGTCCAGTTCCTCGTCGGACAGGTCCATGTCCGCGATGACCACCGCGCTTTCCAGGCTGCCGCCCTTGATCAGTCCCCTTTCGCGCAGGGCCTTCACGTCGCTCAGGAAGGTCCAGGTCCGCGCCGGGGCGAACTCGGTGACGAACTCGTCCTCCAGGGAATAGAGCACGGTGTGCTGGCTGGCCAGGTTGGATTTCTGGTAGTCGACCATGTAGGTGAGATGGAAATCGTCGGAGGGCATGACGACCAGTTCCTTAAGCAGGCCGTTCTCCCGCTCCGAATACAGCACGGGGCTGTCCAGTTCCAGGTATTCCCTGGGGGCGTCCTGTTCGACGATGCCCGCTTCAATCAACGCGTTCACGAAGGGAATGGCGCTACCGTCGCAGATCGGCGGCTCGTCCCCGTCCAGTTCGATCTGGATATTGTCCAGGCCCAGGCCCGCGACGGCGGCCAGGACGTGCTCCACGGTGTGGATCCGGACGCCATCCCGCGCCAGGTTCGTCCCCCGGGTCGTATCGATCACGTAGTCTATGTCCGCCGGGATTTCCAGCCGGTCGGGATGGTCGACGCGCACGAACCGGATCCCGTCGTTCACGGTACCGGGTTTGAACGTAAGCGTCGCCCGCCCCGCGGTATGCAGGCCGATTCCCTGTATGGACGCCGGGGATCTGATGGTACGCTGGCGTTTGAACATGTGCCGCTACTCTCTTCCTTCGTTGGATGGCCCATCCTGTTTGCCGCTTTCAAGCGTCTTGATCCGTGCCTCCAGGGTCTGGACCTGGTGCAGCAGATCCGGCAGGCGCTTGATGGCCGCCTCGATTCTCCTGGCCTGGTTGTGCGGACGGGCGGGATATCCCGAAACAGTCGATCCGGCGGGAATGGACTTGGTCACACCCGCCTGCCCGCCGATCCTGGAACCGGCGCCGACATGGATATGATCGGAGAGTCCGGCCTGCCCGCCGATGAGGGTCCCCGATTCAACCACCGTACTCCCCGCGATGCCCACCTGGGCGCATATGGTGACGTGATCGCCGATCACGACGTTGTGGCCGATCTGTACCAGGTTGTCGATCTTCGTGCCGCGGCCGATACGGGTCATGCCCATGGTTGCGCGATCGATTGTCGAATTCGCGCCGATCTCCACGTCGTCGCCGATCTCCACGCCGCCGACCTGCGGTATCTTCCTGGCCCCTCCGCTGCCCTGGAAATACCCGAAGCCATCGCTGCCGATCACGACGCCGCCGTGCACGATCACGCCTTCTCCCAGGGAAACCCGGTCGTAGAGCGTCGCGTTGGCGAAAATCCACGTGCCGGCGCCGACCCGGCAATGGGCGCCGATCGACACGTTCGCGCCGATGCAGGCGCGCCGCCCCACTGTGGTGTGCGGGCCGATCGACACGTGGGGCCCGATGGCCGCTTCTTCATCCACTTCCGCGGCAGGATCTATCCTGGCCGTCGGATGGATTCCGCTATCGGCGGGACGGTGTCCGGCGAAATAGGTCGTCAGCAGGGTGACGAGGGCGAGCTCGGGAGAAGCCACGCGGATAATGGGGACCGGAGCGTGATCGATTTCCCGGGAGACGATGACTGCCGCGGCCTCCGTCGACTCCAGGCGCCGGCTCTGCCGGGCGTTGATCAGGACGGAGATCGAACCCTCACCGGCCTCGTCAAGCGGCGCTACACTCTCGATGATGCACGAACCGTCACCGACGAGTTCGCCCTGTATCTGCGTCGCGATGTCTGCCAGCGTCTGTCGCATGGGTGGTTAGTTGGCTTCCTTCTGAAGTTCCTCGAGGACCCGCTCCGTGAGGTCCTGCGCTCTCAAGGGATCCACGTATATGAGCGACCCGGCATCGAAGATATAGGTGTAGTTCTCCGCCTTGGCCAGGGTCTGCACCACGTTGAAAATGGATTCCTGCAACGGCCGGGTCAGTTCCACTTCCTGTTGTGCCAGCTGCATTTGCTGGGTCTGGGCGAACTGCATGAGCTCCTGTTTCTTCTGCATGATGTTTTGCTCGTCCTGCTGCCGCCTGGCCGCGGTCAGCATGGTCTTGCGGGCTTCATACTGTTGCTCCAGCATCTCGACTTCCTGCTGCCTGCTCTGGACCTGTTCCTGCATGGCCGTCACCTGCTTCTGGAAGGCCTCCTCGGCATCCCTGAACCCCTGGTACGACTGGCGCAGGCGCTCCATGTCCAGATAGCCGATTTTGAGTTCCTGCCCCTCGGTCGCAACCGGCCGCAACGTGGCGGCGGCCAGCATGGCGAGCACGGCCGCAATGCGAATCATCCCTCTCCCTGAAAACATTGAAATCCTCCTCGAATGCCGGATCGCTCCGGTAACCTGGTCCAGCTTGTCAGAACATCTGGCCGAGCTGAAAGTGCGTATGCCAGCCGCTTCGCTTTTTCTGCAGAGCCTGGATAGGATCCGAGGGCTGGTCGAATCCGTATCCGACGTCGAAGCCCAATAGCCCCACCAGGGGCATGATTACTCGAACGCCGACACCCGCGGATTTCTTCATATTGCCCGGCAGGGGCGTGGCGTCCCCGAGCTTCGCCCAGGCATTGCCGGCCTCGACAAACGCCACGGCGTAGACCGGCTGTTGAGAGGTGAGCTGGTCTACGATCGGGACCTGGTACTCCAGGGTGATGATGCTCATCGCACGGCCTCCGTCCCGGCTGCTGGTCCCGTCACCCAGATCGGTATAGGGGCCAATGGAGTTGTTGCCGTACCCCCGGATCAGGCCGTCGAAACTGACCCCTCCCGGAAAGAACCGTTCGAAAAACGGGACCTCCCGGTCGTTGAAGGGGTTTACAGCCAGGGCATACCTCCCCCTGAGGGACAGGGACGTGCCCTTGAACAGGGGAACATAGAAATCGGATTCCAGGGTCTGCTTGAGGAACTTCACGTCACCGCCGACGCCGGCTACGTCGCTGCGGGACATATGGCGCATGCCGCGCGTGGCGAACTGGGGGAAATCGCGGCTGTCGCGCGTGACGGAGAAGGAGACCTGGCTGGTCAGGCCGCTGTTGGATTCGTAAGATACTCGTTGACGTATATTCGAGTTAATGGCCGATATCTGCGATTCCGTCAGGGTGGTGTCTTCAAGTGCCGACGCGTAGTACCGCTCGCCGAATCCCGTGTACGCCAGGTCGAAAAACCGGTAGGCCCCGTTGATGCGCCAGTACGTACCGCGGAAACGTCGCCCCAGGGACGTCCCGAAGCCCTTCTGTATGATATTGAACTCCCTGAACCACTGCCGGTTCGTACGAAAGATGTCGATGCCGGCACTGGTCGGTGTATCGAAAAGCCAGGGTTCGACGAAACTCGTTGAAATGGAATTGCGACGGGCGCCGAATTCCCAGTTGAAATTCACGTTCTGTCCATTGCCCAGGAAATTCGGGATGACCATGGATATGGTACCCACGAGCCCGTCGAGCCCGCTGTAACCCGCGCCGGCATTCGCCGTGCCCGTCGGTTTCTCCAGGACGGTGAAGGTGATGTCCACGTCTCCGTTGGGACGGGGTTGCAGGCCGGGTTGCACGTCCTGGAAGTAATTCAACTGGAAAACGTCCCGCTGGCTTCTCAACAGCACCGAGCGGCGAAAGAACTGTCCCGGCTTGATCAGCAGTTCTCGCCGTATGACCTTGTCCTTCGTCTTGGTATTTCCGATGATGTTGATCCGGTGTACTTTCGCGGGTTCCCCCTCGTTGACCGCGAAGCGCAGATCTATCGTGGAGTCGTTGGCTGCCGATTCACGGGCGATGGGTGTGGCGTAAAGATAACCCAGTTCGCCATACGCTTCGTAGATGGTCGACACGCTTTCCTGGTATTCTTCTTCGTTGAAGGGCTGGCCCGCATCGATCTTGATGAGACTGGACAGTTGTTCGCCGGTGAACTTCGTGTTTCCCACGAAGGCGACGTCCCCGAGGTAATACCGCCTTCCCTCCTTGACGTCGACCTTGATGTACATTCGCTTCCTGTCTTCGCTGAACCAGAGCGTGTCGGCCACGACTTCCGCGTCCCGGAATCCGTGCTTGCGGTATTCCTGGACGATTTTCTCGAACTGGTCCAACAGGCGTTCCCGGCGCAGGTCGCCTTCTTTCCAGAAATGTTCTTCTTCCAGATCCCCTTTCCTTCGAAAGGCCTTCTGCAACTGCTTTTCCGGTACGGATACGTTGTTTTCGATAAAGATCTCGCCCAGTCCCACTTTCTCGCCTTCATCGATTTCGATCCGCATGATCGCGTTGTTTCTTTCCACGAGGACGCGCTCATTCAGCGTGGCGAGCAGGTACCCCTTCTCGTAATAGGCGCTGGTGATGTTGTCCAGGACGCTCTTTCGGCGGAAAGGAGACAGGGCCTGGCCCTGAAAGATACCCGAAATGCGTTCGAGTTCGTCGTCCTTGATCCTATCGTTGCCCTCGAACTCCAGACGGTCCAGCAACGGGTATTCCTTGACGTTTACGGTCACGATCAGACCCGTCGCGCCACCGCTGACGTAGATGCGTATGTCCTCGAACAGCCCCAGCCGGTACAGTTGCTTGATCGTGGTGGCACCGTCCCGGGGATTGTAGGGGTTACCCGCTTTCAGCACGGTCATCGACCGGATGAGGGGTTCATCCACGTTGGCGTGCCCCTCGATTCGCACCTCGGCGATCAAAGGCTGTTGCTGTTGTCCGAAGACATTCTGGGAACTCACGGATGCGGAGGCAAGAATCCCGCCCGTCAGGATCAGTACAAGGTAGGGTTTGAAATACATGGATGACTTTGAAAACACAGAGGCAACTTCCCCGTCCATGCGGGTAATCGATCGGCAGAAGTCGGCTATCGACGCGAACACGGCGCAAGCGAACCGGCTGTCGATTCTACGCGCATCCCTCACCGCGGGTTCCGGCGCTTTCAGGCTTCCGACTCGGTGAGGACGGGCGCTTTGCCGGAATCAGCGGTCTCGGCCTTGTAGAACGTCAGGTTTTCTCCCTTCTTGCCGACCCTGATTTCATCGCCGTCTCCGAACTTGCCCTTGAGCAGTTCTTCCGAAAGCGGATCCTCGAGCATGCGCTGGATGGTCTGGTTCATGAACCGGGCGTTGTAGACCGGGTCATATCCCTTTTCGGACAACAGTTCCCGCGCACTCTGCGTCAATGATATGCGGATGCCCCGCTCGCTCATCCTCTCGTTGATTTCCTTGAGCTGCAGATCGATGATCCGGGAGATATCGGACGGGTTCAACTGGCGGAAGACCACCGATTCGTCGAGGCGGTTCAGAAACTCCGGATTGAACAGTTTCTTCACCTCTTCCTTGACCGTGGCTTCCATCTTTTCGTAGTCGACCGTTGCGTCCTGCTGGAATCCCAGGCCGCCGGCCTTGTTGATGTCCCGGGTGCCCAGGTTGGAAGTCATGATGATGATGGTGTTGCGGAAATCCACCCGGCGGCCGTTACTGTCGGTCAGTGTGCCCTCGTCCAGGATCTGAAGGAGGATATTGAAAACGTCCGGATGGGCCTTTTCCACCTCGTCCAGCAAAATGACGGAATAGGGTTTGCGCCGCACCTTCTCCGACAGGTGCCCCCCTTCGTTGAATCCCACGTAACCCGGCGGCGCGCCGATCAGACGGGAGACGTTGAACTTCTCCATGTACTCGGACATGTCGATGAAGACCAGGGCGTCGCTGTCCTGGAAGAGGAAAGAGGCCAGGATCTTGGCCAGTTCCGTCTTGCCCACGCCGGTCGGCCCGAGGAAGAGAAACGAACCGATGGGCCGGTTGGGGTTCTTCAGCCCGGAGCGCGAACGCCGGATGGCCTTGCTCAGCACCTGGATGGCCATATCCTGGCCGATGATCCGTTTCTTGAGCTCGTCCTCCATGCGCAGCAGGCTTCTCGATTCCTGTTCCTCGAGACGGAACATGGGAATGCCCGTCATGCTGGAGATGATCTGCGCCATGTCGTTCTCGGTGACGGTCACCACCTGGTCGGATACCCGTTCGCGCCAGGCCATGAACGCCTCGTCGTACTCACGCTGCAACTCCTCCTGGCGATCCCGCAGCGCGGCCGCGCGTTCGAACTCCTGCTGCTGGGCGGCCTCCACCTTCTTTTCCTGAATGGCCTGGAGCTGTTCCTCGATCTCCCGGATCTCCTCGGGGACCGTCATCTTGGAAAGCTGCGCCTTGGACCCGGCCTCGTCGATGATGTCGATGGCCTTGTCCGGGAGGAAACGGTCCTTGATGTACCGGTCGGACTGCTTTACGGCGAACTCGAGGGCGTCGTCCGTATACTTGACGTGATGGTATTCTTCGAATCGGCTGCGCAGCCCTTTCAGCATGTCGATGGTTTCCTCGATGCTCGGCTGGTCCACGATCACCTTCTGGAACCGGCGTTCGAGCGCGCCGTCCTTCTCGATGTGCTTGCGGTACTCGTCCAGCGTCGTGGCGCCGATGCACTGCAGTTCGCCCCGGGCGAGGGCCGGCTTGAAGATGTTGGACGCGTCGAGACTGCCCTCGGCGCCGCCCGCCCCCACGATCGAATGGAGTTCGTCGATGAAGATGATCACCTCGTCCGACTTGGTGATCTCGGCCATGATGGATTTCAGCCGGTCCTCGAACTGTCCCCGGTACTTGGTCCCGGCCACGATCGAGGCCATGTCCAGCGTAACGACGCGCTTGTTCTCCAGGATCTGGGGGACGCTGCGCTGCACGATGCGCTGCGCAAGCCCTTCGGCGATGGCGGTTTTGCCCACGCCGGGTTCGCCGATCAGCGCCGGGTTGTTCTTCTTCCGCCGGCTGAGGACCTGGGTGACCCGCTCGATCTCCTTGTCGCGGCCGATGACCGGATCGAGCTTGCCGCCGCGCGCCATTTCGGTGAGGTCGCGGCCGAAATGATCGAGGAAGGGCGTGCGGCTGCGCTGGGCATCCTTCTTGGTCACCGAACGGTCGCTCTGGATGTTCTGGATCTCTTCCTTGATCTTCTCGAACGTCACGTCGTAGGTCGACAGGATCTGGGAGGCGATCCCCTGCTTGTCCCGGACCAGCGCGAGCAGCAGGTGCTCGGTCCCCACGTACTTCGATTTCATGTTGTTGGCTTCGTGCGCGGCGATCTCCAGGGCCTGTTTCGCCCTCGGCGTAAAAGGCACCTGGCCGATCGTGAGCGCGCTCGACTGGGATACCGTGGCCTCCTCGATGGACTGTCGGAGGTCTTCGAGGTCGATGCCCATATTGCGCAGCATGGCGGCCGCGGTCCCTTCCCCGTCCCGGATGAAGGCCAGCAGCAGGTGCTCCGTGGCGATGTAGTCATGCTGCAGTCGGGCGGCTTCTTCCCGGGCGATGTGCATCACCCGCTTGAACCGTTCCGTGAACTTGTTGTTGTTTCCCTGGGGCATCTCGAGCATCCCTCCCTTCATGGTCCGGGGCCGGAACCCCCGGCCGGAGTGTGTTCGCCTTCTGTCTCAGAACCTCAGGTGTTCCCTGACCAGCTCCGCGCGCCGCTCATCCAGATCCTCCGCCTTCATTTCCCGGCCCGAGGCCATGCGGAGGTGCGCGGGCTGTATCGCAATCATCAACTGGTTGAACGCACCGGTTTCCATGCCCTGGCAGAGCCCCATAAACGTGCCCATCCTGAGCATGGACAATGCATCCAGCGCTTCCATCTCGCCAAGCAGCCGGGCATGCTTCAACAGGCCGTATGCCCGGGCCACCCGGTCCTCCGTCAGGCGTTTCGCCCTGCTTGCCAGGGCGTCGCAGGCCCGTTCCTCAAAGGCGGCCAGCCGCCGCGTGACGCGGTCGAGCCGGTCGACGATCTCCTCCTCGGCGTGGCCCAGGGTGCACTGGTTGGACACCTGGTACATGTTGCCCGATCGCCCGGTGCCTTCGCCGTGCAGTCCCCGCACCGTGAACCCGATTTCCTCCATGGCGCATCCCAGGGAAGCCATCTGGTCCGCCAGGGTCAGACCCGGCAGGTGCATCAACACCGACAGCCGCATTCCGGTGCCCGTGTTGCTGGGACAGGACGTTAAATAACCAAACTCATCCGAGAAGGCAAAATCAAGTGTTTTGCTCAGTTCGGTATCGATTTTATCCGCTTCCTGCCAGGCGGCGCGCACCTGCAGGCCGCCTTTGATGGTCTGAAGGCGCAGGTGGTCTTCCTCGTTCACCATGAGGCTGAAGGATTCGCCGGGACCGATGAACACGCCGGCAGGCCGTGTTCCCTCCGCCAGGGACGGGCTGATCAACCGCCTTTCCACCAGTACCCCGCGGTCCAGTTCCGACGTATCCAGCAGCGACAGGTACACCGACCGCGCCACGTTTTCGCTGCGCTGGACGGCGTTTTCCACCTGTTCGATTACGCGGAAACGCTCGTTCTTGATCGAACGGTGCACGAAGGGCAGGGCGGTGAGATTCCGCGCAAGACGGGCCCGGCTGCTGATCACCAGGTCCGCCGTATCGCCTTCGGGCACGCACCATTGCGGCACGTCGACCAGCAGTTCCGTGTACAGGTTTTCCATTCCGGTATCCATGCGCCTGTCCGTGCTGCTATCCATGGGCGATCTCGTGCAGGTCCGCGCCGCGCTCGAGTTCGTTGATGCGGTCCCGCAGATCCGCCGCCTGTTCGTAGGCCTCCCGACCGACGGCCTTCTTCAGGGCCCGCCTGAGGTCGATCAGTTCGCGCCGCGTCTTCTGCCGGGACGGATCGGACACGGGGACCTTGCCCCGGTGAAACTCATTGCCGTGAATCTGCTTGAAGAGCGGTACCAGCGTCTCCTTGAAGGCGCGATAGCAGGCGGCGCACCCCAACTGGCCCGATTCGCCGAATTCCGACGCGGACAGGCCGCATTGTGGACAAGACGTCTTTTTCATCACCGATCCAATCCCTGGCCGCCATCCTAGGCCGCGACGGCGTTCAGAAGACCGTCTTCCAGCCTGTATGCGCGGTCCGCGCGGCGGCCCAGGTCTTCGTCATGGGTGACGACGACGAAGGCCTGTCCGTGCCTGCGAGACATGTCCCACATCAGGTCCAGCAGCGCTTCCCCGTTCCCGCGGTCCAGGTTGCCCGACGGCTCGTCCGCCAGCACGATATGAGGCCGGCCCACCAGGGCCCGGGCCACGGCGACCCGCTGCTGTTCTCCGCCGGACAGCGCGACAGGCTTGTGTTCGAGACGCGCCTCCAATCCCACCTCCGCGAGCAAGTCTGCGGCCCGGCCGCGGGCCGCGTCCCAGTCGCATCTCCCCACCAGCAACGGCATCATCACGTTTTCCAACGCCGAGAACTCGGGGAGCAGGTGATGGGCCTGGAAGACGAAGCCCACGGTCCGGTTGCGGAACTCGGCCAGCCGGTCGTCCGGCAGGTCGAAGGCGTTCGTCTCGCCGATGAAGACCTGACCGGAAGTGGGACGGTCCAGCGTACCCAGGATATGCAGCAGGGTGCTTTTGCCCGCGCCCGATGCGCCGTGGATCGCCACGATCTGCCCGCGGCGGATATCGATGTCGATGCCCTTCAGGATCTCGAGCCGGCCGTTGCCTGAGAGGAAGTCCCTGGTCAGGTTTCTCGCGCTCAGCAC
This sequence comes from Gemmatimonadota bacterium, assembly GCA_026705925.1. Lineage (GTDB taxonomy): Bacteria > JAAXHH01 > JAAXHH01 > JAAXHH01 > JAAXHH01 > JAAXHH01. The sequence continues at coordinate 134,964 of JAPOZT010000031.1, forward strand.
TTCATCGGTCCGGCGGTCGTCCGATTGGGGCGGTTCGTAGGCCATGCGCCTTGCTTCCGGCTCTCCTCCCGCGTCCCGCGGCACGTTCGCTATTCGTCCCGCGGCGGTTTCGCTATTCATCCCGCGGCGCGTTCGCTATTCGTCCCGCGGCGCGTTCGCTATTCGTGCCTGATCGCCTCGACCGGCACCAGGCCGGCGGCCTTCCGGGCCGGGTAGACGGCGGCCATCACGCAGATCAGCATTGATCCCAGGGCGACGCTGGCGAAATCCAGCGGGTCGACCCGCACGGGCAGCGCGTCGATCAGATAAATGTCCGGCGGCAACGCGATGAACTCGAACGTTCGCTGCGTCCAGCAGAGCACGTAGCCGATCACGCAACCGAGCAGGGTACCCAGGATGCCGACCACGGAACCCTGGATGATGAATACCCTGGTGATGCTGGCGGCGGTGGCTCCCATGGACTTCAGAATGCCGATGTCCCGGGTCTTCTCCAGCACGACCATGATCAGGGTGCTGGCGATGTTGAAAGCGGCCACCAGGATGATCAGGTTGAGTATGGCGAAGGAGCCCCATTTCTCAAGCGTCATCCACCGGAACAGGCCCTTGTGCCGCTGCATCCAGTCTACCGTAAAATACGCTACGGACGGGCTTGACGCAACTGATGATTCGGCGATCTCCTCGGCGTAGCGGTTCAGTGCGACCTCGATTTCTTCGGAGATTCGCCCCGCCTGATCCCGGTCGGCAACCCGGACGGCGATGCCGTTTATATCGCTACCAAGTTTGAACAGCTTCTGGGACTCGTCCAGGGAGACATACGCGGAAGAGGCGTCGTACTCGTAGAACCCGGTTTCCGAAATGCCCGTCACCCTGTACGGACGGATGTAAGGCGTAAGCGCCGAGGTCAGGGAGAAGCCCTGGATGTTGCCCAGGGCCACCCTCTCGCCGACGACGATTCCCAGCTGGTCCGCCAGGCCTCGGCCCAGGACGATCCCGGGCAGCGGTCTACCGTCCGGATTGGCCGGATCGGGCGCAGTCGTCAGGTCCAGGTCGCCGAAGGCGATGTTTTCCTCGAGGTTGGTGGCCAGTCGGCCCGACGTGATGTCCAGCCCATGCACGATGACGCCCGCTGCCGCATTACGCGTCGTAGGCACCGGTGCGCAGACGGCTTTCTCCAGCACGTAGGGCGCGGCCGAGACCACCTCGTCCAGCGACAGGATGACGTCGATCAACGGATCGTATTCGGAAATCGAACCATCGCCGAGCAGCGAATACACATTGATATGCGCGCGCTCTCCGATGATCCGTTCCCGGACTTCGCTTTCAAAGCCGTTGAACAGCGAGAGGACGATGACGAGGGCGGCTACACCCACCAGCACGCCGCCCACGGATATGTAGGTAATGAGGGAGACGAAACGGTTCTGCCGCTTGGAGCGCAGGTATCGCAGAGCGATGAACCATTCGTATGACCATCGTTTGCGCGGCACTATTCGGCATCCTGTGCGCCGGACGCCCGGTCCGGCCGGCCATCTGCTTCGCCGGGGCCGTCTTCCGCGTCGTCTTCGACGCCATCCGGGCCGCCGGGGCCGTCTTCGAAGGATTCCCTGCGCAGGTGGGGAAAGAGGAGCACGTCCTTGATGTTGGCCGAGTCGGTAACCAGCATGGCAAGCCGATCGATGCCGATGCCGCATCCCCCGGTGGGCGGCATGCCGTATTCCATGGCGCGCAGGAAGTCTTCGTCCATGGCGTGGGCTTCCCCGTCGCCCTTCCGCTGCATTTCCACCTGCTCCTCGAACCGGCGGCGCTGGTCCACCGGGTCGTTTAATTCGGTGAAAGCGTTGGCGAACTCGCTTCCGCAGATGAAGAGTTCGAACCGTTCGGTCAGGTTGGGATCGTCCTGGCGGCGCTTGGCCAGGGGGGAGATCTCCACGGGGTAGTCCGTGATGAAGGTCGGATTCACGAGGCGGTCCTGCACGAAGTGTTCGAAGAGTCCGTCGATCATCCGGCCACGGCCCAGGCCGGCGTCCACATCCAGTCCCCGTTCGCCGCAGACCGCGGCGAGTTCCCCGTTCGAAAGGCCGGCGACGTCGATGCCGCTGTTCGCGCGGATGGCCTCCAGCATGGGAATCCTCGGCCAGGGCGGGCTCAGATCGATGGCATGGTCCTGGTAGGTATGCTCCAGCGTGCCGTTCACCTCTTCGAAAACCGCGACGAAGAGGCGTTCCACAAGGTCCATGATGTACTCGTAGTCGACGTAGGCGATATAGAACTCCAGCATGGTGAACTCGGGATTATGCGTGCGGTCGATCCCTTCGTTCCGGAAGTCGTGCCCGATCTCGTACACGCGCTCCATGCCTCCGACGATCAGCCGCTTGAGGTAGAGTTCATCGGCGATGCGCATGAACAGCGGCATGTCGAGCGCCTGGTGGTGGGTCTTGAAGGGACGGGCCAGCGCGCCGCCGTACAGGGGCTGGAGGATCGGCGTTTCGACTTCGATGAAGCCCTCGCCGTCCATGAACCGCTGGATGGACCGGATGAGCCGCGAGCGCTTGAGGAAGACTTCCTTGACCCCGGGATTGATGATCAGGTCGACGTAGCGCTGCCGGTACCGGGTCTCGATATCCCGGAGGCCGTGCCACTTTTCGGGCAAAGCGCGAAGGGACTTGGACAGCAGCGTCAGTTCGTCCGCCATGACGGTGGTTTCTCCGGTCCGGGTGGTGAAGACGGCGCCCTTCACGCCCAGGTAGTCCCCGACCTCGATCAACTGGTCGTAGACCTCGTAGGCGTCCGTTCCGACGCGGTCGAGCCGGACGTAGATCTGGATCCGGCCGGTGCGGTCGAGCAGGTGGGCGAATCCGGACTTGCCGTGGCCCCGCTTGGACGTGATCCGGCCCGCTACCGTGACGGGCTCGGTGGATTCGATCAGCGCTTCCGCCTGATCGAGTATGGACTGGGCGGGATGGGTTACGTCGTAGCGGACGGGGTACGGATCAATGCCGCGCGCGCGGATCTCTTCGAGCTTGCTGTACCGTTGTCGGTTGAATTCGATCGGGCTGCTCACCCGTTTGCTCCGAAGGACTTCATGGTTGGTGGCGGACCCCGGTAGAGGCGCGCTGCGGAATGATCGATGCGCCGCCGGCCTGCCGGACCGGACGGGCACCGGAATATAGGCGCGACGGGCCGTTATGTCAACGAAAAAGGACTTCCGGGAGGTCGTGCGGGACGGGCTCGAGACGGCCCTCGGGATAGGCGCGTACGGGCGTGCGTGGGATGTGCGCTGGGGGGACGCGCTGGAGCGGTTTCAGTCGCTTTCGGCGAAGTTCCCACGACGGAGATAAGCTTCGATGAAGGCATCGATACCACCGTTCATCACGGACTGGATATTGCCGATTTCCGTCCCGGTCCGGTGGTCTTTCACCATGGTGTAGGGGTGGAAGACGTAGGAACGGATCTGGCTGCCCCACGCGATGTCCTTCTTGTCGCCTTCGAGACGTTCCCTTTTCTCCCGGATCTCATCCTGCCGTTGCTGGTAGAGGCGGGACATGAGCACCTTCATGGCGCTTTCCCGGTTGCGGTGCTGGGACCGCTCGGACTGGCACTGTACGACGATGCCGGAGGGCCGGTGGGTGATGCGCACGGCCGAAGAGGTCTTGTTCACGTGCTGGCCGCCGGCGCCGCTCGCCCGGTAGACGTCGATCTCCAGGTCCGACTCGCTTAAATCGATATCGCCCGGATCGTCGATTTCAGGCAGTACGGAAACCGAAGCGAAGGAGGTGTGCCGCCGGTGGTTCGAGTCGAAGGGGGAGATGCGCACGAGGCGGTGGACACCGGCTTCCGCCTTGAGGTACCCGTAGGCGTATTCGCCCGACACTTCGATGGATACGCTCTTGATGCCGGCTTCCTCGCCCGGCTGCAGGTCCAGGGTATCGAAGGCGTAGCCCCGGGATTCCATCCAGCGCAGGTACATGCGCATGAGCATTTCCGCCCAGTCCTGGGACTCGGTACCGCCCGCCCCGGGATGAATGGAAACGATGGCGTTCTTCGTGTCGTCGGGCGCCGACAGCATGCTCTGCAGCGTCGCCGCCTCCAGGAGGCCCTGCAGCGACCGGACTCCTTCTTCAATCTCGTCGAAAGCGTCCCGGTCGTCCTCCTCTACGGCCATTTCAAAGAGGGTCTCCAGGTCCTCGGCCTGGCTCCCCATCTCGTTCCAGCCATCGATGATCTTCTTGTGATCGCTGATCTGCCGGCTGATCGTCTGGGCCCTGGCCTGGTTGTTCCAGAAGTCCGGTTCGCCCGTGACGCCTTCGAGCCGGGCCGTCTCCGCCTGCCGGTTCTCTATGTCAAAGACCCCTCCAGAGATAGGACAACTGGCTCCGGCACGCTTCCAGCGCGTTCTTGATTTCGGATGGTTCCATCATCTTGGGCATGTGCTCCTTTCTAAAACCGCCTGAAGGCTTCTTCCAGCAATTCCTGGTCGCGGATGGAGTCCGCCCCGGAGGAACGGGCCTGGTCGCCGGACCGTATGCAATCCAGGAAGTGGGCGTTCGCCCGGCGGAACGCCCAGTCCCTCGGCGCCTGCGGCTGGGCGTGCTCCTGAATGTCGCCCGCCCGGTAGACGGAGACCCGGGCCGGCACGTTCCTGAGCAGCGGGGGCGGCGTAAGGACCTCCACCCATCCGTCTTCGAAATACACCTTGACGCCCTCGTCCCAGAAATTCGCAGACAGCCGTCCCAGTTCCAGCACCGCGTCGAAACCGTCCATGGCGAAGACCATCAGTTTGGTCGGACGGTCGAGGGCCGCGTATTTCAGTGTCCGTACCTCGCCCAGCAGGTGGCGCATCAGGTTGATGTTGTGGCAGTACAGGTTATTCAGGCTGTAGATCTCGCGGACGCGTTCCTGCGCCAGCCACGCCGGCGGACGGGGCTCGATTTCCGGGTAGGTCTCGTCCGTCCAGACCGGCGTGCCGGCGTTGCAGACCCAGTCTCCGGCGAAGCAATGGCCCCTGGCGTGGGTGATCGCCCCGAGTTCGCCGGATGAAGTCAGATCGTCGATGATTGAGCGGGTCAGTTCCACGCCGGTATCGTAGCGTTTCATGTACCCGACCATCAGTTGGCGTTCGTTGCGATCGGCGGCCTCGACCATGCGTCGGGCATCGGACAGGTTGGTCGCCATGGGCTTCTCGAGATAGACGTGCTTGCCCGCGTTCAACGCGTCGATGGAAACGGGCGCATGGGCGTCGTCCGATGTGATCTGCACAATGGCGTCTATCGCGGGGTCGTCGCAGAGCTCCTCGTGGGAATCGCAGGTCCTCGCGACCCCGAAACGGTCGGCCACCAAACGCGCGAGCCGGGACCTGCGGTCGGCCAGGGCGACCACCTCGCAACCGGCCATCTCCGTGAAATTGGGCAGGTGGACCAGTTGACCCATGAATCCCGCGCCGACGAAACCGATTCTGATCCGGTCATTGTCTGATGATCCCACACCATCCTCCGGGTGCCGGGCGCGCCTGTTCCTCGACGCGCCTGTACCTTACGCGACGCTTCCGACCGATTCGCCTGCTACCGGGCCGCCAGGCTGACCAGGCGGACCAGGCGGACCAAGCGGACCAGGCTGGCCAAGCGAACCAGGCTGGCCAGGCGGACCAGGCTGGCCAGGCGGACCAGGCCGGCCGCTATATTAAACCCTTGCCGGCAAGGCTGGTAAAGGACTTTCGGCCGATGATGATGTGGTCCAGCACCTTGATGTCGATCATCTGACCCGCGTCGACGAGTTGGGCCGTGATCTTGAGGTCGTCCTGGCTCGGTGTGGGATCGCCGCTGGGATGGTTGTGCACGAAGATCACCGAGGCGGCCGAGTCGAGGATGGCGGGTTTGAACACTTCGCGGGGATGGACGATGCTCGCCGTAAGGCTGCCCACCGATACGGTCACGCCGCGGATCAGGCAGTTGCGCGCGTCGAGCATCAGGACCATGAAGATTTCCTTGCGCAGGTCCCTGAGCCGCGGCATGAAGTAGCGCGCCACGTCCGTGCTCGAAATGAAGGACTTCTTATCCATGTCCTGGGCTTCGAGCCGGCGGCCGATTTCGATGGCGGAGGCGATCTGGGCGGCCTTTACAGGCCCCACGCCCGACACCTGGCACAACTCGCTCAGTTCCCGGGTGGCGAGGTGACGGAGGCCGCCGAAGTGCTGCAGGAGTTCCCGTGAGATTTCAATGACGTCCCTTCCACCCGCGCCGTTTCCCGTGCGCAGGAGCAGCGCGATCAATTCCGTGTCCGACAGCGTGTGTATGCCGTACTTGAGCAGACGCTCCCTGGGCTTTTCGTCCTCCGGCCAGTCCCTGATCGGTGTTACTCCCTGTAAATCGGTCATCGCATCATCCTTTCTGCGGGTCATGGGAAAAAGTGCGTGTTGACCGATTCAGTCGGATTCCGATCAGACGATCTCGTAAGCTATTGCGCCTCCTCGCCCGGACGCTCCGCCGCGCCTGTTTTCGAATCCCCCGAGGCAGGGCCCGGATCCGCCGCGGCAGGACCCGGATTCGCCGGGCCGCCCGAAACCGCCGGTTTCATCGCCTCCACGAAAGGCTTGAAAAGGTCGATGGGGACCGGGAACAGCGTGGTGGAGTTGTTCTCCGCCGCCACGACCGACAGGGTCTGGAGGTAACGCAGCTGCACGGCGACGGGATGAGTGCCCATGACGTGGGCGGCTTCGGAGAGTTTTTCCGCGGCCTGCTGCTCTCCCAGGGCGTTGATGACCTTGGCCCGGCGTTCCCGTTCCGCCTCCGCCTGCTTGGCCATGGCCCGCTGCATCTCGATGGGCAGGTCGACGTTCTTGATGACGACCATGGACACCTTGATGCCCCAGGGTTCGGTCTGCTGGTCCAGCAGGATCTGCAGATCCTCGTTGATCTTGTCCCGGTTGGACAGCAGATCGTCCAGTTCCACCTGCCCGAGCACGCTCCGCAACGAAGTCTGGGCCAGCTGGTGGGTCGCCTGCAGGAAATCCTCCACCTCGGTGATCGCCCGTTCGGGGTCGAGGACCCGGAAGTAGATCACCGCGTTTACCTTGATGGACACGTTGTCCCGTGTGATCACGTCCTGGGCCGGCACGTCCTTGGTCACGGTGCGCAGGCTGACCTTCTCCATTTTATCGATGCCGGGGATCAGGATGATGATACCCGGTCCGTTCTTCCCGATGAGGGCCTTGGAAAGCCGGCCCAGCCGGAATATCACACCCCGCTCGTATTCGCGTAGTATCTTGACCGCGTTGGTGAAGAGTATGATGACGATCAGGATGATGACGATCGTCGATAGCTGAAATCCGTCAAAGAACATGGGCGTCCTCCCCTTGTTACGTTGTGTCCGTACCTGGGTCCAGGCTTTCCACCTTGAGTCGCAGGCCATTGACCTCCACTACCCGAATCGGCGTATCGGGCTCGATTGGCGTTTCGCTCGTGGCGAACCAGTATTCGCCGTGGACGAACACTTTTCCGTTACGGCCGTCCACGGCCGTGTGCGCGCGGCCCGTCTCGCCGATCAGTCCCTGGCTTCCCGTGGTCGTGCGCCGCTTCTGGGCCTTCAGCGCGTAGCCCAGGGCGAAGAGCGTGAAGGCCGCGGTCGCGAGCACGGCCGGAATGATGGCATACAGGGAAATGCGCAGGTAGGGATCGGGCGAATCGATGAGCATCATCGAACCGATCGTGAAGGAAACGGCGCCGCCGAGGGTCAGCAGGCCCCCGCTGGCCACGAACAGTTCGGAGACGAACAATCCCAATCCGAGCAGGAGCAGCAGAAGCCCCGCGTAGTTGATGGGCAGCGTCTGCAGGGCGAAAAGCCCGATGACGATGCACATGCCGCCCACGACGCCGGGGAAGATGGCCCCGGGATTGATGAACTCGTAGATGAGCCCGTAGAACCCTAGCATCATCAGGAGATAAGCGATGTTGGGATTGGAGAGCACGTTCAGTACCCGGTGATGCCAGCTCATTTCACGAATGCTCACCTCGGCGTCCTTCGTGCGCAATACCCGGCTGCCTTCCCGGACTTCGACCACGGTGCCGTCGATCCGTATGAGCAGGGAATCCAGCGTGGCGACGCTGAGGTCCACGACGTTCTGCTCCACGGCTTCCCGGTCGGTCAGGGCCTCGGCCTTCCGCACCGCCTGTTCCGCCCAGTCCGCGTTTCGACCGTGCTTGTCGGCGATAGACCGGATATAACTCACGGAGAAGTTCTCGACCTTCTCCTGCATGGTCGAGTCCGCGACCGCGCCGCCGATGCCCACGGGGCTGGCCGCGCCGATGCTCGTGCCCGGCGCCATGGCGGCGACGTGGGCGCTCATGGTGATGAACACGCCCGCCGATCCGGCGCCCGCGCCGCTGGGCGCCACGTAGACCACGACAGGCACGTTGGACGCGAGCATGTCCTTTATCATCATCTGGGTGGACTGGAGCAGTCCGCCGGGGGTGTCGAGCAGGATCACCAGGCACTCCGATCGGTCGTCTTCCGCCCGTTCGATCGCGGCGGACACGTGCTGGACGCTGATCGGACCGATCGGACCGGTCAGCCTGATGACGTCGACTCGGGATGCCGCTGCGTCCGTTCCCGGCCAGGCCAGCCCGCAGGCCAGCAGGATGCAAGAGAGGGTTCGTATCCGGTTCATGATGGGTTTGCCCGGTTGGTTCGTGAAAGGAATTGAGCGGCGGTTACGGCCGATGATTCGGATTGAGCAGGTGAACGAGTTGCACCGCCTGGAACAGCGCCGCCGGTTCGATCTGGGGTCTCAGGGACCGGCGCCGGGGGAACAGCGTGGTCTCTCCCATCATGGGCGGCGCCACCACGACTTCGACCTGGCCAGGGTTTATGCGGATGTTCCGCCTCGGACACTTGGGCCAGATGGAATGGATGCCCCTGAAGGCCATGGGAATGATGACCACGTCGGGCGGAATCTTGCTGAAAAGTCCGTGCTGCAGGGGTATGGACTGGATGTCGAAGGCCGCCGTGGTCCCCGCGGCGTAGATGATGCCCGGCCGTTTTTCCAGCAGTCCGGCGAATCGCTGGGTCGCGTTGTTGGTATCGCCCGCGCGGGGCAGGACTACGTAACCGTCGACTTCCTCGAGCAGCCGGTCGAATTCCGCGGCGTTCACGCCGAAGAGGGTCGTGCTCCAGGATCCCAGGCGCAAGGTCACGTACTCCGTCAGTCCCGACCGGGACAGGATGGTGCAGGGACGGGAGTTCTCCCAGCCCAGGGCGTCCAGCAGCACACGGGACTGCAGCACCTTGTACATGACGGGATGGTCGAAGACGCTCTGGTGGGTCGGAAAGAAGAGGACCTTGTACCGCCCCTCATGCAGCTTGAGCACACGGGCCAGCTCGCCGACCATCGGATCGACGTGGACTTTGACCGTAATGCCGAAGATCTTCAGGGTCCGGTCGGCCCAGGTGAGACTGTTGTCCCAGGCCGCATCGAGCCGATCCCGCTCGTCCTGGATCTCCTCCTCGATGGCGAGCTTGTTCCTGACGTACCGCCACGAGGCGCCGATCCACCGGGTGAGTTTCGTGGCGCGCTTGACCGGAGAATACCGGGCGTTGCGCCCCACGTGCGGATACTCCAGGAAATGGCCCGCGGCGGTCCGGTCCAGCAGGGGCGGCACCACCATGGGTTCCAGCATGGAGGAGAGTTCGTCCGGGATTCTCGCTCTCTCCTCCTCATGGTCCTTCATGTGCTGGTTGATCCGGTAGATGACCAGGTTGCACTTGTCCATCAGGGCATGGGTCAGGTCGATCATGTCCCGGGTCAGGCTCGTATAGTGATGGCCGTACCAGTATCCGGTAGGCTTGAGTTGCGCGGGGTTCTCCTGGTGCGCCTGGAAGAACTCCACCATCATGGCCTGACCGAGCAGTATGTCCTCCTGCACGCCGTCGATCTTGCGCTGGATGTACTTGCTCGGGACGTGACGGCGGCAGAACTCGGCAAGCAGTTCGGCGTCGCTGATGATCTTCCAGACCGCGCAGCCGAACCACGCGAAGTTGGTATAGGTATTGTAGCGAACGGCGAGCAGTTCGCCGGCGGCCAGGTATTCGAGCGTCTTCTGCGCGGTGTTGTGGAAAATCTCTCTCAGCGTGGAGCGGGTTTCCCTGCCGTCGAGCGTGCAGGGATAGGTAACCTGCCAGATGGGGTCGTCCTCCGGCACGATGTCCTTGAGCTTCTCGGCGACTGGCTGGGCGTGAGACAGGGGCACGCGGGACAGCCTGGCCCCGGCCAGGGCGGCCTCGCCTTCGTCCGGGGTGAACACGTTGCTCGCCCGGAGCGCTTCGACATAGACCGTCTGGTAAAGTTCGAGGAACTGGGCGGTGGCTTCCGGGTCCTGCTGCAGGAACTGCTCCCTCACGCGGGCGTACAACTGGACCGACTGGTAGTAGTCGGGGGCGACCCGCCGAAACTGGTCGTAGGCCTCGCCCATCCGCTGGTCGCGCAGGAGGGGAACCCCTTCGTATATCGCGCCGATCAGCTTCGCGCGGTAGCCCAGTCCCTCCAGCCCTATTGCTCCGCCGGCCGTCCGCGAAGGCGGCCATTTCAGCAGTTCCGGATCGACGCCTTCGAAATAACCCTCGCTGTTCGCCAGGTCCAGCACGCCCTGCGCGGCCTGGTCGTAGACCGTGAGCAGGACGTCCACGTTCCTGATCAGCGTCTGGTGATCGAACCAGATCGCAGCGGCATCGATTTTCTGGGTCGCTTTGTTCATGTCAGGTTCCGGTCAGCCTTTTAAGGCCTGCGTGCTGTGCTGTTGCAGGAATCCCTGCGTCAGCCCTGGATACTACCGTGCCGCCTGGATCGCTGCGTCATGCCTGCGCGCCGTCCAGCGGATAGAGTTTCCTTCCGAGGCGGTGGTAGGTGACCACGGCGGCGTCATGGACGCCCGGTTCCGTGACCACGTGGATCGCGCCCGCCCAGGGTTCGAATCCGGCCCGGAAGTGGGCCGATGACTTGACGCCGATGTAACGCATCTCTTTGGGGTCCAGGCCGAGAGATTCCGAAAACGCCGTATCGAAAGGCTGTTCGCGCTCGTTCACGAGAATGACGTGTACACCTTCCTGCCGGATATGGGCCGACGGTCCCATCGTACCCTCCAGGCCGGCGAGCATGGGGCCGTGATACCGGAACCTGCCGTCCGACAGGGCCAGCACCTCCGCCGTCATGGTCACCGGATCGCCCTGCAGCGGCGTGGATTTCCCCCCGATCTCCAGCGTAACCGTAGCGCCCACGCCGGCGTCCATGCACCGGTCCACCGCCTCGGGGTCGACGATGTACATGACGCAGGCGTCTTCGAGTCCGGCCTCGATGAACGTCCGCAGCATGGCCGTGCTGTCACCCGGCGAACCGCCGCCCGTGTTGTCGTTCCGATCCGCCAGCACGGCCGGGTACAGGCCCTCTTCGCGGACCCGTTCCAGCGTCTCCTTCGTCGACGGCATGGGGTAATGCCAGTCGGCCCGCCGGTCGTACAGCCAGGCGCCCAGTTCATCGGCGTAGCGCTGGGCCATCTCCCGGTCGTCGTCCGTCACGATATACACGGACGCGCCCATGTGGGGTATGTCCGCCAGCGGAAAGCAGGTGGCGATCGATCCGCAGACGACCCCGGACCTCGATTCGATTTCATGGAGGTAGTCGATCGCCTCTTTCATGGGCGAATGGGCCGTCACCTGGTTCATGCCCCAGACCATGGGGATCTGGTGCAGTGCCATGGTGGGCCGCAAGCCATTCTTCAGTATACGCACGAGCACATCGGCGCATTCCCGTCCCCGGGGTGCCATGTCCACCTCCGGATAGGACTCCCGGCCGATCAGCACATCGGCCTGCTCGATCATCAGCGGGGTCATGTTGGAGTGGATATCGAGCTGCCCCACGATGGGCAGGTCCCCGACGAGGTCCCGGACGGCGGAGAGGATGTACCCTTCGCCATCGTCGATGCCCTCGGCCACCATGGCGCCGTGCAGTTCGAGCAGCACGCCGTCTATGGGACCCGCGCCGCGAAAACCCTCCAGCATCTCTTCGACGATCTCGTCGAAAAGCGCTCGCGGCGTGGGACCGCTCGGATGGGGTTCGGCCACGATCGTGGGGATCAGTTCGAACCCGTGGGCTTCCGCTCCTTCGATGAAGCCGCCCGTGGGCTTGTTCGCACCCCTGAAAGCCTTGAGGATCTCGCTGCCCCGCAGGCCGCCGTACCGTTCCTGGTAATTCCTCCGGGTGGTTTCCACGGTCGTGAACGTACTCGTTTCGTGGGCGATGATTCCGGTTACGACACGCATTCGAAATCCTGTCGATTCAAGCCCGATATATACCGTAGACCAGGAGCAGCCAGCCGACGATGAACGCCACACCGCCCAGTGGGGTCACGGCACCCAGCCACCGGACGCCCGTAAGACTCAGCACGTACAGGCTGCCGGAGAACAGCACCGTGCCCGCGATGAACGACCATCCCGCCGCCGGCGGAATCGCGTCCGGCCAGCGCGAGACCGCCCAGGCCGCGAAAAGCAGGCCGAAGGCGTGATACATCTGGTACCGGACGGCGGTCTCGAAGATCTCCAGCAATTCCGGCGAGATCCGGCCCTTCAGGCCATGAGCGCCGAAGGCCCCGGCGACCACCCCCAGGAGCGCCGAGATGCCGCCGGTTATGGCAAAGAGTTTTTCCATTAGAACTTAGACCTGTCGGGCCCGCCTACCAGATCGGGGCCAGCCTATTGACCCGCCAACCTGCCAGACCGGGGCCGGCCGATTGATCCGCAGTCTACCAAATAGGCGCCAGCCAGCCGCCGTCCACGGGAAGGGCCGTTCCGGTGATCCACTCGGCGTCGTCCGACGCGAAGAACACGCAGGCTCGGCCGATGTCCTTCGGCAGTCCCAGCCGGGGCAGCGGGGTCTTCTCCAGCGCCTCGGCGACCTGGTCCTCGGTCAGGTAATCCTGGATGGGCGTCTCGATGTAGCCCGGGCAGATCGTATTGGCGGTTATGCCGTGCGACGCCAGTTCGACCGCCGTGTCGCGCGTCAGGTTGACGACACCGGCCTTGGCGGGCGCGTACGCCGGCCCGCCGCCGCCGTGAAAGGCGTGCACGGATGCGATGTTGATGATCCGTCCCGCGCGGGATGCCTTCAGGTGCGGCACGGCCGCGCGCGTTGTCAGGAACAGGGCCCGCAGGTTCACGCCCATGATGCGGTCCCACGTCTCGACCGGGGTCGTCTGGCTGTCCCCCAGGGCGAAAATGCCCGCGTTGTTGACCAGGATGTCCAGGCCGCCAAAGGTTTCCAACGTCTGGTCCACCAGGCGGTTGACGGCCGTTTCGTCCGATACGTCGGCCTGCACGAAGAGGCCTTCGGAACCTATCTCGTTCAAGGCCGCCACAGTAGGCGTCGTCACGTCCTGGTCATGGTACTTGCCCGGCTTCGGCCGTTCGACGAGGTCGCAGACCACGACGCGGGCTCCTTCCCTGGCCAGTTCGATGGATATACCTCGCCCAATACCGGAACTGCCGCCCGTGACGATAGCGACCCGACTTTCGAGTTTCAAGTGATCCTCTGTTTAACCTGGTAAGCGATCTGGAGCCATCCTGAATGGAATGTAACCAGATCGAAAAACCGAGGCAAGGCCAGTGTTTATAAATGGATTGCATTTTCTGGAACCCGCTTTAGTTATATAGACTTCACGCCCGTCCCGACCCTACCGTCCCTTACCACCGCAGGAGGATTCCATGAAGATCACGCACGCCGAACGAACGGCCCTGAACGTGCCGTTCTACGCCCCGCACGTCGATCACGCCATGGCCCGGGCGAACACCCATAACGAGCGCGTCTGGGTATACCGGCTGGAGACCGACAACGGCCTGGTCAGCATCACCGACGGCCACGGCGCTTCCGACACCGCCGGACTGGTCGGCAAGGACCCCTGGACCATCATGTGGGACGACGATATCGGTTTCGGACCGCAGATCGCCGTAATCGACCTGTGCGGGAAGGACGCCGGAGTGCCCGTGCACGCCCTGCTGGGCAACAAGCTGCGGGACCGCTGCCCCCTTTCCTGGTGGGATATCGACATGGCGCCCGAAGACTGGGTCAAGGAGGCGGAGGAGTCCCTGCGGCGCGGCTACACGTCCTTCAAGATGAAGGCGCGGCCCTGGCGCGACATTATCGCCCAGATCGACGCGGTGAGCCAGGTTGTTCCGGCCGATTACCGGTTCGACGTGGACTTCAACGGTTTCCTGCTCACCCAGGCGAAGGCGGAGCAGATCCTGTCCCAACTCGACCAGCGAGTGAACGTGGGCATGTACGAAAGTCCTTTCTACCTGCGGAAAGACCTCAAGGGCGCGCAGATGCTCCGGGAACGCATTCAGAAGCCCATCGTGGAACACTTCGGCGACGACGTCTGGCAGGCTGAGGTCAGCGACGGATTCGTGGTGGGCGGCGGTGCCTCGGGGACGATGCGGCAGGGCATCATGGCGGCCGCGTTGAACAAGCCCTTCTGGCTGCAGATGGTGGGGGCCGGACTGACCACGACTTTCGCCGCCCACATCGGTTCGGTGCTGTCCCATGCCCAGCTGCCCTATATCACCTGCCACGAACTCTGGCAGACCGACCTGCTGACTGAACGGATCAAAGTGGTGGACGGGTACATGGAGGTGCCGGACAAGCCCGGTCTCGGCGTGGAGGTCGACGAGAAGGCCATCGAAACCTACGCCGTCGACGACGACGAACCCACGGCCGTA